>PBNE01000013.1 GCA_002722885.1 Rhodospirillaceae bacterium
TGGGTGGCGTGATCGCCGAAGCTCTGCACGCCAACGGCAACGATGTCGTGTTCGTGACCTCGGCCGATGCGGTGTCGCCAGAATGCCACGGCACGCTGGACCAATCCCGCATCCAGGCGCGCCTGATCGATCTGGGCATCGATATCGTGACTGCCCATATGCTGAAGGGCTTCACGAGCACAGAAGCCCGGTTGGCGTGTAGCTACAGTGGCCACGAACGGTGGGCAAACTGCGACAACGTAGTCGTCGTGACGTCACGAGAGCCCAACGACGCGCTGTATCGCGAACTTTCCGCCGCCACGGATCGTCTGGCATCCGCCGGGATCAAGACGCTGCGTCAGATCGGTGACTGCGAGGCACCGCACCTGATCGCCACGGCCGTGCATTCCGGCCACCTCTTTGCCCGCACACTGGACGGCGAAGACCACGTCAAACGCGACCGCGTGGTGGTGTAGACCTTGGAGCGTCTTATCCGTCACCTGCACGATTACCTTGAGGGCCGCTGCACACCGCACAAGGTGTTTCAGCTCGAAACGATCGGCTGCCTGCTCGACGCCGACTAGTCCGGCGCCATGCCTTACAGCGAGATCATACGCCACGGAGACTTCGGGCTGCGCACCTTCAGTGGTCTGGACGGCGAGATGTCGGCTGTAGACGGGCGCTTCTATCGCTTTGGCCCCGACGGATCGGGCTCACCGGTCGATCCCGAAAACCAGGCACAGTTTGCGGTGGTTAAGCACTTCCAGACGGACTTCACGATCCGGCTCGATGGTCCCTGCTCACTTGAGGCAGTCCAACAGACCATCGATGAGGCTCTGCCTGAACGTGACGCGATGTGCGCGGTGAAGATCAGCGCCTGTTTCGACGATCTGCAGTTCCGTGTGATGCGGCGACAAGCCAACGGCACTGACCTCGACACAGCGAGCCAGAGTCAGGCCGAGTTCCATGAAGAGGGATTACGGGGAGTTCTTGTGGGGCTCCGTTTTCCGAGCGATTCCGCGCCGGTCGGCGTGCCCGGCTATCACCTGCATCTGGTCATCGATGATGGTCGCTTGGGCGGTCACTGCCACGGTGCTACGATGAGCGACATCACCATCGAAATGGACGACACCGACCATCTTCATCTGGCCGCAGACGATGGCATGACACGCCTGACGGCCGGCCTGACCCAGAACGACCGGGACAGGCTCGAACGAGTCGAACGGGAGCGACGGACATGATCACACTCTTCAACAGCCCCGCCTCCACCGCGATGTCCGCGCATGCCGCACTGGAGGAAATCGGTTGCGCCTACGAGAACCGCTGGATCGACATCGACATTCCGCTGGAACAGCGTGACACCGAGTTTCAGGCGCTCACACCCCATGGCGCCGTGCCGGTTCTGGTCGATGACGACGGCACGGTCGTGTTCGAAGGCACGGCCATCCTGATCTACCTCTGCGAACGCTTTCCGGAGGCTGGGCTCGGCCCTACCGTCGGAGAACCCGGCCGTGGGGACTTCCTGAAATGGATGACCTATATGACCAACACACTGCAGATCGCCATGCAGATCTACTTCATGCCGTTCTGGCACACGACGGCGGAAACCGGTCACGAGGAGATCAGCGCCCAGGGGATCGCGCGGCTCGACACCAGCTGGCGGCTGCTCGACGAGGTCTGTGCGGCAAACGGGCCGTACCTGTTGGGCGATCGATTCAGCGCCTGCGACCTGTACCTGCAGATGTTGTCGCTCTGGCACCGGGACACGGACGCGATGCGGTCGCGCTATCCGCATGTGAAACGCTGCGCCGAACTGGTCGAGGAGCGTCCGGCTATGCAGCACATCATGCGGTTTCACGGCCCGAACTGGGATGCCCATCATCCGGACTATCCAGGACCGCCCTGATCCCTTCCGGGCACGGCAACCAGTCTGTGTCGCGCTTCACCCACAACCACGTCCGCACGGGCGTTGCCAAGAATCTGGCAGTGCGCCATACAGCGCAAACCGAGCAGCACGGGGAGCGAACCTTGCCTGAAGTCCTACGCCTGTTTGATCGCAACCGGATGTGGTCCGACCGTCTGAAAGAGATCAACCCGGACTATTTCTCCAATCTCGCCAAGCAGCAGAAGCCCGAGATTTTTTGGATCGGCTGCGCCGACAGCCGCGTGGCGGCCAACCAGATCATCGACCTGCCGCCCGGTGAGGTGTTCGTTCACCGCAACATCGCCAATGTCGTAGTGCATTCGGACCTCAACTGCCTGTCGGTGCTGCAGTACGCCGTCGAGGTCCTTGGCGTTCGTGCTGTCATTGTCTGCGGCCACTACGGCTGCGGCGGCGTGGCGGCCTCGATGACCGACGACGATCACGGCCTGATCGACAACTGGCTCAATCACATCCGCAACGTGCAGCGGCTCCATCATGATGAGCTGGAGGGGCTGGACCACCATCAGCGCGAACACCGACTGTGCGAACTCAACGTCATCGAACAGGTGCGCAACGTCACCAAGACCACGATTGTCCGGGATGCCTGGCGGGCCGGCAATGGACCGGAGGTTCACGGCTGGGTCTACGGTCTGGGCGACGGCCTGCTGCGGCAGCTTTGCGTTCAGAAACCTGACGACGCCGAGCTGAACGTGCTGCCCAGCCCCACCAAAGAAGACTGCGATGTTCATCCCTGAATCGATCACTGCGCGATCGGCTCTGCAGGAATCACGCGGCATTCTGGCCGTCAGCCGCCTTTACGCCCTGACGATCGTGTTGTTGCGCGAGTTCACGAACTTCCATTTCCTTTCGATCCCCACCGCACCCGTGACGGTGACGAGCGTCGCCGTCTCGCTCTATCTCGGGTTCAAGAGCAACCAGGCCTACGGCAGCTGGTGAGAAGCGCGCATGGTCTGGGGCGCGATCATCAACGGCAGCCGCTTCTGGGCAAACGCCGTGAAGTCTCTCACGATGGCCGAAGACGGCACGCCGGTTGATTCCGAGACCCGGCGCGGGCTGATTATCCGGCACCTCGCCTGGCTGAACGTCCTGGCCTTCTAGCTTCACAGGAAGGGCCGCAAGCGCGGTGAGAGCAAAGCACGCATCTTCAATCACTATGCGGTGCTGGAAGGGCGTGAGTATCACCGCGACTCGGAGTGCTACCGGCGTCTTCTCGACGGCGCGGAACTGCAAGCCCTCGAAGGCAAGACCAATCACGCGGCCCAGATCATGATCCGCCAGGGCGAGACCCTGGCCGAACTGGCAGGCAGTGGGCGTATCGACAGCTATTGTCATGTCGCACTGAACCAGTTGATTCAGCGCAACTACGACAACCAGGGCGCCTGCGAGCGGATCGAGAACACGCCCTTCCCGATGGCCGTGGATTTCTTTGGCCGTGCCTTCACCTGGATCTTCATCGACGCCTTCAAGGGTAAGGTCTCGTTGCACAGCTTCAACGCCAGCGAGGCATCGATCTATGTCTTCATCGTCATTCCGTTCTCGATGATGATCTCCTGGATCTTCTTTTACATCGAGAAGGTGAGCGAGAGCCTGGAGGACCCGTTCGACGGCATGCCCCACGACGTCCCGATCTCGACGCTGGTGCGGACCATCGAGACAGACCTCTATGAAATTCTGGGCGAGACGACGTCGGATAAGAAGCCATTGGGCAACGGTATCGCGTTCTAGGCACGTCAGGCCGGCGTGGTGGTGCGGACAACGAACTCCTCGGAGACTTCGAGATATCGATCCACATCCGCTTCGGTGTGGGCGAAGGAACAAGCCGGGCCGGCGGTATCGAGCGCTTCCCAGATGCCCCGGTTAGCCATGAACACACGGCGGGTGTTGGAGAAGAAGATATCCATGGTCGCCGCCGAATCGACGGTGTTGCGCGGCAGTTCCGGACCCAGAACCCAGCCTGACCGGCCACCAATCAGGGGCGCACGCCAGTTGAGGCTGCGGCGGGCAAAGATTGCCTCGAGCCCTTCGGCCAACCTAATGCCAAGGGCATCGACCCGGGCGTACTGCTCAGCTGAAAGGCATTCTTCCAGCGCCGCACGCGCGACAGCCATGATCAGGGCGCTGGCATAAGTGGTGCCGCCGGTCGTGATCGCGGCGCTCCCGTCTTCGATGGGCGACGGCGGGCGTGAGTTGGCTTCATACACCTCCGCGAGATCAGCGGACATTCCGTAGGCCGCGAAGGGTACGCCACTGCCGAGCCCCTTGCCGACTGTGACGGCATCGGGTTTGAGCCCCCAGAGGTTCACAAGACCTCCATAAGCGAAGGAATGGGTGTGCGCCTCATCAAAGAAAAGCAGAGCGCCAGCCTCGCGGATCAATGCCTGAGCCCGGGGCCAGAAATCGTCGTCCGGGAAGATGATGTTGAAATTGGTCAGCATGGGCTCGCTCAACACGCAGGCGATGTCGCCTGCCGCCAGAGCCGCCTCGAGCGACGCCATATCGTTGAAGGGAATCGTGACCTCACCGCGCGACGCGTTGGAAGCCATCCCCGGCGTATCGGCCCTGGGTCCGTCACCATCGACGCGCCCCAACACATCGACAACATCCCCGTGATACTTGCCTTCAAACATCAGCACGCGATCACGGCCGGTGTACACACGGGCTAGGCGAATGAGCTCGGCATTTGAGTTGGAGGCAGCACCCGTGAACTGCCAGAACGGAAGTCCTACACGCTCGGCGAGGTTCTGCGTTGCGGCAATCGCGTCCTCGGTGGGCAAGAGATACGACGAACCTCGGGATGCACGATCAGTCAACGCCCGAGTTACGGGCTCGGGCGCAAAGCCGAGGAAGCCCGCGATGTCCACCTGGTTCATGTCGAGATAACGATGACCATCGACGTCGGTGAACCAGGCCCCGACGCCGGTGTCGGGAAAGATCGTGGGGTGCTCATAGAGCCCGGTCATCCATGACATCGGCACGCCATTGGGCATCGATGCACGACCACGCTCCCGCAACTCGAGAGAGCGCAGGTGCGTGCGCGCAAACTCTATGTTCTCTGATTCACGAAGGGCGTGAATAGCGGCTTGATCGAGGCGTTCAAGAGACATGAAAACAATCCAGTCGGGCCGCCGTGAGGGCAGCGGGAGTGATCAGCCCACAGGCTCGTGAAGATGGAAGACCTTGTTCATGATGACCCACTGGCCATCCAGCTTCAGCAGGGTGAAGAAATCCGTGTAGCAATCGCCAGTCCAGTTATCGATTTCCAGACGTACAGTCGCCACCGATTCAGCAAGGTCGATGCTGGCGATCCGCGCCTGAATGTCGGGCGCGGCACCGTTCTCGTCGTTGAAGTCGAACAGTTCCTGGATTGGACCGGCCATCAGGTCGGGACCTGCGTAGCCGTAAATCCCGGCATCGGCATGAAAGGCCGGCTTCATGATTGCGCTCTTACCCTGTCTGGCGCCATCAACATAGAGCTCGATGACCTTGCTGATGGCATCATGTTCGGCGACTGCATTGCCCATAGTGGACTCTCCCCCGTGCGGTGTTGTTTTGGTCTGCCCGTCCCATAACATTAGTCTGTTTTCCGATCCAAGGTAGTACAACGGCGCTACCACAACGAAAAAGCCCCGGGACCGCACAGCCCCGGGGCTAATCTCATCGATCACAATTGATGATCAGTAGCCAGCGCGGACTTCGTCCCACAGGCGGATGTAGCTCTCTTCAACATCAGGTGCGAGCGCCTGGAAGAAGATGCCGCTGTCGAGCAGCGCAGACGGAGTCGAAAGACCCAGCTCTGAGAGAACTTCCTCCGGCACGAGATCGAATGCCTTCTTGTTGGCGTGGCCGTAGCCCCAGTTCGAGATCTCGTAGGCACCGGCCTCAGGGCTGGCGAAGGCATTGATCAGGTCATAGGCCTCATCGACGAACTGTGTCTCCGAATGCATCACCAAACCGCAGCACCATGTGAAGATACCTTCCTTGGGCACGCCAAGGCCGACGTCGTAACCCTGCGCTTTCAGGGTGACATACGCATCGTTCCAGCCGTAGCTGGCCACGAGTTCGCCGGATGCCAGGGCCTGCACGGCCTCCGTCTGGTCGGACCAGTACATCCGCATGTTGTCGCGCTGTGTGGCAACCATCTTGCGGACTTCAACAAGCTGTTCCTCGGTCAGGGTGAAGATGTTCTCATAACCCAGAACAAGCGCCGAAATCTCGACGATAGCACCGGCCGAATCGTAGAAGCCGAGACGGTTCGCGAACTGATCGGAATAGAAGATCTCCCAAGAGACATTCTCGTCGCGCCACTCTTCGCCAACCAGATCACGGCGATAGATGATGGTGGAGTTACCCCAGTCGATAGGCATGAAGTAGCGCTGACCGTCGATCACCGAACCTTCGATGTTTTCGAGGCTGGCGAACATGTCCCCAAGATACTCAAGGCGACTGGGATCGAGCGCCTGGATGATCCCGCCGTCCTTCCACTTGAAGAGCTCGTAAGTGCAGGGCGCCATGACATCGGGCTGGAAGCCGCCGGCGCGCATCTTCTGGAATGCTTCGTCCTCGGAACCCCAAAAAGTGTAGTCCGGCGCTTCGCCGTGCTTGTCCGTGTAGGACGTCACGAAGTTCGGGTCGTCATAGCCAGCCCAGCCGAAGTACATGGGCTTTTCCGCCGCCATGGCCGATGTCGTGACCGGAACCGTGACCATGCTGACACCGAGTGCGGCTGCGGCCTTGTTGAAATCACGCCGCGACAGACTTCCGTCACGGACCATTGAAACGATATCTCTTGCCTTCATTGCTGTGTCTCCCACGCTAAATTCGGCATCATTGTTTCCGATTACTTCTTCCGCAGCAAGAAAACTCCGATTTTTCCCCTAGCGCCGCTCGACCGAGACCAGGGCGACACCGGCCACCGCCACACCCATACCGGCGACCGCAAGCAGCGCCAGCGTCTCATCAAAAAAGAGCCAGCCCATCACCGCTGTCGTGGGCGGGCTGAGATAGAGCAAACTGGTCACCTTGGTCGCAGCACCACGGGCCACGAGATAGTAGAATGCCATAATGGCGATGACCGACAGGCACACCGCCGACCAGACCAGAGCGAAGATGTACTCGCCGGTCCAGTCGGTCTCCATCGACTCGAACAGAACGGCCAGGACAAGAATCAGGACGCAACTGCTGCAGTTCTGAACGGTCACCGTCGTTCTGACGTCAAAACCGGCGCAGAACTTCTTCTGGTAGAGCGTGCCGCCCGTGATCGCCACGAGTGCCATCAGACCAAGCAGATATCCCAGCCAGACAGCCTCACCGATTATGACCTTTTCGGCCACGACCAGGCCCAGGCCTCCAAAACCCAGCACCAATCCGAGCTTCTGGCGAAAGCTCACGGTTTCGCCCAGGAATGGTCCGACGAGAGCGCTTGTGATGAGCGGCTGCAGGCCGACGACCAGCGCCATGATCCCTATCGAGACCCCGAGGTTGATGCCGTAGTAGACCCCGATCAGGTAACCGCTCTGAACCAGCACACCTGAGACAAGGACATGGCCGTAGTCCTTCCACCGACGCGGCCAACGTGTACGCAGGGCAAGGCAGATCAGAAGCATGAGCACACTGGCGATCACGAACCGTGTGCCCAGGAAGGTGAGCGGCTCCGCGTAGGGCAGGCCGAACTTTGCCGCGACAAAACCGGTCGACCAGAACAGCAGGAACAACGCTGCGAACGCCACAAACATCGTCCCCGAAAGCGGAGCGGGCCGTTCGCTCACCGGACGGCCCGAAACGTCACATGTAGCCGTGAGGCTGCGTCAGTCTCTGTAGACAATCTCACCGCCCATCATGGTCATCGCCACCTTTGTCTTGAGCAGTGAGTCCGGTCCTTCGGCAAAGAAGTCGCGATCGACGACCGTGATGTCGGCAGCAAAGCCCGGTTTGAGAACGCCAGTGGCGTGTTCCAGCCAAGCGGCCCAGGCCGAATCCCGAGTGCCATGAACGATGGCTTCTTCGACCGGCAAAGCCCAGTCCGGCCGGATGGCATCGAACGAGGCATCGCCCGGCGATTTGCGAGTCGTCGCGATGTACATGTTGGGCAGCGACCAGTGCGGTGTGGTCGGCGCGTCGGTCCCGAACGCCAAAGTCGAGCCGGCAGCAACATGCAGAGGCCAGGCAAAGCCGTTGTTGGCGCGCTCGGGGCCGATCATCGCGATCCAGTTCTGCAGATACTCGGGATCCATGTGGACCGGCTGCATGGAGGCGGTGATGCCCAGGCGGCCCATACGCTCGATATCGCCTTCCTGCGCATACTCCAGATGCTCGATCCGGTGACGCCGCCCCGAAGTGCCGTTGGACTTCATGGCCTTTTCGATGGCATCGACCGTGTTGTGGATCGCCTGATCGCCCACGGCATGGACGGCGACCTGAAGGCCTGCGGCATCAGCCGCCCTGACCACCGCGTCGAGTGACTCAGGCGTCCAGATCGGATCACTGCTGGTGCCATTCACATAGGGTTGGCTGAGCGCGGCGGTGCAGGCATCAATCGAGCCGTCACCGATGATCTTGATACCGCCGACCCTGAGCAAATCGCCCTGATACTCCTTGGCGAGTTCGGCGGCACGCTCGACCAGAGCAAGCTCTTCATCCAGATCACCTTTGCGCCAGATGATCATGTGTGCGACCACCCGCGTGGTCAATTTGCCGGCATCGCGCATGCGGGCGAGAGACTCGAGTGGCTCCTCTTCCATGGCCATTTCGACCACCGTGGTGATACCCGCACGGGCAAAGGCTTCAAGGGCCGTCGAGACGTAACCATCCCGCACAGTGTCATCGACGCGCGCCAGCATGGGCGTGACCATCTCGAAATGTGCGCTTTCCAGCAGGTGGCCCGTGGCTTCACCGGTGTCCTGATCTCGCACGATGGTCCCGCCGGCAGGGTCGGGCGTGGTGTCATCGATGCCCAATTCCCGGAGCGCGGCCGAATTCACCCAGCAGGAATGGAAATCGAAGGCGTCGAGATAAACAGGCCGGTCGGACACAACAGCGTCCAGAATCTCTTTGGTGGGTTTGTTGTCCGGCAATACGGAATGGATCCAGTCCGTGCCCAGAACCCGCGGTGCATCAGGGTTCTCGTCGGCCCAGGTTTTGACCTTCTGCTGGATGTCCTCGACTGTTTCGGCATCGCGCAGATACGCCTTTAGCATGGACGATCCCGTCAAGGTGACGTGGACATGACCATCGACGAACCCCGGCATGATGAGGCCGCCGTTGGAATCGATCTGCTCCGCTCCATCGCCGGCCATCGTCAGAGCGTCGTCAGCAGTCCCGACAAAAGCAATCGTATCGCCGTCGACCACGACCGCTTCGGCCCACGGATTGTCGCAATCGGCCGTAAAGACACGCCCACCGGTCAGTACCCGTTTTCTCATGGCTTTCCTTCTTTCTCCATCTGGCGGCAGAGATTATCTGAAGTCTCCGTCGATCATAACCCCGAACTGATCTCGGGACGCCTCCTGCATCATTTCTTCATCATCGTCCGGTCCTGATACTGCAGCCACCAGATGGCCCAGCGCAGGAACCAGGGATTGCCGTAATAAAACGGCCGGGTCGGGAACGGGCGGTTATCCAGGGCCGTGACCGAAGCGGGATCGCCGACGATGCGCAGCGCGGTCTGATGACCCAGGTAGGTGCCCATGGGTATGCCGGTGGCACACCAGCCCATGGCGTAGTGGATGCCTTCGTGGGTGCCGGTATGAGGCAGCCAGTCGAAGGTCATCGCGACCTTGCCGGACCAGCTATGGGTGAGTTTTACACCCTCGAGATCGGGCAAAACACGGACCATCTCACCGTAGAGCTGTTCGGCCTTGCGGTCGAGAGAGCCCAGGTCTTCACCAGTACGGCCGCCAAAGAGGACACGTGTGCCGTCCTCGTTGGGGCGGATCCAGAGTGGCGTGTTGCAGGCTTCCAGAAGTGGGCGGCCTCCGGGCTGAACCTTTGCCATGAGTTCCGGTGACAGGGTCTCCGTCGCCATCATGAACGCTGATGCAGGAATCACGCGACGGCGCTGCCAGGGGAAGGCCTTGGGCGTGTAACCGTTGGTCGCGATGAAAACATCGCGGGTTTCAATCTTGCCCCTGGGTGTCGTGACCACAAACCCGGAACCCTGCGAATCCACGGCCGTGGCGGGGCAGAAACCGATCACATCCGCACCCTGGCTGCGCGCCCGATCCACCAGTCCCCGGTGCATGAGCCCGGGGTGCATGATGCCGTTGCCACGCAGCAACTGGCCGCCGTGGTAGATGTCGCTGGCGATTTCCTCGTGCTGGCGCTCGCGCGGGATCATCTCCGCATCGATGGGCACGCCGTCTTCAAGCATCATGTCGAGGTCTTGGGCGAGCTTGTCGTAGGCCTTCTTCGACGGCGCGGCGAGGAAACGCCCGGTATCACGATAGGCGCAGGTGATCTGCTCTGCGCGGATCAGAGCCGCCGTGTAGTCATGAGCGGCAACCGCGACCGTGGCGAGCTTGGCGGCCTCCTGACGCCCGACCGCTGATGTCAGCGCGCCATATTTCATGCCGAGCCCGCGCCCGAGGTAACCGGCGTTGCGGGTGCTGGCGCCATAGCCGATCTCCTGAGCATCCAGCACGACGGTCTTGCGGCCCAGACGAGAGAGCGACAAGGCAGCCGACATGCCGACATTGCCCGAACCGACGATCACGACATCAGTCTTGGCAGGCGGCACCTGTTCGTCGCTGGTTTCGTGCGGGGCCAGATCCCACCAGTAGGGGGTTTCCTTGTAGTTGTCGGTGAAGATGTCGGCCATGGCGTCCTCCCTGTCGGAGAGCCTAGGCATAGGACTATTTGATCACAACTAGTAGGCTACGGTTGCTGCGACGCAGTTGGCGCTCATAAAGGTATGGACGCATCGGGTAAAGGGACCCGCTTCCCCGAAACCGGTCCATGCTGGACGAGAAAGGTCGGCCAAGCGGTCCCATCAGAGGGATCGGAGTGCCATTTGGATCAACCAACGGGCCGGTTCCGCGAATGCGTGAAGCCTGGTTGCAGGTCCTCAATGCCCCTTCGGCGCATAGCCGCCCGGCCGAAATGGGCCACTGTCGTCGGTTGTTTCCAGTATCCGCCTTCAGATCGATCGCGCCAATCGCTGGCTTGTCATCGACAACTCCAAAACGGCATGGGGATATCTTGTTAGGCTGAACCGGTGCCTCGCCTGTGCTTTTGATTGCCGCCGAGGGCCCGGCTGCTGAACCATTGAGATGAATTCCTGAGCAGAAAGCCCCATGCAAGCATTCACCGATCTGGTTGGCAGCGTCGTTTTGCCCGCCCACTGCCTCGACAGTACGGAACTGACGGACCTGCCACCTGCCCTGGACACCGCTGCGGCTGTCCATGACGTGACGGCACAGGCGAGTGAGGCGGGGCGTCAGAACATCGTCGTGAACGTCATGAATCCCAGCTCCCATCGGGTGTTGCGTGTCTGGCGACAAGATCCGGCGATCTGAAAGTCATTCTCAACGTCGTTCATACCGATGCTGTCGGCGAACCACCGGCTCCAGCGGTCATCCTGCCGGGCCCTGCAGATCTGCCCGGCGCTCCGGCCAGCCCGGCGGGACGACCATCACCGTCGGGTCGCGCCGTTAGCGGGGGAGCATATTGGCGGGTCTGGTCGCACGTGATCTCATGGCCTAGAGCCTGGCGCATGTGACATTCGCTGGCACGTCCTTCTTAGCTTGTTATGATCCCGCAAAAGACGGGGCATTTTTAGGGAGAACGCCATGATCGCCGGACGCATGATGGATCGGCCGCTGCTGATCATCGACATTCTGAAGCACGCTGCTGACGCCCATCCGACGATCGAGATTGTCTCGCGCACCGTCGAGGGACCGATCCACCGTTATGGTTATGCCGACGCGTTCAAGCGCACGGCGCAGCTGGCCCACGCGTTGAAAGGGCTGGGGATCGAGGAAGGCGACCGGGTGGCGACGATCGCCTGGAACACCTACCGCCATTTCGAGCTCTACTACGGCGTGTCCGGCATCGGTGCGGTGTGCCACACGATCAACCCGCGCCTGTTCGAAGACCAGCTCGAATACATCGTGAACCACGCCGATGATCGTGTGATCTTCATCGACAGCAATCTCGTGCCCCTGGTCGAGAAGATGGCCGGGCGCTTTCCCGGTTTGACAGCCTATATCGTGATGGCCGCGCGCGAGAACATGCCGGAGACATCGCTGCCCAACGTGCTGTGCTACGAGGAGCTTCTGGACGGCCAGCCCGAGACTTACGACTGGCCCGAGCTCGATGAACGGGCCGCCTCGGCCATGTGCTACACGTCGGGCACAACGGGCAATCCGAAGGGCTCGCTCTACAGCCACCGGTCGACCGTACTGCATGCGCTGGGCCTGCTGGCACCGGGTGTGCTGCCCTATGGCACCGGCACCGCAGTATTGCCGGTGGTGCCGATGTTCCACGTCCAGGCCTGGGGCCAGCCCTATGTCGCACCAATCGCGGGCACGAAGCTGGTGATGCCGGGGCCGAAGCTGGACGGCGAAAGCATCTACGAATTGATTGAGTCTGAAGGTGTGACACTGACCCTGGGTGTGCCGACGATCTGGATGGGACTGCTGACGCATCTGCGCGAGACAGGCAAGCGGTTCAGCACTCTGAAACACCTCGTGAGTGGCGGTGCAGCGATTCCGCTCTCGTTGATCAAGGGTTACGAGGAAGAATACGGCATCAACGTGGCCCAGGGCTGGGGCATGACCGAGACCAGCCCGGTCTGCGCCGCCGGTGCCGACGGCCCGGAGATGGACAAGCTGGAGGGTGACGCCCGTCACGAGCTGAAGCTGCGGGAGCGCCGCTTCTTCGGTGTCGAACTGCGTCTGGTGGACGAGGACGGCAACCTTCTGCCCCATGATGGTGAAACACAGGGTGAACTGCAGTGCCGGGGCCCCTGGATCGTGGACGGCTATTACAACGACGAGGCCGCGACGGCTGCGGCCATGACCGACGACGGCTGGTTCCGCACGGGCGACGTTGCGACAATCACTGATGCCGGGCTGCTCCAGATCACAGACCGAACCAAGGACCTCATCAAGTCGGGTGGCGAATGGATCAGCTCCATCGATCTGGAAAATGAGGCCATGAGCCATCCCGACGTCGCTGAAGCGGCGGCCATCGCGATGCCGCATCCCAGGTGGCAGGAACGGCCGATGCTGATTGTGGTCCCGCACGAGGGCAAGAACCCCACCACCGACGATATACGGGAACATCTCAAGACCCGGATCGTGAGCTGGTGGATGCCTGACGACTTCGCCTTTGTCGATGAGCTGCCGCACACGGCGACGGGCAAGGTCTCGAAGCTGCGGTTGCGCGAGCGGTTTAAAGATCACGTGCTGCCAACAATCTAGAACCGCCTGCGTTTCCGACGCGAAGCACCGGACGTTCCAACTGGCTGGCAGTTCAATCCCGGCACGCGGCCGCCAGATGTTCGCGCGTAAACCTGCTCCAACCTTAAGACGGTGAGCGGATCCACGCCTTATGGAGGAGCCACGAAGTGATTCCTCAGCTACGCGATCCGCTCTAAGCTCTGGCGAAACGCCAGCAAACGGACCCGCCACCATGCACTTCGAGTATCCCGATCACGTCACCGCGCTGATGGACCGTGTTTCCGCCTTCATGGACCAGCACGTCTTCCCCAACGAGCATCTCTATGAGGAGCAGGTGAAGGAGCTGGGCTGGAGCGCGCCGCCGCCGATCATCGAAGAGCTGAAGGAAAGGGCCCGCGCCGAGGGCCTGTGGAACATGTTCCTGCCCGACAGCGAGCGCGGGTTCGGGCTCTCGAACCTGGAATATGCACCGCTGTGCGAGCTGATGGGACGCAGCCCCATCGCGCCCGAAGCGTTCAATTGTGCCGCGCCCGACACCGGCAACATGGAGGTGCTGGAGCGCTACGGAACCGACGAACACAAGGAACAATGGCTGAAGCCCCTGCTGGCCGGCGAGATCCGTTCGGCCTTCGCCATGACCGAGCCGGAGGTTGCCTCCTCGGACGCGACCAACGTCCGAACCAAGATCGAAAAACACGGCAACGGATACCGGATCAACGGGCGCAAATGGTACATCTCGGGCGCCGGGGATCCGCGCTGCAAGATCCTGATCGTGATGGGCAAGACCGATCCGGAGGCTAACCGGCACCAGCAGCAATCCATGATTCTGGTGCCGATGGACACGCCCGGCGTGAACGTCATCCGGCCCATGCATGTCTTCGGCAACGACCATGCTCCCCACGGCCACATGGAGATCGTGTTCGACGACGTGAAGGTGCCCGCCGATAACCTGCTGCTGGGCGAAGGACGCGGGTTCGAGATCGCCCAGGGCCGTCTGGGCCCGGGCCGCATCCATCACTGCATGCGTCTGGTCGGGCTCTCCGAACGGTGCCTGGAGACCATGTGCCGCCGGGTGCAGGAGCGTGTCGCCTTCGGACGCCCTCTGGCCCAGCGCGACACGATCCGCGCCGACATCGCCGACAGCCGGATCGAGATCGACATGGCCCGCCTGCTGACCCTGAAAGCCGCCGACATGATGGACAAGGTGGGCAACAAGGCCGCCCGCAGCGAGATCAGCGCGATCAAGGTGGTGGCACCGAACCTCTGCCAGCGTGTCGCGGACCGTGCCATTCAGGCCCATGGCGCGATGGGTATCAGTCAGGACACGATCCTGGCCCACGCCTGGATGTATGCCCGCACCGTGCGCTTCGCCGACGGTCCCGATGAAGTGCACCGCGGCGTGATCTCTAAGCTGGAACTGGCAAAACACACCGAGGGATAGGTTCCCCAAACCCCCTTTCGTCATTGAACCCGGACCGCGCTCCGGTCTAGCGTGTTGCAGTGCAACAAACGGCTTCGCGGGTGCGGGAGGAATGATGTCTCTGGTTGGTTACGATAAGCATGGTTCGGTGGCGGTGCTCACCGTCAACAACCCTCCCGTCAACGCCATGAGCCCGGGCGTGCCCAAGGGAATCTGCGAGGGCATTGCCAGGGCGAACGGTGACGACGAGATCAAGGCGATCGTGCTGATCGGCGGCGGGCGCGGCTTCATCGCCGGCGCCGATATCCGCTATTTTTCCCTGCCCTGGCCTGAAGGCGAAGAGACCTTCAAGCACATCATCGCCGCCTTCGAGGCGAGCCCGAAGCCGGTGATCGCAGCGATCCACGGCCACGCCCTGGGCGGCGGTCTGGAAACGGCGATGGCCTGCCACTACCGTGTGATCGTGCCCACGGCCAATGTCGGCCAGCCGGAGGTCAAGCTGGGCTTCCCGCCCGGCGCCGGCGGCACCCAACGCCTGCCGCGTCTGGCCGGTTTGGTGCCGGCGCTCGACATGATCGTCACGGGCAACCCGATCAAGGCGCCCAAGGCCGCCGCGTTGGGCATCGTCGACCAGGTGATCGAAGGTGACCTGCTGGACGGTGCGCTGGCCTTCGCCAAGGATAAAGGCACGCAGGACGGGGGCCACCGGCGGACACGCGACATCGGCATCGTGTGCGAGGACAAGGGCATCTTCGAAGCCAAGCGCAAGGAGATCGCACGGCGTGCCCGCGGCATGCGGGCGCCCTTTGCCTGCATCGAATGTGTCGAAGCCGCGGTGGAGCTGGACTTCGATGCCGGTGTGAAGCGCGAACGCGACATCTTCACCGAATGTGTCACCTCCGATGAATCCAAGGCCATGCGCCACGTCTTCTTTGCGGAACGTGCGGCCAACAAGATCCCGGGTATCGCCAAGGATTTGAAACCGCGCACCATCGCCAAGGCCGGCGTGCTGGGAGCCGGGACCATGGGCGGCGGCATCGCGATGAACTTCGTCAATGCCGGAATCCCCGTGACCATCGTGGAACAGAGCCAGGAAGCGCTGGACCGGGGCATGGGCATCATCGAAAAGAACTATGCCGCCACGGTCGCCAAAGGCCGCATGAGCCAGGAGCAGATGGACGGCTGCATGGCGCATATCACGCCGTCGGTCGAGATGGCCGACCTGGGTGACGCCGACATGATCATCGAAGCGGTTTTCGAGACGATGGCCGTGAAGAAAGAGGTTTTCGCCAAGCTCGATCAGGTGGCCAAGCCGGACGCGATCCTGACGTCGAATACGTCGTACCTGAACATCAACGAGATCGCGGAAACGGTTCCCGGGCGCGATGGCCATGTTCTGGGTACCCATTTCTTCAGCCCGGCCAATGTCATGCGTCTGGTTGAGGTGGTGCGGACCGACAATGTGTCGGACGAAAACCTGGTCACGACCATGGATATCGGCCGCAGGATGCGGAAGCTGCCGATCGTGACCGGCGTCTGTCACGGCTTCATCGGCAACCGGATGCTGGAAGGTTACTTCGGCGAAGCCAGCATCATGGTCGAGGAAGGCGCCCGCCCGCTCCATATCGACACCGTGATGTTCGGTTATGGCATGGCGATGGGGCCACTGGCCGTGATGGATCTGGCCGGGCTCGATATCGGCTGGAGCAAACGCAAGGATGCCGGTGACGGCACCGCCGCCGATGATCGCGGTGCCTATGTCTCCAACCGCCTGTGCGAGATGGGCCGGTTCGGTCAGAAGAGCAAACGCGGCTACTACATCTATGAAGAAGGCAGCCGCAAGCCGGCGCCGGATGCCGAGGTCGACCAGCTGGCTGCCGACGCCGCCAAGCACTTCGGCTTGGAGCGCCGGGACTTCACCGATCAGGAAATCCTGGAGCGCTGCCTGTATCCGCTGGTGAACATCGGCGCCGATATCCTGGCCGAGGGCCATGCGCTGCGCGCCAGCGACATCGATCTCGTCTACATCAACGGCTACGGCTACCCCGGCTGGCGCGGCGGCCCGATGCACTGGGCCGGCTCCGTGGGCCTCAAGACCGTCTACGAAAAGGTCTGCGCCTATCACGAGAGCCTGGGCTTCGATCACTGGAAGCCCTCAGCTCTGCTGAAGCGTCTGGCCGAAGAGAACATGACCTTCGAGGATTACGACAAGGAAAACGCCGGCTGAGCCGGGTTTGTGAGAGGACAGAACCATGCGTGAAGCCGTTATTGTTTCCACCGCGCGCACGCCTATCGGCAAGGCCTATCGCGGCGCGTTCAACAACACCCACGGTGCGACCCTGACCGGTCATGCGATCAAGCATGCCGTCGAGCGCGCCAAGGTCGAAGGTGGCGAGGTCGAGGATGTCGTGATTGGCTGCGGCCTGCCCGAGGGCGCCACGGGTCACAACATGGCACGCCTCAGTGCGGTCCGGGCCGGCCTGCCGGTGACGACGGCGGCAACCACGATCAACAGGTTCTGCAGCTCCGGTCTGCAGGCGATCAGCTCGGCGGCCCACCGCATCATCGTCGACAATGTCGACGTGGCCGTGGCGGGCGGTGTGGAGCAGGTGAGCCTGGTCCAGAACGATCACATGAACCACTTCAAGGCCAAGGAAGACTGGCTGATGGAGCACAAGCCCGAGCTCTGGATGCCGATGATCGAAACCGCCGACAATGTCGCAGAACGGTATGGCGTGAGCCGCGAAGCGCAGGACGAATATGCCCTGCAGAGCCAGCAGCGCACGGCCGCCGGCCAGGAAGCCGGACGTTACGACGACGAGATCGTGCCTCTGGAAACCGTGAAGCTGGTCCAGGACAAGGAAACCAAGGAGATCAGCGAACAGACCGTCACGCTGGCCAAGGATGAAGGCAACCGTCCCACGACCACGCTGGAAGGCCTGCAGGGGCTGCAGCCGGTGATGGGCGAAGACAAGTGGATCACCGCCGGCAATGCCAGCCAGCTCAGCGATGGTGCCTCGGCCTGTGTGCTGATGGAGCGTTCGCTGGCGGAAAAGCGCGGGCTGGAGCCACTGGGTGTCTACCGCGGCATGGTGGCCGCCGGTTGCGAACCCGACGAGATGGGCATCGGCCCGATCTATGCCGTGCCGAAGCTTCTGGAACGCAATGGCTGGAAGATCGATGACATCGATCTGTGGGAACTGAACGAGGCTTTTGCCGTGCAGGTACTTTACTGCCGCGATAAGCTCGGCATCGACAACGACAAGCTCAACGTCGACGGCGGCTCGATCTCGATCGGCCATCCCTATGGCATGTCGGGCGCGCGCATGACCGGCCACGGGCTGATCGAAGGCAAGCGCCGGGGTGCGAAGAACCTGGTGGTCACCATGTGCATCGGCGGCGGTCAGGGCATGGCGGGTTTGTTCGAAATCTGCTGACCTGATGAGCATGTCCTGGCGGCTGCGCCGGCCGGGTTCGGAGGACGCGGTCCTGTTGAGCCGCCTGGAGATCAAGACCTACAGCTTGAACTACCGCGGCATCCTGCCCGACGACATGCTCGACGGCGCCGGGCCCGACAATCCGTAGATGGGCGTCGAACGGTGGCGTGGCGTGCTGCTTGATCCCGAAAACGAGGCCTGGGTGGTCGAGACCGGTGAGCCGGCAGGCTTCATCTGCCTGACTCCACCACCGGACTACGTGCCGCAGGCCCGCAGCTTCCTCGACCAGATTTATCTGCTTCCGTCGTGGCAGTCGGGAGGCATGGGCAGTGGTATCTGGCGCCATCTGATGGAGGACCTGCGAAGGCGCAGGGCCCTGCCATTGGCGTTGACCGCCGTCGAGGTCAACGACCGCGCGCGAATATTCTATGAGGGGCACGGCGGCCACGCCATCGACCTTATCCTCGGCTTCACCTGGCAGGGGCGACCGTTCTACGAGATCGTCTATCTCTTCGACAGCACCTGATAGTACCCGCTAGCTGGGATTCTCCGGTGGCAGGTCCGGTTTCCCGAGGATCGCATCCGACAGCTTCTCGGCCATCATGATGACCGGGGCGTTGATGTTGCCGCTGGTTATTGTGGGCATGATCGAGGCATCGACCACGCGCAATCCCTCAACGCAACGTACCCGCCCTGCTCCATCCACCACCGAGCCCTGATCCACACCCATCCGGCAGGTGCCGCAGGGGTGATGCGTTGATTTCATGTGCCGCCTGACGAACGCCGCAACCTGCTCCAGTGTGTCGCTTTCGGCGCCCGGCAGAATTTCCTCACCGGCGTAGGGAGCGAAGGCCGAGCTGGCGAACACCCGACGCATGGCATCGACGCCATGGCCCAGGTTCACAGCATCCTCTTCCTCGGCGAGATAGTTGAACCGGATCGCCGGTGCGACGGAGGGATCGGCGCTCTTGAGACTGATTGCGCCCCGGCTGCGCGGCTGCAACAGCATGACGGTGGCCTGGAAGCCGTGGCCACCGGCCAGGGGCGAGCCGTCTGTGGAGACCGCCAGCGGAATGAAGAAGAGCTGGACATCCGGCCGTTCGAGCTGCGGCCGGGTTCGGACATAGGCGGCGGCTTCAAAGTGGTTGGTGGCCACAGCGCCCCGCCTCGTGAGAAGCCACTGCAGTCCGGCGAACGGCTTTCGTGGCCAGGAGAGATAGGGCGTGGCTGAGACCGGTCGCAGACAGCGGTGGATGACACTGACATCGATGTGATCCTGCAGCTGAGTGCCAACCTCTGGACAGTCGGCCACCACCGGCAGACCATGATCCTGAAGATGCTGTCCCGGCCCGATACCCGACAGCATCAGAAGCTGGGGTGAGTTGATCGCTCCCCCCGCCAGGATGACCTCGCGGCGCGCCCTGATCGAGGTCGCAGCCGGGCCGGCCAGTTCGACCCCTGTCGCCCTGCCCTCCTCGAACACCACACGCGCCACCAGCGCGCCGGTGCGGATATCCAGGTTGGGACGCTTACGGACAGGGTTGAGGTAGGCCGTGGCGGTGCTGACGCGGCGACCGTTGTGAATGGTCTGATCCGCCACCCCGGCGCCTTCGAGGTCGGCGCCGTTGGTGTCGTCAGAGCGTGGAAATCCGGCCTCTTCGGCGGCTTCCAGAAAGATGTTGTTCAGCGGGTTGCTGAACTGCGGCGCGGTGACGTGAACCGGTCCCTCACCGCCGCGCCAACTATCCGCGCCACCGCTGAAGGTCTCCAGGCGTTTGAAGTAAGGCAGGCAATGGGCGAAGGACCAGTCCGTGAGCCCGTTTTCGGCCCAGTCGTCGAAATCACCGCGATGTCCCCGCACGAAGGCCATCGCGTTGACCGACGACGAGCCGCCCAGAACACGGCCGCGCGGACAGGTTTCGCGGTGACCGTTCAGATGAGGTTCAGACTCGGCGACGTATCCCCAGTCGATCGATGTGCGGCTGATGGCATGAATGAACGCGGCCGGCATATGGATGAATGGGCTGATGTCGCGGGGACCGGCCTCCAGCAGCAAGACCCGGTTGGCTGGATCAGCTGATAGCCGGTTGGCAAGGACACAGCCCGCCGACCCCGCGCCGACGATGACGAAGTCAAACTCCTCCACCATGGCTCGCATCACGCTCCACTTCGGGATTTCAGAAGCTTGACCGTCGTGGTCGAGGTCGCCAGCAACTCGTCGTTCTGGAAGAGCTCGCCTTCCAGATAACCGATCGACCGACCGAGTTTCACCGGCCGCCCCTTGCAGACCATCTGGCCGGGTCGGCCCGGCGCCATGAAACTGACCTTCATTTCCAGCGTCGCAATGCCCTCAGCGACATCCTGTGTGCCCATCACGGCATAAGCCATGGTGGCATCCAGCATCGCCGAGACGAATCCGCCCTGAACGATATCGACGGAGTGGCAGTGTTCGGGCGTGGCCACATAGGTCATGACCAGTTCGCGCCGGTCCTTGTCATAGGCGACGCCATTGCCGCTCAGAACGTCGACGCAGGGCGGCCATTGATCGTTGAGCCAGGCAAGAATGTCGTCATTGGTCATTGTCAAATCCGTATCGGAGATGGCCAGGAGCTTGCCACGATTGGTCCCGGTGCGTCACGCGCGGGCGCGGTTGAGATCTGCGATCATGGCAGCCGCGGCATTGTGGCCGGGCACACCGCTGACCGTGCCGCCGGGCCAAGCGCCGGAGCCGCAGAGATATAGGCCTTTGACCGGCATCCGGTAGTCGGACCAACCCGAAAGAGGGCGCAAACCGAACATCGTCGCGGGCATCATATCGAGATGCATGATGTTGGCGTCGCGCAGGCCGAATTCGCTCTCGATGTCGAGGGGGCTGAGGAAGCGGTGATCGATGATGCGATCCTTGAGGTCGGGCATGTAGCGCGCGATGATGTCGATGCAGTGGTGGCCGTAGCGGTCCCGTTCCTGATCCCAACTGGCTTCTGCCAGTCGGACCGGGGCGTGGAAGATGTTGCAGCTCATGATGTGTTTGCCGGGCGGCGCCATGCCGGGGTCCTGCACCGACGGAATCAGCCCCAGGATGATCGGCTCAGAGGACGGTCGGCCGAACTTGGCGTCATCGTAGGCACGCTCCATGTGAGCGAGGTCGGACGTCAGGCGGAACTGGCAGCCGGCATAAGCCTCCTCCAACTCCTTGGGTGCCGCTGCGAAGGCCGGCAGGCCGTCCAGAGCCAGGGCCAGCTTGAACGCTGAGCCGCGGCGCGGATGGGTCGCCAGACGGTTCGAGACGTCGTTGTCGGCGCCCTCCCCTTCGAGCAGGTCGACCATGATGGTGCGGGGGTGAAGATTCGAGGCGACAAGACCGGCCCGGATCACCTCTCCGGATTCCAGCTCGATCACCTCGATACCGTCGCTGCCTGAAACAATCCGGCGAACACCACAGCCAGTTCGGACCACGCCACCCTTGGCCTCCAGCGATTGCCGCATGGCGCGAGTCACAGCCCCCATGCCGCCGACCGGCAGGCCGGTCGAGCCGCGAAGGTACTGCTTGCGCGGATCATGTCCCGAGGCCGCAGCCGATGAGGCGAGCGACATTGGCCGCATCAACAGCAGATAGGCACTGCCGGGCGAACGGGGACCAACCAGATTGGAGGTCATGCTGATCGCGGCGATCGAAGCCTTGAGTTCGTCGGACTCGAGCCAGCGGTCCAGGAGGTCCTGCAGGCTTCCCAGAATGATGTTGGCAAAGGCCTCTTCTTCGGCGTCAGTCTCCAAGCGTGCGGCAATGTCACGCAGGCGCGGGGGCGTCTCGAACAGCGACACGCCGATCCGGCGGGCAAAGTCGTTGAGGTACTCGAAAAACTCACCATAAGCCTTCACGTCGCGACGCGAGAACTGTCCGATCACCTGCGCAGTCTTCTCTGGATCGCGCCAGGCCACCATGGCCCGGCCATCCAGAAACGGCACAACAAGCGAAGGGTCGGGTCGGGTGAAGCTGAGACCGTGGTCGGCGAGAGCGAGGTCCTGCACGATCCGGGGTTCAAGCGAGCCCGGCGAATTCGGCAAGGAAGCATGGTAGCCGGGGAAAAATTCGTAATCGGTGCTGAGGCCGCCCACCGTGTCGCGCCGTTCCAGGACCAGAACCCTGAGCCCGGCGAGGGCGAGATAGTTGGCGCAGACCAATCCGTTGTGGCCCGCACCCACCACAACGGCATCGAATTCCTGTGTCACGGCTGTCGACGCCTCTTGATGATCACCACGGCCATGCGGCACCATCCATGCAAGCGGGCATGGCCGCAAGCGTGAGTTGGCGAAAGTAGGGCAGGATGACCGAACGCGATCCGGAGACGATGGATGTCCGCCCCGACGAGGCGCTCGACACGTCACGGCTGGAGCCCTGGCTGCAGGACAACCTGGAGAATGTGACGGGTCCCCTGACCGTGCGCCAGTTCGGCGGCGGCCATGCCAACCTGACCTACCTGCTGGCCTTCGAAAACACCGAATACGTCCTGCGCCGGCCGCCGCTGGGTCCGATCGCGCCGTCGGCCCATGACATGAAGCGGGAGCACCGCATTCTCTCCCGCCTTTGGCGCCAATGGCCGCTGGCGCCACGCAGCTACGTGCTGTGTACCGACGAGCAGATCATAGGCGCGGAGTTTCACGTTCTGGAACGCAAGGACGGTTTTGTCCTGCGCTCCACCAACCCTGAGGAAACCGACGGCAAGCCGGAGTTGTGCCGCCGGATCGGCGAGATGACAGCGGATGTGCTGGCGAGCTTTCACATGATCGATGCCGAAGAGGTTGGCCTTGGCGGTCTCGGCAGGCCCGAAGGGTTCGTGGAACGCCAGGTCGGCGGCTGGTCAAAACGCTGGGAGGCTGCCGTGGACGACGCCTCCCCCGACGCCGCGACTGCCATCGCGTGGATTCAGTCGGATATCCCCGCGGCGCAAACAACGACGTTCGTGCACAACGACTACAAGCTCGACAACATCATGGTCGCCCGCGATGACCCGGCCCGTGCCGTGGCCGTGCTCGACTGGGATATGTGCACACGTGGTGACCCTCTGCTCGACCTCGCCAATCTTGTGAACTACTGGGGTGAGGTCGGTGATAGTGAGAACAGACGGATGGCGGTCTATATGCCTACCGACAAGCCGGACTTCCCGACCCGGGCAGAGCTGGTCGCGCGCTACGCCGAAAAGACCGGCTTCGATGTCTCGCGGTTCGCCTGGTACGAGATTTTCGGCCTGTTCAAGATCGCCGTGATCCTGCAGCAGATCTATATCCGCTACCTGCGCGGCCAGACCCAGGACGAGCGTTTCGCCGTCTTGGGCCAGCGCGTACAGGCGCTGATCCGGCAGTGCGATATCCTGATCGAGCAGGCCTGATCGTCAGCAACGCGGCGGGATCAGCCGCTTCAGTGCCTTTCAGGCGACCTTGAAACCGAAGCGGGAGCGGCGCTTTTCGATGAAGCGCTGGTGATAGTCCTCGGCACGCCAGAAAGTCGGCGCATCGACAATTTCCGTGACCACGGTCCGGTCATCATGGCGGGCTTCCTGCTGGGCATCGCGGGTTGCCGTGGCGGCGGCGCGCTGATCGTCGTCATGTACGAAGATAGCCGACCGGTACTGGCTGCCGACGTCGGGCCCCTGGCGATTGAGTGTTGTGGGGTCGTGAATCTCCCAGAACACCTTCAGAAGATCGTCGTAACTGACCTGTTCGGGGTCGTAGTCGACCTCGACCGCCTCGGCATGGCCGGTCTGGCTGCTGCAGACCTGTTCGTAGGTGGGGCGTTCGGTATGGCCGCCGACGTAGCCGACCGCGGTGTCGTTGACGCCGGGGATCTGGCTGAAGGTCTCCTCAGGGCTCCAGAAACAACCGGCAGCAAAGGTGGCTTTGGCCATGATGTACACTCCAGGTCTGTGGTGATGCTCTTGAGATGGTTGCCGTATCGCCCGTTCGCAAGGCGGATGCCTTCGCAATCGTGTGATCCCTCATGGCCCCAACGGGCTCAGATGCCCCCGGCCACGATGGTCGAGCCGCCATCAACAACGATGGTCTGGCCGGTGATGTAGCGGCCCGCATCGGCCGCCAGAAACACAGCAACGCCGGCAATGTCATCGGGATCACCGATACGACGCAGCGGGTACTGTGCTTCCACCTTGGCGCGGCGTTCGGGATCTTCCCAGAGTGCCTTGGCGAAGTCGGTCTTGATCAGACCCGGCGCGATGGTGTTCACGCGGATATTGTGCTCACCCCAGCGCACCGCGAGATTGCGCGCCATTGCCATATCGGCGGCTTTGGAGACACCGTACATGCCGATGTCGTCGGTGCCTTTGATGCCGGCGATCGACGAGATGATGATGATCGTTCCATCCTTGCGCTCGGCCATCTGCGGAAGAACCATCTTCGAAAGCCAGAGGTTTGCTCGGATGTTGCAGTCGACGATCTTCTGGAAGGCCGGTTCCTTGATGGTGGTCATCGGCCCGTAGTGCGGGTTGACCGCCGCGTTGCCGACAAGACAGTCGATCCGGCCGTAGGCCTTCATCGATTCATCAACGAGGTGCTGGAGCTGCTCGACATGGGTAACGTTGCAGCCCACCGCCAGAGCCTCACCACCCTTGGCCTTGATGCCGTCGACGACCTCCTGACAGGCATCGACCTTGCGGCTTGAGATGACCACCTTGGCCCCGCCTTCAGCCATGCGTTCGGCAATGGCACGGCCAATACCCTTGGAACCGCCGGTGATAACGGCGACCTGGCCCTCAAGGTCAAAAAAGCCCATGAAACAACCCCTTGTCTGGTTCGGATTTCGCGTTGGCGGCGTTGCGCCGCTGTTGTCTGACAGTCTAGCATCGAATCCGTCGTTTCGTGCCAGCTCTTCCGAGGTCAGAAGCCATGCAGATCACCTACACGCCAGAAGAAGAAGCCTTCCGACAGGAGGTCCGCGACTTCATCAAGGCCGAATGCGATCCCGCCGCGATGGACCGGATGCAAAAGGGCCTGGGCCTGCGCAAGGAAGACTACGTCAACTGGCACAAAAAGCTCGCGACCAAGGGATGGTCGTGCCCTCACTGGCCTGTGGAACACGGCGGTTGCGACTGGTCGGTAATGCAGCACTACATTTTCGAAGAAGAAACCGGCAATGCCGGCTGCCCTCCAGGTGTGCCGTTCGGGCCCGAGATGGTCGCCCCGGTGGTCTGGACCTTTGGCACCGACGAACAGAAGGCCCAGCACCTGCCCGGCATTCTCTCAGGCAATGTCTGGTGGGCCCAAGGATATTCGGAACCCAATGCCGGATCCGATCTTGCCAGCCTGAAGTGCAAAGCGGAACTGGACGGTGACCATTATATCGTTAACGGCACCAAGACATGGACCACCATGGCGCAGTTTGCCGACTGGATCTTTCTGCTGACGCGGACATCCAGCAGCGGCAAGCGGCAAGAGGGCATCACCTTCCTGCTCGTCGACATGACCACGCCGGGCATCTCGATCCATCCGATCATCACGATGGAGGGCACACACGAGGTCAACCAGACAGTGTTCGACAATGTCCGGGTGCCGGTTGCCAACCGCATCGGCGAACAGGACAAGGGTTGGACCTATGCCAAGTTCCTGCTGGGCTATGAACGTTTCAACATGGCCGGCATCCCCGCAGCCAAGCGCCAGATGCGCCGCCTGAAGGCCATGGCCGATGATCAGGGCCTGGCCGAGGAGCCGCGATTCCGCAACAAGATAGCCGATGCCGACATCCAAATCCGGACGCTGGAGTCGACCATGCTGCGGCTTCTCGCCGCAGCCTCGGCAGGCAAGGACCCCGGCGCCGAAGCGAGCTACATCAAGATTCGCGGCACAGAGATCGATCAGCTGATGACCGAGCTCGCGATGGAAGCCGTGGGGCCCTATGTCATGCCGTTCGCGCCCGAAGCCTTCGAGCACGGCTGGAACGAAGAACCGCTGGGCCCGGACTATGCCGCGCCGGTGGCCCCGACCTACTTCAACACCCGCAAGGTCTCGATCTATGGCGGGTCGAACGAGATTCAGAAGAACATCATCGCCAAGCACGTGCTTGGCCTCTAGGGACACAGACCGACCATGCTTGATCTTGAGCTGAGCGAGGAGCAACAGCTTCTCAAGGACAGCGCCGACCGCTTTGTCGAACGCGACTACGGCTTTGACGTCAGGCGCAAGGCTGCCGCGACCGAGGACGGCTTCCGTCGAGAGACGTGGAAACAGATGGCGGAGCTCGGCTGGCTCTCAGTCGGCATGCCGGAGGATCAGGGCGGCTTCGGCGGTGCGAAGGACATCGCGGTGCTGATGGAAAGCATGGGCCGGGGCCTCGTGGCCGAGCCCTATCTCGCCAATGTCGTTCTGGCCGGGAGCGCGGTCGCGCTGGCCGGTTCCGACGACCAGAGGCGTACGCTGCTTGAACCCATGATGGCCGGTGATCTGCTGCTGGCTCTGGCCTATGCCGAACCACGGTCCCGTTATGACCTTGCCCATGTCGCAACCCGTGCTGAAAAATCCGGCGACAGCTGGACCCTGAACGGGACAAAGGGCCTAGTGATCAACGGTGACACAGCCGATCGGCTGATCGTTTCGGCACGCACATCAGGGGATGACAAGGACCGTGATGGCCTCTCGCTGTTTGTTGTGGATGCCGGGGCTGACGGTGCATCGATGCGCGCCTACCCGACGAACGACGGTGGCAGGGCCGCGGAAGTGACGCTGGACCACGTTTCGGTCGACGGTGACGCTCTTCTGGGTGCCGAGGGCAGCGCGTTTGCCGCACTCGAAGAAACCATCGACCGGGCCGCTGCAGCCGTGTGCGCTGAATCCCTGGGCCTGATGGCTGTGCTGAACGACCTCACGCTGGACTACTCCAAAACCCGCGAGCAGTTCGGCCAGGCCATCGGCAGTTTCCAGGCCCTGCAGCACCGCATGGTCGACATGTTCGTGGCGCTTGAGGAATCGCGTTCGCTGACCACGGTTTACATGCCCGATGTCGAATCCGACGACATCACCGAGCGACAGCTTGCCGTCTCGGCCATGAAGGTGCAGTGCGACAAGGCGGGCCGTACGGTCGGCCAGGAAGCGATCCAGCTTCACGGCGGCATCGCCATGACCGACGACTACATGGCGAGCCATTACTTCAAACGCCTGAGTGTGATCCATCGCCTGTTCGGCGATGTCGACTGGCATCTCAGCCGTTACGCCGACCTGACCGCCTGAAGGCGTTTCAGTTCGGCCCTGGAGGCCGCGAACTCCCGACATTCCGGGGCATCTGCCGCCACCGACTGCTCAAACCAGCGTCGGGCTGCCCCTTCGTCGCCCTCCATCAGGGCGCGCTGGTCTCTGCGCCACCCCGCGTTCGAACCGCTGTGGGAGTAGTACCGGAGCGTGTGGGAGCGCTATCGGGGCACCGAGGTCAAAGCGGATACGTGACCTGTCCCGGACAGACGACCGGCAAACGCACGAAGGTCGTCCCCGCCGCCACAAACAGACTACACATGTCATCGCCACCGAAGCAGAAGTTGGCCGGAAACTGCGGCGTCAACACCACGCCCAGCAGGGCCGCAGTGGGATCGAAGACGTGAATGCCGCCGGGGCCGGCGCACCAGACATTGCCGGCACTGTCGATCTTCATTCCGTCCGGTGACCCGTAGCCAAGAGAGCCGTCGTCATCGAGAGTTTCGGCAAAGACACCGCCACCCGATGCCTGACCGGCGTCATCGATCTCGTAAACACGGACATGCTGTCGTTCGCTGTCGTTGACGTAGAGCCGCCGCCTGTCCGGCGAAAAGCACAGGCCGTTCGGGCCGTCGTAGTCGTCATCGATGAGGTCGAGCGATCCGTCCGCATTGATCCTGAAGAGCCCCCGAAAGGGCAATCCGGGATCCCGAACGACACCCGTCGCAGCCTCACGACCATAGAGAGGATCGGTGAACCATATGGCGTCATGCGCATCGACGACGATGTCGTTGGGACTGTTGAGCTCCTGGCCTTCCCAGTTGTCTGCCAGCACCGTGATCCCGCCATCGTCTTCAAGGCGCGTCACCCTGGAGGACTCATGCTCGCACATCAGCAACCGGCCCTGACGGTCGTAACAGGTGCCGTTGGTCATGAAGCTGGGGTCGCGCAGAACCTCGGTTTCGCCCGATCCGGCATGCCAGCGATGGATGCAGCTGGAGGGAATGTCCGTGAAGGTGACGTGGCGGTGTACGGGATGCCAGGTCGGGCCCTCGGTGAAGCGGAACCCCTCAGCCAGAGTCTCGAAGGTCGCATCGGCCACAATCAGAACCCGAAAGCATTCGTCGACAATGCGATAAATCGACATGAGCTCAGCCTTTCGTGGGATCGTCGCCCACAGCGACGATGAGTTTACCGAAGTTGCTGCCTTCGAACAGGCGGTTGAAGGCCACCGGTGCATTGTCGAAACCGTCCACGATGGTCTCGCGATAGATCATGCGGCCGTCTTCGATCCAGGACGCCAGTTCAGCGCGGGCGGCCTCGTCATGCTCGGCGAAGTCGGTGACCAGAAGGCCCTCTACCCGGATGCGGCGGACGATGAACCACCAGAGGTTGTCGGGAACCATCTCGGCATCGGTCGCGTTGTAGTTTGAGATGGTGCCGCAGACAGCCATACGGGCATGTTCGTTGAGCTGCATCATCACGGCCCGGCTGATCGGTCCGCCGACGTTTTCGAAGTTGACGTCAATGCCGTCCGAACAGGCTTCGCGCAGCGCGGCTTCGAAGTCACCGCATGTCTTGTAGTTGATACAGGCGTCAAAGCCACAGTCATCAAGGCAGTAGGCGACCTTCTCGTCGGAACCGGCGCAGCCGACCACGCGGCAACCCTTGATCCGGGCGATCTGGCCGACGGTGGCACCCACGGCACCCGACGCTGCCGAAACAAACACCGTCTCGCCCGACCTGGGCAGACCGACCTTGAGCAGGCCGTGGTAGGCCGTCAGACCCGGCATGCCGAGAACCCCAAGGGCGGTGGTGATGGGTGCCAGATTGGGATCGATACGCCGAAGATGGGCTGCCGGGACCACAGCGTGGCTCTGCCAGCCGACATAACTTTCCACAATGTCGCCAGGTGCTAGCGACGGATCGCGCGACTCCACGACTTCGGAGACGGTGCTGCCGACGATCACGCCGCCCAGCGGGATCGGATCATCGTAGGACTCCGCGTCTTCCATCATGCCGCGCATGTAGGGGTCGAGTGTGAGATAGATCGTACGGATCAGCACCTCACCGTCTGCGACACGGGGCAGTTCGACATCGCTGATCTGGAAGTTTTCCGGCTTTGGCAGGCCGTGCGGACGGCTGGCCAGCGTAATCCGGCGGCTGACGGTTTCAGTCATGGTCGGCGTTCTCCTCGATCAGTGCCCGTTTGACCACCTTCCCGGTGGGACCCAGCGGCAGTGAGTCGCGGACTTCGACAAGCCTGGGATACTTGTGGGCCGCCATTTCCTTTCGTGCCCAGGCGATGACCTCATCAGCCGACACGCTGCGACCCGGCAGCGCCGTCACGTAAGCCTTTACCTCCTCACCATGGGTGTCGTGAGGCACGCCGACCACGGCCGCCATGGCAACATCCGGATGTTCGCTGAGCACCGCTTCGACCTCGGCGGGATAGATGTTGAAGCCGCCCCGAATGATCATCTCCTTCTTGCGTCCAACGATGTAGACAAAGCCATCCTCATCCGTGCGTGCGAGATCGCCGCTGTGATACCAGCCACCGCGGATGACATCCGCGGTGGCGATGGGATCTTTGTAGTAGCCCTTCATGACGCAGTGGCCGCGGACCAGAAGCTCGCCGACTTCACCACGCGGAAGATGCCGGCCCTCATCATCGGCAATGGCGAGGTCGATGCCCCAACCTGCCGTGCCAATCGAACCCAGCGGCACCTCTTCGATCGACTGGGGAAAGCAGGATGCGGGCGAGGTTTCGGTGGCGCCATAACCGTTGGTCATCGGCGCCTCGAACTTTTCCATGAACTCGCGCTGCAGCTCCGGGGCCAGCGCCGAACCACCGGCCGAGACCGAGACGAACAGCTCCTTCAGCCGCTGATGATCGTCGTCGGTGAGATCCGGGCAATCGAGGATGGCGCGGTACATCGTCGGTACGCCGGCGAAGCCCGGAATGCCCTCGTCGAGCAGGAGACGAACGACCTTCAAGGCGTCGAAGCGTTGGACCAGAAAGCTCGTCGTGCCGTTGTAGATACTCAGATGCATCTGGCAGGTCTGTGCCATGACGTGAAAAACAGGAAGCGCGATCAAGGACTTACCGCCATTCGGGTCCATCGGCCGTACCCGCGCAATGCAGATCACGTTCTGGATGATGTTGGCGTGAGTCAGCTCTGCGCCTTTGGGCTTCCCCGTTGTGCCTGAGGTGTAGAGAACCACGGCCGTGTCATCGTGGTCGGTGGCAACACTCAGGTAACTGGCAGAATGGCCCGCGGTTAACTCATCAAAGGCAAAGAGCTCCGTGCCATCGACGAGGCCGTCTGTTGCCGAAAAGAACCAGCCGCGGCGGCAGGTGTCGGCCTGACGGAAGGCATCGTGGGCGGCCTTGCCGATTTCCATGTCGGCTCCGCCATAGGCGATCATGGCGACGGAATCGGAGTGCTGGAGCTGGTAGGCGATCTCGCGCGCACGCAGCAGTGCGCTGACCGTTACGGCCACGGCACCGACCTTGAGGATGCCGAAATAGGCCGTGATGAACTCCGGCCTGTTGGGTGAAATCAAAGCGACATGATCGCCCTTGCCAACGCCGTGGGCGGCAAGGCCATGCGCCACACGGCTGGCCTCGGCGTCAAGCTCGGCAAAGGTCCACCGACGGCCCTCGAACACAAGGCCCTCGCGCTGGGGCCACCGGGCTGCAGCGCTTTCAAGATTGGTTGCCAGATTGAACATGAATGTGTGCCCTGACCTTGCCCTTCGGAATGCGACGCCACAGGATAGCCCGTATCCCGGCAGGTACCACAAGGCCATTGACGATGACGCAGTCCTCCACGGCTGACCCGGTGACGATTCGCCCCGCCCGGCTGAGTGACCTGCAGGCCTGTCGTGTCATCGAGGACGATGCCGGCGCGATATTCCAAAAGGTCGGCATGGCAGACGTCGACGAGGATCCGCCGCGCAGCCTCGACGAGCTCCGGCAGGCTCACATCCATCGCCATCTGTGGATAGCCGTCGACAAGTTCGACACACCGATCGCCTTCGCCTTGACAGAGGACGTCGACGGTAACCTGCATCTGGCGGAGATCTCGGTTGTGCAGGCCTGGCAGCGCGAGGGGGTGGGCCGGCGTCTGATCGAACATCTCGTGACCGAAGGCCGATCACGCGGCTATCGGGCCCTGACCCTGACAACCTTTCGCGACGTGCCCTGGAACGGCCCGTACTACAGCCGACTTGGCTTTGAGGAGATCGCAGCGGGTGATATGTTACCCGGGATCACGTCTGTTATGGACAGTGAAGCGCCGCAATTTCTGGAAAGTACACCGCGCATTGCCATGCGCCGAGTTCTCTGACGCTCATCATCGTGCTGTGCTAGCCTGAAGCAACCCTGAGGGAGAAAAGCCATGCCAGAGCTGGTTGAAGGAAACCCTGCTCTGATTGTTGTCGACATCATGGGTACCGGACGCCCCGAGGACGACGACGGCGGCATCCCGAGCATGGGTGGCGACGAAGAACGCGTTGACCGTGTGATCCCGATGATCGAAGCGGCCAAGGCTAACGGCTTTCCGGTGGTGTACATCATCGAGGTGCACCGCCCCGATCATGTCGACTTTGGCCGCGAGCTCGATGGCAGCGAAACAATCCATTGCGTCGAAGGCCACCCCGGCACCCAGATTCATACCCGCCTGCCCTACAAGCACGGTGTCGATTACCTGATCCCCAAGCGGCGTTATTCAGCCTTTTTCGGTACCGATCTCGAGATCCTGCTGAAGGGCCTGAAAGCCAATACGCTGATCCTGTGCGGCGGCCTGACCGATGTGTGCGTGCACTACACCTTTGCCGACGCACACCAGCACGACTACTACGCCCGTGTGGTGACCGACTGTGTCGGCGGGTCGAGCTTCGAAGCTCACGACGCCTCGCTGAACGCCATGAAGTACCTTCAACGCGATGCACATTGCACGGCGTCCGAGGTCATCGACGCGTTCAACACACGAGGCCGGAAGGATGCCTGACCGGAATACGGGAACCTGTGTTGACATGACCACGTTTCCGAACCTGTTCTCCGAACTCACGGTCGGGCCCAGAACGTTTCGCAACAGGATATTCTCAACCGGGCACATGACCTGTCTGCTTGATGGTGACCTGCAGCCTGACGACCGGTTCGTCGCCTATCACGAATCGCGTGCTCGCGGCGGCGCGGGCCTGATCATCATGGAAGCGTCGCGTGTTCATGTGACCGGCGGCCACCGCAATCTCGACGCCTCGCAGGACGCCTGCATTGCCGGGCTGCGCCGCGTCGGCGAAGCGGTCCAGAAGCACGGCTGTGCGATCTTCGGCCAGCTGGGCCATTCCGGTGTCTATGGCGTCACGGTGCCCGACGGCAGCATTGGTGTTTCCTACGCGCCGTCTCAGGCCAAATCGTCACGGTCCCACAACATCTCCCGGGCCCTGCCACTCTCGCTGATCCGCGAGTACGTCAGGTCCTATGGCGAGGCTGCGGGGCGAATGAAGCAGGCCGGGCTCGACGGCGTTGAGATTGTCGCCAGCCACGCCCTCCTGCCCGCCCAGTTCCTGAACCCGACGCTGAACTGGCGAACCGATGCCTATGGTGGCAGCCTGGAGAACAGGATGCGGTTCCTGCGCGAAGTGATCGCCAGCGTACGCGACCACGTCGGCAGTGATGTCGTGGTCGGCTTGCGCATTTCCGCCGACGAACTGGAGCATGGCGGCAACGATCCCGACGATATCCTTGAAGTCTGCCGTATCGTCGGCAACGAAGGCGGTCTTGACTACCTCAACGTGATCGCAGGTTCGATGGTCGGTCTGTCCGGCAGCATTCATGTGGTACCGCCGATGAACATCGAGACCGGCTATCTGGCGCCCCATGCCGAAGCGGTGAAAAAACTGGTGCCCGTGCCAGTCTTTGTCGCCGGCCGCATCAATCAGCCACAGGACGCCGAACGGATCGTGGCAGCGGGCCAGGCCGACATGATTGGTATGACACGCGCCCAAATCGCTGATCCTGAGATGGCCAACAAGGCGCGAGAGGGCCGTACCGACGAAATCCGCGCCTGCATCGCCTGCAATCAGGCCTGTATCGGCCACATGCAGATTGGCATCGGCATTTCCTGCATTCAGCGCCCGGAAACGGGCCGCGAGCTGGACTACGAAGACAAGCCCGCTGCCAAGGCACCGCGCAAGGTTCTGGTTGCCGGAGGTGGCCCCGCAGGCATGAAAGCCGCAGCGGTGGCCGCCGAGCGCGGCCACCATGTGGTTTTGTGCGAGGCGTCAAACCGGCTTGGCGGACAAGCCCTTCTCGCCCAGGAATTGCCGGGACGGGCCGAGTTTGGCGGGATTGTCACCAACCTCAGCCACGAGATGGCGCGGCACGGGGTGACGGTGCGGTTAGAGACCCCGGTGGATGAGGCTCTGGTGGCCTCAGAAAACGCCGACGCCGTGATCATCGCCACCGGCGCCAAACCCTGGCGCCCCACTTTGGAAGGCGAGGATGAAGCCCATCTGGTCGATGCCTGGCAGGTCATCCGGGGCGAAGCCAATGTTGGGAGCCGCGTGGTGATCGCGGACTGGCGTTGCGACTGGATCGGCCTTGGGCTGGCTGAGAAGCTCACGCGCGATGGCTGCCGTGTCACCCTGGCGGTCAACGGATACACGCCGGGTCAGCGTATTCAGATGTATGTCAGGGACCGCTGGGTCGGCGATCTCAACAAGATCGGTGTCGAGATCGTACCCTATGCCAGACTGTTTGGGGCCGATGCCACGAGCGCCTATCTTCAGCATGTCACCAGCGGAGACCCGATCATCATCGACGAGGTTGATACGATCGTCACCTCGCTTGGCCACCAATCGGTCTGCGAGCTTGAGACCGCGCTCGACGACTGGGACGGCGATGTGCATCTGGCCGGTGACTGCCTGAGCCCGCGGACCTGCGAAGAGGCTGTGCTGGAAGGGTTGAAGGCCGGGTTCGTCGTCTGATCCGACGAAAAGGATCAGATCACCCTTTCTCCTGGGCTAGCTTGGTCAGATCAACAGCAACGACCTGATCGATGCCAACCTTTCGGAGACGATCAAGCTGCCAGGTGATATCCTGCTCGAAGGGCTCGCCGCTATGGCCCTCGATCGCAGAAAAGTCGCGGCCTTCCCAGCCGGAGGACATGTAGGACAGCCAGATCTTGTGAGTCTCAGGATCCAGGAAACTGTCGTAATCGGAGCGCCACAGGTCATCCCTGGCACCGGAGATAAAGGTCAGTCTGCTCTGCGCGGCCTCGGTCAGCGACCGCGTCCTGAACACGAAACTATCTGCCGAGGAGAGGCTGGAACGCCTTCGTCTGGAATCTCACGAACTGGCCCGGCTTGCCGAAATCTCCGAGACTGGTGAGATGGCCCTGATCTACAGCACGCTCAACAAATACGACCGTCAGGGTGCGGCCTTGCTACACGAAGCCATGGCAATCAGAACGGTCGAGCTGATAGATCGCAATCGACACAACTCCTTGCTGGACTGCCTGCGAGCCGGCGTTCTGTCCGACGTCGTGGCCTGGCTGGTGGGCGTTCGAACTTAGCCGCTGGACAGTCAAATCAAAGGCTGATCCGTCGACGGCTTGACCCTTCCGGCGGTACGCCCGAAGGTGCATCAGCTATGGAAGACCCACCAACGGACCTGACATGACCGACGGCAACAACAGGCCTCAGGGGTTCGCGACGCGCGCAATTCATCTGGGTTACGACCCCATGGATGAAAACGGCGCTCTGACCCAGCCAATCTATCTGACATCGACCTACGCCTTCGAATCAGCGGAGGCCGGCGGCGAGCTCTTTCGCGGTGAACGCAAGGGCTACATCTACGGGCGCAATCGCAACCCGACGCAGGCCCTGCTGGAGGAGCGCATGGCAAGCCTGGAAGGTGCAGAGGCTGGGCTGGCTCTGGCCAGCGGCATGGGCGCGATCAGTGCGTTGTGCTGGACCTTGTTGGAGGCCGGCGACGAGGTCGTGATCGACCACACACTTTATGGCAACACCTTCGCACTCTTCACCAAGGGGCTGCCGAAGTTCGGTGTGACGGTGACGCCGGTCGATCTGACGAACCTCGAGACGCTGGATTCGGCCCTCTCTTCGGCGACAAAGCTGGTGTTCTTTGAAACGCCGGCCAATCCCAATCTGCGTGTGATCGACATTGCCGCAGTGGCAGCGAGAGCCCAAGCCAAGGGCGCGCTTACGGTGGTCGACAACACGTTCTGCACCCCGGCGCTGCAGCGTCCAATCGAACAGGACGCGGATCTTGTTATCCATTCGGCCACGAAGTATCTGGGGGGGCACGGCGACCTGCTCGCAGGCGTGATCTGTGGCGAACACGACACGGTGCACCAGATTCGCCAGCACGGCCTGCGCTACCTGACCGGCGCAACGATCTCACCCCTGACCGCCTTTCTGGTCATGCGTGGCCTGAAGACCCTGGAGCTACGCATGGAACGGCATAGCGACAGCGCTCTGGCCGTCGCCAAGATGCTACAGGATCACCCAGCAGTGGCGTCGGTCGAACACCCCTGGCTCGACGATTTTGCCCAGGCTGATGCAGCCAGGCGCCAGATGAGCCGTGGCGGCGGCCTGGTCTCCTTTGAACTGCATGGCGGCTACGACGCCGGCATGGCGTTCATGAACGGCGTCGATCTGATCACCCGCGCAGTCAGCCTGGGCGATGCGGAGACCCTGGTGCAGCATCCCGCCAGCATGACCCATGCCACCTACACGCCGGAAGAACGTGCGGCGCACGGCATCAGCGAAGGCCTGATCCGCATGTCGGTCGGCCTCGAGAACATCGCGGATATCCTGCAGGACATCGACGCGGCACTGGATGCCGCCATGGCCTCGCGCGCGGCCGCCGAATGATCGTCTCAACCAACGCCGGAGCACGGCCATGACCACCAGTCTCCCCGACTCCATTCTGGTCGACCGCCAGGGTGCCGTCGCCACGATCACGATCAACCGTCCGGAAAAGCTGAACGCGATCAACACGGTGACCGCCCGCGGTCTGTCCGATGCCTGCGACATGCTCTCGGCCAATGACGATGTGCGTGTGGTCGTGCTGCGCGGCGCCGGTGACCGTGCCTTCGGTGTGGGTGCCGACATCTCTGAATTCAAAGATCGTCGTGACGACCCGACCCAGGCGCAGGATTATGAGGAGGCCTGGGGAACAGGGCTGGCGAACTGCCGCCATCCCGTGATCGCGCTGATCAAGGGCTATTGCATCGGCGGCAGCATGGGATTGCTGCCGGAAACCGACCTCCGCATCGCGGGAGAGTCTTCGACCTTCGCCATTCCGGCTGGGCGTCTGGGAATCACCTATGGCCATGACGACATCGCCAAGCTGAAGCGGCTGGTGAGCCATGCTCATGCGTTGGAAATCCTGCTCGAGGCCTCGCAGTTCCCGGCAAGCCGGGCGCTGGAGATTGGTCTGGTCAGCCGCGTCGTGCCTGACGATCAGGTTGAGAACGAGGTCTATGCAACAGCGGAACGTATTGCGGCCAACGCTCCGTTGTCTGCCCGCTGGCACAAGAAGTTCGCCAGAAGGCTGCTCGACCCCGCGCCCTTGAACGACCAGGAACTTGCCGAGCCTTACCTCTGCTTCGGCACCGAGGACTACGACATCGGACGGACCGCCTTTGCCAACAGAACCAAACCTGACTTCAAGGGGCGCTGATCATGGAGACCGGCTACGGGCCGCTCAACGGCGTGACGGTTGTCGACTTCACCCATGTGATGGCGGGGCCCACCTGCACCATGATGCTGGCCGACATGGGTGCTGACGTGATCAAGATCGAGCGCGTCCCCTACGAGGCCGACGGCTCCCACAACGCCGACGACCCCTACTGGATCAACGGGGTCAGCGCGTCCTACATGATCGTCAACCGCAACAAGCGCGGGCTGCCGCTGAACCTCAAGACACCGGAGGGTGTCGAGATTGCCCACCGGCTGATCGCTCAAGGCGATGTCGTGGTGGAGAACTACCGTCCCGGCGTGCTCGACAGGCTGGGTGTGGGCTATGAGGACGCGAAGAAGACTAATCCCGGGATCATCTATGCCGCGGTGTCGGGCTTCGGCCGCACAGGCCCCTATGGCGATCGCCCCGGCTACGACCTGATGGCACAGGGCATGTCGGGGATCATGAGCGTCACCGGTGAAGGTCCGGGCCGTCCACCGGTCAAACCCGGTGTGCCAATGACGGATATCACCGCCGGGATTCTGCTCGCCATGGGCGTTTGTGCCGCCTTGCGTCATCGTGAGGTCACGGGCGAAGGCCAGATGGTCGACACCTCCCTGTTTGAGGCGGGCATCGTGCAGACCTACTGGCACTCGGCCCTGAGCTTTTCGACCGGTACGGCGCCAGAGCCTCTGGGTTCCGGACACCCGCTGCAGGCGCCGTATCAGGCGATCACAACCAGCGATGGCCACATCACGATCAGCGCCGGCGGCTGGATGTGGGGCGGCTTCTGCAAGCTCGTCGCGCCGGAGCTCGAACACGACCCGCGCTTCGACACCAACGAGAAGCGCATGACAAACGTGAAGGAACTCGAAGTAATCCTGAACGAGAAGATGTCAGTGAAGACCACGGCGGAATGGATCGTCGAACTGGAAGCCGCTGGCATGCCGTCTGGCCCGATCAATTCGATTCCTGAAATGCACCGCGATCCGCAGGCTCTGGCCCGTGACATGGTGGTCACACAGGATCATCCGGTCGCCGGAGAGGTCCCGGTTCTGGGCTTTCCCGTGAAGTTCTCGGAAACCCCCGGCGGGCCGATAAAGCCGTCAACGGTTTACGGGCAATACACCCGAGAGATCCTCGGTACAGCAGGCTACAGCGACGCCGAAATCGACAGCTTAATCGCGGCAGGCGCTACCGCCGACAGCATGTGAGGTCAGGCGGCTATGTCGCCAACGACACGGACGCGGGCCCGGACGGCGTTGCCGGGCAGATAGGCCAGGGGCAGGTCTTCAACCTCGACGATCTTGAGGGTTGTGCGATCGGCGCCTCCCTCGACAGCACGCACCTCGGCAATTTGTCGGGCCTCGGCAAGCATCTCGTCGCGATCAAGATCGGTGAACACCTGGTCGCATTCACCCGAGACCTGGGCGATGGCGGCTCCGACGGCGTTGGCGACCTCACCGTGCTCGACCCGGATGACCTCCGACGCGCCCGGAAGGTCGTCGGGAATGAGGAAGGAACCGCCACCCACGGCCAGAACGCTAACGCCGCCCGCAGCAGTTTTCATGCGATCGACTGCCTCGGCAGCCATGGTGTGGGCCACACCCAGCATCTCGCCCACACGAGCTGAATTGAGATGGCCCACCCGATCGCGATTCCCGAGATCAAGCAGGCCGGCCGCCACGGCGAGGTCGGTGGTGGTGAGATCGTTCCCACCAAACACCATGGCCCTGCTGATGAGCTCATAGCCTGTGCTTTCAGGGCCGATCGTTCCCTTGTCGAGATCAACCAATGAGCCGCCGCCCAGACCGATCGAGACGAGATCGGGCATACGGAAGAGCGTGCGCACGCCGCCAATCTCTATGACGTTGTTGGCCTCGCGCGGGAAGCCGGATTGCAGCATGCCGATATCGGCTGTCGTCCCTCCGACATCGACCACCATGCCATCGGGTCGCCCTGACAGGAAGGCGGCGCCACGCATGGAGTTGGTCGGGCCGGACGCAAAACTGAACACCGGAAACCGCTCTGCCTGCTCCGCCAGAAGAACGGTGCCGTCGTTCTGGGTCAGGTAGAGTTTCGCCTCAAGGCCACTGCCCGCCAGCGCATTGCGGAATGCCTGGGTCGTGTGATGGGCCAGCGGCTCCAGGCTGGCGTTCAGCAGGGCCGCGTTCTCGCGTTCCAGCAGACCGATGCGGCCGATCCGGTGTGACAGCGTGACCTGACAGTCCGGACAGATGTCAGCGAGAACCTCGGCCGCGCGGCCTTCGCACGCTCCTGTCAACGGCGAGAAGGCAGCCGCAACCGCCACGCTGCGCAGTCCAGACCGGGCGATAGCATGCGCGGCATCGACCAGTGCCGTCTCGTCGAGGTCCACGATGGGCCGACCGTCGTACTCATGTCCCCCCTCGATCATGAAGACGTCGCCACGAACCACGTCCCGCAGATCATCGGGCCAGTCGACAAAGGGGCCAAGAGAACGGCTGGCCGGCAGTCCTATCCTGATAGCCACCATAGGCTGCAACCCGCGCCGCTGAACCACGGCGTTGGTGAAGTGAGTCGTGCCGATCATGACCGCATCGATGCTCCCGGGCCTCAGGCCGGATTGCTCCAGAACCGTGCCCATGGCCGCGCGGATGCCCGACATGACATCCGATGTTGTTGCCGTCTTTGTCTTGGCGACCACCCCGTCACCGTCCAGCAGAACGGCATCGGTGTTGGTGCCGCCGACATCGATCCCGATCCGACGCACGCGTTCCTCCCTTTGGCGGGACGGGGAGCTTCCCCCGCCACGCCGCCCGCGACAAGATGTGTCTGTACAGATGGGAGGACGTCATGGAGGACACGGGACGCAAGGCCGCGATCGTCACCGGTTCAGCGACGGGAATCGGGCGGGCGATTGCGCTGAGCCTGAGCCGGCTGGGCTGGGGTGTGGTGCTGAACTACACACGCAGCGTCGAGGAGATGGCAGAAACCAAACGTCTCTGCCGAGAGGCTGGTGGTGACCCCGTGGTGATCCAGGGCGATGTGAGTGAAGACGCGGTCTGCCGCACCCTTGCCGATGCGGCGGAGAAACGATGGGGACGGCTCGACGGGTTGGTCAGCAACGCCGGTGTTACCAAGTTCGTGGCACCTGACGATCTTGATGGCCTAAACCGGGGGGATTTCGAACATATCTTCGGGGTCAACCTGATCGGGTGCTGGCAGGCGGCACGGGCAGCAGCTCCGTTGATGAAACAATCGGGCAGCGGCTCCATCGTGACGATGTCTTCATTGTCGGCCTTCACGGGAGCCGGCAGCAGTGCCGCCTATGCCGCCTCGAAGGCTGCGCTCAACACCCTGACCCTTTCGCTGGCACGTGGGCTGGCGCCGGATATCAGGGTCAATGCCGTCTGCCCCGGCTATGTCCGGACCCGTTGGGGCAAGCGTGGGATCGGCGAGGACGGCTATGCCGCGTTTACTGCAGCGCTGACTGAACAGCTACTGCTCAAACGCATGGTCGAGGCCGATGATGTGGCGGAGACCGTACTGTGGTTCCTGACGGGCGGTGTTGCCATCACCGGCCAGACCCTGGTGATCGATGCCGGGGAACATCTGGCGGGGGGCATTTCGATCTCGAAATCCGCTGAGGATTGATGGTGACAGGTCAGTAAAAATCACGCATCGTTTTTGAGATCGGCGTGGGATCGCCGCAACTCCGGAGGTCGAATCCATGGCGCTTGGTCGGACCGCAAGCCAGGACAACACGCAACAGAGCGGCCCGCAGCTCACGCTGCCGTCGCGCTGCTTCACCGACCCCGACATCTATACTCGGGAACTCGAGACGAGCTTCCGGAAGGTGCGGCAACCCGCGGGCCATGCCGAGGACGTTGCCGAACCCGGCGACTACCTCACCGGCCGCATTGCCGGCCAGGACATCGCGGTGATTCGCCGGCGTGACGGGGTACTGCGCGGGTTCTTCAATGTCTGCCAGCATCGGAGCCATCGCCTGCTGAAGGGCAAGGGCAATCTGAAGGTGGCGATCACCTGCCCCTATCACGCCTGGGCCTATGGTCTGGATGACACCCTGCGCAATGCGCCGAACGCCGACAACGTCTGCGGATTGGAGACCGCCGATGTCTCACTGCAATCGGTCGCCATCGCTGTCGTAGGACCGATGGTGCTGGCCTGTCTGGACCGCGATGTCGCCCCGTTTGACGACCTATATCCCGGTGTGCACCGGGAATTCAATGCCTTCGCACCCCGCATGGGAGAGCTGACCTTTCACCGCCGGTCAAGCGCGACACTGGCCTGCAACTGGAAGGTTGCGCTGGAGAACTACGGCGAGTGTTATCACTGCAAGCATGCACATCCGACGCTGGTGAGTGCTCTTCTGGATGCCAATAACTACAGAGTGGAGCTCTTCGAGCGGCACCACCGCCACACGACGAGCAGCAACCCCGACGGGATCACCCTCTATGAGGTCGATGCGGACGACAGCGATCAGGCGTTGAACTATGCCAACTGGCTGATCTGGCCGAACTATTCTTTCCAGGTCAACCCGGGTTCTAACGTCGTCGTCTTCCAGTTTATGCCCGACGGCCTGGAGCACACGATCGAGAACATCGACTGGTTCTTCGGCCCCTGGGTGCCGGAGAGCGAACGCGACCGGATCGTTGAGGACCATACGCGCACGACCTGCAGGAAGACATCGATCTCTGCGAGGAGGTCCAGATCGGTCTCAACAACCTGCGCTACGACCGCGGCGTTCTGATGGTCGACCAGAACCAGAAGACAGCGGATCACAGCGAGCATTCCGTGGCGCACTGGCAGAATCTGTGGCGCGCCACGATGGGTGAGGATGTTGTCGCCCGATAACGCCCCTCTCCTCTTCCAGCCGTTCACGCAACGAGGTCTCATCGCCAAGAACAGGATCGTGGTGGCGCCGATGTGCCAGTATGCATCCGACGACGGCGCGCCGGTCGACTGGCATCTGGTGCACATGGGCCGGCTCGCCATGGGCGGGGCCGGGATCAGCTTTGTCGAAGAGAGCGCCGTCGAGGCGCGCGGACGCAAGACCTACCGCTGCTCCGGTCTCTGGAAATCCGAACAGGTCCCAGCTTGGCGTCGCGTGACCGACATGATCCGCAGCTTCGGCTCTGTCCCGGCCATCCAGCTTGGCCACAGCGGACGGAAGGGGTCGTGCCATGGCGCGATGCAGGATTGGGCTCCCCTGTCGGCCGAAAACACCAGGCCCGATGAGCCGCCCTGGCCTGCGCTGGCGCCGAGCCCGATTCCCGACTCGCCGGCTCATCCCCTGCCCCATGTGATGGACCGCGACGACATCGACACGGTGGTCGCCGCGTTTGCCAGAAGTGCGGTTCTCAGCAGGGAGGCCGGGTTCAACCTGATCGAAATCCACGGGGCCCACGGCTATCTGATTCATCAGTTCCTGTCGCCGTTGAGTAACCAGCGGGAAGACGGTTATGGCGGCTGCCGCAACAACCGCATGCGTTTTACGCTGGAGGTGGCCGAAGCCGTGCGTGCGGTCTGGCCCGACGATCTGCCGCTGTGGTGGCGGGCGTCCTGTGTCGACGGGCTGGGCGGGGCCTGGGATCTCGACGATACGGTCGAACTAGCCCTTGCCCTGAAGTGCCGTGGCATCGACATGATCGACTGCTCGTCGGGAGGCATCAGCGGCAACACTGCCATGCCGGCCGTTCCCCGGACGCCGGGTTATCAGGTCGGATTCTCGGACACGATCAGGCGTAAGGCCGGGATCGCGACCTGCGCCGTTGGCGAAATCACCGAACCCAAACTGGCCGAAACAATTCTGCAGCAGGGCCAGGCCGATGTGATCGCGCTGGCGCGCGAACTGATGCTGGATGCCAACTGGCCCGCCCGTGCGGCCCGCCAGCTTGGCATCGAAACATGGTGGGATGTTCTGCCGCCCGCCTATGCCCACAGGCTCGAGCGGCGGGAGCAGGTCCGAGCGCTCTATGCCGAACGCGACGATGCCGACATGGATGAACAGGACCGTCTGTTAATTGAGTCGTCGTGAGAGACGATCAGGCCCTCACTTCGATCACGATCTTACCGATGTAGCCCTTGTGCAGGAAGTCCTTCTGCGCCTCGACGAGGTTCTCCAGGGGATAGGTTGACGACAGGACCGGGCTGACCTCGCCGCGTTCGATGTAACCGACGACATCGTGGAACACCTCGAGCGGAGTCACGGTCGATCCGTGCATTTCAAGGTCGCGGTAAACTAGGTGCCTCAGGTTGAAGTTGACCTCCGGTCCGCCGATCGCTCCCGAGGAAGCGTAGCGCCCTCCGGTACGCAGAGCAGCAATCATCTGGCCGAACAGCGGTCCGCCGACGACATCAACAACGCCTTCGACACGTCCGGACGATGTGCATTGGGCCACGGCGGCGACGAGATCATCGATGTCGCGCGGAATGATGGCATCAGCACCCAGAGCCTTCACCGCATCGGCCTTCGACGCACTGCAAAGTGCGACGACGCTGCCCCCGCGACGCTTCACCAGCTGGATTGCAGCAGTACCCACCCCACCGGATGCACCAGTGATGAGAACCCAGTCGCCGGGCCCAGGGTCGACATGGCGGATCATGCCCTCAGCAGTCGAAAACGCTACCATGAATGTTGCGAGTTCAACGTCGGAGAGGTCGCTTTCGACCTTCACGGCGTTGGCGTCGGGCGCGGTGGCGTATTCGGCGAAGCCGCCGTCGCACTCGCTGCCGTAGTAACCGGCCTTTTCCATGTTGAGAGGGTCGCCGGGATCACGAAGCCAGCCATCGACCATAACGCGCTCACCGATGCGGCCCGGATCAACGCCTTGACCGACGGCAACAATACGGCCGACCGCATCGGCACCCTGAATGCGTGGAAAGCTTATCGGCTGACCACCCCAGGAAGCCGCATCGGGCGTGATGGCGTCGAAGCCTCCCGCACCCCCGTCCGTGGTGATGCCGGATTTGACAGTCTGGCTGTACCAGGCGGTGCGTGAGTTGATGTCGGTGTTGTTGCAGCCGCACGCCCCGACCCGGATGAGCACCTCGCCATGGCTGGCCTGCGGAACAGGCCAGTCGGCATGAAACTCGAGCTTGTCGAGGCCGCCGTGACCGGTCGTGACCATGGCGCGCATGGTGGCGGGCAGGGATTCTGGCATCTAAGGGCTTCCAGTCAGGCGTTGTCGTCGTTATCGCCACTGTGGGCATGGCCGTAACGCAGCGCCATCGGCACCAGCGCCATGATGGTGCTGGCGGGTTCCTTGCCCGGATTGCTGTAGCGGTGGGGGATGGCGCTGTCGAAGTGAAAGCTGTCGCCGGTCTCAAGCGTGTAGCGCTCGTCGCCCAGGTCCAGGACGATCGTGCCGCTCAAGACCATGCCGGATTCCTCGCCTTCATGACCGTTGAGATCATCGCCGGTGCTGGCACCGGGTTCGTAGGTCGTGACGACAAGCCCATGGTTGGCATTGAGATCGGGCGAAACAAGCCAGTCCTGCATGCCGAGATAATCGGTCGAACTGAGTCCAGTGTAGCTGAGCCGTCGGCGCTGATTGCGACGCACCACCACAGTCCGCTCAGCCGTTGTGGCGCCGCCTTCGGTTCCCTGCAGAAACCAGCCGATCCCCAGCCCCAGCGCATCACCGAGGCTCTGAAGCGTTCCGACAGACGGTTTCTTCAGGCCACGTTCGATCTGGCTCAGGAACCCCACGGACCGGCCGGTCAGCTCAGCCAGTTCGGCGAGAGTGAGACCCTTGGTCTTGCGCAGGCCACGGATATCACTGCCCAAGGCAACCGCGACGGGATCGAGGCTGTCGTCACTCATGCCTCGATTTCCATACCGGCCTTGAGGCCTTCGAGAACAGCTTCTTCCGCTGTGCGCGGAGACAGGGCGTCGCCGATCACATGGACCTTTCCGGACCAGTCCCGCAAGGCGTTGGCGAGCGATGACACGCGTTGCGTGCCCTGCGACAGGACAAGGGTTTCCACCGCGTCACAGATGATCGGCTCGTCCGTCACCGTGTGCTGCAGATAGACAGTGTCGCTGTCGGCGCCAAAAATGCGGGCATAGGGGATCACCTCCACGCCAAGCCGGCTGAGCTCGCCATTGGCGCGATCGCGCACGGCGTCCTGCAGGTTCTGGCCCGGCACAATCCCGGTCACGGCCAGCCGCACACGACAACCGTCCCGTGCCAGCTTTTCGGCCAGGCCGACACCGATCCAGTCGTTCTTCCAGTCCGCGATCACGACCGATCCACCGACATTGGCCTCGCCCCGGATCACCGACCAGGCCTCAACGACATGCGCATCCTCCTCGCCTTCGATCTCGGGGCGATAGGGTTCACCGCCCGTGGCGACGACCACAGCATCGGGTGCGGCGGCGCTGATCTCGGCCACCGTGACCGTGCTGTTGCGTTCGACCCGAACGCCGAAACGTTTCATCTCGCGCGTGAGATTGGTGACGATCCCGCCGAACTCGTCGCGCCCCGGCAAAGCCTGAGCGAGCAACGCCTGCCCCCCGAGTTGGCCGTTCTGTTCGTGCAATACGACATAGTGGCCACGCTCGGCCAGAACGGCGGCGGCCTTCATGCCCGCAGGGCCGCCCCCGACAACCATGACCGACCTTCTGTGCGGCGCCGGGGTCTTGTCGTGGCTGTAAATCGTCTCGCGCCCGGTCTCCGGATGCTGGATACAGGACACCGGGAAGTACTGCAGGCGATGGCCCATGCACGCCTGGTTGCAGGCAATGCAGGCACGGATGTCATCGGGCTGGCCAGCCTGCGCTTTCGCTGCAAACCGGGGGTCGGCGATCATCGCACGGACCGTGCCAACCATGTCGGCCTGGCCAGACGCCACGATCTCTTCGGCAAGTTGCGGCTGGTTGATGCGACCACCCACCAGCACCGGCAACGAGAGGTTCCGTTTCAGGACCGCGGCATGCCCGGCGACGTGACCGTGTGGCGTAGTCATGGGCGGCACGACCTCGATCCAGCCCCGCGCGGTCCGCGTGTTGCCGCCGATGACATTGATGTAGTCGACCAGGCCGCGTTGCTCCAGCACCTGGCAGACCTCCAGCACGTCGCCCGCATCCATGGCATCGGGTGTGTCATCGCCATCACTGATCCTGACGCCAAGGACCGGGTCCGGTCCGATACGCGCCCGTGCCGCCTCCAGAATCTCCATGAGGAACCGCATGCGGTTTTCGAGACTGCCGCCGTAACGGTCGTCGCGGATGTTGGTGCGCGGATTGAGGAACTGAGCTACGAGATAACCCATGCTTGCCAGGATCTCGACGCCATCCATGCCGCCTTCGACGATATGGCCCGCCGCGAGGGCGTAACCGCCCGTGAGGTCTGCGATCTCCGCATGGCTGGCCGGATTTGGCATCAGGCTGTAGCGCTCGAAGGGAATGGCCGACGACGACAGGGCGGGACGACGGGAGCCGTCGAGGGTGCTGCGCATCGCAGCGCCGGGATGAAAGAGCTGCCCCAGAAGGACGGTGTCGTGACAGTGAACAGCGTCTGAGAGTTGGCGAAATCCGGGAACAACCTCCGGGTCGGCGGCAAGCAGGTAGCCCGATCTGATGTCGAAGCTGGGATGCATCGACATGCCTTCAACGATGATCATCCCCGCTCCACCTTCAGCGCGTGCCTCGTGGTAGGCGATCAGGCTGTCGGCGACCTTGCCGTCCTTGCCCAACGACGTCCCGTGAGCCGGAAAGAACAGGCGGTTGCGGACGGTGTGTCCGCGCAGCGCCATCGGCTCAAAGAGGTGGGGAAAGGCCTTCATGTCTTGCCTGGCTGGACAATGTATGGCTCAATTATCCGGCAAATTTTTACCAGAGGCAAACGGTGGCCTGGATGGAAAGACAGGGTTCCTCTCCGCGTCCAGACTGGAACGATGTCGCGGCCATGCTGGGCCCCGACGCCCTCGAAGCCCTGGACCGCCCCATCGATCAGGCGTCCTCGCTGCCCAACGTCTGTTACACGAGTGGCGCGTGGCAGCGGCTGGAGCAGGAGCGTCTGTTCGGCCGCAGCTGGTTTGTGGCCGGTTTCACACAGGATATTCCAAACAACGGCGATGCCGTACCGGTGACCGCAGCAGGCCTGCCGCTGCTGATCCTCCGCGATCACGATGGCGCCGTGCGGGTCTTCCACAACGTCTGCCGCCATCGCGGTGCGGTGCTGGTCGACAAGCCGTGCTCAGGCCTGAAGATCCTGACCTGTCCCTATCATGCCTGGGCCTACGGCCTGGACGGCAGCCTGCGAACACGACCGCACTTTCACGGCGGCGACCGCCATGACATTGTGAAAGATGCTGCGTCGGCTCCCGGCCTTGCCCCGATCCGTGCCGAAGTCTGGCATCACTGGATTTTCGTCAACCTCAGCGGCGAGGCCCCGCCACTCGCCGACTATCTGGACCCGGCACTGTCGCGCATCGAAGCCTATGACCTCTCGGCCACGCGCTACGCCGGGACCGTGCATTTCGACATCCAGACGAACTGGAAGTTCGCGCTGGAGAACTACATCGAGCCGTACCACGTGTTCGCCGCCCACCCCCGGCTCCACGCCTTCGTGCCCATGGCCAAACGCATGCCCAGCCAGATCGACGACCATGTCATGTGGAACCGTTATTCCTTCAAGAAGGCCGAGGCCGGACGTGGTGAGGGATTGCCGCATTTTCCCGGCCTCGATGACGAGGCCGCTCACCAGGGCTTCTGGTTCATTCTTCCGACCGCCTTCGGCTTCGAGGTCTACCCCGACCACGTCGCTAGCTTCCGTGTCGATCCCGTCGCCCCGGACCGCTGCCACGAACGCATCGACATCTACCTGATCGGCGACGCCGCCACCGCGCCGGACTGGCATGAGCAACGCCAGGCGGTGCTCGACATGTGGGACGACCTCAACCACGAGGACATCGGACTCATCGAAAGCCTGCAGAAGGGCCGAAGCTCTCCGGCCTACGACGGGGGCCGCCTCTCGCCCTATTGGGATGAGGCACCGCTTCATCTCTCCCGGATGATCATCGATGGCATGCGCTGAAAAGGCCGGAGCAGCCCGCGACACCCAGTATCCTTGCCGCAGCCCCTCTAGTTGTTCACAATGCGGCCAACTATGACGAGGCAGGTGACATGGCTGCGGTAACGGCACTGGAAAAGACCGATACGATTGACGCCCGGGAGCTCGATTTCGACAGCATTCCCGTGATCGACATTGGCCCGCTGTTTCACGACGACGAAAAGGGCCAGCAACGCGTGGCCAACGAGATCGGCGAGGCCTGCCGCCACACCGGGTTCTTCTATGTGACAAATCACGGCATCGATCAGGACGTGGTCGACGAGCTGGTGGGCCAGACCAAGCGGTTCTTCCACCTGCCGCTCGAACAGAAGATGGACGTCGATGTCATGAAGACCCAGCGCCACCGGGGCTACGTACCCAACGGCGCGTTGTATGCCGATGTGAATAAGAAGCCGGACCTTCAGGAAGGTTATGAAGTCTCGATGGAGTTGCCGGACGACGATCCGCACTATCTCGACGGCAACATCATGCTGGGTCCCAACGTCTGGCCCGAGAAGCTGCCCGGCTTCCGCGAAGGCGTTTACACGTACTACGAAGCGGTTCACGCCCTTGGCCGGAAGATGTTCAACGCCTTCGAACGGACCCTGGGACTGCCCCAGGGCTGGTTCGACGACAAGATCGACAAGCCGATGGGCCAGCTTCGACTGATCTATTACCCGTCGCAGGAGGGCCCGATCGACGCTGACCAGATCGGCATCGGCGCCCACACCGATTACGAGTGCTTCACCCTGCTGCTGCAAGATGATGTCGGCGGTCTCCAGGTCGGCAACCGGGCCGGCGAATGGATCAAGGCAACGCCCATTCCGGGGGCCATCGTGATCAATATCGGCGACATGCTGATGCGCTGGACCAACGGCGAGTTCGTTTCCACTCCGCATCGGGTGATCAACGATTCCGGGCGCGAGCGGGTATCGTTCCCGTTTTTCTTCGGTGCCAACTACGACACCGTGGTGCGCCCGTTGCCGCAGTTCACATCGGACGACAAGCCGGCACAGTTCCCGCCCACCATGTGCGGACCATGGACCGAGACCCAGATCACGGATGTCTACGAGTACCGTGTGGCCTACCGCGGCAAGGTACCCAACCCGGAACTGCCCTGGGACGCGCCGGAGTAGCGGCCTTTCGGAATCCCGGTGTCAGGACAGGACCCGGCTCTCTGAACTGTTTTTTCGTTAGCGTGATCGGGGTTACCGAATGGATCGCAAAGGCGTCGAAGACTTCATCGCAGTACACGGCATCCGCACCGTCATAATGGCGGGCACGGACCCGTGCGGCGTGCTACGTGGCAAGAGGCTGGCCGTCCCCTATTTTATGAAGGCGATGGAGTCCGGGCTGAACTTCGCCTGGTTCATCATGAAGACCTCCACGGTCGATGACGTGTTTCCCGACATGCTAGGCACCGGCGTCCCCGATCTGAAGGGCAAGCCCGATCTCGACACCCTGCGGCTGGCGCTCTGGGAAGAGGATGCTGCGATCGTGCTGATGGACTGGTGCTGGGCCGACGGCAGCCCGTGCGAGTTCTGCCCGAGGACGGAGCTGAAGCGTCAGGTCGCCGGCCTTCACGACCGGGGCCTCAAGGAGCTGTTCGCCCACGAGTTCGAGTTCTTCCTGATGCCCAAGCCGCTCTCCGAAGTGAGGCTGGGTGATTTCACCGGGCTTTCGCCTTCATCCCGGGACATCCACTGCTACGGGATCAACGAGGGCTTTCATCACGAGCCCGTCGTGAGCCGCATTCGTGCGTGTTTCGAGGACATGGTGGAAGGCTGCGCGCCGGAATGGGGCCAGAGCCAGTTCGAGATCAACCTGCATCGCAGCGACGCGCTGTCGATGGCCGACAACGTGGTGATCTTCAAGGCAGCCGCGCGGCAGATCGCGGCTGAGGCCGGCATGTCGGCGACCTTCATGGCGAAGTGGCACGAGGACTATTCCGGCAACTCCGGCCACATCCACCAGAGCTTCTCGGACGCCAAGACCGACGAGAGTGTGTGCTACGACGAAAAGGCACCGCACCGGCTGAGTGACTTCTTCCGTCACTACATCGCGGGCCAGCTTGATCTCTTGTGCGAGACCGCACTGTTCGTCGCACCCTTTGTGAACTCCTACAAACGGTTCCAGAACGACAGCTTCGCGGGCGTCACCCGCTGCTGGAGCGTCGACAACCGCACCTCCGGTTTGCGGGTGATCAACGTCTCGGAAGGCAAATGCCGGCTGGAGCACCGGATCGGCGGCGCCGATTCCAACCCCTACACGGCCTTTGCCATGTGCCTGGGCGCGGGTCTGCGCGGTGTCGACAACAAGATCGCCCTGACCGATCCGATCGACGGCAACACCTATCACGCCGATGGTCTGGACAAGGTGCCCGGGACACTGGAAGACGCCGCCGACCTTGCGGACAGTACACCGGCGATTCGCGAGATCTTCCCCGCACCCTTCGTGGACAACCTGCTCGAAATCGCCCGCCACGAGGTCGGTATCTTCCGCGAGCGCGTTACAGACCTGGAACTGCGCCGCTATTACGAGATGGCGTGAGGTCTCACGCCTCGCGGCCGTGGAACATACGCTGGACGAAAGGCAGCATGCGCTCGTCTGGTGTGTGGGAGTAGTTCAGGACACCGACCAGCCGTGATGTGTCGTCTTCGACAGACGTGACACAGTGCAGCGCGCGGTGGCCGCAAAAGATCACCAGCTTACCGGGTGGCGGATCGAGGTCGCGGACATCATCGGCCTTGCCGTCGAGAATGTGATTGACAGCTGGGAACTCGCTTTCGTCATCGGTCCTGACAGCGGAAACATAGCGGAACACTCCGCCCCTCTCCGGCTGTTGCAGCATCAGCGTGACCGAAGACTCCGAATTGTCGAGGTGCCAGCCGAGTTCCTCGCCCGCATGATTGACGTTGATCATCAGCGACGCGAGCGGATCACCATAGTGGCAGAGCGGCGGGCCATCGAGCACGGCACCGATGAAGTCGCGCAGCGGTTTCCAGGCATAGAGTGTCTTCAGTGGGCCGCTGTCGGGAATCCTGTCGGTCGAGACATTGCCGCGATTGCTGAACACCTGCAGGTTGCGGGCATGGTCTTCCGGCAATGTGTCGTCGGGGGAACCCATATAGACATTGTGGTGATGGACACGGGCGAAGTCGCGCGGCGCTCCGGGCCTCTTCTGTCAGGTCTATGGTTGCGCCAGGCCGTATGAAGCCCTCCAGGATCAGGATCCCGTCGTTGTGGAAACGCTCGCGGTAATCGGCAATCAAAGCAGCCGCTTCGGCGCTGGCTAGATCGCCGATGGGATAGCGGTCGAGATCGACAAAATCCTGAGCAACGCGGCGTGTCATGGCGAAGAGCCTTCCCACGGCGTGCCGTGCTAGGATTGGCTCACAAGGAACCTGCCATGACCGACCTTTCCGCCAACTTCCCGATCCGTCAATGGGTCTGCGTGCCTTGCGGCTACAACATGATCGGCGAGATGCCTGACGTCTGTCCGTTCTGCGGTGAACGCCACGACACCTTTGTCAGCTGGGAGCTGGCCGAAGAGACCTATCGCGTGGCCTCCAGACCCATCGTGGAGGGCGTGACACAGCTCCGCTCGGAACCGCGCCTGGGATACGAACACGCGGCCTATCGGGTTGAAACCGCCGAAGGAGCCGTGTGGATCGACTGTCCCGCCGCCTTCAACCGCACGCTCGAGCCCGTCGACGACATCTTCTTCACCCACAAGGACTTCATGGGTGCCTCGAACCAGTACCGTGCCCAGTGGGGTTCCCGAATTCACATCCACGAGGCCGAAACTAGGAGCCCGCTAGCGACACAGTTCACGGTCGACGACGCGTTCACCGGCGATTTCACCTACAGGGATATCGAGGCTTTCCACATCGGCGGCCACACCGAAGGCTTCACGGTCTACTTCCACGGCGATGTCCTGTTCGCCTGCGATTACGCCTTTCCCGGTAACCGGGCGATGCGCCTGAACCCTTACAGCGACAAGGCCGAGATGGCGGCTAAGGGCGGACGGCTTATGGATCTGGTGCACGAACGCAAGCCGAGTGTGGTGACCGGCTTCAACTACGCTGTCGATGGCGCCGACTGGACCGGCTGGTTCGAGACCGCCATGAAACGGGCCGCCTAACTCTCTTGAGGAGACGCCGGAACAATGTTGCAGGTCAGACCATGGAGTGCCGCGTAGTGCCGGTGTGAGCCGTCGGCATAGATGACCGACACAAACGAACGGCGCGAGGCGAACAGCGTTACGAACTCTTAGGACTGGATGATCACACCGCCTTTGGCGCAGTGGACATGGAAGAGTTCGAGTTCCGCAGGCTCCGGCGCTGGCGGTTCGGACGCCCAGACGGCGTTGGCAAAAAGAAGCAGCGCTGCTGCACTCAGCCGCATTGGGCCTTGTGACGCAACAGATGATCGGCCAGCACACAGGCCATCATCGCTTCGCCCACCGGCACCGCGCGAATCCCGACGCAGGGGTCATGCCGGCCCTTGACCTGAACCGTGGTGTCATTGCCGTCACGGTCAACACTCTGGCGTTCGTGCAGGATCGAACTGGTCGGCTTCACGGCAAAGCGCACGACAAGATCCTGACCGGTCGAGATTCCGCCCAGCACACCGCCGGACTTGTTCGACAGGAACCGGGGACCGTCGTTGCTCATGGTCATCTCGTCGGCAGCGGTTTCGCCGGGCTCGGCGGCAAGCGCAAAGCCGTCGCCGACCTCAACTCCCTTGACGGCATTGATCGTCATCATCGCCGCGGCCAGGTCACTGTCGAGCTTGTCGTAGATCGGACTGCCCAGCCCCACCGGAACACCCGAAGCGACAATCTCGATCACCGCACCGGCCGATGAGCCCTGCTTGCGAACGCCGTCGAGGAAGGACTCCCACTGGTCCGCCATGGCCTTGTCGGGGCCCCAGAAGGGGTTCTTCTCGGTTTGCTTCCAGTCCCACTTGTCGCGGTCGATGCGATAGGGGCCGATCTGGACCACGGCGCCCCGGATCGTGATGCGGTCACCCAGAACCTTGCGTGCGACGGCACCAGCAGCGACTCGCATGGCGGTTTCGCGGGCACTGGATCGACCGCCGCCACGGTGATCCCTGATGCCGTATTTGGCATCGTAGGTGTAATCGGCGTGGCCGGGACGGTACTTCCGGACGATATCGCCGTAGTCCTTGGACCGCTGGTCGACATTCTTCACGACCATCGCAAGCGGGGTCCCGGTGGTCTGGCCTTCGAACCAGCCCGAGACGATCTCAACCGTATCGGGCTCCTTGCGCTGGGTTGTGAAGCGCGACTGGCCGGGTTTGCGCCGGTCCATCCAGTGCTGGATTTCCTTTTCGGTCAGCGGGATGCGCGGCGGCACGCCGTCAACCACGCAGCCGATCTCCGGTCCGTGGCTTTCGCCCCAGGTCGTGACCCGAAAGAGATGTCCGAAGCTGTTGCCTGCCATGACTGGTCAGACGATCGCGATGTCAGCGGCCTTGGGATTCTTCATGCCGACGATGTGGTAACCGCAGTCGACGTGATGAACCTCGCCCGTGACGGCGGTCGAAAGATCGCTGGTGAGGTAAAGCGCCGAGCCCCCGACCTCATCGATAGTGACATTGCGCACCAATGGCGAGTTGAGCTCGTTCCATTTCAGGATGTAGCGGAAGTCTCCGATGCCCGAGGCCGCCAATGTCTTGATCGGACCGGCCGAGATCGCGTTCACACGGATACCCTGCTCGCCGAGATCGGCGGCGAGATAGCGCACGCTGGCCTCCAGAGCGGCTTTGGCAACACCCATGACGTTGTAGTGCGGCATCCAGCGTTCGGCGCCGTAGTAGCTGAGCGTGACCAGGCTGCCGCCGTTGTTCATGAGATCCGCGGCATAGCGCGCGACCGAGGTGAAGCTGAAACACGAGATATCCATCGTGCGCAGAAAGTTTTCACGCGTCGTATCGGCGTAGCGTCCCTTCAGCTGGTCCTTGTCGGAAAATGCGATGGCATGGACGACAAAATCGAGGCTGCCCCAATCCTTCGCCACCGTGTCGAAGACCCGCTCCATGCTGCCTTCATCGGTGACGTCGCAGTCGACAGTGAGGCTGGAACCGACGCTTTCGGCGAGCGGCTTGACCCGTTTGGCCAGCACATCGCCCTGATAGGTGAAGCCAAGCTCGGCACCGTGGGCCGCCAAGGTGCGTGCAATGCCCCAGGCAATCGAGCGATCATTGGCAACACCCATGATCAACCCGCGTTTGCCTGCCATTAGGCAGCTGGCTTCGGTCATACGTCCTCACGTTCTCTCAGAAATGAACAAAAGGCCGCAGGAGCCACGGCCAGGGAGCGTGGATTCTACACAAAAGGCGGAAACGGGCCAATGCGCCGGATGGGATTTCGGTGGCGCCACACACGATGAGGATTTCTATGGCATCCCCAGATATGCTCCGTTGCGACGAGACCGGCCGAGCCCATATCGGTCAGGCTCACGGGATTTGATGTGAAAGAGGATGAGATGGCTGTTGCAGCACAGGACACCGGCAACCGTTCCGCGGAGGGGGTGACCGCTGAACTGGTTTATCTGGCCGACCGGTCGATCCCGCCCACAATCCACTACACAGAACCGGGCCTGCCACGCAGGGTCGGCAACTATGGACGGTTTGCGGTTCATATTGCCGACATGCGCGCAACAGAGGGACTCTCGCTGGACCGCGAGGGCTTCGAATTGCATCACTTTGAGCCCGATGTCGCGGATTTTTATGACGTCGAAGGCGTGGAGAAGGACTATTACCCCTTGGTTTCCGACCTGGTGAAGGCTGTCACAGGCGCTACCGAAGCGATCGTGTTCGACCATACGATCAGGACAGAAGGCGGAGGCACGGAAAACAGCACCGTGCTGCGCGCACCCGTGCGCCTGGTTCACAACGATTACACGGAAGAGTCCGCGCCCAAGCGCGTGCGTGAGCTGCTGCCCGACGATGAGGCCGAACGATGGCTGGCCGGCCAGTTCATCGAGCTCAATGTCTGGAGGCCGCTTGAAGGGCCCGTTCAGGTCGCTCCGCTGGCTGTGAGCGATGCACGGTCCATCCCAGCAAGCGACCTGACGCTGGTGAACATGTACTACCCGGACCGTATGGGTGAGATCTACCACGCTCTCTTCAATCCCGATCACCGCTGGTACTACGTGCCGCAGATGACGCCGGACGAAGCGGTCCTGATCAAGGGGTATGATTCGGCCAAGGACGGCAGGGCGCGGTTCACGTTGCACACCGCGTTTGACGACCCCCAGACACCAGAGAACCCGCCACCCCGAAAGAGTATCGAGACGCGGGTGCTGGCATTGATGACTGACTGACCGAAGTCAGCCCCTGAAAACAAAGATTCAGGTCACTTGTTGACAACCTTCCACGAGCCGTCGGGCTGGCGGCATGCCGTACCGTAGGCCTGCTGATACTCGCCGCCCACTGTTACCGTGGTCTGATATTCGCGGCAGTAGTTGCCGTTGTTGTCGGTTCCGTCACGAACCGGCTTGTAGCTGCCGTAGTTGCCTGAATCCGGATTGTTCCAGGTGATTGTTTCGCCGACCGGAGCATTGTGGGCCTGGGTCTCGGCCTGTGCGGCATAGGCTTGGTCGGCGTTATCGAGCGATTGGCCGACCTGGTTGCCCAGATAAGCGCCCAACAGACCGCCACCGATGGCCGCCAGAAACTGGCCCGAGCCGTCACCGACCTGAGCGCCCAGTAGCGCGCCGCCGGCCGCGCCCAGCAGAGTGCCCGCGGTTTCCTTGCCGCCAGCATTCTGCGAGCAGGCGGAGAGCGAAAGGGCGCCGGCCAGCGCCAGCACAGTGATTTTTGCAGTCGACATTGTCTGTTTCCCAGCTGCGAATTGGTTCATGACCCCTGCACCCTAGCGGTATGCTCGAATTCCGGCCATAACATGGCAAGCCCCTTGGGGGCCTTCAGAAGTGTATATGGGTTGTTTCGCCGGCACGAAAAGTGGACGCCGATCACACTCCTGTTGAAATGTGACACGAAGGATCATGACGATGGCACGTATCGAGGAGCGCGATCCCTACGAAGTTTTCGCCGATTGGTACGGCGAAGCCGCGAACTGTGGGATTCAGGAGCCCACAGCGGTCGCTCTGGCCACCACCGATACCGAAGGGCAACCATCCCTGCGCATGGTGTTGCTGAAGGGGCATGGCTCCGACGGGTTCGTATTCTACACCAACTATGAGAGCCGCAAGGGCCGGGAGCTGCTGGCGAATCCCAAAGCTGCCCTGTGTTTCCACTGGATGCCGTTAGAACGCCAGGTGCGGGTTCAGGGCCGGGTCGAGCAGGTTTCAAAGGACGAGGCGGACGCCTATTTCGCAAGCCGCCACCGGGACAGCCAGATCGGGGCCTGGGCCAGCCAGCAATCCAGGCCAATGGCGACACCCTATGATCTGGAGAAGAACGTCGCGAAGATGGCCCTGAAGTTCAACATCGGAACCGTGCCGCGGCCAGACAACTGGTCCGGGTTTCGCATCGTTCCGCATCTGATCGAGTTCTGGAGCGCCAAACCCTTCCGGCTGCATGAACGTATCGTGTTCTCACGCCAAAGCGACGACGCGCCCTGGACCACCGAACGATTGTTTCCCTGACATGAGCATCGCGCCCGACAACCAGCAACCGAACGTGGGTTGGGTCGATGCGGCCGGTGCACGGTTGATGCGCCTGGCCGCGATCGCCTCGGTCTCGGTCGCCTGCGTCCTGATTGTCGCCAAGATCATCGCAGCGCTGATGACCGGTTCTGCAAGCCTGCTGTCGTCGCTGGTCGATTCGCTGCTCGACGCCTTCACGTCGCTGATCAACCTGATTGCCGTGCGTCATGCGCTGCAGCCGGCCGACAAGGAACATCGCTTCGGTCACGGCAAGGCCGAACCGCTCGCGGGCCTAGCCCAGTCGGCCTTCATCGCCGGTTCAGTCACAGGTCTGGACCGCTTCAGCATTGTGCGAACGTGGCGAACAGCGCCAATCAGGCGTATGATCAAACTTTCGAACAATCAGTTCTGATTTGGGGGACGCAACCATGTCGATCGCCAAGTTTCTCGTCACCGCATCAGGCACACAGGAAGGTCAGAGCGCCATCGAAACCGCTTTGATGCTGGCACGGCGCTTTGATGCCCATGTCGAAGCCGTCAATGTGCGGCGCAATCCCCGTGACGCCGTCGCGTTCATGACGGAGGGTATGACCGGCGCGGTGATCGAAGAGATCATCGCCACCGCAGAGCAGGATATCGACAAGCGGGCGGACAGCGCTTCAGCCGAGCTCCGTTCCATCGCCGACAAGTACGGCGTGGAGATCACTCAGCAACCGGCACACGGCCATGCCAGTGTCACCCTCCGCCAAGAGCAAGGCCGCGAGGACGAAGTTGTGGCGGAACGCGGCCGTCTTTCGGACCTCGTCATCGCCGCACGGCCCACTACAGACGGTGATGCGAAGGAAGAGGTCGTAGCGGAATCGGTTCTGATGGAATCGGGCAGCGGCCTGCTGCTTGTCCCGGCAGGCCACGTTTCCGACCTTTCCGGCAATGCTGCGATTGCCTGGAACGGCAGCGCAGAGGCGGCGCGCGCCGTCCATCGGGCCATGCCGTTGCTCCAGAAAGCCGATGAAGTCGTCATCATGGCGCCTGAAGAACGGTCCATGCGGGGTCCCGGACCGGATGCTCTGGCAACTTATCTGGCGCTGCATGACATCAAGTGTCATGTGCACAATCTACCGTCGAACTGGACCAACATCGGCGACACGCTGCTCGAGATCGCTCACAACGAGAAAGCCGCTTTCGTCGTGATGGGCGCCTTCAGCCAGGGCAAACTGCGGCAGCTCATTCTGGGTGGCGCGACCCGGTTCATGCTGAACCATGCCGATCTGCCGGTCCTCTTCACACACTAGGACCCTCTATTAGTACGGGATTCGCGGCAACAGCGATGGCGATCACTTGTTCCAGAGCGGCACAGGCGGTACGATTCGCACCGCAGCGGTTTCGAACATTCATGACGTAACGCTGACGCTGACCACCGCTTGGAAGGGCGGCCCGTGCCGAACGATCTGGCTCAGGACACGTCAAAGTCGAGGCAATCGGCGATGAACAGCCATCGCAGATCTTTGATTGTCGAGGCTTTCGACCATTTGCCGAGTGCCGTCCTGGTGCTCGACAGTGACTTGCGCCTGCTCTCCTGGAACCGCACAGCCCGCTCGATGTTCGGCCCCGCCAGTGCCTACATGGCCGACGGCGGAACGCTCGACGGATTCCTCCATGCGATGGTCGACTACGAGGTGATCGATCTGCGCGGCAGAGCGGCCGACGAGTGGATCGAAAAGACCATCGCCGCCCATGTTCCGCGCAACACCTTCGACAGCAAGCTGCTGAACGGTCGGACGCTGCGCACACACGTAACCGCGTCCCGCGACGGCCTGATCGCCGTCTATAATGACGTCACCGATCTCTATACCCGCGAGGAACTGCTTGAGGCGAGCCGCGCACGCACGCGGCGCATGAACGAGATCGGGGTGGCACTGACCGCGGAAAAGGACCTCAACCGCCTGCTCGAGATGATCATGCTGGAAGCCAAGGCGCTCTGCCGCGCCGACGGTGGCACGATCTATCTCAAGCGCGAGGAGGAACCCGAACCCGTCTATGTCGAAGACAAACGGATCGACCGCCGTACCGGTGGCGACCGCAGAATCTGCGACAGGCGCCGCCACGATGCCTGCCCGCCTGAAGGTGGGAAGGAGCGCCGGTCCGGAGGCAACCGCCGTTCCGGTGTGGATCGGCGGCATCCGCGCGAACATCTCGAGTTTGCCATTCTGGTCAATGACACACTCAGCATCGCCATGGGCGGCACTTCGGGCAAGGAGATCACCCTGCCCAATCTGATGACGCACGACCCGCAAACGGGTGAACCCAACCACAAGAACGTCGCGAGCTATGCCGCGCTGACCGGAGATACCGTCAACATTCCCGACGCATATGATGTCGAGGGGTTTGATTTTTCCGGCACACGCAAGTTCGACGAGATGAACGACTATCGTTCCCAGTCTTTCCTGACGGTGCCCCTGAAAGACAGGAACGACGGTGTGATCGGCGTTCTGCAGTTGATCAACGCGCGCAATGCCGATGGCGAGGTGATCGCATTCGAACCGTCCCTGCAGGACGACGTGGAGTCGCTGGCTTCCCAGGCGGCTGTTTCTCTGGACAACAATCTGCTGATTGAGGCGCAACGTCAGCTCTTCGAGTCTCTCATGAAGGTCATGGCGAACGCGATTGACCGCAAATCGCCCTACACGGGCGGCCACTGCACGCGGGTCCCCGTATTGACCGAGATGCTCGCACGCGCCGCCTGTGACGCAGATGACGGCCCATTGGGAACGTTCTCGATGGACAAGGAGCAGACCTTCGCACTCCACGTCGCGGGCTGGCTGCATGACATCGGCAAGGTGACCACGCCCGAATATGTCATGGACAAGTCGACCAAGCTGGAGGCAATCCATGACCGTATCGTCGAGGTGGAAACGCGTTTTGCCGCAGCCAAGCGGGACGCGGAGATTGACTTCCTGCGTGCCGTCGCCGAGCCCGGCGCGGACACGGGGGCGCTGGAGGCGGACTTCCGGGACAACATCGCCGAGCTCGATGACGACCTGATGTTTCTCCAGCGTGCGAACATCGGTGGCGAGTTCATGGCCGACGACAAGAAGGACCGGGTTCACGTGATCGCCGCCAAGACCTGGCGCGATGCCGGCGGCCGACCCACCCCCCTGTTGTCCGAGGAGGAGGTGCACAATCTCTGCATCGAACGCGGCACCCTGACTGGCGAAGAGCGCAAGGTGATCACCGACCATATGGAGATCACGATCGAGATGCTGGAGCAGCTTCCGTTCCCCAAGGCCCTGAAGCGCGTGCCTGAGTTTGCCGGTGGCCACCACGAGAAGATGGATGGGACGGGTTACCCGCGGGGTCTGACACGCGAGCAGATGTCGGTCCCGGCCCGCATCATGGCGATTGCCGATATCTTCGAGGCCCTGACTGCCGCCGACCGACCCTACAAAGAGCCCAAAACACTGTCGGAATCGATCCGAATCATGACCATCATGAAAAAGGACGGGCATATCGATCCCGAACTCTTCGACCTCTTCATCGAATCTGGTGTCTACAAGGACTACGGCAAGCAGTTCCTCAAGCCCGAACAGATCGACGAGGTCGACGAGGATGCTGTCTTGGGCCGAAAGGACCCATGATCCGGGTCCGGGTGTTGCGTGACGCTCATATCGAGTATGTTCCGGACTTGGCCCGGATCCTGGGGGACGCGACACGAAAGGCTTACACCTTCATGGCGTGGGACCACACCGACAGCGGGTTTCTGGATTTCGTGGGTGGCATGTTCACGACCTGGGACAGCGTCAGGCTTGCTGAAATAGAGGGACGACCGGTCGGGTTCTCGTGCGTGGACGGCGACGTCGTCGATCAGCTGTTTTTCGCATCGGATCATCAGGGCCAGGGTGTGGGGGCCTTGCTGCAGAACGATCTCAAGCATCAAAGACCCGAAGGGTTCGGCCTCTTTACCTTCCAGGCCAACCGGGCAGCGCGGCGTTTCTATGAGAAACAAGGCCTGATCGCGGTTGCATTCGGCGTCAGCGAGGACGAAAACGAACCGGACGTTCGTTACGAATGGAAGCCCGATGCCTGATACGGACAGCATGAAGACGGTCGTGATCACCGGCGCCAGCCGCGGGATCGGCCACCAGACAGTGATACGCTTCGTACGTGAGGGCTGGCGCGTGGTCAGTTGCTCGCGTGACGACATTCCCATAGAACGTCAGGTCGACGATTCTCCGCATCTGCATCTGCCCACCGATCTGGCCGACCAGGCGAGCATCGATGCCTTTGTCACCGAAGCCAACGCCTTCATCGGCGACGGCCCGGTTCATGCCCTGGTGAACAACGCTGGCGTGTCGCCCAAGACCAGTTTCAAGGAACGCCTGGGCACGCTGAACGGCAGCCTGGATCACTGGCGTGAGGTGTTTGAGCTCAATTTCTTCGCACCGCTCGTGCTGGCCCGTGGCTTTGCCGCGCCGCTCCATCGAGGCGAGGGCGCGATCGTGAACTTGACTTCGATCGTGGGGCACCGTGTTCATCCCTTTGCGGGCAGCGCCTATGCCTGTTCCAAAGCAGCCCTTTCGGCACTGACACGCGAAATGGCCTCGGAGTTCGCCCACCTGGGCGTTCGCGTGAATGCCATTGCACCCGGCGAAATCGAGACCGCTATGCTGTCGCCCGAGTACGACGATCTGATTCCCCGCATTCCGATGGGCCGCATGGGAACGCCGGAAGAGGTCGCCAGCACGATCTTCTATCTGTGCGGCCCCGATTCCACCTATGTCTCCGGTACGGAAATCATGATCACGGGCGGCCAGCACCTGCTGTGACGCCGCCAGGAAAGGCAGAACCATGACTGAGACCAACCAACCCTTCCCGCCGGCCTGGTTTCGACGGCGCGTCGCGCGCTGTTCTGGGAAGGACTCATCCTGATCCTTATGGGTGCGACTGCCATCATTGTCCCGGTGGTGTTCACGCTGGCGGTTGAGATCCTGGTGGGTGTGCTTTTGCTGATCGGCGGTGTCGTACGGCTATTCCGCTGCTTCAGCACCCGTGAAGGCGGGCTACGCCTTTGGCCGGTGATCGCCGCCGGTGTTTTTCTGCTGGCCAATCCCGTCGCAGTAACGATCACACTCACGGCCATCGTTATTGTTCTTCTGATCTTGGAGGGCGCGGCCAAGGCCGTCGGGTCGTTCGCCCTGCGCCCAAACCGTGGCTGGGGCTGGCTGCTGTTCAACGGCCTGATCGATCTGGCCGTGGGCTTACTGCTGTGGGACGGTCTGCCGAGCACGGCGATGTGGGCCCTGGGACTGATGATCGGCATCAGCCTCATCACCACAGGACTGACGGCGCTGATGTTGTCGTCGGGTTTGCGCCAGGTCGAAGCAGCCGACTGACAACAGATTCCAGAAGGACCAACGAAAACGGGCGAGTGCCAAAGCACCCGCCCGCTGTTCTTTGGACCCGGAGGTCGGCTTACATGCCGGCCAGGATCTGTTCGTAGAGGTTGACAATCTCGCCATAACGGTTCTGGTGAACCGAGAACTTGCCACTGGCAAGATAGGCTTCGATGTCGGACGACAGGCCGATCGACTGGAGGTACTCCTCCGTGATGCCTTCCATGTCGTACACCTTCTTGTTGGAGACGCCATAACCCCACTCGGTGAGCTCGTAATACTGCGACTCAGGCGAGATATAAGCATCTAGCAGAGCATGCGCCTGCTCATAGGTGCCACGCTCCTTGGTACGCGGATCGATGGTGAGACCGCAGACCCAGGTCAGCGCACCTTCCTTCGGGTTCATCCAGATATACTTGCCCTGGGTGCCCGTGGCGTCCATTTCGCCCGACGCGGTCAGCATCATGCCGTTCCACGCGGCCGAAGCGACGACTTCACCCGAGAACAGGGCCTGGGTCATCGACGTCGTGTCGCTGGTCAGCAGACGCATGTTGGGCAGGCTCTCGCGGACCAGATTGGCGACCGTTTCGATCTGCTCGTCGTTCATGTCGGTGAAGTCGATACCGGCATAGATGGCGAAGAGATTGAAGTGATCTTCCACCGCATCGAACATGGCGAGACGGCCAGCATACTTCTCATCAAAGAAGATGCTCCAGCTCCACATCTCGGGATCGGCATACTCCGGAGCAAGCTCCGTGTTCACAATGATCGCCGTGGCGCCGAAGTCTTCCGGAACCCACAGGGGCTGTCCGTCGGCCGTATTGGCGCCAGGAACGTGCTTGAGCGGCTCGATAACATCATCCCAATGCGAGATCATGCTTACATCGACCGGCTCGACGATGCCGGCGTCATACCAGAGGCCGATCTTCGAAGAGCACGGGAAGACGACGTCGACCTCGAAGCCCGCACGGATCTTGGCCATGGCTTCGGCCTGATCGGAGAACAGGGTGTAGGTCGGCGGTGAACCGTACTCCCTGACGTAATCCTGAGCGAAGGCGGCGTCGTCGTACCCGCCCCAGGTGAACATCACCAGGTCGCTGCCGTCGGCGCGCGCCATGCCCGGCATGCTGGTCGCCATGGCGGTACCGACACCGGCGGATGCCAGGACCTTGTGAGCCTGACGACGCGTCAGCTTACCCGAACACACCTTGTCTTCGAATTCGTTGGCCTCCATCAGAGGTTTGATCTTATCCATCGTCAAAAACTCCCGCGTTGCTTAAGATTTCGCCGCCTGTTTGACGGTCTGCTAATCAGGTTAATGGATAAGTTACGAAAATGGGAGTCTGCGGCACTCAATCTTGATTGAACCAGGATTGTCCCCTTCTCTCGGCACATTCGAGCGGAAAACTGCAAAATTTGAAGTGTGCCTCCCGTTCCGGATCGATAGTCTCAAGCTGATCATTTTACGAGGGAGCCACCGCTATGTTTTCTTATCAGGGAAAGAAGGCCGTCGTCACAGGGGCCGGACGCGGGATCGGGCGCCAGATCGCCCTGAACTTTGCGGAGCTGGGGGCCGATGTGATGCTGGCATCCCGAACATCCGGGGAAATCGAGAACGTTGCCGAGGAAATCCGGGCACTAGGTCGAAAAGCGTATCCCGTGGTGACCGATATGGGGGACTTCGACGCGGCACTCGCCCTGGTCGACACAGCCATCGAAACCATGGGCGGTCTGGATGTCTGGGTGAACAACGCCGGTGGCGGCAGCAGTGTGAAGGGCGGAATCGGTCCGATCGAAGACGCCACGCTGGAGGGCTTTGACGCCCTGTTTCAGCTCAATCTGCGTGTGCCGTTCTTCTGCGCCCGCAGGGCCGCCGATCACATGGCCTCGCGCGGCGGCGGCGCGATCCTCAACATCGTCTCGATCGACGGCGTGCATGCAGCTCCGGGCGAAGGAATCTATGGTGCGGCCAAGGCGGCCCTGATCAGCCTGACCAAGACCATGGGTGTGGAGTACGGCCGGCATAATGTCAGGATCAACGCCATCGCGCCGGCCCTGATCGACACCAAGCTGGTCGAACGCCACCTGCAGACCGAAGACGACCGCAAGACACGCGCGTCGTTTTACCCACTCAATCGCGTCGGCAAGCCCGAGGACATCGCCGGAGCCGCCGTGTACTTCTGCTCCGACGAAGCCAGCTGGACATCGGGCCAGACCCTTGTGGTCGCCGGCGGCAACCAGGCGACCAGCGATCTGTTTCTCTGGGTTCGCAAACACAACGAAGTCCCCGAAGACCGGAAGATGTGACCTCAGGCCTCAGCCTGTTCCTTGAGCATGTCGGGCAGGTGTTCGCGGCAGACCTGAGCGAAGGCTTGGCCCATGCGCGTGGGGCGTGATGACGCCAGGCGCGCGATCCCCATATGCACCGTGCGATGGGCTTCGGACAACGGCACCGTCACCAGCGCGGAGCCATCGAGTGCCCTGTGGTGAGGCGCGCGGGAATGGAGCACGCTGTAGCCGTAACCGTTGGCGACAAGACCGCGGACCATTTCGAAGGATCGTGTCTCGTAGGCGATGACGGGCTCGATGTTGGCTTCCGAAAACACCGACAGGAAGTGGTCGCGACTGTCAGGCAGCCCCAGCAACACCAGAGCTTCGCCTTCCAGATCGGCAAGGCTGACCTCCGACCGCTGCGCCAGGCGATGATCGGCCGGAAGAGCAGCATAAAGCGGCACCGTCACCACGGCCTCGAAGTCGATGTCGGGCGCGAGGTTGAGATCATAGGTCAGCGCAAGCTCGAAGCGACCGCGGCGCAGGCCGTCCTGCACCGCCCGCAGATCAAGCTCATGAGGCCGAACCCGGATGGCGGGGTGCTCCTGACCGACAAGGCGCAACAACCCCGGCAGCACGATCGGTGCGAAGGTCACGAAACACCCGACATCGAGATCGCCTTCGAGGCTCTCGGCCAGACCCTCCGCGTCCTGTGACAGCTCTTCGGCGTGGTTCAACAGGTTGCGCGAGGACGCATGAAGCCGCCTGCCGGCCGGCGTGAGCGACAGGCCCTGCGCGTGATGGCGGACAAAGAGCTGCACGCCGAAGACGTCTTCGAGATGCGCGATCGCCGCGGACACAGAGGGCTGTGACACATGACACGTCTCGGCAGCACCGGTGACACTGCCGACATCGGCAGCGGCCGCGAAGTAACGCAGGTGTTTGAGTGTGTAGTTTATCATCAAATTCTATGCAATGTGTCGATAGATAATTTTTTGCTGTAGAAGCGTCTGTTGTCAAGGTCCGTACCCTGTGCACGACAGATCGATCGGGAGACGACCACCATGCTAATGACAGGCGAACAGTACCGGGACTCGTTGCGTGACGACCGCGAGGTGTTCATCAACGGCGAGCGCGTGAAAAGCGTGCCCGACCATCCTGCTTTCAAGCCGATCGTGGACGTGCGTTCCCGCATCTACGACATGGCGCATGAAGAGAAGTTCAAGAACGTCATGGCCTACGAGAAGGACGGCGAGAAGTTCGCCACGTCTTGGCAGCCGCCCTACACACAGGATGACTGGTGGGTCAAGAAAGACTGGGTCGAGATGGTCATGAAGGAGATCGGCGGTGTGGTGACACGCGTCGGCGACGAGACCGTGGGCGAGATGTGGTCGCTGGCCGACGGCAAGGACATCCTGAATCAGGTCGACGACCATTGGGCCGACAACATCGACAATCACATCGATAATGTGCTGCGCAACGACATCTTCCATGTCTCGGCCAACACCGACCCCAAGGGTGACCGCTCCAAGGCGCCACAGGATCAGGACCCCGACATGCTGCTGCATGTCGTGAAGGAGACCGACGAAGGCATCATCGTTCGCGGCGCGAAGTACGAGACTGCCGCTGCCTATGCGACACAGGCATTCGTGAAGCCCACCATCGCAAACTGGGGTGATGCCAAGCTCAGCGACTACGCCCTTGGTTTCATCTGCCCGATGAATGCGCCAGGCCTCAAACACATCTGCCGCAATGGTTTTGCCGGTGTGAAGCCCGCCGACGACTATCCGCTGTCGAACGGCTTCGACGAGGTCGACACGCTTCTGGTCTTCGACAACGTGCTGGTCCCTTGGGAGAATATCCTGTTCTACCGCCACACGGCCGCCGCCACATTCATTCGCGGCACCCTGCACCGCTACAGCGCCTACATGTTCACGCTGCGCATTCTCCACATCGCCGACCTGATGATCGGCACGGCGCTGTTCAACGTGAAACAGACCGGCCTCGACAAGCAGCAGGCCGTGATGGAAAAGCTGGCGCAACTGGCCTGCTACCGCGAGGGCATCAACGCCCACATGACCGGCGCCATCGCGACCGCGCAGAAGAGCCCGGGCGGCTTCCTGATGCCGAACCAGTCGCTACTCTACACCGGCCGCGTGCTGGCGTGCTCTCAGCTTCCGGCCATGATGCACCTGACCCGCGAGCTCTGCGGCGGCCAGATCTGCGTCACACCGGACAGCCCATCCTTCAACGCTCCTGAGACCAAGGAGTGGATGGAAAAGTTCTACAACGTGAATGACAACTGGCAGGCCGAGGACCGGCGCAAGTTGTTGGCGTTCGGCCGCGATCTCGTGAACTCCGACTATGCCGGCCACAAGGTCACCTTCCAGCTCTTCGCCCAGTCAGCGCCGTTCGCGCACCTGGGTGCAGTTTACCGGAATTTCGACTTCGACGGACCGATGGAGTTCGTGAAGAAGGCCGCCGGACTGTCCGACAAGGTTATGCGTTAAGAGCCGCCGCTCGAGCCGTCGAAAATTCAGGCATCGGCCCTCTCTCACCATGTGAGCGGTAGGGCCGATGCTGTAACGTTCCCACCACCATTCGATTCGGGGAATCAAGACCATGGCACACCAGCGTTTCCGCAAGTTTAACACCAAGGAGATGTATCCCGAGCAGTCGCTCGACAACGATCTGTGCATGGTGATGCGCGCAGGCAACCACATCTTCATGCGCGGCCAGACCGGCTTTGATCTCGACGGCAGCTTCCACGGTGTCGGCGACGCCGCGGCCCAGGCTGAAATGGCCATGAGCTGCGTGAAGCGGCTGCTCGAAGAGGCCGGCGGCAAAATGGAGCATATCTGCAAGGTCACGATCTACCTGACCGATCCGCGCTACCGCGAGCCAGTCTACAACGTGATCGGCCGCTGGCTGAAGGGCGTCTATCCGGTCTCTACCGGCCTTGTGGTCCAGGCGCTCGCCAAACCGGAAATGGTGATGGAAATCGACGTCGATGCCGTCATTCCCGACGACGAGGCCTGATCAATGACCTTTTCTCTCACTGGACGCTGCGAACGCACCGGCATGTTCGGCGTGGCCGTCACGTCGTCCAGCCCCGCGGTGGCCGCACGCTGCGCCTGGGTGCGCGGCCATGTCGGCGCGGTCTCGACCCAGAACATCACCGACCCCGGTCTGGGCATCATGGGGCTGAACCTGATGCAGCAGGGCTTTGGCGCCAAGAAAGCCATGGAGATGATCGTCGGTGCCCGCGCTTTCAGCGAGTATCGCCAGATCGCGATCATCGACGCGCTGGGCCACACCGCTCACCACTCCGGCGCCAACACGCTGGGCACCAACAATGTGGTCGAAGGCAACAACTGCATCGCCGCGGGCAACCTGCTCTCCACACCGAAAGTGCCCGAGGCCATGGTTGCGGACTTTGAAGCTAACGGCGATGAGCATCTGGCTGAACGACTGTTGCGTGGCGTCGAAGCAGGCCTTGATGCCGGCGGTGAGGAAGGTGACGTGAAGTCGGTCGGCGTGAAGGTCTGCCACCAGCACGACTGGCCGATCTGCGAGCTGCGAGTCGACTGGCACGACGAGCCGATTGCCGAGCTGCGCCGTGTATGGGATGTCTACCGCCCGCAGATGCCCGACTACATCATGCGTGCGCTCGACCCCCGCGATACACCGAGCTACGGCGTGCCCGGCGACCTCTGATCCAGCGCGACGTCGATCATGACCGGCCTGTGATCAGAGCCGATGTTGGGGCCGGTTTCGATGTGCGTGATGATCAGATTCTCGCTGACCAGTGCGTGATCGATTGGAATTCCCGCAAAGTCGAACCAGACCGGCCAAGTAGCGGCGACATTGAGGCCGTGAAGGTCCAGCTCGTCCAGGAAGGTCCGAAGAGCCGGTGACCACGGCGTGGCGTTGAAATCACCAACAACGACCAACGGCCCGTCACGCAGCCAAAGATGATCGGCCGCCGAATCAAGCTGCCGGTCGCGCGCCGTCATCGAACCTGGCATCAATGGCGGGAACGGATGAACGCCGGCCACCGTCAGAGGCCCGACATCGGTCTCCAACGTCGCGATCACTGTGATGGGACCGCCTTCGCTGAGCGTATCGTCCGTCAGCGTGACAACCTCCGCCTCAACAATCGGGAATCGGCTATAGAGAACCATGCCCAAGGCATGCGGACGCGGCTCCAACACACGATGGGCGAAACCGGCCATCACCGCTTCAAGCTGCTCGACGTGACGCTCTGTGACCTCTGTGAGCACCAGAACATCGGGCTGCTGCGCCTCGACCCAGGCACCCAGATCAGCCGCATCGCTGTTGTGGATCAGGACGTTCGAGAACATCACCCGTGCCATGGGCTGATCCGTGGAAATGGCGGCGCGTGCTTCGGTCTGTGCCGATACAAGGCCAGTCCACAGCACATCGGCACCCAGCAAAAGCGCAAGCGCGACCAAAGCGCCCGACAGCCATTTGCGGCCACCTGCAAGACAGAGTACGGCTGTTCCAAGCAACCCGACCGCGACATGCGGCCGCCCGCTCGACGCCAATTCTCCCGGCCAGCTCACCATGCCAAGGATGGGGCTGGCCGCTAGCATACCCACTGCCAACGCGCCCAGGCCCAGCGTGCCGACCAGGATGCTATTGCGGTTTTTGCTCTGCGCCATTGTGCGGCCTCACCTTCACGCGGAAGATTGCTGCCTGATTGAGGCCACGACATGACAGGTCCGGGAACACACCATCAATCAGCCACCTCCAGGGCCGCCGCGCGGCCCTCCATCTCTTCAGCCAGGGCCGTTTCCTGCAGTCGCCGCAGAGCAAAAGCGTAGTCGCGCAGAAGTGGAGCGAGACGTGGATTGTCCGCACCCAGTTGCGCTTCGCGGATGGCCAGAGCCTCAGCGTAGAGGTCTGTCGCGTCTTCGAGCTGCCTCGTGATCATCAGCGTCTCGGCACGAGCCTCCAGAACATCCGCCATATCGAGACTTTCGCCCAGGCCGACGGCTTGCAGGATGTCACCGGCTTCCATGTTGAGCGCGACCGCGGCGTCGAAATCACCATTGAGCCGCGCCAGCTCGGCCTGGCTGGCAAGAACCGCGGCAACATCACCATGCTGCCGACCGAAGGTGGACTCCAGAACATCGAGCGCCGCAGCCAATTCCGGCTCCGCCAGTTCGGTCACGCCACCGGCCAGAAGACGACGCCCGAAGCTGGCACGCAGGCGTGCCACTTCGGGATGCCCGGTTCCGTTGGCCGCCTCCAGAACCAGCATAGCAAACTGGTTGGCTTCGACCGCCTCCAGCAACTCACCTTGTGCCTCCAACACGTCGGCCAGATTGCCGAGGACAATTGCGACCGCAGGGTGGCGATTGCCAAAGACCGAGGTGGTCACGAGTAAGGCGGCATCGAGGCGGAGACGCGCTTCTGCGAGACGGCCAAGATTGAAGTATGCGAGACCGATGTTGTTCAGAACAGGTGCGACGCGCGAATCTGTTTCGCCATACAGCATCAGGCGCATAGCAAGAGCCTCTTCATAGTAAAGCAAGGCCTCTTCGGAGCGGCCCTGATGGCGCAGGCTTTCACCGAGCCGGTTCAGAACACTGGCGGCCTCCGGATGCGGTGCCGGAAGTTCGCTTCGCGCAATGATCAGCGCCTCATCAAGCAGATTGCGCGCAAGAACCGGGCGCTCCATGGCCTCATGCACGGCGGCGGCTCCGATCATAAGACTGACATGACCTTCCGGCGAGCCATGACGTGCCTCCGCAAGCAGGTCCTCATAGAGGGCCAGAGCGTCATCGTAACGGGCAACGGCGTAGTAGATGGAGGCGAGGTCAGCCCGGATCGCCATCGCGTCGGCACCCTCCCCTTCGCCAATGCCTTCGAGATTGGTGAGTGCACGGTTGAGCAATGTCGAGGTATCGGCATAGAGCGCCTGGTTCTGCATGACCTTGGCGAGATGCCGCAGACCGATCGCCACAGCTTGTGACGGTTCCCCGTAGGATGCGATGCGGAGCTCGAGCGACAGGGTGTGCTGTTCGACCGCGCGGGTGAACTCGCCCATCGCGCCATAGGCGAGGCCGAGCGATGTGGCGGTGACAATGACATCCTCATCGTCGCGGTGCTCCGCCTCAACGATCTCCCGTGCCGCGTGGAAGAGCTCCAGCGCGGCCGCGGGATCAACGGCTTGAAGCAGGGTCTGCCCCTCAATAATCAGAGCGCTCCAGGGATCTTCATCCTGCGCCCATAAGGGCGTGGCCAGAGGCAGCGCGAAACATAAGACAACAAGGGCAAGGCGAAGCGGGTGTGTCATGCACATCATTTGGCCACGGCACAGCTCCAATGCAAAGGGCCTCTCCGCTTTGCGAAGAGGCCCCACAACACATCACCGTGACCGACGATCAACCGTTCCAGATGCCTTCGCGCACCAGATCGTCCTGCGTCGCTTCGATGGCATCACGCAGAATGTCGACAAACTCATCGATCTGCGCTTCGGTCATGATCAACGGCGGCGACATGACGTTGAGATGGGCGATCGGACGCACGATCAGGCCATTCTTCTGGGCATGATTGGCGATGCGACCACCAACGTTGACCTCGGGCGGCAGCAGTTCCTTGGTCTCCTTGTTGGCGACGTTCTCGACGCACATCATGAAGCACTTGCCGCGCACCTCCCCGACAAGCGGCAGGTCGTTCAGTTCACCGAGCTTCTGCTCGAAGTAGGGACCGACCTTGCGGACGTGGCCGCAGATGTCTTCTTCGTCGATGATCTCGATGTTCTTGATACCGGCGGCACAGCAGACCGGATGGCCCGAATAGGTGAAGCCGGTTGTGAACATCGCGCCGTCGGCCTGGGGCACGGACAGCACGTCGTACATTTCCTGGCTGATGATCGTGGCCGACAGCGGCTGGTAGCCGGAGCTGATGCCCTTGGCCGAGGTGATGATGTCGGGAACGATACCAAACACTTCCTCGGACGCAAAGTAGTGGCCCAGCCGGCCGAAGGCCGTCACCACCTCATCGGAGATGTAGAGGATCTCGTTCTTCTTGCAGACCTCAAGCGTGCGCTTGTGATAGCCCTCAGGCGGCACAATCACACCGCCGGCGCCCATGACAGGCTCGGCGATAAAGGCGCCGATGTTCTCAGCCCCGACGTCCTCGATCTTTTTCTCAAGGTCCTCGATCAGCCAGTCGCAGAACTCCCCCACCGACATGCCCTCGGGCCGGCGGTAGGGATAGGGACAGGCGACATACTCGACCATGCTGTCGGCCTGATCGAAACCGATCTTGTCGAAGGCGATGCCGGTCAGCGCCGCGGCCATGTAGGTCTGGCCGTGATAGGCATCGATGCGGCTTATGATCTTCTTCTTGGTCGGCTGGCCTTTCTGGTTCCAGTAGAAATGCACGAAGCGGATGGCAGAATCATTGGCCATGGACCCCCCGGTCCCGAAGAACATGTGATTGAGATCGCCCGGCGTACGCTCCGCGATCATGGCACCCAGAACACCGGCTGGCGGCGTCGAGAGATGCGAGAACGGCGAGTAGTAGGGAATCTCGCGGCACTGATCGGCGATGGCCTGGGCCATTTCCTCACGGCCGTATCCGATGTTGACGCACCACAGCCCGCCGATGCCGTCGATGAACTTGTTGCCGTGGGTGTCGGTGACATGAATGCCCGCCGCCTCAGCCATAATGTCAGAGCCGTCTTCATCCCAGCGGGAAAAGTCCGTGAAGGGGTGAATGACGTGATCGTGGTCCATCTGCCAGAGTTCTTCGGCAGTATGCTTGGCGTTTCTCAACATGGCTCGTCCCTCTCCCTGAAGTTGGGTGTTGACGGAGTCTTGCCGGGCAGAGGCCGAAAGACCACCCCTTTTTTCCGAACGCCCGGTTAGAGTGGAGCTAAGTCAATATCTGCCTTGCCAACGAGGTGCGCGACCGCACGAGCGGCATTCCCATCGGCTACAAGCTCTCGGCCCAGCATATCGAAAAGGACATCGATGCAGCGCTCGAGGTCGGCGTCGATTACATCATCCTGGACGGCCGTGGCGGCGGCACGGGCGCCGCGCCAATCATCTTCCGCGACAACACCTTGGTTCCAACCATCCCGGCGCTGGCGCGGGCCCGACGGCATCTCGACGGGCTCGGACGCGACGACATCACGCTGGTGATCATCGGTGGCCTGCGCAAACCGGCCGACTTCATCAAGGCCCTCGCTTTGGGTGCCGATGCCATCGCGCTCTCGAACGCGCCGATGCAGGCGATCGGCTGTATCGGCATGCGCGCCTGCGGCCACGACTACCTCTCAGGCTTCAATATCGACGACCTGACAACTTGGAAGAAGGACATGGCCGAGCTCTCGGGCGTGGCCTATGACGGTATCGGGTGATGACGTGCCAGGGTCCGATGACGTAGGGTCGCGCGCATGGCAGGCAAGACGAACAAGAAGCGCATCATGGCGCTCTACAAGCTGCGGAAGCGGGCGGAAACCGGCACGGCCGAAGACTGGCTGGTGTTGGCGCAGGCCTATGAAAGTGGGGAGTTGAACAAGCCGGAACCGGAGTTGGCTCGTGAGGCCTTTCGGCAGGCCGCACAGATGGGCAGCACCGAAGCCAGGCGCCACCTGGCTTCTCCGGACTGAACATCGAAGCTGAGCATTCGAAGGGCGCACTCCAGCGTGCGCGCCACCTGACAAGGTTCAGGCATTCTCCTCAAACCACGCCAATTCCGCGCGCACGCGGTCAATATCGCGGTCGAGCCAGGCGACGAAGTCTGCGTGCTCGTGGACCATGCGCTGACGCAGATCGAGCAGACGGGCGAGTTCGCCTTCCAGAGATTCGGCAAGAAGGTCGTGTTGCGTGGCGCGTTCTTCCGCACCAAGAAGATGCAGAAAGCGCATCTTGAGTGCTGTCAGAAGCTTGGCGTAGGCACCTGCAGGTTTGACAGGTGCGGCCAGAAGGCGCGCCAGTTCGGCCCTACCGTCATCCGTCAGAGTGACGTCGCCATCGCCGGGGTCTTCGGCGCCGTCGGCGATGGCGATGGCGATCAGGTTCTCGAAACGCAGGAGCTCAATCGACGACGACATCACGTCGACCGGTGAGCCACCATAACTCGCCGTGAACAGGCGGACCTCTGTCGCCAGCGCGGCATAGGTCATGGTCTCGCGGCAGGCCAGAACGCCCAGCGCTGCAAGGCGCAGGGCTTCGGCGGGCATGAGTGTGCGTTCACGTTGCATAACCCATTGTAACTTGAGGTGCATGGCCGTCACAACTGCCCGGCAGGAAAGAAGTCTCGACGGACGCTTGCGGGAAAGGCAAAGTCTGCCGCGATGATCGCCGATCCCCTCGCCCGAACCTCCATCCTTCCCGAGCCGGACCTGCCGTCCGGCAAGAACCTTCTCGCCGAAGGTCGGAGTTTGGCCAGAGACTGGCAGGTCGGCCCATCGGCCTTCCTGAACCACGTCGGCGAGACGTCGGAAGCAGCCTTCAAACGGCGCAGCGTGGCCGACGGCCGGATTATGCGTCATGGCCAGATCGGTTTTCGCGATTTCGAAAAGAGCCTGCGCTGCTACCACGAAATCTGGGAGACCTGCGACAGAGCCGGAGCCCGGGTGGACCGGTACGGCATCACACTTGACTGGGCGATGGGGTATCCGCTGGAGATGCGTAACGCAGGCCCGCGCGGTACCGGGATGTGGCTCGAAAGCCCGGAGCAGTTCGCCGACCTGACATCGCAGGCGCCGGTTGCACCCCATTTCGGCGATTGGGTTCTGGGCTTTCCGGCTGCCGTGACCAACACCTGCTGGGCACTGGCGGCCGGCTGCACGTCGATCGGCAATCTGGGACAGATCTTCACCTTCCGGCTGCCGGACTGGGACGACGATGTGACCAGCATCGCAGAAACAGTCAAAGCTCTGGGTCTGATCGCGGCCCAGCCGGTCGATGTTCTGGTGCACGCCAATCTCGACGACGGCTTTGCCGCCACCTTCCAGGATCTCGCGAGCTGTCTGGGTGCGGCCCTGATCGAACGACACATCGTGGAGGGCCTGATCGGTGGTTCGATGGCGCATTGCTACGGCCATCACTACTCCGAACCGGTCTCGCGCATGGCCTTCCACTTCGCACTGGCCGACGGCGCCACAGCGCCGGGTTCGATGGTCTATGGCAACACCACGGCCTATCGCGGTGACGAATCCCAGAACTACGCAAGCCTTGCCGGGTATCTGCTGACCGACATTCTGGGCCAGCAGGCCATGCCGTCGGGGCATGCCATCAACCCCGTTCCGGTCACGGAAAACGAGCGCATCCCCGATATCGGCGAGGTGGTCGCGGCCCAGCTCTTTGCGGATCGTCTGATCGAACAGGCAGAGGGCCTGGCTCCACTTTGCGATGTCGACGCGGCAAGGGCCGAGGCCGCACGGATCGTGGCCGGCGGCCGGGCCTTTCGCGATCGCGTGCTGACAGGGCTGGCTGACCGTGGCTACGACACCACCTGTCCGTTCGAGCTGTTTCTGGCCCTGCGGCGCATCGGGGCGCGTCGGCTGGAGATGATGTTCGGGGGGCACCAGCCTGTCTCGGCCTCACCCGTCAAGCGCGAGCTCGACGCCATGGCGGCGCAACGGCTCGATCAGATCGACATGGGTGTTCGCGACCTCATAAAGACCGCGGGTCTGCAGGCCATGGTGGCGACCAGCGATGTGCACGAACACGGCAAGACCCTTCTGGAAACCATGTGTGGGGAACTGGGAGTCGGGACGCTCGACGGCGGTCTCTCGGTCGATCCCGACGACCTGGTCACATCGGCGATCGACAGCGGTTGCGATCTACTCTGCATCAGCACCTACAACGGCGTTGCCCTCTCCTACGTATCTGCCGTGCTGGACGATCTGGCGACACGCGGTGCGGAGATCCCGGTTCTGATCGGCGGCCGTCTTAACCAGATTCCCGCAGCAAGCAACACCAGCCTGCCGGTCGACGTGACGACCGAAGTCTCAGCAAAGGGCGCTGTCGTGTGCGCTGACGCTCTCGATATGGTCCCCATTCTGGAAAAACTGGCGGCAGCGGCCGTTCGGGCTTGACCACTACCCGGCCTGCGGGAAAGACTGCGCGCCACTTTTGTGCACTGCAACATGATCGACAGGAGAACCCCGATGGAAATCTGCGCGCTTGGCGAACGTCCGCCCCTTGGTGAGGTTCCGGAAAAGATGCACGCGTTCCTGGTCCGTCAGGACCGGTTCGGCGAGCCCAAGGACGCGTGGCAGCGCGAAATCATCGACGTGCCGGAGATCAAGCCCGACGAGGTGCTAGTCTACAACATGGCCACCGGCATCAACTATAACAACGTCTGGGCTGCGCTGGGCATCCCGCTTGATGTGATTGCTGTGCGCCAGAAGCAGGGTGAGCCGGAGGATTTCCACGCCGGTGGATCCGACTGTTCGGGCATTGTCTGGAAGGTCGGCTCCGAGGTCACCAACGTGAAACCCGGCGACGAGGTTGTAGTGCACTCGGGCTGGTGGCCGGCCGACGATCCCTGGGTGCTTTCGGGCAAAGACCCGATGCTGGCCGAATCGACCCGTATCTGGGGTTATCAGACCAACTATGGCAGCTACTGCCAGTTCGCCAAGGCCCAGGCGCATCAGTGTCAGCCCAAGCCCAAACATCTCTCGTGGGAAGAGGCCGGCTGCTATCTGCTCTGCGCCTCGACCGCCTATCGCATGCTAATGGGCTGGGCCCCGAACACCGTCAATGAGGGTGATGTGGTGCTGGTCTGGGGTGCTGCGGGCGGTCTGGGTTCCTATGCCATGCAAATCACCCATGCGCTCGGTGGCAAGGCCATCGCGGTCATCTCAGACGAGGACAAGCGCCAGTTCTGTTTGGACCACGGCGCGGTCGGCGTGATCAACCGCAACGACTTCGATCACTGGGGCCCGATGCCCGACACCAACAGCCCGGAGTATGGCGCCTGGACCAAGGGCGCACGCGCCTTCGGCAAGGCGATCTGGGAAGCGGCCGGCGAGAAGGTCAGCCCGCAGATTGTGTTCGAGCATCCCGGCGAAGCCACACTGCCGACCAGCGGATTTGTTGCCGCGACCGGCGGTATGGTTGTGATCTGTGCCGGCACTACCGGCTACAACATCACGATGGATCTTCGCTATCACTGGATGCGCCAGAAGCGCTTGCAGGGCAGTCATCTTTCCAATGACGAGCAAGCCGCTGCGGTCAATCAACTCATGATTGACCAGAAGATCGACCCCTGCCTTTCGGACACATACACCTTCGACGAGATCGGCCACGCCCATCAACTCATGCGCGACAACAAACACCCTTACGGCAACATGGCATGTCTGGTGAACGCCACACAAACCAGACAGGGTCGCACATGATCATCGAAAATCGCGTGATTTTAAGGTGTTAATGAGGGTTGTCATTCATTCGCGGGGATGACGCAGCGTTGCGCCGCAGCATTGCTGTGCTAAAATGAACCCTTGCTGGACGGTGGGATGCCGTCCGGTGTGTTACGCTTGGGAGATTGGGCATGGGCAAGCGGCTTGGTTTTGTTTCCGCAGCAGCGCTCTTGGCTGGGTTTGTGTTCGGTCCGACATCGGTGTCGGCCGATAGTCTGGACAACGAGATTCGTATTCTCCTCTCCGACAATCCGGAGCTTCAGAGTCTGCGAAACCAGGTCGAGGCAGCCGAAGAGGGCGTAAACGTCGCATTCTCCGGCTTTCTGCCGTCTGTCGATGTCGCGGCAGACTACGGTTACGAGTACACGGATACTGCCGCACGTCGTGCCACCAACCCCGGTGATCCCCTTTCGCTGATGCCCAACCGCGTGACGGCAACCATGCGCCAACGTCTGTTCGATGGTTACGGCACTCAGGCCGAGTTCGGCAGCGCCCAGATCAGTAGTGAACTGTCGTCTGTGAACCTGCAGACCCAGACGCAGGCTATGGTGCTGCAGGGCGTAACCGCCTATCTGAACGTTCTGCGCGCGATGGAGCTGATTGACCTTTCAACGCGCAATGTCGGTGTAATCCAGACACAGCTCGATCTGGAAACCGAACGCGTCGAGCGCGGTTCCGGCATCACGCTGGATGAACTTCAGGCCAAGACACGGTTGCAGATCGCGCAGGAACGGCGCGTTGCCTTTGAAGGCACGCTGCAGCAGGCCACTGCCCGCTATATCCGACTATTCGGCCACGAGCCCAACCTTGCCGACATGAGCCTACCGGTTATCCCGGGTGGCGAGATTCCCGGCAATCTGGACACAGCGATTGCCGTCGCGATCGCGGAGAACCCCCAGGTCGAAAGCAGCGAACTTGCCGTCGAACTCGCCGATGAGGGACGTGTTTCGGCACGATCGACTTACTGGCCGACCCTGGATCTGGTCGGACGCCTAAACTGGGAAGACGATGTCGCCGGAACCATCGGCATTCGCCGTGACGCCGCTGTCATCGTGGAAGCCAGCTGGCAGCTCTTTGCCGGCTTCGCCAACCAGGCGGGCTTGGCACAGTCAGCCTATCAGTATGTCGCTTCGGTCCACGACCGCACCGCCGTCAATCGCATCGTGGTGCGCGACACCGAACTGGCATGGGAACAATTGCGTACCGCACAGGAACGGGTGGGCCTTCTGGTCAACGCGGTTGCTATTGCCGAGGAGGTTCATGCCTCCCGCGTGCGTTTGCGCGATGCCGGCCAGGAGACCGTCCTGAACGTACTGGATGCCGAGAACGAAGTGTTCAACGCCCAGATCAATCTGGTGACCGCCCAGTACGATGGGTACATCGGCGTCTTCCGCCTGTTGCTCGCCATGGGCCGCCTGACCCCGAACCGTTTGGGTGCCGAAACCGACCTGTCGTCAATCGAGACCGATGTCGATGTCGAGAACTATGCCGTCGCGGCCAGCGCCGACGCCGACACGGTGACCCTTGCCACGACCGAAATTGAGCCCGAGCCTTTTGAGGTTGTGGCGGTTGAGCCCGTTGTCACGGAGCCGGTCGAGGTCGAGATCGTGGCCGACAACGAACCCATCGCGTGGCCGGAGCCAGAGGTTGAAGCCGTTGCGGCAGCCGCCGTTGTGACAGCAGCAACCTTGGAGCCGGAGGCCGAGCCGGTCGAAGGCATGACGGCAGCACTCGAATCCTTCGAAGCCGAAACGGTGACGGCGGAGGCCGAAGTGGTCGAGACGGTTGCGGTCTTGTCCGAGGTCGACGCGCCCGAGGCGGAAACAATCGCCGTTGAGGAAGAGATAGTCGTCCCGGCGCCTGCACCGGAGCCTGAGGTCGTGGCCGTCGAAGAGGTCTTGGCCGTCGAAGAGGTCGTGATCGAAACGCCCGAACCCGAAGTGTTCTATGTTGTCGAGGTCGTGGCTGTCGAGGAGCCCAACGCTGTCGCAGAGACCGTTCAGCTTTTAACGGCCGACCTTCAGACCACGGCCGACCTCAACCTGACACGCAGTTGGGGCTTCGAGTAAGCCGCCATCCCGCTCGACTGACCGGTCGGGACATCGATCGCCAGCACTCCAAGTGCCATGTGCCTCGCCGGGCCAGCCGTTAGTCCGATTGCCTGCTACTTCGACGTGGCGGTGTAGACGCCGTCCCAGTCGTCGCCCGGCGGGTTCTCGCGGTAATCCGCGATGCGTTCGTCGTAGAGTTCGTAGAGACCTTCGAGTTCAGGCCACAGGGCACGGCACTCCTTGACCAGTACGTCGGCCTCGTCCCACTTCTGTCCGCGATAGATGTCGAGCATCTTCTGATGTTTGACCGCCAGGGTCTTGAAAGTCTTCGACTCCAAGACATCACGTCGGCCGAGAACAGTGAAGATACGCACGGCTTTGTTTTTGCCCTTCACGCGGATCTGGTCGAGCTCCAGGGTCGCATAATCGGTGGCACCGTCCTTGGTGGCCTCGCCGATCACGATCACCACACCATAGGATTTCGACTGACCTTCGAGGCGCGACGCGAGGTTCACGTCATCGCCGATCACGGAATAGTCGAAGCGCTGGTCGGACCCCATGTTGCCGACAAAGACCTCGCCGGTGTTTATGCCGACGCCCACCTTGATCGGGAAGAAGCGACGTCCCTCCTCCTCACATTCCTGCTCGATCACGTCGTTGAGCTCATCGACCCGCTCGATCATGAGCAGCGCCGCCTCGACCGAGTTCTCGATCTGCCGTTCGTCCTCCAGCGGGGCGTTCCAGAACGCCATGATGCAGTCGCCCATGTACTTGTCGATGGTGCCCTGCTTGTCGAGGATGATCCCCGTCATCGGCGTCAGGAAACGGTTGATCAGACTGACCAATCCCACGGGGTTGCCCCGGAACTGTTCCGAGATCGTGGTGAACCCACGGATATCGGAGAACAGCAGCGTCATGGTCCGCATTTCGCCACCCAGCGTCAGGCGGTCGGGGTCTTTCGCAAGCTGCTCGACCATCGCGGGCGACAGATACTGTGCAAACGCCCCGCGCACCTGCTTCTTCTGCTGCTCCTCGCGCATGTAGTTCATGAACGTAAGGAACATGTAGAGCACGAAGGAACAGAGGACCGGGTAGAGGAACCCGACAAGCTGATACTGCGTGTCGAACATGTACCAGGAGAAGTAGACCAGCCCGCCATTCACCATTGTGACGGCAATCAGGCTCCAGATCGCACCGCCGAACGGCAGGATGAGCATGACCAGGAAGGCCGATCCCAAGATGACGCCGAGTTCGTAGACCAGGGATTCGGGATCGCGTTTGAGGAAGATACCGGAGAGGATGTTCTCCAGAATCTGCGCATGGACCTCCACACCCGGCAAAGCATTGCCCAGCGGTGTGGCTCGAATGTCCTGCAGTCCCGCCGCCGACGTACCGAGAATCACGATATGGTTGGCCAGCTTGGCAGGATCGGCCGTGCCTTCCATGATGTCCTTGACCGAGACATAGCGGTCACGTGTGTATTCGCCGTAGTAGACCCACGCGTGCCCGTTTTCGTCGGTCGACAGTGCAAACTGCGGCCCGACGTTGAGCGATTCAGTGCCCAACGGTCCATACTTCAGCAGCAGGGATTGGGCCTGTCCTCCCTGGAATCTCTCCAGCACAACACGCAGCGATTCAACACTGAGGGCGGGATAAAGCTCACCTCCCACGGAGACTGCGAGCGGCACCCGACGCACAATGTTGTCTTCATCCGGCTGGAACGAAAAAAGGCCGATGCCCGCGGCCACATCTTCGAAGATGTCGAGGTTCCGTTCGATGTTCTGGAAGTTCAACAGATAGTTGTTGATCGGTGCCAGATCCGCCTGCAGGGCCTTGGACGCGAAGCCTCGGACACGCGGCAGATCGCCCGATTGCGGCGGATCCCCGCGCGGTACGGTGGCTTGGCCCAGAATCACAGGGCGACCCTCAAGAATGGAAGCCATGTACTCGTCGTTATCGGGAAGTTCCAGAATGGCTTCACGAAGCTCTTCGCTGGCACCCTGTAGGCTATCGGCCAACTGGGCCGGAGATGTCCGGTCAGGCTCGGCATAAACGACGTCGAAGGCGACGGCTGCGACACCGTACTCGTCGACAAGCTTGCGAACGAGTTCGGCGATCACGGTCCGCGGCCAAGGCCACTGGCCGATTGCGCCCAGGCTCTCATCATCGATATCAATGATACGCACACCGATGGGATATCCCTCAGCGGGATCAGGACGCGGTTTGGCGAGCTGAAACTGGTCAAAGGTCTTGTTGCGCAGGATCTGGAGCGCCGACGGATCGGCCAGGCGAATGGCCACCATGGCGACGACCAACAGAAATGCCACGCCGTAGGTAAACTTCCAGTTCGTCAGGTATTTCATCATGACGCGCTCGTCCCTGTACAACCGGTGTCAGTCTACCATGGCTTTGGCGACGCTATAGAGCATGCGCAGCTTGTTGGCGCGGACTGTGGAACAATGGCACAATCGCCGCCATGCCCGAGAAACATGACAAGAGCTGGCTGAAGGACATCCTGGCGCCCCTGAAGCCTGCGTTCCGCGAGGTGATGGTGATGTCGCTGTTCGTCAACCTGCTGGCGCTCGGCCTGCCGGTTTTCGTGTTGCAGGTTTATGATCGGGTGGTTTTCTACAAGGGCACACAGACGCTTTTGGCGCTGGTCGCGGGCGTGGCCATCGTCATCCTGTTTGACTATGTCCTGCGCCAGGCGCGCAGCCGCGTGTTGCAGAAAGCCGCCCTGCTGATCGACATCCACCTGGGCCGTGCCCTGTTTGACAAGGTCGCTGCCCTGCCCCTGCGCATGCTGGAGATGCGGCCGTCGAACTACTGGCATTCGTTGTTCCGCGACGCCGACACCGTACGTAACATGTTCTCTGGTCCCACCGCCGTGCTGGCCGCCGAACTGCCGTTCATTCCGATTTTCATCGTGATTGTGTTTGTCATCGCCGAACCCATCGCCTGGGTACTTGTGGTGATCGTGCCAACCTTCCTGATCGTGGCCTGGGTTTCCGGGCGAACGCTGGACGGCGCCAACAAGCATGAGAAAGAGCGTATGCTCGACCGCGATGCCATGCTGGCAGACATGCTGGCCGGTCGCACAACGATGAAAGCGTTGGCGATCGAGCAGGGTTTCCGTGACAAATGGGAATCCCAGCATGCCAACGTCATCAAACGGTCTCTGACGCGCGGTTTTTGGTCCGACAGCTTTGCCAACCTCACGATGTCGCTGTCGTTCATCACTACGGTCTCTCTGACCACAGTCGGTGCGCTGGCGATCCTGGACCAGCGGCTCTCGATCGGCGCGCTGATCGCCACCAACATGCTCTCGAGCAGGCTGATCCAGCCGCTGAATCAACTCGTGAACACCTGGCGCAACTACGCTCTCTACAAACAGTCGATCGAACGCCTGTCCGAAGCCTTTGCCCTGACACAAGAGCGCACTGAGACAACGATCACCCTCAGTCGGCCCAAGGGCGAGATCGAACTGGAAGGCATTTCGTTCAGCTTCAGCAACGATGGACCGAAGGTGATTGACGGCATCTCGATGCGGATCAAACCCGGCGGTATGATCGGCCTGATCGGACCCAACGGGTCTGGCAAGACCACACTCATGAAGTTGATGCAGGGCCTCTACGAGCCCGCCGAAGGGCGTGTCCTGCTCGATGGCTCTGACATCACACAGTACACACGCGCCGATCTCGCGCCCTGGATGGGTTATGTGCCGCAGGAAGCGGCGCTCTTTCACGGCACCATTCGCGACAACATTTCCGGCATGGCACCCGATTCGGACGACGAAGCCATTATCGAAGCCGCCAAGGCGGCAGGTGCCCACGGTTTCATTGCCGATCTGCCGGACGGATATGGTACCGACATCGGCGAGGCCGGCATGCGCCTTTCGGGCGGGCAACGCCAACGCATTGCCGTTGCCCGCGCCCTGTTGCATGACCCACCGGTTCTGCTGCTGGACGAGGTTGCGTCCAACCTGGACCGCGATGCCGAACATGCCTTGCGCGACACCCTGGTGGAGATGGCCAAGGATCGCACCGTCGTGATTTCCACCCACACACCGGTCCTTTTGACGGCCTGCCGCCATATCGTGGGCCTGGAGAAGGGCAGGGTCGCTATCGCGGGGCCGACCCGTGACGTGCTGGCCAAGATGTACGGCAAACCGACCAAGAAATCCGACACCGAAGCCCAAAGCGGAGGCAATGTAGAGCCGGCGCCGGCGGGCAATGAACCGACGGAGGGCGCCGGATGAGCGAACTCGACGACCTTCAGGAGAAGACCAAGGTTAGTTCCATCCGCATCTTTGCGTGGTCGGTCGTGATTCTGCTGATCATCCTGGGCGCCTGGGCCTCACAGGCGGAACTGGACGAGGTGGCTACGGCGTTCGGAGAGGTCGTACCGCAGGGACAGGTGAAAACCATCCAGCATCTGGAAGGCGGCATTATCGAAGAGATGTTCGTGACCGAAGGTGACATCGTGATGGCCGGTGACCCCCTGGTGCGTCTGGACCTGACCGCCTCGGACACACGCGAAGCCGAATTGCAGGTCACTCTGGACGGCCTGGTGCTACGCCGCGCACGTCTTCTGGCCGAAGCCAACGGCGAGGAACCAGCGTTTACTGAAGATGTGGTCCAGCGACGACCACAGATGGCGCAAAACGAAATCAACTCGCTGAACGCGCGCCGTGCCGAGATGGAAAGCTCGATGCTGTCGGCCGAAGAACAGGTCCATCAGCGCGAAGCCGACTTGCGGCAACTCGAAGAGGAATCAGGCGCCCTGAGGAGCCAGCTTACGCTCGCCCGCGAAGCCTTTTCGATGGCAGAAGACCTCATCACGGACGGACTGATCTCGCGCCAGGATCATCTCGCACTGAAGATCGAAGTCGACCAAATCCAGGGCCAGCTCGCCACGGTCAACGCCAGCATCCCAGGCGCGGAATCGGCCCTGGCCGAAGCCAAGGAACGCATGCGTGAAGCGGAACTGGCGTTCCAACGCAACGCACTCGACGAACTCGCCAATGTCGAGATCCAGATTGACACGACCCAGGAAGAGATACTCAAAGCGACGGCCGTTGCCCGGCGCACACTGATCTCAAGCCCAATCGATGGTGTCGTAAAGAGTCAGCGGTTCTATACCATCGGCGCAGTGGTGCGTCCCGGCGAAGCGATCATGGACATCGTGCCGTCCGACGATCAGCTCGTCGTCGAAGCCCGCCTGAACCCGCAGGATGTGGGCTATGTCCGCGAAGGCCAGGCCGCAACGGTTAAGATTTCGACCTACGATTACATTCGCTACGGCGGACTTGATGCCGAGGTCATTCTGGTCTCTCCGGACTCCCACCAGGACGAATCCGGCAACACCTACTTCCGCGTGGTCGCCGCGACAGACCGGGCCTACCTGGGCAGTGAACCCGGCGAGTACCCCATCACATCCGGCATGGAAGCCACTGTCGACATCCACACCGGGACCAACTCTGTGCTGACTTATCTCCTGAAGCCGGTCTTCAAGCTCCGTCACGAAGCATTCCGGGAGCGGTAGTCCGGTTCAGCTCGCTGCCAGACGCTCAACAATTTCCGGCATCGCGCTTTCGTCCAGGTTGGCGAACGCAAAGCGCAGATAACGCTCCTGCCCCGGACCGAACCAGCTACCCGGCAACACAAGGAGCCCCTGCTCTCGAGCCAGCGACTGAGCTACCTCGATATCGCTGCGATCCTCATAGGGATGGCGCACATAGGCGAAATAGGCACCGGCACTCACGAGCTCGTACCGGAGATCGTTGCGCGTGAAGGCGCGTTTGATCGCCTCGGCGCGGCCCGCCATGACATCGGCATTTTCGCGCCGCCAGGCATCGAGATGCCCGAGGCCATAGATTGCGGCTTCCTGTCCCAGATGTGGTGCACAGATCTGGACACAATCGGTCACCTTCTCCAGAGCAGCCGCCATACGTCCTCCGGCGACAACGGCGCCAACTCTGTACCCGGTCAGGCAATAGACCTTCGAGAAGCTGTAGAGATGTACCAGCGTGTCGCGCCAGTCACTGCGTGCGAAAAGGTCGTGGGGGCTGGTACCCGAAGGGAGAAAGTCGCGATAGGTCTCGTCGAGTACGAGGGCACATCCGGCTTCGCGCGCCACCTCGAAGAAGGCATCAAGCACGTCGGGCGGATAGACCGCACCGCTCGGGTTGTTAGGTGTGACCAGAACGATAGCACGGGTCTTGTCGTTGACCAGCCTGCGTGCGTCGTCGGGGTCGGGAACACCGCCGCGTTCGGGCCGGAAGGGCATGGGAAAAATTCCGATGCCCAGCATGTCCGCGGTCATCTCGTGGTTAAAGTACCAGGGCGACGGCAGGATGACGTGATCACCCTCAGCAGCCAGCCCGACCATGGTGTTGAAAAAGGCCTGGTTGCACCCGGCCGTAATCATGGCGTTATCGGCCACGACATCGCCGCCGTAGATCTTGCGAATGTCTGCAGCAAGACCGTCACGCAGAGCCGGAAGGCCGAAGATGTCGGTGTACTTCGCCGTCGCCGGGTCGGCCGCACGCTGCGCAACATGGGCCCGCAGTGCTTCTGGCGGAGGTGAGCTGGGAACTGCCTGACAGACGTCCAACAGGGGCCTGTCGGCCGGAAACTCGAGGCCTTCGATCCAACTCCAGGCTTCAGGGATGGGCGGCGCCTGAACGGCGTCGACCCGCGGATTGGTCAAAAATGTCATGCAATCGGTCCGCCAGAGAAAAAAGTAAGCAAATTCATGTTCTTAGCCGATATCGCATTGCAGCACCACTCGACCGGAACCCGTGCTTGTCACGGCGGATCATGCTGGTCCGGCGCACTAGGCGTCAAGGATTTCGCGTCGCGCCAGATTGTGCCGGTCGTCACAGACGCCGAACAACGTCGGGACTCGCATTTGATCATCGTGTGGGCTTCCCACCAGCGCGGTTTTCCCGATGGGATCACGGGTATCCCCGACAACGGCAAACCGGCGGCGAAGCCGGGACGCAAAGCCACCGGCCCCCCTGGCAATCAAGGCGGCAGCGGAGCTACCGAAGGGAGACCGAAGATGTTTGCTTCCACAGCACGTTCACGCCAACCCTGTTTCTCGTCACGCCGTCAACGAGCCGAAAAACAATTGCGATTCACGTCCTTTATGTCAGGTCTTGTCGCTATTTGGATCGCGACCTGGGCAGGTTTCTATCTGGCCCAGTACATTTCCGACCATTCAACGATCGACAACAGCGTTGCCCATTTCGTGAACGGACTGATCCGGGATGTCAGCCAAATCAACCCGGTCTAGGCCGCAATTCTGGGCGGCCTCTTCGGCATGGCCGTGCTGGTGTTCTTCATTCGGGACCACAATTGATTATCAATAGGCAACCGGTACGGGGTCGAGGTCACGCCACAGGTACCAGACGGCGATCGTGCGCCACGGTCGCCACGACTCGGCCTGCACCCTGAGGGCTGTGGCGCTGCGGTCGATGCCATAATTTTCGGCGACTGTACGCTGCATCCCGATATCGTGAGCGGGGAGCACATCCAGTCGGCCCAGGGCGAAGATCATCGCCATCTGAGCCGTCCAAAGCCCCACGCCACGGAACGACGCAAGCGCTTTCTGCAGACCCTGATCATCCAGGCCCTGCCAGTCATGCTCTGCCGCTCCCTTGCTGGATCGGCTCCCGAGCTCGATCAGGTAGGTCGACTTCATGCGGGTCAGCCCGCATGAAACAAGCTCTTTATGTGTCAAGCCCGCCAATGCGCCTGGCCTGATCTCACCCGCCAGGCGGCCGACACGTTCCCAGATGCGCTCTGCCGCCAAGACCGAAATCTGCTGGCCGGTGACTGCCCAGCAAAGCGTGTGAAAGACATCACCGTGGGGCTCGAGCCCTTCATTCGGATAACGGTCGATGAGCTTCCGAAGGATAGGATCACGGCCCGCCAGGATCGCACAGCCATCGTTCCAGTTCCGGTGCCATTGCTGAGAGGTTCTTGCGACGTCTGCCATCGGGATGGAGACCATCACGGCGTCGTTGCTCTGTCCAAAGCCTAAGCTCAGGGCTTAAGGTGCGGCCATGAGACGTTTCATCCGCCTGGCAGTTTTCGTGGCGGCCTATTCGGCCGCCGGGATTGTCCATGCCCAGTATCTTGACGGGTGGGACGCCGTGGGTTCGGGCAATTTCGAGGAGGCCAGGTCGGCATGGCTCGACAATGCCTATGCCGGCGATGTCGATTTGCAGTTCAACATGGGTCTGCTGCATGAATCCGGCCTGCTGGGCTTGGCAGATCATGAAGCCGCCGTGCGGTGGTACCGGTCAGCGGCGGCGCGCGGGCTTCCCGCCGCTCAGAACCGCCTGGCGTTGCTGGCCCTTGATGGTTTGGGCATGGATACCGATGCGGACCTGGCTACCGAGTTGTTGATCGAAGCCGCCGAATCGGGCTTTGCGCCGGCCCAGTACAACCTGGCCCTGGCCTACGAACGCGGTGACCACCTTCCGGGCGACACGGACCTTGCAAGCTTGTGGTACCACCGGGCTGCGGTTCAGGGATTGGCGGAAGCACAGTACGGCCTCGGACGACTGTTCGTTGCGGCCGAAGGAAGCGGAAACGATCCGGGCCAGGCGCTGGCCTGGTATCAGGCGGCTGCCGAAGCCGGGCTGGCAGAGGCGGAAAACAACCTGGGCCTGATGTATGAGTGGGGTGATGGTGTCGCGAAGGACCTGACGGCTGCGGGGACCTTGTACCGTCGTGCCGCCGACCAGGGTCTCGCCGTTGCCCAGAACAACCTTGGCATCATGTTGCAGTATGGCCGGGGCGTGGAGATCAATCCGGTGTCGGCGGCCATCTGGTACCGCGCTGCAGCGATGGGCGGCAGTCCGTTCGGACAGATCAACCTCGCCACCGCCTATGCCAATGGCATTGGAGTCGATCAGGATCTGACCGAGGCCTACGCCTGGATCCTGCTCGCTCGCGTGTCCGGGGACCCCGCCGCCGAGGAGGTGGCTGCCGAATACGCACGGCGCCTGGCACCGCGTCTCGACCTCGAAGCACGGCGCAGTGCGATCGAACGGGCCAAGACCCACCGGGATGAGATCACCGTGGAGGTTGCCCATCGGCAATCCGTGCGGTTGTGGCCCCGACCAATCGAAGACCTGGGGTCTCCCGCCGCTGCCACCCAGCGTTACCTTGTGGTTTTGGGCTATCTGCATGGTGTGATCGACGGCATTCCCGGTCCGGCCACGCGGACCGCCATAGAACGCTATCAACGGGATCAGGGCCTCGACGTCGACGGCCGAGTCTCCGAGGAGCTTGTGGCCTCTCTGGTTGAAACCGCAACGAAATTCATCGTGACAAGGGACACCAATGATAACCAAAATTGACCTCCGTTATCTAAGCGGCCCGGACATCGACGCTCTCGAACTCACCTGCGATGAAATTCTCGATGCCATCGAGGTCAGCCTCGCTGCACAGGGGCGGGACGAAACAGTGGTGGAGCCCCGCATGCACCTCGTCGCGGACACGCAATTTCGAGGGCATTTCAACGTGCTGCGCGGCTATATCGCACCGCTCGGCGTGGCCGGTGTGAAGGTGGTGAGCGACTACATCGACAACTGGCAGCTCGATCTGCCTTCGGAGATGGCGTTGGTGAACCTGTTCGACGCGAGGACCGGCGTGCCAAAGGCCGTGGTCGACGCCACAGCCATCACTGAAATGCGCACCGGCGCGGTTACCGCCGTGGGCGCCAAGTACCTGGCGCCATCGAAACCGAAACGGCTGGGCCACATCGGCGCACGCGGCACCGCTTACTGGAACGTGCGGTTGCTTGATCACCTGTTCGACTTCGAGGATATCCGTATTCATTCCCGACGTCCCGAGAGCCGCGACGCGTTCGGCCGGCGATTGAGCGAAGATCTGGGCAAGGAGGTCATCGTCACCGAGGATTGGCAGTCCTGCCTGGACGGCGCCGATATTTTGGTTGAGGCCTCGCGTCTCGACACGACACAACCCCTGTTCAAGACTTCATGGGTAAAGCCCGGGGCCCTGGTCATCCCCTACGGTACTGTCAGCGCCGTGGAGGACGACTTCACCGACATCATGGACAAGATCGTGGTCGACGACTGGGGGCAATGTCTGATCGGGCCGTTCGGCTGCCTGCGCCGCCATATCGATTCCGGCAAGGTGACCCATGACACGATTCACGGCGAGCTGGGCCAAATCTGCGCCGGCATGAAACCCGGCCGTGAGAGCGATGACGAAACAATCCTGCTGTGGCACCGCGGACTTTCGACATCGGACATTGCGCTGGCACATGCCATGCTCGAGAAAGCCGACCGAATGGAACTCGGTCTCACGCTGCCCTACGCCTGACAGCGCGGCAGCAATCGGGCGGTCAGCGCTTGCGCGCTAGACTCAGGCCATCACCCACGGGCAGCAGGGCCACATCGACCCGCTCATCACTGCCCATCTTGATGTTCAGTGCACGGATGGCTCCCGTATCGGCGCTGGTGTCTTTGGCATCGATCACTGCACCACCCCACAGCACATTGTCGACCATGACCAAACCGCCCGGGCGGACCAGCTCCAGACATCGCTCGTAGTAGATGTCATAGTTGACTTTGTCGGCGTCGATGAAGGCCATGTCGAAAGTTGCGGCCTGGCCGTCGGCGATCAGGCCCTCCAACGTGTCGGTTGCCGGAGCAAGCCGCAGATCAATGCGCTGGTCGACCTCGGCCGCCTCCCAGTAGCGGCGCGCAATGGCGGTCCAGTCCTCGTTGACATCACAAGCGACGAGGTGACCCTCCTCTCCCAGAGCGCGCGCCACACAAAGACTGCTGTAGCCCGTAAAGACGCCCACCTCGATGACACGGCGCGCGCCAATCAGGCGTGCCATCAGGGCCATGAACTGCCCCTGCTCCGGCGCGATCTGCATCCCGGACTGTTCCATAGTCGATGTCTCGTCGCGCAAACGCGCCAGAATGTCGTCGTCAGCATGGGTCGTCGCCACAACATAGTCGTAGAGTTCGTCGCTGAGCCCGATGGTCTTGCGTTGCATGATCGTCCTTCCGGTCAAGAGAGCCAGGTGATGTAGGTCCGCTCGTTTGGATCCAACAGCAGAATACGATGGTTGTTGGTGTCACTGAGCAGCAATCGTCCATCCGTTCTGACCACCACGCCGGCAGGTTCACCCAGACGAAGGCAGACAGGATCAAGACAGGTCAGCCCCGGTTCGATGCTTCGGACCTCCCCGGCCTCGACATCAACCAGCCTGACCGCCCGATTGTAGCTGTCGGCCACCACGATCCCCTCCGCAGTCCAGACAAGCCCGAGCGGATGCTGGAAGCGCGCGTGCTTTAGAGGCCCGTTCTGCAGGCCGAACTCGAAGAGGCCGGCGCCAACCAGCGTGGAGACCTTGCCCTCATCAAGATCAAGAATGCGGATTGCAGAGGTTTCGGAATCGGCAAACGCCAGCCTCCTGCCCGTTTCGTCCCGCGCCAGGCCGCTGGGCTGGGCAAGGACAGCCTCATCCAGTGCTTCCCCATCGACCAGGGCTTCCGCACCGGTACCGGCCAATCGCCGCACAGTCTTCTGTGCGAGATCAACCACACCCAGCTGATGGGTCCCCGCATTGGCGACATAGAGCCGATCATCGTGCAGCTCCAGATCCCAAGGCGACGCTAGCGCAGTTTCGCGGGTGATCGCTTCTGATCCCAGGGGTCTGCCCCGCCGGCCGGTCCCGGCCAGCGTTGTCACCGCACCATCGGCGAGATCAATGCGACGCAATGCGTGGTTGCCGGTATCGGCGACGAAGATGGCCTGTTCGCTCGCGGTGAGGCCCTGGGGGTCGGCAAAGCATGATTCGCGGGCTGTGCCGTCAACAAACCCGCGCCGGCCGCTGCCGTAACGGGTCTGAACCGCCCCATCCTCATCAACCAGCACAATCTGATGATGACCGGCATCGGCGATGGCCCAGGCGTTTCGGCCAGGCACCGGTTTGATCTTTCCGGGAAACGACAGCGTTCCAGTCTCGTGCCGCCGGTCAACGAGATCGAGCGCCTGTGGTCTCAGCATGTCCTCGTCGCGCGCCTGCCTCACTAGGCCACTGATGGAACGATGCAGCTTCTCCGAGTCGGGTTCTCCTGCGAACTGCCCCAGCACATAACCCGCGGGATCAATGAAGACGAGTGTGGGCCAGGCGCGAACGGCGTATTCGCGCCACAGGGTCATGTTGGGGTCGTGGATCACCGGGTGTCTGATGTCGTAACGCTGCAGCGCAGCCGTGACGTTGTCGGCCTCTCTCTCGGCGAAGAACTTCGGCGTATGGACGCCGATTACGACGACATCCTCGGGAAAATCTTCTTCGATCCGCTTGAGTGCGGGCAGAACATGCATGCAGTTGATGCAGCAGAACGTCCAGAAATCGAGGATGACAAATCGACCGGCCACATCTTCCAATGACAGTGGTCCGGTCACGTTGAACCATGTTGTACCCTGCCGATCGATCTCCGGGGCACGAACCGGGGCGGCGTTCATACAGGTTTCTCAGCCTCGGGTGGCTTCTCGCCTTCTAGATGCGAGACATTGCCATCGGACGACAGCAGGATCGCCACAGGGCGCGTGGCCTTGAACTGGGCGAAGATGATCATGGCGATCACGATGATCGGAACCGACAGAAACATGCCGATCACACCCCAGATGCTGCCCCAGAGCGCGAGCGAGATGAGGATGACAAGCGGGCTGAGGCTGAGCGAGCGTCCCATCATCTTGGGCTCAACAACATTGCCGGTGACAATCTGTGTGGCGCCAAGAAGTGTCGTGACGATGATGAAGGGTGTGATCGGGTCTTCGAACTGAACCAGGGTCAGCAGAGCCGGAAAGACAATGCCGAGGATCGAGCCGATGGTCGGGATGAAGTTGAGCAGGAAGATCAAAACGGCCCAGAATTCCGCAAGATCGACGCCAACGGCGATCATCACGAAATAGGAAATTCCTCCGGTGGCGATCGACAACAGGGTCTTGACCCAGAGATAGGTTCGAATGTCGGTGTTGATGCGGTCGAGCGTCCTGTGGACCCGCTTGCGCCTGTCTGGATCGCTTCCGACGAGTGCGTCCAGCTTAGCCGAAAAGCCCTTCTGTTCGATCAAGAGGAAGATTGCGTAGACCAGAATGATGCCGACGTTGCCCGCGAAACTGGCAACGCCTGATGCCAACTGGCCGGCGATGCTACCGAGATTAATCTGGTCGCGGAGTTGCTCGATCGTGGGAACCTTTTCGATTCCCAACAGGGCAACGACATCGTTCAGAAGCCGTTCCAGATTGGCCTGATAGACCGGTGCCGCAGCCACCACCTGTTCAATGTTGTCACGGGTCAGGTCGACGAAGGCCGACAGCACGGCAAAGAACGTCAGACAGGCCAAGGTCATCGCAAGCCAACCCGGGATGCGGAATCCCCAGGCACCCATACGGCTGTAGGTCCTAGCCAGGGTCGCGATGAGATACCAGAACACCACCGCCACGGCGAACGGCAGGATCAGGGCTTTGCCGACAACGAGGATGTAAAGCGTGAAGCCTGCAATTGCGGCGTAGAGCGAAAAACTCAAAAGATTCATGTGGCGCTTCTTCCCAGTCTGATTCGCCAAGCGATCATTGCGCAGGCCCTTATACAGGACAACCGCCGTGGCGCGTCGCGTTCACGAGACCCGACGTCGAAATTGGGCCATCTATGGCGTTGCGAGCCCTGATTTCGCCATGGTTTGTTGACATGATCCGACATGCAGAAAGAATGGTACCAAGGACCGTAACCCGGCCGGGCGTCGGGGCAGTCTGTATAACAATCAGGGGTTCAAAGCGCTAAACGGGAGGATTTCACATCATGGCACATCAGTATTTTGAGACGCTGCAGAAGCAGCTATCGGACGGACGGCTCGACCGCCGCGAGTTCGTACGTTACTCGGCTCTGCTCGGTATTTCGGCCACCACGGCCTACGCTGTTGCGGGCAAGATCACGGGGGAGGACTTTGCGCCGAAGGCTGTCGCTCAGGACATGCCGGTGGGCGGCAACATCAAGATCGCGATGCGCGTCTACGTTGTCGACAATCCCCACACATTTTCGTGGGTCATCGACTCCAACATCGTGCGTCAGGTCTGCGGCTATCTGACCCGCACCGGCACGGACAACGTAACCCGTCCTGACCTCCTTGAGGGCTGGGAGGCCAGTGATGACCTGCTGACCTGGACGTTGAACGTGCGTCAGGGTGTCAAGTGGCACGACGGTCGCGACTTCACGGCCGAAGACGTTGCCTGGAACATCAATCGCGTACTTGATCCGGAAACCGGTTCGTCTGTCCTGGGCCTGATGAAGGGCTACATGATGAACGATGATGGCTCCGGCGTGTGGGCCGACAACGCCATCGAAGTCGTCGACGATCACACTGTGCGCCTTAATACGCGCTCGGCCAACATCGCGATCGCCGAACATCTCTTCCACTATCCGCTGCTCATGTTGGATCCCGCCGAAAACGGCGTGTTCGGCATCGGCTCCAACGGCACCGGCGCCTACACGCTGACCGAGCATGTCGTGGGCGAGCGTGCGGTGCTGCAGAACGCCAACAACGCCACATGGCATGGCGAAGGCCCGTATCTCGACACCATCACCTTCATCGATCTGGGTGATGACGCCTCCGCGGCCATTGGTGCCATTGCGTCCAAGCAGGTCCATGCGGTCGACCAGGGCGATATCGTCCAACTCGACGCCTACAAGGCCATGCCGCATGTGACGGTGAACCCGGCCAACACGGCTCAGACGGCCGTGGCGCGTGTCCAGGTTGATGCCGAGCCGTTCACTGATGCCCGGGTCCGCAAGGCCATGCGTCTTGCCATCGACACGCCGTCGGTTCTGCAGGCCGCTCACCGTGGTCTCGGTGCCGCTGCCGAGCACCACCATGTGGCGCAGATTCATCCGGATTATGCCGAGCTGCCCTTCATGTCGCGTGATGTCGACGCCGCCAAGGCTCTGCTGGCCGAAGCCGGTCATGCCGACGGCATCGATCTTGAGATCGTCTGCAAGAAGGACCCGGCCTGGGAGCTTCTCGCCGTGCAGGCCATGGTCGAGCAGTGGAAGGAAGCCGGTATCAACGTCGATATCAACGTGCTGCCTTCCGATCAGTTCTGGGAGGTCTGGGCCCAGGTCCCGTTCGGCTTCACAAGCTGGACCCATCGTCCGCTGGGCTTCATGGTCCTCGGCCTCGCCTACCGTTCGGGTGTGCCGTGGAACGAGTCGCATTACGCGAATGCCGACTTTGACGCCAAGCTCACGAAGGCCGAAGGCATTCTGGATATCGATGCCCGTCGTGAGGTGATTGCCGAACTCGAAATGATCATGCAGGAAGACGGCCCGATTGTTCAGCCGCTGTGGCGCGCGATCTACAACGTCGCCGATACGCGCGTTCAGGGATACATCATGCATCCCACGAGCTACATCTTCGGTGAGACACTGGCGCTCGATTCCTGAGCGTCCTCACCAGAGGATACCGTTACGAGAGGGGGCCTTCGGGTCCCCTCTTTATTTTTTAGCTTTATGGCTTTCCGGTTCTCGAAGGCGAAATGAAGCGGTACTGCCCGAGGTCGATGTGACCTTCGAGATCAATGTAGACCCCTTCAGATTCGAGCAGATCACGCTGCTGATCGGCTCCCTCAGACGCCCGGCCTCCGCCTTTGCTGATCCTGCCCTGTGCGTTGATGACGCGCCACCACGGAACCTGGGGGTCATTGCACGATGACAGGGCATAGCCCACGCGGCGCGCCCATTTCGGATTGCCGGCGGTCTTGGCAACATCACCATAGGTCATGACCTGACCCGGTGGGATATCCCGGATCACACGATAGTAGGATTTGTACTCGTCACTCACCATGCCCCTTATCGTACGGTCTCATACAGGAAGGGGAAGGTCTCCAGGAGCCAGAAAGCGAACGCCGAGAGATAACCCGTGATCATCGCGACGCCCATCAGGACCAAAATTACGCCCGCCGCGATCTGCAGGTTGCGCCCCAGCCGGCCCAGCCCGCGCATGTGACGCAGGAAGAATCCGGTGAAACCTGCAGCAAGGAGAAAGGGCACACCAAGACCCGCGGAATAGATGGCCAGAAGCACCATCCCACCGGTCACCGTGCTGCTGACAGCCGCCATGGTGAGGATGCCACCCAGGATCGGGCCGATGCAGGGCGTCCAGCCAAAGCCGAAGGCGGCGCCCAGGACATAGGCCGCCGCAGGCTGGCCACCCGGAATGTTGAGATGGAACCGGAAGTCCCGCTGCAGGACCGGAAGCCGGAACAAGCCCATCATGACAAGACCGAAGAGAACGACGATGACGCCGGCGACCGTTTCCAGGATGCCACGATACTGAAAGAGGAGCTCCCCGACCGCGGTGGCGCTGGCACCCAGAAGAATAAAGACGGTCGAGAAACCCAGCACAAACAGCAAACTGAGCAAGAGGATCGCAACACGTTTGCTGCGCTGCGCATCGGACTTCAGCGTATCGAGCGATTCGCCGGCGAGGAACGACACATAGGCCGGGACCAGAGGGAGAATGCAGGGCGACAGAAAGGACACGACGCCCGCGACAAAGGCGCTCAGGAGCCCGATACCGTGAATCTCCATGATCTAGTGCCGCATCCTTAGTCGGCCAGACCGGCCTGTTCCAGGGCGGTACGACTGTCCCTTGCAGCTTCAGCAAGCGGCAAAATAGCCTCCAGCGCCGCTTCGCCGGCCCAATCGGCTTCACCGACCAGTTGTGCGACGACATATCCGTTGTGATCGATCAGCACGGTCGTCGGCAGCCCGAACACATGCATGGCTCGCCCGAAATGCATCTGAGGATCGCGATAGATTCCCAGATGGGCTGCGTCGATCTGCTCATAGAAGGCCGCAATCTGTTCTTCGCTGGCTCGGTCCATGGCCATAGTCACCACAACGAGATCATCACCACCGTGCTCTTCAGCCAATCGGTTCAGTGTTGGCATCTCTGCAATGCAGGGCGGGCACCATGTCGCCCAGAAGTTGAGCACCACGGCCTTGCCCTTGAAGAGCGACATGTCTCCTAGTTCTTCATTGGCGATGAGAAAGGGCGTGTCGGGCACCGCCCGCAGTTCGTCAAGCCACACAAGATTCGGAAGGCTCTTGCCGTCCTGTGCCCCCGCGACGGATGCACCGCCCAACATCAGAGCCAAGACCAGGAGCACAAATGTCCTCATGGCTGCAGCCCCGCAATCACCGGCAGGATCGTGTCACGCCAAGCCTCCGCCGTGATCGGACCTATGTGTTTGTATGCGACGGTCCCGTCGGGACCAACCACGAACGTCTCAGGCACGCCATAGACACCCCATTCGATCCCGGCCCTGCCCAGAATATCGGCTCCGGTAGCGTCATAGGGATTGCCATAGCGCGCGAGCCAGGTGGCTGAATCGGCCGGGTCGTCCTTGTAGGCCAGACCGAAGATCATGATCTCATCCGCTGCTGCGATGTCCATAAGCAAGGGATGTTCATAACGGCAACTGGTGCACCAGGATGCGAAGACATTAACCAGCGTGACCTGATCTTTGAAATCTGCGGCCGAAAATCCAGGGCCGTAGTCATCGACCGGCGGGAGGGCGGTGTCCGGCGCGGGTGCACCGACAAGGGCGGACGGGACGAGGCTGGGGTCGCGGCCAAGCCCTATACCCAGAGCCAGCGCAAGCACCACGAAAGCCGCAACAGGGGCAATGTAGAGCCATCGAGCCCGGGACGTGCGTTCCTGGGACACGCTTTGGGTGTGACTGTCGGCCGTCTCGCTCATCAATCCTATCCGCTGGGTCGCGTCTAAGGTGATCCCGCAGTTGGGCTTTTACAAGGCAATGACAACAGCCTGACGCGAAGGTGAAGAACCACGAAGAAAGGTTGCCGGACGTCAGTGATTCAGGGTGTCGACAAATCTGATGATCCGCCGGGACGCTTCAGCCAACTCGTCATCGGAAGCAGTCAGCGAGAGCCGGACAAAGCCCGAGCCGCCACGTCCGAAGCCTTCGCCTGCCAGCAAGGAAACGCCTTCTTCCTCAAGCACTCGGAATGAAAAGTCATGCGACGAAAGCCCGCTATCGCGGACATCCAGCATCATGAAGCATGAACCTTCAGGCTTGATTACGCGAATCGACCGGTTCCCTGCCAAGGCATCACAAACGAGATTGCGCCGGCGCTCATAGGCCTGACGCATGGCATCGACCTCCGGAAAATCCTGGCTGAAGGCGATCGAGACCGAAGACTGGATGAAGGTCGGAGAGCCGTAATGCTGGGCAAGGCCCAGATAATACATGTGCCGCGTGAAGGCTTCGGGCCCCACGGTCCATCCGACGCGCCAGCCGGTCATGGCATGGGACTTCGAAAGACTATCGACCACGATGGTTCGCTCGGCCATGCCGGGCAACGAGGCCGGCGACACGTGCTCACGACCATCGAAAAGCGTGCGGCTATAGACCTCATCAGAAACGAGCCAAAGGTCATGAGCCTTACAGATCTCACCCAGCGCGATGAGATCATCGCGCCTGTAGGCAGCGCCACTGGGATTATGGGGCGTGTTGATCATGATGGCGCGCGTCTTCGACGTCACAGCCGCTTCAATATCGGCAGGGTCGAGATGAAAGTCGCGCTCGGCGCGCAACGGAACATCGACCAGTGTGGCGCCGGACGCCTGGACCACCGAGTCATAGGTGACATAAACCGGCTGCGGGACAATGACCTCGTCGCCGTGCTGCGCAACACACATCGCCGCGCCATACAGACCACCCTGAGCCCCCAGGGTCACGGAGATGTTGGCCGGTCCGATCTCTTGCCCTGTCAGCCGGGTGTGATAGGCGGCGATGGCCGACTTCAGCTCCGCGCCGCCGTCGATGGGGCCATAGTGCGTGCGGCCCTGTTCGACTTGCTCGAACATGGCCTTGCGGATCGCTTCGGGTGTCTCGAAATCCGGATCACCGATCGAGAGGATCACAACATCCCGACCCTCACGGCGCAGCGCCATGGCGCGTCCATGGATCTCCCAGGCCCGAGCACCTTCGTTGGCAAGACGATCAACAATCGAAGCGTAGCGCATCCTGAACGATCCAATAGGCAAAAAAATAAACGCGCGGCGTCCATGACGCCGCGCGTTTGGTCATACTTGAGACAAGTTTACCGCGAAAGCAGCAGAGCCGAATCCTCTTCCCAGGTCAGCCAGACCTTGGCGTGCTCGTCGGCGTTCACAGTCTCCATCTGGCGCTGGGCGTTCTGAGCCGCGACAGCGACGGGAGCATCACGCCCCTCGACCTGAACATAGTAATGGCTCCGGTCACCAAGGTAGGCCGCAGCCTGCATCGTGCCTTCGGCCACATTGCTCTGCACGTTCGGCTGCTGGAACGAGAGATTGAACTTCTCGGGCCTGACAGCAACAGTGATCGATCCGCTTTCGGGCACCGAATCATTGGACGCGCTGGCATGGACAGTACCGAGCCCCTTAGCATCGACGACGACACTGTCGCCTTCCTTGCCCTTGATCGAGCCCTCGAAGAAGTTGATCGTTCCGATGAAGTCGGCAACTTCCTTGATCTGCGGCACCTCATAGAGACGTGTCGGCGAATCGATCTGAAGAACCTTGCCCAGCGACATCACCGCGATGCGGTCCGACATGGTCATGGCTTCTTCCTGATCGTGGGTCACGAACACGAAGGTAATGCCGACGTCCCGCTGCAACGCACGCAGCTCCAACTGCATCTGTTCACGCAACTTCTTGTCAAGCGCGCCGAGCGGCTCATCGAGCAGCAGCACCTTGGGCTGCTTGATCAGGGCACGAGCCAGAGCGACACGCTGGCGCTGACCGCCGGAGAGCTGATGTGCACCGCGGCTGCCGTAGCCGGGCAGCTTGATCAATTCGAGCATCTCGTCGACCTTCTTGTCGACCTCTGCCTTCGACAGGCCCGACTTGCGCATGCCGTAGGCGATGTTCTTGTGAACATTCAGATGCGGGAAAATGGCGTAACTCTGGAACACCATGTTGACCGGACGCTGATGCGGCGGAACACCGGCCTGAGGCTGACCATCAATGTAGATGTTGCCCAGGGTCGGCTGCTCGAAACCGGCCAGCATGCGGAGCAGCGTCGTCTTGCCGCAACCCGACGCACCAAGAAGCGAGAAGAACTCACCCTCGCCGATGTTGAAGGAGATGTCGTCGACCGCTTTGACACTGCCAAAGTGCTTCGACGTGTTACTGATCGAAATATAGTCCTCACGCGACATAAGCACCCACGTCCATTGTTGTTGTCAAAGAAACCCGACTTCGCTTGAACAATCCCTCACCGGACAACCGTCAGATTGCCGCACCACCCTGCGGTCCGACGCCACGACGGCGAACGACCTCAGCGAAGGTCACGATGAAGAACGAGAAGACCAGGATACACGCCCCCAGCGACAGCACCATCGGCAGCCTGTTGGGGAAGCGCAGCTGGCTCCAGATGTAGATCGGCAGTGTGACCTCGTTACCGGCCAGGAAGAAGGCCAGGATGAACTCGTCGAACGAGATCGTGAAGGTGAGAAGCACACTGGCCAGAATACCTGGCCATGCCAGAGGCAGGGTGATCTTGATGAAGGTCGAAAACGCGCCCTCACCCAGATCCATCGATGCTTCCTCGAGACTCTTGTCAAAACCCTCGAGGCGCGAGATCAGGACGAGCATCGCGAACGGCACCCCGATCAGCGTGTGCGCCATCCCGATGGTCCACAAGGACAATCCGAGATCGATCGCTGGAATCATCTCGTCCACCGTGTTGGTGATCACGAGAAGCGCAATACCGAGGATGATCCCGGGCACAACCAGCGGCAGCATGATGAAGCTGGTCATCGGCCCCTTGCCGGGCATGTAGTAGCGGGTCATTGCCTTGGCCGCGAAAAGGCCCAGGAACGTCGAAACCACCGCAACCGAGAACCCGACCTTCACGCTGTTCTCCAGTGCCCTCAAGAGCGCCGGATTGTCCATCATGTCGGCATACCACTCGAGCGTGAAGCCCTTCAGCGGGAAGGCGACGTAGATGGAATCATTGAACGAGAACAGCGGCAGGAACAGCACCGGAATGTAAAGGAACGCCAGATACCACACGGCGTACAGAAACATCGGCGCTTCGCCGGACCAGTGGTAGCCCTCGTGCTTGGACTGGACAAACTGGGGAGTTTCCTCGCCACGCTTGTCGTCTGCGGCCTTCTGGGCCGTCAGATTGGTCGTTGTATCGGTCATGAGCCTTTTGCCCTGGCACGTGTTGTCGAAACAATGAAGGTGACTACCAGTAATGCGATCAACAGCATCGATATGACGGACAGTGCCGCACCCATGGGCCAGTTGTTGGCCTTGCCGAATTGCGACTGAATGATGTTGCCGATCATGATGCCTGTGGTGCCGCCCACCAGTCTTGGCGTCACATAGTCACCCACGGTCGGAATGAAGACCAAAAGGCCGGCGGCAATCATGCCCGGCAGAGACAGCGGCCAAGTGATACGCCAGAACCGTTCGGTCGGTGTATCGCCCAGATCGGTCGCCGCTTCGAGGAACGATCTGTCGATCTTCTCCAGCGACACGTAGATCGGCAGGATCGCGAAGGCCGCCCATGCGTGCGCCAGGGTCAACACGACCGCTGTTGGATTGTAGAGCAGAAACTGCAAGGGCTCGTCGATGATGCCAATGCTGATCAGACCGGAGTTGACCACGCCGTTGAAGCCGAGGATGACCTTCCAGGCGAAGACGCGAAGAAGATAGCTCGTCCAGAACGGGACGGTGATCAGGATCAGCCAGACCAGCTTGTTGCTCGTGACCTTAAAGGCGATGAAGTAGGCCATGGGGTAGGCCAGGATCAGCGTCACGAACGTGCAGAACAACGACATCCGGATTGATTTCATCATCAGCGCGATGTAAATCGGCTTCTGGAAGAAGGCTTCGTAGTTGGCCAGCGTCGGTGTCTTGTCGATATCGAGGTAGTTCTGGGTCCAGAAGCTGTAGGCCACCAGCATGAAGAGCGGCAGGCACATCAGCAGAATCATGACCAGCAGGGTCGGAGACAGCAGCGTATAGCCACGCACCCACTCGTGCTTCAGGAACATCGCGCGTGCCCTGAAGGCTAGCGACATCTGAGGTTCGGCGTAGCTCTTAGCCGGCGCCTGGGCTTGATCAGTCATCTGGTTACCCCAAGTGATCATCCGAAACATACAGACTGAGTCGCCCGCCTCCAGGTGAGACTCATTCCGCACGTCCGAGAGTATGACTCTTACACAGCTCGTCCGCAGTTGAAAAGCCTGTTACAGCGATTGACAAAAGTTGATCACCGCCAGCGGGCATAAAAAAATCGGGCGCGACAATCGCCGCGCTCCTCAAACAGAACCGGTTGAGACCGATCAGAGACCGATCTTCACCTCGTCGAACATGTTGACCATGTTTTCCAGAACCTGAGGATCGTAGGGCTGGAACATGATGCCGTTGTCGAGCATTTCGATCGGGTTTGACGGGAAGCCCAGCTCGGCAACCTTCTCCGGATCGGAAATCTCGAACGAAACGCTGTTCGAATGGCCGTAGCCGTACTCTTCGATCAGGAATCGGCCGGCCTCAGGGTCCAGCCAGGCGTCGAGGAACTCGTAGATGAGCTCTTCATCACCACCGCCGGTCGACATGATCGAAAGACCGCACAGCCAGTTCAGGATACCTTGCTTCGGCACGGCGTAGGCCACCGGAATGCCCTGATTGAGCAGGGACTTCACAGCCGAGTTCCAGGCATAGGCCGCGACGATTTCGCCCGACACCATGGCTGTTTCGATCTCGGTCTGATCGTTCCAGCAGAAACGGACAAGACGGGCCTGCTGTTCGACCAGCGGGCGAATTTCGGCCAGCATCTCGTCGGACATGTTGAAGGCGTCTTCGCCGAAATCGTGGCACAGGCCGGCGATCATGACGGAGCTTTCAGAATTGAAGCTCGCGAGACGACCCTCGTAGCGCTCGTCGAAGAGCATGCACCAGCTTTCCTCACCTTCGTAGAGGTCGGTGCGGTAGACGATCGAGCTGTTGCCCCAGTCGACGGGCAGCATCATGACGTTGCCGTTGGCGTCCTTGATCGAATGGTGATCGCGCAGACCGCCGAAGACGTTACCCCAGTTCGAGAGGCGCGAGAGGTCGATCGGCTTCAGAAGGCCGGCGTCCAACATGCGGCTTCAGCTCTCGGCGCAGAGGTGGGTGATGTCGGCCGGGAATCCGTTGCGGATCCTGATCGACATTTCCTGCTCGCTCGCGAAGAACGAGAATTCGGGTTCGCCGTGCTTGGCCGCGTAGGGCGGATAAAGCTCGGGGATCTCATAGCCGCTCTATTCCAGAACAAGCAGCTGCTGAGCGGCCTTCAGACCACGCGGTGTGGCCGTCATGGCCGCGACACCCATGGTGCCCATGATGCCCAGGGCCTGACGCCGGCTGAGCTTGTCGGTGAAAAGCTTGTCCTGGAACTCGTTGATACCAATGCGCTTCATGGCTTTCTCCCAGTTGTGTTGAAGCAACGGTTCAGGCATGAAACGGCAGAGCTTGAAAATTATCCTCGCAGCATTCTTTGAATGTGGGAAGCACCTCCAGGTTTCAGGGGGCATTACAAGGCGTCGATGGCTTCCAGAAAGAGCTGCGCGTAGTCATCCCGCTCACGGATCAGCGTCTGATCAATGAACTCGCTGTTCTCAAGGATGGCGTCCGGATCCGACAGGGCCAGCATGTCGAGCACGGCCGCAGAGACTAGATCGAAGGACTTCAGGTTCGCATGGCCGTATCCCAGGTTGGAAATGACGGCCGCACCAGCTTTCGGCGATGTCATCGCATTGATAAAATCGTAGGCCATGGCGTCGTCCTGGTGGCCTGATGCGAGCAGCGAAAGACCGCAGACCCAGCATAGATAACCTTCACGGGGACACATGAAACCGACCGGGACATCAGCGGCCTGAAGCCGCGCATACATATCGTTCCAGCCGTAACAGGCGACCAGATCGCCGTTCTGCAGGCCGGACTCGGCTTCAATCGGATCGTACCAGTAGCGTCCGATGATGGCGTTCTGTTTCTCCACCAGCCGCAGAACCACGGCGCGTTCATCATCAGACATGTTCCAGGGATCTGATACGCCGGTCGCGAGGGCTGCACAGCCCAGGGCCGCATCGGCCGACCGCTGCATGCCGATCCGGCCGGCCAGGGTGTCATCGTAGAGAACCCACCAGGACGAATCGGGATCGGGCAACAAATCAGTGCGGTAGATGATCGATCCCACACCCCAGTCGACCGGCACGAACCAGACACGACCATCGTTCAACTGACGTGGTAGGCGTCTCAGGGACTTGGCGAGGTCGCCCCAGTGCTCAAGTCGGCTGTCGTCCATGGGTCGAAGGACACCGGCATCGACCCATGCTCCGACATTGAAGGCACAGGGCTGAGCAATATCGGCGGCATATCCGGCACGCAGCTTCGACAGCGTCTCCCGGTCGTCACCCAGAATCTCAAACGACGGGGAAACGCCATGGCGTTCAATGTAATCGCCGTGGAAGGCCGGATCCTGATAGCCATCCCAGGTGATGACGCCCAGGTCACCCCCCGAGTCCCGTGATCGGGCAGTTCCCGGCAGCAGGAAGGGCACGAGGCCCGCCGCCATGGCGCGTGCCAACATATCGCGTCGCTTGAGGAAACTCATGTCAGATAACTACAATCGGAGATGTAACAGACAAAGGTGGCGCTGTGGATGCGGCTTGCCATGTCGCGTGCGACCAGTGTCGTCCAGCGGCCATCGATACCATAGAGCTCTTCGGCTTCGGTCCGAACGCTCAACAAGGAAAGCACATAGGAATCGTAAACCACCGTGAATGGCTCATCGGTCGGATAGATGACCTCGGGATAGTCCTCGCTGTTTTCACGCTGTTCATAGAACGCGAGTTCGGTCTTGTCGGCCTGCGTCATCGGCAGTTCGACAGGCACCTCGCAGGCCCCCAGAAGGAGCGCTACAGCCAGAGCAGCAACACGACCCATACATCGCCTCCAAAAGACTTGCTGGAACCTAATGCAGATGAATGCCGTTGGGAATCGCTTGGCTGGCTCTGACAGACGGGAAGAGGTGACCGCGCGGAACGGTCGGTCCAAAGGGGCTAGGAGGAAGGCCGTTGCCGCGCGGTCTGTGCCGACTTCGGAAGCCGGCTCCCGGTCGGCGGGGGCGCCACCGGGATCTTGGGACTGGAACAGTCCGGCCACGCTTGAGGGGATGAGATCGGTGGCCTTGAGGGACTGCTCCCTGACCAACAAGGTGGGAGCCAATTGGGGCCGAACTGTGGCATTTTTGTTCCATTTTTCGGCGACCCGCCACCATCCGGCACCGCTAGGATTGGGAAGTTTCTTTCAACAATCAGGCTCTACAGGTTGACAGAGGCCTCTGCCGCCTCCATCTCTGGCACTCGCCGCCAAAGAGTGCTAACAGCGCCGGCGGCGTTGTTCAAAACTGCCAGTCAGAAGGGAGTGGCACATGGGTTTCAGGCCTTTGCACGACCGCGTTCTCGTTCGTCGTACCGACGGAGATGAAAAGAGCGCGGGCGGCATCATCATTCCGGACACCGCCAAGGAAAAACCGATGGAAGGCAAAGTTGTCGCCGTCGGTCCCGGAGCGCGTGACGAAAACGGTAAGGTTCAGGCGCTGGACGTCAAGAAGGGCGACACCGTCCTCTTCGGCAAGTGGTCCGGCACCGAGATCAAGCTTGATGGCGAAGAACTCCTCATCATGAAGGAGTCCGACATCATGGGCGTGATCGAAGCCACCAAGGGCAAGAAGAAGTAAGGTAACCGCCTCTTCACAAGCCCCACCAGGACAGTACCAACAGGAGAATACAGCATCATGGCTGCAAAAGACGTGAAGTTCAGCGCCGATGCCCGCGCGCGCATGCTGCGCGGTGTCGACACCCTGGCCGACGCCGTCAAGGTGACGCTGGGCCCCAAGGGCCGCACCGTCGTCCTCGACAAGTCGTTCGGCGCACCCCGTATCACCAAAGACGGTGTCACGGTCGCCAAGGAAATCGAACTTGGCGACAAGTTCGAGAACATGGGCGCCCAGATGGTCCGCGAAGTCGCTTCGAAGACCAACGACGTCGCCGGTGACGGCACGACCACTGCGACCGTTCTGACCCAGGCCATCGTGCGCGAAGGCGCCAAGGCCGTGGCCGCCGGCATGAACCCTATGGATCTGCGCCGCGGCGTCGATGCAGCGGTTCAGGTCGCCGTTGCCGATCTCGACAAGCGTTCGCGCAAGATCAGCACCGAGGGCGAGATCGCCCAGGTCGGCACCATCTCTGCCAATGGCGACAAGGCCGTCGGCGACATGATCGCCAGCGCGATGCAGGCCGTCGGCAAGCAAGGCGTGATCACGGTCGAGGAGAACAAGGGCATCGATACCGAACTCGACACTGTGGAAGGCATGCAGTTCGATCGCGGTTACATCTCGCCCTACTTCGTGACCAATGCCGAGAAGATGATCGCCGAGATGGAGGATCCCTTCATCATGCTGCACGAAAAGAAGCTCTCGAACATGCAGCCCATGCTGCCAGTTCTCGAGCAGGTCGTGCAGTCGAACCGTCCGCTCGTCATCATCGCCGAGGACATCGAGGGCGAGGCTCTGGCTACGCTCGTGGTGAACCGTCTGCGCGGCGGCCTGAAGGTCGCGGCCTGCAAGGCCCCGGGTTTCGGTGATCGCCGCAAGGCCATGCTCGAGGACATCGCGATCCTCACCGGTGGCCAGGTCATCTCCGAAGACGTCGGCATCAAGCTCGAGAACATCACCCTCGACATGCTCGGCACCGCCAAGCGCGTTGAGCTCTCCAAGGAAGACACCATCGTTGTCGGCGGCGCCGGCTCCAAGAAGCAGATCCAGGCTCGCTGCAATCAGATTCGCAGCCAGGCCGAAGGCACCAGCTCCGACTACGACCGTGAGAAACTGCAAGAGCGTCTGGCGAAGCTCGCCGGCGGTGTTGCGGTGATCAAGGTCGGCGGTTCGACCGAGGTCGAGGTGAAGGAGCGCAAGGACCTCGTGGAAGATGCGCTGAACGCCACCCGCGCGGCGGTCGAGGAAGGCATTGTTCCCGGCGGCGGCACGGCGCTGCTTTTGGCGATCAAGGCTCTCGACAAGCTGGAGCTTAACGATGCCGACCAGCAGGTCGGTGTCGAGATCGTGCGCCGCGCGATCCAGGCTCCGGCCCGCCAGATTGCCGAGAACGCGGGCCTCGACGGCGCCGTGGTTGCCGGCAAGATCATGGAGCAGAAGGACAAGAACATCGGCTTCGATGCCCAGAGCGAGACATACAAGGATCTCGTGAAGGCCGGCATCGTCGATCCGGCCAAGGTTGTCCGCACGGCTCTGCAGGACGCCGCCTCGGTGGCCGGCCTGCTGATCACGACCGAAGCGATGATCGCCGAGAAGCCGAAGAAGGAAGCCCCGATGCCCGCAGGCGGCCCCGATATGGGTGGTATGGGTGGCATGGGTGGTATGGGTGGCATGGGTGGCATGGGCTTCTAAGCCCGTTCACAGCCGACCGAGCGTCAAAGAGAGGGCCGCGGTTTCGACCGTGGCCCTTTTCTTTTGCCCGTGGGCGGCCGGTGCCTAGTCGCTGCCTCCGAACGTCTCCGCATCGCGAAAACGCTTCAGAACGTTGCGCATGATTTGCGCGACGTTGTTGTCGAAGCCGTTACACGTGAGGCTGCCCATCCAGGCTATTGAACCGGTCGAAAAGACCGCACCGCCACCATTGGTTTCCATGAAGGTGAGGTCGGCGCGCAGGTTGGGGTTATGACTGCCGTCGATCAGGGGCGAGGCATTGTCGATCTCTTCGGGGCCGGGATAGTAGGTGTCGCTGAGGCCTTCCGAGGACGCAAGCACCAGCGTGTTGGGCGGGGAGCCCTTGCCGTGGTCACAGCGGTCAACCTCGATCCCGGCGGCACCGCCGCCGACCGTGCCGAAGTCACCGATGATCTCGTCGTCAATGCCCTCGAAGATGAACGCCGCGCGCGGATCGCGGCTCGCCTCGGTGCGTCGGTAGTAGGTCGAGGAATCGAAGCCCTGCCCGGCCATACCGACACCGGCCAGGGCATGGATCGGACGGCCCTGCCGCTCCCACATGCCGCCATAGGCGCCATCGAAGCTCTGGTAGTATTCGCCGCCTTCGGCAACCCAGTCGCGGATGCCGTCCTCGCCTCGGCGCAGTTCCATCACGCCGGGCATGTCAGGGTTGTAGGCCACACGCCAGTAGAACCCGTTGCCGCCCAGGTACATCAGCCGCCCGCCGCGATCGATGAAGGCCTGCAAACCGTCCAGCATGGCCTTGGAGTAGTATTCGGGGTGACTGCCCGTCAGCACGACCCGGTAGCGCGACAGCAGGCCAAGGCCTTCGTTATCGAGGTCCTCGTCGGTCGCAACATCAAAGGCGATGCCCTCATGGGTCAGGAAATCGACCAACGGTAGATCAGCGTTAAACTGCCAAGGGAAGGTACCCGCAGGGCCCACCCAGGAGTTGGTCACACCGGGCCGCATGTTGAGAATAGGCCGCAGGCGCGAGCTGTAGGCCACGCCGGAACCATCGGAATGGACGTCATAGAGGGAGTAGCCGAGGTCTGCCCGTTCGTTGAGCAGCAGGTCCTGTGCCGACATCCCCGAGAGGCCATTGGAAAACGATTGCATGAAGCCGCCACCATGGCTCGACGAATGTTCGTTGGCATAGGCCATGTAGCTCGCCGAGGGCATCAGGAAGAGTACATCGGCGGTGGCCTGGCCCCGCGGTGGCAACACAACGAACGGGATGTGATCCTGATCGTCTCCGCTCCCGAGCTTCGCGGCATAGATCCCGCTGGGCATATCGTCGGGCACGGTGAGCTCGAAATCGACATCCCAGCCGCAGTCGTGCACATCATCGTCGTGGAAATGGATCGCACCGTACTGTTCGGGCGCGGCCATCCAGTCCAGCACATCGCCGGTCCAGTTGTGGCCCTTCATCGCACGGGTCGGGACATTGAACAGGATGCCGTGGGCCATGTTGGCCGAGCTGTCCACGATGACATCGCTGGTCATCGCATCGGCGAAATCCCAGGCAGCGATCAGCGCGAGGTCGGAACGCCCTGCGTCATGTTTGGCCTCAGCATCACCCGGCGAGCTGACGCCACGCCACAGCCGTGGCGCATCGATCTTGCCGTTGTAGTGGCCGCTGGCAAACGTGCGCCGGCCTTCTTCGCGCTCGTGCGCCCCGGCGAACGACAGCGTCAGCCCACCCGCCTCAATGTGTCCCTCGAAGGATGCCGATGCCTCACCATGGGTATCGTGCCAGGGCCAGATCTTCCGGGGCCGCTGCCAGACCGTGACATGGCCCGCATCACCATCGACCGACGCACCGACGTGGCACCACACCCGCTCCAGCAGGGGCGTCCCCGTCGACACCGTCACGCTGCCCTTGTCCGTCGCCACGGTCATGGCCAGCGCACCGTTAGCATCCAGCGCCAGGGACCAGCCCCGCGATCCGTCCGGCGCCATGCGGCGGGCGATGATCTGATGTCCCTTGCCCGGTGTTGTCGGCCAGATCCAGGCGGCCACCGTGAAGCTCTCCGCACACAGGCACGGCATCGCCGGGACCAGGGCCCAGGACCCCGCGGCGATGGCCTGCACACGGCCGGGGTAGCTGTTGTCGACGGCACTGGGCACATGCTCTTCGATCCAGCCCCGTCCGTCGGGATGCAGGTCGGCCGAGATCAGACGCACGATCGAGGCGTCATAGGCCGTGATGTCCTCACAGCTCGCCATGAAATGGATGGTCTCACCGGGCGCGACGGAGAGCTCGTCGGCATAACCGATGATGCGTTTGCGCGGCAGCTCAGCGGTCATGATGCAGGTCCTCGTCGAACAGCGCCTTCCAGCGCAGGCGGAAGACCTGCCATTCGGCCTCCAGCGGATCGTGGAACGGCGGATGATCCAGCAACTCCACCGGCGTGTGGCGGCCCGGCGTCTTGGTCGCCAGACGCCATGTCCGCTGTGCCTCGGTGCAGACCAGGATATAGTGCGGCAGATCGGGATGACAGCGCATCACGTTCAGCATGCGGCGCAGGTCGCCGGACTGGCGGCCCACAGGCTGCCGTCGGAATTCGTCCACAAGGTCCTTGCGTGTCGGGTCGATGGGCGTCATGTCCCTAGCCAGTCCGGTTCCGGTACGCCACATCGTGCCGCAGACTCCGCCAATCTTCCAGACGGGATCACGCCATGCCCCTGCCCTGCCCCGATACCATTGCCGCCATCGTGGCCGATGTCGCAGCCACCGAGATCATGCCCCGCTTCGGCCATCTCGCCGCCGACGAGGTCGAGAAAAAGAACCCGGGCGATCCCGTCACCATTGCCGACAGGGAAGCAGAAAAGGCGCTGAGCCGACGCCTGACCGATCTGATGCCGGGTTCACGTGTCGTGGGTGAAGAGGCCGTGGAAACCGATGCCGGACTGCTCGATCTTCTGGACGGCGACGATCCCGTCTGGATAATCGACCCCGTTGACGGCACCACGAACTTCGCGGCCGGCCTGCCGCTGTTTGCCACCATCATCGGGCTGGCCCACCGCAGCGAGATGCTGATGGCCTGTCTGCACGATCCCGTTCACGGCAAGACCGCGCTCGCCAGCGCGGGCGGCGGCGCGACATTGAACGGCACCCGCTGCCGCGTGGCCGAGCCGACTGAACCCCAACACATGTACGGCACTGTAAAGCTGCGCTTCGGCGAGCGCACACTGCCCGAAGCGATCGTGCGCAACTGCCAGAAGGTCCCGCCCTTCATGGACCTGCGTTGCGCCGCCCTGGAGTACATGGCGCTCGCCACAGGCGCGCTGCACTACGCCCTCTATCGCAAGCTCAAACCCTGGGATCACGCCGCGGGCAATCTTCTTCACCGCGAAGCCGGCGGCTTCAGCGCCCATCTCGACGGCAGCGCCTACGCCGTCGCCGGCCCTGACGCCAGCCACGGCTTTCTCTACGCTCCCGATGAGCAGAACTGGGCGGCGCTGACGGAAACGCTGACGCGTTAGGGGGCCCGCTTCAGGCGGTGCATCAGGCTGGAGGTGTCCCAGCGGTTGCCGCCCAGGCGTTGGACTTCGGCATAGAACTGGTCGACCAGCGCGGTGACGGGCAGGAGCGAGCCGTTGTTCTTGGCTTCGGTCATGGCAATCCGCAGGTCCTTGCGCATCCAGTCGACGGCAAAGCCGAAGTCGTACTTGTCCTCGCACATGGTGGAGCCGCGGTTGACCATCTGCCATGAACCGGCAGCACCCTTGGAGATCACGTCGATCACCTGATCACCGTCGAGCCCGGCCCGCTGGGCGAAGTTGAGGCCCTCAGCAAGGCCCTGGACCAGCCCTGCGATACAGATCTGGTTGGCCATCTTGCAGAGCTGGCCCGAACCGACCTCACCCATCAGCGTGACCGCCTTGCCGTAGCAGTCCATGACCGGCTGGGCGCTGTCGAACTGGCCCTGATCGCCGCCCACCATGATCGTGAGCTGGCCGTTCTCGGCCCCGGCCTGACCGCCGGATACGGGCGCATCCAGAAACCCGAAGCCCTTGTCGGCCAGCACCGCGGCCATCTCGCGGGCAATGTCGGCCGAACAGGTCGTGTGGTCGATGAAGACGGCGCCCTGTTCCATGCCGTGGATCGCGCCATCGCTGCCTGTGATGACCTCACGCAGATCGGGGTCGTCGCCGACGCAGGCAAAGACAATCTCCTGGCCCTTGGCGGCCTCTGCGGGCGTCACCGCATGGCTGCCGCCATGCTCGGCGGCCCAGGCCTCGGCCTTGGCGGCGGTGCGGTTGTAGACGGTGACGTCGTGACCGTTGGCGGCCAGATGGCCTGCCATCGGATAACCCATCACACCCAGACCCAGAAACGCGACCTTCACGGCAATTCTCCTCATCAAATTCCGAGCCTGCATCCTAGTCACACAGCGGAGGTCTTGCCACGGCTGCGGGAGATTTTCCTTGGTTCGGCCCTTGCCTCACAGGCCGTCCGGGCCAGAGTGGATTCACAAGGTGAAATGGAAGCGCAAAGCGATTCCATCTCACTTTGATCTGCTCTATTCTCCGGCCACGGCCACCACGCTCGGAGTTGCGGCCATGTTCGGCATGATCGTTGTCAGTCTTGCTTTCGTTCTTATCGGCTTTCTGGGCCTGATCATCGCGGCCTCAGGGGGGTCGGCCCAGTTCATGGGGATCGGCCTGATCGTTTCCTCATGGCTCTTCCTCATCGGTTACCACGGCCGCCGTGCTGAACAGGTAGCCAAGAGCGGCGACGGCCACTGACCCTGTGACCCCGACGAAAGCTGCTGCGAGGCTGCTTGCCGCCTTCCTGTTTGTGACCGTGTCGATCCCGGCATTGTCACAGGATGCCGTGGCCCCGGTCGAAGGTGAAATCTACATCGAGAATGTGGCGCCCCAGCGCCTGACCTTCGGGCTCAGCAACGACAATGTCGCCTGGGATCGCTTCCAGTTGGACCCTGATCAGGTCGCCGTTTTTGGCCTGGCTGACGAATGGTACTTCCTGATCCTGACAGAGGGCGTGGAACTCCGCTATCGGCTGAAGACGATGGGAAGCTACAGGCTCTACTGGAACGAGGCCGACGAACGCTGGGACCTGTTGACCTGCTCCGACCCGGCGTGCGGCCGCACAGAAGTCGAAACCGAAGCCTCCGAGTAGACCGGGGAACACAGGATCGCCGCAATCCGATGGCATCGTTGCCACAGTCGAGCGAAACGGATCCACCATACGCATCGTGAAGCGAACTCTTCTGGCCGCGACCCTGGCGTTTCCGCTGTCCCTGTCATCGGCCCATGCCAACGATCAGGATGACGCTCTGGCCATGGCTGAGGACGCCATGGCACGGCTGATGCTGGCGCTCGAACTGATGATCGCGGCCATTCCTCAATACGAGATGCCCGAGGTTCTGGAGAACGGCGACATCATCATCCGCCGTGTCCGGCCTGCCGTTGAAGGCGATACCAACGACGACGGCATTCCCGAAGAAGAAACCTGACACAATCAGGCGTGATCAAATGCCATCAAGGACATCCACCACGATCTCGGCGAGCTCCGCACAATCGTCTTCCGTGAAGGTCAGCGGAATCCGCATGTCGAGCGTTTTGGCCAGTACCGAAAGCGTCTGCGGCAGTTCCGGGATGTCATCGAGGTAGTGCCAGCTGTCGTATCGGCTGGTGAAGGCCCTGGGTTCATCGTCACCGAACCACTTCAGCTCCACACCCCGCTCAGCGCAGGCTGCCACGAACCGCGGAATGGCGTCCCGCTCCATCGTCGGCACCTGCATCTGAATCGAACTGCCGACATAGGCCTCCTGCTGCCGCCGTTCCGGCAGGTGAAGCCGGGGCGACTGCCGAAGACCGCGTTCCAGCGTCTGGTAGCGGGCATTCCAGCGCGCGATGTTGCAGTCGATGCCGGCAAGTTGCGGGCGCAGCAGCGCGGCGCGCAGATTGTCGAGCCGCGCAGAGAGATTGGCGCTTTCGAGCCTGATCCTGCGAAACACCTCTTCGTCCGGCGCTGCACCGTGACGGCCATAGAGCATATAGGAGCCCGAATGCACGATGGCGCGGGCGGCAAGCTCCGCATCATCGGTCGTCAGCAGGCCGCCTTCGCCCGAGTTCATATGTTTGTAGGTCTGGGTGCTGAAGCAGGCGACTCTTCCGTGATTGCCTGAACGCACCCCGTTCCAGCGGGCACCCATCGTGTGAGCGCAATCCTCAATCAGGATCAGGTTGCGGCGTTCGCAGAGATTCGTGATCCGGTCCATGTCAGCAATGTGACCGCGCATGTGCGACAGCAGGAAGAAACGTGCACCGCTGGCTTCCGCCTTGGCATCGAGGTCATCAAGTTTCGTGTGCCAGTCCGCATCGATCTCGACCAGTACCGGCTTCACACCCACCGCATGGAGGGCCCCAGGAACCGGCGCCAGCGTGTAGGCATTGGCCAAGACCGCATCGCCGGGCTTCACACCGGCCGCACGTAGACCAAGCTGGATCGCCTGGCCACCCGACGTGCAGGCCAGACAGTACCGTGCACCCTGCCAGGCGGCGTACTCCTGCTCGAGCAAGGAGACTTCCGACGTCTCGCCATCAGCCACGTTGTAGCGATGCAGGCGGGCCGACTGCATGACCTCGACGGCCCGCGCGATAGCAGCACCAGGGATCGGCTCCTGCTGGTTGAATGATTTGGTGAAACGTCGGGTCATGTGTAGCGGCGCTGACGATAGACCTCAAAATCGAAGTCGGTGTTGCCGGCGTACTTCTGCAGACGCCAGTCACAGGCTCGCGCATGGCCCTCCATACCTTCGACACGGGAGATGCGGGAGCCGGCGCCACTGAAGGTGATGCTGGCCGCCTCATCGATCTCCTGCCAGGTCAGAACCTTGAGGAACTTCTGCACATTGAGCCCCCCGCTGTAACGCGCGGCCTGGCGGGTCGGCAGGATGTGGTTGGTGCCCGAGCACTTGTCCCCGTGAGTGACCGTTGCCCCTTCTCCGAGGAACAGCGAACCGTAGTTCTTCAGACGGGCCCGCCACCAGTCGAGATCATCGGTGATGACCTGCAAATGTTCCGGCGCATAGGCGTCGGCCACGCGGCAGACTTCCTCGCGGTCCTCGCACAGAACGATTTCGCCGTGGTCACGCCATGCCGCGCGGATCAGCGCAGGATCCGGCATGTCGTCGGCCACCATGGGCAGGATGCGGTGGACGGTCTCGGCAAGGTCCCGGTCTGTCGTCATGAACCAGACGGCCGAGGTGGGGCCATGCTCAGCCTGGCTGACAAGATCGACCGCGATGGTCATGGGGTCTGCGGAGGCATCGGCGATGATCGCGCTTTCTGTCGGGCCAGCGAAGACATCGATTCCGACGCGGCCGAACAGCAACTGCTTGGCCTCGGCAACATAGGCATTGCCCGGACCGACAAGCAGATCGACGGGCGGACAACCGAACAGCCCGAAGACCATCGTCGCCACGGCATGCACACCGCCCATCTCCAGGATCATGCCAGCACCACAGAGATCCATCGCGTAGACCACCGCAGGTGCGATGCTGTCGCCGCGCGGCGGCGAGCAGGTCGCGACGAAGGGCACTCCGGCAACCTTCGCCGTGGTGACGCTCATGACCGCTGAGGCGGCATGCGCATAACGGCCGCCGGGCACATAACAGCCGGAGACATTGACCGGCACGATGCTCTGGCCCAGACGCACGCCGTCCTCGGTCTCCATTTCGAACGATTGCAGGCTGTCCCGCTGCGCCTCAGCAAACCGGTGGACCTGGCGGTGGGCAAAGCGGATGTCGTCTTTCACGGTCTCCGGCACCGAGGCGATCAGGGCGCTGCGTTTGTCCGGCGACAACACAAAGTCACCGGTCCAGCCATCGAGATCACGGGCATAGGCGCGCACGGCGTCCTCACCGCGCGCCTCGATGTCAGCGAGCATCTCCGCAACCCGCTCACGGATCGCAAGATCGTCGGCTTCGGGATCGCAGGCGGCCTGCTTGATATGTTCCATATTGTCCTACCTCAGGCCTTTACGCGTTCGTTGGCAGGATCATAGATCGGTTGTTCCACCACCGTTGCAGTAAATCGTTGCCCCACGATGTCGACATCAAGCTGATCACCGAAGCGCTTGCTGTCGAGCAGGCTGAGCGGCGTGGCGATGGCCCAGCACCGGCACTCCTCAACCATCGCAAACAGCGATCGCACCGAGTTGAAGGTGAAGCGCTGGGGCGTGGTCAGCCGCACGCGCCGCAGATGCCGATCGATCGCGCGGCCCATCGGCATGGTCTGGTCGAAGTGCACAAACGGCGCGCGTAACAGAGTTTGCAAGGGCTCGTCCTTACCGCGCAGAAGGCCCGGCGCGGTCACCATCACATAGGGCTCATGCAGCAAAGGAAACCGCTCGTAGGTCGTCGGGTCATCGGGAGCTTCCGCGGTCACAATGATATCGGCTTCCCTGTGGAGCAGTGCGCCCGTCAGGCTGTCGGACTGGCCTGACCCCACGGTGAAGACGCAGGACGGATAGAGCTCGCTCAGGCGCCAGATCCGGCCCGGCGTCACGGTGGCATCGAGATCATCGATCATCGCCACGCACAGTTCCGGCATCGAGGCCAGGTTAAGCTCCATCATCTCCGCACGGGCTTCGCCGACAGCATCGAGAATCCGGTGGGCGTGGACCCGCAGCAACGATCCCGCCGGGGTCAGTCAGTGCGATGGGCCGCACGGCACGGTCAAACAGCCGCGCGCCCAAGACCTGCTCCAGGTTGGAGACTTGCTGGGTCACCGCCGAAGCGCTGGTGCCAAGCCTGCCCGCAGCCAGCGCCATCGACCCCGCCTCCTCAACCGCGACGAAGACACGCAGGGATCGAAGCGTGAGATCGCCGTTATCGAGGGCTTGCCGTGGATCGTTCCGAAGGCTCTCGGTGCACATACGGCGATCAAATCACCTCATGCACGAACTGACAATCTCAGGTGAAGCGGGAGAAATCGATCTCTGCATCCTTGTCGAGCGTTTGGTCGACCGCTGCCATGGGATACTTCAGGCCGGTGGCGCAGTTGTAGAGTACGGCCCGGTCTCCGGGCCTCACCAGGCCTTCGGCCAGCGCACGCCGGTAGGCTTCAACGGTCGCCGCGCCCTCTGGACAGAGCAGAAGGCCGTCTTCCTTCGCGACATGGTCACGTGCGGCCATGATCGCGTCGTCCGGCAACGCCATGGCGAATCCGCCGGATTCCCGCACGGCCCGGATGATCAGGAAATCGCCGATTGCGACCGGCACTCGGATGCCCGCGGCCACCGTGTGGGCGTCTTCCCACAGCGGGGCATGTTCCTCACCGGCTTCCCAGGCCTTCACGATCGGAGCGCAACCTTCAGCCTGCACCGCCACCATGCGCGGCAGCGGACCGTCGATCCAGCCGATCTCCTTGAGCTCGTGGAACGCCTTCCACATGCCGATCAGCCCTGTGCCTCCACCGGTGGGGTAGAAGATCACATCGGGCAGGGTCCAGCCGAGCTGTTCGGCCAGCTCCAGGCCCATCGTCTTCTTGCCTTCGACCCGGTAGGGTTCCTTCAGCGTCGAGACATCGAACCAGCCCACGGCCTCCTTGCCGGCGCCGACGATCTTGCCGCAGTCATTGATCAGGCCGTTGACCACCCAGACATCCATACCCTGCTGACGAATCTCACGGATGTTGATGTCTGGAGTGTCGGCGGGGCACAGTACGGTACCCTTCTGCCCGGCACGTCGCGCGTAGGCCGCCATCGCGGCGCCGGCATTGCCGTTGGTCGGGATCGCGAGATGATCGAGACCGAGCTCCTTGGCCATCGAAACGGCCAGGCACAGGCCACGCGCCTTGAAGGAGCCTGTCGGCAGGCGACCCTCATCCTTCACCAGCGCCTTGCCCGGCTCCGCACCGAGTCGGGCCGTTGAGTTCGCAAGCGGAATGAGCGGTGTCACCACCTCGCCCAGAGACACGCGGTTTTCTGCCTGAGTCACCGGCAGAAACGGCGCGTAACGCCAGAATCCGGGCGCAGAAGAGGCTGCAATCGATGTCTTGTCGACCGAGGCCCCCAGCCGCTCCAGGTCATAGCGAACCAGCAAGGGCCGACCCACTTCGGACAGGCCCTGAACAACACCGGCCTCATAGCGCTGGCCGGTCATGGAGCATTCAAGATGGCTGACGAAAGTCTCGGTCATGGAAGGGCGCCCGTTTGTCTGTTGGCGGCACTCATAGGTGATGGCATGGCCAACGCCAAGGGGCGCGGACACTTTCAGCAATTGTGCAGTGCGAACTTAGCTCGGCTGAAGTGACGCGGCCTCCCCACTCGTGTTATCAGCCGCGCCATGTTGATGATCTCGAACATCACCGTGCGGCTTGGCGGCAACACGATCCTCGATCGCGCCTCGGCCACCATCGTGTCGAAGAGCCGTGTTGGGTTCATCGGCCGCAATGGTGCAGGCAAATCGACGCTGATGAAGGTGATTGCGGGAGTTCAGGAAGCCGACGACGGCAACATCGAGACTCCCCGTGACAGCCGTATGGGTTACGTCGCCCAGGAAGCGCCTACCGGTCCGGACACACCATTCGACCGTGTGCTTGAGGCCGACAACGAACGCGCCGCCCTACTGGCAGAAGAAGCAGCCACCGACGACAGCCACCGCATCGGCGAGATCCACGAGCGACTCAACGCTATCGACGCCCATAGCGCGCCGGCCCGTGCTGCGCGCATTCTGGCCGGCCTGGGGTTCGACGAAGAGGCTCAGCACCAGCCACTCGACAGCTTCTCCGGCGGCTGGCGCATGCGTGTCGCCCTGGCGGCGCTGCTGTTTTCGGGCCCTGACCTTCTGCTGCTCGACGAACCCAGCAACCATCTCGACCTCGAGGCCGCGCTCTGGCTGGAATCCTTCCTCAAATCCTATCGCGGCACACTGCTGGTCATCAGTCACGAACGCGATCTCCTGAACAACGTGGTCGACCACATCCTTCACCTGGAGGGCGGCAAGATCACGCTCTACAGCGGTGGTTATGATTCCTTCGAACGTCAACGCCGCGAACGGCTCGACCAGATCGAAGCCATGCGGGCCAAACAGGACAGTCAGCGCGCCCATCTGCAGGCCTTTGTCGACCGCTGGCGTTACAAGGCGCACACAGCGACCCAGGCCCAGAGCCGCCTGAAGGCCTTGGCGCGCATGGAACCGATTGCCGCAGCGGTTGAGGATTCGAGCCTGTCGTTCGACTTTCCGAACCCGGCGGAACTACGCCCACCGCTGATCGTCCTGGACCAGGCCGATGTCGGCTATACGGAAAACCAGCCGGTGTTGTCCGGGCTGAACCTGCGCTTCGAACCCGATGACCGCGTTGCCTTTCTGGGCCGCAACGGCAACGGCAAGACCACGCTCGCGCGTCTGCTGTCGGGTCGGCTTGAGGCCATGTCGGGGGCCATGAACGCCGGCGGCAAGCTACGCGTGGGTTACTTTGCACAGCATCAGGTCGAAGAGCTCTATCCCAACGACACGCCGCTGCAACACATGACGCGCCTGATGAAGGATGCCAAGCTCGGCGCAGTGCGCGCCCAGCTCGGGCGCTTCGGCTTTTCGGGCGAAAAGGCCGAACTGGCGGTCCGGCACCTGTCCGGCGGTGAGCGCGCCCGACTTGCGCTGGCGCTGATCACACGCGAAGCGCCCCATATGCTGATCCTCGACGAGCCGACCAACCATCTTGATGTCGACGCGCGCGAAGCGCTGGTGCAGGCGCTCAACGGCTACAGTGGTGCCGTGATCATTGTCAGTCATGACCGTCATCTGCTGGAACTCACGGCCGACCGCCTTGTACTCATCGCCGATGGTGCGGCCAGGGACTTTTCCGGGAGTCTCGACGACTACCGCGACATGGTCCTGGGCCGTTCGGGCTCGAACGACAACGAGAAGCAGGCAGCCAAATCGGGCACCAAGCTCAGCCGCAAGGAAGAACGGCGTCTGGCTGCCGAGGCGCGTGAGAAGACACGGGCCCTGCGCAAAGCCGTCGACAACGCCGAACGCGAGGTGAACCAGCTGACCGAACGTCAGAAGGATATCGATCGTGCGTTGTTCGATCCGAAGAACTACGATGGTCCGCAGAGCGCGTTGACGGCGACCGACCTGATGAAGAAGAGATCAGAGGTCGAACGATCCCTCGCCAAGGCCGAAGCACGATGGCTGGAAGCCAACGAAGCGCTCGAAGACGCCGACTCGGACGCGGCATGACAGAGAACCATATATGGCCAAGGATCTTCAGTTCGCGGTTGCCTATCTTACGGTCGAGGAACGCCTGCGCATCAGCGGCTCGTTCCCGGACGGTGCCGAGGTCACGCTGATGCTGACACGACCCCTGGCACGCAATCTGCTGGGCAGTGTCGGTCAGGTCGCCGAAATGATGGTGCCGGCCGAAAAGGTCGCCACCCGCCAGGCCAAGAAGGCTGTCGCCTCATTCAAGCGAGAGGCAGCGATTCAGCAGGCGGATTTCTCCAAAAAGTTCGAAGGCGGCGAGCCGCACCCGGAGCTGGGGGCCGAAGCGCAGCTCGTCACCGAGTTTCAGATTTCACCGTAGGACGACGGCAAGATCCGCCTGCGCATGGTGCTGCAATCGAAGAAGTACATCGAGACCGCCCTGCCCTCGCAGACGTTCTGGGGTCTGATTCACCTGATTGAAAATCAGGCCAACACGGCCCAGTGGGATCTTGCCCCACGCACCCCCGTCGTGAAGCAGGCCGTGAAGGGCAAGCCCGAGGAACCGCCAGCCAAGCCCCGCCTCAACTGAGACCGGTCACCACCACTTGATGCGTGCGTCGGTGAAGAGTTCGAAGCCGTCGTCTGTCACCACGCCAGTCTCTTCGAAATCGCCGACATAGCCCATGTGGCGCACACTGCGTTCGACGCAGAGCACCATGTTCTTTTCCAGAACCGTGTGGTCGCTTTCGATCAGCCAGGGCGAATCCCATCCCAGGCCGACGCCATGGCCGAACCCCTTGAACGCACCTTCGAATTCGAAACCCAGGCTCTCGAGCTTTTCGCGGCCTGCACGCGCGACCTGAGACGCCGTCACGCCAGGCCTGATCTCGGCGATGGCTGCCTGAACAGCCAGCATCGGCCCCTCGAACACGCGGATCTGTTCGGCAGTCGGGTTGCCGATCGGCTTGGAACGGGCGTGGTCGAAGTAGTAACCATCCACAGCGCCGGAAATGCCGCAGTGGAACCAGTCACCGTCCTCGAGAACCTCCTTGCTGCCCCAGGTCGGGAAACTGGTGGCGACCATGGTGGGATTGTTGCCGCCGCGGCCCGAGGACATGAAGTTGTTGTAGAGGATGCCGCCGTTGGTCACGAGGATCTCCATGCCGGCCGCCACGACCTCGCCGTGCGTGCAGCCGGCCTCGGCCTTGATCAGCATGGCTTCAGTCGCCCGAGACCCGACCTGAGAGGCGTGACGCAGCTTTTCGACCTCCGCAGACGATTTGACCATGCGGAAGCGCCCCAGAAGCTCGTCGGTCGGCAGCCACTCCACCTCCGGGCAGGCCCCCACCAGCTTGGCATGCACGCTCCACGGCAGCGTGTCGCTACCGACGATGCCGACCTTGCCCTCGGTCAGGCCCGTTTCCTTCAACGCTTCGATCACTGAGGCGATCACATCACCGGTCACCACAACCTTGTCTATGGCCATCTCTTCGTCGCGCTTGGGTATGTCGTCGGCCACCAGGACGGGCTCGCCCTCGACCGGCAGCACAACGAACGCATGCGCGCGCGCCGTCCACTCGCCCGGCACATCGGGAATAAAGGGGAAGCGCGTGTAGAAATTCGTCAGATACTTCACGTCGCCATAGCGGTCGGTGGTGCCGCCGCCACGCGAACAGACCAGCAGTCCGGCCAGACCTTCGCGTGCAGCATCCTCGCGCACCCGGGCTCGGCGTTCGGCAAATTCTTCGGCTGGGACCTCGGTCATGACTGCGCCTCCCTGATCGCCTGCCATACTTTCATCGGCGTGGCAGGCATGTCGATTTGCTCAATACCCAGAGGCGCCAGCGCATCAACAAGCGCGTTGATCACCGCCGGGGGGCCACCGATCGCACCGGCCTCGCCGTTGCCCTTGGCCCCCAGTGGATTGCGCGGTGTGGGCACCACGATGCGGTCGGTCTCGATCATCGGCAGGTCGCTGGCGCGAGGCAGCTGGTAGTCCATGAACGTCCCGGTCAGAAGCTGGCCGGTCTCGCGGTCATAGACTGTGTCCTCCATCAGGGCCTGACCGATGCCCTGCACCACGCCACCGTGAACCTGGCCATCAACCAGCATCGGGTTGATCACGGTGCCGACATCATCGACCGCGACGTAACGCATCAGGCTGACGACACCGGTTTCGGGATCAACCTCGAGTTCGCAGATGTGCGTGCCGTTGGGATAGGTCGGACCGTCCTTAGGCTTGAAGCTGCCGATCACCTGGAACCCGATCTCCTCGCCCGCCGGCAGATTCATCGCGTTATAGGACCGGGCGGCGACCTCTTCGAGGGAGATCGTTCGGTCGGTGCCTGCAATACGGAAGACACCGTCCTCGAACTCAATGTCGCCCTCGGCTGCCTCCAGTAGGTGGCCGGCAAGGCGCCGGCCCTTCTCGATCGCCTTGTCGACGGTGATGGCCGCCGCACTGCCAGCGACGGCGATGAAGTTTGAACCGCCGTTGCCCGACCCGAAGGGCACGAGGTCGTTGTCCCCCTGCAGCACGCGAATACGTCCGGGGTCGATTCCCAGTCCCCCTGCGACAATCTGGGTGTAGGCGGTCTCGTGGCCCTGCCCGTTTGTCTGTGTGCCGACCTTCAGCAGCACGCCGCCCGACGGGTCGATCCTGAGGTCGACCATATCAGGCCCGATCCCGCCGCAACGATCAAACACGCCGGTGACGCCCAGCCCCCGCATCTTTCCGCGCGCCTCGGACTCCGCACGTCTGGCCGCAAAGCCGTCGGTGTCGGCAAGCTCGGAGGCGCGGGCCAGGTGCCGGTCGAACTCGCCGCAGTCATAGACAAAACCCAGACCGGTATCCCAGGGAAACTGGTCAGCCGCGACATGGTTGATCCGCCGGATCTCGGCGCCGGAGATACCAAACTGACGCGCCGCCTTGTCGAGCAGTCGTTCGACCATGAAGCCGGTTTCCGGCCGCCCCGCACCACGATAGGCATCGATCGGCACGGTGTTGGTCAATACACCGCGCACCTCGGTGTGGATGGCCGGAATCGCATAGGCCATGGATTGCACGGCAGTCGACGCCAGGGTCGCCACGAAAGGCATAAAACTCGACACATAGGCCCCGAAGTTCGAGATCATGTCGACATGCAGTCCGGTGATCCGATGATCGGCATCAAAGGCCATACGGCCCGTCATGATGCGGTCGCGCCCCTGCAGATCGCTCACGAAACTCTCGCTGCGGTCGGCCGTCCATTTCACGGGCCGTCCCAGCCGCTGCGCAGCGAGCAAGACCAGAACGTATTCGTGAAACAGGAAATTCTTCATGCCGAAGGCGCCGCCTACATCGCCGGTCAGCACACGCAGGTCGCTTCCCGGGATACCCAAAGTCCGCGCCAGGGGATCAGCAAGCTTGTGAGCCCCCTGCGAACAGACATGGAGGGTGTAGCGCCCAGAAACAGGGTCGTGCTCGCCGACAGCCGCGCGCGGTTCCATGGGGGCGACCACAACACGGTTGTTGTCGACCTCCAGGTCGACCACATAGGCGGCCTGGGCGAGGGCCCGGCGCGTGGCATCGGCATCACCGATCTCCCAGCGCAGAATCTCGTTGCCCCGGACCTGCGGCCAGATCTGCGGCGCACCGGGCTCCAGCGCCTGGGCCGTGCCAATGGCAGGATCGAGAGGGTCATAGTCGACCTCGACCAGCTCGGCGGCATCACGTGCTGCTTCCGCTGTTTCCGCGATGACAAAGGCGACCGGCTCGCCGACATGGCGCACGCAATCAGCAGGCAGTACGGGATGCGGAATGTCGGGCATCTCCGAGCCGTCGCTGTTCTTGAGCGTCACACCGGACGGCATTGGGCCGATCCCCGCGGCCCCAAGATCGGCCGCCGTCAGCACCATCACGACACCAGGGGCATCCAGGGCCAATGATGCATCGATGGCGCCCAGCGCTGCATGGGCATGAGGTGAACGCACGGCCACGCCATAGAGCTGGCCGATCAGGTTGACGTCATCGGCATAACGCCCGAGCCCGCGAACAAGGCGAGGATCTTCCGTGCGCGGGTTGGGTTGACCGATACCGAACTGCATGACTGCTCTGCTTTCTCAGACGGCTTCGGCGATCGCCTTGCCGAGTTCTGTCGTGTTAGCCTTGCCGCCGAGATCAGGGGTCAGGGCTGCAGGTTGCTTCAGCACCGCTTCGATAGCCGTCATAACGTCGGCAGCCGCGGCATCATGCCCGAGGTGTTCCAGCATCATCGCCCCGGACCAGATCTGGCCGATCGGATTGGCGATGCCCTGGCCGGCGATATCCGGAGCCGAACCGTGCACCGGTTCGAACATGCTGGGTGCCGTCTTCTCCGGATTGATGTTGGCGCTGGGTGCAATACCGATGGACCCCGCCACGGCCGGGCCGAGATCGGACAGGATATCGCCAAAGAGGTTGGAGCCGACAACCACGTCAAACCAGTCGGGATGGCGCACGAAATGAGCCGTCAGAATATCGATGTGGTACTTGTTGACGGAGACGTCGGGGAAGTCGGCACTGACCGCCTCAACCCGTTCGTCCCAGAAAGGCATCGTATGGAAGATGCCATTGGATTTGGTCGCCGACGTCAGATGCTTCTTTGGTCGACCCTGGGCCAGCTCAAAGGCGTAACGCAGAATCCTGTCCGTGCCGCATCGCGTGAAGATGCTGGCCTGCTGGACGAGTTCCTGGTCGGTACCCTCATAAAGCCGCCCGCCGACCTGGCTGTACTCGCCCTCGACATTCTCACGGACGACCCAGAAGTCGATCTCCTCGGGCGTCCGGTTCGCCAGCGGACACGGCACACCTTCGAACAGGCGCACGGGCCGGATATTGGCGTATTGATCCATCGCCCGCCGGATCGGGATCAGCAGGCCCCAGAGCGAGATATGATCGGGAACACCCGGCCAGCCTACGGCGCCAAGATAGATCGCATCGAAGCTACGGAGCTGCTCCAGACCGTCTTCAGGCATCATGCGTCCGGTGTTGGCGTAGACCTCACAGGACCAGTCGAACGCGGTCCATTCGAAGGCGATCCCGTGGCGCGTGCCAGCAGCCTCCATAGCCCTGATGCCTTCAGGCATGACCTCCTTGCCGATACCGTCTCCGGCAATCACGGCGATCCGATTGGTTGTCGCGGCAGTCACGGCCCTAGCTTCTCCGACACGGGTGGCACGTCGGAACCTTAGCCCGTTCTTGCGCCGTGGTGCCACCGGGGATAGAGCAGCAGCCATGTCCCAGGTACCCATCATCAATCCCGAGGCAGGGCGACCCATGCCGCTGCTCAACACTGTGGCGTTGCGCACGCTCTATTGCCGGGAAATCCACCGGTATCTGAAGGGCTGGCAGATGAGCATTGCCGGCCCGTTGCTCAACGTCCTGCTGTTCATGGCGATTTTCGGCCTTGCTCTCGCAGGACTGCGCGCCGACACGGCCGGCCTTCCGTTCCTCAACTATGTCGCACCGGGTCTTGTGGTCATGACGGCCATGCAGACGGCGTTCGAAATGACCGCCTGGGCCACGATCGACGCGAAGATCCGCGGCAGCCTAGCCTCCCTGATCTGCGCCCCGATGCGGCCGAGCGAACTAACCGGCGTGCTGCTGGCCGCAGGCACGACTGCCGGTCTTTCGACCGGTCTGATGGCCTTGCTAGCGACACAGGTCTTTGTCGACACCGTACCGCCGTTGCCCTTGATGGCGCTGCCCTATGCCCTGTTGGGCTGTCTTTTGACAGCCGCAGCCGGCCTCATCACGGGGCTGGTCGCCGTGAAGTTCGACCACGTCGCCAATGTGGCGGGACTGGTCGTGGCGCCAGTGATCTTCCTCTCCGGTGTGTTTTTCCCGGTCTCGGCCTATGGCTTAGGGCTCGATGCCCTAGCACACTTCAGTCCCGCCTTCTGGGTGATCGATGGCGTGCGCCACAGCCTCACCGGCGTCGCGGAAGCGAACTTGCTGACATCACTGCTCCCGCTCGCTGGCGCTGCTCTCCTGATGGCCTTGGCCGCTCATCGCATCGTTGCGACAGGCTACAAGGTGAAACAGTGACGTGATGGGACGTGATCTCGTCCCCCGATACCGTCCTGCTAGACTGCTGCAATGAACCGAACGCCGGTCCTTCTTTTCGCCTTGATGGCATGGGCGTCTGCCTCCCAAGCAGCGGACCTCAGCGGTCCCGCGGACGCGGTCGACGATGACACGCTCATCGTCGCGGGCTAGGCGGTACGACTTTCCGATATCGACGCACCACCACTCGACGCGATGTGTGAACGCAACGGCCAGACGATTCCCTGAGGTCTGATCGCCAAGGGCGCTCTGCTCGACCTGATCACCGCCCTGGAGGTCGAATGCGATCTTCTGCAGGTCACCATCAACGGCATGCCCGCCACGCTGTGCCGGGCGGGCGGCTTCGAGGTCAACGGCAACATGGCCTACACAGGCTGGGCCCTTCCGGCCCATGGAATCTCAGCGTTCGATGATATCCGTGACGGCGGCCGGGAAGACCAGCGGGGGCTCTGCGCGACGGATTACGTCGCGGAATCGCCCTGACGGAACCGATCCTCAAGCGCGTTCAGCCCGGCATCAAAAATGCCGCTGATCGCTTCGGCAGCCACATCATCAGGTGCGCCCGCAGGCATAAAGGTGCTGGACCAGACGACCTCACAGGCATCTGAGCTGTCTTCCTTCACGCGCAGCGTCGCCGTGAACTCCACGACCGGCAGGCGACCGCCATCGGCGATTGCATAGCGGTAGTGGCGGTCGTGATCATCGTGATGCAGGAGGACTTCGGTCACCCTGATGCCGCCCACAACCAGAAGCCGGCGCACCATGCGCCCGTCCTCAGACCCCAGGACAGAGTCTAGCACGGCGGGGTGCCAGCTGGTCATGGAATCAAACGGTCCGATCAGCGCCCAGACATCAGCGGCTGATGCTTCAAGACGGATCGACCGGCTCACATCGGTCATTGCAGAAGTCCGGCCTTGTCTGAATGCATCATCATCTCCTCAGTTCGCATCTCCGCAGCATCGACGCCCACCGATTGCCGATCCATAGTAACGGCAGTCAGACGGGGGACAATGCGATGAAGCGCATCGTTGAGAACTTCTCGAACTCGGTTCGCAACATCGAAAACATCTGGATTCCGATGTCCGACGGTACGCATCTGGGCGCGCGCATCTGGATGCCCGACGATGCCGAGGACCATCCCGTGCCGGCCATTCTGGAATACATCCCTTACCGCAAGCGCGAGTCGACCCGGACGCGGGACGAACCCATGCATCGTTACTTCGCCGGTCACGGCTATGCCTGCCTGCGGGTCGACATCCGGGGCTCCGGTGACAGCGAGGGCCTGCTCAACGACGAGTATCTGCAGGTTCACGAACTCGATGACGCACAGGAGGTCATCGCCTGGATCGCTCGTCAGCCGTGGTGTGACGGAAAGGTCGGGATGATGGGCAAATCGTGGGGCGGCTTCAACGCACTGCAGACCGCCGCACTGCAGCCCGATGCCCTGAAGGCGATCATCGCGGTCTGCGCCACCGATGACCGCTATGCCGACGACGTACACTACATGGGCGGCTGCCTGCTCGATGCCAACCATATGTGGTCGGCCACGATGATGGCGTTCAACAACCGACCGCCCGATCCCGAGATCGTCGGTGAACGCTGGCTCGAGATGTGGCGCGAGCGGCTCGAGAACGACCAGCCTTGGGCGATGCACTGGCTGCGCCATCCGCGACGCGACGCGTACTGGAAGCACGGCTCGGTCTGCGAGGACTACAGCGCGATCAAAGTCCCGGTCTACGCCATCGCCGGCTGGGCCGACGCCTACACCAATGCGATCCCGCGCCTTATGGCGGGCCTCGACGTCCCGCGCCGGGGCATTATCGGCCCCTGGGCCCATATCTATCCGCACGACGGCGTGCCAGGCCCGGCCATGGGCTTTCTGCAGGATGCCCTGCGCTGGTGGGATCGCTGGCTGAAGAATCAAAACAACGGCGTCGACAAGGAACCGGACTATCGGGTCTGGATGCAGGAAAGCGTGCCTCCGGCAAAAAACTACTGCGAGCGGCCGGGCCGCTGGGTGGCCGAGGCGTCATGGCCTTCGCGCAACATCGAGCCACACAGGCTGCATCTCAATGGCGATCGCAGTCTGGCGGACCGGTCCCGCAAGCGCGGCCCGATCAGTTTCTGCTCACCTGCGAGCACCGGTATCGATGGCGGCGAGTGGTGTGGCTTCGGCATGGCTGGGGAACTGGCCGGTGATCAGCGGGCCGACGACGGCCGCAGCATCTGTTTCGACACCGATCCCCTGGATCAATGTGTGGAGATCATGGGTCAACCCGCAGTGATCCTGAAGATCGCCAGCGACAAACCCGTCGCGCAGGTTGCCGTGCGGCTCAACGATGTCGCACCGGATGGCGCTTCAACACGCGTGACCTATGGCGTGCTGAACCTGACTCACCGAAACAGTCATGAGAAACCACGCGCCCTCAAACCCGGCAAGAGTTACACCGTGCGTGTGCCCCTGAATGATATCGCCCATGCCTTCCCGCCCGGCCACCGCATCCGCGTTGCTGTCTCGTCCTGCTACTGGCCACTGATCTGGCCGGCACCGGAGGCTGCGACACTCACATTGCAATCCGGCTCCAGCGTGCTGGAACTGCCCGTCAGGGCTCCCCGTGACGACGATGCAGACCTTCCGGCCTTCCTGGAGCCGGAAAGCGCACCTGATGTCCCACTCAGTCAGGTTTCGTTGGGCTTCTTCAAACGCTGGGCCGAGCGTGATCAGCTCACCGGCGCGGTGTCATGCCATGTTGCCGCCGATGGCGGGTTCTTCGGCAACGACGGCACGATCCGTATCGACGCAATCCACACCGAGGTCTCTCATCAGCTCAGCAACCACCAGATAATCCACGACGACGACCCGCTCTGTGCCAGCGCCCATCAGGAACAATCCACGGGCATGGCCCGTGGCGACTGGCGCGTGCGGGTCGATATCCGCTGCTCCCAGTGGTCAACCGCCACTCACATCCACCATGAGGCCGGCGTCGATGCGTGGCACGGCGACGAGAAAATCTCGTCGCGGACCTGGAGCCGAAAGTTCAGGCGGGATCTTCTTTAGTCTTTGCTCTCGGCAGGCGGCAGCAGCCAGCGGAAAAAGAAGACGGCGAGCGCCGCGCCAGCGATCTGTGCCACGATGAAGGCCGGGGCGTGGGCAGGAAAGATGCCGGAGAAGGTGCCGGTGAAGCTGCGCGCCAGGGTCACGGCCGGGTTGGCGAAGGACGTCGACGAGGTGTACCAGTAGCCCGCCGTGATCACGAGACCGACGGCATAAGGGATCGCCTCGGGCCGCCAGCGCAAGCAGCCCAGGATGGTTGCCAGCAAACTGAACGTGGCGACCAACTCGCCGACCCATTGGCCAACGCCTGTTCGCTCGTGTCCCGAGGCGAACAGCAACGGCTGATCGAACATGATGTGGGCCACCATGGTGCCTGCGAAGGCGCCCAGAATCTGAACCACGATGTAGAGCACACTCTCGCGCACCGAGATATCGCCTCGGATGGCAAAGGCAATCGTGACGGCGGGATTGAAATGCGCGCCGGACACCGGCCCGTAGACCAGGATCAGCACGGCCAGGATCGCTCCCGTGGCAATCGTGTTGCCCAACAGCGCGACACCAACGTTATCGGGCGAGAGCGTCTCGGCCATGATGCCCGAACCCACCACCACAGCGAGGAGAAACGCCGTCCCGACGAACTCGGCAGCGAGCTTGCGTGTCATATCCATCTCTCTAGGCTTCCCCCTTCAGCGCGCGGCATCGTGCTACGATTCCGTGACTTATGGGTGGCAAATCACCCGTCGTTCCACAAGTCATCCCCAGGGAAATCGTCCATGTCCGATCACGACCTATGCTTCCTGTCCGCAACCGAGGCTCTTGGCCGTTTCCGTGATCGCTCGCTCTCGCCGGTCGAACTCCTCAAGGCACAGATCGTCCGTGCCGAAGCGGTCGAGCCCACGATCAACGCTCTGGCCTACACCTTCTTCGACGACGCACTTGACGCAGCAAAGAAGGCAGAAGCCCGCTACATGAAGACCGATGGGCGCCTGAGGCGCCTGGAGGGGCTCACCCTAGCCGTGAAGGAAGACACGGCTGTGAGGGGACGGCCCCGCACCTTCGGGTCGCTGATCTTCAAGGATAACATCGCCGATCACGCCAATCCGTCGGTCGAGCGGCTGATACGTGCCGGAGCCATCGTCCACGCACTCACCACCTGCCCGGAATTCGTCTGGCCTTGGACCTGCACGTCACGTCTTCATGGCGTAACACGCAATCCCTGGAATCCGGAGATGACCTGTGGTGCCTCATCAGGCGGCGCGGCGGCAGCCGTGGCGTCGGGTACGACAACGCTTGCAACAGGTTCCGACAGCGCCGGGTCCATCCGCATGCCCGCCGCCATGTGCGGTATCGCCGGCTACAAACCGCCCTATGGTCGCAACCCCGGCAGCCCCGAAGTCGCCATGGACGCGTTCTTCCACATCGGACCCATGACCCGCACGGCGGCTGATGCGGCACTCATGCAGAATGTCATGTCGGGCCTGCACAAAAAGGATCACAGCACAGTCGCCCAGAACATAACGCTGCCTGAGAGAAATGCACGGATCCGTGGTGCGAAGATCGCCTATTCCATCGACATGGGCGTCTACACCGTGGCGCAGGATGTGCGCCGCAATCTGCTCGACACCGTCGCACTGTTGCGGGACTCCGGCGCCACAGTCGAAGAGGTTGAAACACCTTGGGCGCAGGCGGCCGCTGATGTCTCCGGGAACTGGGGAGGCCTCATCTATGCCGACGAGTTCTCGGACGCGGTCAACAATCACCCCGATCTTGTGTGCGACTACACCCGCGACTTCGCCGACTACAACGAGAGCCTGACCCCCCGCGGATTCCATGAGTGCATGCAGGTGATCGGCAGAACCTGGGCCGAATTCGGGCCACAGCTTGCGCGCTACGATGCGTTCCTATGCCCGACCGTGGGGGCAACCACCATTCCGGCCGACTGGCCCGACTGGTCCGAGCCGGTCACGGTTGATGGCCAGCCGTGCGATGTGCACGACCTCATCATGACCTTCCTGTTTAATGTGTTCAGCCGCTGCCCTGCGCTCTCGGTGCCGTCGGGCTTCGCCGACAATGGTGTACCCACAGGTGTCCAGATTGTCAGCAATCCCTATGACGACAAGGCGGTCTTCCGCGTCGCGCAGGCCCTGGAGAGCAACCTGGACTTCAGCAAGACAGCGGTTTGAGCTGCCTACATCCCTTCGACGACATAGGACCGGCTTATACAGGCCTTGTCGCGGATGGAGAGAGCTTCGGCATAGTCATCGCTGCGGAACCAGGCGACGGCCTGCTCAGCCGAGGGAAAGCGGATGATCACCGCGCGCGACAACGGTGCGGGCTCACCTTCCAGATGGGTGATGTTCTCGCTGGCAGCGAGCACGTCACCTTCGAAGGTCGCAAGGGTCGGGCCGATGAGTTCGCGATAGCGCGGCATCATCTCCGGGTGTTTCACATCGAGTTCAACGACGTAGTAGCCGCAAGCCATGTCTCGTCTCCGCTGAGATCAGGGATGATCCTGTGCCGCGAGCAGTTCCTGCTCTGTGTGCTGGCAGTAGACGACGTGGCCGTCGCCCATGTCCTGACGCGGCGCTGATTCGACATCGCAGCGACCTTCGATCATGACCGGGCAGCGCATCCGGAACGGGCAAGGCACATCATGCAGCATCACGTTGCTGCGCATACCGGCTTCGGTCTCGCGGCTGCCGATCACCTCTTCCAGCCAGCCCCGGCGCAAGGCCGGAACCGAATTGATCAGGAGCTGCGTGTAGGGATGGTGCGGCGGCGCGAAGACTTCCTTGGTCAGGCCCGCGTCGATGATCCGTCCGGCATACATCACGGCCACACGGTCAGCGATGGACGCCACCGTCGAAAGGTCGTGACTGATGAAGACATAGGCCACCTGATGCTGCTCGCGCAGGTTCTTCATCAGTTCCAGCACGCGGGCGGCGACCACCGTATCGAGGGCCGAGAGAACCTCGTCGCACAGGATGACATCGGGTTTGGCCGCAAAGGCACGGGCGATCGACACACGCTGCCTTTGACCGCCTGACAGTTCCGACGGGAAACGGCCAGCATAGTCGGCATCGAGCCCGACCATCTCGAGCAGCTCGGCCACGCGGTCGTGCTTTTCCGAGCCATGCATGCCGAAGTAAAGCTCCAACGGACGGCCGATGGCATCATCGACACGCTTCTCCGGATTGATCGACTGATCCGGGCTCTGGAAGATGATCTGGATACGGCGGAGCTGTTCCTTGGTCCGCTTGCGCGAGTGCTCGGGCAGCACTTCACCGCCCAATGTCAACTCGCCACGGAGAGACGGCTGCAGACCGGCCATGACACGCGCCAGCGTGGACTTGCCGCTGCCGGATTCGCCGACCACGGCCAGAACCTCACGCGGATAAACGTCGAGATCGATGTCGTGAAGGACATACTGCTCGCGCTCGACCGTGGCGAAGAAACCGGGCCGCTCATAGGTCGAGTCCATATCCCGCACCGTCATGATGGGTTCCTGGCCTTCGGCCGGGTTCCATTCCGAGGTTGCGGTCTCTCGCGTCGGCTTGGGCTTTACAGCACCCAGCAGCGTGCGTGTGTATTCTTCCGTTGCGCTGTTGAGAATTTTATCGGTGAGACCTTCTTCCACCACGTCACCCTGGTTCATCACCAGAATCCGGTCGGCGACCTGCGCCACGACCGACAGGTCATGGCTGACATAGACCGCCGCCGTGTTGTGTTCGCGAATGACGCCCTTGATCGCTTTCAGGACCTCGATCTGCGTTGTCACATCGAGTGCAGTGGTCGGCTCGTCCAGCACCAGCATCTTGGGCTGGCACGCCATGGCCATCGCCACCATGATGCGCTGCTGCTGACCACCGGATGTCTGATGCGGGAACCTGTTCGCGATCACTTCGGGATGCGGCAGGTCGAGCAAATCAAGCAACTGCACGGCGCGCTTCTTCGCCTCATCGCCTTCCGCCAGCTTGTGCAGACGCAGGCTCTCGGCGATCTGGTCACCGATCAGAATGGCCGGATTCAGCGCCGCCTGGGCACTCTGCGCCACATAGGCGACATCACGCCCGCGCATATCCCGCCGTTCGGCTGCCGACATCGTGAGTATGTTGCGGTCTTCCAGGAAGACCCTGCCGTTGGCGAACCGTGTGCCGGGCCGTGTGTAGCCCAGTGCCGCCAGCGCAACCGTGGTTTTGCCTGCTCCGGATTCACCGATCAGAGCCACAACCTCGCCGGCGTTCACATCAACGCTGCACTTGTGGACGGTCTCTACCCAGATACCAGAGGGAGGTCTGCCTTCAACGATCAGGTCCTCGATCCGCAACAATGCTGTCACTTGGTCAGTTCCTCGGAAATGCCGCGACCGGACTGAGCGCCCAACCAGTCAACGATGAGATTGACGCCAACCGTGAGGATAGCGATGGAGAAGGCCGGCACGAGAACCGACAGGTAAGCGCCGTTCAGAAGACCGTTCTGGTTCTCGCGAACCATCGAACCCCAGTCTGCGTCGGGCGGCTGAATGCCCAGGCCGAGGAAGCTCAGGCTGGACAGGAACAGGATCGAATAGGTCAGACGCAGGCCAAACTCGACCGCCAGCGGTCGGATCGTGGACGGGAAGATCTCGCGCACCAGGATCGACATAAGCTTTTCGCCGCGCGCCCGCGCCACTTCAACGAACTCCAGGGCGGCGATGTTCATGGCAACCGCGCGACCCACACGGGCAACACGCGACGCATGAAGGAACGCGATCGTACCGATCAGCACCGTGATATCCGACGACAGTGACGCAATCACGATCAGGGCCAGCAGGATCGGCGGGAACGACAGGAAGGCATCGATCAGCCAGGTGATGAAATCGTCGTAGTAGCCGCCGATCTCAGCGGCCGAAAAGCCAACCACCATGCCCAGAACAAAGCCCACGATGGTTGCCGCCAGGGCAATACCCACCGTGAGCTGCGCGCCATAGAGCAGACGACTGAGGATATCGCGGCCCAGGACATCAGTCCCCAAAAGGAAGTCGGGACCGGGCAATTCGTAGTTGCCCTCCGACACGATCTCACCCACGCCGTAGGGTGCCAGGAGCGGCCCGAACAAACCCAGGAACAGGCCAATAATCACGACGATGATGCCACTCCAGGCCCAGAAATCCGGTTTGGGACGCGCCCGCTTGCTGCGTTTGCGTCCGACCACAGGCGATGCGACAGCGTCGGTCATTTGGCATACCTCAAGCGGGGATTGGCGAAGATGGCCAGAACGTCAGCCGTGATGTTGAGCGCGATGTAGAAGCTGCAGAAGACCATGGCGCAGGCCTGAATCAGCGGCACATCCCGGAAGATCACGCTGTCGACCATCAGTCGACCAAGACCGGGGTAGGTGAAGATCACCTCCACGATAACAACACCACTGACCAGATAACCCAGGTTCAGCGCCACGACGTTCACGATCGGACCCAGCGAGTTGGGGATGGCGTGCAGCATGATGATGCGTGACTTCGAAGCGCCCTTGAGCAGCGCCATTTCGATGTAGGGCTGCTTCAGCACATCCAGGATCGCCGCACGTGTCATGCGAATGATGTGCGCCAGCACCGTCAGCACCAATGTCATCATCGGCAGGAAGGTCAGGATCAGCGTATCGCCGAGGTTGCTCCAGCGCGGGCGACTAATCACGAACTTGAACCATTCCAGCTCCATCGCGAAGATAATGATCATCACCAGCGCGATCACAAAATCCGGGATCGAGATGAAAAAGACCGTGATGGCGGTGGTGATGCGGTCGAAGACGCGCTCCGGCCAGGCGGCGCACAGGAGACCGAGACCTAGAGCCAGCGGCAGAGCGACCGCTGTGGCGTAGAGCGCCAGATTGATCGTGTTCCAGAACCGCGGCCCGACCACCCTGCTGACGTCAACCCGGTTGGCCAGCGACTGGCCGAGATCGCCTGTAAGGACGCCGCCGAGCCAGCCGAAGTAGCGGATATGGGCCGGATCGTTCAGTCCCATGCTCTCGCGCAGCGCGGCAAGGTTTTCTTCCGTTGCCGACTGACCCAGCATGGCCTGCGCCACATCACCTGGAAGAATTTCGGTGCCAATGAACACCATGATCGAAACAGCTAAAAGGGTGAGCAACCCTAGAAACAGCCGCCGAACGATGAGCTTGAACACGTCAAGCGCCTCCACGTTACTGGCCCTTCGCCTGAAGTTGGCGCCCGACCGTGCCCCACCGGTTTTCCGGCTTGGAGACATCGTAAAAGCCGAGCGGTGAAACGCAACCCGCCGACTTTCAATTTCCTGTATGGAGGGCGCTAGATCGGTTTTCGCCAGGCCGACGATCGTGGCCATGCACGCAAGACGGCCTGCACCACGGTCGCCAGCGGAATGGCGAAAAACACGCCCCACAACCCCCAGAGACCGCCGAAGATCAGGATCGCCACAATGATGGCGATCGGATGCAGGTTGACGACCTCACTGAACAGAAGCGGCGCCAGAAGGTTGCCGTCGAGCGCCTGGATGATCCCATAAGCGATAAGCGCGTAGCCGAAATCCCAGCTCAGCCCCCACTGGACGAAAGCCACCAGCGCAACGGGCACCGTGACCGCAGCGGCGCCGATGTAGGGGATGAGCACCGACAACCCGGTGATGACCGCCAGCAGCATCGCGAAATCCAGGCCCAACGCCGCGAACACGACATAACTCACGCCCCCGACGATCAGGATTTCCCAGAACTTGCCGCGCACATAGTTGTAGACCTGATCACGGACTTCCGACCAAACCATGGTGGTGAGTTCGCGCTCTCGCGGCAGAAACGAAACCACCCATGCCGTGATCTTTTTCTTGTCCTTGACCATGAAGAAGATCAGCAGCAGCACGAGAATGGCGAACACGATCGCCTTGAGCAGGCCGACAATCGACGCTCCCGCGAACGACGGCAGACTGGCCGCTGCCACCAGCACACTGGCACCAAGATCGCCCATGAAATCACGAACCTGCTCTTCAGACACCACACCCGGGAACTGTTCCGGCAGTGCCAGCAATTGCTCCTGAATTGTCTGTGTCATCTGCGGAGCCTGTCCCACGAAATCAAAGACCTGCTCGATGATGACCGGCAACAGGACGAGCATGAAGACCAGCATGGCCGCCACAAATCCGGTGAACGCCAGGATCACGGCAAGCAGGTGACCAACGCCGCGCCGCTTCATCCACTGGACCGGGCCATCAAGCAAAAAAGCGATGACAACGGCCGTGATCACGGGAGCAACCATCTCGGCGACGAAGATGATCGCAGCCAGGGCAACCAGAAGCACCGAGGTCAGGATCATGACCTGTGGATCGGAGAAGGTCTGATAGAACCAGTCGCGGATCGGCTTCATGGCGGCGGTACTCGGTGAAACACAGACCAGACCATAGGGACATGGCCAAGACGCGGCAAGACGCTGACACGGCTTGCCTGTCGAGCGCCGCTCTCTATGGTGCAGAAAGATCAGGATGAGGATGTGTTGTGACGGACAATGTTGATGTTGTGATCGTGGGTGCCGGTTCCGCCGGGCTGTCGGCTGCGAAAACGGCTGCCGGCCAAGGGTTGACCTTCGTCGTGGTGGAAGCCTCCCACCGGATCGGCGGGCGAGCCTACACAGAGGAGTTCGCTCAGGGTCAGCCGTTCGATTTGGGCTGCCACTGGATGCACTCGGCCAGCCTCAACCCGTTTGTCGGCATCGCCGACAAACACGGCTTCAACTATCGCAAGGACGGGGATTGGGTTCGCGGTGTACACCACCACGGCGCGTGGCTGGACGAAGAACAGGGCAAGAAGTTCGACGCTCTGGCGGAAGCCAACAACAAGGCTATCGCCGCAGCAGCAGAGGCCGGCGACGACACGCCCATCTCGGAGCTGATCGACCTCGACAGCCCCTGGGCCGCCTATCACGCCTACTGGTTCTCCTTGGGTGTCTCCCGCGATATCGACCAGACCGGGGCCGTCGATGTCTCTGCCTACAACGACACCGACGAAAACTGGCCGGTTCTGGAAGGGTATGGCGCGCTGGTCGCTGCCTGGGCCAGCGACGTTCCGGTCACACTCAACGCTGCGGTGGACCGCATCGGACTCACAGCCGATGGCGTTGAGGTCGAGACCAGCCGCGGGACGATTAATGGCCGTACCGCTCTGGTCACAGTCTCCACCAATATCCTGTCATCGGGACGGATCGTCTTCGAACCCGGATTGCCGGACTGGAAGATGACGGCCGCCCAGGAGCTTCCGCTGGGCGTTCACAACAGGATCGGGGTCCTGCTCGACCACAATCCTCTCGCAGGTGGAGCACGAGACTTCGCAACAGTCATGCGCGAAGACGACGAGGTCCCCTTCGCGATCGAACTGGGGCCCTATGGTTACTCCTACGCGGTCGGTGTGACCGGCGGCCGGTTCGGCTCATGGCTGGAGCGCGCAGGACGGGCCGCAAGTGTCGAACACCTCGTCGAGAACATGCGCGCGGTCTGGGGCAGCGACATCGTAAAGCACGTAACCGACCGAGTGATCGTGACGGCATGGGAAGGCGACCTCTGGACACTGGGCTCCTACTCTGCTGCGACGCCAGGCAATGCTCACCAGCGGGTCGAACTCGCCAAACCGATCGACGACAGAATCTTCTTCGCCGGCGAAGCCACGTCTCCGGATTTCTTCTCCACCTGCCACGGTGCCTACTTCAGCGGCATAAGGGCCATCGACGAGATCTCGGCCGTACTTTCGGACAAAGCCTGAGAAAGCGCCCGGCTCTTTGAACAGCTTGTTAGAAACACTCATAAATGTTGTTATAACTCCTGCAAACTCTGGGAGACTATCAATGAATAGGCAGGAAACGCTTACCCGCGAATTTCTGAGGGGTAAGGTATCGCGTCGCGACTTTCAGACAGGGCTCATCAACATGGGCCTGGGTGCCGCAGCCGCGAGTGCTCTGGTTGACAACACCATCAGGGAAGCCCGGGCAGCACACGATCCCAAACATGGCGGAGAACTCCGCGTTGGGTTCACCAGCAGCAGTGCCGCTGACACGCTCGATCCCGCCCATATCGTCGCCGGTGTTGATATCGGCCGCGCCGGCCTTCTTTACAGCCGCCTGATCGACTTCATTCCGGGTGAGGGCCTCGTCGGCAATCTCGGTACCAGCTGGGAACCCAATGGCGATGCGACCCAATGGACCATCGAACTCTTGGACGGCGTCGAGTTCCACAACGGCAAGACCGTAACGGCGGCCGATGTAGCCTATTCGTTCAATCGCCATCTCGACCCCGATGAAGGCTCTCCGGCAAACGCCTATCTCGGCGATGTCGAATCCATCGTGGCCGATGGCGATCGTCATGTCGTCTTCAACATGAAGGCGCCGAATGCCGATATTCCCTACCTGCTGACCGAGTATCACTTCACCGCCCAGCCCGAGGGCGCAGATGCCCAGAGTTATGTCGACGGCCAGGCCATCGGTACCGGTGCGTGGATGGTTGAGGAGTTCGAGCCCGGATTCGACGCCATCTTTGTGCGCAATCCCAATTACCATCGGGACAACCGGCCCTACGTCGATTCGGTCCTCACCTTCGGCATTCCGGACAACACAACACGCGTGAATGCCCTGATCGCCGACGAAATCGACATATGCATCGGGCTCGAGCCGCAGCTTGTGAGCGCGGTTGAGGATGCGGCCAACGCCGAGGTGTTGAACCAGCCCGGCGGCGCTCACCCGACCTACCCCATGCGATCGGATGTCGCTCCATACACGGACAACAACGTACGCTTGGCCCTGAAGCATGCCGTGGATCGGGAACGGATGCTTAATCTTGCCTGGGACGGTCTTGGCACCGTCGGCGCCGATCACCCGATCCCGCGCCACGATCCGTTTTTTGCGCCCGAGGTCGAGCCGTTCGAGCAGGATCCGGATAAGGTTGCCTACTACCTGAAGCAGGCCGACGCCGAAAACATGACCTTCGAGCTTTCGGCATCCGACGCCAACTTCGGCGGCGCTAATGCCAGCATCGTCATGGCGGAGTTGATGAGCGAGGCCGGTGCCAATGTCTCGGTCAAACGCGTGCCGTCCGACGGATACTGGAGTGCTGTCTGGCTGAATGATCCCTGGTGCGGTTCATCCTGGTACGGCCGTCCCACGGCCGATCTGATGCTTGCCATCGCCTACATCTCCGGTGGTGCCTGGAACGAGAGCTTCTGGTCGAATGAGCGTTTCGATTCCCTGGTGTTCGAAGCTCGGCAGACTGTTGATGAAGACCTGCGTCGCGATCTCTATCGCGAAATCCAATTCATCATGCGTGACGAAGGTTCAACCATGACCCCGGTCTTCACAAACTGGCTCGATGCCTATGCCAGCCGTGTACAGGACCTGAAAGGCCACCCGCATGGCTTCGGTGGCTGGATGTACTGGGAAGATGTATGGATCGACGACAGCGTCGCCTGATCTCGAACCAGCATTCGTGCTCAGGAGAGGCCGACCTTCCGGGGTCGGCCTCTTTGCGTCAGCGCCCCTTACAAATGGTCTCGAGGAATGCTGCGCTGCATCGTGATATCATGGATTGTGTCGTCCCCTTCGGTCGCGACGATGCGGGCCTCAACATGGAATTCATGGGTATCGGACGTCACTGTAGTTGTGGCTTCTACGGCCACATTCCAGTCACCCCGCGACTGCGCGATACGCCACGATACTTCACCACGGTTCGAAAGCGGATTACCGTCCACGATCACCTGACGCTCCGCTCCCAGCTGATCGACCTCCATCCCGTGGTCCTCGATGCGGTAGGCGCCATCGTCCTTGTCGAGCAGCAACTCGGTTCTGCGGCTCGCCATATCGCGGTGAAACTGGCGCGAGCGAGCGAACGGCCTGAGCCATGTGATGGCGGACGGCTCTGGAATCTCGGACTCCTCAAAGGGGACCAGCGTGGCATCGATGTCCTGGTCGGCGCGCACCGGGAGAACCAGGCGACAGGCTTCACCGGACAATGCCAGCGTCGCAATCTCGGGCGACGGCCACAGCAAGGGCCAGCTTCCGGTAGTAAGGGCTAGGCGCAGCCTGGCTCCGGCCGGCACGACCTGAGCGATCGCATTCATCGACAGCACAGTGTCATACGGCTCACCCGGCACCAGTGCCTCCGGGTCCTCATGGCTGTTCCGGTGCGCGAGATTGAGACAGCCCCATGTAATCAAGGTCGATGTTCCGTCATCGGTCACCATCTCGAGCCGCGCCGTCAGCATGGCTGCGGGGCGGTCACTGCTCAAGCGCAGGTGTAGCCTGGGAAATCCGACGATCGCGAGATCGTCAGAGAGCGCCCCGGTATCGAACAGTACAGAGCAGGCATCCTCGGAACGCTGGTCCAGCGGCAGCTCCGGGCCGATGCCGTGCGGGTTCCACTCGCCGGTCAGCGTGCCGACGGTCAGACGTGTGCGGACCCTGATGTCTCCGTCACCGTCCCCATCGACCAGCATTCCCGTTTCCGACAGACCCAGGGTCTTCTCGCCCAATCCCGGCCCCGGCCAATCCGGCTCGGCAATCCAGCGACCGGGCCGCTCATTGTACTCGGCAGCCGGAGGCGCCGGATCCTGCAGCCAAAGGCGCACCATCGGTTCCTGATCAATGCCGTTCTCGATGCCCTTCAGCCAGCGATCCCACCAGCGCAGACAATCCTGCAGAAATCCGATCGCCGGGCCCGGCGCACCCAGGTGCGGATAGCCATGGGCCCAGGGGCCGATAAGGCAGCGCCGCGGCACCTTGAGTTCCGCCATCAACTTCAAAGCCGTGTTGGTGTAGCCATCGGCCCAACCGGTCACGGCATAGACTGGGCATTCAATCGCATCCCAGTCCTCACAGACCGAACCGTGCTTCCAGTAATCGTCACGGCGCTGGTGGCTCATCCATTCGGCTGTGGGGAACGGCAGGTTGTTGAGCCGCTCTCGCCACATGTCGCGCCAGGCGTCGCCGACCATCGCCGGGTCTGGCGGGCGCGCGAAATAGGCCTGTGCCTGTCCACCCCAGGCCAGGTTGTTGCGCAGCAGGCAGCCCGACATGTAATGGACATCGTCGTTGTACCGGTCATCGGTCGAACACAGTGTGATGACAGCTTTCAGTTCAGGCGGCTTGCGGAACGCAGTCTGCAACCCACTGAAGCCACCCCATGATATGCCGATCATTCCGCAGGATCCGGTACACCAAGGCTGCTCGGCCAGCCATGCCAGCGCATCGAGCATGTCGTCCTGCTCCTGGCGGACATACTCGTCCATCGGCGCGCCTTCCGAGTTTCCCGAACCCCGCGTGTCCAGCCTGATCGCCGCATACCCGTGACCCGCGAACCATGAATGGATCAGTTCGTCGCGCGGCAGCGTGAAATCGCGATGACGGTAAGGGATGTACTCGATGATCGCGGGGACCGGATCGCTCCCGGCGTCTTCGGGCAGCCAGATACGGGCGGCGAGCCTGGTACCGTCTGACATGGGAATCCACTGATGGTCGATCACACGAATCGGGCGTGGAAAGTCTTTGCGGATGGCGAGCGCGCCGCCGGCTGCAACAAGATTGACCATGATCAGAATCTCCCCGCCACACGATAGGGCCGAGGTCTCGTCAGGTCACACCCAAAAGATCAACTTGAACCGACAATCCGGCGCTGGGCATTGTGGAGATGCGACCGCATCGCGACGCAGGCCCGGTCAGCGTCGTTGTCCTCGATAGCCTCAAGGACGGCGCCGTGCTCCTCGCGAAGAATCCGGAAACGCTTCTTCTGCTCGGATCTTCCGAGGTTTCGTGCCGTATCCATACCGTTCTGAATATCATCGTGCAGCAGTTCCATGGTCTCGGCAAAGAGCGCGTTGCCACTCGCGCGGGCGATCGCCATGTGGAACTCGAGATCTTCCTGCTTGCCCAGGCGGCCGTCTTCCGCCGCGTTGTTGCAGGCTTCGCTAGCCGCCCTGATCACACGAAGGTCGTGGGCCGTGTGCCGGGTTGCGGCAAGCGCGGTGGCCTCCCCTTCAAGCGCGATGCGAAACTCGAAACAACGTAGAAGCTGCGCGGCGTTGGTCGTTTCGCCGTAACACAGCAGATCACGGACCGGACGCCGGCGGACATAGCTGCCCGAACCCTGTCGGGAGTCGATGATTCCATCAGCGCGCAAGCGCGCCAGGGCTTCACGGACCACGGGCCGCGACACTTCAAACATACGGCAGAAGGCGTGCTCGCTGAGCAGGCGGTCGCCTTCGGCCAGAGTCCCGTCGACAATCCGTTCGACGATCTGTTCGTAAACACGGTCACCCAGCTTCGGTGCACGCAGAGGGGAGCGTTGAGGCCAGGTTTCCTGGCACAGGGTCTGTTTGGTTTTGATCATGGTCTCAGATGGTTGGATCTTCGATATCGATTGCGAGGTGGCCCAAGCAGTCGCCGGGTTCGACGCGGCCGATCGCACGAACACAGATCAGCAGGCCGGATGCCCGGAAGTGCACAGCAAGCGGCTCACGTTCGGGGTGTTGAAGATTGTGGATGGCGCCGGCGAGATCGCCCGCAGTGATTTCATCGCCCAGTTCAGCCGCAGGCACGAACACGCCGTAATCGGGCGCAAAGGCAAAGAGCTCGATGGCGTCGCCGCCCATCACACGCATCGGTCCCGTGTCTTCAACGGCAACATTGGGCAGAACACCGGCCTCGGCTAGAAGATTGCGCACGCCGCGCTCGACCAGATGCAGATGCGCGGGATTCACGACCGCACCCCCACCGAATTCACCACCGAGCTCGATGCAGCCCTGCCGTTTTGCCGCGCCGCCGGCTGTCCGGGTTCCTCCAGTCGTCGCCTCGGCCTTCTCCGTCTGCCAGATCTGGCCGTAGGGCCCACCGAATGCGCGCAAGAGCGCGACGGCGCGGCGATCCTGCTCGGGCTCGCCGATCAGTGAACAATGGACATAGGGCACATAGTCCAGCGAACCACCGCCGGAGTGAAGGTCGACAAAGATATCGGCCATCGGCATCAGTATGTGTTCGATGTAGTGGGCGATCTCGTGGGTCGGGCCATGCGATGGGTCTGCCGGGAACACACGGTTCATGTTGGCATCATCAAATGGCGAGACGCGCACGCCTGCCCGCGCTGCGGGAAGATTCGCCGAAGGCAGGATGATTACGCGACCCGAAACCTGATTAGCCTCGAGCGACCGTATCAGATTGCCCAGCGCGATCTGGCCTTCGTACTCGTCACCATGGTTGCCCGCCATCAGAAGAACGGTCGGACCGTCTCCGTTCTTGACCACGGCAACGGGTATGGGGATCACGCCATAGGCCGAGCGCGTGACAGAATAAGGCAGACTGATGCGTCCGGTTTGCTTACCGTCGCGATCAAAATCAACGTCCGAGAACAGCGTGGTGGAAAAGACCGACACGATGACTGGCCTCCTGAACAGGGATTCCATGCCCGTAGAAGCCGCGCATCATAATGTCCCGAACAGCACAAACCGTTCCGTGTGCGCCATTCTGGCTGTTCAACTTGTCGTTCTTGTGACCATGTTGGCTCTGGCCGCACGAGCCGACGAAAGTTGGCACCATGCGCTCGCGATGCACGGCGAAGCGGCTTATCCGGACGGGCCGACAGAGCCTTTCCGCTTCGTCAATCCGGAGGCCCCGGTGGGCGGTACCTTGCGCCTGTCGGAACTGGGCACCTTCGACACCATGAACCCCTACATTGTGTTTGGCAGCCCGGCGCGCGGCCTGGGTCTGGTCTATCAGAGCCTGCTTTACCGTTCCCCGGACGAACCGTTCACGCTTTACCCGCAACTAGCCCAGGCCATTGAGATCGCCGACGACCGAAGCTGGATCGTCTTTCATCTCGATCCACGGGCCCGTTTTCAGGACGGCTCGGCCGTCACGGCTGACGATGTGCTGTTCACCTTCATTGCCCTGCTGAAAGACGGCAAGCCGCACACCCAAACCTACTATTCTGGTGTGACCGCAACGACCCGCGTCGACGACCTGACGGTCCGGTTCGACCTGGAACCGGACAACTGGGAACTGCCGATGCTTCTGGGGCTGATGCCCGTGTTGTCGCAGACCTACTATCAGGATGTCGATTTCAGCCGAACAAGCCTCGAAGCGCCTTTGGGAACCGGCCCGTACAAGATCGTCGAAATCGATCCCGGCAGACGCGTCGTCTACCAGCGGGACCCCGACTACTGGGGCTGGGACCTGCCGCAGAGCATCGGCCGGTTCAACTTCAAAACCGTTGAATACACTTGGTATCGCGACAGTAACGTGGCTCTGCAGGCCTTTCTTGCTGGTGACGTCGACATACGATTTGAAACCGACGCCCTACGCTGGGCCACCGGCTACGACAGTCCGGCCGTTCAGGAAGGTGAGATCATTCTTGAGGAGCTGCCTCATGGTCGGCCCAGCGGCCTCCAGGCCGTGGTCTGGAACCAGCGCCGCCCGCCCATTGACGACATCCGCGTGCGCGAAGCTCTCGGGCTTGCCTTCGATTTTGCCTGGACCAACGCCAATCTGCTGCACAATCAGTACGAACGGACCACTAGTCTGTTCGGAAACTCTGACCTCGCAGCAACCGGACCGCTGACACCCGGTGAGCAGGCTCTTCTGACACCTTGGCTGTCCGACTTGCCCAGCGAACTCATCGAAGGGCCGTTTCTTTGGCCGGAGACCGATGGCAGCGGCAGACTGCGCGAAAACCTGCGCCAGGCCAGCGCGCTGCTCGAAGAGGCCGGGTTTGTGCTGCAGGACGGTGTCCTGCGCAGCACGGAGACCGGAGTACCGCTCACCTTCGAGCTTTTGCTCGCTGATCCCTCCTTTGAGCGGATCATGTTGCCCTGGTTGCGCAATATCGAGAGGCTGGGAATCCAAGCCACATTGCGCAGCATCGACGCGGCCCAACATCACAGCCGCATCGCATCTTTCGATTTCGATGCCATCATTTGGCACTGGGGCGTCTCACTCTCACCGGGCAACGAACAATGGATCTACTGGGGCAGTGATGCCGCCGACAGCGAAGGCAGTCGAAACTATGCTGGGATCCAAGATCCCGTTCTCGACGACCTCATCGCCACACTCTCGGACGCCCGTGACGCAATGCAACTGACCTCGGCCGCCAGAGCCCTGGACCGCGTTCTGTCCTGGGGCCGGCATGTCGTGCCGCTCTATCATCGGACCAACGATCCCGTCGCCCGATGGCGTCCGATCAAGCACCCTGATCAACTACCTCTCTATGGTGCAGACATCACGACCTGGTGGTACCAGTCGCCGTAGACCACTGTTCACACGAATTGCTGCGTGTTATCAGCATGTTATGCGGTCTGTCATAACTCTGTTACTTGTTGGTGGCTGGCTCGGTTTCACCGCAGGCGACAGCCGGGCTCACCATGTCACGGACACGGTGACCTTTCCGTCCCTTGAGACCTATCCCGGTGCCTCGGCCATCGATCTGGGCGAAGTGACCGGCATTATGACCCGCCCCGACAATGCCGGGCCTCATCGCGCGGTTGTCATGCTTCATGGCTGCGGTGGCCTCAACAACAAGCATAAGCGCTGGGCCCAACTGTTTGCCGCATGGGGCTATGCAAGCCTTCGCATCGACAGCTTCAATCCCCGCGGCATCGACGAGATTTGTACCGACATCCGCCAGGCCGTGCCGCGGGCTGCCGATATCAACGGCGCGATCGCTTATCTCAAGACACTGAATGGCATCGACACCTCAGAGATCGTGATTGTGGGCTGGTCGCATGGTGCCAGCGTCACGCTCCAGGCCCTTGCAATGCCGAGCACACTCCGTCCCGATCTCTTGGAATCTGTGGCAGGCGGCGTCGCGATCTATCCCTATTGCCACCGCGGATCTCAAGCCTTCGCCGAACCTCTCCTGGTGCTTATCGGCAGTGCCGACGAGTGGACTCCGGCAGGCCTGTGCGAATCCATGGTCGAGAGGTTGCCCGCGTCCAGTGAACCGGTTGACCTTGTCATCTACGAAGGCGCCACACATTCTTATGACTGCATGGTCTGCAATGGCGTCTACTACGGTCATCTTCTCGTCTTTGACGAACCTGCCTACGAAGACAGCGCTCGGCGCGTTGAAGAGTTTCTGGCCGCCAATCTGTTCAACAACTAAGTTCTTAAGCATGAACACGCCTTTCCACCCCGCACGTTTCCGTGCCTTCTTCATGATCGCAACGGCTCTCTACTCTCCGGCTCAGGCCGACACACCTGGCACGCCGCTGACCGGTCCCGAAATCGAAATGGCGCTCACCAATGCCGCCACAAAGGGCGTGAACAGCTACGGCAATCCCTACACGGTCTGGTTCCTGGCAGGCGGACGTCTCGATGGAATCGCAGGCAAGAACGACGAATACGTCGATTCCGGTGATTGGTGGCTGGAAGGCAACTTTCTCTGCCGCCGCTGGAACACCTGGCTCGGCGGCGCGGAAGGCTGTTTCCAGGTCGTGATTATCGACACCACGATCTACTGGCTTACCTTCCAGGGCGAGATCTCGCGGGAAGAGGAATACATCACTCCTCATTAGACCGCCGCGTGGACATCCCGCGTCCGGAGTTTCTTTCTTGCGCTGACTGGACATCGTGCGCTTCGCGTCCGACAAGCCAGTGATGGCCCTTCTTCCCGGCGATTTCGCAACGCGGCCTGCCGCGTCGTCCCTGTGCGAGCACATCATCCGGACCCTGCGCCTCGCCGGTCCGGTGATCGTAGCGCGCTGCGGCCTGCTGATCATGGTGACCGTCGACACGATCATGACGGGCCGCGCCGGGGCCAATGAACTCGCCTATCTCGCGATCGCCTTCGCACCCCACATCACTATGCTCGTCATCGGCATCGGTGTTCTTTCGGGCACGGTCATTCTTGTGTCGCAGGCCGACGGCGCCGGTCGACGCGGCAGTTGTGGTCGTATTCTCTGGATCGCCCTGGCCGATGCCTTTGTTCTCGGTCTGCTTTGGGCGGCGGTGCTGTTTCAAGGTGAAGACATCCTGGTTCTGTTGGGCCAGGAGGCTGACCTGTCCCGGGGCGGCAGCGAGGTCATGGCGATGTTTGCCTGGGGCATGCCGGCGATCTATCTCTTCACCGCCGCATCGATGTTCCTGGAAGGTGTCGGCCGCGTGATTCCGGGTATGGTCGTGATGCTGGTTGCCAATGTCATCAATGCTGCGCTCAACTGGATTTTCATCTACGGCGGCATGGGGCTGGAACCCGACGGCGCCTCCGGTGCCGTGTTGGCAACCAGCCTGACACGCTGGTTTATGTTCGCGGCGATCTTCGGCTACATCTGCCTGATGGCTGACAAGGCTGAACTCGGCATTTTCCGCCGGGTTGAAGGGATCTGGGCCCTGCAGAAACGGTTTCTGCGCCTGGGCGTTCCGATGGCCTTGTCCTACGCCTTCGAAACCACCGCCTTTCTCTCCATCACCATCATGGCGGGCCACATGGGCAAGGCCCCGGTCGCAGCCTATCAGGCAGCGATGAACGTCAACGCCTTCTGTTTCATGGTCGCGATCGGCATGTCGACGGCGACCTCGGTGCGCGTCGGCAACGCCATCGGGCGCAGGGACCGCAAGGGTATGGCGATGGCCGGCTGGGTCGGCACCGGCCTGATCGGCGCGGCCATGGTGCCGCTCGCCATCATCGTTGCGCTGTTTCCGGAAACTCTTGCATGCATCTACACAACAGACGCCACACTGATTGCCATCATCATTCCCGCACTCTTTGTCGCCGTGTTCCTGATCCCAGGCGACGGCCTGCAGGGTGTCCTGCTCGGCGCCCTGCGCGGTGCCGCCGATGTCTGGCCAACGACCTGCCTGGGCTTTCTGGCCTTCTGGGTCATCATGGTTCCCATGGCCTGGCTTCTAGGCCGTGAACTGGGCGGTGGTGTGCCGGGCCTGCTCTGGGCGGAGGTGATCGGCATCATGACAGCCGCCGTGCTGTTCGCCTGGCGGTTTCGTGTGATCTCCCAGCGCAAGATCGCAGTGTTCTCCTGAACGCGCCACAAGGTTGTGGCCAAATGCGTTCAGAACCTTAGGGCGACAACAGGTCGAAACCGGCGCTGCCGCAGGGCTGGCCATTGATTAGAAGGCCGATTCCGTGATCTCCGGGGTGATGCTTGCGTGTCGTCTTTTCGCTCAGCGAACGTTTTGATACGAGCGTGGTCTGTTCGCCCGGCGCCAGTGTCAGCTCCTTGAGCTTGAACACCTTGGGCGCGGTCTTGCCGTTCGCCTTCCTGTAGTGCACCGCTTAGTCCACGGCGAGCCGTTGACTGCTTTTCGCCGTGGACTGCAGATCGAACCGGAAGGCCACGGTTCCTTCCCAGGGAACGACGTCCGGTTCAACCACAAAGTCGGGCACCGTGACCTTCGGCTTCGCCCCGAAGCCCTGCAGAGCGAGGGCAAGGGGGTGGCCTGCCTTGATCAGGCTGCGGCTGCCATGGCGCACGATCCAGGCGGTGTGGGGATCGGAGTGGTCCCAGCTTTCGACCAGATCGAGCATCACGTCGGGATGGTCCTTGGCGATGTCGTTGAGGTGGTTGGCGACGGACTTCTGCACATAGAGTTCGGGGTCCGCCTTCAGAGCCTCCAGGATCGGGATCGCCGGTGACGGATCATCTATCAGCTACTTGAGCTAGAACAACCAGAGCAGACGTGGGCGGCATCCTTCGCTCGCCAGCCGTCGCACTTGGTGGTTGTCGTCCCGGGCCCATCGCGTCATCACAGCCAAGGTGTCATCGAAATCATCGACCATGAAGTGTCTGATCGCGAACTCCGCCGAACCGAAATGTGTGAGATGACGCAGGGCCTGCAACGATCTCCGGCGATCCTGACGCCCGTAACGTGCGACGAATTCCGGGGCGAACAGCGCCTTGAACGTCCCGTCATAGCGAGGCGCCACCGCTGAAACGATCCCCAGCGCTTTGGGATAGTCATCCGGCAGATGTTTGCGGCATAACGACGCCGTCCGAGCCAGCCGCTCAAGCAGCGACAAATCTTCAAGGCTCCTGCAGGCATCCCGGACAAAGGCGCGTCGGTCAAGCGGCAGGTGCTCATCTGCCAAGGCCCCGGCAAGCTCCTTGTAGAAGCCCCGATCAAACCAGTCCTTGAGTTCTTCGGCCATATCTCATGCTCCCGTCGGCGGATGACGGTAGAAAGCCCAGAGCAAACGTGCGGCCACGGCACGCCACGGCCGCCAGGCTTCCGCCATGGTCTCGAGGTCCTTCTGGGTCGGCCTGGGATCAATCCCGAAGGCGCGCCCCGCAGCAGCCCGCAGGGCAACGTCGCCCGCGGGCCAGGCGTCGGCTCGTGCCAGACAGGCCAGCAGATAGACCTCAGCCGTCCAGGGCCCGATCCCTGGCAAGGCGACCAGCGCCTTGCGCGCCTCATCATCATTCAGTGCCGGAAGTGCGGCGAACAGGCCCGTCCCCGAGGCTTCGGCAATGCCGTGAAACGCACGGCCCTTGGCCCGGGTGAGGCCGAGTTCGCGCAGCCTCTCCACCGAAACGGCCAGCACGGTTTCAGAGTCGTGCGGATCGAGCGCCGTTTCGAGCCGCGCCCAGATCGAAGCGGCAGCCTTGAGCGAGATCGACTGTTCGGTGATCACCCGCAGCATGGTCGCCAGGCCGGGCCGCGACAGACGCAACGGCGGCGGCCCGGTCACCGCGTGCACCGAGGCAAAGCGATGATCGATCTCCAGCAAGGCTTCGACACCGGCGGACAGGACCGCACGGGTACGGATGGTTGGCGGACGGCTCATCGCACCATTGCGCCCGTGCGGTGGATGATCACAATGGCAACCACAGCAGACTAGACCTTCAAGGGAGTTTTCACCATGGGCGACATCCAGACAGTTCCGGCGCGCGGCGGCAAGGCCGCGCATGTCAAAAAAGGCCAGCACATCAAGATCATCAACACACATGGCGAACAGGTCGTCGATACATGGGCGTTCAACGCCGAAGGCACGGCCGAGTACATGGCGATGGACGCCACCCGCGCCTACAACCAGCGCATGTCGCCCCTGGTCGGCGACCATCTCGTCACCAACAAACGCCGCCCGATCTTGACCCTGATCGAAGACACCTCGCCAGGCCGCCACGACACCCAGATGGCGGCCTGTGACCAGTGGCGTTATCACCTGCTGGGTGTTGAGGGCTATCACGACAACTGCGCCGACAACCTGAGCCACGGCATGAAGGAACTGGGCGAGAAGGAAACCCACATACCCGCACCCCTGAACCTCTTCATGAACATCCCCTGGCAGCCCGACGGCACGCTCAGCTTCGACCCGCCGCTCACCAAACCCGGCGATTACGTCGTGCTCAAGGCTGAGATCGACTGCATCGTCGCGATGTCGTCCTGCCCGCAGGATATCCTTCCGATCAACGGCACCTCGGGCACGCCAACCGAAGCCCATTTCGAGGTCTACTGAGGGAACGGCCTGGCGGCGCGCTCTCGCCGCCTGACGCCATACCGTGCTCCTTCCCCTCACCGACCCTCTGTTCCTGGCGCTGGTTGTTGCGTCGATTCTGATCTCCGGCATCTCCAAAGGCGGGTTCGGCGGCGGGCATGAAACCCTGGATGGCGCCCTTCGCTGGGGCGCTTTCGGGCTTCACCAGCTTCGTGGCGCATGCCGGCGGGCTGCCGGTGCAGGTGTTTCTGCTCGGCATAAAACTCGACAAGACGGTTTACATCGCCACCACCGTCGGGTTCTTCACGATGATCAACTACATCAAGTTCGCGCCTTATGCGGCCATAGGCTTCTTCACCGAAACGACCCTGCTGACCTCGGCCGTGCTTGCGCCTCTTGCCGTGCTCTGCATGGCCCTGGGCGTCCGCCTGCACGACACGGTGAACCAGAAGACATTCTATCGCGTCTGCTACACCATGCTCCTGGTCGTCGGCCTGAAACTGCTGGCCGACGGCCTGGAATTCTGAACACCGATTTGACAGACAAGGGAGACCGGCATGTCCGACGACGAAAGCCGCAAACGAGGCGAGGCCATCACCACCGACATGTGGGGACAGACGCCCCAGGGCAACGAGGTCAGCCAGGAGATGATCGACATCACTGTCGAGCACCTGTTCGGTGACATCTGGTCCCGGCCCGGCCTCAACCTGCGCGATCGCTCCATGATCACGGTTGCCACGCTAGTCGTGACCAGCAAGGAAACTCAGCTCAAGGTGCACCTGAAGGGCGCGCTGGCAAACGGGTTGAGTCGCGACGAGATCAAGGAAATGATGATCCATCTCGCCCACTACGGAGGCTGGCCTTGCGCCATGACCGGCCTCACCGTGGCCAAGGCGGTGTTCGACGAGATCGACGGCGAAGCCTGACACTGCCAGACTGCCGTGATGACCACGCCCACATTCGTTCAGCTTGCGCTGACACAGAACCGGCTCGATGAGATCGCACGCCAGATGGCGAAGGTGATGGTGCGGACGGCACGCAGCACGGTTCTGAGCCTGAGCCATGACTTCTCCTGTTTCGTGAGTGACAACGAGGGCCAGATCATCAGCCAGGCCGACGGCTGCCCGATCCACACCGGTTGTGGTGGCCTCTCGGTCGAGGCCGTACTGGAGGTTTTCAAAGACGATGTGCATCCCGGCGATGTCTTCCTGCTCAACGATCCCTACGTCGCCGGTGGCAACCATCTGGCCGACTGGGTCGTCGTCCGCCCAGCCTTTTTCGAAGGCGAACGGATCGGTTTCACCTGCAACCGCGCGCATCAGTCCGATGTCGGGGGCGGTGCAGCGGGGACCTTCAATCCCAGGGCGACGGAGATCTGGCACGAGGGCATCCGCCTGCCGCCGCTCAAGCTGATCCGCCGCGGCACTGTGTGCGAGGACCTGTGGCAGCTCCTGCTGCTGAACTGCCGAACCCCGGACCTGATCGACGGCGACCTCCGGGCCATGGTCGGCTCAACCGAGATCGGGCGCGAACGTCTGGAAGGCATCGCCCGTGACCTCGGGCTGGACCAGGCCCGCGCCTGTTTCCGGGGCGTTCTGGATCACGGCGAACGCATGGCGCGCGCCTGCATCACCGCCCTGCCGGACGGCTGTTACGAGGGCGAGGACTGGACCCACAACGACTGCTTTGACGACATTGCCACACCGGTGCGGGTCAGCCTGACTGTCCGGGGCGACGGTATCCACGTCGACTTCACAGGCACGGGGCCACAGATGCGCGGTTTCAAAAACTCGTCGGCGGCCAACACACGCTCGGCCGTCTACATGGCGGTGAAGTCGTTCTTCGACACGCGACTGCCGCACAACGAAGGCGTCTTTCGGCCCATCACCATCGACCTGCCCGACGGCAGCGCGGTAAACCCGCGCTGTCCGGCGCCGACTTCCAACGGCACGATCGTGATCGCCCAACACATCATCCATGCGGTCTGGCAAGCTCTGGGCAAGGCCGACCCGGCGCTGGCCTGCGCCGGCTGGGGGCGCAGCGTGCATCCGACCATGGCCGGCCACACGACAGAAACGGACCACCGCTACATTGTCTTCCACTTCCAGACCATGCCGGGCGGCGGTGCAGTGAAGGGCCGCGACGGCTTCGCCTCGGTCGGCCACCTCTCGGCGCTGGGCGGCCTCACCATTCCCAACATCGAGCCTTATGAACAGCTTTACCCCATCACCTTCGTGCGCCAGGAGCTGCGCTGCGACGGAGGTGGTCCGGGCGAACACCGGGGCGGCAACGGCATCGACTATGCCGTACGCATGCATGAGGACTGCACGATGCACTTCCGCAGCGAAGGCATCGGCCCGCCCAGCGGTTTCGGCGCCGCAGGCGGAGAGCCGGGCCAGGGCGGCTTCATGGAGGTCAGCGAGGACGCGGGCTTCCACGACATCCCACCGCCGTTCTCCACCCGCCACTACGGCCCCTGCACCTACCACGCACAAAGTCCTGGCGGTGGCGGTTGGGGCGATCCAATGGCGAGGTCTGTTGCGCTGGTCCAGGAGGACCTAGATGGCGGTCTGGTTAGTCCCCAGGCAGCAGCCCTGATCTACGGAGTGGTGCTCACTGATGGCAGCATTAAAATTGATTACTGCGCAACCGCACGAAAAAGGGAAGAGGCGAGGAAACAGGAAGGACACGTGAACTGAGCGCACTTGCGCCATAAATTCCGAACAGGCGGTCCTTCCCGTAATCACATCCGATCAAATAGCGCCTTACTCCCAACCACTTACCGACTTCACCTCCAGGAAATCTTCGAGGCCCCAGATACCACCCTCGCGACCGTTACCCGACTGGCGGTAACCACCGAATGGAGTACCCGGGGATCGGGCAGCACCGTTGATAACCACCATACCCGTCCGCATAAGGCGGGCAGTGCGGCGCGCCTTTTCCATATCCTGGGACTGCACATAGTTGGTTAGCCCGTAGGTCGTATCATTGGCCATCTCGATGGCTTCGTCCTCCATATCGAACGGTGTCATGGAGAGAACTGGTCCAAAAATTTCTTCACGCCAAATTGTCATATTGGGCTCGACATCGGCAAAAACCGTGGGTCGCGTATACCAGCCTCGGTTCAAACCGTCCGGCCTACCGGCCCCGCCGGCCAGAAGTTTCCCACCGTCATCTATACCTTTTTGAATCAGTCCCTGAATCTTGTCCCACTGAACTTCAGAGACCACAGGCCCGATGTGATTACCATCTGCATCCGCGGATGCCACAGATGTACTCTCAGCAACCAATTTCGCAGTTTTTACAGCCTCATCATAGATCGAACGTTCTACCAGCATTCGGGTGGGAGCATTACAAGATTGCCCAGAGTTGTTGAAACAATGGTGAACTCCACGAGCTATTGCGTCTTCATCAGCATCAGCAAAAACGATGTTTGCGCCCTTGCCACCGAGTTCAAGTGTTACCCTTTTGATCGTTTCGGCCGCGTTTTTGGTGATGGAACGCCCAGCACGCGTGGAGCCGGTGAAGCTGACCATATCAACGTCGGGATGAACCGAAAGCTGAGTACCTACGCCGGGACCATCACCATTGACCAAATTAAACACGCCAGGCGGTATATCGGCAGCATCAACCATCTCCGCAAAAAGATACGACGACAGCGGTGCAATCTCTGATGGTTTGAGGACGACAGTACAGCCTGCGGCAAGTGCCGGCGCCACCTTTAAAACAACCTGATTCATGGGCCAATTCCATGGTGTGATCAGACCACAGACACCAATCGCCTCCATCAGAATTCGTTCACTAGGCGCATGGTCACCCAGCATTCTGTCAAACTCGAAACTCTTCAGCGTTTCGATCGCGTTTTTTAGATGGCCCATGCCAGCACCGACCTGAGCCGATCGTGCAAGCGCGATGGGCGCACCCATCTCCTGACTGATCGCCTGTGCCATGTCTTCGGCACGCTCCTTGTAAACGGCAAAGAGTCGCTCAAGCGCTGCAATACGGTCGCCCTTGGGACCTTGAGCCCAAAGTGGGAAAGCCGCCTTGGCTGCGGCCACAGCTGCATCGGTGTCCGCTTGGGCACCAAGCGTAATCACGGCAATGGCTTCCTCGTTCGAAGGGTTCACCACCTGCAGATCATCGCCCCCATGTGAATCTACCCACTTCCCGTTAATGTAGAACTTCCGTGCGTCCAGCATGACACCCTTTTCCTCACTTGATTGAATCTTGATTAACTCTTGTGTGATCCACAATTAATCTCGCGTGATCCACGTCGCCGTACAAATCTTTCAGGACTTATGAGCAATGTCTTAGTCCTACTAATACATTTAATGATACTAAGAGTGATTTGCAATAGGAAATCGTATACCGCAATCCAACTTGTTGCAACCCTAAATCAGAACAAATCAGAAACTTTTCTTTCGACGATGTCGCGACAAGCATCTGACAAACGAGAAAGGAACGGCCCCAGCGAGCCGCCCCTTTGATGGTATCGCGTGATGCAGCGTCGCGTTACTCGGCCGCTTCGGGCTGCGCCGCGGCGACGCTTTCATTGGGCTGGAAGATGCAGAAGATCTTACGCACCTTACCGACGCTGTCCCACTGGTAGATCATGCCCTTGGGCACCATGAAGGTGTCGCCGGCCTTGTAGGTGGTCGCCTGGCCGGTGCCGTCGGTGATGGTGACTTCGCCTTCCAGAATGTGCATCAGCTCGTTGCGGCCGAACGGCAGCGGCTTGGTGTGCATCTCCTCGGTTTCCCAGAGGCCGACGGACATCTGCTCGGTGGCATCCTGGAAGAACACCTTGATGCCCTGCTTGGGGGTGCCGCCGATGTAGCGGGATTCATCCTGCTCTCCCACAGGGTCGAGCGCGGAATCATGACCGAAGGTGCGGACCTTCAGGCCATCGGCATCGAGTGATTCACCGGAGTGATCGTCGTGGATGACGTAGAACTTGCGGATGTCCTCGGTTTGCTCCCAGACACAGGGCGTGCCCTTGGGCACCACGAAGCTCTCGCCGGCGCGCACGGTGTCGCGGGTGCCGTCCTCGTGGATCATGGTGACCGAGCCTTCGAGCACCAGCATGTACTCGTTCACGTCATAGGGGCCGGCCTTCGTCGTCATCGGCGTGCAGGTCCACACGCCCGAGGTCAGCGTGCCGGTCTCGTCGGTGAAATAGTTATGGCCGGTCTGCACGGGATCGCCCGCGGTCAGCGCCTCGGCGGGAATTTTCTCCCACTCGACAAGACCCTCGCCTTCGGGGCCCTGGCTGGAAAAGCCGATCGGTGTCAGGTCACTCATGGTTGTCTCCTCCTTGGTTCTCGTTAACGGCGAACCGCTGTGCGGTCTACCTTCTGTTCCATCAATCGCCGGGCGCTCGTTCCACTCGCCTGGCTTTCGGCCCTGACCGGGCCGCCGCGCAGTCGCGCTCTAGCGTTTGCTCACCCTAACGTGTTTACTTCCCCTCATTCGGCCGCGTCGGCGACGCGAGCCATGGCTTCGTCAGGTTCGAAGATCACGTAGTACTTCCGGACGTACTCCTCATTGCTCCACGAAATGGGGGCGCCGTTCAGGACAAGGAAGGTGTCACCCGCCATGAAGACATGATCGCCTACGCCCTCCTCACGGATGGTGACCGTGCCCTCCAGGATCGACATCATCTCGTGGCGCATGAATGGCCCCGATTTGGTCGTCATCGGTGTGGTGTCCCAGACACCGGAGGTGAGCTGGCCGGAAGGGTCGGCGTGATAGGTGTGGTTGTGATGGACGGGCGATCCACTTTCGAGGAACGAGGTGTCCTCGATGACCTCTTCGTCCATCGTGCCGCCGGGGCCGCAGGGTTCGAAGACACACGGCTGGAGGCTCGCAGGATCGTCGGCTTCGGAGCCCGACGGATCTTCGAAGATGAAGAAGAACTTGCGGCAATCCTCGGTCTGCTTCCAGGTGCGGACCCCGCCCTTGGGCATGAAGATCGACTCGCCGGGACCGGCGCGATGCTCGACGCCCTTGCTGTCGATCACCGAGGCCGAGCCTTCCATGATAATACAGTATTCGGTGGAGCCGTGCGGGCCTTCCTGCGAGGTGAACGGTGTGCAGTGCCAGACACCGATCTTCAGGCCGTAGGCGTCATCCTGAAAGTAGAGATGGCCGTGCTGAACCGGCTTGCCCTCGACGCAGGCGCTTTCCGGAATTTCCGGCCACGGCTGCAGGTCTGTGGCCGAATCAAATCGGATCACCTTGGATTCACCCATCGTATGCCCTCTTCGTGCCTTGTCGGATTCGAGTATGCACCAGCTTGGCTTGTCGGAACAGGTGACAAGACCGCCGAAATGCTGTTCGTTGCCGCGTTGTTTCGGCGCTGGGTTTCCATGTCCTACCGTACCGGTCTGCTTCTGCTCGCGGCCGCCGTCCTGATGGCGAGCTTCAACGGTCTGATTGTGCGCTCGTTGGAGAGTGCCGATCCCTATCAGATCGTCGTGATGCGCCACCTGTTCATGGCTATCAGCATGTTCGCTCTGGTGGTTTACCGCAGACGGACGGCCGGGTTCCGCCTCGCTGACGCCCTCAACATGCCCGGGATCGTGGCCTGCGTGAGCTATGGCATCGGCAGTGTCACCTTTATCCTGGCGCTCTCTTACACCACGGTCGCGCAGACCCTGCTGATCATCACCGCACTGCCGGTGACCACCGCTGTCATGGCTCGCATCTTCCTCAAGGAATCCGTGCGCCCCAGCGCCTGGGTCGCCATGGCTGGGTCGCTGATCGGAATTCTGGTGATGTCAGGCAGCGTGGCCGAAGGCGGCAGCCTCTATGGCTTCCTGATGGCCGTTGTCACGGTGGCCGTGATGACCTACTTCGCTCTCAGCCTGCGCTGGGGCCGTGACGGCGACATGACCTTTTCGATTGCCGTGGGCTGCCTGATCGCGGCCTTAATGGGTGTCCTGGTCGGCCCCAATCAGCCCTTCGACATCAGCCTCAATGACCTGATCGTGCTGATGATCTGGGGGGGGGGCATCAGCACACTGATGATCTCGCTTTTCGTGCTGGCGTCACGCAGCGTGCCCGGCGGCGAGATGATGCTGTTTGTCGCCATCGAAGCAGCACTGGGCCCGATCTGGGTCTGGCTGGCGTATGACGAGGTACCCACCGACGCGACGCTTTACGGCGGCGCCCTGGTCCTGGCTTCCATCGTGGGCTTCGCCGCAAGCGGCATGCGCCGGGCGTCGGTGGAGACTGGCTGATGCGTTACGGCACCGCGGTTATCCTGGTCCTGATCGCCACCACGCTTTCGAGCCTGAACGGAATCTTCGTGAACTCGTTCGTGGGTGATGCGGAGCTCGAGGGCATGACCGACTGGCAGATCGTGTTCTGGCGTCACCTGTTGGTCGGCATCGCCATGTTTGCCGGTCTGGCGCTGGTCTATCGCCGATGCTTCCTCGCGACGCTGAGAAGCCACAACTGGGTCGGTCTCTTCGGTGCCGTCGCCTTCGGCTTGAGCACACTGTTTGTGATCATGGCCCAGCACCGTGCGCCGGTGGCCGATGTCATGTTCGTGCTGGCAAGCGTGCCCTTCCTGACCGCCCTGCTGGCCTGGGTCGCCTTAAGGGAGATGATCAGGACCATCACCTGGTTTGCCATGGCCGGCGCGGCGGCCGGCATCGCGGTGATGGTTGTGGGAAGCCTGGGCTCGGGCAACATGACCGGCATTCTTCTGGGGATTGCTGCGACGCTGATGATCGCCTGCTTCGCCGTCATCCTGCGCTGGGGCAAGGCCATGGACATGATCCCGATGTTCGCTCTGGGCTGCCTGATCGCCGCGGCCGTCTCCCTGCCCTTCACGATCGGCGATCTGTGGTTCGACACCAGGCACCTGCCCCTGTTGCTGTTCTGGGCCGTCCTGATCTCACCGGTCTACTACTCCATGTTCGTGATCAGCTCGCGCCATATCCCCGGCGGCGAGCTGATGCTGGCGCTGCCTGTCGAAACCATCGAGGCGGCCATTCTGGCGTGGCTGATCCTGGGCCAGATCCCGACGCAGCAGACCTACATCGGCGGGGTGATCATCATGCTGTCGGTCGGCGTGCTGGCGTTCTTCCGTATCCGCCAGGAACACGCGCGCTAGACCAGCTTCTCGCGATCCGACCTAGGCTGCGCTGTCGAAGGTCGCAAACGCGTTCGCCTCGATATCGTCCCAGTCCATGTCAGCGCCCAGCCCGGGCCGGTCGGAGGCCCCGACACAGCCGTGGGCATCCAGCGCGATCGGGTTGCGAAGCGGGTAGTCGTAATGCTCGGAAGGAACCGGGTGCTCGAACCAGGTGCAGCCTATCATGCCCAGCATGATGTGAAGATCGACGAGCTGGCCGGGGCCGAAGGCATAGGACTGAATCTCGACGGGAACCTCCATCGCACGCGCCAGCCCCATCGCCTTGACCGCCGTCGTCACGCCACCACCGTTTAGAGCGTCAAAGCGCAATCTGGACCAGGCCTTGCGTTCCAGTGCTCCGCGCCAGCTCTCGAGCCCGACCACGAGGTTCCCCGCGGGAATGATATCGACACCGACGGCGTGGTTGAGCTCGACATAGGCGTCGAGGTCCGTATCGGGCAGCGGCGCTTCGAACCAGTCGAACGGTTCTGTGCTCATGGCCTCACCAATCCGCAGGGCCTCGTCGAAGGTGTGTTGTTGTTCGTGATCAGTCATGAATCGGATCTTGCCGTCGCCATAGATCTCGGAGACGACGCGAATCAGCTCCACGTCGAAGTCCGGGTCCGTCTTCATGTGAAGCTTCACGCTGCGGTAACCCAGGGCCACGCTGCGTCTGATGATGTCGAGATACTCTTCGATGGTGTCGAAGGCATCGACGCTGGCCTGGGCCGGGATCCGTTCCCGATAGCCGCCCAGAAGGCGATAGAGCGGTTGGCCGACCCCCTCGGCATAAGCTCCCCACATCGCACAATCGAGCAGAGAAATCGCCAGCCGGGGGCCCGGCCCGGCCTCGGAAAGCAACTGCCCGGTCAACGCGGCCCGTCGCCCGGCATCGCTGCCGGTGAATCGATCAGCCAGCCCCTCGACCTCACGCACGATCGAGCCAGCACTGCGGCCCTTGTAGCCCGTGAAGTTCGACGCCACGCCTTCGGCGCCGCTCTCGAGAGTGACCCGAACGATCTCGACGTTCATCCGCACGGGGTCCATGCGTCCGTGGAAGCGGCTGAGCGGCGTGTTCTGCGGTGTCACACCATAGGCGCGCACACGCCTAATCCGCTGGTCGTCCGCCATCGTCTCAGTCCGTCACGTCGAACGACAGGAACGCTTCGGCCTCGATGCGGTCCCATTCAGGGATGGCGCCCAAGCCCGGTCCGTCGGGCGGCCGGATCAGGCGATCCCGGTCCATCACGGGCGGCTCACCCAGCTCGTAGCGATAGTCTGATTCCGGTACCGGTTGCTCGAACCAGCCGCAGTTGCCGAGACCTAGTGCGATGTGAAGCGCGGCGAGTTGACGCCCTTCGTAGCCATAGGACTGCAGCTCGACCGTCGTGCCGTGCGCCGCGGCCAGGGCCATGGCGCGGACCGTCGCCGAGATGCCGCCGTTGTGGGTCGGTCCGGTGCGCAGCATGTCCCAGGCCCCGGCGTCCAGACCGCCACGCAGGGCGTCGAGCTCTGTCAGCGTGTTGCCTGCCGGAATGATCGGCACATCAACGGCACGGCGCAGGGCCGCACAGGCCACCAGATCGGCATCGGGCAACGGCGCTTCGAACCAGTGGAATCCCAGCTCCGCCAGCCGCTTGCCGACCCGCACCGCAGTCTTGAGGTCATACCGTTGCTCGACGTCCAGCATGAACCCGATGCGTGTTCCGTGTGCGCCGTGAACGGTCTCGATCATCGCGAGATCCCAGTCGGGATCGCGGCGAGTGTGAAGCTTCACGGCCCGGTAGCCCCAATCCGCCAGGTCTCCGACAAAGGCGACATAGGCCTCGACTGTCTCGAACACCGGCGTGCTGGCATAAACCGGCAGGCTGTCCCGTGCGCCGCCCAGCAAGCGCCACAGCGGCTCGCCTGCGGCACGGGCCATGAGATCCCACAACGCGATGTCGATCAGGGATTCGGCTTTCGGTCCTGTGTCATCGGCATGGCGCAGCAGGCGTTCGTTGACCGCCTCGCGCTCCAGGGCGGAGGCGCCCAGAATCTGGGGCGCCAGCGCGCGCAGGCGACCGGCGAGGTCCCGTTCCGGCCCGGCCTCACCATCGGCCTCTTCAACGGCGATGTTCGACGTGTTCGAAGCCCAGCCTTCCAGACCGTTTGCAGCGGTGAGGCGCAGCATGTTGTCGGTGATGCGGCGGAACCCGTCCTGGCCGGTCCAGCGGCAGGGCGGTGTCGTGGACGGCGTGACGGCGTAAATTCGCACACGAACGATGTCGAGATGACGAGACACGGATGCGCTTTCCTACTCGCCCTTGAAGTTCGGCTTGCGTTTTTCGGCAAAGGCCCGTGCGCCTTCCATGAAATCGTCGGAGAACAGCATCTTCTCGTAAATCGGCAGCCCGCTGCTGCCGTCACCGCCACCCCTGATCGCACAGCGCGTGACCTCGAAACTCTCGGGCAGGGGCAAGTGCATCATGGCACCCAAGGCTTCCTTGAGCGCCTGAAGAGCCAGCGGTGCGCCGTCGGCAATCTCGGCGGCGAGGCTGCGGGCCCGCTCCATCAGTTGCTGGCGCGGAACAACATCATGCACGAGGCCCCAGTGTTTGGCCTCGTCGGCGCCCATGCGGCGGCCCGTGAGGAAGAGCTCCATGGCGACGTTGTAAGGCAGCAGACGCGGCAGACGCTGGATTGCACCGGCATCGGGCAGGAAACCGCGCTGCATCTCGGGCAGGAAGAACTCGGCGTGATCGGCTGCCACGAGAACATCGCAGGCCAGCGCGATCTCGAATCCGCCACCCACAGCGACACCGTTCACGGCACCGATCACTGGCTTTTTCAGGTCCCAGAACTCGACGATACCGGCAAACCCGCCTTCCAGGCCGTCAGCTGAATTCAGAGCGTCGGCGTTGCTTTCAACCTTGGCGATGTCCTTGAGATCCCAGCCGGCGCTGAAGATGCGTTCACCGGTGCCCGTCACCAGGCCGACGCGCAGGTCGACATCGTCCTTCAGCCAGCTCAGGGCTTCATACATCTCAGTGCTGAACTGGCGGTTAATGGCGTTCGCCGGCGGCCGGTCCATCAAGATTTCCAGAACATGGCCGTGTTTCGCGGCATGAACAAAGTCGCCCAAGGTCGCCTCCCCACTGGTTTCCAAGAACCTAGTTCGGAACCGCCATGAACGAAACCACCCCTGAGCCGCCAGCACTGGCCTGCGACGTGAAAACTTGCACAGGAAATTCACATCTCGCTAAAATTCGCCCTGAACATCTACCAACGGATGTTTGGTGAAACAATTGTGGGAGACACGTCATGAATTTGACACGCAAGTTTCTGTCGGCCGTTGCCGGCGGGGCGCTCATGTTTGGTGTGGCCGCGTCAGGCCACGCCCAGAACGCAGAAACAGACGAGCCGATCCGGCTCGCCATGAACGAATGGACCGGCCAGCACGTCAGCACCACCGTCGCAGGCGAGGTGCTCAAGCGGATGGGTTACAACGTCGAGTACGTGACCGCTGGCTATTATCCGCAGGTCCAGGCGATGGCCGAGGGCGACCTGGATGCCTCGCTTGAGATCTGGAGTTCAAACATAGGCGATGGCTGGGACGAGCACTTCGACAGCGGTGCGGTCGAGATTGTTGCGAATTCGGGCCTGCAGCCGCAGGAAGCCTGGTATGTGCCGGCTTATGTGGTCGATATGTGCCCCGGCCTGCCGAACTGGGAAGCGCTCAACGACTGCGTCGACCTCTTCGCGACACCTGAGACCCTGCCGTCGGGCCGTTTCCTCGACTACCCCGCCGACTGGGGTGACAAGAACCGTCCGCGCATCGAAGCTCTGGGTCTGGACTTCATCAACATCCAGTCCGGTGGCGAGGGTGCCATCATCGCCGAGATCAAGTCGGCCTACGAGCGCCAGGCTCCGCTGCTGACCATGTTCTGGGAGCCGCACTGGATCCACGCCCAGTACGACCTGCAGCGCGTCTATCTGCCGGAGTACGAAGAGGGCTGCTTGGAAGATCCGGCTCTCGGCCCGAACCCCGATGTCGCATGGGACTGTGACTGGGCCGGTGCCGAAATCTGGAAGGTTGCCAATCCTTCGCTGGAAGGCAGCCACCCCAACGCCTGGGGCCTGATTGAAGCCTACTCGATCACCAACGCCGAACAGGCAGCGATGATGTCCGAGATCGATGACAAGGGCCGTGACCTGGCCGAGGTCGTCAACGAGTGGCTCGACAACAACCCTGACAAGATGCAGGCCTGGATCGATCAGGCAACGATGTAAGTCACTTAGCAGGTATTTGCAGAAGGGCCGGGCGGCAAGGTCCGGCCCTTTCTTTTGCGCGATCGGGCCGCCTGGCACCCGTCTGATGCCACCCTCCACATACCCAAAACTTGCGATTCACTCCTATCTGCCGCATAGAATTACCACAGAACGCTCATACAAGAGTGCTTCTCGATCCAAACAGTGGGAGACACATAATATGGATTTCGCGCGTAAGTTTACGTCCGCCGTTGCGGCTGGCGCCCTGCTCGTTGGCGTTGCCATGTCGTCAAACGCCCAGAGCATCCCCGAATCGGATGAACCAGTTCGGCTCGCCATGAACGAGTGGACAGGTCAGCACGTCAGCACGACGGTCGCCGGCGAAGTCCTCAAGCGCATGGGCTACAATGTCGAGTACGTCACGGCCGGCTATTACCCGCAGGGTGCCGCCATCGCCGACGGCGACATCGACGCAACCCTGGAAATCTGGACCTCCAACATCGGTGATGGCTGGGATGCCATGTTTGATGAGGGCCGTCTTGAGGTCATCGGCACTGCCGGTCTGCAGCCCCAGGAAGCCTGGTATGTTCCGGCCTATGTCGTCGAGATGTGCCCCGGCCTGCCGAGCTGGGAAGCTCTGAACGACTGCACGGACCTCTTTGCCACAGCCGACACGCTGCCTTCTGGCCGCTTCCTCGACTATCCGGCCGAGTGGGGTGACAGCAACGCCCACCGCATCGAAGCCCTGGATCTCGACTATGTTTCGATCCCGTCAGGTGGCGAGGGTGCGATCATCGCCGAAATCAGGTCGGCGGTTGAGCGGCAGGCTCCGCTGCTGACCATGTTCTGGGAGCCACATTGGCTGCACGCCCAGATCGACATGCAGCGCGTCTACCTGCCCGAGTACTTCGACGGCTGTGAGACCGACGCTTCGCTCGGCTCCAACCCCGATGCCATCTGGGACTGTGACTGGGCTGGCGCCGAGATCATCAAAGTTGCCAACCCTGCTCTCAAGGAGAGCCATCCAGCTGCCTGGAGTCTGATTGATGCCTATTCCATCACCAATGCCGAACAGGCTGTGATGATGGCCGAGATCGACGACAAGGGCCGTGATCTGGTCGAGGTCGTCAACGAGTGGCTCGACAACAACCCTGACCAGGTTCAGAGCTGGGTGGACCAGGCGTCCATGTAAGCTCCTGAGTTCAGGACCAAAATAGAAGGCCGGGTGGCAACACCCGGCCTTCTTCTTTTCTGACTGTTAGAAACGTTTTGATCAGGGCAACGCGAAGTCGGACGAAAGCTCCGTGATCTCGCGACGATAGGGGATTTCGTCAGGCGTCGTTCCCAATTCACGGGCAAAGCGGTGGCCTTCGTAGACGGCTGCAGCAATCGTTGCCGGTCCGTGACAGTCGCCGATCCGGCTCACGGCCGCAGAACCACCAGCGTTGACGAGATCGTAGTAGAGCGAATCAACAGGCACGCGTGAGGTCACCATCAACATGCTTGCTGCCGAGACGACCTTTTCCTTTCCGGAATAGGCACACTGCACGGTGACGCCATCTGGGCCGAAACCGGCCAGTGTATGGCTGGTCACAAGCTCCACACCCAGGCTCATCAACTGGGCCTGCACCCGATGTTGCTCCAGGGTCTGATGCATCCAGGAGGACACAACGGAATCAGGTGTTACCAGCGTGACATCAAGACCATCGGCCCGCAGCTTCTCGGCGACAACGCCGCCCATGTAGTAGTAGTCGTCGTCATAGACCACGACCGGCCCGCTGATCGCGGCACCGTCCATCACATCATCGGGGGTAAAGACACCGGCGCCATCGAGTCCCGGAATCGGGAACTGATGAGAACGACCATAACCGTCCTTGCGCCAGCGCGCGCCGGTCGCAACAGCAATGTGGTCGGCCCCGAACTCCATGGCCTGCGCGGCCTCCAGCCTACTGCCCAGGAACACCTCGACATTGGCCATCTGCTGGATCTGGTAGACGCGGTAGTCGCGTACGCGGCCCCAAGCCGACAGACCGGGCAACCGGCTTTCGCGCGCAACCCGACCACCGAGGTCTTCGGAGGCTTCGGCCAGCGTCACGTCGTAGCCACGGCGACCTGCAGCCAAAGCCGCTTCCAGCCCGGCCGGGCCCGCGCCGATGATCAGCACACTCTCATCAGCGGTCTTTGGCGCGATACGCTCCGGATGCCAGCCCTTGCGCCATTCCTCGCCCTTGGTCGGGTTCTGGGTGCAGCGCATCGGCGACTGGAGGTGATCCCAACCGACGCAGATGTTGCAGCCGATACATTCGCGGATGTCCTCGATCCGGCCCTCTTCGATCTTCTTGGGCAGAAACGGATCGGCGATCGACGGGCGCGCCGCGCCAATCATGTCCATCACGCCGTTCTTGATCAGCGACACCATGCGATCGGGCGACGTATAACGGCCCACAGCCACGACAGGCTTGGTCGTAACCTGTTTGACGAAGCTGATGAACGGCTCCTGGAACCCCTCGTCGGCAAAGCGGCTGGTGACGCTGTCGTTCTCCCACTCCGCGACGTTGACGTCCCAAAGGTCGGGCACTTCGGCGAGCATCTCGATGATCTCGCGGCCTTCCTTTTCAAACTCCATACCCTCGGCGCCGCGCAGCTCGTCGACGGCAAATCGAGCCACAACACCCATGGTGTCACCGACAGCGTCCTTGGCTTCCTCGATGATTTCGCGGAACAGGCGGATGCGGTTTTCAAGGCTTCCACCATACTCGTCCGCGCGCTTGTTGTAGCGCGGGAGCATAAACTGGCCGGCCAGCGACAGGTTGTGGGCCGCATAACAACAGACAATATCGAAACCGGCCTTCTTGGCCCGCTTGACGGCATTCAGATGCCAGCGGCGGTAGTCCCGGATGTCCTGCTTGTCCATGGCGCGAGCCTGGACCGGAGCATTGCCGACAACCGGCATATGCGATGCGAACAGCGGCACCTCGCGGCTGTAATTGTTGGGAGCAAACTTGCCGTTGTGGGTGGGTTCGATCAGAGCCAACGCTCCGTGTTCATGAACCGCATCGCACATACGCGCAAGATAGGGGATGTCCTGATCGGACCACAGCCGGCCTTCGGTCGCGCCTGTGATGTCGGAGGTCGGATGAATGTCGATCTGCTCGGTCGAGACCACGGCCCAGCCGCCTTCGGCCTTCACACCGCGCATCGCGGCCATGCTGGACGGGAAGGTGCGGCCCATACCGTTGCAATGCGGCACCTGGAAGAAGCGGTTCTTTGCGGTGACAGGACCGATCTTCACCGGCTCAAAGAGAATGTCGTAGCGGGGAGCACGGGCCATCTTCAACCTCCGGGCCAATCACTGGAAAGCCCGACGACTTCCCTGCGGAAGGGCGGTTCGTCGAGCGGTTCGTCGGTATCGAGTTCTCGGGCATAACGGTGCCCACCGTAGACCGCCGCAGCAATCAGTCCGGGCGCCAGGCAATCACCGATCGCCTTCACACTCTTGATCCCAGCCGTCTGCAGTGCGTCCTGGTCGGCAACCAGATCATCATAGAGCTGTGTATGAGCATCCCGCATGGTGACGAGAACGAGCGAGCCACGATCGATCCACGAACGGTTGTCGGAGTAGACACAGGTTAGCTCGATTTCCTGATCACCGATTGTCGACAGTGTCTTGCCGAAATAGAGATCGCAGCCAATGTCCATCAGCCTGTACTGGATGCGCGGCTGCTCCATCGTGTTGTGGGTCCAATGGGCGACATCCGCGGCCGGCGTGAAGTAGATGACCTTGTGCCCCTGCGCCGCAATCTTCTCGGCCAGCGTGCTGGCCATGAAGTAGTGGTCGTCATCGTAGATCACCACAGGCCCCTCGACCTCCACGCCATCCATGATGTCGTTGGGCGAGAAGATGCCGTCCTCGTGGAGTCCTTCTATCGGCGTTCGGTGAGAGCGGCCTATGCCGTCTCGTCGCCAGGACGAGCCGGTGGCAATCGCGACATGGTCGAAGCCGAACTCACGGACCTGCTGGGCATCGAGCTTGCTGTCCATGAAAATTTCGACATTGGGCAGCTTGTGCAGCTGACCGATGCGCCAGTCCCGGACCCGGGCCCAGCTCGAAAGGCCGGGTAACTCGGACACTTGGTTGAGGTGACCGCCAAGCTCTGTCCCGGCTTCTGCCAGGGTGACCTCGTAACCACGCTGACCCAGGGCACGGGCGGCCTCCAGACCGGCCGGGCCGCCACCGACGACAAGAACACGGCTATCGCTGGCCTTGTCCTCGATACGCTCGGGATGCCAACCGCGGCGCCATTCCTCACCCTTGGTCGGGTTCTGCGTGCAGCGCATGGGCATGAACATGAAATCGCCCGACACGCAGATGTTGCAACCGATGCATTCGCGAATGTCGTCAATCCGGCCTTCCTTGACCTTGGTCGGCAGGAAGGGGTCTGCAATCGACGGCCGGGCCGCGCCGATAAAGTCGCATACGCCCTTGTTGACCAGAGAGACCATGCGGTCGACCGACGTGTAACGCCCCACAGCCACCACCGGCTTCTTCGTGACCTCCTTCACCCAGCCGACAAACGGCTCCTGGAAGCCTTCTTCCGCAAAGCGCGCGGTCTGGCTGTCGTTTTCCCATTCCGAGAGGTTCACGTCCCAGAGGTCGGGCAGATCGGCCAGCAGTTCGACCACGGCACGGCCATCACCGTACGACGTGATGCCCTCCTCGCCCAGCAGTTCGTCGACGCCGAAACGCACCGCAACGGCCATGGTGCCGCCCACAGCCTCCTTGGTGTCCTCGATGACCTCCTTCATGAGGCGCACGCGGTTCTCGATGGACCCACCGTATTCATCGGTGCGCTGGTTGTAGCGGGCAGCAATGAAATGCTGCAGCAGGCAGAGATTGTGACCGGCGTAGACATAGACGATGTCGAACCCGGCATCGCGCGCCCGGATCGCACCTTGCTGGTGCCACCGACGAAAGTTTCTGATGTCCTGTTTGTCCATGGCGCGCGCCTGGCCCGGCTCCGTCCCCTCGACCGGGATGGCCACTGGCGCCATAGGAATCTCGCGCGAGACACGGTTATGGCCCGCAGCACCGCCATAGACGAGCTCACAGCCTGCCAAGGAACCATGCTCGTGCACGCCGTCGACCATACGGGCCATGATCGGGATGTCCTGGTCGCTCCAAAGCCGCGCTTCGATGGCCGGCGCGATATCGCCGGTATGGTGGAAGTCGCATTCTTCCGTGCAAACGACGCCCCAGCCGCCCTCGGCCTTGACCGAGCGCATCGCCGCCATCGCACTGGGATACTCCGTGCCCATGCCGTTGCAATGGGGCACCTGATAGAAGCGGTTGCGGGCCGTAACCGGGCCGATTTTTATCTCATCAAACAACACGTCGTAGCGCGAATCACGCGTCATGGAGCCCCTCGGATTTATCTGACCAATCTAGGTTAGCCCGACCGGCAGACAGTGCGCTATCCCTGTGTGCCGACGGCAAGAACCCAGTCGCGGAATGCAACGACCGAAGGATCGCGCAGACGCTCCTTGCGATAGACGACCCAGTAGGAGAACGGGTGTCGGACCTTGCGTTCGGAGAGCCGAACAAGCCTGCCGTCGCGCAGGTCCTGGGTGGCAAGTTCCAGATAGCCCATGGCGATACCGACGCCGTCGATCGCCGCCTGAAACGCCAGACTGGGATCCCTGAACGACAGGCCCTGGATGTCTCCGGGGACCGGCACGCCAGCATCCTCGAACCAGAAGCGCCACTCCTCACCGAGATCGTGGCCCTCGATGTCGGCATGAATGAGAGTTTGCTGAAGCAGAGTATCCGGTGACGGTGATGGACCCAGGCGTTCCGCCAGATCACGGCTGCACAGGGGTGTGAGGTGGATCGGAGCGATCAGGTCCGCCTCAACACCCGGCCAGGGCGGCACACCGCACCGCAGGGCGATATCGGCCTCCATGCCGTCGGGATCGAGATAGCTGAGGGTAGGATCAAGATGAACCGCCACACCGTCTGCACTGGCATACCAGGCGCCCAGGCGTGGGATCAGCCACTTGGCCGCAAAGGTGGGGGTGGTCGTAACCTTCAGGGTCTGTGTCGTGTCCTGTTCGATGAGGCCTTCGATGGTGGCGCCGATACGGTCAAAGGAATCCATCAGCACGGGCAACAGCGTCTGACCGGCTTCGGTCAGGCGTACGCCCCGATTGCTGCGGTGAAACAGGCTGCGGCCCAGAACCTCCTCCAGCCGTTTAACCTGATGGCTGACGGCGCTGTGGGTCACGTTCAACTCGTCGGCTGCCCGCGTGAAGCTAAGGTGCCGCGCAGCAGCCTCGAAGGCGCGCAGGGCGTTGAGATGGAGCGATCCCCGGTGCATGGCCATCCTGATGTGAGATGAATTCACAACCATGGTAAGAAATGATCGCTTGCTGTCAAACGCGACGCAGTCGCATCGTGGGTCATGACAACACGCGCAAACACCACCGTCCCTTTTGACGGCTACCACCAGACCATGCCCGGCAGCCATGACGAGCTCCTCGTCCGCGTTGGGCCGGGCACGCCCGCAGGCGAGTTTCTGCGCCGATACTGGCAGCCGGTGCAGCTTTCGAAGGATCTGGGTAAGCGCCCGAAGCTGATCCGTGTGCTGGGTGAGGACCTGGTGCTCTTTCGCGACAAGAGCCAGCGCGTCGGCCTGGTCCACAAGAACTGCCCGCACCGCCGTGCCTCGATGGAGTTCGGGGTGTGTGAGAAGGGCGGCATCCGCTGCTGCTACCACGGCTGGCTGTTTGATGTGGACGGTACGGTCGTGGAGGCACCGGGGCAGCCTGATGGCGTCGAACAGCGCATCCGCGCCTCGACCCGCCTGGGCGCCTATCCCGTGAAGGAGTACCAGGGCCTGATCTTCGCCTATCTCGGCCCGCCCGACAGCGTGCCAAAGTTCCCGATCTACGACACGCTTGAGATGCCGGGACATTCCATGGTGCCGTACAAGGCGCCCTTCGGCTGCAACTGGATTCAGGTTCAGGATGCGATCCTCGACCCGCTCCACACCGCCTTCCTACACTCGCGCATGAGCCGCGAGCAGTTCTCCGAAGGTTTCGGCGAGATCGGCGAGATGAAGTTCTACGAGCGCCCGTCGGGCTTCATCGGCACGGCGACCCGCCGGGTCGACGACAATGTCTGGGTCCGTGTGAACGAGTTGGTGCTGCCGAATTATACCCAGGCCGGCGCCGCCTTTGCCGCAGACGGCACCCAGCAACGCTACTTCGGACGCACATCCTTTGCCCGCTGGGTCGTGCCGATCGACGATCACGAGACCATGTGTTTCGCTTGGGCCGTGTTCGGCGACCGGGGCGATCCCGAAGAGTACAACACACCCGAGGGGCCTGAGCTGATCGAGCAGGGTGAGGTCTTCGACCGGCCCTATGAACAGCGCCAGGCATTCCCCGCTGACGTGGAGGCCTGCGAGGGCATGGGCACAATCTCCGAGCACGGTAAGGAGAACCTGGTGCCCAGCGACAAGGGCATCCAGATGTACCGTCGCCGGTTGCGTGAGCTTATCGCCGCCCTGCAGGACGGCACGGAGCCACCCCATGCCACATCGATCTGGCCCAATCCGATCCCGACCTACGGCGGCGACACCGTCCTGCGCATGCCGCCCAACGGCGACGACCGCACACTGCTCCAGAAGGCCGGCATGGCCGTGATGGAGATCCAGTTCGATGCCGAGGGCAAGGACGAGAACGAGCGCACAGAGACCGTCATCGCCGCCCTGAAGATCCTGGAAGCGGAAGGCCTCAACGCATGACCGTTCGCGTCCACATCAAAAACAACCACGCCCATCCCGACTCCTTCCCGCCAACCCCGGAATCGGAACCGGTGTTCACGACAACGCGGGAACGCTACGACGCGGTTCTGGCCAGCTATCCCGATCTGCAGGGAAAGCTTGACACGGTGATAGACTGGGACACCGAGAACTTCGCCGAGAGCATGAAAACGGCCGAGGCCCTGATGTGCTGGGACCTGCCGACAGAAGACCTCCGTGACGTCGCGCCGAACCTGAAGTGGATTCACATCATCGGCGCCGGCGTCGAACACCTCTGTCCCATGGACTGGGCGCCCGAAGGGCTGGTGATCACCAACAACAAGGGCGCCCAGGCAGCCAAGGCCGGTGACTTCGGGCTGATGGCCGTGCTGATGCTGCACAGTCACATCCCTGCGATTGCGTCGAACCAGCGCAGCAATGAATGGAATTCGCTCTACTCCACGCCCATCGAAGGGAGGACCGTGCTCATTGTGGGTGTCGGTAGCCTGGGCGGCGGTGCGGCGAAGCAGCTCAAAAAGCTGGGCATCCATGTGCTGGGCGTCAGCCGTCACGGCAACGCGCACGCGGATGTCGACGAGATGGGCACCATGGCCGATCTCGATGCCTTTCTGCCGCGTGCGGACTATATCTTCGTCTCGGTGCCGATGACCCCGGAAACCGTGAATCTGATGAACCGCGACCGGCTCAGCGCGATGAAGCCCGGTTCGGGCATCATCAACATCGGCCGCGCGGCGACCATGGACTACGACGCCCTGGTCGATCTTTTGGGTTCGGGCCATCTCGACGGCGCGATCCTAGATGTCTTCGATCCCGAGCCACTGCCACTGGACTCACCGCTGTGGACCACTCCCAATCTCATGGTGATGCCGCACATCTCGGCTGACGACGGCGAAACCTATATAGAGACGACCTTGACCATCTTCCTCAACAACATGCGACGTTTCATCGCAGGCGAGGAACTCAACAACCTTGTCAGGCCCGACCTGGGCTACTGAACCGACCAAACGGAGGCCTCCATGTCCCTGCCCGATCCCCAATCGCTCGAAGAGGCGCTGTCGCCGCGCGACCGCATCAAGGAGACCGGCGAATGGCTGGTCGAAAAGGGTGTGAAGTACATCCTGTGCTGCTGGATCGACCTGTTGGGCGTGCCCAAGACCAAGCCCGTTCCGATCTCCGACTGGGAGCGGCTGTGCCTTGGCAAGGGACCGCAGTTTGCCGTGCACTCGGTCTCCTTCGTGCCGGAGCTGGGCGCCGCCGATCCCGACCAGATCATGGTGCCTGATCTCGACAGCCTGCTGATCTGCCCCTGGGACAAGACCTGTGCCTGGGTTTTTGCCGATCTGTGGTGGAACGACAAGCCCTACAACGTCTGCCCACGCGGCGCGATGAAGCGCGTCGTGCGCGATTGTGAGGCCAAGGGTTATCAGCTCTATGCCGGTGTCGAGCCCGAGTTCATCGCCCTGCGCTGGAAGGACGGCGGCTTCGTCAAGGCCATGGACAACGATCCGCAGCCCGGCGAAGGCATCCGCCCGCGCCGCCAGGCCTTCGGTTATGACGTCGAGTTCTCGATCGACTCCATGGGCTTTCTGGGTGAGCTGACCGATATCCTGGACGGCGAACTGGACTGGGACCTGCACGATGTGGTCGCCGAGGGCGCCTACAGCCAGTTCGAGCTGGACTTCGGCTACACCGATGTCCTGCGCATGGCGGACCGTCTGGTCTTCCTGCGCATCCTGCTCAAAGAGATCGCCAAGAAACACGGCATGTTCGTCACCTACATGCCCAAGCCGACCATCGGTGACTGGCGTTCGGGCGCCCACATGAACATCTCGATGCGCCATGTCGACGCCCCCGAGATCAACATCTTCGAGACCGCCGAAGGCGGCTGGGACGACCGGGTGTTCGGTGCCGTGGGCGGCCTGCTGCGCCACGGCGGCGCGCTGACGGCCGTGGCCTGTTCGACCGTCAACTCCTACAACGGCCTAGTGCCGCGCGTGGGCGGGTTCGAGGGCGGCACCGTGACCTGGGCGCCGACCCATATGACCTACGGCTACAACAACCGCTCGGCCATGCTGCGCCTGCCGCAGGCCCGTTTCTGCATCGAAAACCGCGCTGCGGACATGTGCATGAACCCCTATCTCGGCCTCGGCATCTCGGCAGCCTGCATGACCGAAGGCGTGGTGAACAGCTACGACCCCGGTCGTCCGCTGAACGAGGATCTTTATTCGCTGAGCGATGCCGAGGTCGAGGCGTCGGGTGCCCAGCGCCTGCCACGCAACCTGCTGGAGGCGGTCGAGACCCTGCGCGACGACGACTTCGTGAAGGGTGTCATGGGTGAGCAGATGCACAGCTCGTTCGTCGCCTACAAGGTCGACGAGTGGGAGCGTTACCACCAGGCCGTGACCGACTGGGAGGTGCAGGAGTACCTGCGTCTCTACTAGACCATGACCGGCCACAGGACCTTTGCCCTGGGCGATGTGACACTGCAGTCGGGCACCGTGCTGAAAGACGCGCAGCTCGTCTACCAGACCTATGGCTCGCTGAACGAAGCGAGCGACAACGCGGTGCTGATCCCCACGTTCTACACGGGTGATCACGTCCGCAACGAGTTCTACTTCGGGCCCGGCAGGGCGATCGACCCGGGACGTCACTTCGTCGTCTCGATCAACCTCTTCGGCAACAGGCTGTCGTCGTCGCCGTCGAACACGGCCGCGCCCCAGGACGGGCCGCGTTTCCCGCACACCAGCTTCCACGACAACGTGGCCTGTCAGCACAGGCTGCTGACCGAGGAGCTGGGCGTCAAACGGCTGAAGCTCGTGACCGGCTGGTCTATGGGCGCATGCCAGTCGTTCCAGTGGGGCGCGCAGTTCCCCGGCATGGTCGATGCCATCCTGCCGTTCTGCGGCTCGGCAAAAACCGCGCCGCATAACATTGTCTTCCTCGAAGGCGTGAAGGCGGCGCTCTGCGCCGATCAGAACTGGAACGGCGGCGACTATTCCACCAAGCCGGTTGCGGGTCTGAAGGCTTTCGGCCGGGTTTATGCCGGGTGGGCGTTTTCGCAGACCTGGTACCGCGAACGCCATTACCGTGCGCTTGGCTTCGAGACCCCGGAAGACCTTCTGGTCGACTGGGAACACGACCATGTCGACAACTGGGACCCCAACAACCTGTTCCACAAGCTCCACACCTGGCAGGCCGGAGACATCAGTGCGAACGAGACCTATGGCGGCGACATCGCGAAGGCGCTGGGTGCGATCAAGGCCAAGGCGATCGTCATGCCGGCCTCAACCGACCTTTACTTTCCGCCCGAAGACAGCGTGATCGAGGTCAGCCACATGCCGAACGCGGAGCTGCGCGTGTTCGACACCGTCTGGGGCCACTGTTGCGCCAGCGGAAACAACGAACCGGCATTCCACCGCTTCTTTGATGAGGCCGCGGCGGAGCTCCTGGCGGACTGACACTGAATCAGAATCAGGGTTTGCCCTTTTCTCCGTAGGCTTTCACCAGACCTTCCTTGCCGAACATCTCGTCGATGGCCTGAGGCCCGAAACGTTTTGAAAGTTCGATGAAGCGGTCATCCTCACCGGCACGCCAGATCATCCGTTCGGAATAGGCGGGCATCAGATCGTCCTCGCGGCGTCGCTGATAACCGCCCAGCTCTCTTCGAGCGCCGCTTCGACATCGTCAGACCGGGTCCAGGCGGACTTGTAGAGGATCAGTCCGCCACACCCCAGCAACCAGGTCATGTTGGGCAGCAGGCCGTAGCCCTTGTGCGCAGTCCCGGTCATGTCATCGAGCAGGATCGGCCGCCGGATGTTCTGTTCGTCACGGTACTGGCGCGCGTGGTCACGCTTCATCGCCATGGACTCGTGAGGCGGAAGGTTGTCAGCCGGGTGGGCTTCGCGGACATACACAACACCGATCGCACGGACCGGTCGGCGTACCGGATGGCGATGTCTTCCATCGCCTCGGCCGCCATCGTGCAATATGCTCAGCTGTAGCTGCCGAACTCCATCAGGACCGCACCGGTCTTCCAGAGATCCTTCAGGTGAACCGTCTCGCCGGAGGAGAGATCCTCCAGCGCCATATCGGGCGCGACGGCCCCGACGTTTGGCGCGTCATAGAACCTCTCGAACTTGTCGGCCTTCTCACCCGTCGGCGGAAAGTGGGCGTAGTTGTAGTCGTCCATGTTCACTCCTCTTGTGTCGCTCACCTCACCATACGACCCGCTCCGTTCCTGTCGGGCCCGACCATGAAGCAAGGCCAGCAACAGCGGTCCTGAACATGGAAAGAGCGCTAGAGCGTCTCTTCGAGGCCCCAGATCGCAGTGACCTGGCTGGAGAGGTGGCCGCCGTTGCCGTGGCTCAGCGCGGTTCTAGCATCGGCGATCTGGCGTTCACCGGCCTCGCGACGAAGCTGCTGTATCGCTTCGATCACGGTGAAGATGCCGTACATGCCGGGATGGACACAGGAGAGACCGCCGCCGTTGGTGTTGACCGGAAGACTCCCGCCGGACGCGATGCGGCCATTCTCAACAAACCGACCACCCTCGCCCTTGGGGCAGAAACCGAGATCCTCGAGGAACAGGATCGTGTTGATGGTAAAGGCGTCGTAGAGCTCCAACACATCCATGTCGCCGGGTGTCATGCCGGCCATGGCAAAGGCGCGCGGTCCGGTGTCGCTGGCACTGGTCAGCGTGAGATCAGCGGTTTCCGAAATCTGGCGATGCCAGTGCGCCATGGCCGCACCCAGCAGGAACACCGGCGTCCGCCTGAGATCACGGGCACGGTCGGATCGGGTCAGAACAACCGCACCGGCGCCGTCGGTGACCAGGCAACAATCACGCACCGTGAGCGGATCACAGACCATGCGGGAGGCCAGAACATCGTCGATCGTGAGGGGATCACGCATGAAGGCCATGGGATTCTTCTGAGCCCACTGCCGTGCCGAAACCGCGACCGACGCGAGCTGCTCACGGGTCGTCCCGAACTCATACATATGGCGCGATGTCACCAGGGCGTACGAGCTGATGGGGTAACGCGGTCCGTAGGGTTGCTCATAAATCAGCGGCTCGCTGGTCGAGGGCGAGAGCAGACGGCCCGCTGCACTGCGCTGATTGCTGCCGTAGCAGACCAAGGCCGTGTCGATCAGCCCGGCCTGAAGCGCGAGAGCAGCCCAGATGAGATGGGCCACGGGTGACGACCCGCCAATCTGTGTTCCTTCCGACAACGTCGGCCGAATGCCGAGGTACTCGGCCACGTTAAGCGGCGCGAAAATGTTCTGCAGGTTCGAGGCGAACAGGCCGTCTACATCGCCGAAGGTCAGTCCGGCCTCATCCAGCGCCTGTTTTGCGGCTAGTGCCGTGAGATCGAGATGACTCAGGCCTGGCGCCGCGCCGATCCCTGAAAGCCCGACACCAACGGCGGCGACCTCACCGCGAAAACTGCCATCCTTACTCATGCCGGATCGAACACGACGAGAGGTTCACCGTCCTGTTCGGTGATTCGGGCGGTGACGGCCATGCCGATCACGACGTCCTCCGGCGCCAGGCCCTCGACACGGGAGGTCATGCGCACACCTTCGTCCAGGTCGACAAGGCAGAGATTGTGCGGTGGCCCCTGGTCGGGACGTTTGCGGATCACGGTGGTTGCGTGAACCGTGCCCTGCCCCGAAACCTCGACCCAGGCGAGGTTATCGTCGTGGCAGTGTGGGCAGAGCAGACGTGGAAAGAAGACATGGCGACTGCAGGCGCCGCAGCGCTGGATGGCCAGACGGCCTTCTTTCAGGTGCTCGGCATACTGCCGGTCAGGGCCGTCAGGGAGCGGGCGGGGCACAGACATCTCCATCGCGCACAGGCATGGCGCAGGTCATCAGCGGCACGGCTGCCGCCGTACCATCGGGAGCGAAGGACGAGAGCGCCCCCTGCCATTCAGCGGCATCGGCAAGATCAACGGTGAGAGAACCGAAGCCGTCGGCTGTGCCCAGAAGGGCGCTGACCCAACCAGTCGTGGCCTGGCCGTCGACCTCCATCGCAACCGGCAGAGCCACCACGTTGGCATCCGGATTGTACCGCGATGCCGCATCGACAGACTGCCCGTTCACCTCGAACGACGGACAGGAACTCTCTGCGCCATCAACGATCACACGCACCAGCAGGACCGTGGCGTCCTCGACGGGATCATGTGCGACGATGCTGTAGCTAGCGATAGTGTCAGCGCGGGACGGCATAGCGACAAGACCCAGCGCGAAGACAACGGCGATCAGAGCCCTCTTTAGAATCAGCATCCCTCCTCCATCCTCATCGCCCCACTTGATAGGCGATCCATCTTCTGCCGTGGGCAAATCCGATGAGGACGCGAGATGGATGGCCGGGTCAAGCCGGGCCATGACTGGAGTGAAGAATAGGCGCAACCCAGCTTCCATCATGTCACCACCGCCAGGCCGTTGTTCAGAACGACGGCATCGCGTTCGAGGACGCGGGCGCGGAAGGACACCTCGGAGCCGTCCTGCCACATCTCTGTGCGGATGGTCTCGCCGGGAAAGACAGGGGCGGAGAAACGGACATCGAAGCGGATGAGCCGTCCGGGGTCGTAGTCGCAGAGGGTCTTGAGCACCGCGTGGCCGGCCACCCCGAAGGTGCAGAGGCCGTGCAGGATCGGGCGGTCGAAGCCGGCCTCCCGCGCGACATCGGGGTCGGCATGCAGCGGATTGCCGTCACCGTTCAGACGATAGATCAGGGCCTGCTGCGGCAGTGTGGGCAGATCACAAACATGATCAGGTTCCCGCTTGGGCAGGGTGTGCACCGGCCGCACCGGGCCGCCGAGGCCACCGAATCCGCCGTCACCCCGGCAGAAGGTAGTGCGGGTGATGGTGGCATAGAGCTCCTCGGTGTCAGCATCCCTGACCTCGCGGGAAATATAGATCAGCGCGCCCCGACCTTCGCCCTTGTCGATGATCTCATCGATCCTGCTGCGCGCGACGATGCGCGCTTCGGCGGGCAACGGACGATGCAGTGTGACGCCCTCCTCGCCATGGACGACACGTTTCCAGTCGACGCCTGTTTCAGGATCGCGCAACCAGAAGCCCGAGGGCGCCATGACCACAGCCATGGTGGGCAGTGCCAGCATGTCTTTTTCATAGGTGAAGCGAAGTTCGTTCGCGTCCACGGGATCGAATCCCAGACCGACGCTCAGGGCATAAAGCGCCGAATCCTCCCAGGTCCAGGTGGCGACATGGTCCCCGAAGTCCCAGGCTTTGAGTTTGTCGTAATCGATGGTCATGGCTCAGCCTCGCAGATCGGCATGGCCGTTGTCGATGACCGTGGCGCCCCGCTGCACGGCACGCACGCGGAACGACACGGCGTCCTCTCCCCGCCAGATGTCTGTCGCAAGGGACTCACCGGGATAGACCGGCGCGGTGAAACGGCCGAAAAAGCTCGTCAGGCCTACGGGATCATGACCGCAGCAGGCGGCAACGATCGCATGGCAGGCCAGACCGTAGGTTGCGAGTCCATGGAGGATCGGACCGTCGAAGCCTGCCTCGCGGGCAAAGTCATCCTCGACATGGAGATGATAGTGATCCCCGGAGAGACGATAGAGCAGCGCCCCCTGGGTCAACGTCGTGCGTTCGACCACAACATCGGGCTCACGATCCGGCAGAGCGGGGCGATATGTTGGCGGCGGCGCGTCACCACCGAAGCCTCCGGCGCCGATCAGCACATCGGTCTGACGCCGCGTGGCAAGCAGGATCCCTGTCGCTTCGTCATGCATCTCTTCTTCCAGGATCATGACGCCGTGGCCGCTCTCTCCCCGGTCATAGAGGTCGACGCGGCTGATCCGGCTGCTGATGGTGCCGTTCGGCGGCAGCGGCTGATGCAGGGTCAGCAACTCGTCGCCATGAACCCCCGCCGCATCACCAAGGCCCAGATCGGGATCGGCGAACCACAGCATGTCGCTACCCAGGACCGACGCCATGGTGGGCAGAACCTTCGGACCCCATTCCTCATAGACAAAGGGCAGTTCGTCGCGCGCCACGGGATCGCTGCCAAGCCCCAGGCCCAGAGCGTAGAGCTGGACATCCCGTTCGGTGTAACTGCGGCGATGGGACGGTGGGCTGTAGGCGGCGACCTTGCTGGGATTGGGCCGGATCATATCGGGTCCCAAGGAAAGACATCGGCAGAGACATCGGGGCCGTAGAGATCGTTCTCGAAGGCCGGCGCCATCTGGTCGGCCAAGGCACGTGGCGTCCAGCCGCCGTCACGGTGAAGCGAGCGGACAGGACGTGGCTGGCTCATGAGAAACACCTCGTTGCCACGGACACAGAAGATCTGGCCGGTGATGCTGGCGGCGTCCTCGGAGGCCAGGAACACAACCATGGGCGCGATCTTGGCCGGCGCGAGCGACTTCAGCTTTTCGACACGGGCCTGCTGGTCCTCGGTTTCCGTGGGGATCGATCCGATCATGCGCGACCAGGCAAAGGGCGCCACACAATTCGAGCGCACGCCGAAGCGGGCCATGTCGAGGGAAATCCCGCGGCTGAGGCCGACGATTCCCATCTTGGCAGCCGCATAGTTGGCCTGGCCAATGTTGCCGATCAGACCGGAGGTCGACGTGAAATGAACAAAGGCGCCGGAGCCCTGCTCGCGGAACAAACCGGCAGCGGCACGGCTGGTGTTGAAGCTGCCACGTAGATGAACGTCGATCACGGCGTCAAAATCTGCATGGCTCATCTTGTGAAAGATGCGGTCGCGCAGGATCCCTGCGTTGTTGATCACGGCATCCAGACGGCCGAAGGCATCGAGTGCCGTGGCAATCATGCGCTCGGCACCGGCAGGGTCGGCCACGTTGTCACCGTTGACCACGGCCTCGCCGCCCGCCGCTCGGATCGCCTCGACCGTCTCGACAGCCGGACCCTGGTCCTCACCGGCGCCATCGAGCGAAGCACCGAGATCGTTCACGACAACGGCCGAGCCTTCCCGGGCTGCCAACAGCGCAATCTCGCGTCCGATGCCCCGTCCGGCGCCAGTCACCAGAACAACCTTGCCTGTCATCATGCCGTCCGCCATGGGTTTGTCCCCTCAATCGCCGCGACACTGTTCCATCGCGCATCGGCACGGTCAAAGATAGAGTCTGATTGCGGCGAGCCTTAAGGCTCGCCTGTGTTCCCTCAATCGCCGGGCGCTCGCTCCGCTCGCTTGGCTCTGGGTCCTGACCGGACCGTCGCGCAGTCGCGCTCTAGACAGCGAACAAAGCAGCTTTTCGTTCGCTACCGAAATGAGTGTTCCTGAAAGGACATCGCCCATGAACAAAGACGTCTACACCCGGCTGGCGAAGCTCTCGACAGCGACCATCTCGACGCAGCTTTTCAAGCGGGGCATTCGGGCCGTCTACATGGACGGCATTGCGCCTCTGGTGCCAGGCCAACCGACCATTGCAGGGCCAGCCTTCACGATGCGCTGCCTGCCCTTCCGGGAAGACCTCTTCGACCCCGAGGCCTTCGGTGATCCCAAGAGCAGCCAACGACGCATGATCGAAGGCGCTCCCGAAGGTTCCATCGTGGTGATCGGGGCGCGCGGCAGTACGGCGGCCGCCGTGATCGGCGATATTCTGGCAACACGACTCAAGGTGCGTGGCGTCGCCGGACTGGTCACCGATGGTGCAGTGCGTGACGCCGCGGGTGTTGCAGCCTCGGGCCTGCGAGTCGTCTGCGCGGGTGCTTCGGCGCCGGCCAACGCCACGGCCTTCAGCGATGGCGGTCTCGATCTGCCCATCGCTTGCGGTGGTGTCACCGTTTACCCCGGCGACGGCATCATCGCCGACAGCGACGGCGCCATAGTCATTCCCGCCGATCTGGTGGCCGACGCTGTGGATGGCGGCGAAGAACAGGAGAAGCTGGAAGCTTGGGTGCTGAAGCAGGCCGAAAGCGGCACCCCCATTCCCGGTCTCTACCCCCCCGATGACGAGACGCTGGCACGTTACAAGGGGGACACGGAAGGCAACGCGTGATCCTTCGTATAGAGAGTTGGCTTTATCCCTAATATCGAAATATCTCGATATATGGACATCAACAAGGCCATCGCAGCACTCAACAATCCCATGCGCCGACAGATTCTGGCGTGGCTGAAAGATCGCACGAACTTTCCGCCGGCCCTGCCAGAGCATGCCGATCTCGAAGGCGTTTGTGTGGCCTACATCCAGGACAAGGCCGGTCTCTCGCAGTCGACCATCTCGAACTACATGGGGTTGTTGAAGTAAGCCGGGCTTGTGGTGTCAGAACGACACGGCCAGTTTACCTTCTACCGCCGTGAAGAAACGGCCACCCGCGCGTTCCTAGACGCCGTGGAGAGCGAACTCCTGAGAACTTAGATTATCGTGCAACGGCACTCTCGACTGACCAACGTTCGCGCTTGAAAACCGAAATATTGAGATATTTCCATGAACGGTAAAACCGTGTCAGTTCAAGGCGAAGACAAGACGGCAGCCAGCCCCCGCGGTATTCTCGGCGCTCCCTTGGAGCTGCCCTGCGGCATCGTTCTCAAAAAACGGATTGCCAAATCGGCGATGTCCGATTCTCTGGGTGGCGGCGTCACGGCATGGTACTCGATGCGCCTCACCGCCCTGGGAGACGACGCTGAACACAGCTTCACGCTTACGCCTGCCGACGCTCTCAGAATTTACAAGGAGCGTGACGCGGAACACTGCGTCCGCTGGCTCAAGGCCTTCCCAGACGTCTGACGAGGTCCCTAGGCCGCTTCGGCCATGCGGCAGTAGCAGGAGGCGCGGACAGGGACGTCGCAGCGGGCGGAGGCGAGATCGAGCCGTTGCTTGATGATTCGTGCTTCGCCCTTCTCACCTCGACGGACAAGACATTCGTGCAGACCGTGCAGGCTCCAGACGTTGTCCGGGTGCTGGCAGGGCCGGCGCAGAGTGTCGTCGAGACCGAGGTCGGCGCGGTAGACGGCCTCGGCTTCCTCGTAGCGGCCCTGCTCCATGAGCAGGGCGCCAAGTGCATGGCGCGTCGGCTGCATCCAGGCCCAGGGTTCGTCATAGGGCAGGTGATCGTTGATCTCGACCGACTTGCGCAGATGATCGAAGGCGACATCATAGTTGCCCTTGCGATACTCCAGTTCGCCCAGAAGCATCTGCTCGGCGACCGACAAGATGTCGCGGGCGGTGTTGTTGAAGAGGCGCCGTGAGTCCGGGACCCGTTCCAGCGCTTCAAAAAACAGATCGCGTTCGGCCTCGGCCTCCGCCACACGGCCGGTCGCCGCATAGGCCACGGCCCGCGTGTAGCGGATCGTGGCGGTGGTGACGCAGTAAAGGTCGGGATCGTCCGGCAGGGGCTCATCTAGAATCTCCTGCCATTTGCCGAAGCGGATCAGCACGTGCTGCTTGATCGGAATGTAGGCTTCGAGCCAGTCGGCATAGGGCGGGTTGCCGACCTCCAGCACCTCTTTCGGGGTCGTGGCGATCAGCTCCTCGGCGGCCTCCATAGCGGGCTTGTACTGGCCCAGGAACATCGCGCCATAAGCCTTGAAGTGATAATCGTGCGCCCGGTAGCCGGTGTAGTAGTTCAACACCCCTTTCCGCTCGACAAACATACGGTCGGCGACCACCGCAGCGTGGTTGCGCTCAACCACGGCCTGGTAGTTGCCGCAAAGAACATCGATATGGGTCGGCATGTGCCGCAGGTGGCCCGAATCCGGCATGGTGTCGTAGAGCGCGTCACCGGTCTTGAGTGCCCGCTCCGGATGCGGTGACATCTCCATGACGTGGACATGCATGTGCAACAGGCCGGGATGAACCCAGGCGCCCTCAACGGATTCGAGCGCGCCTTCGAGCACTGCGATGATCTCGGCTGTCGACGCCCCCTCGCTCATCTCGCCGGTATCGAGATCCCACAGGGCCCAGGGGGTGCGGTTCATCATGGAATCGGCAAAGAAGGTCACGACATCGAGATGGTCACCGTGGGCCGCGTGAATCGGCCGCATGGCGGCGGCAAAGGTATCGTTCCAGGCCTCATAGTCCTCGCCTTCAAGCGGATAACGCTGGACCAGCGCTGCGCAGAGGGACTGTTCAAGCGGTGAGGCGTTCGCCGCCATCTCGAGCGCACGACGGCTCTCGCTGCGGCAACGCTTCAGGCTGACCGGCCGCTCCTGTTCGCCGAAGTCGGGCCATTGCTTGTTATAGTTGGGTCCCGCCGCATAGGCGATGCCCCAGACAGCCATGGCACAGGCCGGATCGGCGGCCTCGGCACGTTCGAAGCAGTCCACGGCCTCCTCGTGGTTGAAGCCGTAACACCAGGCCAGACCACGATCGAACCAGGTCTGCGCCTCAGGCGACGACGTGGTGACCGGAAAGCTGTAGTTGCCGAGATCGTAATCGTAATCGCTCATGGGGCCCCTCCCGCTGCATGGGTCTCGAGATAGTCGTGGCACATCTCGCGCAGGCGGTCGCGGTCGAAGCTGGGACCGTGACCGGCGTGGACCACCGTGACCGGAAGCGCCATCAGCCGTTCCATGGTCTTGCAGTAGACCGCAATATCGCTTTCAGGAAGCATGTCGAGCAACGGGCCGTCGTCATAGGCGGCATCGCCGGAAAAGAGCGTGCCGGTCTCCGCCTCCCACAGGCCGATACTGCCCGGCGAATGGCCCGGTAGTTCCATGACCTCAAATCGGCGGTTGCCGATCGAGACCTCGTCGCCCTCGTCGACGATGCGCGTGGCCTTCGCGGGTTCGACCTTGTAGGCGCGGGCGTCGTAACCGGGACGCGGCAGGGCATCGATCAGGCATTCGGAGATCTTGTAGCCGGACTGTTCGATGCATTCGACGAGCTCGGGGTCCATGTCCTCGCGAAAGAGCGAAAACCGGTTGTCCGCATCCTCCATGACCTCCGCCTCATGGCGACCGACCATGCGGTGTTCGAACTCGTGCAGGCTGCCGACATGATCGAAATGGGTGTGGGTCGCAAAGGCTATGACACCATGGCCGAACAGATCCTCGATCGCAGGCTTGAGCTCGGCCACGCCCATGCCGGTGTCGACCAGAAGATCGGTCTCGGACCCTCTGATATGCCAAATGTTGCAGCGGCCCAGCGGATCGATATGGGGCTCCCAGATCACCGTGATGTCGTCATCAATCCGCTTGCGCTCGAACCAGCGGTCGGCAATCTCGAAACTCATGATGCGGGCTCCCCCTGCTGTGGCCGCATGATAGCGGGGGGCGGGCAGAGACGCGACTGCAGAAAAGCCGCAATCTCCAAGCGTTCTACTCGGCGGCGTCCGCGACGATGTAGCCTTCCTTCCTGTCTCTCTCAGCCAGCGCGGGGTCGCGGTCGGCGGGGTTGCCCCAGCCGCCACCGCCCGCACCCTGGGTGCGCAGGACGTCGCCGCGTTTGAGGATGATGCCGATCATTTTGCTCTTGAGATTTCGCTCTTCGGGCGTGCCGGGGTTGTGGATCAGGGCGGCGCCGGTGCCGTCCTCACCGCCGTGCAGGCCCCAGGGCACGGTGTCAGGCCGCGTCTGCTGGCAGTAGCCGGTCAGTATGCCGGTCTCGGCCAGGACCTCGTAGTCACGCCGGATGCCAAGGCCCCCGCGGTACTTGCCCCGCCCTCCCGAGCCGTCGACCAGGGCGGTTTCGCGCACGCGCACAGGGCTGAGCGTTTCCATGATCTCGGCCGACAGGATGGCGCAGTTGCCACCGTGGCTGTCGATGGCGTTGAGCCCGTCGCGGCCTTCGGCGCCGCCCATGCCGCCACCGATAATATCGGCAATGATGTAGTAGGGCTGGCTGCCATCGTCCTCGGCCATCTCGGGCCGGTCATCGAAGCCACCCAGCACGAAGCTGGGGAACGAAGTGTGGCAGCCTGCCGCGGCATACTCACCGGCGACCGGCGAGAGCGCCTTGAGCACGACATCGGCCATGGCCTGCTGGGTGATGTGACGGACGGAGACCGCTGCCGGGCGGATCGGGTCGAGCACGCTGCCGCGCCGGGTCTTCACATGCACCGGACGGTCGCAGCCCTGGTTCTGTGGCAGATCGGGGGCCAGGATGCACTTCACCGCGTAGTGGATCATCGACAGCGCCGAAGCCTCGGGGCAGTTGAGACCGTTGGCGCGCTGGTCGTCCGAACCGGAGACGTCGACCGTGATGTCGTCGCCCTCGATCGTGACGGCGGCATGGAGCACGATCGGCTCATCGGTGTTGACGTCGTCCTCCATCAGCACCGTGGCCTCCCAGCGCCCCTCGCCGAGCTCGGCGATGGCGCGCCGCATGTAGGTCTCGTTGTAGTCGAGGCAGGCATCGCAAAGCTCACGGAAGCGATCGTTGCCGTAACGCCCGGCCAGCTCGTCGATCCGCCGCTCGCCGGTGCGGCAACCGGCGATCTGGGCGCGCATGTCGCCCGCCGAGCCGCGCGGATCCCGCACATTGGCGGCAAGAATGTCGAAGATCGCCTGGACCGGCCTGCCTTCCTCCACGATCTTGAGCGGCGGCAGGATCAGGCCTTCGGCGAAGACTTCCAGATTGTCCGGGCTTTCGCTGCCGGGCACCTTGCCGCCGATGTCGACATGGTGGGCAATGGTGGAGGTGAGCGCGATCAGCTCGCCGTCATGGAACACCGGGCTGAAGAGGCAGACATCCATGGTGTGCGTGCAGCCCTGGTAGGGATCGTTGCAGACGATGATATCGCCGGGCTTCCACTCCTCGCGCGGAATCCTCGCGAACATGTAGCGGATCGAAGTCGACATGATGCCGAGCTGGGCCGGGATCGTTTCGGCCTGGCTGAGCATGTCCCCTTCGGGCGTGAAAAGGCCGCAGGAATAGTCGTACATATCCCAGATGATCGAGGAGAAGGCCGCACGGCGCAGAGCCATCGACATCTCTTCGGCAATGCCCGCCAACTGATGCTGGAAGACATCGCGGGTGATGGGGTCGATCTCACTCATGACAACACTCCCGTCTATTCCGCCGCCTGGGCGGTGACATAACCTTCTTGCAGATCCACAGCGGCCAGCACCGGGTCGCGTTCGGCCGGGTCACCCCAGCCGCCGCCGCCCGAGCCGACGACACGAAGTACCTCACCCCGCATCATGACGCGGGACGGAATGCGTGCAAGCAGCACCTCCTCCCGGTCGGTACCGGGGTTCATGACAAAGGCCGCCTTGCCTCCCGGCCCACCGCCTTCGACGCCCCAGGGCGCGGTTTCGTCGCGCTGCTGCTGGGAATCGCCGATCAGCATGCCGCGCTCGGTCAGAAGCTCGAAATCACGCAGGATACCGAGACCGCCGCGTTGGCGGCCCGTGCCACCGGAGTTCGGCACCAGCTCGGTGCGCAGGACCCGCAGCGGGCTAATGGTCTCCACAACTTCGGCCGAGATGATGCTGCAGTTGCCGCCATGGGTGTCGACCGCAGTGAGACCGTCATAGGTCGCCGAGGCACCCATGCCGCCGCCCACGATATCGGACACGACATAGTAGGGCTGGCTGCCGTCATCTTCGCGCGTTTCCTCGCGGTCATCGTGACCACCCACGACAAAAGCCGAAAACGACACCTGGGAGCCCGCAGCCGAGAGCTCCGGGTGCAAGGGCACCATGGCCTTCAGCACGACATCAGCGAGCGCCTGCTGGGTGTGGTGGCGTGTGGCCACGGCAGCGGGGCGATCGGGATCGAGGATGGAACCCTTGCGCATTTTCACGCTGACCGGCCGGACGCAACCTTCATTCTGCGACAGCGTCGGCGTGGTCATGCATTTCACCGCGTAGTGAGACATCGAAAGGGTCGAACACTCGGGATTGTTCAGCGAGAATGGGCGCTGGTCGTCCGAACCCGTGACATCGACCTCGATCTCGTCACCCCGGATGGTGACCCTGGCATGAAGACGGAACGGTTCCAGCGTCGAGACGTCGTCTTCGACCAGGATCGAGGCCTCGGCCGTGCCGTCCGGCAGCGCTCCGATGGCGCGGCGGGCATAGGTTTCGGTGTAGTCCAGACAGGCCGTGATCAACGCCGCGAACTGATCGTGACTGTAGCGTTCGGCCAGCATGGCAACGCGCCGCTCACCGGTGCGGCAGCCTGCGATCTGGGCCCGCAGGTCACCCTCGACGTATTCGGGCAGGCGGACATTCGCCCGCATGATGCGAAAGGCGGTGTCGTTGGGTTCACCGGCCTCGAAGAGCTTAAGCGGCGGCAGGATCAGGCCCTCGGCAAAGACCTCCTCGTTGTCGGGCCCGCCGGAGCCCGGCAGCCGGCCGCCGATATCGAGGTGATGGGCGATGGTGGAGGTAATCGCGACGATCTCGCCCTCATGGAACACCGGGCTGAAGAGCACGATGTCCATGGTGTGGGTGCAGCCGCGATAGGGGTCGTTGCAGACCAGAACGTCACCGGGCTNCCAGACCTCAAGCGGAAACTCCCNGAACATGTAACGCAGGGCGGTCGACATGATGCCGAGCTGNGCGGGGATCGTATNGGCCTGGGCGATCATGTCNCCATCCGGGGCAAAAAGCCCGACCGAATAGTCCCACATGTCCCAGATGATCGAGCTGTAGGCGGCCCGGCGCAGGGCGGTCGACATCTCGTCGGCAATGCCCGTGAGCTGATGCTGGAAGACGTCCCGCGTGATGGGATCGATTTCCGTCATCAGGCCATCCCGATCCGCAGAACCTGCCCGGCAGCCACCGAGGCCCGTTGGCCCGCCAGCACGACCGTTGTGGTGTCGCGCTGGATGATCACGGCAGGACCGGACACGGTCTGGCCCGGCTCCAGATCGTCGCGACGGTAAACCGGCGTGTCGTGAAAGCCTTCGTCGGCATCCAGACAAACCGGACGATGGGACACCGGTTCCGGTGCACCGACCGATTCAGCGCCTTCTGACGGCAAAGCCGCCTTGGCGGTGCGGCCGAAAGCCTCGACCCTGAGATTGACAAACTCGACCGGAGCCTCGGGATCGGTATGGCCATAGGCCTGATCGTGGTGGTCGTGGAACACAGCGGCCACCGCATCGGGCTGCCACCAACCTGCCGCGCCCGGCTCCGGCAGGGGCACCAGAAGCTCGTGGAACTGACCGCTGCAGCGCATATCGGCCAGGAAGCGGAACCGGCGGACCTCGGTGGCGATACCGTCGCGGCCCAGGGCCTGGTCGAGCTCATCGCGCAAGGCACCCAGTCGTTCGGTCAGTTCAGCCTCCTCGACCTTGTGAAAGCGCCGCTGGAACGCGGTCTGGGTGGTGTGNCGGATGTCGGACATCAGCAGGCCCTGCGCTGCATAAACACCGGGNTTCANCGGCACCAACACCTCGGCCATNTCGAGATCACGGGCCATGAAGGGCGCATAGATCGGCCCTGCTCCACCGAAGGCCAGCAGGGCGAAGTCGCGAATGTCGAGGCCGCGCTCGACCGAAAGCTTGCGGATGGCCTGGATCATGCCGGCGTTGGCCACCCGGACGATGCCCAGGGCCGCGGCCTCAAGTGAAAGNCCGAGAGGATCGGCGATGGTCGTCTGGACGGCCTGACGNGCCAGATCGGCATCGAGCGGGATTTCACCNCCCAGGAACTCGCCGGGATGNAGAATGCCCAGAACCACNGCGGCATCGGTCACCGTGGCATCGGTCCCACCCTGGCCATAACAGGCGGGGCCTGGCTCAGCGCCGGCGGACTGCGGGCCGACCCGGAGCGCGCCGCCGAGATCGACATGCGCGATCGAACCACCACCGGCCGAAATGGTCTCGATATCGAGCGTGGGCAACCGCAGGGGTTGGCCGTCGATGTGACGCTCAGTCACCATGCGCGGTTCGCTCGAAGCGATGACCGAGAAGTCTGCCGACGTGCCGCCCATATCGAAGGTGACGAGGTCGGGCACATCAAGTTCCCGNGCCATGGCAGCTCCNGCAATCACGCCACCGGCGGGNCCTGACAGCAGCATGGCTGCGGGATTNTCGCGGGCNGACCGGGGCGTGGCGACCCCACCGTCGCTGCGCATCAGGCGCAGGGGTGCCGCCACACCATCGCCNGCCAGGGCCTGATCGAGCGTGGAGACATAACGGTCAACCACAGGCCCGACATAGGCCGCCACCGCCGTTGTGTTNGCGCGAGGATACTCCTCGATCTGCGGGTTGACCCGGCTGGAGAGGTAAATCGGCACGCCTGGCAGGGCGCGTGCGATTTCGCGCTCCAGCAACGTTTCGTGGCTGTCATCAAGGAACGAGAATCCGAGGCAGACAGAAACCGCCTCCGGCTCAAGTGCGGCAAGTTCCGCCGCGACCCTCTTTGCTTCGTCTTCACTCAGTTCCGTGACGACCTTGCCGAAGGCATCGCGCCGCTCCGCAACCTCGACAACCCTGGACCGCGGCACGACGGGCGGCGGCTTGGTTTGAGACAGACGATAGAGNTGNGGGCGCATCTGGTCCCCGATCTCCAGNACATCCCGCATNCCTTCGGTGACGGCCATGGCNACCTTNGCCCCGTTGCGCGTGAGAAACGCGTTGGTTCCGACCGTGAACCCGTGAACAAAGATATCGATCTCNCCGGGCGCAATGCCNGCATTTTCGGAGAGCCGCCGGATCCCCGACAGCACCGCCTCCGCCCGACCNGGTGTCGACGGCACCTTGTCCAGATGCACCGCCCCGGCCTCACCATCAATCAACACAAGNTCGGTAAAGGTACCCCCGACATCAGCAGANAACGTACGCATGGCTTGTTTCTCAACAGAAAGATTGAACCCCGATGAAAAGGCCNACCGCCCGGGNTGCTTCTCTGCAACCCGGGCGGCACNCCAAAACGCAACCGGACAGACGTCTACATGCCGGCCTTCACTTCCTCGAACATGGCGATCAGGCGTTCCCGTGTGTCCGGCGGGATCTGGTCGAAGAATACGCCGCCCTCGAGCAAGGCCTGCGGATCGGAGATTCCGAGCTCGTCCAGACGCTCAGCCGAGACCAGATCGAAGGCCTTCACGTTGGAATGGCCNTAGCCNTAGGCATCGATCAGGAACTGGCCGGAGAGCGGATCGAGCAGCGCATCGACAAGATCGTAGGCCGCGGTCTCGTCACCTGGCCCGTCGCGCAGCTTCATCACGCCGCAGACCCAGGTGAAAATCCCCTCCTTGGGGTTCATGTACTTCACCGGCAGGCCCTGGGCCTTGAGTGAGACGACCGCCGAGTTCCAGGCATAGGCGGCCACGAGTTCACCCGACGCCAGCGCCTGTTCGATCGCGCTCTGGTCGGTCCACCAGAAGAGCATGTTGGCGTTGATCTCCTGGAGTACAGTCCGCGCCTTGACGAGTTCGTCGTCAGTCATCGAAAACGGGTTCTCGGCACCNACAATGAGACCCGTGATACCGGCCACCGCGTCCACGGAATCGAACACCGCCATGCGCCCGCTGTACCGATCGTCCTGCAGGATCGTCCANGACTCCTCGTCGATGTCGACGAGNTCCGTGCGGTAGAGAATCGACGAGTTGCCCCAGTCGAAGGGCACGAACCAATTCTCGCCGTCGAACACCGTGCCGTCGATNTTTTGCAACGACGGCCAGAGGTCGGACCAGTTGCTGATCCGGGAGGTGTCGAAGGGTTCGAACATACCGGAATCGCGCCAGCGGCCGACACTGTTGACACAAGGATGCGCAAAATCGGGGATGAAGCCCGCGCGCATCTTCTGCAGCGCTTCCTCCTCCTCGCCAAACAAGCTGTAGGCCGGCGGGCCATCGTACTTCTCGATGTAGGAGGGAACGATCTCAGGAATGTCGTAGCCCGCCCAAGTGAANTAGTTGACCTCGCCNTCAGCGGCGGCATGCCGGGANACAACCGGTGCGNCCACAACGNCAAGACCAGCCGCCGCAGCGAGGCGCGTGGCCTCCCGTCTGGTCATGACACGCTCGAGAGCTGAACAAGTNAGGTTTCGCANAAACGTCATATTTGATCTCCCCGGATTCTGAGCGAACANTTNTCGCTGTGTTCANNGACNNTATANTTTTGTCAGNTTGTCNAANANNATTCTATTNGNAAGGGACGCCATGGACGAGCNNNANAACGAATANACCGACGACTTCGTCGCCGCGATGGAACTGATATGGGGCGATGGATTTCTGTCGCCTGGCGGTACCGAGGAGCTGGCGCTTTTCCTGGATGGCGTTGATCTGAAGGGNAAAGAGGTTCTGGACGTCGGTTGCGGCATCGGCGGCTGCGNCGTGGCGCTGGCCGGCGACTACGGCGCGTCNCATGTGCTGGGAATCGATATCGAACAGCCGCTNCTGGACCGTGCTGCGGCCCGCGCGGAACAGCACGGNCTGTCAGNCCNCNTGTCGTTCAAGCTGGTCGANCCNGGCCCTTTCCCGNTGGAGGACGCAAGCTTCGACGTGGTGTTCAGCAAGGACGCCATGATTCACATCGAGGACAAACATGCGCTNTTCAAGGAGGTGTTTCGCGTGCTGCGGCCCGGTGGCCTGTTCGTCGCGAGCGACTGGATGCGGCGCGATGAAGAAAAGCCCGGCCCCGAAGCCCAACGCTGGCTCGATGTTGTGGGCCTGACCTTCGGCCAGCACTCGCTACCGTTTTATGTCGATGCGCTCGAGAAGGCCGGCTTCACCGACATACAGACCGCTGACCGCAACGCATTCCTGTGCGAGACCCTGCAGGCCGATTACGACAATCTCACCGGCCAGTACCGGCTAGAGTTGGCCCGGCTCGCAGGTGAAGAGATGGCCGACCACTACACCGATGTCTGGCATGCGGCCCTGGAGGCCGCGCAGGTCGGCGAGCTGAGGCCCGGCCATCTTCGCGGCACCAAGCCTGCGGACTAAATCGGGCTGCTCACCNCTCCGGTGGCACCGTCAGACCGGCCTTATGAAGCTCTGTCTTCAAAGCTTCGCTTCCGTCTCTAACGCTCCGCCGCCACCACACCCGCCATCTGGCGCCGCACGAGGCGGGCGTAGAGGCCGCCCTGGGCCACCAGCTCATCGTGGGTACCGGTTTCGGCGATGCAGCCAGATTCCATGGCGACGATCAGGTCGGCGTCGCGCACCGTGGAGAGCCGGTGAGCGATGACGATAGTGGTCCGGTCGGTCATCAGTTCTGTGAGGGCGCGGCGCACGGCCATTTCGTTGACGGCATCGAGGTGGCTGGTGGCTTCGTCCAGGATCAGAATCGGCGAGTCTTTCAGGAAAGCGCGCGCGATGGCGACACGCTGGCGCTGACCGCCCGACAGCCGGGTGCCGCGTTCCCCAACCGGGGTTTCCAGACCATCGGGCAGGCCCGCCACGACCTCGTCGAGAGAGGCGCGGCGGATTGCGGCCATGAGGTCACCGTCGGAGGCCTCGGGCCGGGCGATCATGATGTTGGCGCGCAGGGTATCGTTGAACAGGAAGGTGTCCTGGGCGACGAGCGCGGTGTGACGGCGCAGGTCATCGAGCTTCTGGTCACGGATATCATGGTCGTCGAGCACCACCCGGCCGCTGTCGGGATCCCAGAAGCGCATCAGGAGATGGGCCAGCGTGGTCTTGCCTGCGCCGCTGGGTCCGACCAGCGCCACGGTCGTGCCCGCGGAGATATCCAGCGNGATGTGATCGAGGGCCGGTTCCCGGCGGCCACGGTAGGTGTAGGTCGCATCCTCCAGGCTGATCGCGGCCCCGCCGGTGTGCGTGCGTTCCGACACACCGGGGCCGTCCTGCACCGGGATGGGCTCAACATTGACCGCGTGGAGGCGGCGAGCCGCACCCAGGGTGTCGGCAAGTTGTCGGCCGATATGGGCAATCTCGCTGACCGGCATGAAGGACGCCATGGCGAGGATCGTGAAGAGCGGGAGCAAGCCGGCATCGAGTGTGCCAGAGACCACCATCATCGCTCCGGCCACGATGATCGCGAGCCCACCCAGGCCCGTGGCGATCTCGAGCAGCGCCATCTGGACCGTGAGATCCCGGTAAAACAGCACGCGAACCCGCTGGACCTCGCGCGCGATCTTGAGGAACGCCTCACCACGACGATTGATCTGCTGGAAGGCGACGATCTCGGCCAGGCCCTGGATCGAATCGACAGTGAAGGCGTTGAGTTCGCCCAGCGCCTCGCGGGCACGGGAGCCGAGGCGGTCGAGCCGCTTGCGCAACAGGAAGGGTGACAGCGCGACAAGCACCAGGAAGGGCAAGAGAGCCACGGCCATAGGCCAACCGAACCATAGCAGCACGCCCATGACCACCGCCGGAACCAGCACGGCGACAAAAGCCGGTGCGATGGTGTGGGCATAGAAATACTCGATCGTCTCGATGTCCTGAGTCGCCATGGCCGAGAGATCGCCCGTGCGCCGGTGCAGCAGATAGGCGGGTGCCAGGCGGTCAAGCTTGTCNAACAGGCGCACGCGCATCTCAGCCAGAAGCTTGAAGGCCATGTCGTGGGCAAACCACGACTCCAGCCAGTGCAGCGCGCCGGCGAGCGGCGCGGCGCAGGCCAGCCAGATCAGGATTTCGTCGAAGGGCCCACCGGCCTTCACGCGAGCCACGATTAGCGCCGAGAGCACGCCGACGCCGATGAACGCCACGACACGGCCGACGCCGAACACGAAGGTGAAGAAGAGTTTGGCCCGCTCGATGGTGACAAAGCTCATCAGGACACGCGTGGCGCCNGCCCAGCCGAGCCCCTCCGCACGGAGGATGGCATCGGTCGGTTCGGCTTCGGCGGCGGCCATGTCGGCAGCATCGCGATCACGACCGTCCGAGGCCACGACCTCATCTTCGAAGCGGTCTTCGCGCCGGTTGCCGGTCTCGNGCGCCTGTTCGGCCATCAGGGTCCAGTAGACACCGCGGCGATCCATGAGCATATCGTGACTGCCCTCTTCGGCGATCGCGCCGTGGTCGAGGGCAAGGATGCGGTCTGCGTCGATCACGCTGGAAAGGCGGTGGGCGAAGATCAGCGTGGTGCGGCCCTGCATCAGGCGGTCGAGCGCCTGCTGGATGACCGCCTCATTCTCGGCATCGACAGCAGAAAGCGCCTCGTCGAGCACCAGGATCGGGGCGTCACGCAACAGAGCCCGCGCGATGGCGATGCGNTGGCGCTGGCCGCCGGAAAGCCGGATGCCGCGCTCGCCCACCACCGTGGCATAGCCCGCAGGCAGCCCGGCGATGAATTCATGGGCGTTGGCCGCGCGGCAGGCGTCCTCGATCTTGGCCTGGCTCGCTTCGGGATTCCCGAAGCGTAGATTGTCTTCGACCGTGCNGTGGAAGAGATAAGTGTTCTGATTGACGACCGCGATCATGCTGCGCAGGTCATCAAACGACATCTCGCGGATATCACGCCCGCCGATCCGTATTGCACCGGCCTGCGGATCATAAAAGCGCAGCAACAGGCGTACGATCGACGACTTGCCTGCGCCGGATGGCCCGACCACACCGACACGCTCGCCGGGCTTCACCGTGAACGAAAGGCCTTCGTGCGCCGCATCCTCGTTGCCGGGATAGGCAAAAGTGATGGAATCGAAGGTGATCTCAGGCGCTTCGATCACGGCGGCCTTGCTGACGCCGGTCTCTTCGACCAGCGGTTCGGCCTCCAGGACGCGGAAGATCGCCCGGGCCGCGGCCTGGCCGAGCATGCCGGTGTGAAGCTGCGCGCGCAGGTCCCGCAAAGGCCGGAAGAGCTCGACACCCATCAGCAGCACGATGAGCAGTGTCGCGATGTCCATCAGTCCCGCTTCGACGCGCCAGGCGCCCACGGCGAGGGCCGCCGCCGCACCGATTGCGATGGCCGCATCGGTGATACCGCGACCCAGCGCATTGGTCGCGTTCAGCCACATCGTGCCGTAGGCCAGACTCATGGCGCGGGCCGCGAGCTGTCTGGCCTTGGCCGCGCTCTGGCCGAACGCCTTCAGTGTCGCCAGACCCTGCACGGCATCGAGAAACTCGGCGCCAAAGTTTGCGTAGGTCTCCGACCGTTCCAAGCTGGCCTTGTAGTCCATGCGGTGGAAGGCCATCGGCAGCACAAGCGCGACCAATGCCGCGCCGACCAGGACGGCGGCGAGCGGCAGATCGAGAAAGGCGACAAAGCAGAAAATACCCAAGGGCGTGAGGCTGGCGATCAGCAAGGTCGGCAGGAATTCGCCGAAGTAGGTTTCGAGCTGTTCGACACCGTCGACCACCGAAAGGATGACATCGCCGGTCCGCTCCCGACCGAACCACGCCGGACCGAGCTGAACCGCTTTGTCATAGATCGCCTTGCGGATCGTGATCTGGACACGGGCGGCCGTCTCATGGGCGACCATGACCCGGACGTATTCCAACCCGCCGCGCAGGACCATGACCACGGCGACCAGCACAATGGGTCCGGTGAGGTCAGCGAGACCTTTGCCGGCAAAGACCTGTGCGATCAGCCAACCCAGCAGGGCCAGACGCGCAATGCCGACAATGGCGGCCGCGAGGCCGATACCGACGGAGAGAGCGATGCGTCCCCGGACCCCGTCCGTGAACGCCCAGAGGCGTTTGTCGATGTACATGGCGTCAGGTTATCGGATCGCCGGAGCGGCCGCGATAGGTCAGAGCACGAGTCTTTTTCGACGCCTGTGAATTTTCCTCACTCAGGCCCTATTCGTCATCGCCACGGCATCGATCTGAACCTCGAAATCAGGGTGGATCAGCGCATCGACCGGGACACCTGTCGATGTCGGGCCAGGTTTGTTGAAGTGGCTCGAGCGGACCATAACATTGCGCTTGAGTGTNTCGACANCGGCCGCGCCGCTGTNCCAGCAACCGACCTTCATGATTTCATTTGTCTCGGCCCCGAAGTGCTGGACCATCTCGACAATCCGGTCCATCGCAATGTGGTTCTGGGCCACCATGTCGCGCGGCTCCATGACGTTCCGGTCGGCATCGAACGCAGCCTCACCGCCGACGAAGATCGCATCGCCGCAGGCCAGCGCCTGCGAAAACGGTAGCGTGCCCCAGAACCAGGGCTCGGCGGGAAGATGGTCGCGTGGCCCCGCCATCGCGATGGCATCGAGCTCCACCAGGCGGCCGGGCTGCGACAATCGTGGCAAAGGCACACAGCATCAGTGAGTACAACACCGTGGCTGCAACAAACCATGTTTTGCGGTATGTGCCTGATGTGTCTAGGTAACGAAGCATCCGTCACCTCCCTCCGGTGACTCGTGCGAACACCACACAAAGAGACTAACGTGGGGTGAGTTCAAATCAATCCGCAAGGACAGACNAGGAAGGGGGCCGCCCATGGGGCGACTTGACGGCAAGACGGCGCTGGTGACCGGTGCAGCATCGGGCATCGGCAAACGATGCGCGGAACGGTTTGTTGAGGAAGGCGCGCGGGTCGCCATGACAGACATCAACGCCGACGGCCTCGCCGACGCTGCCGCCCCCCTAGGTGACGCTGCCATCACCATCGAGCACGACATCACCTCCGAGGACTCCTGGATCGCTACGGTCGAACAGGCAGTGTCGGCTTTGGGTTCGATCTCGATCCTCGTCAACAGCGCCGGCACGGGCCGGGCGACCAACATCGAGGAGACAACGCTGGAGGACTGGCGGCGCGTGATGGAGATCAACGCCGACGGCACCTTCCTGGGCTGCAAACACGGCGTGCTGGCCATGAAACAGACCGGCGGNGGGGCGATCGTGAACCTGAGTTCGGTCTCGGGCCTGATCGGCGGCCACAACATGGCGGCCTACAACGCGAGCAAGGGTGCGGTGCGCCTGCTGACCAAATCCGTAGCGCTGCACTGCGCGCGCAAGGCCTACAACATCCGCTGCAACTCCGTGCATCCGGCCTTCATTCTGACGCCGATGGTCGAGNGTCTGATCAACCGCAACGCCAACCCCGAAACGGTGAAGGACAAGCTGGTCGCCCAGATTCCCCTGGGCCATCTGGGCGAAGCCCAGGACGTGGCTGATATGATCGTCTACCTGAGCAGCGACGAGAGTCGCTTCGTGACCGGCAGTGAGTTCGTCATCGACGGGGGGCTGACGGCAGGCTGACGCNCTACCCCGCTGCGTNGGCCTTGAAGACCGTGTTCACGAGCCTGCCGGTCGGGTCGTAGTTGACCTCCTTGCCGCGGGTCAGGCTGATCTCGCCCTGGCGCTGCACGTCATCGGGCATGAAGTCGGCGGACGCGCGGGGCTCCANGCGTTAGTGCCCGTGATCATCCGTGCCGTGCAGCAGCATGGCGGAATCGTTCTCAACGCGAAGCTGACGCACCGACGGCCGGATCATGTTGGCGTTGAAGCCGATACGGCGGTCGGAAGACACATTGGGCATCGACGCATGAAACGTAAACCCGTGGTGGAGCGACATCTGGCCGGGCCGCAGCGTGTTGTCGACCGCCGCGCTTTCGTCGATCTCGACATCGAGCGTCTCGCCGCGCGGCAGAGTATTGGCGTCGTCGGCCGTCGCGTGATGCGAAAGCTGACCGGAACGGTGACTGCCGGGCATGAACTTCATCGTGCCGCTTTCCGGCGTCGCCGGGGACAACGCGAACCAGATCGAAACCTGCTCGTTGACCGTGTCGAGCTCCCAGTAGGTCAGGTCCTGATGCCAGGAGATGTGACTGGTCCCGTCAACTTCCTTGATGATGAAGGCGCCATCACAGACCATCAGGTCGGGACCGATGATGTCCTCGACCGCATCCAGAATCCGGGAATCGTGCAGAACCCGGTCACGAGGTGCGGTTTGACCATGTAATGCATAGAGTCGTAGTCGGCCTCGACCCGTTCGAACTCGCGGCGCAACCCCAGCTTCTCATCTTCGGGCGTCATGTCCACGGGCGAGAGAAAACCGTGCCGCCAATAGGTGTCGACCTGCTCCTGCGTCAGGAACTTTGGCACCTTCTCTAGCTCCGGTAAGACGTGCCCCGCTCACGTTCGAGCTGGGTGAGCAGACTGGGCCATTCCATGCCGACGCGGGCGTGGCCGTTGGGCGCGAAGATGCGGCGGCCCTGGTCGATGGCTTTCTGCTGAACGTCTTCGCTGGGATAGTGGAGCGGAACACCGCCCGAGAGACCATCGACCTGATACTGGCAGGCCGCTTCGATCCGATGCATCCAGGCGAAAGCCGCGCCGACACTATCGCCGCAGGTCATGAGGCCGTGGTTGCGCATGATCATGATCATGTTGTCGCCGAGATCCCGCACCAGGCTTTCCTGTTCGGCGGCATCGAGCACAACNCCATCGTAGTCGTGATAGGCGATCCAGCCCAGGATGATCAGGGCTTTCTGGTTGATCGGCAGCAGGCCGTCCTTCTGCATGGCCACCGCGTTGCCCGCGCGCGTATGGGTGTGCAGCACACAGTGCACATCGGACCGGGCGTGATGGATGCAGGAATGGATCAGGAAGCCTGCGGGGTTCACCGGATAGGCGCTTTCACCGACGACCTGGCCATCCTGGTCGACCTTCACAAGGTTGCTGGCGGTGATTTGATCGAACAGCAGGCCATAGGGGTTGATCAGGAAATGGTCGGTGCCGGGCACACGGGCCGAGATATGGGTGCCCGAAAGGTCCGACCAGCCGTAGAGGTCGACAAGCTGGTAACAGGCGGCGAGGTCGCAGCGCGCCTGCCATTCGTCCTCGGTCATGCCCGACGGTGTGTTGTCGCTGAGCGGTGTTGCCATGGTCATGGTGAGCCTCGTCCCGGTTGCCACGTCGCCATGAAAGGACGGTTCACGACCGGACGCAAGCCTCCGCCCCTTTCCACCGTCCAAGGATCAATCTGGTTCAGGCAAGGGCGCAACGGAACTCGGTTTACAGGCTCCGGCATCCGCTTCAGGCTGCGGGCAGAAGGCAGGAGGTTTCGGTCATGGGTTTTGTCGACAGCAATCCGCGCCTTGCGGTCACCACGCTGGAAAGCGACAGGCATCGTCTGATCGTCCATTGGGGTGACGGTCACACCAGCAGCTTCCAGACGATTTGGCTACGCCATGCCTGTCAGTGTGAGGCCTGCGGCACTTACATCAGTGCCATCCGGTCCCTGCGCTTGCCGGACATTCCTGACGACATCGCCATCGCGACGGCAGACCGGGATGATGAGGGCCGTATTCAGGTGACGTTCTCCGGTGANGGCCATAGCAGTCTCTTCGATCCAGCCTGGCTGCGGGGCCGTTGCAACAGCACCACGGAGCGCACACGACGGCGCTGGACGCCGATTCTTTGGGGCAAGGAGATCGAAGGCCGCATGCCGGAAGCCGACTATGCGACCTGCCGAGGCGACCCCGCCGCCCGTCTCGCGATGCTGGAGACCTTGCGCGACTACGGCTTCGTTCTGGTGCGTGGTGTTCCGGCCGATCCCGAAGAAACTGAAGCAGTGGCCGGTCTGGCCGGCCCGCTCCGTGTCACCAACTACGGCTCGGTCTACGATTTCACCTACAATCCCGACGCGCTGGTTTACGGCGACCTCAACGTGAAGCTCGACCCGCACACCGATGAGCCCTACCGTCAGGCACCGCCGTCCCTGACCTGCTTCCACTTCATTCGTGCCGCCACGTCAGGCGGCGAAAACACCATGACCGACAGCTTCCGTATCGGCGCGGAACTGCGGGACGCGGACCCTGAAGGCTTCCGACTGCTTTCGACCCTGCCGCTGACATTCTACCGTCGGCTCGAGAAGCAGGATCGGGACTTCCGCATGCGCGCGCCCGTGTTCAGCCTGGATGAAGACGGGGAAATCGCCGGAGTGCGTCATCTCGACCGTGCGATCGGCCCGCTCGATCTGCCCAACGAAATGATCGAACCGGTCTATCAGGCACTCCGGCGACTGCAGGAGAGGTTCTTCGACCCCGCCAATCAGGTCACGGTGCCGGTGGCCGGCGGCGAAGCGCTTTTCTTCAACAACCAGAGGGTTCTGCATGGCCGCGCCGCGTTCGCACCGGACGGCGACCGCTACATGCGCACCTGTCATGTCGAGCTCGACGAGTTCAACTCGACCCTGCGCACGCTCGCCAGCCGCCAGGGCCGCGACAGCGCCAATCTGAATCTTCCCCACGGCGCTCTGGTTTGACGATATCGCTCCTGTTTGCTTCTTGACTTTAGAAAGNGACTNCTTTCTCAATTTATGAAGCATGAGGGGGTCTGATGGATAAGACCGAAGAGGTAGGAATCGGCTGGCTGGATCTGTTCCGTGGCGGGCGGGCACCGCTGGTGATTGCCCTGACTCTGGGAATCTGGCTCCACGCCGCCGATAGTCTTCTTGTCGTCACCACGCTCCCCAGTGCGGTGATCGAGATCGGCGGTGATACCTATGTCGCCTGGTCATACACACTCTACATGCTGGCCTCGATCCTGATCGGCGCGACCACAGGTCTGATCGCTCTGAAGCTCGGTCTTCGCATCGCCTTTGTGACCGCCGGTGTCTTCTTTGCCATCGGCTGTGTAATCTCGGCCGTTGCGCCTGATATGGCGGTGATGCTGATCGGCCGGTTCATTCAGGGCATGGGCGGTGGCGGACAACTCGCCCTGGTTTATGTCGCGCTCGACCGGCTTTTCCCCAACGCCATGATGCCGAAGCTGGTGGCGCTAACCTCAGCGGTCTGGAGCATGTCGGCCTTCTGCGGTCCGCTGGTCGGCGGACTCTTCGCCAGTTTCGGACTGTGGCGGGGGGCCTATTGTGCCTTTGCTCTGCAGGCCGTCCTGTTTGTCATTTTGGTTCTGGTGGCCGTGCCACATGGCCGGTGTAACGACGAGCCGGACGTCAGCGGCGGCCTGCCGCTTCTGCGTCTTGCGCTTCTTTCCGGCGGCATCCTGCTGATCTCCGCGGCCGGTTCCGACCCCGTTCTTGCGCCACTGATGGTGCTGGGATCGATCGCCTGCTTCGGTTTCTTCCTGCGCTGCGATGCCCGCAGCGACGACAACCGCATGCTTCCGCCCCATCCGTTCTCGCGCACCACGCTCTATGGCGCGGGTCTGCTGATGGCCTTCTTTCTGGCAACCGCGACAAGTTCGCTCTTCACCTACGGACCGTTTTTCCTGGAGCGGCTGTTCGGCGTCTCGCCGCTCGAATCGGGCTACATCATTGCCATGGAATCGGTCGCCTGGGGTGTCGCCGCCATTGCCATCGCCAATGCCACACTGGCGGCCGAGCGCTGGCTCATCCGGACCGGCCCGCTGGTCGTGCTGATCGGGCTNGTCGGCCTCGCGGTGACGATGCCGCAAGGCCAGATCTGGCCGATCATGCCCTTTGTCCTGATGCTGGGTGCCGGTTTCGGCCAGATGTGGGGCCTCGTCATCCGTCGCGTGACTGAGTCGGCCGCACCGGATGACCGGGAACGCACATCGGCCGCCTTCCCCACGGTGCAGCAGTTCGGTTATGCGGTGGGCGCCGCACTCTGCAGTCTGATCGCCAACGCCCTGGGCTTTGCCGAGGATGCNCCGGCCGAAACACTGCGGCCGATCAGCGTCTGGATCTTCGCCGCCTTCGTTCCCGTGGCCCTGATCGCCTTCTGGGCCGCCTGGCGCCTGGGCGCTGATCCCGAAGATGGAGAGATGTCATGAACATCGTCCGGCACGGCCTCATTCTCATGACCGAGAACTATGCCGATTGTGTTGCGTTTTACCGGGNTGCGGTGGGCCTTCGCGTCGCAAACGAGATCATCGTGTTCGATCTGGGCGGGGCCTATCTGATGGTGGAAACCGGCGGTCACGCGCAGAAGGACCGCAAGCCGGCCGAGGCCAACCCGACGAAGTTCCGCTTCAATGTCGAGGATGTGGAAGCGGCAGACCAGGAGTTGCGCGACCATGGTGTTGCCGTTGAGGTGATGGTCTATGACTGGGGCACGACGGCCGAGTTCATGGACCCCAACGGCAATCGCTGCGCCCTGCGCTCCGAAACAGGCTTCGGAATCTAGAGTTGTTCTTCGAGAGCTGCGATCACCGCATCGCCCATCGCCGAAGTCGATACCGGTCTTTGATCGCCACGAGCAAGATCAGCGGTACGTGCACCGCCGTCGAGCGCAGCATCGACNGCCCGTTCCAGCATCGCCGCCTCGTCCGGCGCATCGAGGCTGAGGCGAAGCATCATGGCGACCGAGAGGATCGAGGCCAGCGGATTGGCGATGCCCCGGCCCGCAATGTCGGGCGCGCTGCCGTGCACGGGCTCGTAGATCGCCGCACGACGGCCATCGTCCCGCACCGGACCCAGTGATGCCGATGNCAACATGCCCAGCGAACCCATCAGCATGGCGGTGGCGTCCGACAGAAGATCGCCGAACAGGTTGTCGGTGACGATCACATCAAACTGGCGGGGCTCGCGGACAAGCTGCATGGCGCAGTTGTCGGTCAGCATGTGGTGCAGGGTGAGGTCAGGGAACTCTTCAGCATGAACCTCGGTGGCGACCTCGCGCCACAGGATGCCCGTCTCCATCACATTCGACTTTTCGACCGAATGCACAATCCCGCGCCGGTCCCGCGCCAGCTCAAACGCCTGACGGACAACGCGGGCGACCTCATCGGAGATGTAGATCTGTGTGTCGACACCGCGACGGCGGCCGTCCGGTAACTCTTCGATGCCGCGCGGCTCACCGTAGTAGATGCCGCTGGTGAGTTCGCGCAGGACGATCAGGTCAACACCGCGCACGACTTCCGGCTTCAGGGTCGAGGCGTTTTCCAGCGCAGGTAGACAACGGGATGGCCGGATGTTGGCGTAGAGATCAAGCTCGCGGCGCATGCGCGTGAGCCCGTCCATACCGGCCTTGGGCCGGGCCTCGGGCAGATCGTCCCACTTCGGCCCTCCCGATGCGCCGCAGAGCATGGCATCGACCTCACCGGCGTGAATGACGGTCTCATCGCGGACAAACACGCCGTGCTCGTCAAAGCAAGCGCCGCCGTAGAGATCGTCTTCGAAGTGCAGCGGCAGGCCGCGGCGATCGGCGAACCAGGCAAGTACCCTCGCGCCCTGNTCAGTCACCTCCGGTCCGATGCCGTCGCCGCCCATCAGAAGCACGGTCTTGTGGTTGGTCATGGCGGCTGTTNCCCGTGTTGTGCCCATGCCAGATTGTTGCTGAAACCCTGCAACGACGTCCTGTGGTGCCGCAACCATGATCGATCTCTACACCTCGTTCACGACCAACGCGCAAAGGGCGTCCATCGCGCTCCTGGAATCGGGCCTGCCCTACACGCTGCATNCCGTCGATCTCTACAAGGGCGAACACAAGACGCCGGCGTTTCTTGCCATCAACCCCAACGGCACCCTGCCGGCCATGACCGATCGCGACGGCCCCGGTGGAGAGTCGNTGACGCTGACACAATCGGCGGGGATCGCCTGGTACCTGGCCGAGAAATCGGGCCGCATGCTGCCTCAGGGTGCTCGCGCCACAGCCCTGGCGCAGGACTGGACGCTATTTCTGGCAACCGACGTCTATCCGCCCTTCGCGTCTCAGTACTACCTGCGCTGGTCCGACCTGCCGGACCCGGAGCCTGCAGCCGTCATGTTCGAGAAACGCATGCACAACGCCTTCGCACGGCTCAACCGTGAACTGGCCGCAAGGGCGTTNGTCTGTGGTGACGATGTGACGATCGTCGACATTATCGCCTACCCGATGACCGCAATGGCGACCAAGGACTTCGCCGTTCTGTCCGACCTCGAGAACCTGAAACGCTGGCGCGACACGATGGCCCAGCGTCCGGCCGTCGCCAAGGCGATGAGTTGGTACGCCGACAACGCACCGGCGCTCGACAAGGTCCCGGATACCTGGACCAGGGCGATGAAGGACTAGGTGCCAGTTCCCGCCGGACGGATAGACTCGAGAAGCGGGGCAACATCGTCAGCACCAACGCTTTGGCCAGCGTCGAGCTGTGCGGTGACGCTGGTCAGAAGGCGCTCGTGGAGAAACTGGCGGAGCTGGACCGGCATGTCGGCCGTGGCGGCCGCGATGGCGTCCTCCAGATCGTCCGTCCAAAGCGCCGAGTGCTCTTCGCGCGCCCGGCCGAGGCCGTAGAGCGGCGGTTCCGTCCAATCCCGCTCGCCGCGGATAGCCTCGCGACGGGCCTCGGTCGCCTCACCGTCGACCGTACCGTCGGCTTTCAGGACGACGCCGTAATCGTCCTCTGAACTCTCCTTCGAGACAAAGCCGTTGGCGACATCGTCGGCGACCTTGTCGGCGGGGCGCTCCAACGGATCACCGAAACCACCGCCGCCCTGGGTGCCGATGCGCAGGGCGTCGCCGGGGTCCATCTCGAGGACATCGATCTTGCCGAGGTCCTTCTCACAGTTGGTTCCGGGATTGAGAGTCGTGTACCCGGTCGCCCCCATGTGGCCACCCAGACGTCCCGGCGGACCGAAGATGTANCGTTCCATCGCCCGCGAGGTAATCGTCGTGTAGGGCGAGGATGTCTCGAACTCGATCTCGATTCCCGTGCCGCCGCGATACTTGCCGGGGCCGCCGGAATCGTCTCGCAGTCCATAGTAGCGGATCAGGACTTCAGACATCTCGTTCTCGAAAATCTCGGTCGGGATGTTCTTCAGGAAGTTCAGGATCACCATGGTGCCGTCGACGCCATCGTCGACCGGCCGGCCTCCGGCGCCACCGACGATGGGCTGGATCACAGAAACCTTGTGTCCGCCGGTTTCGAAGTCGGGGACAGACACCAGCAGGATCGAACCCTGGCCCGAGTCCGTGGCTGGCAGCTCCATCGGCACAGCCTGGGCCAAGGCGCAGACCGTAACGTCGCAGACCTTGTGACTGGTGGCGTAACGCGCGCCANAGGCTGCACCGGGCTCGGGATTGAGGATCGTACCCTTCGGAATCCTGACCTTCATCGGGCGCACCAGCCCGGCGTTGTAGGCGATACCGGGCTCCTGGGTGCAGATCCAGTTGACCAGTCCGGTGATCAACATCCAGTGACCATGGTGGCCGTAGGTCGGAATGTTGAGTGCGGCGCGGACCTGGGGTGCGGTTCCGGTGAAATCGAGCATCATCTCGCCGCCCGTGATCGTCATGGTGACGTGGATGCGCACGAGGCCGAGACCGACCATATCGGCCTCGATGTAGTCCGTGTGGCGATAGGTGCCGTCTGGCACATGATCGATCACGCGCCGCGCCTGGGTCTCGGCGTAATCGAGCACCTGGTCGATCGTGCGGTCGATGGTGGCGTAGTCGTATTGGCNGACCAGCTCGTGAACCCGGTTCTCCGCAGTGGCCAGTCCAGCAAGGCAGGCCTTCATGTCGCCCCAGTTCTGGTCCGGCGTGCGGCAGTTGGCGAGGATCATGTCGAGCAGCGGCCTGTTGAGTTCGCCCGCCGCGTAGAGCTTCTGTGGCGTGATCCGAAGGCCTTCCTGATAGACCTCGGTCGAGGACGGCGCGATCGAGCCNGGCACGCGGCCGCCGATGTCGGAGACATGGATGAAGGTCCAGCTCCAGCACAGCAGCTGGCCATCGACAAAGATCGGCTTCCACAGATAGACGTCGCTGAGATGGGTCGCCATGCCCCGCGTGGCATCGGGATCGTTCGAGATGAAGATGTCGCCTTCGGCGACGTCATCGCCGATGTACGCCAGGGCGCTTTCCATCGGCATGCCGATCATCATCAGCACGCCATAACGGCGTGGNGCGGCAAAGACCTCGCCCTTCCGGGACACCAGCACGGAGCCGTAGTCCTGCGTTTCCTTCACGAAGACGGTGTGGGCCGTGCGCGAAACCACCTGGGCCATCTCGTCGACAATGGCCTGGAAGCGGTTCGAAAGAATTTCGAGCCTAATCCGGTCGTCCATCAGACATGCTCCCCAATGAGGTTGGCGTAGTCGTCGACGGTGACGCGGAAGCCCGAGGGAACATAGACCGTGGTGTCGTACTGCTCGACCACCATGGGCCCTTCATAGACCTCGCCCTGACGCAGGCTGCCACGCTGCCAGACCGTGGCCTCCCGTTCTTCACCGCGCTCGTGGATCAGGCGCGTGCCCTTCGGGCCCTCCGCTGCATCATCACTGCCCGAAACAAGCCGCACTGCGGGCTTCGGCGTGACGCCGACAATCTGCAGACGCGCCTCCAGCATGCGCGCAGGCGNATCAGTATCGGTGTAGCCGTAGACCTGCCCGTAGCGCTTGTGGAACCAGTCGACGATGCGGTCCGTCGTGAGGTCGGCGGAGGGGACATTGGGGAACGGCACGTTCACCTCGTAGGACTGGCCGACGTAGCAGAGATCGGCCGAGCGCAGGATCGAGACCTGCTCAAGCTCGACATCCTGTTCGGAGAGCCAAGTTCGGGCCTGGTCTTCCAGCCGGCTGTAGATTGCCTGCAGTTCATCATCGGGGAAGTCATCGGCCTCGCGCCAGATGCTCTGGACGAAATCGGCCCGGAAGTCGGCGACCAGACATCCCAGCGCACAGAGAATACCGGGCGACGGCGGCACGATGACGCGGCGCATGTTGAGCTCGCGCGCCAGCATGAAGACCTGCGTGGGACCGGCAGCACCATAAGCCACCATCGAAAAGCCCGTGGTGTCGACCCCGCGCCGCGCCATCTGGGGCAGGAGCTCNGCATAGATGTTGGCCGTGGTGACCTGAAGAATCGCATCGGCGGTCTCGGCGCGGCTGAAGCCCAGAACCGATGAGATGGAATCGATGGCGTTGTGCGCCGCCTCCCGGTCGAGGGTCATCTCGCCGCCGAGGAAGCTGTCAGGTGCGACGATCCCGGCCGTGAGGTAGGCGTCCGTCACCGTGGGCCTCGTTCCGCCGCGGCCATAGCTCGCCGGGCCGGGCACGGCCCCTGCACTCTCCGGCCCCACCTTCAGGACGCCCTCGGCATCGGTCCAGGCGATCGAACCGCCACCCGCACCGATCGCCGAAACGTCGACCGCCGGCATGATCACGGGGAAGTCGCCGACCGTGTTCTCGGTCGCGTAGCGGATTTCGTTCTGCAGGATCGAGACATCGACGCTGGTTCCGCCCATGTCGACCGTGACGATATCCGGATCGCCGATCTGACGTGCGACATAATGCGCACCGATCACGCCAGACGCAGGACCGGACAGCAGGGTCTCCACGGGACGTTCGGCAGCCGACGCCACGCCCATCACGCCGCCGTTCGACTTGGTCGAGAATACACGGCAGGTCATGCCGAGATCACGGGTGCGCTGCTCCAGTGTCGTGAAGTAGGTCTTCATGCGGTCGCCGACATAGGCATTGATCACGCTGATCAGCGACCGCTCGTACTCACGCTGCTGAGGCCAGACTTCCGAGGACGTACAGACATAGACGCCGGGAAAGCTCTCTTCGATCCAGCTCTTGGCGAGCCGCTCGTGCTCCGGGTTCTGGTGGGCATGAAGGAAGCAGACAGCTAGGGTTTCGATGCCGTCATCGAGCAGCGCGCGGACCTGTGCTTCGACATCCTCNCGCCGGATCGCGGTTTTCACCCGACTGTCGGCCAGCATGCGTTCATCGATCGCTTTCACATGGCGGCGCGGCACCAGNGAGACCGGCTTGGGCACAAAGAAATCGTTGGCCTTGCTCAGACGAAGACGGCGCAGCTCCAGCGTATCGGTGAAGCCGCGCGTCATCAGGACACCGACCCTGGCACCGTTACGCTCGAGCAGAGTGTTCACCGCAAGCGTGGTGCCGTGGGCGAAGTAGCGGATCTCGGCGGGATCGAGGCCGTAGCGTTCCTTCAGCGTCTCGATCCCGTTGGCCACGGCCTGTGACGGATCCTGCCGTGTCGACGGCGTCTTCAGGGCGTAAAGCGCCCCGGTCTCTTCATCCATCAGATGGAGATCGGTGAACGTGCCCCCGATATCGATCCCAAGACGAAAACGACTCATCACCCGGCCTTCCGACGGCGTCAGTCGTCCGCCTTGCCCGGAGCCGGGGCGCCCTTGGGGCGGCGGCCGAGGAGCTGGTAGAGCTCGTGCTCCTTCTCGATCAGTTCGTGGGCGTTGTTGTCTTTCCAGATCTCGTCGATCGCCTTGGAGTTCTTGGAGCGCTCGGCCTTCAGGGCTTCGATGAAGCTTCCGTCCTTGATGTTGGCGAGCATCGCGCGCATGCCTTCCAGGGTCTTTTCCTCATCGAAATACTGCTTGGACCAGACGAGATGGCCGAACTGAGCGGTGTTGCTGGTGCGCTTCATGCGCTCGAAGGCGCCGAGATCGCGGCCGTATTCGGCGAACTTCACGCCCTCGCCTGAAGCATAGAGATCGAGCATGACGGCTTCCGGCGAACAGCCCGCTTCTACCAAGGCCGTATACATCGCGCGCAGGGCGTAGAGTCCGGGCTGATGTTCCTCGAAGAGATCGATCAGGACCTCCTCTTCGAAGTTCGATTCCAGCGCACCCATCTTCGTCGTGCCGATCGCCTTGGAGATGGCGAGACACATGTCCATCGCCTTGCCACTGACGTCCTGCGCCACCGCGATCAGGCTTGGGAAGCCGCGCCCTTCCAGGAAGGTCGCGCGCACGCCTTCACCCAGCATGCGCGGGGCCACCATCACCACATCGGTCGTGGGCTCGGCCACGATCTCTTCGTAGTGAATGTTGAAGGCGTGGGCGAAGTTCATCACGTCGCCGGGCTTAAGGCTCTTCTTGACCCAATTCTCGTAGACCTCGGGCTGGCTGTCGTCCGACGTCAGCATCATCAGCACGTCGGCTGCGGCGGCGGCATCCTCGATGGTCATGAGATCCCAGCCGTCCTCGCGAGCGCTATCGGCGTATTCGTCCTCGATATTTCCGACGACCACGTTGACACCCATGTCCTTCATGTTGAGCGCCTGACTACGGCCCTGATTGCCGTAACCCAGGATTGCGACGGTCTTGCCGTCGAGCAGCGAAAGGTCGGCATCGTCGTCGAAATAGAACTTGCTCATGGGGTCATTCTCCTCGGGCTACAGCAACCGTGTCCGGTCCCCGTTCATAGCGCAACAGCTTTGAGGCTTTCAAGATATGATATAGTGTTCTACTATTCAGAACTTCTGATGTTTGCGAGAGAGATGGAAAAGACCGTCGCCAAAGCCGTCCGTGTGCTGGAAGCGCTGGCACGCAGTCCGNGCCCTCGTGCCTTGGGCGAGCTCGCGGCCGATTGCGACATGACCAAAAGCAACGCCCATCGGCTTCTCCACACACTGACCGAGCTCGACTATGTGCGGCAGGTCCCGGACGCGCGCACCTATGAAGCCACGCTTCGCTTGTGGGAGATGGGCATGCGAGTGTTCGACCGTGTCGACATTCGCGCTGTCGCATCACCCCTGCTGGACACTCTGCAGGAAGAGACCAGCGAATCCGTTCATCTCTCGGTCTTCGATGACGGCGACGCCGTCTACATTGACAAGCGCGACAGCCGGCAAGCCGTCCGCGCCTATATTCGCGTCGGCGACAGGGTGCCGGCCTATTGTACGGCAACCGGCCGCGCCATGCTGGCCTTCCTGGACGCCACAGCTGTGGATCGGGCCTGCCGTGACCTGCAGACGCACACACCTCTGACCATCACTACACGATCCGATCTGGCAGACACTCTGAACGAGACGAGAGATCGCGGTTACGCGCTGACACGCGGCGAGTGGCGCGAAGGCGTCGTGGGCGTTGCCGCACCGATCCGCAGCCAGTCCGGCGCCGTGATCGCCGGGGTCGGGGTCGCCGGGCCTGCCGATCGCATGCACGAGGCTGCGGTCAAAACCGCCACCTCTGCGGTGCTTTCGACGGCCACCGACATCTCGCGTGCGCTGGGGTTCTCGATGGCGGGCGCGGCACGATGACCATCCCGCTGCGCAATATGCCCGATCAGGACTACGGCCGCGACGGCTGCCTGGGGCCAATCCGTGTGATGACGCCAGCGCAGGCCACCGAGGTTCTGGCAAAACTGGACGCCGTCTCACCAGAGGATGTCGCACACGTCTCGCACCCGTGGATCTACAAGTCCTATCTTCTGTTCACATGGATGAACGAGCTGGTACGGCTGCCGGCAATCCTGGATGCGGTCGAACCGATCGTGGGGCCTGACATCATGGTCATGAGCGCCGATATCTGGCGCAAGGAGGCCGGTGAGACGCGGCACATCTCGTTTCATCAGGACGCGGGCTACTGGTCTCTCGACCCGCCGGATATCGTCACCGCCTGGGTGGCGCTGACTGAGGCAATCGCGGCCAACGGCTGCATGTCCTTCGCCGCAGGTACGCACACGCTTCGTCTGGTGGAGCACGAAAACACCTATGCCGAGGACAACATGCTGTCCCACGGCCAGACCGCCAGAATCGACATCGATGCCTGGCCTCACGTCATCGCGACCCTGGAGCCGGGCGAAATGTCGCTGCACCACGCCCTACTTGCACATGGTTCCGGACCCAACACGACGGATCAACCACGCGTGGGCATCTGTATCCGCTATCTGCCGGGCACCATCCGTGTGACGGGCGGCCCGCGGGTCTCCGCTATGCTCGTGCGGGGTCGCCACAACGGTAATCTGGAACTTGAGACACCGCCCGAGAATGATCTCTCGGGTGACGCCATCGACCAACACACCCGGCTGCTCGAACCGCACGCCGCCACCCGCTACGTCAACTTCTGAGGACTGCCATGCTGGAACGCACCAACTTCAATCTGGTGATCGATGGGCCACCCTTAACGCCGAAGGCGAACCGCCTGAAGGACGGCCTGAAACGCACGGCCTTCTGGCCCGTGATCAGCCAGCGCACGAGCGACTTTAAGGTCCACAACACCTATCTGAAGCCCGATGTCTTCACGGATTCCGTTGAAGAATACTGGTCCATGCGCCGACACGCCGGATTGTGGGACGTCACCGGCGAGGAGGTCGTTGAGATCACTGGCCCCGACGCCATGGCCCTAGTCGCCCGCTGCATGCCGCGCAAGCTCACGCGACTGACCGATGGCATGGGAATCTTCGGCTTTCTCACCTACCCTCATGGTGGCGTGGTCGAAGACGGCATCATCACCCGGTTCAACGACGAGAAGTTGTGGTGGGTCGGTGGACCGGGCCCGGCCGAGGTCTGGCTCGCGGCCAATGCGACGGACCTCGACGTCTCCGTACGATCCTACCTCGATCAGATTCATCTCTGCGCCGTGCAGGGGCCGAAGTCGCGCGATATCCTGCAGTCCGTCACCGACCGTGATCTCTCTGCCGTGCCCTGGTTCGGCATGATCGAAGCCAGGGTCTGCGGTATCGACACCGTCATCACCCGCACCGGGTTCACGGCTGAACTGGGTTACGACATCCACATTGCCGTGGATCGTGCGCTGGAGGTCTATGAGGGCCTGATGGAGACGGGAGAGCCCCAGGGCATGGTGTTGTGCGGCAGCCAGGCCATGAACATCCGGCGCATGGAGGCCGCGATCCTCAACATCGGCGCCGAGATCGACTGGACCACGACCCCTCTCGAACTGGGTTGGGACCGCATGCTCGACTGGGACCGGGAGTTCGTCGGACGCGACGCCCTGGCCGCCCAGCGGGACGCCGGTGTCACCCGTCGAATCGCCGGGCTCACCCTGCAAGGCGACACCGTGGCGCGTGGCGGTGACGCCGTGCTCTGCGACGGGCGCGAGGTCGGTCTGGTGTCGAGCGGGATTTGGGGTCCATCGATCGAGGCCAGCATCGCGCTCGCCATGCTTCACACACCGGCGTGGCACAACGGAACGGCCGTCACTGTGACAACCCCATCAGGGGATGTGCCCGCCGTGGTGGCTCCCCTTCCCTTCTTCGACCCGGAACGCGCGCTGGCCCGCGCCTGAACCCAAGGAACTCCTCCATGAACCGTTTTGAAAACAAGATCTGTTTCGTCTCCGGTGCCGCCAACGGCATCGGCAAGGCCTGCCTCGAGCGGCTGGCCAGCGAGGGTGCCACCGTGATCGCCGCCGACTGGAAGGCCGATGACCTGGAACGCACGATCAAGCCGCTGCTTGAGAAGGGCTACCACGTCACAGGCGTTCCCACCGATGTCATGGATGAGAGCCAGATCGAGGCGGCCTTTGCCGAGGTCGACCGCTTCGGTGGCGGCGGGCTCGATGTCTCGCTTCACATCGCGGGCAACTCGATGTTCGGCCTGGTCGAAAGCCTGGAAAGTGCCGAATGGGAGCGCCTGTGGAAACTCAACGTGCTCTCCACCATCATCTGCTGCCGGCTCGCCTTAGCGCGCATGAAAACCTCAGGCGGCGGGTCGATCGTCAACATGTCGTCGATCTCGGGTATCGCGGGCGATCCCGGCTGGGGGCCCTACAATTCGGCCAAGGCGGCGATCTGGAACATGACCCAGTGCCTGGCCTGGGAGGTCGGCCGCTACAACATCCGCGCCAATTCGATCTGCCCCGGCCCGATCGGCACCGAACGCATGCTGGGTAGCCTGGAAGACGCGCCCGAACAGGCCCAAGCCTACAACCGCTCGACCCCGCTGGGTCGGATCGGCACCCCGGAAGAATGCGCCGGCGCGATCTGCTTCCTCGCCAGCGACGACGCCAGCTTCGTCAACTCCACCACGCTGGTCTGTGACGGTGGTCTCACCGGCGTCACCGGCCAGCCCCGTTTCGACATGGACAGCTACGTCTTCGATGGAGGGAGCTGACGGACGTCCTGTCTACTGTGGCATCCCAAAGTGGATTTCGAACACGATGCAGCATTCCTCGCTTGAATACGGGCCGTGTTCGGTACCGGGAGGAAGATGCGAGTAGTGGCCGACCTTCATGGTGATCCCGGCCGTGTGGTCGCGGACGCTGCCGGAGATGACCATGGTTTCCTCGCAGAAGTCGTGGGCCAGGATCACATCGGAGCTGAACCCCGGCGCCAGCTTCAGCAGACGCGAATAGTCCCCAGTCTCTTCGTCGACGCTCAGATACTTCTGCCAAAGCCCCTCGAAGCCCTCGATGGGTTTCCAGGCCAGCGTGTCAGGATCCAGCGCCTCAATCAGCGGCCGCATGTCTAACCTCCCAGATCCGTTGCAATGACGCCCAGGCAATCGCCCCGGGTGATCATGCCGGGCATGTGGCGGATCAGCAACATACCGGCGATCCCGGCGCGATAGACCACGGGCTCCCGTTCCGGGTTGTCGTAGTCATGAACACGGGCGATGGGCTGGCCTGCGCTGACCTCGTCGGCGACATCGACCAGCGGCTCGACGATTCCGTGATCCCGGCAGATCACATAGGCGCCGTCGGGCGTTTCCATCAGGCGGGTGTCGCGCACCACGGGCTCGCCCTCCAGCACCTCAAAATGCTTCAGCACGTTGCGGACACCGGTCTCAGCGATCTCTACCGTGCGGGGCGAGGTGAACTGGCCACCGCCGAGTTCGGTGGAAAGGAAGAGCTTGCCCGCATCCTCGACCGCCGTATCGAGCATGCCGGCAGCATCAAGCTCAGTAAGGATAAGGCTGACCGGCGCGCCNAAGGCCTTCATGGCGGCCATGGTCTTCTCATACATCGCGCGGTCTTCCAGGTCGTGCATGATCGCACTGGGTTCGAAATACATGCTGCGCCCGCCGGAATGGATGTCGACCACGGCATCGGCCAGGGGTAGCACGACGCCGGAAACGTAATGCGCAATCATCTCGGTGATCGTGCCATCGCGCTTACCCGGGAAGACTCGGTTCATGTTGCCGCCGTCATAAGGCGACAGGCGCGCGTTCACCCGCATAGCGGGATAGTTGAGATGCGGAATGACGATGATGCGGCCCTGGACCTCGGCAGGATCGAGCGCGCGCACCAAATTCATCAGCGCGATCTGGCCCTCGTATTCGTCGCCATGATTGCCGCCGGTGAACACCACGGTGGGGCCGTTGCCATTGGCGATGACCGAGATCGGCATATGCATCGCGCCCCACCCGGACTCATTCCGGCTATGCGGGATGTTGAGCCAGCCGATCTGCTTGCCTGAGGCCTCGCAGTCCACATTCGCACTGATCTTGCTGTCGGCCATNGTCAATCCTTCACGGTCAGTTCGCGCGGCGCCCTACAGAAGGGCTGACCACCATCCGGGGTGATCTGAACACATTCGCTTATCTCGAGGCCCCAATCGTCCATCCAAATGCCGGGGATGATGTGGATCACCATAGACNCCTGCAGCACGGTCTTGTCGCCAGGCCCGAGGGACAGCGTGGATTCACCCCAGTCCGGCGGATAGTTGAGGCCGGTCGAATAACCGATCCGCGATTCCTTTTCGATGCCATGAGCCGCGATGGTGCAGCTCCGGACCGCCTTGACCTCCTCGGCCGTGACACCGGGCCGTGCCGCCGACATGGCGTTATTGAGCCCTTCGACCACGACCTTTTCGGTGTCGGCGAACTTCTGCGGCGACTTGCCCAGGTGGACCGTGCGGGTGAGCGGACAATTGTAACGCTTGCGCACCCCGGCCAGCTCCAGAATGGTCGCCTCGCCCGTCTTGAATGGCGTATCGGTCCAGGTCAGGTGCGGCGTGGAGGTCTCCTCACCGGTCGGGAGCATCGGCACGATCGATGAATACTCACCGCCGAACTCCGGCGTGCCCGACGCAATCACGCGGTAGATCTCGGCCACAGCGTCACATTGGCGCACACCCGGCTCGATAGCGACGATTCCCGCTGCCATCATGGCATCAACGATCGCCGCCGCCTGCTGTTCGTAGGCGATTTCGGCGGGCGACTTGATGATCTTCTGCCAGTTCACGAGACCGTTGGCGTCGCTAATCACGGCGTTGGGCAGATCCTTGACCAGCGTCGTGTAGCAGGCGNCCGTGAAGTAGTAGGTCTCCATNTCGACCCCGACACGGCCCTTCTCGAGCCCCTTTTCGGCCAGCAGGTCAGCGACGTAGTCCATGGGATGCCGTTCAGCCGATTGAACGTACTTGTCAGGGTAACCGNGGATGTTCTCGTGGCGCAGGTAGGTCGTAACCTTGGCGGCATTGGCGTCCATCAGGCGGCCGACCCAGAGCGGCTCTTCCAACTTCGGCGAAACGATCACCATCTGGTGGCCATAAAACGACCAGCCGTCATAGCCGGCGAGCCAGCACATGTTGGCGGGGTTGGTGACCAGCAGCGTGTCGATACCGCGGGCCTCCATGCTGGCGAGCACACGTCCGACACGCTCGCGGNACTCCGACAGTTCAAAGGGCAGCACGGAGCCTCCAGTTCGGGACATCGTGGCGACCTTGGCACATGGTGCACGGCAGCGGCAATCTGGCTGTCTCCGGGGCGTCAGGCCGGGGTCGCCCATGGACTGGTTTCACGGCCTGCGATTGGCTAGGTTCCGCGCAGGATTTCGGGGACGAAACGATGGCAGGCAACGCTTACGACCGCGAGGTCGAGTTCATCATCATCGGCGCCGGTTCGGCCGGCTGTACGCTGGCGAACCGGCTTTCGGCCGATCGGGACAACCGTATCCTGGTTCTGGAAGCCGGGCCGATGGACACGGGCCTCGACAGCTGGAAGATCCATATGCCGACGGCCTTCGCGCAACCGCTGAAGGACGACAAGTACAACTGGTTCTATCACTCCCAGCCCGAACCCTATCTGGGCAACCGCGTGATCCACTGCCCGCGCGGCCGAGTGCTGGGTGGTTCGAGCTCGATCAACGGCATGGTCTACATCCGCGGTCACGCTTTCGACTACGACAAATGGGCCCAGAAGGGCTGCAAGGGCTGGTCTTACCGCGAGACCTTGCCGTACTTCCGCCGTGCCGAGACCCATGATGCCGGTGCCGACGACTATCATGGCGGGGACGGCCCGCTGCACGTCACCTCGGGCAAGATCGAGCGCAACCCGCTTTATCGCGCGTTCATCGATGCCGCAGTGCAGGCCGGCTATCACGAAAGCCTCGATCTGAACGGCATCCGCCAGGAAGGCATCGGACGGATGGATCGCACCACGCGCAACGGCAAGCGCTGCAGCGCCGCCGTGGCCTTCCTGAANCCGGTGATGAACCGTCCCAACCTGTCGGTCGAGGTCCGCGCGCTGACCAACCGCGTTCTCTTCGAAGGCAAGAAGGCCGTGGGCATCGAGTACAGCCAGGGCGGCAAGACCACCCGCGTGAAGGCCACGCGCGAGGTNATCCTTTCGAGCGGCGCAATCAACTCACCCCAGCTTCTGCAGCTCTCCGGTGTCGGCAATGGCTCGGAGCTCCAAGCCCTGGGGATCGACGTCGTGCACGATCTGCCCGGCGTCGGCGAAAACCTTCAGGACCATCTGGAGGTCTTCGTGCAGCACGAATGCACGCAGCCGATCAGCCTGCTGAACTACCTCACGCCGATCGGCAAGCTGAAGGTGGGGGTGCGCTGGTTCCTGACCAAGGACGGCCCGGCGGAGACCAACCATATGGATATCGGCGGCTTCATCCGCAGCCGCGCGGGCATGGACCATCCCGACATTCAGTATCACTTCCTGCCGATGGCGATGACTTACGACGCCTTCAACATCAACAAGATCCATGGCTACCAGGCCATGGTCGACATGTTGCGCCCGGAGTCACGGGGTCACGTGAAAGTCACCAGTCCAGAGCCTCGTGATCATCCCGAGATTCTGTTCAATTATCTCAAGGAAGAGGCCGACATTCGCGTGCTGCGCGACGGCACCCGGCTGACCCGCGAGATCTTTGCCCAGAATGCGTTTGACCCTTACCGCGGTAAGGAGCTCTGGCCCGGGGAGGAGAACCAGAGTGACGAGGAGCTCGATGCCTGGATCAGGGAAACTGCGGAAAGCAGCTANCACCCCTCGTGTTCGTGCAAGATGGGCACCGACGCCATGGCCGTGGTGAGTCCGGAGCTGAAGGTTCACGGCNTCGAAAACCTCCGGGTGGTGGACGCCTCGGTCATGCCCGATGTCGTGTCGGGCAACCTCAATGCGCCAACGATCATGATCGCCGAAAAGGCATCGGACATGATTCTGGGCAACACGCCGCCGGTCCCGTCGGATGCGCCCGTCTGGGTCCACGAATACTGGGAACACGAGCAGCGCTGAGCGTTTCGGCCGTATTTCGGCCATTTCGAGACTTTGCGACGGCTGTGTGAGCCGAGTCACTTTGGCAGCGTCTGCTCGATTGCGTGGAGTCGGCTGCTGACCGTATAGAAGGCACGAGTCCGCTCGTCCACCTTCATCAAATNCCCCTAGTCGGCCCACGCACATCCCCATGGTTTCGAACACCAACCAACCGCAGATCGTGCTGATCGTCGAAGACGAGCCGTTCTTCAGTCGACATATCGAAGCCTTGCTGAACCAGCAACTCAGTCATGAGTTTCAGTTCCGAATCGTCAGAACGCTGTCCCACGCGCTCTACAACCTCGATACTGAGGANATCGCCGTGGCCATCTGCGACCTCAATCTACCNGACTCGACCGGCGTCGAGACCGCCATCGCTCTGCCCAAGGCCCAGCCGACCCTCCCGTTGGTCGTCTTGACGGGACTCGACGATCACGCAACCGGGATCACCGCCCTGCGGGCCGGCGCTCAGGACTATATTCACAAGAACGATCTCAAAGGCGTCCGGCTGAGTGATGCCATCACATTTGCCATCGAACGCAAGAAGAATGAGCTCGAGCTGGCCGAGCATGCCCTGCGGCTGTCGTTCCAGGACGATCTGACCGGCCTGCCGACCCGCGGTCTGCTGAACCAGGAATGGCCGCGTACCCTTGCGCACAGCCAATGCGGCGGAACAGGCCTGGGCCTGGTCATGATCGACCTCGACAATTTCAAGACGATCAACGACCGGGCCGGCCACTTGGCCGGCGATGCTGTTCTGAGAGAAATCACCATGCGGCTTCGCAAGGGGCTGCGAAAGAGCGATCAGATCTACCAGCTCGGCGGCGACGAGTTCTTCATCATCCTGGAAGGCATCAGCGATTCCACAGATTTGGAACGCGCGACCGAACAGATCCGATCGGCGTTTAACGACGACGTCACGAGTGACGAAGGTACCTTCACCATCGAAGCGAGCCTTGGCGTCAAATGGGTCTCAGCCAACGCGCTCAACGAACAAACCCTTCGCGAACTTTTTTCCCGTGCCGACAACGCGATGTACCAGGAAAAACGCACTCACCGCAGCGGTGGTCATTCGTAGACCGCGACCGGATCCCCGAGCTGTTCGATCTCCGGCTCGACACCCAGACCGGGCAGTTCCGGAGCACGGGTGGCACACTTGTCGTTGCGCGATCCCTGGCCGGGCACGATGACGGCAGACGTTGTGGAAGCAGCGGATCGTTTCGTCCCGACCACGCACGACAAACAGGCTGCCCTTGCCGATCGCGAAGGTGGCATAGGCTCCCGGTGTCGAGAGTTGGTTTTGGTGGCACGCCAGCNGCCATGTCCTTGCAAAGATCGCCGCCTGCTCCCGCTCAAAAATGGCGGGATCGGTGTACCAGCGCGCATCCAGCGCCAGCATGGGAGAGGAGGTTTTCGGAGCTTCAGCCGCACGCACNATGGCCAACGACCCAGTTGTGTTCGGGGAAACGTNAGCGCTGTCCAGCTCAAAATTCACTCGGAATTTTACCGAGTTTCGATCTCCGGCGGGACAAAGGATTTCNCCTCGGGCACGGCGCCGCGCCAAGGTTCGACCTCGATCAGACAGGTTTGGGCGCTGGGGCCCTGGGCCAGCTTCGAAGTCCCGATATCCTTGGTCAACACGTTGGGATTGCCATGGCGACACAGCGTGACCGGTTCACCCGGCGTGTCGGGATCGTACCAGGCACCGGTCGCCAGCCGTACGACACCCATGCGGACGTCATCGGTGAGCCGTGCGCCGGCCAGGCAGGTGCCGCGGTCGTTGAACAGGCGGACGACATCACCGTCCCTGATCCCGCGCAGCGCCGCGTCCCGCGGGTTGAGCCAGACCGCTTCGCGGCCTGCGACCTTAGCGGCACGGCTGACCGAGCCGTTGTCGTACTGGCTGTGCAGGCGATGGGCCGGCTGGCACGAGATCATGTGAAGCGGGAATTGGTCGGTCAGCCCGGAGCCCAGCCATTCGTCAGGCTCCATCCAAACGGGATGGCCGGGGCAGTCGTCGTAGCCGAACCCGGCGATGGTTTCGGAGAAGATCTCGACCTTGCCCGACGGCGTCTTGAGCGGGCTCAACTGGGGATCGGCCCGGAAGGCGGAAAGAAACACCTGAGGCTCGGTCTTCGCGGGCAGGTCGAAACGACCAGCCTGCCAGAAGTCGTCGAAACCCGGCATCTCGACGCCACGCTCGGCTGCACGTTGACGGCCCCAGTCGTAGAGATGGCGCAGCCAGGCATCCTCGTCACGTCCTTCCGTGAAGGCGTCCTCAATCCCAAGACGACGAGCCAGTCCGGCAAAGATATTGTAGTCGTGACGCGACTGGCCGACAGGTTCGACCGCGCTGTGCATCGCAAAGAGCGTGCCTTCGCGCGACGAACCACTGAAGTCATTGCGCTCGAGCGTCGTGGTCACGGGNAACACGATGTCGCTGTGGCGCGCCATCGGCGTCCACCAGATCTCGTTGGAGATCACCGTGTCGGGCTTGCGCCAGGCTTTCACCAGACGGTTGAGATCCTGGTGATGATGGAAGGGGTTGCCGCCTGCCCAGTAGATCATACGGATGTCGGGATAGGTCACGCGACGGCCGTTGTAGTCGATGGTCTCGCCGGGGCTGAGCAGCATGTCGGCGATGCGGGCGACCGGCATCACGCAGTCGACCGGGTTGCGACCCTGACTGAGAGACGGCCAGGGCATGTGTTCGGTCGCCATGCCGATCGCGTTAACCGCGCTGTAGCCGAAACCGATGCCGCCACCTGGAAGCCCCATCTGGCCCAGCATGGCGGCTAGCACCGTACCCATCCAGTAGGGCTGCTCGCCGTGCTGGCCNCGCGTAAGCGACCAGGAGAGCGCGATGGTCGTGCGCCGTCTCGCCATTTGGCGGGCCAGGTCACGCAAGTTGTCGGCTGGAATCTNGCAGATACGCGCGGCCCAGTCGGCATCCTTGGGACAACCGTCGTCCACCCCGGTGAGGTACCGCTCGAAAGCCTCCCAACCGACGCAATAACGGTTCAGGAAATCGAGATCATGAANGCCCTCGTTGTGGACGGTGTGGGCCAGGCCCAGCATCAGCGCAACATCGGTGTTGGGCCGCGCAGGAAGCCAGGTCGCTTCGAGCTCGTCTTCCATATCGTCACGCATGGGTGCGATCAGAACGAACTCAACGCCCGCTTCACGGCAGGCCCGCAGATCACGCTGCTGAACGTGGCGTCCGGTGCCGCCGGAACTGACCTGGCCGTTGCGCACGGGCAGGCCACCGAACGAAACGACGAGATCGCCGTGCTCTGCGATCACATCCCAGCTTGTATGGCTGAGCAGGATCTCCTGAAACGGTCCCAGGACATGGGGCAGGATGACCTCGCCCGCCGCATAGCTGTAACTGTCGGTCGAGGCAGTGTAGCCGCCGGCGCAGTTCAGAAACCGGTGGAGCTGGCTCTGCGCATGGTGGAACCGTCCGGCACTCGACCAGCCGTAACTGCCGGCATAGATCGCCTGGTTGCCGTGTTCGTCGCGGATACGANCGATCTCGCCAGCCGCGATGTCGANCGCCACATCCCAACTCACCGGAACAAAGGGCTGGCCGCCGCGACCGACGCTGTCCCCACCGGGACCATGATCCAGATAACCCGACCGGATCATCGGCTGACGGATGCGGACTGCATCGTCGATCGCACCGGCCACGGCATCGCCGAAGTTCGAGGGATTGGGATCGTCGGCAACCGGATGCAACGCCTCAACACGTCCTCCGGACACGGAGACGTCATAGGCGCCCCAATGGGCGACGGTCGGAATTATGCGTTCTGCGGAATCGTCCATCATGTCCCTCGGGCCTGCCCCAGCAAAATCAATCGACGGCTCCTTCGTCCCACACCTGCCCCCTGTTCGCAACGCCGTGACTGTCATCACCCCGTGAGCACATGGAGAGCAAGGTTTTCTTTGTTCACGGCTTCTTCACGAACACTTTCCCGATCCTTTCACGCCAAAACGCCATGTCGTTCGCAAGCCGGCACACGGGCCGGACGCCTCTGCTATCAACGNGCCCTCCAGCTCGTCGAACGGGGCCGGGAGNACGCCCAGGACGACCCTGATGCTGCCGAGTCTTTGGTGGCCCTCAATGACCTGCATGGGCAACTCGTCACCTTGCTCAATGCAGGCGAGGCGGCCTGAAGCCAGCCTCGGGGCTGGCGGCACCCGGCGAATTTCGCTAGACGGTGGCCTGCCCTCCTGAACTTCGGACAACACCATGTCGATTGCCACGCCCTTTGCCGAATTCCGCACGGAGGTGCTGGAGGANCATGTCGATCACAACGGCCACATGGGCATCCGCTCCTACACCCGTCTGTTCGATCAATCGACCAAGCCGTTCTACCGGTTTCTCGGAATCTCCCGCGAGAATCTGAACGCACATGGAGGGACAATCTTCGCGCTGCAGGATACGGCCTGGTACCGGCAAGAGGTCATGCTGGGGGATCCGCTTTTGGTAACGTCCCAACTCATCGACCACGACCACAGCAAGGTCGTGAGCTTCATGACGATGCACCAGACCCGAGACAACTACGTCGCAGCCAGCTTCGAGATCATCGAAATTCTCATCAGTCAGGAAACCCGCAAGCCAAAGGCCTTTCCCGACGAGATTGCGCAACGTCTGAAGGAGATCCAGGCGGCCCATAACACACTAGAGCGCCCGAAACTGTCGGGCCGCGGCGTGGGCATCCGCCGGGCGTGACATCCGCCACGGAGCATTTCGACGTTGCCGTCATCAGCGCCGGGGCCGCGGGCCTGATGTGTGACAAGAGGGCCAGCGCGCNCGGACGCCGCGTGCCGCTGCTGGAGCATGCCGACAAGGTCGGCAAGAAGATTCTGATCTCAGGTGGCGGCCGTTGCAACTTCAGCAATCTCGATGTTCAGCCCGAGCGGTTTCTGTCGACCAATCCCCATTTCGCAAAGTCAGCCCTGGCCCACTACACGCAGCATGACTTCATCGAACTCGTGAACCGCCATGGCATCGCTTGGCACGAGAAGACTTTGGGCCAGCTTTTCTGTGACGGCTCGGCCCGCCAGATCGTCGCGATGCTCATGCATGAATGCGCCGCCGCAGTCGTGGATTGCCGCGCCGGCGTCACGATCGGCGAGATCAGTCGAGACGACCATTTTCGGATTGAAACAAGCAGGGGCGAGATCGAAGCGGACGTGGTGGCCCTGGCCACAGGCGGCCTCTCCATTCCGAAGATGGGCGCCACAGGCTTCAGCCATCGTGTTGCCCGCAGGTTCGGGCTTGGCATGACCGAAACACATCCCGCGCTCGTGCCGCTGACCTTTGATGGCAATGACCATGACCTGATGGCGGGCCTGCGTGGAGTAGCCCTGCCCTGTGTTGCCCAGACAGGCGGCGCACGGTTCGAAGAGGCCATGCTCTTCACCCATAAGAGCCTGTCCGACCCCGCGATCCTGCAGATTTCGTCCTATTGGAACCAAGGCGACGCGATCACGCTCGATCTTCTGCAGGGCCGGGACGCCGTGACGGTCCTGATCGACAGCAAGACGTCTCAGCCACGGACACAGCCGGTGACCGTGCTCGCGACCCTGCTGCCGTCCAGGCTGGCGCAGGCGCTTGCCGTGCGGCACCTGCGCAACGACCCGATGGCTGGCCAACGTAATGCCGACCTCCAGCGCCTGGGTGATCTGATCAACGGCTGGAGCCTGACTGCCCACNGCACCGAGGGCTACGCCAAGGCCGAAGTCAGACGAGGCGGCGTTGACACGGCAGCCCTGTCATCCAAAACGATGGAAGCACGCGCCGTGCCCGCGCTCTTTGTGATCGGCGAAGCGGTCGAGGTGACCGGCCGGCTTGGCCGCTACAACTTCCAATGGGTGTGGTCGAGCGGCTGGGCTGCCGGGATGGCCGTTTGACCCTGCTCAGGGCGCGCTGTCAGTCGGTGTGCCGGCCTTGAAGGCCGCGATGGCGTTGGCGGCCGTCCATTGCATCAGGCGCAGTTCGCTCAGAAGCACGATAAAGCGATAGCCTAGATCCTGCATACGCAGGGCGTATGACACCGAACCGGTATGGATGCCCGCGATGACTCCATGTTCGCGGCAGNGTTCGGCCACCGTCTCAATGGCGGCCATCACCTCGGGGAACTCCGGATCGAAGCCCGAGGCAGTGCCCATGCTGACCGAAAGGTCCGACGGGCCGACATACACTGCGTCCAGGCCGGGGGTCGACAGGATCTCGTCGAGATTCTCCATCGCCTGCTTCGTCTCGATCATGGCGAAGGTGATGATCGTAGAGTTGGCATTGGGCACATAATCGGCACCGGCATACATCGCCGCACGGATCGGGCCGACGCTGCGGTAGCCGTCGGGTGCGTAACGGCAGGCGCCGACAAAGCGTTCGCACTCCTCGCGGCTGTTCACCATGGGACAGATGATTCCGTAGGCACCAGCGTCCAGCAGCTTCTGGATCATCACCGGTTCGTTCCAGGGCGCGCGGGCAACCGGAATTCTGTCGGTCTGCGAGATCGCCTGCAGCATGGTAACCGCATCCGAATAGTCGATCAGACCGTGCTGCAGATCCATGGTGATCGCGTCCCAATCAAGTCGCGCCATTACCTCGGCGGCAACACTGCTGGGCGAGGCAAGCCAGCCACTGAACACAGTGCCGCCCTCGGCCCAGATCTTTCGGATGGTGTTCTCTCGCATGGCCCTATTCTCCCGTTGCGCTTGCGGTGATGTGGGGCACTACCTAGCATGAATCACGCACACGAGGGATGGAACGCGTCAATGCAGACCTACCAGGTCATCGACACCCACACGGCAGGCCACCCGACACGGGCCATCATGGGCGGATTGCCTCCGCTCAAGGGCGATACCGTGCTGGCGCGGCGCGACGATTTCCGCAACCGCCACGACCACCTGCGTGGTCGCCTGCTGCACGAACCGCGCGGCCATGCCGCCATGGTCGGTGCGGTGATGACCGAGAGCGCCGTGGCCGATTTCGGCGCGTTTTTTGTCTCCTCCTATATCTATCTCGACATGTGCGGACACGCGACCATCGGCCTGGCCCGCACCCTGGTTGCCACAAGCCAGGTGGAACTGGCGGACCAACCCACCGTCTTCACGCTGGAAACCCCCGCGGGTGTGGTCGAGGTAGGAGTCAGCCGCGCACAGGACGGTGCCGTCACGGCCTCGATCCTGAACGTTCCGGCCNATGTCGAGCGTGAAGACGTTGTGCTCGATGTCGACGGCATCGGACGGGTCGAGGCAACGGTGGCCTGCTGCGGCGGACGTTTTCTTCATGTCGATGCAACGCGTCATGGCTGGACCATCGAACAGGAGTCGGCGAACGAACTCTGTCGACAAGGCCACGTGATCAAACAAGCGGCCAACGCCGTATTACAGGAGCCCGCCGGCTCGGTGCTGTTCTACGAAGACCTCGCGCCGGACCACGCCCGCCATCTGGTGGCCCTTGAGTCCAACAAGTTCGACCGGTCCCCCTGCGGTACCGGCTCCAGTTCCCGGCTGGCCGCGTTGCACGCGCGCGGCGCCCTGAAGACGGGTCAGACGTTCCAGGCCGAAAGCGTGCTGGGCCTGCGTTACCGCTGCCGCATCGAATACACGCTGGAGGATAAGGGCCATGCGGCCGTGCGCCCACGGCTCGACGGTGAAGCCTGGCTGAGCGCCTTCTCGACTCTGGTCGTCGAAGACAACGACCCGCTCGCCGGCGGATTTCTGTGCCGGTGAACCCACCCGAGACATTTGACCACATCGTGGTTGGCGGCGGTTCGGCGGGTGCTGTGATCGCCAACAGGCTTTCGGCCGATCCTGAACGCAGGGTTCTGTTGATCGAAGCGGGCGCGGACACGCCGCCTGGCGCGATCCCCGATGCCGTGCGCGATCCCTATCCCAGCGTGGCCTACTTCAACAGCGTCTGGCATTGGCGCAAGGTGCGTGTCGCCTACGAGCGTCTTTCTGACAACCGCACGCCGGTCGAGCGTCGTTACGAGCAGGCCCGGCTGATGGGCGGTGGATCGAGCATCAACGGCATGATGGCGATTCGCGGCCTGCCCTGGGACTATGACGACTGGGCTGCACGCGGCGCCGAAGGATGGTCCTGGGAGGATGTGCTGCCGTTCTTCCGCCGTGTGGAAACAGACCTCGACTATGATGGCCCGATGCATGGCACCGACGGCCCCTTGCCAATCCGTCGTATCAAACCACCGGAGTGGCCCGGCCTTGCCCAGGCGGCACGGCGCGCGATCCTGGCTGAAGGCCACGCCGAACTTCTGGATCACAATGGTGAATTCGGCGACGGGGTCTTTCCNATGGCCCTCAACAACCACCCCAACGGCGGCCCGGACGGCCATCGGGTCTCCACCGCCGAAGCCTATCTGGATGAACAGACGCGTGCCCGGTCCAACTTCACGATCTGGTCCGATTGCCAGGTCGACAAAGTGGTGTTCGACGGCTCGGTGGTGTCTGGTGTTACCCTCAGGCGCAACGGTGCAGCCACAACAGTCTCTGCGCGCCATGTGACGCTTTGCTGCGGGGCGTTCCATTCGCCGGCCATGCTTCTGCGTTCGGGCATCGGGCCGGCCCAGGACCTGAGCCACCATGGTATTGATGTGGTCGCGGATCGTAGAGGAGTCGGCAAAGGGCTTCAGGACCACCCCACAGTCAGCCTGATCGCACACATGAAGCCCGGGATCCGCATGCGTGAGGTCGTGTGGAAGCGACACATCCACCTCGGCTTGCGCTACTCCTCGGGCCACGAGAACTGTCCGGCGGGTGACATGTTCGGGCTCGTCAACAACCGCAGTGGTTGGCACCCCATCGGGCGACAGCTCGGCGGCTTCGTGATGTGCATCAACAAGCCATTTTCCGAAGGCCATGTGGCGCTCATCTCCGCCGATCCGGATGACGAACCGGAGATACGCTTCAACCAGTTTTCCGACGAACGCGACCTCGAACGGCTCACCGACTCCATGCTGCTTGCCGACCGGCTGATGAACCATCCGGAGATCGCTCCCCACGTAAACGGCTATTTCCCCGCCTGTTTCAGCGAAAAGGCTCGTGACCTGGCTGTGGTCAAAGCGAGCACCTGGCTGAAGACAAGTGCCGGTGCACGCCTGCTCGACTTCGGCCCGACCCGGCGCTGGATGATGGACAACCATCTGTCACCGGATATGGATGTCAGGGCCCTGATAGGGGACCGGGCAGCCCTGCGCGCGTGGGTCCGCGAGCACGCCACCGGCAGCTGGCATGCCAGTGCGACCTGCCGCATGGGCCGGGCCGATGACCCCGGTGCCGTCACGGACCCCAAGGGNCGTGTCATCGGTATCGAAGGGCTGACAGTTGGCGATGCGTCGATCATGCCCAGTGTGGTCAGCGCCAACACCAACCTCACCACGATCATGATCGGAGAAAAGATCGCGGATGCAATCCTGTCTGCCTAGGGGCAGAGCATCGGGCCTTCGCCCTCAGTTCAGTAAAGCTCCAGAACGCCGGCCTTTCGTGCCTCCTCGAAGAGCTCGTCTTCGCTGAGTTCAAGGCCGCCCTGGGCGATCATGGCCTGGCCGATGGAGGCTACGTTGTGACGCCCCCAGGCATCGGGCTCCCAGAGTTTCGACCGCATCACGCATTTCGGGCAGTGCACCAAGGCCCGCTCGACATGCACGACAATCGCAAACTGCGGCGCCTTTCGGTTCACCGCCATCNACTCGCGCAGAGCCTCATCGCGCACGATCCGCGCCTTTCCGCNGACCCGCAGGGTCTCGCCCGAGCCGGGGATCAGGAACAGCATGCCGATCCGGGGACCCTTCAACAGATTGTAGAAGGTATCGACCCGGCGGTTTCCGGCCCTGTCGGGGATCGCAAGGTGCTTGTCGTCGAGCACACGGACAAAGCCGGCGGGATCGCCCTTGGGCGAGATGTCGATGACGCCTCCAGGATCGCTCGAGGCCAGCAGGCAGAAACTGGAGCTCGCAATGTAGTCACGACACACGTCATCGAGGCCATCAACCACCCTCACAAGGGCCTGCGGCGCACCCTTGTATGACACATCGAAAGCCAATGCCATGGTTCGAACCACCTCCCCCTCGCCTCTCTCGCCCTCAGCCTTGCCCTGTTCTGGTTTCCAATCCAAGCCGAGGCGCAACAGAACACNACTTANGCCGGCTATGCTTCGGTCGATTCCGACGGTCTGGTGGTGGTAACGGGGCCGGACAGCTTTCGCACACTCTCGACCATGACAGGCAAACTGGCCCTCGAAGACACGTCCGGCGAGGTCAATGAAACCGCAATGATGTGCACATCCATTATCGACAACGACACGANCGCCGACACCATGGAAGGTTCTGGCGAATGTGTCCTGACCACAGAGGACGGCGCGCAGATGTATGCCATCTGGACCTGCGAAGGCACCGCCGTCGTGGGCTGCGACGGTGACTTCCAGATCGTCAGCGGCCATGGCCGCTATGAGGGCCTGACCGGCGGTGGCCTGATGACCGTGCGCACCATGGAAACCCAGGTGGCGGACGAAGATGCTGTTTCCGGCGCCAAGGTTGCCGGACGCGGCGTCGTGATCTGGGACGAGTTTGTTTTGACGCTGCCTTGAGGCAGACTTCGTCCCCGACCAGAAACAGGATCATGGGGCGACGATGACAAACAAGGGACACTGCCTGTGCGGCGTCGTGACGTGGGAGTTCGACACCGAACCGTTCTACGCCTTCAACTGCCATTGCACGATGTGCCAGAAGGCGCACGGCACGGCGTTCGGGACCTACTGGTTCTTCAAGGCCGATCAGATTCGCATCACCGGCGGCGACGACCTGATTGTCGGCTACCGGTCGTCAGACGTGCTGGTCCGCACGTCCTGTGATGTTTGCGGCTCGGTCGTGCCCTACCCGTCCGATGACGCTTCAATCTGGATCGCGCCCGCGGGCTGTCATGACGACGGACGAGGCTCTGACTACGATATCTTCATCGCCGACAACGCGCCCTGGCATGACCTGACCGGCCATCTTCCGCGCTGCGATGCCTACCCGGAAGAAAGCGGCATCCCCAGCGTTTCGTTCGATCCACCCGGCGAACCGGTCGAAGGAGTTGTGCGCGGAAGCTGCCTGTGCGGCACCGTGCGCTACCACGTCACCAAGCCGATGACTGTGGCGCACTACTGCCACTGCTCACGCTGCCGCCATGGCCGCGCTGCAGCCCATGCGTCAAACGGCTTCACGAGCCTTGATGGCGTGACGTTCCTGCAGGGCGAAGACAATCTGAGAGAATACAAAGTGCCNGACGCGACGTTCTTCACCCAGGTGTTCTGCAAGACCTGCAGTTCACCCATGCCCCGGCTCGACGAAGGTCGCGGCGTCGCGATTGTGCCGCTCGGCGGTCTCGACGACGATCCCGGCATCAAGCCGGTCGACCACATCTTTGTCGACTCCATGGCGGGCTGGCACGAGATCACGGGCGATCTCCCGTGTTTCCCCGAAGGGCCGGGCTAGGCTCANCTCAATCCCAGGGCTGTTCTGATGGCCGCATCGACCTCTTCAGCGGTGGGGTTGGTCTTTTCGGCATCGCGAATGTGGATGAAGTGCAGCGTCGGCTGGCCTGTACGGTCGAACACAAAGACCTTCGGGATGTGACGGACATTGTCGAAGGCTTGCCTGACGGCATCATCGCCCGCGACCAGCCAGAAGGCGGGATCGAAGTTCTCGACAAACCCAGCCAGACGGACACCGCCGTCGTTGAAGCCACCCTGGAACTCAAAGGCATTGACCGCGACTATCTCAACGCCCTGCTCGTGTTAGGTCTCGTAGATCTCGTTGAGATGCTCGAACTCCGTGTGCCAGGGCGGACACCAGCTCGCGAAGAAGGTCACCACGACGACCTTGTCGTCGAGGCGTTCGATCGTGACGGCCGGTCCGCTGATGGCGTCGAGCGACGCCAGAATGCTGCGGGTGTCGTCGCTCAGAACGATGGCATCACCGTCGGCGCGAGCAGGCAGTGCAGCGAGCAGGACCAGAACCGCGGCAACAGCGTATCGGCAGAGAATCGTCATCACTGAGAGATAGGATGAGTCGGAAACAGCGTAAGCCCGCCCGCACGGCAACCTGATCATTCGTAATAGGTCACGTCCTTGCCGACACCGCCGCTGTGCGGGGCATAGATATCAAAAAACACGACGGCCTCGTCGCCCAGGATTTCGCCGCCATGGGGCACCCCAGCCGGGGCGAACCAGCTGTCGCCAGGACTGATCTCGCGGACCTCGTCGCCGACCGTCAGCCGCATGCGTCCACGAACCAGAACACTGCTCTGCTCATAGGGATGGCTGTGGAGACGATAGGCACTGCCGGGCTCGAACTTCGCCCAGATCAGCTGCTGGTGCTGGCCATCGGCAAGCACAACATCAGCGGAACCGTGCTCGGCATGGTACTCGGCTCTCGCTTCAGACTCATCGTTCGTGAAGATAAACCCCATGGTCTCCACTCCTCATTGTCGTTGGCTTCCAGATACCCCATCCTGACGCCGTGCGAAACGCCAGGGATCAGGAGCGCCGATGACCCAGACCGCCTGTTACTTCATCAGCGGCAGCCCGTCGTGCTGGACCGTGATGCTGGCGCTTGCCGTGAAGGGCGTGCCCTATGACGCGATCCGGCTGAGTAACACCATGGGCGATCAGAAGGCCGAGGCGTTTCGCACCATCAACCCGCGCGGCACCGTACCGGTGCTGGTCGACGGCGATGTTACGGTCCGTGAAACCAACGCGGTGCTGGCCTATCTCAATGCCGCCTATCCCGAGAACCCATTGTTCGGAAGCAACCCGGCCGAAACGGCAGCGATCTGGCAGATCGTGCAGGAGGCTGAAAGCCGCTATCGGACACCGATCGGCAATATCACGCGCCCGATCTTCCGGGGGAAGACTTCCGAGAAGGCCGACGAGCTCAACGAGGCAATCGTGCCCGTCCGGACCGATCTCAAGGAGCTGGAAAGCGGGCTCGGGGAACGGGATTGGCTGGTGGGGACACACCTGACGGCAGCCGATCTGGCGCTCTACCCCGCAGTGATGCAGCTTCTGCGTGGCGCGACCAAGGATGACGCCTCTCTGTTGGACCTTCGTGTCGCACCGCTCGCCGAATACTTTCCGGTTCTGGCCGGCTGGTGCAACAGGATCGAGGTGCTGCCGGGCTATGACAGCGCCTATCCGCCCCACTGGCGCGACGACTAGCTGAATCTAACCTTCGTCAGTCTCGATCGACCAGGTGCGGAGCGCATCAAGCTCAGCAAGGTCGAAATCCGGCGAATTTACCAAATGTTTCACCTTTTCTTCATGTTCTTCTGAACGGCCTCACACACCGGGCTTGTCCTCATCATGGACAAGATTGTAGTTCCAGTGCGCGGCCTGCTCTACATCCTCGTCGGAGGCACCTTCTGGGGCGAAGAAATCGACCTTTACCCGGATGTTGCCGGCGTCGACCATCTCGATGATGCGGAGGGTGGACACCGAACTCTCCATGCCCTGGACCGTCCAGTTCGGCCAGGCTCCGCAGGCCTTCCAGGGCGGCATGTTGGCTTCACCGCCCAACGACAGGGGCGTGTGGAAGGCGAAGTTGCTGTAGGAACGGGTGATGTAGTCTTCGGGATCAATCTTGTGGGTCCCGGTCATGTGCGGATGGACCACGGCGGTGTGATAGCTGTCCGCCGTGTTGTCCATGAAGACCTTCCAGTTGCACGCCTGCTCCCACCTCAAGGTCTTGTGGTAATGCCATGTTCTGAGGCCGATAGCCTCTGCGTCGGCGAGCGACATGAGTTCACCCAGGTCGTCCTCGAACGACGGGCCCTCGGCGACAAGATTGACGAAGGCCATCTCGCCCCAGACTCCGACCCGCACCGGTTTGAGGCTGTGACACCATGGATCAAAGTTCTTCTCGAGTTCTCCCCGCACCGCGTTCAGCAACGTCCCGTCGATACCGTAACTCCAGGCATGGTAGGGGCAGACAAAACCACGGGGGACATGGCCGCTATCCTTGGCCACGGGATGACCGCGGTGCCCGCACATATTGCCGAACGCCTTCACCCCGCCATCAGTCTGGCGCACGACCAGAACGGGTGCCTCGGCCACATCGCAGGTCAGAAAGTCGCCGGCCGTCTTGAGCTCGTCGATCGGGCCGATCGGCTGCCAGGTACGGCGAATCACATGAGCCTTCTCGACGGCGGCGATCTCTGGATCGGCATACCAGCTTCCGGGGAAGGACTTTGTGCGCTCTATGGCATCCTCGACCTCGGTCACAAGGTGGCGATGCAGAGCTTCGGGATAAGACATGCTACTCCTATCATTCGTGTCTGGATGACACTTTGTCGATCGCGAGCCATCCCACCTGCAGAGTCACGAAGCTGCGGGTTGGCGCTGAACCCGCCCACGTCCTAGGCTGGCGTCGGAACTGAAGGAAGCGTGACGATGGCCGACATTCGTGAGATCAAGGGCTGCTGCCCGCTCGACTGCCAGGACACCTGTGCCTGGATCGCCGAGGTTGAGGATGGCACCGTCAAGCGCGTGCGCGGTTCGAAAGACCACCCGATCACGCGCGGCGCCCTATGCGCCAAGGTCAACGACTATCAGGAACGCACCTATGCGCTGGATCGGCTGCTGCATCCCTTGCGGCGTATCGGGCCAAAGGGCAACGGCCAGTTCGAGCGGATCAGCTGGGACGAGGCGCTCGACACCATCGCCGGCCGTTTCAAGGCGATCATCGCCGAAGACGGTCCCGAAGCCCTAATGCCGCTGTTTTACCTCGGCTCCATGGGTGTGGTGCAGCGCCATGCGCTGATGCGGATCTTCCACGGCCTGGGCGGGACGCGCCTGCATGGTGAGCTCTGCGGCGCGTCCATGAGCGCGTTGTGGGCCGAAGGTCATCCGATCGGCTTTGACCCCGAAGAGATGGTCGACAGCAAACTGATCATCCTGTGGGGCATCAACATTCTGTCTACCTGCCACCATCACTGGCAGTTCATCAAGGAAGCGCGGGAGCGCCACGGCACCCGCGTGGTGATGATCGATCCGCGCCGCAGCCGCACCGCGGAGCAATGCGACGAACATATCGCCATCAAGCCCGGAACCGATGCCATCCTCGCCGCCGGCATGGCCAACGTCATGCTGAGCGAGGGCCTGGTCGATCTCGACTATGCCCGGGCCGCAATGTCCGATCTCGAGACCTTCACGGGCGAGGTGCAGGCCTGGACGCCCGAACGTGTTGCCGAAGCCTGCGACATCGAAGCGGAGGTGGTGATCGAGCTCGCTCGGGAGTTCGCCACGGCCAAACCAGCCGTGCTTCGTGCCGGCGTCGCACCGCAGCAGACGGTAAAGGGCGAAGCCTTTGTACGCTCTCTCTCTGCGCTGGCCATGCTGGGAGGTCACTGGAAGCTGCGCGGCGGCGGGCTGTTTTTCTTCGATGCGCCGGCCTTCGACGAATTTGCCGCGGGACGCGACGACCTCCTGCCCCGTGATAGCCGGAGCCTCGACCTCTCAGCTGTGGGACCGGCCCTCACTGACACAAATCCGGCGGTGAAGGGACTGATGGTCTGGTGCATGAATCCTGCCGTAATCCAGATCGATTCGGGACGGGTTCGGCAGGGCCTGGCGCGCGACGATCTGTTCACGGTGGTTCTCGATCACTTCGTGACCGACACCGCGCGTTACGCCGATGTCGTTCTCCCTGCCACGACCCAGCTTGAGCACTTCGATGTGCTCGGAGCCTGGGGGCATCATTACGTCACAGTCAACAATCTCGCTGTGTCACCTCAGGGCGAAGCCAAGTCCCATGGAGAGGTCATGCGCCTGCTGGCGCCGCGCTTGGGTCTCGATCATCCCGCGTTTTCCGAGAGCGACGAGGAGATCGCCGCCAGCGCCTTGCCCGACGGCGTCTCTCTCGAATCCCTGAAGAAGGACGGCTGGATCAAGCTCTCGCCGCCGCGCCCCGACCCGGCAACAAGCGATGTTCCGCTGCGCTTTGCCGGTGACAATCCGGAACCCCTGGATGGCGATGGCCTGCGTCTGCTGACACCGAAGTCCCACTACTTCCTCAATTCGAGCTTTGCTAACATGCGGCGCCAGCGCAAAGCCCAGGGCGAACCGGAGCTGGAGATGAACCCGGCCGATGCCGAGAGCCTCGGCCTCCACGACGGCGAGATCGTCGTGATGCGCAACGAGCGTGGCGAAGTGCGTGCCAAGCTTGCGGTGAGCGACATCATCCGGCCCGGTGCGGTGGTTCTGATCGGCAAGTGGTGGAGCCGACCGACAGAAACCGCGGCCCTTTCCAACATGCTCACGCCATCGAACTGGTCGGCCGGTGGCCAGCCCGCGTACAATGACACCTTCGTCACGGTTGAAGCGGCCGAGGCCGCCATCGCCGCCGAGTAGTTCGAAACCGCCCATGACAGACCGGTCAACGACCTACAGCTCGGCAGAGGCACGCCGGTTTCATGAGCGGACCACGCTCCGGAACTGGTCCGACACGCCGAACCTGATGCACTACGCCTTCCTGCACATGGCCGAGTTTTTCCCGCACGCCGTTATCCATCGCAGCGGCCCGATCATGGAGGTCGGCCAGTTTCCGCGGGCCGACATCGCCGGCTTCGAGGTCGAGAGCAGTCAGGGTCCAGAATGTTGACAAACTGTCGATACGTTCAGCTGTACACGCGCTGCAGAAGTTCGATACTGCCCAGATAGCGGACGACCGCTCAAGGTGGTGATCCCGACAGGATTCGAACCTGTGACCTACTGATTAGGAATCTCGTGCTCTATCCAGCTGAGCTACGGGCGCACGCGTACCCAGCTATAGCAACGGGTGGACGGCGAGGTAGACCAAAGGAAGTTCCTCACAATGACGGACGACTTCTTAACGATTAAGCAAGCACCTGAGACGCGCACCTATCCGATGCGCCTTGAGCTCACTGGCTACTTCAGTGAAGACGCGTTCGACTTCTTTCATCGATACAAGTTGACGTTCTACTCCGACCAGTTCGACTTCCAGTGCGTGAAGAGTCGGCGGGTTAAGGCCTACATCGACCTTCGCATGGCGCTCGAAGTTCTACTCAAGGCAGCCGTCTGTTTACGCGGTTCAGGCGAACTCGCCGGCAGGCAACTTGTTCGAGAGATCCGGCGCTATCGACACAATATCGAGCGCTTCACTGAAGCGGCGCTGAGGGGCATCGAGCTAGATGCTCGGTTCATGGAGGCCAAAGGAACCCGGGCTGCCCAACTGCCACTAGGCCTCAAGAGTGAGATCCGAGGTCGGTACAGAGCAGCAGGCCAAACAGGTCCCAGGCTCAGCGGCGGCGCTAGGAATGATTGTATGGCGGGAGGTGCCTGCCTTGATCGCAGTGATGCATGTGCCGCAGTTGCCCGCTCGGCAACCGGCCTCCATCGGAATGCCGTTGGCCTCCGCTAGGTCCAACAAGGAATCGGCCTTGCCATCCCAAGTGAGTGCCTTGTCACTGCGCGCAAAGGTGATCGTAAAACCTTCCGTGGCCTCGTTGACTTCATCGACCTGCTTGGTCTGACCGATGCGCTTGATGCTTGCGGGCCCGAAGGCCTCGAAGTGGATCCGTTCATCGGGGACGCCCCAGTCCAAGAGTCCCTCGTAAAGCGACTTCATCATCGGCGGCGGCCCACAGAAGAGGAAATCGTAGTTGTTGGACGGCAGCAGGTCCCTGAAGAGATCAACGCCGACCCTGCCGCCGTGCTGAAAATGCTCACCCTCGATATCGCCGTCCTCGGGATCGGAATAGCATACACGGAGTCTGGCGTTGGGATGCTGCAGAGCGAGGCGCTTGAGGTGATCCTTCATGATGTGTTCACGGCCACAACGTACGCCATAGAAGAACCAAATCTCCTGTTCGGAGTTGCGTTCCAGCAGAGTATTGAGCATTGACAGAACCGGCGTGATACCGACGCCGCCACCGATCAACACGACAGGCTTGCGCTGCGCGGGGTCGAGGTAGAAGTGACCAGCCGGTGCCTTGACGTCGAGGATGTCTCCGACCCGCGCGTTGTCATGGAGCCAGTTCGACGAGGATTTTCTGATGTCGGCCCTGCTTTCGTCACGAGGTGGGGCCTGACGCTTAACTGAGATCCGATACTTTTCCTGGTGTGGTGCATCCGACAGGGAATAACACCGCACGACAGGGCTGGAAGACCCGGGAAGCTTTAGATTGAAGGTCAGAAACTGCCCAGGAAGGTAAGGCGGGAGCGGGCGTTTGTCGTGCGGCGAAAGGTAAAAGGAGCAGATATCCCCGCCCTCCTCAACACGCTCCATCACCTCGAACTTCCGCCAGCCCGACCAGGAGAACTGTTCGCGCTCGCGCTCAAGCCTGCCACGCTCCAACAAATCGTCGATGCGCCGGTTTAGCAGCGATTGCTCCAACTCCGCGGTGCGCGCGGTGACCGACACCCCGTGAGCCTCTCGCAGCGCCAGCACAAGGACATAGGCGGCAATGGCACCAAAGATGGCTCCCGCCGCCAGATTGATCATCATGTTGGGTTCCATGAACCGCCCTCTCACTAGAACTTCTTGCGAAGCTCGATGCGAAAACCCGAGATGTCGTCCGAGTTCTCAAGCCAACCGTGCATGGCGTCGAACCGAACGATCCAATCGAGCGCGATCGGCTCTTGGTATCTGAGACCGAGAGCAAACTGGTCACCCGGCGCAGAGCGCCCCGCAGCATCGTCAAAGGCGCGCAATGCCGCAGCCTCGACGACGAGCTGGCGGTCTAGATTGAAGAGATACTCTATGCCCAAGGCGCCGCCAAAGGTGTTGTTGGCAGTGTCGTCCAGCTTCGGGAAGCCGGTCAGATTGTCGGTATCGAAGTTGATCCCGGTGTTCTTGAGCAGTCCGGCGTTGCGCGCCAGAGGCTGCGGCTTATCAAACCCGACAAAGGCATTGAAATAGGGCACCAGAGTGAGCGGCTGGCTGGTGATCAGCGAGTTTTCCACCAGCAGCGCGAACCCGTCGGCGGTTTGCGCAACACCGCCCGGCGGATCCTGACCGAAGGTCCAAAATCCGCGGACGGAGTTGGAGAGCCACCCCCCGTAACGGCGCGTGAACGCAACCGTTGCACTGTTGTAGCCCAGATCTTCGAGCTGATCTTCGCCCACAAGGGCGCCGATACCGGCTTCCCAATAGCCTTCGTTGGCCTCCACGAACGTGGCGATACCAAAGATATCGAGATCGTCGTCGGCGAGGCCGCCGGCCGAATCGCGGATTGCCGGGGTCGTGACCTTGTCGAAACCGGCGAAGAAGGTCACATCGAAATTCGTGATGTCGAGCTCGGGACTGTTGCGCGCCGGAAGGGCGAAGGCGCCCCCCACGAAGGCGTCGTCGACCCAAATTCCGTTCTGGAAGATCATCGGGACGAGTCCGACCGCGAAAGGAAGATCGAAGTCCTGATACCGCCCGGAGAACCCTGAATAAAGCGCGCCGATGTCGCCTTCGAAAAACAGCGTTTGGGGCACACCGTTAAACTCGTTCACGAAGCCATCGCGGGAATCACCACCCGCGAACTCGTAGCGTGTGAAGTTGCCGTTCTGATCCAGCGGCCGGAAAAAAGCGTGGAGTCGCTCGGTCGCGGTGATGGCGACATCTATGTCGAGATTGATCTGGGTCGCTACCAGGCCCAATTCGGACGCACCATTGTCATTGTAGGCAACGGCGGTCCTTAGATCACCGTAGATCCTAAGGTTGGGCCGCACGAGATTGCGCTCACCAAGAAAGGCGTAGTCCTCGGAGAACGGCCCCTCCTGATAGAACGGCGTACCCAATTCTAGGAGCGGACGGGGTGCCTCGATCGGAGACTTGCCGCCGTAGATATCGAGCTGCGCCTCGGCGTCGTAGCCATCGTCCTCGTAAGTCGGATCGGGCTTGAAAACCGAGGCGTCGAATTCGGTGAACTCCGCGTCAACTGGGATTTCCGGGGGCGGCTGTTCGACGTGAGCATCCCCGGCAACGGCAAGTCCGGTGAGCGATAGCAAACTCGTCAGCAGGACCACGACAGCAAGACGCGCGCGACAGTCACGCGCTCCCTTGGTCTCGTATGAAGTCATTCCGTCACCTCCAACGTCACCGCATAGGGATGGACATCGATCATCCACTCGTTCATCGCCTGCTCCATCTCCGTCGTCGCCCCAACGAAGCGCATGAAGTAGATCGGCTCCGCACGACTGCGCAGACGCACGGCGAGGGTGTACTCGCCCGGCTTGCTCATGGCTTCGGCGGGAACAGTGTAGTCGGCATCGCGCCAGCCCAGCGGCGGGATACTGCGACCTTCCATGCGGATGAAGGGAGGATGGTTGAGCACAGTCGTTGGCACGTTCGCCGGCCGCAGGAAGGGAATCTGGTCGATATCAAAGTTGACCGGCAGATACATCTCCCGGTCCGTGCCCTTCACATTGGTCGTCAAAAACTTGGTCTGCAGATTGAACAGTTGATCGTCATGCGCGATCTCGCCTGCCGCGACCTCGAGCGAGTGGAGGTCGGCCATGTCACCGTTGCCATCGACATAGCCGGACTCGAACACGGTGACGCCGTCAGGATCGATCAGCGCCACATTTAACCAGATTTCGGGCTGGGCGCCGAGCGAGCCGGAAGGCAGGTTGTGGCCCTCGTCGGTGTTGGTGACGCGATAGCTGAACGAGAAGGATTGACCAACCGCCGGGGGACTGTCGAAGTAGGGACCATCGATCCGTGAGCCGTTCTCCATGACCTGCACCCTGAGATCGCGCTTCTGATCGAGAAGCATCAGGTTCCAATCGATCACTTCGCGCGCCTCGATACGGTCGTCGGAATAGGCCCAGGTGTCAGGCCATTCGTAACTGAATGCGAGCTGCAGGGTGTCAACCGCGTCGTCGAGCCGTTCGGCAAGCACCTCGGCATCGCCAGCGCCTGCGATCAGATCTTCGACCGTGAGCTCGAAGGCAGCAAAGGCCTGCTCCAGTCCCGACGGATCCTCGAGCTGCTCGATGCGGCCGTCGACGGCTTCTTCGGCATAGTCAAGCAGGTCGTAAAGGTCGTCCTCCGGCATGGTGTCGCCGGTATCGGCCGCCTCATAGACCAGATCGACGACATCGGGCGCCGTGAACTCGAAGGTATCCTCATAAGCGAAAGCGACTTCCTCGTAGTCGTCGGTGCCCCAATTCGAGCGATAGTCGAAGTTTAACCACTCCTCGATCGTCCAGGACTCGGCATCAGGATTGTGGGGAAAAATCCCAGGATGAGCGATCGGATAACCCGGACCGTAGAACGCGTGGTTATGGTGCGGCCGCGGTTCGCCAACCGGTTCGCCGTCGACGATCGCGGCATAGTCCATGTCGTAACCCGCAGCGATCCCTGGGATTTCGCCCATATGGCAGTCTTGGCACTGCACGCCTGCGGCAGCAGCGGGGGAATCCCGGTACTGGTCCCAGACGACCTCGAGTTTGATACCGGGATCCACAGCAACTTGGTGGCACGAGACGCAGAACTCAGATTCGGTAATCTGCTCGAACTCGATGACGCCCTGGTGGATTGCCGATCCACGGCTTTCACCGTCGATGTCGACCTTCCAGTAGTCGGGGTCTTCCAGAACCTCGGCAATATTGCTGCCCTCGCCGCTACCGCGCATGGGCTCGTAGATCTCACCGGCTGTAATCGTACGCTCGCCATCGACCTTGCCGTATGCGCCAGCGACGCGGTGACAAGTGATGCAAGTGACACCTTCCCGCGAAATCTGACTGCGTTCCCAAAGCGGCGCCTCGCGCGGCTCGCCCATCTGCGTTCCGACCTGCTGATGGCAGCGCACGCAGAAGCTACCGATCGTACCCGAAGAGAGATCGTTGATAGTCTGCTCGAACTTGTGAAACATCGGCGAAATCGACGAATAGGCGTGGTTAGACGAGGCCCATTCCCAATAGATGCGCTCGTGACAGGCGATACACTGGCTCGCGCTGGGATAGTTCTCTTCCAGAAACACCGCGGCGTGCGGATCCTCAATCGCCGCCATCTCGACCTCAGCCTCGTCGTCGACCTCCTCCTGGCCGAACGCACCGGCGCCAATCGTTAGCAACGCGGCCATCGCCAGAACCGTCAGCCAGAGCGTGGCCTGAGACCTGAAGATCTGGTCATGAGAAGATTGTGTGGACGTCATGGTGCGTCACTCCATCGTTGCTTCAAGCTCCACCATGCGGCGGAGGAAACCAGTTTCAAGATGATAATTGTGACAAAGCAAACAGCCTTCGTCGGCAGCGATCGCCTGGAGGCCGTCGTCACCTTCGCCGTGACACGATAGACATTGGGCGTTCCCGATCGAACGGAAGCTCGAAACCGGGCGGTTCGCGTCAAGGGTTTCGTATGCACCGGCGATGCCGCTTTCTTCCTTTAGACGATGACAGACCGAACAGGAAGTGCCTTCGCCCAGAACATTCAGATGCGGGCCGTGGCTGTAGCGCACGTAAGGGCTCCAGGGTGTGTTGTCGCTTTCCCATCGGACCTCGACCGGCGTCGCAGGATCGGTCGGATTGCCGTTCGACACGCTCATGCTGTGACACCTGGCACACGAACCGGGTCCCTGTCCCGGGCTCATGAGCGTGTCACGGACAAAGAGCGCGTGATCGACATCGCCACTGGCCTCCGCAGCCAGTGTCGGAGCGGCCGCGGCGAGATCGAGCCAGGCGGTCATCACTGGATCCGCATGGCCCGACGCCATGTAGTCGACAGTCAGGCCGTCCACGTACCAACCGCCGCCGGGTGGCGGGTCCTGACGGACGTCAGCATTGGCCATCCACGCGCAGACCGCGGTGCGCACCGTATCGTCGTTCAGGCCGGCCAGCAGGGCGACACCGTCCACCGTTCCGTCGGTACGATCCTCGATCAGGCTCGCCAGCGGCTCGCTTCCACTGTCGGCAAGATCGAGATAAAGCCAGAGCAGGTCGTCGACCAAAGGTTCATCGGCCGGCAGGTCGTAGATATCGGGGTTCTCCGCATCAAGCGCCCATTGCATCAGCGGCGTCATAGCTTCGCCGAACGCCACCGATTCGAAATCGCCGAAGGGGTCGCCTTCGGCCACGGCGGCGCGGGCGACGATGAGAGAGCGGTAGAATTCAGGCGATCCGCGGTCGGGACATAGTTCGGCAAGGTACTCGTGATCGAGTGCTGCGAATTGTTCGGCCGAGAACTCGGGCAGCGCCAGCACCGGCAGCGAGCGGTCGTCGAGGTCGCCCGCATGGCAGGACGCGCAGGACTCTTCGAAACCACGCACCGGTACGAAATCCGTCGCACGGTCGACAACGTGGCAATCGACGCAACCTGTGGGATCGTCTGCCGCGGCCTGAAGGAAGTGCTTGCCCAGATGGGTGACGTGGTCGAACCGCAGCGCGGTTCGCTGGAGAGATGGATAAAGCTCACCGAAGGGCACGTGGTCGGTGAAGCTCTCCATCGCGACCAGATGGCACGTGCTGCATTGCGCGTCGGTCATCTCGACTAAGTTCGCATCCAGGCCGTCGTGTTCGGTATGGCAACTGATGCATTCCATCTGCGCAAGGTCGGGATTGCGCAGTGAGGACATCGCTACCGATTCAAAGTTATGCGGATTGCGGACATCGCCCTCGAAAACATGGCAGTCGAGGCAGGCGGAGGTCATGTCCTGGCCGACGAAGATGCTGCCCAGCCAGTCGCCCAGATCACCGTCGTGGGCGACGTGGCACGCACCGCAATCGTCGCCTACAAACAGCAGATGCGAGCTTGAGATCATACCCGGGCTGAGGCTGTTGGTGGCATGGCTCGCGTCGCTACCGGTTTCGATGATGGCACCCAGCAGGGCGATCATGGCGATCACCGCGAGAAAGGTAATTCGGGAGCGCTGATGACGCAGGGACCGCCGCGGCACGCAGGGTGGACGCCGCCGCGCACAGCGCCCCTCGGGATCCGGGCCCTCCGCGCACGGACCGCCGGCGGAGACCGGTCTGCGGCACTCCCAGCGATCCTTGCTTGCATTATGGAATGGCCGGCAAGCCGTAACGCCGCCGCAGCTTCCATCGCCGTTGGGTCCCATCGGACACGGCCGGCCCCAGATCGCCGCTCGCCCGCAACGCCACTTGCGGTTGGGCCGTTCGTAGGGGCTGCGATCAAACTTGAACCTGTCGGATGAGAGCTTCACGGCGTTCAGACGAGATAAACGTGGACGAGGATGACGTGCCAGATCACAAGCACCAGAAAGGCGTAGGTGGCGGGCACATGGACCAAGAGCCAGACCTTGAGCAGCCGCTGCAGCGTGTAGGAGCGATCAAGATCGATCTTGAGATAGGCCAGGGCTTGCAGCCTGGAGCAGTAGTCATGCTCCTCGCCCTGCAGATAGATACTGACGCTGTCGATGTGATGGCGAAGCCAGAAATTGGCGGTGTTGGCGACAAAGAGCGACGAAATCGCGAAGCGCGGCTTTCGGAAGTACCAGTGCAGGTTTTCGCGGTAGAGTCGCGGCAAAACCTCGCTGCCGGTCTTTTCGGCACATTCCATGATGATCTCTTCGGCCTGTCGCCGAAGCTCGTAGAGATCGCCGGGGATGCGCTCCCAGATGAACTCGTTCTGGATTTTCGTGAGCGCCGTTGAGAGCACGCGCTGGAGGATGTAACCCGCGATCCCCGATAACACGACCGCATAGAACAGCAGGGCCAACAACAGCTCGTAGCCGCTGGGCCAGAGCGTGCGGGCATGAAGCGCGTAGACGATGATCACGCCGATCCCGACGACGACGTGCACAACCAACCAGTAGCTGCTTCTGCCCAGGGGCAGCATCGAGAGCTTCTTGCGAATGTTGTAGAGCGCGAGAAACACGATGGAGGCGAGCAGCAGCCAGCCTGTTTCGATCTCGGGATGCCCGAGAACGAGAGCTTGGCTGTAATCATACCAGGCGACGGCCGCACACGAGCCGACAAGGAACATACCGAAACCGACACGAAACGCGAAACGCAAAGCGTTGCCGCGAATCATCGTTCTTCCGCCATCTGCACAAGATCCGCAAAACTGCTTCGACGCAGAGCATCATGGGGACAGGCGCGCACACACGCGGGTCCGGCCGGCTGGTCGTAGCAGAAGTCGCACTTGGTGGCCTTCAAGAGCGGCACCCCCTGTTCGCTGTCGATGATCACCTCGTCGCGGTCATTGCGAATCTCGACCATGCGGATGTTGTCGTATGGACAAGCGTTGGCGCAGGTCTGGCAGCCGATGCATGTCGTGTCGTTGATCACGACCATGCCGCTTGCCTCGTCGCGATGGATGGCGCCGGTCGGGCAACCGATCATGCAGACCGGATCGGTACAATGCATGCAGGCGTTGGCTACCATCCAATGTGAATGATCCTTGCCGTGACGCACGAATCGTGGATTGCCATCGTGGGTCGAGGCACAGGCACGGACACAATCGTCACAGCGGACACAGCGATCCAGATCGATCACCATGGCGCGCGTACCATTGATGAAACGCTCACCGATCGCCCACTCGAGCAGCGAGTCATCGGCGAGCGGCCGTTCGAAAGCTGATTGTAGATCGTCGGACGGGGACTGGCGGAGATTGGGAAAAACGTGCCGTTCCATGACAAAATAGGGCACACGCAATACGTCGACATACCCAAGTGGCGTCAGCGACGCGCGCATGGCGACATCGTCGTCGCCCCTCCAAAGTCGGTAGAGTTCATCGAGACCAAAGACATCGCCAGCACGCAGATAGGTCAGCGCACGCTCGCCATTGCCGATGCGCCTGGTGACCTTGGCGAAGCCGCCGCGGATCATCAGAAGGCCGTCGGGGTAATCGCCCTCGTTCACGATCTTCGCACCGACGCTTTCTGCGCCCCGGCGCTTGAAATCAACGTTCCAGTCGAACGATCCATACGACTCAAACAGCGTGTCGGCAGCCACCGCATCAATCAGTTCCGACGACAGGCCGGAGAATAGGGCATCTTCTTGCAGATGAAGCTTCAGCGCGTTGTTGCGATAGGTTGAGTCGATGCGTTCGCGCCACCCCGGATCGTAGCGGCGTAGTTCGCGCAGACCCTGCCAACGGATTTCAAGCAGAAGCGCATCGACCTCCGCAACAACCGTCGCGGTCCGGGGACTACGCGCTACAGCAGCGATCTCACCAAAGATGCGCCCTTCGCCCAGGGACACCGTCGTCTGTGTCTGACGGACGTAGTCCATGTCGAGTCTTGTCTGTTGCTGCTCGACCGTCCGGACGCTGCGCTCTGACACATCATTCATGCGCCGCAATTCCATGATCTTGCCACGGTTCGTCCAGAGCTGAGACAAAGCAGACAAGAGGCTCTTTCGACGTGATGGCGCGCGCCCCAGCATCGACGGTGGCAAACCGGGTGTCAGCGCGACGCAGACCGAGCCTTCCACCACGAGGAATGCGGAATTGCCGTAGTCACCCTCACGCACGACGACGTCACCAGCCTGATAACGGATCAGTCTCGTATCGTTGGCGAGGATACCGTCCAGCGGAATCTGAACAGGGAAGCGATGGGCTTGGACGCCGTCAAACGCGGGCAGCGCGAGAATACGTTCAACGTCGTGGCTCGAGAGCTCCTCATCGAACGGTTTATCCCAGCGTTGAGGCCGAGGAACGGCATCCATCGGCCAACCTGCCCGTCGCATACGCTCACGCCCCCGATCGAGTTGTGCCGAACTGTCACTTGTACTCGGTCGGCACGAGATCACTCACGGCAGCGGAGTGGTCCTGACCGGCGATCGCCAGAGCAAATGCTTCAGCATTCGCTTCAGTCGGATCGGCCAGCACGGCTGCGCCGACATCGATTCGTGACAGAGCCTCGGTAGCGCGCGCGATACGCACCTCCATCGCAGCGACGTAATCGGGATGAGAGGTCCGCGCCGAGCCCTCGGTCGCTGCGACAAGCGAGGCCGCCTGACCCACCAGATACCACTCAGCCGATTCGGCCGCGGTGAGTTCCTGATTAACGTCTCTGTCGGGCGGATAGAAGCGGTGGCGCACCTGACCCTGGCTGTAGGCGATGTATTCGAAATCGCCATTCACGGGATGACCGGCATCCAGCATGATCTCCAGCGTCGCAACGTCGAGCGCATCGTTGTTGAGACCGTGGCAGGTGAAGCAGTTGCGCGTGGCGTCGTAGGTCATATGCGGCCAGATCATGCCTGCCGCAGCGGCATCGTTAATACGCTGGGCTTCATGCTCCGCCGACTCCTGCTCGGCCGTAACGCCCTGACCACCGTAATTGTTGTGAATCTCGATCCAGTCCGACGCTGCACCGTGACAGCTTTCGCAGGACGGGCCCGCCACCGGATCGGGTTCACCGGAAGCATCTGTGAGCGCCGTGTAATGGCAGAGAATGCAAACTTCGCTCTTCTTGGGGTTCCGGTCGCCAACTTCCTTGACGATGTCGCGTGCGTCGCGGTTCCTGTGAAACTCGTCGAAGAGGGCAGCGTGTGGCGTGTCCTCCCAGACGGTGAATTCCGGCTTATGACACTTCTGACAAGCCTCTGGCCCTAGGAAATCCTGGGCCGATGCGGTCTGCATCAACGTGACCAATGCCAATGCCAGCAGTCCCCAACGAAGTAGCAGCATTTCGAAGATTCCCTCGACCATTTTAGCCGCGGTATCGACGACTATGCCCCGGCCAGTCACCCAAGCGGCTGGTAGCCCCAACCCACCTGAAAACGAAACCGCAATTCTTGGAATCTATCGTTCAACAGCGATCAGGGCCTGTCAACAAACCAAATGATCCTTCGCCCGCGAATTGGTCCATCCTGATGTTTGGGAAGGATGGCCAGATATGGCGAGGATCAATCGACTGTATCCCCTTGCTAGGTCCCAACCATGAGGTCGTTGCCCAGGCATTCGGTTCTCGAACGCAGCAGGAAGGACGCAGCCAAATTGTGCATGCTATCGGCTTGCTTCAGGGTTTCAGGGCAGTAGGGGTCGGCCTCCAGAAGCTGTTCTGCCATCACCTGCAGCAGAGTGGCCCGTTCGAGATCAGCATGTATGACGTCCATCGTTGTACTCCTTTCAACGTTCTTTGTACGGAGCCGAGGCGAAATGCGATCACTGTCCTGCTACAATTCCTGCGTCCAGCATCTGCCTGGCAAGCTGCGCTCTTAAGACGGTTTCGTCGATAGGCCAATTTGCCCGGGCCTTCGAAACCGGAGGGCCCCTTGTTCGCTGATCGTTGCCATGGACGGGGTCTCAAATGGGGCATTCGCCTAATTAAACGAATTAAACGTCTGATCTATTGTTTGTCGATCTTAAGAAGGAGGGGCCGATCATGGTCGGAACATCGGGCTCCATCCGCTATTCATCGATTGGCTCAGCCACCCCAAACATCATCGTATCGGGTCGTTCCGTCGCCTGCGGGGTAGTCGCGGTAAGTCGCGCGAGATGCATCGGCAACGTTACCGGCGTTGCGAAACGTCAGGCCGGTTACAAGGAATCCAACAGCAACAAGGACATGCCCCACGATCAGTTCGCCGTACCAAATCCAGGCGCCGGTTGCGGTGCAAAATATGGCGGTCCACATCATGGCGAGCGTACTCATGATCTGGAACCGCTGCGCCGGCGGCAGCGTGCGCAGGGGGTTGACCGAAGGATCCATTACAGATCGGTACAAGGAAAACATGGCAATCTCTTTCACGGATTGGTTGTCGGGTCTAGAACGCTATTTCTGTCCGCCGATCGAAGATCCCTGACGGATGCGCGCCATCTGGACCCGCAATGCGTCGATGCCGGGAAGAGGAACGACAGACAGTCCGGGGAGAAGCAGCACACCCCGGGGCAGGGTGGGTTTGACGACCTGATTGTCGTTTGCAGTACGCATAGGTTGTGTCCTTGCTTTGAATGTTTCCGTTTCTACGTGGCCAGAAGCTCGATAGATCAGTCAAAGCTGCCATGCGTGGAGCGCCCGACCCGGTTTTCCTGGTTGAGCCCTGGCGCCAACCGGAACCGGCGTTTCGACAAATGACCTCATTGTGTTGGGATTCGGAGGCACATCGTGTCTGTCCGACAGGTCAAATGCCGTCCGAAGCTCGCGTGTTGCACCCCAGGCGGCGCAACATCATCGCTTGAGAAGGCAGCACTGGACACCGTTCGCGGGAGTGACTGATGGTGCCCAGTACTGCCATAACCGCCCACACGGGCTGATCTATTTACGCGGACTCAGGACGATCGGATCATTCGGCGTAGAGGATGTCTTCAATCGATTGCTGCAGGTCGCGAGATCCAGGGGTTGTCATACTGGAGAACCACCTCACGAAGTTGCCATCGCGGTCAATCAGGTACTTGAAGAAGTTCCACCGCGGTTGCCCGGCGAGGCCAGCCTGGTTTGCAATCCACGCGAACAGCGCATGAGCCTCGTCACCCTTGACATTTTGCTGCGTCAGCATCGGGAAATCGATTCCGTAGGTGACTTCGCAGAATGTTTTTGTCTCGTCGTTGCTGTCGTACTCTTGGCCGCCGAAATTGTCTGAAGGCACGCCCAGAACGACCAATCCGTCGACGCGGTAGCGTTCCCATAACATTTGGAGGCCTTCGTATTGTGGCGTGAAGCCGCACATAGAGGCTGTATTGACCACCAACACCGTGTGGCCGATCAGATCATCGGCAGAAAGTTGGCCGCCGTCTAGGCTGGGCAAAGGTATCTCGGACCAGTTCACAGGAGAGGAGTTGGCAGTAGCGGTGCAGATTGTCATGGCGGCAGTCAGCGACGCAAAGCCGTAACGAATCCTTCGTGCCAGTACCAATCTTCAGACCCTCAAGAGCGGATCAATGATACGGCCCAGGGGTCCCGTCAGCCTGAGGCGATCCGACGTCACCGCCAAGCAGATACAAGCCACCTGGTCGTCGGCCAGAGGCTGGTGATCAAGCTCTTGATCGGCGACCTGAATGTCCCCGCGCACATAGTTTCCGGTGATGTCGCTGAATCCACCTTCCAGAACAAGGGTCAGCTCGGTTCCTCTGTGACTGTGTTGCGGGACTCCGTGGCCCGGTGCGATACGCAGCATCCTGATCTTATGTCCGGGTTCCGCTGCAGGAAGAAAGGCCGTTTCAATCGCTCCACGACGATTCCAGGGAACGTCGCTGCCAAGCGAGGTCAGCCGGTCGCGCAAGGGTCGTGGAAAGGTTGCCAGCGCCGGCGGGACTGGGGGACGAGCGGGCCTCACTTCTGGCTCGCGCTCGTCTCGTTCGATCCGGGCCATCAGTGCTTCAAAATCGTCGCCGCGAGCTTGAGGTGGGTTTTCCCGATCTAGCATGGCGCCGCCAATGCGTTCGAGCGCTGAGACTTCGCGACGGCAGGCAGGGCACATGGCAAGGTGCGTGGCAATGATCAGGCTGAATGCGTCGCTCATGGCGCCCGTCGCATAGTCGAGCAGCAGCGTCTGATCGGGATGATGAGAGATGTTCACTGCAAACCCTCCAAGGAGTGGCGCAACTTCTTCAGTGCCAGACGCAACCGCGATTTTACGGTGCCCAAAGGCAAGTCGAGCTGCATGGCGATTTCCGAATGAGACATATCCCTCTGGTACGCCATGGCAATCAGATCGGATTGCTCTACCGGCAAATACGATAGGGCCTGGGCGAGAAGGAGAGATATTTGGCGATTGTTGGCATGGTCGTCGGGCAGCGGGCGATCGTCGACGTCCTCGATGACGGTGGCCGGATCGTCGATGTCGACCTCAGGACGCGACCGGCGAGCCAGGTCGATACGTCTGTTACGAGCAATTGTGAAAATCCAGGTGGAGGCCGACGCCTTCGACGGATCGAATGTGGACGACCGCCGCCAGATCCTCGCAAACACGTCCTGAACAATATCGTCGGCCAGAGCCGTTGCGCTGCCTCGCTTTATGAGAAACGAACGGACGCGCGGCGAAAAATGCTCGAAGAGACGACGAAAGGCCGCGATATCTCTATCGCGACCAACGGCCATCAGATCGGCCTCATGGGATGATAATAAGGTAGTATTAAGTTCCGCGTGATCAGCCATGGGCTTCTCTAACCCTAGGAAATCAGGAGCGGCAAGCTCGTCGTCCGAAAGCTGTTGGAACATGACACCTCCCGCGCACTTTTGTTATTTACGCAAGCCAACTGTTCCCGGATCACAGCCTTCGGGTGATCCATTACAGTCTGCCGTGCGAAAAAGGATCGTTATTCAAGAAGGTTCGTGATGAAAATCGCTGTTGTAGGGGCGGGAGTTGCCGGTCTGGGGGCCGCTTGGGCCCTTTCCAGACGCCACGACGTGACATTGTTCGAGCAAGAAACGCGTGCAGGCGGTCACGCCAACACGCAACAAATTGAAATCTCCGGAAAGCCCGTTGCAGTGGATACGGGCTTTATCGTTTACAACACGCTCAACTATCCTCACCTGACCCGGCTCTTTGAAGCCCTTGATGTGCCGAGCAACGAAAGCGATATGTCGTTCTCCGTCTCGCTCGATGGTGGCCGCTGGGAGATCGCGGGACGTCCGTTGGGTTTGTTCGGCACGCGGTCGCAGATCGCGAGTTTGGCTCACTGGCGGCTCCTGGCCAACGTGGCTCGGTTCTTTCGGCATGCCGAAAGCGCGCTCAACGATCCAATGACGTGCGATGAAACGCTCGGATCCTGGCTTGGCCGCCATGGCTATGACGCGGCGTTCGTGCAGCGTTTCCTGGCTCCGATGGCCGGTGCCATCTGGTCGTCTAGCCTCGACGGGATCATCGGCTATCCCGTGCGCTCATTCGTTGTATTTTTTCGGAACCATCAGCTTCTAAAGTTTTCGGGTCGCGTGCGCTGGCGCACCGTTTCCGGCGGCAGCAGCAGCTATGTGTCCCGCATTCTGGATGATTTTCGTGGAAATCTGCAGCTTGGCAGGCCGGTGATTGGCCTTCGTGCGGACGGGGCCCGACCACTCCTCGAACTGGCCGGTGGAGATATCACTGCGTTCGATGCGGTGGTTCTTGCCAGCCACGGTGATCAGTCAGCGCGCCTTCTCTTGGATGATCACGACGAAGAACGCACCGCGATTCTGCAATCGTTCCGCTACCAGTCCAATGAAGTCTGGCTTCACCGCGATTGTTCACTGATGCCACGAAGGCGCCGGTTGTGGTCGAGCTGGAACTACATCGGGGGCACCGACGGCACAGGGGATCACGCGATCGCCGTGAGTTACTGGATGAACCGGCTGCAGCGGCTTGATACCGACCAGGACCTGTTTGTCACGCTCAACCCGCCCCGTGCCCCAAGGGAGGATTTGGTTCACGCCCGACTTTTTTACGATCATCCGCAGTTCGACCTGGCGACCCTGCGTGCCAAAGATGCCATGCATCGAATTCAGGGCCGTGGAGGTGTCTGGTTTTGCGGGAGCTACACGGGTTTTGGTTTCCATGAGGACGGTCTCCGATCGGGTCTCGACGTTGCGGCGGCGCTTGGAGCTCCGGCGCCGTGGTGGCGCGATGGTGGTTTGACAGAGGTCACCCCGACGAGGCCCGGCGAGCCGGAAGTCCTGGCGGCATGATGCGAACCTGGCACAGTTGCGTCTACATCGGGCAGGTGATGCACCATCGTCTGACGCCCAAGCGTCACAGGTTTGTGTATGACGCGTTCACGATGCTCTTCGATCTCGATGAACTCGAGGCGCTCGACCAACGATTCAGGCTCTTCGGATACAATCGTCGCGCACCTGTGGCGTTCCACGACGTCGATCATGGGCCCTGCGATGGTTCGGACCTCAGGGTCTGGGCCCAAACGGAGATACGTCGTGCCGGTCTTGTGGTGCCGAACGGGCCTATCCGGCTGCTTTGTTTGCCGCGTGTTTTCGGGTTCGCCTTCAACCCCCTGACAATCTGGTTCTGTCACGATCGGGCAGAGCGCCTGACTACGATCATCTATGAGGTCAGGAACACCTTCGGAGAACGGCAAAGCTATCTCCTTCCCGTCTGCAGTCAGGATGGGATTGTCCGTCAATCTTGCGCCAAGGCGTTTCATGTTTCGCCATTCCTGCCGGTTGCTGGCAGCTACAGCTTCCGGTTGGCAAGGCCCGACGACCGCCTGATGGTGCAGGTGCGCCATATGCTAGAAGGCGAGGTGCGGTTGGTCGCTGTACAGACAGGTGAGCGCCGGCATCTCGAGGATGGCGCGTTGAGCCTTGCCTTGCGACGCTTTCCCTTTATGACCTTCAAGATTGTCGCCGCGATCCATGTCGAGGCTGCGCGCCTGTGGCTCAAACGCTTGCCGGTCTTTCGTCATCGGCCAGCCAAAACACCATCAGTCATGGCGGGAGGCGGTGCTCCGCGATGAGGCCCGCTTCGCGACGATCTTTCCTGGCTGGGACGGTCGGGCTGGCCTTGATCCCCGGAAAGCTATTGGCCTTGTCGGGCAGCCGCCTCGAGTTCGAGGTCCATCGTGATAGCAAACCGATCGGCATGCATGCCGTTAACTTTCATAGTGGAGGCGACGACCTCGTCGTCGACATCGAGATCGACCTCGAGGTCGTTTGCGCCTGGGTGACGGTCTACCGGTATTCATATCGGAACCGTGAGGTTTGGAGGCGTGGGCAGCTCGTGCGCCTGGATTCCGAAACTCATGATGATGGGACCGATTACCGTGTCTCCATTAGGCGGAAAGCCGAGACGCTGATGATCGAGGTCGACGGCCAGTTTCAGACCGTGCCAGGTCATTTGCTCACGACGGGTTACTGGCACCCCTTGACCATCGAGCAGGATACACTGATCGACACACAGCGTGGCGGCCTGCTCGATGTCGAACACCGGCTCGGGGGCAATGAAACGGTGACCTTCGACGGGATAATGTCACAGGCGCGGCGATTCGAGGTGTCGGGCGACCTGACCATGACGACTTGGTATGCCAATGACGGCCTCTGGAGCGGTCTGGCGTTCGACGCAAAGGGTTCATCCATCAACTATCGGCTCCGCAGTCGTCCCGACCCCGCGACATGGCAGTCGATCGTCGCGCAAACAGGGGGTTGATGTCGTGCCGATCGGCGACGCGGGCAGCGGTTGCATCTGGATCACCGGCGCCAGCAGCGGCATTGGGCGGACTTTGGCCCTCAGACTTGCCAGCCGAGGACATGTGGTGGCAGCAAGCGCCCGGAACGCTGATGCACTCGACGATCTCAGGGCATTGCCGCTTGCCGGCCGTATCGTGCCATTCCCGCTCGATGTCACCGATGCCGCCGAGGTCCATCAGACGATTGTCGCTATCGAAGAAGCTTGCGGCCCCATTCATACTGCGGTCCTGAATGCGGGCACCTACCAGGCAATGGGGGTAGCGCGGTTCGATGCTGCCGAAGCCAAACGGCAGATCGATGTGAATCTTGTCGGGATCATCAATGCTCTCGATCCCCTCCTCAGGTCCATGCGCGGGCGCAGGTGCGGCCACATTGCGATGGTGGGATCCCTGACCAGCCGGTTCGGTCTTCCCCAGGCGGGGGTTTACGGCGCAACCAAGGCAGCATTGATCAATCTTGGCGAAGCGCTCCGTGTCGAATGTAAGACCTCAAGAGTCACGATCCAGGTGATCAGTCCAGGATTCGTTAAGACGCCATTGACCGACCGGAACCAGTTTCCGATGCCGTTTCTGGTGCCGGTGGAGCGTGCCGCCGAGATCATCGAGAAGGGATTGGCGACAAGAAGGTTCGAGATTGCCTTCCCCTGGCAGATGACACTTGCAACAGGATTACTGCGTTGTCTGCCCCGCGGTCTTGCCTTTGCGATCACCGGACAGATGCTGCGCCCATGACTTCGTTGGAAACGCTGCAGACCTATGCCAAGTTTTTCGAGAACCTGTCTCTTTCATCGCTCGAACATCTCGATGACCTAGTCACCGAGGACGTTCGCTTTCGTGATCCATTACACGAGTTGCGCGGACGAAGTGCCGTGAAGCAGTTGCTTGCTGCTATGTTGCGGTCGATGCCGGATGTCCGCTTCCACATCGACGACTTGGCGCTCGGCCAACGTGGCGGCTTCCTTTCATGGACGATGCGAGCCAGCTTCAGAAGGCGCGACTTTGAGTTCGAGGGTGTGAGCGCCGTGCTCTTTTCGGCCTCCGGTCTCGTTTCATCCCATGTTGATCAATGGGACGCCGCATCAAACGTTCACGCCAAAATCCCAGTGCTGGGCGCTCTTATACGATCCGTCAATCGCCACATTGCCAAGGCTTCCTATGGAAGTTCTATCGATCGTGGCCGGGCGAACTAATTTGCGTTGTCGATGTCACAACGCCGTACCTACTTTTCTGATGCAATTACCGTGTTTGATTGTGGCCGGATAAAGTCCAAAATCACCTCGCCCACACGAAAGCCGAACTTTCGTATGTCTGCCCTTGCAAGCATCACATCCTGATCGACTTGCACCACCCAGTCATTGAAGCACACCTTCACCTTACGGCTGCCAACGGACGCGAACATTTCATAATTCCAGTGGAGGATCGCACCTCGCAATTCTCCACAAGCTTCGCCCAGAACATCCTCGGCCGATCCGCGCAACTCTCCATCCGCCTCACAGATTGTCCAGACCCGACTGTCGCGCTCGCCATCGTCAAAGAGAAACGATTCGTCGAGAACGAGTTTGGCTTCATCCTTGCGGCCGACAATGTCGGCTCGGAAGCGCCGTCGCACGCGGCCTTTCCCGTCCACGACCATGCCCCAAGCCTGGATAGGCCCTTCAAAGAAGCGCGCCAGTTCCAAGTTTTATGGAAACGCCAGCGCTCGAGTCATGGCATGTCAAACGCGTAGAGGCCCACGTCGATCCTGCCGATCTCGAAGCCCACTTCGCAGTAGACCAGATAGTAGTCCCACATGCGCCTCAATCGCTCGTCGAAGCTCGACGATTTAATCTCGGGCCAAGCTCTGTCGAAGGCCGAACGCCAGCGACGCAAGGTTTCGGCATAGTCGACTCCAAACCGGTGGACCTCACCAGCGCGCAGGCCCGCATCGCTCAGTTCCTGCTCGATCCGTTCCGGCGAGGGCAGCATGCCGCCAGGGAAAACATGCGCCTGTATAAAGTCGGCACGTCGGCGATAGGTCTCGAAATGGCTTTTGTCGATCGTGATGACCTGGAGAACTGCACGTCCGGCGGCGTTCAGGCGTTCACGAAGGGCTGCACCATAGGTAGACCAGTACTGCTCTCCAACCGCCTCCATCATTTCGATCGAAACAATCCGGTCATAGCGGCCGTCGATATCCCGATAGTCGATCAGTCGGACGACAATTCGATCGTCAAGCCCAGCAGCAGCAACGCGGTTACCAGCCTCCTGATACTGCGCTTCCGAAATCGTTATTGCGGTGATGCGACAACCGATCGCTTGCGCCGCCCAGATTGCGAAGCCTCCCCAGCCGCAACCGATCTCGAGCACGTGATGGTGGGGCTCAATGCCGGCCATTTCCGCAATTCGCTCGTACTTGGCCTGTTGTGCGTGTTCCAGGCTGCGATCAAAGTCACCTTCGAACAGGGCAGACGAGTAGGTCATTGTGGGGTCGAGCCAAGCCCGGTAGAACTCGTTGGACAGGTCGTAATGACGCCTGATGTTGCGTCGGGAGCCGATGCGCGTGTTGGGCCTGAGCCGATGAATCAGAGTCGCGATGTGGTTCGTCAACCCGCCCTTCATGGCCGACACCAGCGGTCCTTCGTTGGCGAGGGCCCACTGCATGAGCCGCTTGAGATCGGGTGTGTCGCACTCGCCGGCCATGTACGCCTCACTGAAGCCCAAAACGCCGCCGAGCCAGAGGCGCCAGAGCATGCGCGGCGACTGGATATCGACACGGGCGTCGGGTCCCAAAGCTTCGCCTTGGAAGCTCAGCGCTGGAAGCCCGGCGAATGTTATCTGTATAGAACCTTTGGTCGCGCGCCGGGCGATCCGTGCGGCCATGGACCGCCAGGCAAAGGCCAGCGGGTGCGGTGAGACTGTTTCAGGCGATAGGGTCATGAGCGCGTTTACGCAGGACCTCAGTTGGTGGATGAGTCAGGCGTTTCGGTTTTTCCGGAGTTCGCGCAGGTATGCTTGCCATCGCAAAAGGGCGCTCATGCCACACGCCACCGACCTGTGATTCGGTCATGACGGACTCCGTGTGACGAGGCTTGAACGGATGTTATCGTGGAATGCTCTCGTGACGGGGTACCGCTGCATCAGGGCAAGTGCGCCTAGCTTGAGCACCATGGGCAGGCCACCATAGAGCAGGGCAAGTTAACGTGACAATGCCTCCTATTGGTGTCCGAGTGTTTGGTTACGGCGCAACATGTTGGACGAAGAACGTGATGCTGTCTGCGACTGCCTGAACTCTGGTCTCCCTAGAGCCCCCAGTTGTCGAACCGAGACTGCGGCAATCATTCCAGATGCCGGAAATGATATCCGCGTATGAACCCGACCACGTCTTCTTGTTGTACGTCCACGTACCATCCTTGCGAATAGTGTTCTGCGGACCGGTGTCGCAATTGATGAATGTTCCCGATTCCTCGTCATATTCAACATCATGATCCAAAGCAAATCCGTGAAAGGAGTTCTCTAAAACATAAGTCTCGAAGCCTCCGATCTGTTCCTTATAACGAAAACAGTCATCATTGGACTGATAGTCCTCGCCGCTGGCCAGATACATGAGCACTGGTGCGCCCGTCATTTGATTGTTCTCAAGGATTATGTCGCAAGCGCCATACATGGAAAGGTGAGAATTCCAGGCGCCGTTTAGCATTGGCTGATAGGCAGTGTAGGCCATATGATAGGCGACCATACCGCCATAGCTGAACCCTTGTATGTTGATGTTTTTGTGATCGAACCTAGGGTCTTTAACCAGTTCATTGAATAGCATGATGTTATCGAGGACCCTGGCGCTGAACGACAGGCGTTTGGGATGCTGCATTTGCCTAGCGCCGTAGCTGTCATTCATCACAACGGCAAAGCCTGCGGATAAATATGCCGGAAGGGCAACATCCAACCATTTTCCGTACTCATCAGGAGAACTGAGCCCGTGTTGTATCACGATAACTGGTAGCGGTTGCTCTGCTTCTTCGGGAAGCCACAACCTAACATCGTGCATTACAGAAGGTTTGGTAACGTAACTTCCTGAGAATATCTGTGCAAAGCTATCGGTCGTGTAGGACTTATAAGTCAGAAATGTGGACTCTATTGAGGCGGCAGAGCACGCATTCAACAACAACATTCCCATGATCGAGCCAATCAATCTTCGCAGCACTTTTTTTCCTAGATTGTTGTGTACTGAATCTGAATATTTGTCTGATCCCAAGCCAGATCACGGCAGTGAATATCAGTTTTTGTCTAACGTCTTAACAAGACAAACCAGAAAATTATAGCGGATCACATGATTATGAGAAAATATGGTCTACTCGGATCTGGGAAATGTCCGCCTTCCGTCGATCCTTGGTTTTGAGTGATTTTTTGACGTGTTCTCCCTTGTAGCAGTCCGAGAGGTCTTTCGGCACACGGGCACGGACGTGGTACATCCGCGTCCCGTTCTTCTCTTTCCGCTCCCATAGACAAGGATGTTTCGCCACGTCCTTCATGCGCCCGTGTTTACCACATATGTGGTCCGGCGCGGCTGATTGTGGTGCACGTTCGTTCCGCAGCTGGCTCCGCGCGCAAGTCGCCGAAAACTGAAATCGCTAGCAATCTGTCAAAACCGGACATTGTTCGATGGGGCAGTGCTTCCGAAACGAAATTGAGCTCAGACGTCGACAACTCATCAGGTTCCGCGATCAGCCATCTGAATTGCCTGTTCCTGGATTACATCTCCCTGTTTTCTTGCGTTGGGAAATCGAATTATAAGGCCCGGAAGCCGTGCGTTGCCGGGCTGAGTGAAATGGGATCTGGGCTGCGTTTCTCAGGATTCCATGTTGTTTCCCTGTTGATCAGGGCAATCATGCTGGAGACCTTTTCGTTCACGACTGCCTGCACCACCATTTCTATCTCATTGATGCAGACTGGGAGTTTCTTCCCGCGGCCGCCGGATGTCTCTACAACGAGCCTGTCGCCCCTGCGTACCCTTTGGGCACTCAGCGCGGACAGTCAGGCGCTCTGAAACTCGGGCATGATTTCTTTCGCAAGGAGTTCCATGGAGCGCGCCACCTTGTCGTGGGGCTGGCCCAGATGCACGTAAAGGCTCAGGTGATCGACGCCCATGTCATGGTAGGATCGCATCTTCTCGCGGACGGTGTCAGGGCTTCCGATCAGGCAGTTGTCGAACATCTGCTGGGGTGTCAGCTCGTCGGGCACGGGGTCGTAGCGCATTCTGCCGTTGATCATGATTTCACTATCGTCGAGCATGCGCACCAGACCACGATGGACGTCGATCACGTGCGGCATGATCTCCCACGCTTCCTCATCGGTCGGGGCTACATAGGCGACCCGGTTGACGGCGAACGAGGCCTCCTCGCGCCAGCCTCCGACCGCTGCCACCGCGTCCTCGAACGCCACCAGCCGTTCCCGCACATATTCGGTGTCTTCACGGAACGCGCTTGTCATCACGCGCAGCGGATTGCCCGCTTCCCGGCAATAGTCCACCTGCAACGCGATCGAACGCGGGGTCACCCCGGCCAGGTAGAAGGGCGGCTGCTGCGTCAGCGGCGGTGGGACGATGACGGTGTTGTCGAAGTTGAAGAACCGGCCTTCGTGGACGAGCGACGTCTGCGACTTCCACAGCTTGCTCATCACCATCAGGTGCTCGTGATAGAACTCCCGCGAGTCCTCCTCGCTTTGCAGAAGCCCCATCTGGCGGAACTCGTAGGCCGACGCACCCCGGCCGAGCACAACCTCGAACCGCTTGTTGTACATGACGTCCAACTGGGCCATTTCAGCGACCAGTTTGATCGGGTGATGGTTACGCACAATCATCACCGCCACGCCGGCCTTGATGTTCGACGTCCTTTCGAAAATCGCCGTCGCCATCTGAAGTGGACCGGGGATCGCGATGTAATCGATGGCGTAGTGCTCGGCCAGCCAGACATTGTCGAAGCCCAGTGCATCGGCGAGGACCGCCTCCGCAAGCATTTCATCATAGAGCTGCTTTGCGCTCTTGGAGTGGTCCATCCAGTGTCCCGGAATAAAGGCTCCGAACTCCATCTCTCCCGCACTCCCCCCTGCTTACCAAGCATACAATCATTCCAGAAGACGCCACAACATTGCGCGACGTCCGTGTGTCATCCACCCGCTTCGGGCGGGGCAAGAGCCGTGTGGCACGGATTGCTGTGCCTCGTTTAAACTTCATACCGAACCAAGTTGAAATCGCTTCGAGCAATCCTTGAGGCAACTGTTTAGGCTTGGCCTTTTTCGTCTTAAAGGGATCACGGCACTGACCTGGATCCAGGAGCAACTGATATGGAACTCGGCCTTTTCTCTCTGATGCCGCAGCGCGACGTCAGCAAACCCGTCAGCGAGATCTATGATGAGACCATCGACCTGATCGGGCTCGCCGAAGCCATCGGCTTCGACACGGCCTGGCTGACCGAGCACCATTTCAGCAATTACTGCTCGTGTCCGTCGCCTCTGATGCTGGCCAGCAATCTGGCCGCGCGCACCAGTACCATCAAACTCGGTATGGCGGTTCTGGTGCTGCCGCTCTATCACCCGCTGCGGCTGCTCGAGGAAATCGGCATGGTCGACCAGCTCTCGAACGGACGTCTGGTGGTCGGATTCGGCTCCGGATACCAGGTTGAGGAGTTCGAACGATTCGGCCTTGATCTCAAGGAAAACTGGGACATCACCTACGAGATGATGGACATCATCGAGATGGGGATGGCCGAGGGGCGGGTCGCCTATGACGGCACGTATTTCCAGATCCCCGAGACCCCGATCGGCACACCGGTTCTGCAACGCCCCCGCCCGGCGGTGTTTCTTGCGGGCGGCATGCCGGAGTATCTCCAGCGCGGAGGCCGGGCCGGCTACACGCCGCTGGTCACGGTGGGCAGCGGTGACACCGCGGCCCTGATGGGTGTCAGGGATCACGTCGAAAGCAATTACATCGAAGGCGGCCACACAGGCCCCCTGCCCTTTGCCGTGAACCGCACGATCTATGTCACCGACGACAAGGACGATGCTCGCGAGGCTGCCGAACGGGCGCGCTACACCGCGCGCATCGCCACGGCGTTCAAGAAACAATACGTCAGGTTCAACGGCCTCGAAGCCATCCCCGAGCCCTACGAGGGCGAGGCAAGCCTGGACACGATGCTGGAGAACCTTCCCATCGGCGACCCAGAAAGCTGTGCTGAAAAGATGGTGAAGGACATCAAGGCGACCGGAGCCAGCCATTTCAGCATGTTCATCCAGTTCGGCGGCCTGGATCACGCACGCGCGCGCCGCTCGCTCGAACGCATTGGATCCGAGGTCCTGCCGCTGGTCGACAAAGCCCTCGGCGGCATCAAGGCGTTCTGCCCGGACTCCGTGTCCGCGGCTGCGGAGTGACCGGTCTGCCTGCACCCTGACAGGTGCTGGCAATCCCTTAACAAGCGACCACCACCATTTTTCCAGCACAAGAGGATCAAGATGAATGAGAATCAGCCCCTAGCGGGTCAGGTCGCCGCCGTTACCGGAGGCGCCCAGGGTATCGGACGGGCGATCGCTGATCGTCTTGTGGCTGACGGCGCCAAAGTCTGGCTTCTGGATTTTGACGGCGAGGCTGCGGCCCGCGCCGCGGATGAACTCGGCAATCGCGGCGGCTCCCAGGCGACCGACGTGACGGACGAGGCAAGCCTGATCGCCGCGCGCGATGCGATCCTGGCCACCGACGGCCGCATCGACATCCTGGTCAACAACGCAGGACTCTATCCCACGAGCACCATACGCGATCTCACGGTTGCCGACTGGGACCGGGTGTTTGACGTCAACTGCAAAGGCGTGTTCCTGGGCAGCCGCGTCTTCATGGACCCGATGATCGCGGCAGGCTACGGCCATATCGTCTCGATCGTCACCGTCGACGCCTATGTGGCTAAGCCCAACATGCCGCACTACGGCGCCTCGAAGGCCGCGGTTCTCAGTCTGGTCCGCACCTTCTCCCAGGAACTCGCACCCCACGGCATCATGGTCAACGGTGTCAGTCCCGGCGCGATCGCAACTGAGCGCGCCAAGAGCGAGGGCTGGCTCACCAAACACATTCCCAACATCCCGGTCGGCCGCGCGGGCGAGCCGTCCGACATCGCCGAGGTGGTGGCCTTCCTCGCCTCACCGGCCAATCGCTTCATCACCGGCGAGACAGTGATCGCCAGCGGCGGCATGGTGATGGCCTAGCCCGAAGCACGACGATGGAACTGCACGCCAAGAAAGTTCTGGTCATTGGCAGAACCCGAGGACTTGGGGGGCGCCGTTCATCACCAAACACATCCTGCCCGCGGTGACGATGCCCAGCAGACACACGTCACGTCGACGATTCTGATCCTTCGCCCGCGAATTGGTCCATCCTGATGTTTGGTAAGGATGTCCAGATATTGTGAGGAAACGTTACAAGCAGAGGAGGCCGTGGGTCTGCTGAGGCTGTCCGATGTTCTGCACAGCCAGGGCATGACGATGTCGGATGCAATCCGTCAGATCGGGGTCAGCGAGGTCACCTTTTACCGCTGGCGCAAGGAGTACGGCGGTCAGCTCCGTCGGCCGTCGCATCGACGGAACCTGCAGGCAGACCGGCGGCTGTTGCAGCATCCTGCACAGTCGTCTCGATGACGGTCGGATCTGCCAGATCAACAGCCTCTCCAGCAATTTCGCCAGCGGTGCCCAAATTCTTTGGTCTGGATGTCATCGGAGTCCGGCGGACAGGCACACCGCACGCCGACGTCGACGAAATGCACAGGCCTGAAGATCTCCATACGCTTCTCCCGCGCGCTGATTTCATCGTGCTGACCGCCCCGCCCAACCCGGCCACCGAGCGTCTGTTTGGCGCGCAGGGGTTTGCACTGATGAAACCTGGTGTGGGATTTGTCCTCTACAGCCGGTCCAAACTGGTCGACTACGAAGCTCTATGTCGTGCGCTCGAAGCCGGCCGCATCAGCGCAATCGTCGATGTCTTTGATGAGGAACCCCTGCCTGCTTCGTCGCCCCTGTGGCAGACGCCCAACCTGCTGATCACGCCTCATGCGTCATCCAACGATCCCGCGCACCACGCTCCACGCAGCCTCGATCTCCTATTTGAAAACCTCGGGCGGATGTTTCAGGGTAAGGAGCTCAACAACATCGTCGATCTGGAGCAGCTTTATTGAGGTGGTGAAGGACGAGAGAGCACGAAGGTGCCCGCGCCGATCAGGGCGATGGCCTGGACGATCAGCACGGTTGTCCCGACCTCCAGGGCGACGGACAGGGCAAACACCGCAACCATCGAAAGTGCGCTGACGATTTTGACCCGTTCGCTGATCGCGCCGTGCTTCCGCCAGTCATCGATGATCGGGCCGAAGGTTTGGTGTGTCAGCAGCCAGGTGTGCAGCCGGTCCGATGAACGGGCAAAGGCAAACGCGGCCACCAGCAGGAAGGGTGTGGTGGGGAGCAACGGTAGCGCCACGCCCAGCGCGGCCAGCGCCAGCGCCAGGAAACCAACGGTAAGCCACAGAGCTCGCGCGGGGGTCATCGACGGTCAGCCCCGGAGAAGGCGGCGATGGCTTCGAGATTCTTCTTTGGGTCGGTCGTCACGCCGAGAAACCGGCCGTTGGGAAGCACAGTTCCGGCGGAATGATCAGCGAAGACGATCGAGACGCCTTTGGACTCCAGGGCCTCGCGGTGCTCCTCATAGAACGGCGAGCGGGCCAGGGCGCCAAGGTTCATGGCCCCGATGTCGTGGCGGAACCCGGGCAGGGTCAGTTCCTGTGTGCGAATGGCCCCGCCGGGTTGATCGTTGCGCTCTAGCACGAGCACCTGCAAACCGACCTTTGAGAGCGTCAGCGCCGCGCCCGGAGCGTTGATACCCGCGCCGATGATGATGAAATCGGGATCGCCTCTGCCGTGCGTCATGGTCCCTCCGTACAACCGCCCGCGACCGTCCATGCGTGTGATCATGCGCACAGTCCGATCGCCTTGAAAGGCAATTCGGGCACCGAGTCTCGTGTTGGGGCGCCCTGGGAGTGACCGCCGTCACAGGCCTTCCCGGTCTTGTGACGGCGTTTTTCGTTTTACATGCCGATTGTCGACATCGCGGGCTGGTCGTTGGTGTGGCAGTGCACACCGCCGCCTGACGCCCAGGAACTCAGCATCTCCACGACATAGACATCACGGCCGGGGAAGTACTCCTCGATCCGCGCCTTGGCTGCGGCATCCGTTTCCGGGTTGTCGAAGCCGACGGTGATGACAAAGCCGTTGCCGACCAGCCAGTTCATGTAGTTGGTGTCGAAGGTGTGGCCCTGGTATCGCGAAGTGCCTTCGATCGGTTCGCGGATCACGGTAAGACCGGCCGCCTCGATCGTGGCGGCGGCGTTGTCCAGAATCTCAGCATTGCGGTCGTTTGCACCGGCACACTGGGCTTGGCCTATGCAGTCGGCGACAACAACAGTGGTCTCGTTGATGAAACGCGCGATGCCGTCGATGTGACCGTTGGTCAGGTCGCCTTCGGGCACGCCTTCGATGAAAACCACCTTGGAAACACCGAAGTGGCGCTTCAGGTCGGCCTCAGCTTCTTCCATCGTGTAATTGCGGTTACGGCGGGGGTCGCCGATGACGCTCCAGTTCAGCAGCACGGTGTTGACGCCGTTGAATTCGAGGTTGCCGCGTTCGTGCACAATATCGATGTGGTCAACAGGCAGACCTACGGCCTCGGCGACTTCGTTCGGAACCCGGTTGTCGGCGGCGTAGGGAATGTTCGGGCCAAAGGCACCGCCCCAGGCGTCGAACTCCCAGTTCTGGACGCGCATTTCGCCGTCGGCCACAACATAGACAGGACCGTTATCGCGCATCCAGGCGCTGTCGCTCTCGATGTGATGCCAGATGATGTTGGGGTCATCGGGATCACCGCCGGCCCGCCCGATGGCGCGGCGGGCGTCGCTTTGGATGCTGCCGGACGCAAACAGGATGTTGAGCTTCTGGTAGCGCGCGATGATCACGGAGATTTCCGCGAATGCTCCTTCGTGCTGCTTCTCATAGCGCCCAGGCCACTGCAGCCAGGTCGCTTCCTGAGGCTCCCACTCGGCGGGAACACGGATGGTGGCGGCATCGGTTGATGCGCTGGCAAGGGCGGGACTCATAAGGGCTCCACAAAGCAGGGCGGCGGATCGGCTGAACTGCCGCCGGGACAGAGGCAATGACTTGGACATGGCCTGTTTCCTCGGTTGGTGTTGACCTTCATTCATCGAGAGAATTGATGAGTATTGGGCCGGTTCCCAACAAGATGAGTGCGCCAGGGCTGACTTTCCAACGCGAAGTCTATGGCCTATGGATTAATACGGCTCATGGATGACGACGGGACGTCCGCTCTAATGCGGCGGCCTCGAGAGCACAGTCTTCCATGGTGATGTGGTGCATCAGGCGGCGGTGCCCGTGGTAGTCGTTAACCGCGCAGTGCCATGTGGAGCGGTTGTCCCAGAGGGCCAGGGTGCCGGGTTCCCAGTGCAGTCGGAAGACGTTCTCCGGTCGGGTTTCGACCTCGCGCAGATAGCGCAGCAAGGGTGCTGATTCGTCCTCGGTCCAGCCTTCGAATCGCAGGGCGAAGTGATCGTTCACATAGAGTGCCCTGCGGCCGGAGACGGGATGGCGGATGACGACGGTGTGGATCGCTTCCTGGGTTGCGGCTGCTGCATTCTTGTAACGGGCTTCGTTCTCGTCGCGATCGGCCGCGATGGCGGCGGCACCGAAGATGTGACTGCTGGAATGGACGGGCTGCATCGTTTCAAGCGTGGCCTTCAGGCCGTCCGACAGGCTGTCATACGCTGCATACATGCCGGCAAACAGGGTGTCGCCGCCCAGCGGCGGCACTTCAAGCGCATAGATGGCTGAGCCCAGCGCGGGCTCGATGTCGTAGGACTGGTCGGTGTGCCATTCGTCACCGGTGTTTTTTGCGGTGCTCCGGCTCCTTCAGCACCTCGGCAATTTCGGGATAGCCGTCGACCGCCTTGAAGAACCGGTTGATGTTGATCGATGTCAGTGCTCGGGCAAGGTTGATGTGCTGTTCCGGCGTCAGGGACTGGTTGCGGAACACAAGCACGCCATGCTCGGCCAGCGCGTTGTTAAGCGCGTCGGCGATGTTGCTGCCGAGGCCTTCTGAAAGGTCGGGTCCTTCGATCTCGGCGCCGACACTGGGGCCACATGGCCTGATTTAAAAGGGTTGATTCATGATGTCTCCGCAGACAGTCAGGCCAGCAGGGCCTCGGCGACCTGCTTGGCGAAGTGGTGGGTGATGCGATCCCAGTGCGGCGAGAAGCGACCGCCGTCGAAGGCTGGTGACCGGCGGCTCTGTTGCAACTCTTCGACCAGCCAGATGTCCTCGTCGTTGAGTGTTCGGTAGGACTCGACGCACTCGGTTCTCTCGGTCTCGAACTCGGGCATCAGCGCATCGTGCGGCATGTAGAACTTGATGCGTTCCCGTGAACGACCGGGCCCGTCCGGCATGAGATGGAAGCAGGTCATGCGGTCGTTGGAAAAGACCAGAAGGAGGTTCGGGAAGAGGGCTAGATAAGTCAGCGTGCCGGCAGCTTCCTGCGAGAGGCCGGGCCAACCCGGCATGTTGCCGCCGTATCCGGCCCGAGCCTCGGCAACAGGCGCGCGGCCGACGCAGATGTTCCCGATGGTCTCATGATTGTAGGTCGCCATCGGTGTTGAGGCTTCAAGCGCCTTGTGGACCCACTTCACATGGTAGGAATCAATGAAGTTCTCAACAATGAGCTTCCAGTTCGCATCGATCACATAGTCGATGTTGTCGGTGTTGTGGCCTTCCCGGACAGCACCGTAGGGCGCGGCAGCGGCATCGAGGTGGCGAGTGTGTTCGGCGAAGTCGGGTGCCTTGCCGTCAATGTTGATCATGATGGCGTCGCCCCATATGGCGGAGCGAATCTCCTTCAGGGCAGGCGGATCGGCCTCGTGTGGTAAACCCTCGGCATCGCCGGGGCCCATGAAGTGTGGTCGCCGCAGCAGCTTTCCAGTCTTGTCGAACGTCCAGCAATGATAGGGGCAGGCAATGACACGTTTGTTCTTTGCAGGCTCGCGCACCAGACGCATGCCACGGTGAGGGCAGATGTTATGGAACACCCGCACGGCCTCGTCGTCACCACGGACCAGCAGGATCGACAGATCGCCGAACCACACCGGTGCCACATCGCCGGGATCGGGAATGTCGGAGGCAAAGCCGATACAGAACCAGGTGCGGGTGAACAGAAGCTCCCGCTCGAGGTCATAAAAGGCATCTGATGTGAAGGCGCTGTTGGGTAACCCACGGGCATTGGGTGTGTTGCTCAAGACTTGCTTGAGAGCCGTGATATCGGCGTTACAGAGACAGGTACGTGTTGCGCTCACGGAGATTGCTGTGTCTGGTGTCATTGGACAAAAACTTCTGCGGTTCACGTCTCGTGGATCGGCAACATGATGCATGACGGTCGGTCAGCATCATGGAATAGAGTCTGAGTCGCGACAACCGGTGTCTTGCCCTGTCCCATGGGCTCGCCAGTGTTCAGGTTGCGGTCGTAGCGGTTGAAGTTGCTTGAAGAGATTTCGACACGCAGGCGATGGCGCGGCTTCAGGACGTAGCTGGTCGACCAGACATCAATCTCCAGCTCGTAGACCACGTCCGGCTCCATCAGTTCCGAGCGATCAAGCCCGTTGCGGTAGCGGCAGCGCAAAATACCGTCCTGAACGAGATTGGCGCGACCGTCTTCGAAGACATCAACCAGCGCGACTGTGACATCGGTGTCGACCGCGCTGCTCGCGAAGTGCAAATGGGCGGTGATCGGTCCGGTCAGGTTGAGCCCGTCCGGAAAGGGCTCTGAGGTGTAGACCAGCACATCGGCGCGTGCCTCGATCGGCTGACGATCACCCATGCCACCGGCAAGGGCCCAGCAGTCGAGCTCCAGCGTTTCCGTGATGGGATCGGTGGGATCGTAGTCGAAGCTATCGGCCGCCTCGTCGTTTTTTGGGGCCTGCCACGACAGTGCGCCGCCCCCTGCCGCGGTGTTGGCCTTGCCGCCGCTGCGCAGATAGACCGGCGTCATGGTCGTGCCCGCCGGAGGCCAGGCCTCGGCGTCGCACCACGTGTCATTGCCCAACGTGTAGTAGCGGATCGGACCCTCAGCACCGAAACCGTTGTCCAGACCCATCAGGTAGCGGTCGAAGAAGGCGACATAGGCGTCCCAGCGCGCCGCCCCGGTGCCATCGGCCATGGGTAGGATGCCTGCGCGATGGTTGAGGTCAGGTGTGTTCTCATGGTCGCCGGGACCGATCAGCAGGTGCTGGTTGCCGCTTTGGGCATTGTTGGCGGCCATGTGGCGCCAGTCGGCGATGGTCGGGCCGAGATAGTTGTCGTACCAGCCGCCCCAGTGCAGAACCGGAATGGTGATACTGTCGTATCCTTCCAGCAGGGAGTGTTCCTCCCAGAATGTCGAGGGCAGCGGGTTGTTCATGAGCTCATCGAAGTAACTCGATGGGGCGCCTGCAGCTTGGGCCATGTCGGCCATGGGCAGATGCCAGTAGTCGAGTCCGGAGAGGTCTTGATAAGTCTGATCGGTCATGGAGATGGCCCAGGTGCCGACCGTGTTCAACTGCAGACAGCCGTGGCGCATCGTGGCCTTGTAGCGATCGAGGCTGATGTCGCCTGGTGCCACGCAAACAAGAGCTGGATGACCTGACACGGCACCGGCGTAGCTGGTGAAGCCGAAGTAGCTTTCGCCCCACATGCCGACCTTGCCGTCGGACCAGTCCTGCCCCGCGATCCAGTCGATCGTGTCATAGGCGTCGGGCACTTCGTTGGCCGCGAGATTGGGTTCAAACTCGCCTTCAGACGCCCACTTTCCGCGCACATCCTGGACAACAGCGGCGTAGCCCTGGCGAACCCAGTGATCAGCTATCACCGGCATGAAGCAATAGGGTTCCGTCTTGCCGTAGGGCATCCGTGTCAGAACGGTGGGAAAAGTGCCGTCGCCCGAGGGAAGATAGACATCCGTGGCAAGCAGCGTGCCGTCACGCATGGCGACCATCTGGTCCGACATCACCGGTCCGGTGGCGGCACGGTCGGTCAGGTTCGACGGGATCCGGTCGTAGGCTGCTACATCGTGCTTACCCTTTTGTGCAGCAAGGCCGCCGGCTTGTTCGCCATCCATGGAATTTTTCCTCCTGTTACCAGATCTGTTTCGGTGAATGTGGCTCCATCGCATTGGAAATGCCGTGCAGCGCACGGGTCCGTGCCTCGAGACCGGTCGAGAGTGTTTCCGCTAGAGTTAGCGCTGCCCGCAGTTCGGTCCCCGTGAAGTAGGTCAGATAACGGGCGGCAAGGTCGTCCTCGCCGGCCTCGAGCAGGATCGCGGCAGTGCGCAGGGTGGCATCCAGCTCGGTCATGAGGCGTTGCTCTGTGGCTTCCCAGATCTCGGTGACTTCGGGCAGATAGCGCTCGTGGTGCTGAGAAACGAGACAGAGCAGGCGCTTGAAGACCGCTGTGGCCGAACGGGTTGATTCGATGCCTTGCGGGACCTGGGACAGGGCGTCCGTGTTGCCTTCCGCCGCGTGTCGCATGTCGATGAAACGCGCGTCCTCACCGGAGGTGAGGTAGCGGTGCTGGCGATACTCCTCGGGCACGTCGGTCACGCCGATGAATACGGGAACGAAGGGTGCGGCGATGGACCCGATCTGGGTGTGCCAGAGATAACGCAGGGCGGCGTGTCGCGGGTGGTGCAGTGGCACAACCTGGCCGTAGCCGGCGGTGTCGCCCGTGAGCTGCTCGGTGCGGATCGCCCACATCATGTCGGTAAGTCCGATCTTCTCCGGCCGCACTGCGCGGCGGCGCATCTCGTCCTCTATCCAGGCGACGCCGTCCCAGCGCATCTTGCCGTCACCGTAGATCGCATTGGCGTTGAACGGCTCACCGCTCTCCGGTGACCACCAATCCTGCTCGACGCCCACCTCCACGAAGTTCGGCGCATAGAGAAATCCAGGATCGCCGGGCCGGTCGACCGGCACATCGCCGATGTATCCGGGGCGGGAGGCACGGATGTCGTCAGGCCCGACCCTTTCGGCGCACCACAGGCCGCGGCCGCCCGCATACTCGATCACAACCCAGGCTTCGTCCGGGTCAGCGATGAAGTGGGAGTTGCCGCCGTAGGTCGAGTAGCCGTAGCGCCCGATCAGGTCACCGATGATCTCGACACCCTCTCGCGCCGTGCGGGCGCGTTCAACCACTATGCGGGCAAGGTCGCTGTAGTTGGGACCCTTCTGATCCCGAGGTGTCATATCCTTCAGCTCCTGGCGCGAGGGCGACCAGATGTCGCGCACCGCGACGCCGTGTTCGTTGAGACCGCCGTTGGTCAGGGGTGCGGGAACACCGAGGTAGTAGCTGTAGCTGGTGCGGATGTGCCGTGCCGTCTCCGGCACCTGCGGAATCTCGCTGAGAATGCCCGGCATGTCGGCCTGGGGGGTGACACCGACCGTGATCGTGGCGCCGTCGTCGTGGCTGCGTCGCGGAATGATTTCGAGCCAGTGGCTTGAAGGTTCATCGCCGTAGCCAGCGATATGGGCAATGCCGTTGGCGGTGTGGTTCTTTCCGACGTAGATGGCGTAGCTCATGGCTGGTATCCTCAGTCGTTGTCGTCGGATGTGTCGGTGATGCGCGACTGAGCTTTTGTGAGCGACCATACGAAGTCGAGCTGCAGCATGCGGTCCCGGCTGTTCACGCCGGTCGACGGCAGGGCGTACCAGGCCGGATCGGGTGCGCCGACATGGCCGACTTCACGGCCGTCTTCGGTGACATCGAACACCGACAGCCGCACAACGTCCGGCGAGGACAGGGGATGGTCGGCCAGGCCGGCGCCGAACTCGAACTCGGCCGCCTCGTTGACCGGCGACGCAATGGTGGCCCGGCCGTGGCAGGTTATGCAGGAGGTGGTGCGTTGGAAGCTCGTCTCGAGCTCGGAGTTGGCCAGCAGGATCGGCACGCCATAGCTGTCGGTGTAGTCGATCTGGGTGCCGCGCAAGCGGTAGTTCTCGAAGGCCGTGCCACCAATACCCATGAGCCAGGTGGGGGCCTCGTTACAGTCATAGGGCGCCTGGGAACAGGCCGTGCTGTCGCTTGACGGGATCAGCCAACCCTCGTCGTGGGGACCGCGGCGGTAGGCGTTGTCGACATGTTCGAAGGTCGCCCACAGCCAGTTGGGCATGACCTTTGACGACATATGGAGGGACGTGAGCCCGTAGAGGTACCCCGTGCCGTCGTCGTCGCTGAAAATCGCCCACTTGTAGCGGTCCTTGACGGCTTCGGTGATGGCACGCCAGATCGCGTTGACCTCGACCGACTGGACGGGGAAGTCGACCTTCTCGTCGGCGTAGAAGAACGCAAGCTGGCCCTCGATGTTGTAGAGCTCGTTCATGCAGATGTAGTCGAACGTGGCCTGGTTCATCCGCACCTCTTAGTGCTGATGGCCGACGTCACCGGGCGGCAGGGGTTCTGCATCGCGGATCAGCTGCCGCTGGACCGGAATGCCGGTGCCGAGCACGCGGACCTTAACGATCGCCTGCTCGTCCCAGGGGCAGGGCGTCGCACCGTTGTCGAGGTAGACATCCTCCTGAATCACCCAGGACTCAAAGACCATCGGACTCTCATCACCGGGAAACCTGTCGGGATCGGCGGCCCGGGTTTCCAGATCTGCCGGTCTTCCTGTGCCTTTGCATGGCCCGAGAATACCAGCGACGCGGCCAGAGTATCAATCAGGGCGGCGGTCTTGAGGTGCATGGTGCTGGCTCCGTTCTTGGTGAGAGGGGCGTGCGTGCGACATCTTAGGATCAACGCCATGAAAAGAAGTAATCGTGTCGGTGCCAATCTCCGGCACCAGATATTGGGGTGTTTGCGATTGACCGCTAATCGCGGTCAGTTCATCGCGAATCGTGTGTTGTAGCAAGCACGGGATCGCTTCGCGGTGCGCGCTTAACACTCGACTCCGACCCTCCGGGAAGGCTATTCCTCGCCCGCATCAGGCGTGGGAGAGAAGCCATGCAAGATCGGGCAAAGGTTGTCATCATCGGCGGCGGTGTCGTGGGCTGTTCCATTCTGTTTCATCTGGCCAAGTACGGCTGGAAGGACAGTCTGCTGCTGGAACGTGACGAGCTGACGTCGGGTTCGTCCTGGCACGCTGCGGGCCAGATCCACACGATCTCGTCGGACCCCAATATCTCCCGTCTGCAGGGTTACACGATCAATCTCTACGAGGAGCTTGAAGAGCTCTCGGGCCAGTCTGTCGGGCTGCACAACACAGGCGGCTTCTATCTCGCCTCCAACGAGGTTTGGCACGACTACCTTAAGCGGGAGCGTTCCAAGGCGCGCTACATGGGGCTGGATCAGGAGTTCATCAGTGTCGAGGAGGCCGCGCGCCGCCATCCGCTGATCGACGCCAGCCGTTACATCGCTGCCCTTTGGGATCCGCTCGATGGCGACATCGATCCCTCCGGTGTGACCTACGCCTATGCCAAGGCGGCCAAGGCGCTGGGGGCGGCCTACCAGACCCACACGCCGGTGCTTGAGACCCACCATCGTTCCGACGGCACCTGGGATGTGGTGACCGAGAAGGGTAACGTGCACGCCGAATACATCGTAAATGCCGGTGGCCTTTGGGCGCGTGAGGTCGGCCACATGGCCGGGCTGCATCTGCCGGTCCAGCCTATGGAACATCACTACCTCATCACCGAGGACATTCCCGAAATCGTCGAGCGCGAGATACGCCTGCCGGCGGGTATCGACTACGAAGGCAACATGTACTTCCGCCAGGAGCGTAACGGCATGCTGCTGGGGACTTATGAGCCGTCGTCGACTCCGTGGAAGGTGGGCGGAACGCCGATGGACTTCGGGCATGAGCTGCTGCCACCCGATATCGACCGCATCGCCGAACGGCTCGAGCTGGGCTTCGAGCGGATTCCCGCCCTGGGCCGCGCCGGGATCAAGAACATGATCAACGGTCCCTTCACTTTCGGTCCCGACGGCAACCCCATGATCGGTCCCGTGCCGGGCAAGAGGAACTACTGGGTGGCCGTGGGCGTGATGGCGGGTTTCTGCCAGGCCGGCGGCGTGGGCCTGTGCATGGCCGAGTGGATGATCGACGGCGAGCCCTCGATCGATGTCTGGGCGATGGATGTGGCCCGCTTCGGCGACTTCGCGACCCCGGACTGGGGAACGGTGAAGAGTTCCGAGAACTACGAACGCCGTTTCGTGATGACCTTCCCCAACGAGACCCTGCCCAAGGGCCGGCGCCAGATGACCACCGCCCTCTACGACCGGCTCACAGCCAAGGGTGCCGTCTGGGGTCAGGCGTTCGGGCTGGAGAATGTGCTGTGGTTTGCCGACGGGCCCGAGGATGCCCATGAAGACCCGACCTTCCGCCGCAGCCGGGCCCATGACTATGTCGCGCGTGAGGTCGAAGCGGTGCGCAACGCGGTGGGCGCGGTCGAGGTCGCGAATTTCGCCAAGCACGAATTCAAGGGACCGGGTGCGCGGACGTTCCTGGATCACGTTCTGGCCGGCCGCATTCCGAAGCCCGGTCGCCTGGTGCTGACCCCGATGCTGACGCCCAAGGGCAAGCTCTATGGCGACCTCACGGTGGCCTGTCTGGCCGACGACCACTTCGTCCTGTTCGGCTCCGGTGCAATGCAGGGGGCGCACCGACGCTGGTTCGAGGCGCGTCTTCCGGAGACCGGCGTGGCCTATCGCAACCGCTCGAACGATATGCACGGGATCGCTCTTTCGGGGCCGAACTCGCGCGATCTTCTGGCGAAGATCACCCGCGAGCATGTCTCTGCCGAAGCGTTGAAGTTCCGCGACACCCGTCTGATGTTTGTAGGTGGCGTGCCGGTACACCTCAACCGGGTCTCGTTCTCTGGCGAGCTGGGTTACGAAATCTACACGGAGCCGCAGTATCTGCTGCGCCTCAGCGAGGCGATTGAAGACGCCGGCGCCGATCTCGGCCTGCGCTGGTATGGCGCCCGGGCTCTGATGAGCTTGCGTCTTGAAAAGAACTGGGGTGCCTGGACGCTCGATTTCCGGCCCGACTTCACTGCGGCCGAAAGCGGGCTCGATATCTTCATCGACTGGTCCAAGGACTTTGTCGGCAAGGAGGCCGCGCTCGCCGAAAAGGAAGAAGGCCCCTCCAAGAAGCTGATCACCATGGTGGTCGAAACCGACGATATCGACGTGTCCAACGACGAAGCCATCCTGAAGGATGGCGAGGCTGTGGGGCATGTCTCTTCAGGCGGCTATGCCCACCACGTCGGCAAATCTGTGGCTCTGGGGTACGTCCCGACCGATCTTGCCAACGCCGGCGCGAAGGTCGAGGTCGAAATCAACGGCACGATGTATGCGGCCGAAATCCTGGGCGAGCCGCTTTACGATTCCAACGGCGGCAGAATGCGGTCGTAGGTCTTTGTTTCAGCTCAGGGAGTTCTAGATATGGCGGGAACCGCACTTGTCGTCGGCGCCGGCGACATGGGGATGCGCATGGCCGAAGGCCTGCTCACACAAGGGAGGCTCGACCGGCTGGTGCTGACCAATGTCAACGCCGCCCGCCAGCGTGATCATGTTGCCATGCTCAATTCGGCCTACCTCTGCCGAATCGAGCTGGTTGAACTCGACGGCCGCGATCATGCGGCGGTCAGGAGCGTGATTGCAGAGACCGACCCTGATCTCATCATCCAGGCGGCTAGCCTGTTCGGACCGTGGTCGGTGATCGGCAGTGATCATCCCGTGATCAAGCACCTTTCGGCCGCTGGGATCGGCATTCAGCTTCCGAACCAGCTCCCGGTGCTGACCAATGTGATGCGCGCGGTGAAGGATCTGGGGCTGGCCTGCCCGGTGGCCAACATCTCGGCGCCTGACGTGACAGGCCCCGTTCTAGCAGCGCAGGATCTGGCGCCGACGGTTGGCCTGGGCAATGTCTCTATGCACCTGCTGCGTGCCCGTTCGGCCTGGCGGGCGCGGCGCGAGGCCGCAGGCGACGAACTGAGCGAGCTGCCGCTGATGCGGCTGATCGGTCACCACTGCCATGTCTATGGCGTTGTCCAGGCCCGCTTTCCTGAGAACGCCGATGAGTCGACACGCGTCTATCTAGGCGAAAACGGCGAGCGCGACGATCATCTGGCCTATGAAGGGGCGCCCTTCGCAGCCGGTCCGATCTACAACGTCCTGACGGGGATCTCCTCGCTGCCGACATTGTCGGCATTACTTCCGGACGGCCCGAGAACGCGCTTTTCAGCGCCGTCGCCGCTCGGCCTGCCGGGCGGATATCCGCTGGTTATCGAGGCGGGGTTCCTGGACTTCGACCTGCCGCCGGGTGTCAGCAGGGATGACGCCATCGTGTTCAACACCGCCATGGGCAGACTCGACGGCATCGAGAGGATCGATGCTGATGGCACCGCACATTTCACGGAAACGGCCCGTGGTCATGCCGCCAAGGTCGATCCGCGTCTGGCCGAGCCGCTCGACCCCCGAGACCTCGAGGCACGAACCAGGCTGCTGCTTGAGATCGTCGACGCCGCCCGTTGATCGCGCGGGTCAGAGCTGCTCGAGGCCCTTGCCGGTGGTTTCGATGTGGCAGAGTCAGGTGATGAGTGCACCGAGCAATGAGGTGCCAACGAGTATCCAGAGCAGGAGTTGCTCGCCGATGTCAGCGAGCAGGATCGGGAACAGGAATATGATGGTGACGGCGCCGATCTTGGCGAAGGAGGCGGCGAATCCGGCACCTTCGCCACGGACGGTTGTGGGGAAGAATTCACCGGCCAACAGATAGGTCTGGGCGTTGGGGCCCATGTTGGTCATGAAGTTGAAAAGCATGAATCCCGCGAAGATCAGGATGGTCGCCATGGTTCGGCGAGCCCGACTGACAGTGAGGCGATGAACAACACTGCGGCGCAACCGATGAAGCCGATGACCTGAAGCCGGATTCGCCCGAGGCGGTCAGCCAGCGGGACCGCGGCGAGGATGTCGACGATCAGCAGGATATCGAGGAAGGCCGGCCCTTGGTGGCGAGAACCTCGTTGCCGATCAGGTCGGCAAGCATGTTGGCGTGCTCCTTATTGTGGCCGAAGGATGTGGCGAGAACGAGTGGTGTGAAGATACCGATACCGTATGTTCCGAGGTCCTGCAGAAACCAGGGATGGCTGCGAGAATGGTAGCGCGACGATGACGTCTGTTGAAGAGGTCGCTGAAGCGTGAGCCGTCGCTATGACCGCGGAGTTGCGGATCGATCCCGTCGCGGACGAGTGTGATCTTTGTCGGATAAGGCGGTGACCGCTCCAGAAGTCGGAGGGCCGCCGTCTCGGCCGCATCCGTGCGTCCCTGTGCCAGGAGCCAGGGCGCACTTCCGGTGATGCGAAACCGGCCGATCAGGGGAAGGGCGCCACGGGTCATGAAGACGACCATGCCTTCGAAGAACTTGCCGGCAGCCGCGAGCGGCCAGATGCGCCACTGCATGCGGGTCATCGGTGCGCCGTCGACCCCGGTGCCATCGGCCCATCGTGGCGTCTCGTCGATGTAACCCTGAACGGTGCGCGTCACGAAAACCTCAGGCCGTCATGGCGTCGATGTCGTCGAGACCAAGTTCGATGCCGAATCCCGGCGCTTCGGAGGGGACAAGCCAGCCGTTCTTCGGGACCGCCATTCCGGGCGTCGGTCGCCAGCCTTCCTCGAGTGGCACATCACGCCCGGAATCGACCAGAAACTCCCCCCAGGTGCAGGCGATCATGCCTTGCGTGGCATGCTGGCCGAAGGCGTCGTTCATGCCGCCATGGAGCGAGACCTGAAGGCCTGCGCCATCGGCAATGTGACCGATCTTCTGGCAGGCCGTCAGCCCGCCGACCCAGCGAATGTCGGGCTGGAAGATATCCACCAGCCGCTTGGCGCCGGCTTCACCGAAGCTGAGGTGGCTGTACCAGCGTTCCCCTGTGGCGAGGGATTGCCAGGGCACCCGGCGGCGCATCTCCTCGAATCCCTCCATGTCCTCGGGAAACAGAAAGTCCTCGAGCCACTTGAGATGGTAGGGCCGCAGCCGTTCGGCGAGCCGGACCATAAAATCAACCTCGCTGACCGCCCAGCAGTCGAGCATCAGCTCCTTGTGGTCGCCGAGTTTGTCACGCGCCCTGGCAACGGTTGCTTCGATCTCCATGATCGCCTCGATGCCTCGGGCTTCGGCGAAAGGAGCCGTCACCTTCAGCGCCTGAAAGCCGCATTCCAGGATCCAGTCGATGTCATAGCCGGTGCCGTAGCAGAAGATGCGGTCACGCACCGGCCCGCCCATCAGCTCGTAGACCGGGCGCCGTAGCAGCTTGCCCTTGAGGTCCCAGAGCGCGAGGTCGATCGCACTGATCGCACGCCCGGCAATCCCGCCACCACCGTGAATGCCGGTCTGGCGCACCATGAGATCCCACATACGTTCGGTTGCGAGCGCGTTGTTGCCGACCAGGAGTGGCGCGAACATGTCGTTGATCACGGGCACGACGGGTGCGGCGAGGTCAGTCATACCCATGCCCCAGGTGCCGTCGTCGGCAAAGGCAAGGCAGACCAGCGGCGGCCAGGGCAGATCGTGATAGCTGCCGTGGCCGGTGAACTCGCGGTGACGCCCGAAGGCGTTACCGCTGTCGGAGATATCCGGAGCCTTGCCGCGCTGTGATGTGGCGCGATCTAAGGCGCATCCCGGCTTGAGCGGTGCTGCAACAATACGGTCGATGTTCATGGTGCCTTCCGTCCGCAACGGGTCATCGTCAGGACCATAAACGGCATGCGCGGGACCGCAACCGGCCGTCGTTGCGGCAGATCAGATGATAGGTCAGACTGTGAACATGTCCGGAAAGCGCATCACGTACTCGTTGAGCCGCTGGGCACTCGCCACATGGTTCGCAGTGGTCCTCGCCCTTCCGTCGCAGGCCGATTACGACTGGGGCCTGCCAGATTGGCTCGATCCGCCGCCCGTTCCCGCCGACAATCCCGTGACCGAAGAAAAGGTTGCCTTGGGCCAGCGCCTGTTCTTTGAACTCGACCTTTCTGGCCCTCGCTACATGTCGTGTGCCACGTGTCATGAGCCGGCCATGGGCTTCTCGGATGGCCGGGAAACCCCGGTGGGCGTGACAGGAGAGTTTCATTCGCGCAACTCCATGGGCCTGTTGAACGTCGCCTATCAGGGCGTGCTGACTTGGGCTGACCCCGAGCTGGAGACGCTGGAGGAGCAGGTCCGAGTCCCGCTTTTCGGCATCAACCCGATCGAGATGAACGTGGCGGGAAACGAGGAAAGTGTTCTCAACAACCTGCACTGCGATCCCGTCTATCCCGTGATGTTCGCCGCGGCGTTCCCCGAAGCAGACGGGGTGATCAACTACGATCTCGTGGCCAAGGCGCTGGCGACCTATGTCCGTGTGATGGTGTCGGCAACATCGCCCTACGACATGTATCGGTATGGCGGTGATGAGACGGCGGTTTCCGAGTTGGCCAAGCGAGGCGAAGAGCTTTTCATGAGTGATCGTCTCAACTGCAGCACCTGCCACACCGGCATTCACTTCACCGACGCGTCGCCGACACCGAGTTACCACAACACCGGGCTCTACAATGTCGACGGGGCAGGGGGTTTGCCCGAAGGCAACCAAGGCCTGTTCGAGCATTCCGGGGATGCCGCCGACATCGGCCGGTTCCGCACGCCGAGCCTGCGTAATGTCGCACTCACTGCGCCCTACATGCATGACGGTTCGCTGCCGGACCTGGACGCGGTGATTGATCACTATGCGGCAGGCGGTGAGGCTGCCAGGCTGGGTGACGCATCACCCCTGGTTTCTGAACACATCACCGGATTCGAGCTCACAGACGACGAGCGGACCGGCCTGATCGCCTTTCTTGAATCGCTCACCGACGAGCAGTTCCTCGCCGACGCGCGTTTCCAGACCCCGTTCCAGTAAGACCAGGCGGGGCCATCGAATCATGCAACGGCTGGGACTTGGCGCCATGATTGCCCTAGGCTGCGGTCTCTCGGAGACCGTCAACCAGTCGATGGCGCGGGCCGCGCTGTCGGACAGCTATGGGCCACAGGCGGGTCTGCTGGCGCAACTGATCGGTATCGCCGGCTCGACCGGCGCCAAGGTTCTGGTTGAGGGTGTGGATACAGCGGAACAGGCTGCTCGTGTCACCCAGGCCTCACTGGGCCAGGGCTATTTCTGGCACCGCCCGTTACCGGTCTCGGACCTGCCCTGACGTTGCGTCGTCCGGCTGCTTCTGGCTGCCAGCCGTAGACCGACCCCTTTTCCCAGCTCGCCACGAACTCCTCGATGGATGTGGTCCAGGTCTCGGTCATGTCCTCGTTGAAGTACTCGAAAATGATGCCGTCCGGCGCATGGAGTGAATAGATGACGGTTCCGCCATTCTCGCCGCCCCATTCGTCGTGCGGCAGGGCGTCGACCGGTGCGATCGCATAGTCCCCCGCCTTACGAACAATGCGTTTGGTTGTGCCGCCGGGCTGGAATTCATCGAGATGCTGCTCGCCTTCAAGCACCAGGGTCATGGTCGAGGCACGATGACGATGACGCCGGCAGTGCCCCTGATTCACGTAACGCAGCATCATATCGAGCCGTTGGCTTGGGAGGTCGTAGCCCAGAAGGCTGTAGTCGAACTCGACATGGAAGGCCGTGCAACTAGGATCGGTGACCCGGCGCCATTCCACCTTCTTCGGATCGTACTGACTGAACACAGCGGTCATGACTTACCCTCCGAAGGAATATTCCAGCATTCAAAGTAGGGCGGCGCAACGCGTTTCATCAAGCGTTCGGTTGTGGGTTTCGTGGCGCAGGATGCGATGTGGCATCATCGCACCAGGGGTTGCGGGAGAGGGTTTGATGCATTTGCAACGCAAGATCGGTGTGCTGGGTCTCACGATGATCGGCGTCGGTGGAGTGATCGGGTCGGGCTGGCTGTTCGCGCTGATGAACGCGGCGCAGCAGGCCGGTCCCGCCGCAATCCTTTCCTGGGCGATCTGCGGCGCCGCGATTCTGCTGATCGCACTCACCTATGCCGAGGTTTGTGCCCGGCTGCCGGTGGCCTGGGACGGCTGCCGTACTTCACGCATGGTCGCTTGGTGGCCGCTGCGATGGGCTGGACCGCATGGATTGGCTAGCTGACGAATGCGCCCATCGAAACGGCCGTGATGCTTCAACACCTGTCGGGTCCGCTGCCGTGGCTTGAGGACGCCACCGCGGGTCATGGCTTGAGTTATGCCGAAATCGCTTTTGCGATCGGACTTCTGTCTCTGATGGCCGTGATCAACGCTTTCGGCGTCGCGTTTTTCGCCCCGCTCAACAGCAGCCTGACGATCTTCAAGGTCCTGGTGCCGGTGGTGGTCGGAACGATCATCATGATCGACCGGTTCGAAGGCGCGAACTTCTCAGCGCAGCCGTCGTTCATACCTTACGGCTAGCAGGGTGTTTTGAGCGCCATCGCGACCGGTCGTGTACGCTTCGCTCTGATCGGATTCCGTCATGTCGTCGATATGGCCGGCGAGGTCAGCAATCCCAAAAGAACAATTCCTGCTGCCTTTGCACTTTCGGTGGTGATCTATGTCGTGCTGCAGGTCGCCTTCATTGGTGGCCTCGGCGATGAGACGCTGTCGAAGGGTTGGGCGGCACTTTCCAGCAACCACGGGTTGGGTCCGCTGGGGGCTCTGGCCGTCGCTCTGGGCATGGTCTGGCTTTCGGCTGTCATTCTGGCGAGAGCGGTAATTTCGCCGTTCGGCGGCGCTTTGATCTCGACCGGTTCCAACGCGCGTTTGACCCTGGGACTGGCGCACAACGGTTTCTTCCCGGATCTGCTGGCCAAGCTCTCGGACAAACGGGGGCCGCTTTCGGCCCTGGTTCTCAGCCTCGTTATCGGAGCGATTATGTTCGTGACCTTGCCGTTCAGCGAACTGGTCGCGCTCAACGGCGCAGCGCTGGTGTTCTCGCTGGCGGTGGGGCCGGTGACCCTTTTGAGCCTGCGGCGTCAGATCGGTGATGAGTTCGAGGGATTTCGCCTGCCGATGGTATGGACGCTGTGTGCTGTCGCCTTCGCGGTTTCGACCCTGATCATCTACTGGTCGGGCTGGGACACGGTGTGGCGGCTGGGCCTTGCACTGATCGTCGGTGCGTTGCTCTTTGCCTTGCGCCAGAAGGGTGGTCGCCAGGGGCCGCTGGACGCCCGCACCGCACTATGGCTGGGCCTTACATCGTGAGCATCTTCCTGCTGTCATGGCAGGGCAGCTTCGGCGGGACCGGCCTGATCCCGTTCGGCTGGGACATGGTGTTGGGCGTCATCCTGAGCGTGGCTTGCCTGTGGCTCGCAATGAAGGATTCCCTCGATGTCGAGCATGCGGCCGAACACCGCAGCCACGCGTTGGAGATCGACTGAGCGCGCAGGATGGCGAAGCGATGCCGGCGAGCGCTTCAGGTCGCGTAGGTGTTCTCGCCGTGACGGACGCTGTTGCCGGCGAGATAACCCTCGATGGCATGGCGCATGGCACCGAGATCACCACGGCCGAAATGGCCGGGATAGACGGCGGTCGCGGGCAGCGCCAGAAGACGCGTCATCGAGTCCCTGAAGGCAGGGCGGTCGGCGTCGTCGGTTCGCTCCTCGACCTCGCCGTCGTAGACATAGTCACCGTCCCACACGAGCGTTTCGCCGGCAAAAAGCACGCCGGTTGCCTCTTCGAAAAGTGCACAGGCCCCTGTTGTCACGCCGGGCAGGTGATGCACACGGAACTGACGGTCGTCGAGGTCGATGACGTCGCCGTCAGCCAGCAGGCGGGTCGGTTCCGAGGCTGGCATGACGTAGTCGTCGAGGCTGAAGCCTTCCCAGGGCGCGGCATCAAAAGCGCCTTGGAAGTACCATTCGGCAGCCGTGTTGTAGCGGTTGGGCTGGCGGATCCGGTGCGCGTCGTTGGCGTGAATCAGCCGCTCGTCGAACTGGTGCAGACCGCCGGCGTGGTCGTAGTAACCCAGTGACGCGAAGGCCATGATCGGCTTGGAGGTCACCGTTTCGAGGAACTGCCGCAGCGGCGCGACGCCGACGCCGGTCTCTACCAGCAGAGCCTTCTCGCTGCCCTCGACCAGCCACATGCTGCCGCCGCCGTACTCGTGAACGTGGGTTTCGCGCACGCGACGGACCCCATTGTCATCGGCATCCTCGATCGCGAACCAGTCGGTCCTGACGGGCAGGGGATCGGGCGTACTCATCGGGCCACCGCATAGCACTGGCGCCGCGGGCTGGCGCTGGTCCGGATCATCGGGCCGACCTTCGAGGCCATGGTCATGGAGTTGTATTGACCCCATTGCGGATAGATCTGCAGCTTGTGGCCACGACGGTCGAGCTCGGCCAGGGTTTCCCTCGGGAAGTGAGCCTCGACAGCCAGGCTGCCGGGATCCCATTCACGCGGGTAGAAGCTGCTGGGCAGATGATCTGTGTAGAAGCTGGGTGCGTCGAGTGCTTCCTGCAGGTTCATCCCGTGATGGACGTGGCGCAGGAAGGCATGCAGTGCCCATTGGTCCTGCTGATCGCCGCCGGGCGTGCCGAACACAAGATAGGGGTCATCCTTGTGAAGCGCCAGGGTTGGCGTGAGCGTGGTACGCGGACGTTTGCCAGGCTGCAGGCCGTTGGGGTGGTCATCATCGAGCCAGAACATCTGACCGCGGACGCTGACCGGAAAGCCCAGCCCGGGAACGGCCGGTGAGCCCGACAGCCAGCCGCCCGAAGGGGTGGCGGAGATCATGTTGCCCCAACAGTCGATGATGTCGAAATGACAGGTATCACCGTAACTCTCGGCCTGAAACTGAGTCATCGTCTGCCACGGCGGCGGCCCGCTCTCGTTGTCGACCGTCATCTGGTTGTGCGCCATGTTGGTCGAGCCGAGGCTGCGCAACCTGATCTCACCGCCGTAGCCGTCGACCGTGCCCGCGGCGAAATCCATGCTGGCTTCCGCACCGACCTGTTTGCGTCGTTCGGCGTTGTAGTCTTCCGACAACAGGCGATCGAGTGGGACGTCGACGAAGTTCGGATCGCCATAAAAGGCTTCGCGGTCCGCCAGTGCAAGCTTGCAGCACTCCTGGACCGTGTGAACGAAGTCTGCGCCGTTGGGGTCCATGGCGGCGATATCGAATCCCTTGAGCAGGGCGAGCTGCTGCAGGAACACCGGAGCCTGTGACCAGGGGCCGGCCTTGCACACGGTGTAGTCGCCATAGTCCAGGGTGATCGGCTCCTCGACCGGCGCTTGCCAGCCGGCGAGATCGTCGCCGGTGAGGTAACCGGCGTGGAGTTCACCCGTGGTGTCCATGACCGGCTGGCGCATGAAGTCGTCGATCGCCTCGGCCACAAAGCCCTCGTACCAGGCCTTCCGCGCCGCCTCTACCTGGGCCTCGCGGTCGCCACCGGCGGCTTCGGCTTCACGCACGACACGTTCGTAAGTGTCGGCCTGCATGGGCAGGCGGTAGAGGCTTCCGGCTTCCGGCGCTTCACCACTGGGAAGATAGGCTTCCGCCGAGGTCGGCCAGTACTCGGTCATGAAGGCGCTGCCCCGGCGCAGCACATCGGCCACGGTCGGAGTGAGCAGGAAACCCTCCCTTGCGGTCTGGATCGCCGGTTCCAGCACATCGCGGACCGTGAGGCTGCCGTAATCGTGCAACACGCGCATCCATGCGCCGAAGGTGCCGGGCACGACGACCGGCAGATGCCCAATGCCGGGCATGACATCGAGGCCCATGTCGCGCAGCGCCCCTGCGCTGATGGCGGACGGGGCGGTGCCCTGGCCGCAGACCACCTCGACCTTCTGGTTCCTCTGGCTCCAGAGCACGATGGGAACGTCCCCACCGGGGCCGTTCTGGTCCGGTTCCACGACATTCAGCACACAGCCCGCCGCAACCGCGGCATCAAAGGCGTTGCCACCCTTCTCCAGCATCGCCATGCCAGCCGCGCTGGCCTGCCAGTGTGTCGAAGCGACAGCGCCGAAGGTGCCAACGAGTTCGGGACGCGAGTGGAGCATGAAACCCTCCCTGAGCATTACGACTTGCCACTATAGAAGAGTCACAGCGACACGCCATAACTCCAATCCGGTGGCAGCGACCGGCGGCGCGTTTGGCATGAATCTCAGGCTGGAGAGGACTGCCTGTTCAGTCCGAAGCGCCTTCGGGTGCGTCCTGCAGAATGATGGGTCTGATGGCGTCGTGACGGGCCATGAGTGCCTCGCCGCCGGTCCGGTCCATGTCGCGTTCACGGGCAGAATCGGCCAGCGTCAGCGGGTGACCCTCCTCGACAAAACCAAGGTAAGGCGCGGCGAAATCGTAGCCGATGAGCTGCAATACCTCGGGACGGATGCCACGTGCTTTTTCGGGCGGGATCGAAAGGTACTGGTTCTCCTCCTGGCGCAGCCAGCCGAGGTTGTAGTGCAGCGCCATGCCGCGGCGGGCGCCGTTGGAGTGGTTGCCGCCGCCGCCGTGCAGGAAGTTCGAGGTGTAGATCAGCACCGATCCCGCCGGCATCACCGCGTTGATGATTTCGTCGTCCCGCGGCTCGCGGCTGTGGCTCCAGCGATGGCTGCCGGGCACGATCCGTGTACCGCCGTTTTCCTCAGTGAAGTCCTCGCACGCCCAGATTGTCCCAATGGTGGTGACGATCGCCGGGAAGCGCACCGGATAGATCTGGCCGTCGCGGTGCATGACCTGTTTCGCCTCACCCGGCTGCAGCTCGATGAGTGTGCCGACGTGCAGGTGGTAGCGGGCGCAGTGGGGCAACAGCATGGCATCGCACACGGCCATGACCGTGGGGTTCATGGCGAGGTCCTGGCACGCCTCGGATTTCGCGATCAGGTTGTTGATGCGTTTGGTCTTGCGCCCGGCGAAGTCGGTTTCGCCCAGCTTCACGGCGTCGAGATAGGGATCGAAGTCGGCATTCATCCGCGCCAGTGTTTCGGGATCAGCGAGTTCGTGCACGATGGCGTAGCCGTGCTCCTCGAGCCCCTCGACGATGGTTTCGGGTTGGGCGTCGCGCTCAAACTCGGGGCCGGGCATGTCGTGCTCCTGCTTGTCAGATTCGTTACCATTTCACCAGCGGGACGATTCCGGTGCAAGATCGTGCCGGTACGAGGTGATCGCCATGATTGTTCTTACACTCGGCGTCGCATTGCTGTTTGCGGCGATCCACATGTTCATCGGCCGGATGTCCGGACTGCACGGTGCGGAGCGCAGCGGCTGGCTGTCGTTCAGCGGTGGCGTGGCGATCACCTATGTTTTCCTGCATGTTTTGCCGGGCCTCACGATCCACAACGAGATTCTGGCCGAGGGCAACGAAGCGGTGGCTTTCATGGCCGACCACATCGTTTATTTTCTGGCGATGATCGGGCTGATCACCTTCTACGGCCTGGACCGCACCGTGGTGATCTCACGACAGGCCCAACGCGCCGCAGGGGCCGCCGATGTGCCCCACAACACGGTTTTCTGGATTCATATCGGCGCGTTTGCGATCTACAACTTCCTGATCGGTTATCTGCTGCTGAACCGGGAAGACCATTCGCTCTTTGCGCTGGGACTCTACGCCTTTGCCATGGGTGTTCATTTCCTGACCGGCGATTACGGCATGTGGGACCACCACAAGCATCTCTATCAGAGCAAGGTGCGTTGGATCGTCTCGGCCGCGTTGCTGGCGGGCTGGAGCACCGGTGCCATGGTGGAGCTGCACGATCCCACCATCAGCATCATTTTTGGCTTTCTGGCCGGCGGCGTGATCATGAACGTGATCAAGGAGGAGCTGCCGGAGGATCGTGAAAGCCGGTTCGGACCGTTCGCCCTGGGTGCGGCGTTCTATACGGTCATTGTTCTTTCTGAAGGCCTGATCTGATCGCGGTGCGGTAGATCGTTGTGTCCGGTGCCTGGTCGACGGCGTGGCCCTGCCAGGCTTCGCTGTCGGCGCGAAGAGTTTCACCGGCCACGAGGGTGGTGTCGAGGCTGTAACCTGTAGCGTCACAGGCGCCCTCCAGGACATGGAAGAAGATCACGCATTCTGTATGCACGAGGTCAAGCGAGCCTTCGCCGCCCCGGAGCACGTTGACCTTGGCGGTGACCATATCCTGGGCCGTCATGACATTGAAGTCGGTCAGCGGGCCGCCAAGCAGGGTGACATGGGTTGTCCAGCCACCGTCGAAGGTGACTGGATCAAACGGGCGTTCGAGGGTGGCATGACCGTGCACGCCGAAGTCGAGTGTCATGCCCGGACACTTCAGAACCATGATGATGCGCTTGCAGCCGGCGAAGTTTGAGAACACACCGTTGCTGTCGACGCTGGTCTGGCTGATGCGCCAGACCAGCGTGCCGTCGTCACGGTAGGCGTTGGTCACCTCGCGGGTCCCGCCCAATCCGTTCTTCCAGGGCGCCTCGTCATGGTCTTCGTGGCGGATCACGGTCGCGCGCATCGGCAATCTCCGGTTGTGGTGTTTTCTTGCATGGCTCCGGGGATCGCGTCACCATGCCTGATCTCGGGCAACGAAATCAGGGGCAGCATGGCCGACGAGCCGATCGATCTCAGCAAGGATGAATTTGTCGCGGGCGCCTATGGCCTGAAGACCGCCGATGACGCCGAGGCGTTCTACACGCTGTGGGCCGACGACTACGAAGGCCACATGGTGGGGGAGCTGGGATACTGCTCGCCACGGCTGGTGGCCGAGAGGCTGACAAAACACCTGAAGAACACCGACGCCGAGATCCTGGATGTGGGCTGTGGTACGGGACTGACCAGTGATCATCTGCATGAGCAGGGATTCGGGAACGTCGACGGCGTCGATCTGACCGAGGAGATGCTCGACAAGGCAGGCGGCCGCAACATCTACCGCAATCTGATCCAGGCCGATCTCACCAAACCCCTGGCGCTGCCCGACGCTTGCTACGACGGCATGGTGTCGTCGGGCACCTTCACCTGCGGCCATGTCGGGCCCGAGCCGTTCGACGAGCTGGTGCGTCTGCTGCGGCCCGGAGGTCTGATGTCGTTCTCGATCCACGTTGACATCTGGGAGCCCCAAGGTTTCATGGCGACGCTGGATAGGCTGGTGGATCAGGGCAAGCTGGTCCAGATCGAGTGCGAGCTCGACAAGTTTTTCGAACCGTTGGAACCCTCCGGCTGGTTCTTTGTCTTCGAGCGGTTGTGAGGAGAGAACACGATGCGGGTCAACATGCAGGGCAAGCCGGGGCGCTACAACGCGCCGTACTCGGGCGTGCCGACCTTTCTGCGCCAGGACTATTGCGACGACATCGAAACCATGGATGCCGATATCGCGATCCTGGGCGTGCCAACCGATGAAGGGTCGCCGTTCATGGCCGGCTCACGCTTTGCGCCGCGCAGCATCCGCGAGCACAGCCTGCGCTTCAGCCCTGAGGGCTACTACAACGTTCTGACCGACAAGAACTACCTGCTGTGGGAGACCGCTAACCGCCGGATGGTCGATGTCGGTGATACCGATGTGCTGGGCACGAGTATCGAACAGACCTTTGAGAACATCACCCATGATGTCGAGGCGATCCTGGACCGCGGCGCGATGCCGGTGATCATCGGCGGGGATCACGCGATCACCTATCCTATCGTGCGCGCCTTCAAGGAACCGATCCATGTGCTGCATTTCGATGCGCACATGGACTACCAGCCCTTTGTGCACGACTTGCGGTTCACCAATGGCCATGCCTTCCGGCACATCAAGCCGATGATGCATGTGATGTCGCTGACCCAGATCGGCATCCGAAGCCTGCGCAGTGCGATGCAGGAGTTCATCGACGCCCGTGCCGAAGGCAGCCGGATCGTCACCATGGATGAGATCTACAGCCGCGGGCCCGCCGGTTTCGTATTCGATACGCTGCCCAAGGGCGAAAAGGTCTATGTCTCCATCGACGTCGATGTCTTTGATATGCCGCTCATTCCCGGCTGTGTGTCGGCCGAGCCCGGCGGCATGACCTATCAGGAGCTGCGCGACATCCTGAATGCCATCGCCCAGCACATGGAGATCGTGGGCTTCGACTTTGTCGAGGTCAACCCGCAGCTTGATGTCGGCACCGGCATCACAAGCTACATCGGCGCCCACACCATCCTGGAGTTCTTGGGAGCGATCTGCGAGCAGCCCTGGTGGCACAAGCGCACGGGGCGCGGCTGACCTGAGCTAACTCCGGATCGTTGCGCGGCGCATGCGGCGGCGGAAACCCTGTCCGCCCTTGATCGCGGCAAGGTCATCTTCGAGCGCGATGTGCATGGTGCAGCGGTTGTCCCAGATCACCACATCACCGGGTGACCAGCGATAACGGCAGGTGAAGATGTCCTGAGTGGCGTGGCGCTCGAGGTGGTCGAGGATCATGGTGCTCTCCTCGTCGGTCATGCCCTCGATGCGGTGGCAGTAGCTCGGGCAGATCAGCAGCGATTCCTGGCCGGCCTCGGGATGGATGCGGACGAAGGGGTGCGCAGTGATCTGCTGCTCTGAGCCTTCCTTGTGCTGCATCTTCATGCCCTTGAAGTTCTGTGAATGGCGCGTCGGCTTGCCGGAATCGTGGATTGCGCGCAGCTCACGCAGGGTTTTTTTCATGCCGTCCGAGAGCATCTCCCAGGCCAGAGTCATGTTGGCAAAGAGCGTGTCGCCGCCTACGGGAGGAACCTCCAGGGCATACAACACGGCCCCGGCCGGCGGCTGCTCACGAAAGGTCATATCGGCGTGCCAGCGATGGCCGAAGTTGATGACCTCGTCGGGTTCCTTGACGATCTCGATCAGCTCGGGATGGCCTTCGATGCCGTGGACGAAGGGGTAGTCCTCAAGCTCGCCGAAGCGTCGTGCGAAGGCAACGTGTTCGTCCGGCGTCAGTTCCTGTTCGGGAAAGAACAGAACGTGATGTTCGAGATAAGCGTCATGAATTGTCGCCCAGCCAGCGTTGTCGAGCGGCTGTGCCAGATCGACGCCGAGAACCTCGGCACCGATCGCCGTGGCATAGGGACGTATCTGCGGACCAGACATGCTGTGGTCTCCTGATATCGGAGGACCATGCTACCCGAGATAGCGTCGACGAAAAGCCCTCAGGCGGTCTGTGTTTCGGCGTCTTCGGTCGTCACGGCCTTGGCGCGCCACGGCCGTGCTGCCAGCACCAGCACCACACCGAGGACTGCCGGGACGATCCAGGCCGGCCACTGCAGGACCGGCAGGACGACATTCAGCCAGAGATCGGGATCGATCTGCTTTTCGACAAGGGCGCCGAAGCCCACCAGGCTGTTGGGATCGATCGACGCCCAGATCTGGCCGGTCGTGTCGCCGCCCGCAAACACCAGGGGTCCTGCTGCTCCCAGCAACAACAATCCCCCCAGAACAAGCATGGTTCTGTTCATGGTCTTCTCCGTCACACCTACCCCAAAGATGGGCATCCGCGCCTGTGTCGCAAGCTTTGATGCCGAAGCCGTGATCGCGGCGCGAGGGCTTGTCTAATGACGCTGTGCTTGTAAGATCGCGGTGGGACAAGAGCAGGAGAGATCTGATAGCGCTCCTCGATCAACGCAATCCAGAGACCATGGGTGAGGTTCAGGCCTCCCGGCCGGTCTCGCCCGAGCAGGTGGGCAAGGACGCCATTGATGCTTATCAGCGGGACGGGGTGATCTGTCTGCGCGGCGCCGTGTCGGACGATTGGCTAGCGGTCATCGAGCAGGGCGTGGACTATTTCCTCGGCGTCGGCGTCGACGACGGCGACCCGGCCAATGTCGTTGTCAAGCTCGACGGCGATACCGGCGGGTTCCACTACGGCACGGCGTTGTGGCAGAGTAACCCGTATCTGCGCCAGATCATCTTCGAAACGACCCTGCCCGATCTCTTCGGCAGCGTGCTCGAGACGCGATCCCTGAACTTCTATTACGACTTCCTGATCATCAAGGACGCCGGGTGCCGCAGCGCGGTGACGCCGTGGCATCACGACCAATCCTACTACGTCATGCGGGGGCGCAAGATCATCAACTGCTGGATTGCGCTCGATTCCATCCCCAAGGAGACGGCATTGCGCTTCGCCAGGGCCTCTCACAAGAGAGACGATCTGGCACGCGCCATTCATTTCGATCCCAACCAGGATTACCCGGGTCTTTTGACCGAGCGTCCTCTGCCGCCCGATTTCGACAACGACCCCGACGCAGACATCATCACCTGTGCCATGGAGCCAGGCGATGCTCTGGTGTTCAACTGCCGCACCTTCCACACCGCACCGGGCAATCATCTGGATCGCCGTCGCGGGGCGCTTTCGCTCAACTTCATCGGTGATGATGTGACCTACTTCGACATGGCCCAGCTGCCGGACCCGCCGATCCGCGGTGAAGGATTGGTCGACGGGGGCTCCATCACCTGCGAGAGCTTTCCACTGTTGCGGGAGTGGTAAGCCTCAGTGACTGAGGTCGAAGGTCATCCAGCCTTGAACAATCGCGGCGCCATCGCTGGCGCGGGTGCATGAGATTTCTAGGTCGGCGAGCCTTTGGCCGTTCTCCTCACGGAGCGCGGTGATGCGGCCGTCATAAGTCAGGACATCGCCGGGCCAGAAGACTTCCCGAAACCGGCCTCGGAAGCTGCGTGCGTTCTCTTCACCCAGCCAGCGGCAGGCATAGCTGGCAAGGGCGCTGCCCTGCTGCATGCCGTACCCGAAGGGGCTGGGAAAACCATGCTGGCGGGCATAGGCGTGATCGTAGTGAAGTGGGTTGTCCTCACCGCAGGCGGCGAGATAGCGGCCAAGATCGAGCATGGTCAGCGTGCCGGCCTCGACAGGCCCCGGTCCCATACCAATGGAAAGATCCGACCACGTTGCGGTGGGCATGGCAGCGAAGGGATCGGCGGGCTGCTGGCTCTGGTAGTCGGGCTCGTAGGGTGGCGGCAGTGTGCCGGACGGTCCGTCGCCGCCGTCGTCGGACGCCGAAGTCGTGACGGTGGTGCAGCGCGCGTTGGCGACATGGTTGCCGCTCCGGTCGCGGAACTCGGTGAGCATGACAAGAAAGGTGAGCCCGCCGCCGCGTGTGCCCTGTTTTTCCGTCACCGACTCAAGGCAGGCACGACCGGTGAGGCTGTCGCCGGCGCGCGGCAGGGGCACGAAGAACTCATAGGATTCCTCGGCCAGGAGGGGAACCGAGAGATCATGGTCGATCTCTTCGAACAGTGTGCCGCGGGGGCGCTCGAGCGAATAGCCCCACTCGACATTCGCGATAGTCAGCAGGGTTGGCAGCATCGGCGGTGCCTCGGCCTCGAGATAGCAGGGCCAGGGTGCGTGGACTGCCTTGGCGAACTTGCGCAGGGCGCCGAGCTCGACGGGAAAGGTGAAGTCGGGGCCGAAACGGCCGATTAGATCGGGATTGATCATGGTCAGGGAGACTCCTCTGTTTCGCCTAGAACGACCAGTGCATCGACGGCAACGACGCTGTCGTCGCGGCTCAAAAGCACGGGATTGATATCAAGCTCCTGCACCGTGTCGGCGTGGGCAAGAGCAAAGCGCTCCACGGCACGGATTGCGTCCAGCAGATTGGCTGTTGCGTTCACCGTGAGATCGAGTCCAAGCCCCTCGACGACCGCGCTGACCTCTCGGTCGCTGGCCGGCAGCAGCACCAGGCCGTACTGACGGGCCTCTTCGACATCCACGCCACCCAAGCCGATGACCAGCGCCAGACCCAGCTCCGGATGCCGCTTGAGTCCGATGATTACCTCGGCGACGGGATCCTGCGTCATGGGTTCAACCAACACACGTTCCAGGCCATGACCGGGCGCGTGATGCTCAAGGTGGCGACGCATGGCGGCGATGGCCTCGTCGACGGCGTCACGGCCGGTGAGGTTCAGGCAGACGCCTCCCACCTTGCTCTTGTGGAGCAGTGTGGTGCTCAGGACCTTCAGGACGACGGGGAAGCCGATCGCCTCGGCGGCCTCGGCGGCCTGATCGACAGGCCCAGCCCAACTCCCGGCAACAGGGAGACCATGTGCTGCCATCAGGGTCTTGCCCTCATGTTCGTCCAGGGCGCGGTTGCCACGAGGCGCGGTAATTGGGTGAATGGGTGAACCCGGCTCCGTGATGGCCTTGCGTGTGGCGCCATAGGCGACGGCCGCGCCCAGGGCGTCGAGGCATTCGGTGAAGCCGGTGAGCGGTGCGACGCCACCATCGAGCAGTTTCTGCCGGAGGTGGGGTTCGAGGCCTTCGGGGATGAGGGGTGAGGCGATGACCGGCATGTCGATCCAGTCCTTCAGAAGGAGCAGCGCATCGATGGTCGGCAGCCACGGCAGGTCACCGCCAGTGCTCCGACGCGGGATGTCGAGCATGAAGACGAAGCTGTCTGCGATACCCCGACTTGCGGTCTCGATACACCAGGCGATGGACTCGGGGTCATCGAGAGACACCTTGCGGTCGGTGCGCCAGGGCAGGTTGATGTCGAAAGGATTGGAAATCGTGACGTAGTCTTCCAGTGCCGGAGTGAGTTCGCGCACGGCGTTTTCGGGGATGGGTGGCAACGCCAGACCGCGCTCGGGAGCCTGATCGGCCAGCAGGGTTCCGGCGGCGCCGGAATAGGTCGCCACGACAACCCGATTGCCCCGAGGAACACAGCAGACAGCGAGCAGCTTGGTAGTCTCCACAAGCTGTTTGGGTGAATGGACCTGGATCAGGCAGAAGCGACGGATCAGGGCATCCCAGAAATCGTTGGGGACGGCGAGATTGCCGGTGTGGCTCAGCGATCGCTCGGCCGAGGCTGTCGTGCCGCCGCCGCGCAAAAGCACAACGGGGATGTTCTGTGCCATGGCTTTGGCCAGCGCCTCGGAGAGTGCCGCGCCGTCGGCAAGACCCTCGGCGTAGATGCCTACGGAGCGTACACGCGGGTCCTCCAGCACGGCATCGAGCACGTCGGCTGTGTCGATCACAGCCTGGTTGCCGACACTGACGGCGTAGCCCAAGGGAAAGGCGCGCTCGCCTCCCAACACGCCATAGAGGAACGCACCGCTCTGGGAAATCAGGGCGACACCGTTCTCGTCGATGGGCTCGGAGGGTGTGTATTCGCCCCACATGGCGGCATTGTCGAAGGCGTTGATCAGGCCCATGCAGTTGGGGCCGATCAGCGCCATGTCGCCGGCGGCCTCTGCCAGGGTGTTCTGGGCTTTGAGGCCCTCACCGCCGAGTTCACCAAAGCCCGTGGCATGGCAGACCACACCGCCGGCGCCCCGCTCAGAAAGGGCTGTGACCGCCTCGAGGGTGCGCTGGTTCGACATGGCAACAAAGGCGGCGTCTGGTGCGTCGTCGAGCGCATCGGCCGACGGCACGCACGGAACCCCTGCGATCTCATCGTGGCGCGGGTTGATCACCGACATGCGTCCCTCAAAACCGTTGTCGCGGCACAGGCCAATGACCCGCTCGAGATGGCCGCCGCCGACAAAGGTGATGTGCCGGGGTTTGAGCACCCGGCGCAAGTTGGCACGGCGACGTTGTTTCAGAGTCGTGGTCATGGCGTGGCTTCCTCGATCAGCCAGTCGTGGGCCGCCTTGAGGGCGGGCCGCGCAGGGCACGGCGCGGATAGATCATGTAATAGACTCGTTGCAGTGCAACGGCGAGGTCGAAGGGCTGGACTAGCCGACTGGCGACCAGATCGTCTTCGATGAAGCGCAGGTGGCCGAGTGCCACGCCCTGGCCGGTGTGTCTGATGACATGCCGGCTCTCTTTGTGCGGACAGAAGCGGAAAAGTCGTGTGTCAGGGCGAAATAGTGACGATGGGCGCTAGGCGCGGACGCAAGGTTTTGACATGATTCAAATCTAGGGATGAGAGGCAAGGGGCGTGAATGGCATCACGGACCCCTTTCGACGGGAGTTTGGACCATGGCTAGGCAGGAAATGAGCGTGTCGCGGCGCACCATGTTGGCCATGGGCGCGGGCGGTCTTGCCCTGTCCGCACTTCCCGGTCTTGCCGGCGCCCAGGAGATGACCTTCTTCCGCATTGCGACCGGCGGCACGGCGGGGACCTACTATCCCGTCGGCGCGTTGATCGCGAATGTGATTTCGAACCCACCGGGTTCGCGTCCCTGTGACGAAGGCGGAAGCTGCGGCGTTCCGGGCCTGGTGGCTGCGGCACAGTCGTCCGAGGGCTCGGTTGCCAATGTCGAGGCCATTTCGGCCGGCCATGTCGAGTCGGGTTTCTGTCAGTCCGATGTCGTGTTCTGGGCCTATAACGGGTCAGGCATCTTTCAGGGGTCGGAACCGCGTCGCAACCTGCGGCTGATCGGTAGCCTCTATCCCGAGGTGGTGCAGATCGTGGTCCGCCATAACTCCGGGATCGCCTCGATCCCCGATATGGCCGGCAAACGCATTTCGCTCGATGTCGAAGGGTCTGGCACCCTGGTCGATGCCCGTATCATTCTGGAATCCTATGGTCTGACTGACGATGATCTGATGGCCGAGTACATCCAGCATGTTTCGGCCGTGACCAAGTTTCGCGAAGGCGAACTCGACGGTTTCTTTATCATTGCGGGATATCCGACCAACTCTGTCTTCGATCTTATTGAAGAGGGGCTGGCTGATCTTCTGCCGATCCCCGATCAGGATGCTCTGGGTCTTCTGACGGATAATCCGTTCTTCTCGCTGTCGGTGGTGCCGGAAGGAACTTATCCCGGAACACTCTATGTCCCGACACTGGCGATCGGTGCGCAGTGGATTGTGACGCCGGAGCTGCCCGACGAGCTGGTCTATGGTATCACCCAGTCGCTGTGGCACGACAACAGCCGTGCCCTGCTGGATTCAGGTCACCCCGCCGCGCAACAGCTCAAGCTGTCGAACGCCCTGCTCGGTGCGTCGATCCCGCTTCATCCCGGGGCACGGGCCTATTACGAGGAGGTCGGCCTCGACCTCTCTCATGTGCCGCTGCCGGACGATGACGAGGGTGCCGTCTAGGCTCTCTCAGTATCCACGGTTGAGATCAGCGACATTCGTAAACGATTCGCCCGCCTTCATGCGTAGGTAATTGTCGGCGATCTGTGGGGCGCAGGTGCGCGCAATCGTGAAGGCCGCGATATGCGGGAAGGTCATGATCTTCGGGTGATGCCACAAGGGGTGATCATCGGGCATTGGTTCGGTGCGCTGAACATCGAGCGACGCGCCTGCGAGATGGCCGCTGTCGATGGCTGCGATCAGGTCGCTATCGACGATGTGATGACCACGGGCCGCGTTGACGATAAAGGCGCCGCGCTTCATCCAGCCGAAGCTCCGGGCCTTCAGGATGTCCCGCGTTTCCGGCGTGAGAGGCAGCAGGCAGATCACGACATCACAGGGCGCTAGGAATTCCTCCAACTGATCGCTGCCGTGGAAACAGGTGACGTCCTCGATGGTCTTCTGCGTCCGGCTCCAGCCACGCACCTGATAGTTCATCGCGGACATGACACGGGCGCAATCACCGCCCATTTCGCCCAGACCCATGATGCCGATGGTGACATCCCAGGGGATCGGCACGTCGATCTCCACGTAGCGGCGCTGGCGGTGGAGCTCCCGGTAGCCCTCCCAGTTGCGAAGATGGTTGAGGGTAGCCATCAGGCACCATTCGGTCATCTGGCAGGTCATGGCGGGATCGACGATCCGGGTGAGGGTGGCGCCTTCGGGGATAAGGTGTTTGACGTCCATGACATGATCGACGCCCGCGCCCAGGGAGGCGACGAGCTTGAGGTTCTGGAAGTCGTGCAGCTCCTCAAGCGGGTAGTGCCAGACCAAGGCTGCCTCGATTTCGGCGGGATCGCCGGTCTCGGGGTGAATACGGAAATCGAGGTCGGGAATCTCTGCGGTGAGCAGGTCACGCCACTCGCTGCCGTTGGTCTGCTTACTCATATAGAGGAAGGCCATGGTCACCTCTCGGTCTGCGGGAACCGTGGTACTATAGTGGGGACCGAGGTTTCGTTCACTCCCGACAGAAGGGTGTCACGACCATGGCTCTGAGTGACGACGACATCGCCGAGCTCACAGTTCTGGAAGAATCCATGTGGCGCGGCGGTACGCGTTACGATCGTGCGTGGCTGGAAAAGGTCTGGGCCAAGGACATAGCCGAGTTCGGCCGTTCGGGCCGGGTCTACAACGGGATGAGCTGATGGAGGACGAAGGGGCGACATCCCGGCGATCCTCCCGTTGAAGAACCTGACGATCCAGTCGGTCGGGCGCGACACCGCGCTTAACACCTATGTCAGCCAGCTCCTTCGTGATGGCGCGATCGAACATGCCAACCGCAGCTCGGTCTGAACGCGGTCAAAACAGGGCTGGCAGATGCGATTCCATCAGGGGACACCGGCAGAAACGATCTGATCAATGAACGTCGTGGGTGCTCTCAAGATTGAGGGCCGCGGCGAGCAGCGTGCGGGCATAGTTGGTCTGCGGGGCATCAAAGATGGCATCGGCCGTGCCGCTTTCTACGACATTGCCGTCCTTCATGACCATGACCTGATGGCTCATGGCGCGCACGACACGCAGGTCGTGGCTGATGAAGAGATAGGCGAGGTTGTGGTCGACCTGCAGCTTGCGCAGCAATTCGACGATCTGGGCCTGAACGGACATGTCGAGCGCGCTGGTTGGTTCGTCCAGCACGACAAAACGCGGTCGCAGGACCATGGCGCGGGCAATCGCGATGCGCTGGCGCTGGCCGCCGGAGAACTCGTGCGGATAGCGGTCCATCGTCCCAGCCTCAAGACCGACCTCGACCATGGCCTCGCCGACCAGCTCGCGCCGTTCGGCGACTGTGCCGCCCATACCGTGGACCATCAGACCTTCGCCGATGATGTCGGCGATCGACATGCGCGGTGACAACGAGCCGTAGGGATCCTGAAACACCACCTGCATCTCCCGCCGGAGCGGGCGCAATTGCTTGAAATCGAGGCCCTGCAACTCCTTGCCGTCATAGCGGATCGGACCCTCGCTGCTGATCAGGCGCAGGATCGCCATGCCAAGGGTCGTTTTGCCGGAGCCGGACTCGCCGACAACCCCGATGGTCTCGCGCGGTCGAACGGTCACATCGATACCGTCGACGGCCTTCACATAGTCCGAGGTGCGGCGAAACACGCCGCGCTTGATCGGGAACCAGACTTTGAGATCGTCGGTTTCCAGGAGCGGCTTGTTGCCTTCGGGCACGGGGTCGGGCACGCCACGCGGCTCCGAGCTCAGGAGGTGCTGTGTGTAGTCGTGCTGCGGGTTGTCGAAGACCTTGGCGACCGGCCCGGCTTCGACAATCAGGCCATCGTTCATAACGCAGACGTTTTCGGCGAAGCGGCGAACGATGGTGAGATCGTGGGTGATGAAGAGGATGGCCATGCCGAGCCTGACCTGAAGTTCCTTCAGGAGCTTCAGAATCTGGGCCTGGACCGTGACGTCGAGCGCGGTGGTCGGCTCGTCGGCGATCAGGAGGTCCGGCTCGTTGGCGAGCGCCATGGCGATCATCACGCGCTGGCGCTGGCCGCCCGACAGGGTGTGGGGATAGTCGTTGATCCGGCTCTTGAGATTACCGAGGCCGGCAAGATCGAGCAGCTCCAGGGTTCGTGCCCGCGCCTGAGTGCGGCTCATGGCCTTATGCAGAATCAGGGCCTCGGAGATCTGCTTTTCGATGGTGTGGAGAGGATTGAGTGAGGTCATCGGCTCCTGGAAAATCATCGAGGCGCGGTTGCCGCACACACTGCGCAGCTCCTTGTCGCTGGCCCCGATCATTTCCTGACCATCGAAACTGATCGAACCCGTCGGATGGCTGGCCATGGGCCGGGGAAGGAGCTGGAGGATCGATAGCGCCGTCACCGATTTTCCCGAACCGGATTCGCCAACCACGGCGAGCGTCTCGCCCTTTTCGATCGAGAAGCTGACGCCCTTCACAGCATCCATCTCACGGCCTTCAACCGTAAACCGGACGGAGAGATCCTTAATGTCGAGCAGGGTCATGATGGCATTTTCCTCGGATCAAAGGCATCGCGCACCGCTTCACCGGTGAAGGTGAGCAGGGACAACATCAGGGCCACCACGGCAAAGCCGGAGAAACCGAGCCAGGGCGCCTGCAGGTTGTTGCGACCCTGGTTCAGCAACTCGCCAAGGGATGGTGAGCCCGGCGGCAGGCCAAAGCCCAGAAAATCGAGCGCAGTGAGCGTCGTGACCGAGCCGTTCAGGATGAAGGGCAGGAAGGTCAGCGTCGAGACCATGGCGTTGGGAAGCACATGGCGGACCATGATCACACGGTCGGTGACACCCAGAGCACGAGCGGCGCGGACGTAGTCGAAGTTGCGCGCACGCAGAAACTCCGCGCGCACCAGACCGACCAGTGCCGTCCAGGAGAACAGGATCATCAGACCCAAAAGGGTCCAGAAACTGGGAATGATGACACTGGCCAGGATGATCAGGATGTAGAGCACGGGGATGCCGCCCCAGACCTCCAGTGCCCGCTGGGCCAGAAGGTCGATCCAGCCGCCGTAGTAGCCCTGGACCGCACCGGCCGCGATACCGAGCGCGGAGGCCAGCACGGTGAGCGCCAGCCCGAACAGAACAGAGATACGGAAACCGTAGATCAGGCGTGCGACGACATCGCGGCCCTGATCATCGGTCCCGAGCCAGTTTTCGGCCGTGGGTGGCGAGGGTGCGGGTGTCGGCAGGTCGTAGTTGATGCTCTCGTAGCTGTAGGGGATCAGCGGCCAGATGATCCAGCCGCCCTTTTCGGTGATCAGATCCTGGACAAACGGGTCGCGGTAGTCGGTTTCGGTCTCGAAGTCGCCATCGAAGGTTGTCTCGGGATAGGAAACGAGGAACGGCACGTAGGGTTCGCCGTCGTACCAGACCAAAAGGGGTTTGGAGTTGGCGATCAGCTCGGCCGGCAGAGTGACCGCAAACAGCAAAAAGAAGACCCAGAACGACCAGTACCCGCGCTTGTTGGCCCGGAAGTTCGCGAGCCGGCGCCGGGTGATAGGATCGATGGTTCCAAACAGCACCATCAGCCGACGTCCCGGCTTTCGAAATCGATCCGGGGATCAACCACGACATACATCAGGTCGCCGATCAGGTTCATCACGAGGCCCAGCAGCGTGAAGATATAGAGCGTGGCGAACATCACGGGGTAGTCGCGGTTGATGGCGGCCTCGTAACCCAGCAAGCCCAGGCCATCGAGCGAGAAGATGATCTCGATCAGCAGGGCGCCCGTGAACAGGATGCCGACGATCGCACCCGGAAACCCGGCAATGATGATCAGCATGCCATTGCGGAAGATGTGGCCGTAGAGAACCTGGTGTTCGGCCAGGCCTTTGGCTCGTGCCGTGGTGACATACTGGCTGCGGATCTGATCGAGGAACGAATTTTTGGTCAGCATCGTCAGGGTCGCGAAGCTGCCGATAATCAGGGCGGTCAACGGCAGGGCGAGATGCCAGAAGTAGTCGGCGATCTGCTGGATCGTCGTCATATCGTCGAAACCGGGCGAAGTGAGGCCACGCAGCGGGAACCATTTCCAGTAGGAACCGCCGGCAAACAACACGACCAGAAGGATGGCGAACAGGAAGCCTGGGATCGCGTAACCCAGGATGATCACACCTGAGGTCCAGATGTCGAACCGGCTGCCGTCGCGCCGCGCCTTGGCGATGCCCAGGGGAATCGAGATCAGATAGACGATGATGGTGGTCCACAGTCCCAGCGATATGGAGACCGGCATCTTTTCGATGATGAGGTCGATCACGGACTGGCTGCGGAAGGCGCTCTCCCCGAAATCAAAGGAGAGGTAGTTCCCCATCATCAGCAGGAAACGTTCGACCGGCGGTTTGTCGAGGCCGTACATCTTCTCGAGCTTTTCGACAAAACCGTCCGGCAGGCCCTGTGCGCCGCGATAGGTCGACTCGCTGTCGCTGCCGGCACCACTGACCGACGAGATGTCACTGCCGCTGCCCGAGACCCGCGCTGTGGCACCGAGGTCGGTGCCGTCGATCTGTGCGAGGATGCGTTCGACGGGACCGCCGGGCACGAACTGGATGATTGCGAAGTTGATCACCATGATCGCGAACAGCGTCGGGATGATGAACAGCAGGCGTCGGACGATGTACGCGAGCATGACCGGGAACTCCTGGCGCGTGGCCCGGGGGCCTACTCGTCTTCGTTCGCGATGCGATCTTCAAGCGCAGCCGCCTTTTCGGGGTCGACCCACCAGGCACTAAAGACGATGCCGTTGGTGGGGATCAAGTCGGGCTGGCCGAACTTGTCCCAATAGGCGACGCGGTCGTAATCGATATGCCAGTGCGGGATCACGTAGTGGTTCCACAGAAGCACACGATCGAGCGCGCGGGCGGCTGTGGTCATCTCATCGCGGCTTTCGGCGAAGATGACCTCTTCGATCAGCGCATCGACAACCGGGTTCTTGATGCCGCCGGTGTTGAAGCTGCCCTCGACATCGGCGGTCGCTGAACCCCAGTAGTCACGCTGTTCGTTGCCCAGGGTCTCTGACGACCGCCAGCTTCTGACGGTCATGTCGAAATCAAAAGTCTCAAGACGACGCTCGTACTGGGCTGCGTCGACGATCCGGATGTTCACGACCGCACCCAGGCGCTCCAGATTGCGCGCGAAGGGCTGCACGATCCGCTCGAACGCGGGCTGGACCAGGATGATCTCGAACTCCATCACCTCGCCGCCGGGGCCCGTGAGAGCGCCGTCCTGGATTGTCCAGCCGGCTTCCTCGAGCAACGCCTTGGCTTCGCGAAGATGCTGGCGGATGTTGCCGCTGGCATCGGTTACAGGCGGTGTGTAGACGTCGCCGAAGACCTCTTCAGGAAGCTGATCCCGGTAGGGTTCCAGGAGCGCCAATTCGGCGTCGCTGGGTGCGTCGGTGGCCGCGAGATCGGAGTTCGAGAAGTAGCTCGTGTTGCGCGCATATTGGCCGTAGAAGAGATTCTCGTTCGACCATTCGAAGTCGAACGCGTAACCCAGTGCCTCGCGGACACGGGCATCCTGGAACAGCGGGCGACGCAGATTGAAGACAAAGGCCTGCATGCCTGTGGGTCGGCCGTGCGACACCTCTTCCTTGATGATGAGGCCGTCGTCGAAATTGGGGCCGGTGTAGGCGGTGGCCCAAAGCTTGGAGTTGTTCTCGGACTTGTAGTCGTATTCATGGGCCTTGAAGGCTTCGAGCGCGATGTCGAAATCGAGGTACTCGTCGTAGCGGACCGTTCCGAAGTTGTACAATCCGATGTTCACCGGGAGATCGGCGCCCCAGTAATCGTCAACCCGCTCATAGGTGATCGAGCGGCCAGCATCGACGTCGCTGATGCGGTAGGGGCCGCTTCCGAGCGGAACGTCGAGCGAGGTGTCGGCAAAGTCGCGGCCTTCGAACCAGTGTTTGGGCAGGACATCAATGCTGCCAACCAGCAGGGGAAGTTCACGGTTGCCCGGGCTGTCGAAGTTGAAGCGGACCCAACGGTCGCCTTCGTCCACGACACTTTCAACATTGGCAAACAACGCCGCGAAGTAGGGATGGCCTTCGGTGGTCAGGGTTTCAAAGGTCCAAATGACATCTTCCACGTCCATGATCTCGCCATCGTGAAACCGGGCTTCGGGCCGCAGCTTGAACGCGACCCAGGAGCGGTCCTCCGGCATGCGGATCAATTCTGCGACCAGGCCGTAGGCAGAATCCGCCTCGTCAGCCGAGCCTGCGAGAAGGGAATCGTAGACCTGGCCCAGGCCCGGTGCCGCTGTGCCCTTCAGGATGAATGGGTTGAGGGAGTCGAAGCCACCGAACGACCAGCGCCGGACATCACCGCCCTTTGGCGCGTCGGGATTGACGTAATCGAAGTGGGGAAAGTCTGTCGCGTATTTGAGATCGCCAAAGATCGAAATACCGTGACCGGTGTAGACGTCCTCGTCCTTAGCCAGAACCGGGCCGGCCAGGAAAAGGACGGCTAGAGCAATGGGGAGAACACGCATGGCAACTTCCTTACAGTGACGTCGAACCACGGGACGCATCGTAGCGATTGCGGCCATTTGCGCCAGCAATGGGGTGAGAAGAAGGCAGAATTGACCTGCTCACGTCATGGTGAACAGGCGAGGATCTCCAGTGCTGGTTCCAGCAGACCGGGATCGCCGACCGCGAGTAAGGTTCCGTCGCTGCCGGGACCGTGGGGATTGCCGTCCCAATCGGTCGCGCGGCCGCCCGCGGCCTCGACCAGTGCAGCGCAGGCCGCCCAGTCGTCTTCGCCGTATTGGGCATCGACGATGACATCGATGTCACCGGCGGCCAATGAGCCGATGTCGGTGATATCGGCGCCGAACATGCACCAGCGGCAGGCACGCTGGAGGGGCCGCATGCGCTTCCAGTCGTGCCGGTTCGTGGCACCCGGGCCTGTGGAGCTAGCGGTGGCCTCAGCCAGTGAGGAGCAGGTGCGCGGTGCGATCGGCGTGCCGTTGAGCCCAGCACCCTGACCCACTACCCCGAACCAGCGGTCGCTCCGGGCGCTGTGATCGGCCAGCCCCATGACGTAGCGGTCGCCGTGGCGCAGCCCGATCAGGGTGCCGAAGAGCGAAATACCGGTGACGTAATACTTCGTACCATCGAGTGGATCGATGGCCCAGACGAACTCGGCGTCGGCCTGATGGTCCGGAAACTCCTCGCCGATCACGCCGTCGTTGGGGCGGGCCTCGGCAATCATCTCGCGTAGGCGGCGTTCGACGGCCCGGTCGAATTCGGTGACCGGGCTCGCGTCACCCTTGATTTCGGTCGTGTACGAACCCTGGAAGCTCTCCATCAGCATGGCACGCGCGGTGTCGGCCAGGACATGAGCCAGAGGCGCGATCTCGGTCGGCAGCGTTGTGGTCATGAGGCCGCTTCCAGAGCTGCGATCAGCGCGTCATGGAGCTTGGGATCGCCTGCGGATGCGATGCGGCCTTGATAGCTGGTTCCGACCGGGTTGCCCTGAAGGTCCGTGAGCCGGCCACCGGCGTTGCGCACAATGGGTTCGATAGCGGCAATATCGGTGGGATCGAGCTCGCCATCGACGGCAAGGTCGAGAGAGCCGCTGGCGACGAGCCCGTGGGCCATGGCCTCCAGGCCGAAGATTTGCCAGCGCGTCCGGCTCCGCGACCAGGCCAGAACCGGGGTGTCGTCCTCATCATCAGGTTCAGGCCCCACCATGCCGGCAACCGCGTCTTCGAGCGCGGCACAGGGCCGCGTGGTGACGGGGTTGCCGTTGTGGCGGGCGCCGTGACCGTCGGCACCGATCCATCGTTCTCCCAAAGCCGGAAAATCCATCACACCCATGACGTAGCGGCCATGATGGGCGAGGCCGATCAGCACGGAAAAGCAGGTGCGGCCGTGCAGGAAGGATTTGGTGCCGTCGAGTGGATCAATCAGCCAGAGCCATTCGGCGTCGGCGCGATCATCGCCGAATTCTTCGCCTGTGATGCCGTGGTCCGGGCATTCTGCTGCGATCAAGTCCCTGATCGCCTTTTCAGCCTGACGGTCTGCCAAGGTGACAGGACTCTCGTCAGGTTTGATGTCCATTGCGATGCCGCTGCGCCAGTGATGCAGCAGAATCGCGCCGGCGGCATCAGCAGCGCGACCGGCGAGATCAAGGAAAGACTCGGGAACGGGTTCCATCGCGACGCAGCTTCGTCGGCGTGTTCGGCTGAGGCAAGGGCTGCATTGCGTTGTATCCCCAATGCGCGACAATGGCGCATGCCTCGTCTTGCACCCGCTCTTCTCTGCACAGGCTTTCTGGGCCTGTGGTCGGCCACGGCAGGCGCGCAGACCGATCTTTCGGCACCCAACGAACCGATCGGCCACCAATTCCTCATCACACAGGATGATCTGCCCGTACCCTATGCCACCGAAAGCGTGGCCAACAGTGGCGACATCAACCCGATTCCCGATCCGCCGGCGCTGAACCCTCCGGAAGGATTCACGGTCAATCACTTTGCCACGGGCTTTGATCACGCTCGCTGGCTCGCCGTTGCACCGAACGGCGATGCCTTCCTGGCGGAATCGAAACCCAGTCGCCTTGTGGTGCTGCGCGATGAGGATGGCGACGATGTTGCGGACACCGAAGAGGCCTACTGGTCGCGGCTCGATCGCTCGACCGGCATGGTGTTCCGCGACGATAGCTTCTATGTCGCCGATACCAAGGCTGTCTGGCGGTTCGATCATCAGGATGGCGATCTCGAAGCGGGTAGCGCGCCGGGGTGGATGACCGACCGCGATGCCTTGGGAGGATCTCGGCGGCACTGGACCCGCACCCTGGCGTTCTCGCCCGATGGTTCCTATTTTTTTGTTGCCGTGGGCTCACGCGGCAACGAAGCCATCGAATCGGAACCGCGCGCGACGATCCAGATTTTTGAGGACGGTAGCAGTGAACCGCGCACCTCCGCATCGGGTTTGCGCAATGCGGTCGGCGTGACCTTTCATCCGCACACCGTTGAGCTCTACACAGTGGTCAATGAGCGGGACGGTTATGGTGACGATCTCGTGTCGGACTACTTCACGCGGGTCGAGGACGGCCTGTTCTACGGCTGTCCCTATGCCTATCTCGGTCCCAACTCGGCGCCGGATTTTGTCGACCGTGCCCCGGAGCTTGTCGCCGCGACCGTCGCGTCCGATGTGATGTTCCAGTCCCATTCCGCGCCACCGGGTCTGGTGTTTTATGACGGCGCGATGTTCCCGGGCGCATACAGAGGTGATGCCCTGGTGAGTCTGCACGGCGTGTGGAACCGGTCGGTGCCGGCAGTTTACAAGATCGTCCGTGTCCGATTTGAGGACGGTCGTCCCGCCGGTGGCTACGAGAACTTCGCCACCGGTTTCTGGTTCGACGGCGATGTCGATGCCGAACTCTACGGCCGGCCGGTCGGCATGGCCGTCGCCGCCGATGGCGCCTTGCTGATTGCCGACGACGGCGCGAATGTCATCTGGCGTATCGCCGATGACATCGAGAACTAACCCCAGAGCCACACAGCAACCGAGGTCGATCATGCTCCAGCGCTTCGTATTCCCCCTTGTTGCCGCCCTGCTCCTTGCGGGAGCGGCTCAGGCCGACAAGCACGATGACGATCTCGATGCCATGGATCGGGAAATGCAGGTATGGGTGGAGCGGATCGATGAACACGCGGACGATGCCAACGATGCGCTCAACCAAGCCTGGGGTGATGCTCAGGAAGCATGGGGTGCAGCGCAGGAGGCCGGTGACGAGACCTGGGAAGCCACCAAGGACGGCTATGACGATGCGATGGAACGCCTGGGCAACGCCTGGGAAGCTCTGACGGAATAGAGCAGGGGAGGCCGAGATGTCCGATGTCAGCGCGAGAGGCCCGGTTCACCGGCAGGTGCCGCCTGGCGACAACCGGGAGCGGCTGGTGTGCAACGATTGCGGTTTCATCAACTACGTCAATCCGAAGGTCGTGGTCGGTGCTGTTGCGGTGTGGGAGGAACGGATCCTGCTGTGTCAGCGCTCCATTGAGCCCTGCGCAGGATCGTGGACCCTGCCCGCGGGCTATCTGGAGAACGGCGAGACGACCGAGGCCGGTGCCTTGCGCGAGGCCCGTGAAGAAGCCAACGCCACACTGGAGCTGGACCGTCTTCTGGGTGTCTACAACATTCCCAGGATCAGCCAGGTTCAGGTGATCTATACCGCGCGCCTGACATCGCCGGATGTCAGCGCCGGACACGAGACCCAGGATGTCGGACTCTACGCCTGGGATGAGATTCCCTGGGGCCTGATCGAATTCCCGTCGGTCCACTGGGCGCTGAACCACTGGCGTGACGCGGTCAAGACCGGGGACCTGTTGGCGAGGACCAATCCGCCGGGCGACAACGGCAACCTCTGATGCTTTACTTCACGTCGTCGATGCTCTCGACGATGTGGGCGACCATGCCGTAGTCCTTCGCTTCCTCCGGGCCCATCCAGTGGTTGCGATCGGTATCCTTGGCAACCCGCTCAACCGGCTGACCGGTTTCCTCGGCGATGATGCGGTTCAGGCGGTCGCGCATCTTGAGGATTTCCTTGGCCTCGATGTCGATCTCGGTTGCCTTGCCGCCGATGCCACCCATGGGCTGGTGCAGCAGGAAGCGGGTGTTGAGCGTGCAGTAGCGGTTCTCTTTCTGCGCGGAGAGATAAATATGGGCACCCGCACTGGCGACCCAGCCCGTGCCGATCACCTTCACCGGTGCGGCGACGAAGCGGATCATGTCGTGGATGGCATCGCCCGATTCGACATGACCGCCGGGTGAAGAAATCACCAGCCGGATGGGGTCGTGGTTTTCCTCGCTCATGGCGATGAGCTGGGCGCAGGTCTCGCGGGCGACCTTTTCGTTGATCTCGCCGAACAACAAGATCGTGCGGGAGTCGAACAGGATCTTCTGGACGGCCCGATTCTTTTCATCCTTCTTGGACGCCTTGGCGTCGTCCTTATCGTCCTTCTCGTCGTCGTCATCGGCGACGATGCGCCCGTCGAAATCGATCATGATGCTGTCCTAGAAAGGGTCGGATGGGTCAGGCGACTGACATAGGAGCCACCCGCCGCGAATGCAAGTTGTAGAGAGGTCAACTCAGCCCCATCAGAGACCGCGCGAACTCGTCGGCCTTGAAGGGGCGGAGGTCTTCGGCGCCTTCGCCGACGCCGATGGCGTGGATCGGCAGGCCGAAGCGGTCGGCCAGGCCGACGATGACGCCGCCTCGGGCCGAACCATCGAGCTTGGTGACCACGAGGCCGGTCACGTCGCACATGCCCTGGAAGGCTTCGACTTGTGCGTGGGCGTTCTGGCCGGTGGTGGCGTCGAGCACCAGAAGGCGGTCGTGGGGTGCCGTGTCATCCAGCTTGCCCAGCACGCGCTGGATCTTCTGGAGCTCGGCCATCAGGTTGTCCTTGTTGTGGAGCCTGCCGGCGGTGTCGATCAGCAGCAGGTCGACCTGTTCGGCCTTCGCCTGTTCGAGCGCGCCATAGGCAAGACCGGCGGCATCGGCGCCCTGCTTGCCGTAGACAACCGTGCAGCCGGTGCGCTGGCCCCAGATCTGGAGCTGTTCGATCGCTGCGGCCCGGAAAGTGTCACCGGCAGCGAGCACGACTTTGCGTCCGACATCGGTATGGAGCTTGGCAAGCTTTCCGATCGTCGTGGTCTTGCCGACACCGTTCACGCCCATGACCAGCACGACATGGGGTTTGCGGGCGGTGTCGGGCTCAAGCGGAATGGCCAGGGGCTCGAGAATCCCGGTGATGTCGTCGGCGAGATCCTGACGGACCTCTTCGTCCGTGACCTCCTTGTCGAAGCGCTTGCGGCCGAGCTCGGCCGCGAGTCTTGCCGCCGTGGTGACCCCGAGGTCACCCGCGATCAGGGCTTCTTCGAGCTCCTCAAGGGCCTCGTCGTCCAGTTTGCGTTTGGTAAAGATCGCACCGATGGACCCGGTCAACCGGTCGGACGACCGGTTGAGACCGGCCCGCAATCTTGTGAACCACCCACCTTCGGACATCAGGCCGCCTCAGTCAGGAGCGTGGTGCCATCGCTGGCCGTGATCGTCAGATCGGTCAGGCTGCCGGGCGACAGCGCCGCTGGCGTGGTCACCGGAGCGAAGTGTTCACTCCGGCCGCGGCCTTTCGCTTCAACCAACACGGTGGCCCGTGAACCGACCCGGGCCGCGAGGAAATCGACGACGGCAGCGTCGCCCGCGGCGCGCAGGCGGGCCGCGCGCTCCTTGCGCAGGGCCTTGTCGACGGCCGGCATGCGGGCGGCTGGTGTTCCCGGCCGCTCGGAGTAGGGGAACACGTGGAGCCAGGTGAGGCCGCAATCGGCGACGTGCTGCAACGTGTTGTCGAACATGGCGTCGGTTTCGGTCGGGAAGCCTGTGATCAGGTCGGCACCGAACACGGTGTCGGGGCGCAGGCGGCGAATCAGATCGCAGAACGCGACAGCCTGCTCCGGTGTGTGGCGGCGCTTCATGCGCTTGAGCACCATCGGGTCACCGGCCTGCAACGAGAGATGGAGGTGCGGCATCAGCCGTTCCTCTTCGGACATGACGCGATAGAGGCTCTCGTCGGCTTCGGCGATGTCGAGGCTGGTGATGCGCAGGCGCGGCAGGTCGGGCACCAGCTTGAGGATGCGCCGCACGAGGTCGCCCAGGGTGGGGTGGCCCGGCAGATCGTCGCCCCAGGAGGTGATGTCGACGCCCGTTAGCACTACCTCGCGATAGCCGGCATCGACGAGCCCCTGAATCTCGCGAACCACCTGGCCGGCAGGAACGCTGCGACTGGGGCCACGGCCGTAGGGAATGATGCAGAAGGTGCAGCGGTGATCGCAGCCATTCTGAATCTGCACGAACGCGCGAACCCGCTCCTCGAACCCAGCCAGCATGTGGGAGGCTGTCTCGGTGACATCGGCGATGTCGTTGACGCTGATGCGTGCGGGTTCGGCCTCGGTCCAGGTCGAGGCCTCAAGCTTTTCGGCGTTGCCTACGACACGGTCGAGCTCCGGTATGGCGGCCCAGGCCTCCGGATCGATCTGCACGGCGCAGCCGGTGGCCACAATGCGGGCCTCGGGGTTTTCACGCCGGGCGCGCCGGATCGCCTGACGGGCCTGGCGCTCTGCCTCGGCTGTCACAGCACAGGTGTTGACCACGATGGTGTCGGTGTCGCGTGCGGCATCGAGATGGCCGCGGATAACCTCGGTCTCATAGGCGTTGAGACGGCAGCCGAAGGTGAGGACATCGGCCATCTCAGGCCGCCAGTCCGGCATCGAGCGTGCCGCTGTAGGCCAGCGCCGTGGGCCCGGCCATGATGATGTGGTTGTCATCGCGCAAGTGCATGGCAAGATCGCCGCCCGGAAGGGCAACGGTGACCTCACAGTCCGTCAATTCGCGACGGACACCCGCGACGGCAATGGCGCAGGCGGCGGAACCGCAGGCCAGGGTCGCGCCGGCGCTGCGTTCCCAGACACGGGTGCGAATGCGGTTGCGGCTTTCCACGGTGCAGAAGCTGATGTTCGCCCGCTCGGGAAACACCGGGTGATGTTCCAGAGCACGGCCGGTGACAGGAAGGTCAACGGCGTAGCAGTCGTCGACAAAGAGCACGGCGTGCGGGTTGCCCATGTTGACGCAGACGGCCGGCGCTGGAGCGTCATGGCCGAGGTCAACGCTGAGCGTGTCCTGTTCCGATGCGAGCGGGATGGACTGCCAGTCAAGACGCGGTTCGCCCATGTCGACGGCAATGACGCCCTCGTCGGTGGCGATACTGGGCAGGATGCCCGCAACGGTTTCGATGTCGATGCAATTCTTGCCGGTTTCGTCGATGGCAAGGCGGGCGACACAGCGGGTCGCATTGCCGCAGGCTTCCGCTTCGTTGCCGTCCGGATTCCAAATGCGCATGAAGAGATCGCCGCGATCAGACGGTTCCAGGCGGATGAACTGGTCGCAGCCCACGCCCAGGCGCCGGTCCGCGATGGTGCGGATCGCGTCCGGTGTCAGGGCGATGTCACGGGTCCGGGCATCTACGATCACGAAATCATTGCCCAACCCGTGCATCTTCAGGAAGGCGATGCCGTTCATGGCGCGCCTTATAAGGTGCCGTCCTCTTGGCGTCCATGGTATGGGTTACCACTTCTTGCGGTCATCGGCGTGCCATGATGCTCTTGCATGCTGAACTGACAGGGACCCGCCATGACCACGCTCAATCGCCTTCCCATTCTCGAGCGCCGCCGTATCCAGGCCGAAGTCTTAAAACCGATCTATGAAGCGCTGAAGGCCGAGGCCGGTGTTGAGACGGCGCGGCGTGTTATTGGCAAGGCGATCATTGATGCGGCTATCACCGAAGGGCGCGAGTTCGCCGACGCTCATGGTGGACCCGGTGGGATCAAGGGTTTTCTGTCGTTTCAGCATCTCTGGGACGCCGATGGTGCCCTGGAAACCGAGGTGATCCGCGAATCCGACGACGAATGGATCTACAAGGTCACGCGCTGCCGCTACGCCGAGATGTATCACGCCATGGGTGTGGGGGAGATCGGCTTCGAACTGTCGTGCAACCGGGACGCCACCTTTGTCGACGGCTATGATCCGCGCATCAAGTTGACACGGACCCAGACGATCATGCAGGGAGCGGATCACTGCGACTTCCACTACCGCATGACCGGAGCAAAGGCATGACGGCCCTTCTTTTCAGTACCTTCCTGCTGCCTGCCTGCAACACGGGCGGGAGCGTGTTTGAGTGGGATGAGGAAACGGCTGCCGAAGCTTCGCCTGATTCTGAAGTAAATGTCGAGGGAGGGCTGCTGCTTTCGATGGGGATCCCGCGAGATTCCAGAAAGTTGACACCCGGGCGGCTGTATGTGGTGCCGGCGACGGGTCCAAGCCGCCAGGCAACGGCGTCGCTTGATGACGGCTGCTGCTGCAGCTGCGGCCTGGTCGCCACCGAGGAAATCCACGGCACGTTTGCGCTGTCCTGTGACAGTGGGACTGTCTGGCTGGGTGACTACGTCTTCTTCGCTGACGATCTTGGCGCAGCACAGATGCGTGACCAGAGCGGAGCGCCCGCTCGCATAGTCTATGGTGCGGATGTGCCGTCGTCCGGCCTGGATGCGGCCACGTTCGAAAGCCTGTGGTCCTCCCGCGAGGCGACAGCCGCGCAGTAGTCTTATCCGGGATGCGCCACCATATGGTGCCCTTCACTGACGGAATGACCTGATGTTCGACTCCCTCTCCGACCGCCTGGAAGGCATCTTCGACAAGCTCAAGCGCAAGGGCGCGCTCAAGGACGAGGATGTCAGCGCCGCCCTGCGCGAAGTCCGTATTGCCCTGCTGGAGGCTGACGTTGCGCTCCCCGTGGTGAAGGACTTCATCGAAGCGGTGAAGGAACGCGCGATCGGCCAGGAGGCGCTGCGTGGCGTTAATCCCGGCCAGCAGGTCGTCAAGATCGTGCATGACCATCTGGTCGAGACCTTGGGTGCCGATCAGACCGAACTCAACCTGGCTGGCAATCCGCCGATTGCCGTGATGATGGTGGGCCTGCAGGGCTCGGGCAAGACGACCTCCACGGCCAAGATCGCCCGCTGGCTGCAGGGCCAGGGTGGCGGCAAGAAGGTCCTGATGGCCTCGCTCGATGTGCGTCGTCCGGCCGCTCAGCAGCAGTTGGCCGTGTTGGGCGAGCAGACCGGGGTTGCGGTGCTCGACATCGTGATGGGCGAACTGCCGGTTCAGATCGCCCGACGTGCGATGGACAAGGCGCGCAAGGGCGGTATCGACGTCGTGATGCTCGATACCGCCGGCCGTCTGGCGATTGATGAAGAGTTGATGGACGAGGTTGCCGAGATCGGCAAGGCGGCCCAGCCACAGGAGATCCTGCTGGTGGCTGATGCCATGACCGGCCAGGACGCGGTGAATGTCGCCAGCGCCTTCAAGGAGAAGGTCGGCGTCACCGGTATCATGCTGACCCGGATCGACGGTGATGCCCGTGGCGGCGCGGCGCTTTCGATGCGTGCGGTGACCGGCTGTCCGATCAAGGTGCTGGGCACCGGCGAAAAGATCGAGGAGCTCGAGGTCTTCCACTCGGACCGGGTGGCCGGCCGCATCCTGGGCATGGGCGATGTGGTGAGCCTGGTCGAGAAGGCCGCCGAGACCATTGAGCAGGAAGACGCCGAACGCTTCGCCAAGAAGTTCCAGAAAGGCCAGAAGTTCGACCTCGACGACATGCGTCTGCAGCTTCAACAGCTTCGCAAGATGGGCGGCATGGACGGCCTTCTGGGCCTGCTGCCGGGCGTCGGCAAGGCCAAGAAGCAGATGGCCGCAGCCAAGATCGACGATTCCATGCTGAAGCGGCATGAGGCGATCCTGTCGTCTATGACCCCGAAGGAACGGGCAGACCCCCGTGTCATCCACGCCAGCCGCAAGAAGCGCATCGCGGCGGGTTCCGGCACTCAGGTGCAGGACATCAACAAGCTCCTGAAGCAATTCCAGGAGATGAACGGGATGATGAAAAAGGTCCGCAAGATGGGCAAGAAGGGCCAGCTTCCCCCGGGCATGGAGATGCCCGGTATGCTGGGTGCTGGCGGCGGGGTCGGCGGCCTTGGAGGTGCAGACGGCACGCCCAGCCAGACCGATCTCGAAAAGATGGCTCAGGGCCTGAAACTGCCGCCGGGCTTCAAGATCTAACGAGAAATCCGGAGTTCGGGACGATCGTGATCGTCGTCGCATTTCATACTTTTGAACAAGGTTTAATTGGCAGCCACATGCCCGGAAGCGAGGAGAGATTCGAATGCGTCGTTTCTGGATAGGTGCTGCGTTGATGTGGGTTGCCGTGCCGCTCATCTACATCGGGTTTCCCGATACGGTGTCGGCCGGGTTCGCTGAACTTGGTCTCGCTCAGAGTGGTGCCTGGGCCAATCGCGAGACGCTGGTTCTGGGCGGCGTTGGCTGGCTGGCACTGGGTGTGGCCGGTGGCCTTGCGTGCCTCGTCAACGTGCTCTCCGGGCGCACGTCTCCGGACAGGGACCCGTCCTAGCCATGGCCAGACCGTTCCTCTGGTTTGCTGGTCTGTGGCTGATCCTGGCGGCGCCCTACCTCCTGTTCGCGGCCAGCTTCGAAGAAGCCTTCACCGCAATCGGACTGGTCGGACGTTCGCTCTGGGTGGTGCTGGAAGTCGTACTCCACGCAGCCGCTGTCTGGTTTGCGATCGGTATCTACGGGGCTTTTCTGTTCATGGCGTCGGGCATCTTTCGGCGTCGGTCGCTGCCGCGGAAGGCCCGGCCATGACGGAGCGTTCCATGGGCGCGCGTCCGTTGAAGCGCAGGAGCAGGTCAAATCTGAAGGCGGCAGCCTTCCTGTCGTGGCTGTGGCTGGTCTGGTTCCTGGTGCCGCCGATCTGCATGCCGCGATCGGACTAATGGCGACGCTGGGGGCCTTTCTCAAAGGTAGGCCGCTGATCTGGCCATCCGTCGATATGGTGGTAGGAGCGATGCCAACCGTGATCCCGCTCTGGCTCACCGGGCTGGTCGTGATCGCCATCTTCCGACGCTTTGCCTCAGAAGCCTGACGTCAACGTCAGACTAGCGAGAGCAGGGGCCTTTCGATCACCACGGCGGTGATGCAGCCGGGACCGGAATGGGAGCCGTGGCGGGAGCCAGGCGGCAGGCTGACGACATCGCCGGTGACGTAGGTGGTGCCGTCGGGGTCGCTCAGTTCGCCCTGAAGAACAACAAACTCTTCCCAGCCGGTGTGTTCGTGCAGGGCTGAGCTGGTGCCGGGAAAGAACTGGATCAGGCTCAGGCCCTGGCCGGTCGCCGGATCGGCGCGAATTTTGTGCCAGTCAATGGGATCGGCCGTTTCGGGCAGGCTGGGGTAACGCGTGAACGCGGCGGACTGCCAGTTCACAATCGTGCGGCCTTCCTTCATCGCTTCGAGCTCATCGTCGCCTTCAACCGTGTCGATCGGCTCCTGGATCCAGACCATCAGGATACAGCCCTTCGGTGAGTTGGTGCGGTGGCGGGTGCCGGGGTTGTAACTCACGACATCACCGGTCTTGAGCACGGTCCCGTCGCCGTCGACCAATTCGCCGTCGAGCACGACAAACTCCTCCTGGCCACTGTGCTGATGCAGCTTGGCGCCGCCGCCGGGGGCGACCTTCAGAAGGTAGGTGCCGTCACCCGGTCCCGGTTCGGCGCGGACCGGGTTCCACATCAGGTCCGTTTCGCCGCCGTCGATGGCGGGATAGGGCTGCCAGTTGCAGGTCTTCCAGTTGACGACAACGCGCCCCTCGAAATCGCAATCTTCAACGCGGGTCATGATGCCTTGCTCCGGTTGGTTGCCATCAGACATACCATTTCGAACATCATGTTGGCGACGTTGACGAAGGTGATGCCGATGGGATCGTGCGGCGGCGAGACCTCGCAGATGTCGCCGCCCACGGCGTTGATGCCCATCATGGAGCGGAAGATCACCTGCATGTCGCGCATGGCGATGCCGCCGGGCTCGGGTACGCCGGTGCCGGGGCAGTCGCGCGGGTCGAGGCCGTCGATGTCGACGGTGAGATAACAGGGTTCATCGCCGAGGACCTCAAGCGCGAGCTTGATGAAGGCCTCGCGGCCCATGGCCTCGTACTCGTCCATCGGCACCATGGTGATGCCGACCTCGTTGCCGTAGCCGATGTCGTCGTCGCCATAACGGGTGCCGCGCAGGCCGACCTGGATGGTACGCTTGGGGTCAATCAGGCCTTCTTCGACGGCGCGGCGCACGAAGGTCGCGTGGTTGATCCTGGTGCCCATAAAGTCGTCGAAGGTGTCGGCATGGGCATCGACGTGGAACAGGCCCAGGGGACGATCCTTGGCGATGGCGCGAAGAATGGGAAGCGGCACGGTGTGATCGCCGCCGACCGAAAGCGGCCAGGCGCCGGCGGCATGGATCTCCTCGTAGAAGCCCTGGATCATGTCGCAGCTTTCCTCGACCTTCATCGGATGGGTCGGGGCATCCCCGACGTCGGCGATGTTGCAGAGCCGGAACGGCGCCACCTTGGTCGCCGGGTTGACGGCGCGGATCAGGCGGCTGGCCTCGCGTGTGACGGGCGGGCCGTGGCGAGCGCCGAGACGATAGGTCGCACCGAGATCGAAGGGCACGCCGGCAAGCGCGATATCGACATCTGGACCGATCGGGTGACGCTGGGAACGCATGAACGTCGCGATCTCCTGAAAGCGCGGGGTGACACCCGAATCGTAAGGTTTGAAATCGCCCGGTCCTGACATTGCGGCGTGCTCCCTAGGGTTTGTGTTGGCCACAATTGTGGTAGACCACGGCAACTGGGCTGACAATGGTTGCCGGAATGTCACAGTTTCGGGTCCGGTCTTTGAGAATCCTCGGGTTCGAACCGCAAGACAGGGCTTGCCAACGGTGTCGTCTGGGACTATGAACCCGGCCCCACATCCATGAGTTTGCTTGCTTTGCTGCCGCTGGCGGCGACTGGCCCCCGAAAGACGACGGGACGGCGCCGAGGCGGGCCTGCGATATGAAGGACTGAACGTCGATGTCTTTGAAGATTCGCCTTTCCCGTGGTGGCGCCAAGAAGCGCCCGATGTACCGCATCGTTGTGGCCGACTCGCGCTCGGCGCGTGACGGCCGCTTCATTGAGCGTCTGGGCCTCTATCAGCCCATGCTCCCGGGCGATCACCCGGAGCGCCTGACCATGGATACCGACCGGGTCAAATACTGGCTGGGCCAGGGTGCCAAGCCGACCGACCGTGTGGCCGTGTTCCTTGGCAATGCCGAGATCATCCCGATGCCCGAGCGCACCAAGGGTTCCGGCAAGCAGGCCATCCGCGAAGCCGAGGCTGCCGCCGCTGCTGAAGCCGAGGCTGAGCCTGCCGCTGAGGCCGAGGCTGAGCCTGCCGCTGAGGCCGAAGCCGAGCCCGCCACCGAAGAGGTGGCCGAGGGTGGGGAAGGCGATGGCGAGGAGAAAGCCTCCTGAGGACTCGTCCTCGGACTGGGTCTGCCTGGGCGTCTTTGGAGCCCCGAAAGGTGTTCGCGGCGCTCTGCGCCTGACCTGCTTCAACGAAAATCCGGCTGAGATCGCCTCGTTCAACCCGCTCCACGCAGGGCCGGGCGGTGAGACCGTTTCCGTGCGCGTGATCGAACAGCCCAAACCCGGCCTTTTGGTCGTCAAGGTCGAGGGCGTGGCCGATCGCGATGCCGCAGCCCTGCTGAACGGCACCGAGCTCTGCGTGAGACGCGATGCCCTGTCCGCTCCGGACGAGGACGAGTTCTATCACCACGACCTGATCGGCATGACCGTCGAACGCCTCGATGGCGCCATGCTGGGCACCGTGAAGGCGGTGTTCGATCACGGTGCCGGCGATTATCTGGAGGTCCTGCAGCCCGACAGCCGCTCGAGTTTCATGCTGCCGTTCACCCGGCAGGCCGTGCCGACCGTTGATCTGGTAGGGCGCAAGGTGGTCGCGGCCCCGCCCGAAGGGTTGCTGGACGATGCCTGAAAACAGCCCCGAATCCCCGACGGTTCCATGGACCGCGACGGTGCTGACTCTGTTCCCGGAGATGTTCCCGGGGCCGCTGGGCGCATCGTTGCCGGGCAAGGCTCTGGAATCTGGACTTTGGGCGCTGGAATCTGTGGACATTCGCGATTTTGCGAGTAATAAGCACCGCACTGTTGACGACGCTCCCTTCGGCGGCGGGCCAGGCATGGTGTTGCGGCCCGACATTCTAGCTTCGGCGCTTGACGCCACGGCCACCGGAGGTGAGGACGAAGCGCTGATCTATCTCACGCCCCGCGGCGCCCCGCTAACCCAGTCGCGCGTGCGTGAGCTTTCTGCGCTCCGGCGTCTGGTGCTTGTGTGCGGCCGTTTCGAGGGCGTGGACGAGCGCGTGATCCAGGCGCGGGAGCTTGAGGAAATCTCGATCGGCGATTATGTCCTCTCGGGCGGCGAACCGGCAGCGGTCGTGCTCATTGACGCCTGTGTCCGGCTTTTGCCGGGTGTGGTGGGTGCGCCCGAGGGATTGGTTGAAGAGAGTTTTGAAACCGGTCTGCTTGAGTATCCGCAGTACACGCGGCCCAACCCCTGGGAAGGACGCGACGTACCGGAGGTGCTGACGTCAGGACACCACGAACGGGTCCGGACATGGCGCCAGGAGCAGTCGGAACAGGTCACCCGCGGACGCAGGCCGGATCTCTGGCAGCGCTATCGCGACAGGAACAAGACGGACGAGTAAGACGGCTGCAAGCCGGCGGAGGACGCAAGATGAACATTCTTCAGAAGATCGAGCAGCAGCAGATCGACGATCTCACGACCGACAAGACCATCCCGGAATTCGGCCCGGGCGACACGGTGCGTGTTGCAGTTCGCGTCGTGGAAGGCACGCGTGAGCGTATTCAGAACTACGAGGGCGTGTGCATCGCGCGCAAGAACCGGGGTCTGAACTCCTCGTTCACCGTGCGCAAGCTCAGCTACGGCGAAGGCGTCGAACAGGTGTTTCCCCTCTATTCGCCGCGTATCTCCGAGATCACGGTCGTGCGTCGTGGTGATGTCCGCCGCGCCAAGCTCTATTACCTGCGTGGACGCACCGGCAAGGCCGCCCGTATTGCCGAGAAGCGTGACGATCGCGCCCGCAAGGCCGACAAGTAAGAATAACCTCGGCGGCCCGCACGCCGGTCAGAGTGGCGTCAGCGCCTCTTCCGTCCGCGGACCGCGACCCGGATGGGACCTGACGCCATGACTGCAGCGAAAACCCTCTTCGACAAGATCTGGGACGCCCATGTCGTCGCCGACAACGGCGACGGCACGTTTCTGATTTATATCGACCGCCACCTTGTCCATGAAGTGACGAGCCCGCAGGCCTTTGAAGGGCTGCGCCAGTCCGACCGTCCGGTACGCCGCCCAGCCAGCACGCTGGCCGTGGCCGATCACAACGTGCCGACCACCGATCGCAGCGCCGGGATCGATGACGAGGAAAGCCGCATCCAGGTCGAGACGCTGACCGAAAACTGCAACGAGTTCGGCATTCAGCTCTTCGAGATGAACGACCCCCGGCAGGGCATTGTGCATATCGTGGGACCGGAACAGGGCTTCACCCAGCCGGGCATGACCATCGTGTGCGGCGACAGCCACACCGCGACCCACGGCGCCTTCGGCGCGCTGGCCTTCGGTATAGGTACTTCCGAGGTCGAGCATGTGCTGGCGACCCAGACCCTGGTGCAGCGCCGGCCGAAGAACATGCTGGTCACCGTGGACGGTGAACTCGGCGTCGGTGTCACCTCCAAGGACATCGTGCTCGGTATCATCGGCCATCTCGGCACCGCCGGCGGCACGGGCCATGTCATCGAATATGGCGGCTCGGCCATTCAGGCGCTCTCGATGGAAGGGCGCATGACCGTGTGCAACATGTCGATCGAGGCGGGCGCGCGTGCCGGCCTGATCGCACCGGATCAAACGACTTTCGATTACATGAAGGGCCGCCCGATGGCGCCGCAGGGTGACAACTGGGACAAGGCTGTCGCCTGGTGGAGCACGCTCCCCAGCGACGAGGGCGCCCATTACGACGAAGAGATTCACCTGCTGGCGTCCGAAATCGAGCCGCAGGTGACCTGGGGCACAAGCCCCGAAGACGTGTTGCCGATCACCGGCAGCGTGCCCGATCCCGCCAATGCGCGCGACAAGGATCACCGTGCTGCGATGGAGCGGTCGCTGGCCTATATGGACCTGGAAGCCGGAACCCGGCTCGAGGATATTCCGGTCGATCGCGTGTTCATTGGTTCATGCACCAATGGCCGCATCGAAGATCTGCGGGCCGTCGCTGAAGTCGCCAGGGGGCGCAAGGTTGCCGAGAACGTGCATGCGATGGTCGTGCCCGGCTCCGGTCTGGTGAAGAAGCAGGCCGAAGAAGAAGGCATTGATCAGGTACTGATTGAAGCCGGTTTCGACTGGCGAGAGCCCGGTTGCTCGATGTGCCTGGCCATGAACGCCGACAAGCTGAGCCCCGGTGAGCGCTGTGCCTCCACGTCCAACCGGAACTTCGAGGGCCGTCAGGGCAAGGGCGGACGCACCCATCTGGTGAGCCCGGGCATGGCGGCTGCGGCGGCGATCAAGGGCACATTGGCCGACGTGCGCGACTTCACGCGCGAAGGCTGAGGAGACAAGACATGGACAAGTTCACGAACCTCACCGGCGTCGCGGCTCCGCTGCCGATGATTAATGTCGACACCGACATGATCATTCCCAAGCAGTTCCTCAAGACGATCAAGCGCACGGGGCTGGGCACCCATCTGTTCGACGAGATGCGCTACAACGACGATGGCAGCGAAAAGAGCGACTTCGTGCTCAACTGCGAACCCTATCGCAGCGCCGAGATCCTGATCACCGACGAGAACTTCGGCTGCGGCTCAAGCCGTGAGCATGCGCCCTGGGCGCTGTTGGATTTCGGTATCCGCTGTGTGATCGCGCCGAGTTTTGCCGATATCTTCTTTAACAACTGCGTCAACAACGGGATCCTGGCGATCACCCTGCCGCATGAAGAGGTTCACGCCCTGCTGCAGGACGCCGATGGCGGGCACAACGCCAGGTTCACGGTGGATCTCGAATCCCAGACCATTATGCGGCCCGACGGCACCACGCTGAGCTTCGAGATCGAGCCGGCGCGCAAACATCGTCTGCTGAACGGGCTCGACCCGATCGGCATGAGCCTGCAGAAAGACGAAGAAATCTCGGCCTTCGAATCAAAGGCCGCCGACGAACGCCCTTGGCTCTGACCCGACCAGACAACCAAAACACAGCGTGCCCGAAGGCGCGCGCTTGAAGACGTGAGGCCACAATGACCGCCAACAAGAAACTCCTGATGCTGCCCGGTGACGGAATCGGCCCCGAGGTCAGTGCCGTGGTGAGCCGTGTCATCGACTGGTTCGCCAAGCGCCGGCAGGTGAGCTTCGATGTGTCGGATGGCCTTGTGGGCGGTGCGAGCTATGACAAGCACGGCACACCCCTGACCGACGAGACGCTGGCTGATGCCATGACGGCCGATGCCGTGCTGTTCGGTGCGATCGGCGGACCGAAGTGGGACACGATCGACTTTTCCCTGCGGCCCGAGCGTGCGCTGCTGAAGCTGCGCAAAGAGATGGGCCTGTTCGCCAACCTCCGCCCGGCTGTGGTGTTCCCGGCGCTGGCCGACGCTTCGAGCTTGAAGCCGGAGCTGGTCTCGGGCCTCGACCTGATGATCGTGCGTGAGCTGACAGGCGGCATCTACTTCGGTGAGCCGCGTGGGATCGAGGATCTGGGCTGGGGCGAGCGCCGTGGCTTCAACACGCTGGAATACACCACCAAGGAAATCCGCCGCGTCGGACGGGTGGCCTTTGAACTCGCACGCAAGCGCGGCAACCGCGTATGCAGCGTCGACAAATCCAATGTGCTGGAATCCACCCTGCTCTGGCGCGAGGAGATGACCAAGCTGGGCGAGAAGGAGTTCCCCGATGTCGAGCTCTCGCACATGCTGGCCGACAACGCGGCGATGCAGCTTGTCCGTGATCCCAAGCAGTTCGACGTGATGGTCACCACCAACATGTTCGGCGACATTCTGTCCGACTGTGCGGCCATGCTGACTGGTTCGCTCGGCATGCTGCCGTCGGCCTCGCTGGGCGCGGAAGAGAACGGTCGGATCCCGGCGCTCTACGAGCCGGTCCATGGCTCCGCGCCCGACATCGCAGGCAAGGATATGGCCAACCCGGTGGCGATGCTGTCGAGCTTTTCGATGATGCTGCGCTACAGCTTCGACCTTCAGGAAGACGCCGACCTGATTGACAATGCGATCTCGGCGCTGTTGTCGAGCGGCCTGCGCACCGCTGATATCATGCAGGAGGGCAAAGCCAAGGTATCGACCAGTGTGCTGACGGACGCAATGATCCGGGAACTGGACAAGCAGGCCGCGTGAGCGTAGAGAGCGGCCCATGATGGTTCGTGCAGCCATGATTGAACGGGATTGCCACCTGGTCGAGGCCGGAGCGGTTGCGCTCGGCTGCGCGATGAAAACCACCACCACCCTGATGAAGGCAGGCTGACCAGCGGCCGGGTCAGCAGGCGTGACATCATGAACCGAGGGGCCGCCAGGCCCCTTTTTTGTTGAGTCCCGGTAGGTCTTGATTAACGGAGCAGGCACCCCTTATCAGCGGAGTCTGCCGGCATGGAGAAGACGATGGGTTACAAAGTTGCCGTGGTTGGCGCCTCGGGCGCCGTGGGGGCCGAGATGCTCGCCATTCTTGCTGAACGGAACTTTCCGGCCGATGACGTGGTGGCGCTTGCGTCGTCGCGGTCGATCGGCCGTGAGGTGTCCTTCGGCGATAACAACCTCAAATGCCAGGACCTCGAGACCTTCGATTTCAAGGGCACCGAACTGGCGCTCTTTTCGCCGGGTGCCTCCGTGTCCAACATTCACGCTCCCCGTGCGGCGGCGGCCGACTGCATCGTGATCGATAACACGTCGCGTTTTCGCTACGACGAGGACATCCCGCTCGTGGTGCCGGAGGTCAATCCGCATCATCTCGAGATGTTCGAGAACCGCTATATCATCTCGAACCCGAACTGCTCGACGATCCAGATGCTGGTGGCGTTGAAGCCCCTGTACGACCTCGCCCCGATCAAGCGCATCGTGGTCGCGACCTACCAGGCCACGGGCGGTGCTGGCAAAAAGGGTATGGACGAGCTCTTCGACCAGACCAAGAAGAAGTACACCAACGAAACGCTGCCGCCGGAGGTCTTCCAGAAGGAGATCGCCTTCAATTGCATTCCCCATATCGACGTCTTCATGGAAGACGGGTCGACCAAGGAGGAATGGAAGATGGTGACCGAGACCCAGAAGATTCTCGATCCCGCCATCAAGGTTCACGCCACCTGCGTGCGGGTGCCGGTCTTTGTCGGTCATGCCGAGGCGGTCAACGTGGAGTTCGAAAGCGCTCTGAGCGAGGACGACGCGCGCGATCAGCTTCGCGAGTCCGACGGCGTTGTGGTGCTCGATGAACGTGAGCCCGGCGGTTATATCACCCAGAAGGATTGCGTCGGTGAGGATGGTGTTTTTGTCAGCCGCATCCGCCGGGACCTCACGGTCGACCATGGTCTCGGCATGTGGGTCGTCTCCGACAACCTGCGCAAGGGTGCAGCGCTCAACGCCGTCCAGATCGCCGAAGAGATGGACCGCCGCCATCTGAAAGGCGCCCTCGACAAGGCGAGCTGAGTTCAGGCCAGAGAGGTGACGGCAACGGACTGACTCGGAACCGTCACCTCATCCTGTGCCGCGACCAGAGCGAGTTCGGGCATCTTCAGTTCCACTGTCTTGCGCATTATGCCGTGGGTGGTGCCCAGGGCGTGGGCGAGGGCGTCGGGCACCGTCTTTCCGCGTAGACGTGCTGCCGTGAAGACCGCGGCCACAAGATCGCCGGCACCGTCGACCGGGACGTCCAGACGTGCGACCTTAGCCTGCCAGGCCTGATCGCCGCCGACGGCGATGACCGGGATGGTGTCGGGAAAGCTGTCGCGGGCTTCGAGCGATGTCACGACGACGGTTTCCGGACCCATCGTCTGGACTTCACGGGCGGCCACAAGGGCCTCGTCGACGGTGGCAAGGGTCCGGCCGACCAGGAACTCAAGCTCCATGTGGTTGGGAAACAGGATGTCGGCGCGGGGCACGATGTGGTCGCGCAGATATTCCGGCATGCCGGGCCGCACGAAAAAACCTTCCTCGTTGCCCATCACGGGATCGCAGGCATAGAGAGCGCCGGGGTTGGCAGCCCTGATCGTGTCCAGCGCGTGCAGCACGACGTCGCCCAGTTCAAGCGTGCCGATGAAACCGGTCAGTAGGCACTGGCATCGATCCATGCCGCGTGCGGCGACACCGTCAATAAGGTCCCGGACCCAGTCGAGTTCCAGCGCACGGCCCTTGAAATCCGGCCAGCCCAGATGGTTCGAGAACACAACCGTCGGCACGGCGTCGACCTCGAAGCCCAGAAGCTGCAGCGGCAAGGTCGCGGCGTTGAGGCCGACATGGCCACGGGCGACGTGGGACTGGATCGTGAGGATATCCATGGCGTTTCGGCTTTCGCGCGGTTGTCCGGTGACGGGCACCGACTATAGTACGGCGCCGAATCGACAGAACAGGGGGCTTTCATGCCGCGTACCATCAGGCCGCGCCGCAGCGTGCTTTACATGCCGGGATCCAACGCCCGTGCGCTTGAAAAGGCGCGCTCTTTGGACGCCGACGGATTCATCTTCGATCTCGAGGATGCCGTGGCGCCGGATGCCAAGGAAGAGGCGCGCAAACAGGTCTGCGATGCGGTGAAGGCCGGTGGTTATGCCGGGCGCGAACTGATCATTCGCGTGAACGGGCTGGTCACACCCTGGGGGCGTGATGACATCATGCAGGCGGCCCGTTCCGGGGCACACGCTCTGCTGCTGCCCAAGGTCGAGGGCGCTGGCTATATTCGTGAGGTTCTGTCGATCATGGATGTGGCCGGTTCGCCAGAGTCCATGGCTATCTGGTGCATGATGGAAACACCCCTTGCGATGCTGCATGCTGAACGCATCGCGGCCTCAAGCCCGAGGCTGGGCGCGCTGGTGATGGGGACGTCCGATCTGACCAAGGACCTTGCGGCCCAGCACACCCGCGATCGCCTGCCGATGCTGACCAGCCTGGGTATCTGCATGCTGGCGGCGCGGGCTTTTGATGTTTCGATCCTCGACGGCGTGCAGCTTGATCTGGAAAACATGGAGTCCTTCGAAATGGCCTGTCATCAGGGCCACGACATGGGCTTTGACGGCAAGACGCTGATCCATCCCAAGCAGATCGAAGCGGCCAACCGGATCTTCGGGCCCACCAAGGAGGAGATCGCTTGGTCCGAACGGATCATCGACGCCCACACGGAGGCAGCCAAGGACGGACAGGGCGTGGTTGTGGTCGACGGCAAGCTGATCGAGAACCTGCACATTCAGGAAGCCAAACGCATTCTGCGGCTGGCTGAAGCCATCAACGAGCTCAAGAGCGCGTCGGCATGAGTGCGAAACCCGGCAACTACTTCGAAGACTTCGAGGTCGGCGGAGCGCTGAGTCACGCGACGCCGCGAACCGTGACGGTCGGTGACACCGCACTCTACACGGCGCTGACCGGCTCACGTTTCGCACTCCACTCGGCCGATACCTTTGCCCAGGCCTGCGGCCTGCAGCAGAGCCCGATCGACGACCTGCTGGTGTTTCATGTCGTGTTCGGCAAGGCCGTGCCCGATGTCTCGCTCAACGCGATCGCGAACCTTGGCTACGCCGATGGCCGCTTCGGTGTGCCGGTTTTCCCCGGCGATACCCTGAAGACCGTCTCGAAGGTGCTGGGCAAGCGCGAGCTTTCCAATGGCAAGGCCGGGGTCGTGTGGGTGCGCTCGACCGGCACCAACCAGTGCGACGAGACCGTCCTTGAGTATGTCCGCTGGGTCATGGTCAACAAGAAGGATCCGGAGAGCACCGCACCGGAACCCCAGGTTCCTGACCTGCCGGAGGCCGTGTCTGCTGCCGATCTTATGATTCCCGGCGATCTCGACCTCACGGGCTATGACCCGATTACTGCCGGTGACAACCGGGGCTGGGACGATATCGCTGTGGGCGAACAGATCGACCATGTCGACGGTATGGCAATCGAGGAAGCTGAACACCAGATGGCGACGCGGCTCTACCAGAACACGGCGAAGGTCCATTTCGACCTGCACCGCGCCTCGGAGACCCGTTTCGGCAAGCGAATCATCTATGGCGGCCACATCATCAGCTTGGCGCGGGCCTTGTCGTTCAACGGTCTGGAGAACGCCTGCCGGATCGTGGGGCTGAATGGCGGCCGCCACACTGCTCCGACCTTTGCCGGTGACACGGTCTACGCCTGGTCCGAGATTCTCGACAAGGCAGACGTCGCAGGCCGTTCGGACCTCGGCGTGGTGCGCGTTCGTACCGTGGCGACCAAGAATCACCCATGCGACGACCTCTGCGACAAGAGTGAGGACGGCAAGGATCATCCCGACAAGGTTCTGGACCTCGACTACTGGACGGTTATGCCGAGGTTCTGAGCGCCAATCTTCCAGCGTCGTTGACCGGCATTGGCCGGGACACCTAAAGTCGTTTCGTTGCAGTGCAGCATTGAGCCGATCGCGCCCGGGGCACGTGTCGGCCGGTGCAAGGAGAGACATACATGGCAGAAACGCCCAACAGGCCGCTTTCGCCGCATTTGCAGGTCTACCGACCACAGATCACATCGGTTCTGTCGATCACCCATCGTGCAACCGGGATTGTGCTCTCCCTGGGCACGGTGCTGCTAGTGTTGTGGGTCATGGCCGCTGCTGCCGGTCCCGACACCTATGCAATCGCCCAGGCCTGGGCTGGATCGTGGCTGGGATATCTCTTCCTGTTCGGCTACTCGGCCTGTCTGTTCTATCACCTGCTCAACGGCATCAGGCACCTGTTCTGGGACGCCGGTCATGGCTTCGAGCTCGAAACCGTGACGCGCACGGGATGGGCCGTTCTGGTCGGCACAGTGGTTCTGACGGCGATGGCCTGGATCCTTGGTCTTTCGGTCATGGGAGAGCTTTGATTATGAGCAACCGCAAGCTAGGCCCGTCGAAGACCGGCACAACCCACTGGTGGCACCAGCGCCTGACGGCCATCGCGCTGATCCCGCTGGTTCTGTTCCTGATCGGCCTGCTGCCGAACATGGCAGGCGCCACCTATCGCGAATTCTCCGCTCTGATGCAGATCCCTGTCACGCCTGTGGTTCTGGTTCTGCTGGTCGGGGCCGGCCTCTATCACATGAAGCTCGGGCTACAGGTGATCATTGAGGACTATGTCCACAACGAGCCGCTCAAGGTGGGGATGCAAATCGCACTCACCATGATCGTCTTCTTCCTGGCCGCCGCTGGGATCGTTTCCATCATCATGCTGGCCGCCTAAGGCCTGGGACTCCATCACCATGACGGACACGTCCGCCTACACCATTGTTGACCACAGCTATGACGTCATCGTCGTCGGTGCCGGCGGCGCAGGCCTGCGCGCCACGCTGGGCCTGGCCGAAGCCGGAATCAACACGGCCTGCATCACCAAGGTCTTTCCGACACGCAGCCACACCGTGGCCGCACAGGGAGGTATCTCGGCGGCGCTGGGCAACATGGGCCACGACGACTGGCGCTTCCACATGTACGACACCGTCAAGGGTTCGGACTGGTTGGGCGACCAGGACGCCATCGAATACATGTGCAAGGAAGCGCCCGCTGCTGTGATCGAGCTGGAGCACTACGGCGTTCCGTTCTCGCGCACCGAAGACGGCAAGATCTACCAGCGCGCTTTCGGCGGCATGACGACGGATTTCGGCGAGGGAATTGCCCAGCGGACATGCGCCGCGGCTGACCGCACGGGCCATGCGATCCTCCACACGCTCTACCAGCAGTCGCTGCGCAACAACGCGCAGTTCTTTCTTGAGTACTTCGCGCTCGATCTTATCATGGATGACGAGGGCGCTTGCCGTGGTGTGATGGCCTGGTGCCTTGAAGACGGCACCATCCATCGTTTCAACGCGGCGATGACCATTTTGGCGACCGGTGGCTATGGCCGCTGCTACTTCTCCTGCACCTCGGCACACAGCTGCACGGGTGACGGCAACGGCATGGTTCTGCGTGCCGGGCTGCCTCTGCAGGACATGGAGTTCGTGCAGTTCCACCCCACGGGCATCTACGGTGCGGGTGTTCTGATCACCGAGGGCGTGCGCGGCGAGGGCGGATATCTCGTGAACTCGGAAGGCGAACGCTTCATGGAGCGTTACGCGCCCAGTGCCAAGGATTTGGCCAGCCGCGACGTCGTGTCGAGGTCGATGACCATGGAAATCCATGACGGCCGTGGTGTCGGCGATCAGGGCGACCACATCTTCCTCAAGCTCGACCATCTGGACCCGGCGATCATCCACCAGCGGCTCCCGGGTATTTCGGAGAGCGCGAAGATCTTCGCGGGCGTCGATGTCACCAGGGAGCCGATCCCCGTGCTGCCGACGGTGCATTACAACATGGGCGGCATCCCTGCGAACTATCACGGCGAGGTCGTGACCCTGCGTGACGGTGATCCCGATGCGGTGGTGCCGGGCCTGATGGCGTCAGGCGAGGCGGCCTGTGTCTCGGTCCATGGCGCCAACCGGCTGGGTTCGAACTCGTTGCTTGATCTCGTGGTCTTTGGTCGCGCGGCGGCCATCCGGGCCGCTGAGATCGTGGAACCTCACCAGACCAAAAGCGAGCTGCCGAAGAATGCCGGTGAGGCGACGCTGGAGCGTCTCGACAAGCTGCGTCATTCCAGCGGCGGCACATCCACAGCCAAGATCCGGGCGGCGATGCAAGCCACTATGCAGCGTGATGCGGCGGTGTTCCGCACCCAGGAAACGCTCGAAGAGGGCTGCAAGAAGATGGCCGAGGTGCATGCCAACTTCCAGGATGTGCATGTCTCCGATAGCTCCATGATCTGGAATACGGACCTGATGGAAACCTGGGAACTCGACAACCTGCTGCGCCAGGCCGTCGTTACCATCAACTGCGCGGAGAACCGCAAGGAAAGCCGTGGTGCACACGCCCGTGAGGATTTCTCCGAACGCGATGACGAGAACTGGATGAAGCATTCGGTCTGCTGGCTGGACGACGATGGCAAACACACGATCGACTACCGTCCAGTTCACATGAACACGCTCACCAACGACATCGAGCCGATCCCGCCCAAGGCGCGGGTCTATTGATGGGGAGAACGATAATGCAATGTCTGATCTTCGGTCTTGCGACTGCCTGCCTGATGGCGCTGACGCCCGTGGCTGCCCAAGCCAGCAAGTCCTGGTGGGATGAAAGCGCGACCTTGCCTGATGCACTGCACGCAGGGTTCGTGGTTGTCTCGACCTATCACAACAGCGATGGCCATTTGGTGTTTGTCCTTCAGCGCGACACCACGCTGCTGCTCTGCCAGTTCCAGGCGACACAAGACAACAACTGCGCGCAACTCGACGCGGAATAGTGGATATCTGACCGATGGCTGAATTTCGACTGCCGAAGAACTCACGCATCCGCAGCGGCAAGGTACACCCGGTACCCGAAGGCGCCAAGAACCGGACGCGGTTCAAGGTTTACCGCTATGATCCCGACAGCGGCGAGAACCCGAAGCTCGATACCTATGAGGTCGACCGCGACAAGTGCGGCCCGATGGTTCTGGACGCGCTGATCAAGATCAAGAACGAGACCGATCCGACGCTGACCTTTCGTCGCTCCTGCCGTGAGGGAATCTGCGGCTCTTGCGCGATGAACATCGACGGGACCAACACGCTGGCTTGCACCAAGCCGATCGATGAGGTGAAAGGTGATGTGAAGATCTATCCGCTGCCGCACATGGGTGTGGTGAAGGATCTGATTCCTGACCTCACCAAGGCCTATGAGCAGCTTGCCTCGGTGAAGCCCTGGATGCAGTCGGAGTCGCCCGTTTCACCCGAAAATGAGCGGCTTCAGTCGCCGGAAGATCGCGAAAAGCTCGACGGTCTATACGAGTGCATCCTGTGTTTCTGCTGCCAGACGAGCTGCCCGAGCTACTGGTGGAACTCGGATCGCTATCTGGGACCGGCCGTGTTGTTGCAGGCCTACCGCTGGCTGGCAGACAGCCGCGATGAGGCGACCAACGAACGGCTCGATGAGCTGGAGGATCCGTTCAAGCTCTATCGCTGCCACACCATCATGAACTGCGCCAAGGCGTGCCCGAAGCACCTGAACCCTGCCAAAGCCATCGCCGAGACCAAGAAAATGATGGTGGAGCGCCAGGGCTGAGCCCGGCCGGGTTTCTTACCAGGCGAACACCGCCCCGAACACGACGGCGACGATGATCGCGCCGCCGATGCCGAGCAGCATGTAGCTGCCGAACACGGCAGGCTTCACAAGCGACCAGACTGCCGCCATGGCGGGGATGGAGCTGACTGCACCGGCGACCATGAAGGCCATCGCGGCGCCAGCACTCATGCCCTGTCCCATCAGGTCGGCAACAAGCGGCGGTGCGGCATAGCTGTTGAGATAGGCCGGCGCGCCGACGAAAGCGGCGACCACGATGGACAGCAGACCGTCACCGCCGACCACAGGACCGATCGCTTCGGCCGGCACATAGGTGATCAGAAGGCCTTCAAGCAGATAGGCGAAGGCCAGCCACTTGATCAGGAAGATGGCGTTTGCGGTGCCTTCGCGACGGAAGGTGTCGCGCCCGTCGTTCATGCGCCAGAAGAACCAGAGCGGTTTGCCTTCGAAGGGCGACGACGAGCTGCAGCAGCCACCGCCGCTGCGTGTGCGCAGCGGATCGGCAAACGCGCCGGTGCGCATGAAAGCCTGGAGCAGGAAGCCACCCATCAGACCGATGGCGACCGCAGCCATTGCCTTGCCGACGGCAAATTCCCAGCCCAGGGCGCCTGCCGTGATGAAAAGCGTGGGCGGGTCGATCAGAGGGGTGGCGAGCCAGAAGGCCATCACCGCAGCAAGCGGAACGCCCATGGCCAGCATGTCGCGATGAAGGGAATGACCTCACACGAACAGAAGGTTGCGAGGCCGCCGAACAGGGCAGCCATCACGATCATGCGTGAGGGATGGCCGGTGAAGGCGCGGGCCACCACCGCCTCGGTGCCGCTGTTCTTGAGATGGGCGATCAGGGCCACCAACTCCGCCATCGGCGTGTCCGCAAGCGCCTGCTCCATAAGCCATTCGGCCAATATGGGGCGGTCAGGTGGATCTTGCGCCGTCTGTGCGTGTTCAATCTTTCAAAGACTCTTGAATTATTTCGATAATTCCATAAATATTGAAATATAAGCACGCAGAACACCATCGACGCGCTGCAGGCGCTGGCACAGGAAACACGGCTGACGGCCTTCCGGATTCTGGTTGAGGCCGGTCCGCCGGGTATGGTTGCCGGTGGAATTGCCCGCGCGCTCGGGATCGCGCCTTCAAGCCTTTCTTTCCATCTTAACCGCCTGGTTCATGCAGAGCTTGTCGTGTCGCGCCGGGAGGGACGGCAGATCATCTATGCCGCCAACTTCGACACCATGGAGGGCCTGATGGCTTTCCTTACCGAGAACTGTTGCCGGGCGCAGGGGGGCTGTGTGCCTCCCGCCGGACAGCCAGAATCAACCCCAGAACTGGAGGTTATCAAGTCATGAAACTTGTGCATGTAAATGTCAGAGTCGACGATGTTGAATAGGCCGTCAGCTTCTACGGCGCCCTGTTCGGTGCAGAGCCCGATGTGGTGAAGCCGGACTATGCCCGCTTGCGGCTTGATGAGCCGTCGATCAACTTCTCGATTTCCCAGAGCAACGGGGTAGTCGGGATGGATCATATGGGCATCGACGTCGACAGCGCCGAGGAGCTGGCTGAAGTCACCGAACGTCTTCAGGCGGCCGGGCATGCCACAAGCCCAGAGAAAGATGCTCCGTGCTGCTACGCCCAGTCCAAGAGGTCCTGGTCGGCCGACCCCGCAGGTGTGCCGTGGGAAACGTTCTTCTCCTACAGCACCTTTGTAACCTACGGGACCGATGTCGCCGGCAACGCCGCAATCGCGGCATCGGCCGGCAAGGAAGGCCGCGAGGTTTCGACGACGGCGCGAGAAGCCTGTTGCTGAGGACCCTCTGATGGCGGGTACGCCACGTAACGTGCTGTTTCTGTGCACGGGCAACTCCGCACGCAGTGTGCTGTCGGAATGCCTGCTTGAGCGATGGTCGGGTGGCCGCTTCCGCGCCTTCAGTGCTGGCAGTAAGCCGCTTGGTGCCGTCAATCCGCATGTTTTGGACCTGCTGGAATGTCTGGGCCATCCCACAGACCGGCTACGCTCGAAGTCATGGAATGAGTTCTCGGGCGATGGTGCGCCGGCGCTTGATGTCGTCGTGACCGTCTGTAGCAATGCTGCCGGTGAAAACTGTCCTGTTTGGGTCGGCGCTCCGCTCACGACCCATTGGGGCGTTGAGGACCCGGCTGCGGTCAAAGGCGATGACGACGAGATCGCCGAAGCGTTTCTGGAGACCTACCGCATCCTTGAGACGCGTATCAGACACTTCGTCTCGCTCCCCTTGGAGGAGCTCGATCAGAGTGCCCTGAAGCGGGAATTGGATGCAATCGGAGAGATGCCCGCCGCGTCTGCCTGATCCCACGCAGAATCCCCTTGCGAATCGCCAGGCGGGCTGGTTGTTTAGCGGCCCATTTCAATCAGCCCAAAAGACCGGCAGCGAGAAGCGCTGTGGGGGAGAGTTTTGATGATCAACCAGCTCCATCACTTCATCGGCGGCGAGCGTGTTGCCGGCACCAGTGGCAACTTTGGCGATGTGACCAATCCGGCAACGGGTGAGGTCGAGCGTCAGGTGCCTCTGGCCAGTGCCGACGAGGTGCGCCAGGCAATCCAGATCGCGGCCAAGGCACAGCCCGCATGGGCCGCCGTGACGCCGCAAAACCGCGCTCGCGTGATGTTCAAGTTCAAGGCGCTGATCGAAGAGCATATGACCGAGCTGGCCGAGCTGGCATCCCGTGAGCACGGCAAGACGTTGTCGGATGCCGTGGGCTCGGTGACGCGCGGTCTTGAGGTTGTCGAGTTCGCCTGTGGCATCGCGCAGATGTTGAAGGGTGAATACAGCGAAAACGTCGGTACCGGCGTCGACAGCTACGCCACACGTGCACCGCTGGGTGTGGTGGCCGGCATCACGCCGTTCAACTTCCCGGCCATGGTTCCGATGTGGATGTTCCCGATGGCCATTGCCTGCGGCAACGCCTTCATTCTGAAGCCGTCGGAAAAGGTTCCGTCCTGTGCGCTGCGTCTGGCCGAGCTGCTTGAAGAGGCCGGCGCCCATCCCGGTGTGCTGAATGTCGTGAACGGCGACAAGGTCGCGGTCGGCACGCTGCTGACCGATCCGTCGGTGCAGGCCATCAGCTTTGTCGGTTCGACCCCTATTGCGGAATACGTCTACCAGACCGGCACGGCCCACGGAAAACGGGTCCAGGCCCTCGGCGGCGCGAAGAACCACATGATCATCATGCCCGATGCCGACATGGATCTGGCGACCGACGCCCTGATGGGTGCGGCCTATGGTTCTGCCGGTGAGCGCTGCATGGCGGTCTCGGTGGCCGTCACTGTGGGCGACAAGGTCGCCGATGCTCTGGTCGAGCGGCTGAAGCCCCGGGTCGAGAGCCTGAAGATCGGCCCCTACAACGACCCCGACGCCGATATGGGCCCGCTGATCAACACGGCCCACCGCGACAAGGTGAAAGGCTATATCGACAGCGGTGTCGAAGAGGGCGCCGAGCTTGTCGTTGATGGTCGTGGTTTCAGCCTGCAGGGCTATGAAAACGGTGCCTTCATCGGCGGTTCGATCTTCGATCGTGTCACGCCGGACATGAAGATCTACCAGGAAGAGATCTTCGGCCCCGTGCTCTCGATCGTGCGGGCCGAAAGCTATGAGGATGCCCTCGGCCTGGTGAACGATCACGAATACGGTAACGGTACGGCGATCTTCACCCGCGATGGCGATGCCGCGCGCGACTTCACGACACGCACCAAGATCGGCATGGTCGGCGTGAACGTGCCGATCCCGGTGCCGGTGGCCTATCACAGCTTCGGCGGCTGGAAGCGGTCGCTGTTCGGCGATCACCACATGCACGGACCCGAAGGCGTGCGCTTCTACACCAAGCTGAAGACTGTCACCGAACGCTGGCCCAGCGGTATCCGCCAGGGGGCGGAATTCGTGATGCCGGTGCTGAAGTAGACAACACCAAGAGCGACAAGGACACATCATCATGGCGCGCAACAAGATTGCTCTCATCGGTGCCGGCCAGATCGGCGGCACGCTGGCTCATCTCGTTGGCCTGAAGGAGCTCGGCGACGTTGTCCTTTTCGACATTGTCGACGGCGTTCCCCAGGGCAAGGCCCTGGATCTGCAGCAGTCGAGTGCGGTCGAGGGCTTTAATGCCGACCTTTCCGGCGCCAATGATTACAGCGCCATCGCAGGTGCGGATGTGGTGATCGTGACGGCCGGTGTGGCGCGCAAACCCGGCATGAGCCGTGACGATCTGATCGGCATCAACGCCAAGGTCATCAGCCAGGTTGGCGCGGGCATTGCCGAGCATGCACCAGGTGCTTTTGTCATCTGCATCACAAACCCGCTCGATGTGATGGTCTATCACCTGCAGCGGTCATCGGGCCTTCCGGCCGAGCGTGTTGTGGGCATGGCCGGTGTACTGGACTCCTCACGTTTCCGGACCTTCCTGGCCGAAGAGATGAATGTCTCGATCGAGGATGTCTCCGCGATGGTCATGGGCGGTCACGGCGACACCATGGTGCCGCTGGTGCGTTACTCCACGGTCGGCGGCATTCCGCTCCCGGACCTCGTGGAGATGGGCTGGATGACCCAGACGCGCCTCGACGATATCGTGCAGCGCACACGTGATGGTGGTGCCGAGATTGTGGGTCTGCTGAAAACCGGTTCGGCGTTCTACGCTCCGGCGTCGTCTGCCATCTCGATGGCCGAGGCCTACCTCAAGGACAAGAAGCGCGTGTTGCCCTGCGCGGCCCAGCTTTTGGGCGAGTACGGTGTCGACGGACTTTATGTCGGTGTGCCCTGCGTGATCGGTGCCGGTGGTGTCGAACGCGTGGTCGAGGTCAGCCTGAACGAGACAGAACAGGGCATGTTCGATCACTCCGTCGATGCGGTGAAGGGGCTGATCGAAGCGCTCGACAACATTCTGGCCAACGCAGACAACTGATCGTCAGCACTGACGTTCCGTCATCACAGCTTGCCTTAGCGCCATGATGACACTGGTTGTCATGGCCTTGCTGGTGCCGTTGTCGTGGGCGGATTACGATCGCGGCACGGCCGTGGAGGCCAAGGACATGGTCTCCGAGGCCATCACATCATTCGATGATGCCGGTGCCGATCCCACCTTCGCGCGTATCAATGCCGGTGACCCCGCTTTTCGCGACTGCGATCTCTATGTCTTCGTAGTTACCGAGCCCGGGAGGTCGTGGCTCATGTTGCTGACGGCAACCGCCTCGGCCTCGATGCCACGACCCTGACCGACAGCAATGGTTTGTCTTAAGGTGCGATGATCGTGAACGACGCGACCGAGAGTAGTGTCTGAATCTACTACATGCGGCTCAATCCTGCCGATGGCCTGGTTGAGCCAAAGTCGAGCTGGGTCGTCCGTCACGCGGGTTATTTTTTCGGCGCGGGAATCTACGCGCAGTAATCCGGCGTGGCTCCGCATCCGTGTGGTCCCATTGGTGCAGTTTGCTGAAGAATCCCGTGTAAGACATGCCGTTCATGGGTGTTCGTCCGGTTGTACTCTGGTTGGCCGGTGTTACAGTGATTGTCCAACCATCTCTAGTGGTTTTCGGAGCACCGCCCTCAGGGCAAATCCATGAATCTTCACGAGTATCAGGCGAAACAGATTCTCGCGTCGCACGGTGTGTCCGTGCCGTGGGGCGAGGTCGCCGGCAACGGTGACGAGGCAGTCGCCGGAGCCGAAAAACTCGGTGGTGGTCTCTGGGTCGTCAAGGCTCAGGTTCACGCCGGTGGGCGCGGAAAGGCCGGCGGCATCAAGGTCTGCAAGAGCCATGACGAAGTCCGCAGTGCGGCCGACGGCATGATTGGCCAGATCCTGGTGACCCACCAGACCGGTCCGGAAGGCAAACCGATCCACAAGGTCTATGTTGAGGAAGGCTTTGACATCGTGCGCGAGCTCTATCTCGCTTTGCTGGTCGACCGTGACAGCAGCCGGATCGCCGTGATCGCCTCGACCGAAGGCGGGATGGATATCGAAGAAGTTGCCGCTTCCGCGCCAGAGAAGATCATCACGCTGACGATCGACCCCGCAAGCGGCCTGCAGCCGTTCCACGGGCGGCGTCTGGCCGATGCGCTGAAGCTCGAAGACGATCAGGTCAAACAATGCGGCAAGCTGCTTGCCTCGATTTACCGGACGTTTATCGCCAGCGATGCCAGCATGCTGGAGATCAACCCGCTGGTCGTGAGCGGTTCGGATGATCTCGTGGTCCTCGACTGCAAGTTCAACATCGATGACAACGCCATGTTCCGCCACAAGGAGCTGGCGGAGATGCGTGACGAGAGCCAGGAAGACCCGTCGGAGCGCGAGGCGCATGAGGTCGGGCTGAACTATGTGAAGCTCGATGGGAACATCGGTTGCATGGTCAACGGCGCAGGCCTGGCGATGGCCACGATGGACATCTGCAAGCTGGCAGGTGGTGAACCGGCCAACTTCCTGGACGTCGGTGGTGGTGCTACCAAGGAACAGGTCGCCGCGGCCTTCCGCATCATCGTATCCGACCCGAACGTACAAGCCATTCTGGTCAACATCTTCGGTGGCATCATGCTTTGTGACGTGATTGCCCAAGGCATCGTGGCTGCTGCCAAGGAACTTGATCTCAAGGTCCCCGTGGTGGTGCGCCTGGAAGGCACGAATGTGAAGAAGGGCAAGGAGATCCTGGCACAGTCGCGGCTGGCGCTGACGCCGGCCGACGATCTGAGCGACGCTGCGGCCAAGGCCGTGGCCGCCATCGGAGGAGATGCCTGATGGCCGTGCTCGTCAACAGGGATACAAAGGTTCTGATTCAGGGTTTTACCGGCAAAACCGGGACCTTCCATTCCGAACAGGCGATTGCCTACGGCACACAGGTTGTCGGAGGTGTGACGCCAGGCCGGGGCGGCAGCGAACATCTGGACCGGCCCGTGTTCGATACGGTCGAGCAGTGCGTCGCTGCGACCGGGGCGAACGCTTCGGTGATTTACGTGCCACCGCCGTTCGCGGGTGATGCCATTCTGGAAGCCGTGGACGCGGGCGTTGAACTGATTGTGGCCATTACCGAAGGCATTCCGGTGCTCGATATGGTGAAGGTGAAACGCGCGCTGGACGGTTCCGACAGCCGCCTCGTGGGACCTAATTGCCCCGGCGTCATCACGCCCGACGAGTGCAAGATCGGCATCATGCCTGGTCACATTCACCAGCGCGGCAAAATCGGTATCGTCTCGCGTTCAGGCACCCTGACCTATGAAGGCGTTCATCAGACCACGGCTGTGGGCCTGGGCCAGACAACCTGCATCGGCATCGGTGGCGACCCGGTGAACGGGACCAACTTCATTGACTGTCTGGAAATGTTCCTGAGCGATGACGAAACCGAAGGCATGATCATGATCGGTGAGATCGGCGGCTTGGCCGAAGAGGATGCTGCTGAGTTCATCAAGCAGAACTCGCGCAAGAAGCCGATCACAGGCTTCATCGCGGGTGTGACCGCCCCGCCGGGACGGCGCATGGGCCATGCCGGTGCGATCATCTCTGGCGGCAAGGGAAAGGCCGAGGACAAGATCGAGGCCATGCAGAGCGCAGGGTTCGCGATTGCCGATTCACCGGCAAGCCTGGGCACGACCATGCTTCAGGCGATGAAGGGCTAGACTTCACACGAAGGAGGCCGCCGGCTGAGGCGGCAGATGTCCATGGGACAGCGTATCGACGAACTCTCCTTTCTTTACGGCACCAACGCGAATTACATCGAAGAGCTCTACGCGCGTTATCGCAGCGACCCGGATGATGTCGATGAGGCGTGGCGCGAGGTGTTTGACGAGCTTGCCGACGATGAGGCCTCGATCCTGGGCGAACTGGAGCCTTCACGTGCCGCCCGCCGTATCCAGAACCTCGATGACGAACCCGAGGGATACGGTTTCCCGCCCAATGGTGGCAACGGACATGCACAGCCGTCCAACGGCGGCAACGGCGCGGTCATGACACAGGCGCCGGCCTGGGCGCCGGAACCGGTTAGCCGTGCTTCGGTTGCCGAGTTTGCCCTGGCCCGCGACAGTATTCGTCTCTTGATGATGATTCGCGCCTATCGCGTGCGCGGCCATCTCGCTGCCAATTTGGACCCCCTGGGTATCGAAGGCAGCCGTCATCACCCTGAACTCGATCCCAAAAGCTATGGCTTCACCGAGGAAGACTACGGCCGGGATTTTTTTGTCGATGGTGTTCTCGGCTTCCAACGGGCGACGCTGAAGCAGATTCTGGATGCGGCGCGCAAGACCTATTGCGGCACGATCGGTGTCGAGTTCATGCATATCCAGAGCCCGGAGGAGAAGTCCTGGATTCAGCGCAAGTTCGAGGGCACCCGAAGCGACGCCGAACTGGGTCCTGAAGAAAAGAAGCGCGTGCTGTCCGAAATCTTCCGGTCCGAAGGTTTTGAGCGGTTTCTGTCGATCAAGTGGCCGGGCTCCAAGCGGTTTTCGCTGGAGGGCGGCGAGAGCACGATCGCGGCCATGGAGACGATCATTCGTACGTCCGCGCGCCTGGGCGTGGAGGAAATCGTGCTGGGCATGCCGCACCGGGGCCGGCTCAACATCCTGACCAACGTCATGGGCAAGTCCTATGCCCAGGTCTTCTCCGAGTTCCAGGGCGAATCGAGCCATCCCGACGCGGTGCAGGGCTCGGGCGATGTGAAGTATCACCTGGGCACGTCGTCTGACAGGCAGGTCGCCGACGGACGCACGATCCACCTGTCGCTCACCGCCAATCCGTCTCATCTCGAGGCGGTCAACCCGGTCGTCCTGGGCAAGGTACGCGCCAAGCAAACCATGATGGACGACGACGACCGCGACCATGTCATGGGTATCCTGCTCCATGGTGATGCAGCGTTTGCGGGCCAGGGCCTCGTGGCCGAGACCTTGGGTATGTCCGAGCTGCGCGGTTATCGGACGGGCGGGACGATTCACATCATCGTCAACAACCAGATCGGTTTTACGACGAGTCCGAGATTCTCGCGCTCATCGCCCTATCCCAGCGATGTGGCGAAGATGGTTTCCGCACCGATCTTCCATGTGAACGGTGACGATCCCGAGGCGGTTGTGCATGCTGCGAAGCTGGCGGCGAAGTTCCGACAGGAGTTCAACCGCGACGTCGTGCTCGATATCTTCTGCTACCGCCGTCACGGCCACAACGAGGGTGACGAGCCGGTCTTTACGCAGCCGGTGATGTACCGGACCATCGCCAAGCATCCGACGACCCGTCAACTCTACACTGAGCGCCTGGTCGACGAGGGCGTGCTGACACCGAAAGAAGCGGATAGGATTATCCAGGACTTCAACGCGCAGTTGGAAAAGGCACTGGAGACTTCGCAGAGCTACAAGCCCAACAAGGTCGACTGGCTGGAAGGCGTCTGGTCGGGTCTTGAGGTCGCAGACCGTGACGGCGCGCATCGCGGCATGACCGCTGTGCCGATGGAAGAGCTCAAGACCGTGGGCAAGGCGATCGCCTCCTATCCGGGCGATTTCAACATCCACCGCAAGCTCAAACGTATCCTCGACCAGCGCTCCAAGATGATCGAAAGCGGCGAGGGTATCGACTGGGCGACGGCGGAAGCACTGGCGTTCGGTACCCTGTGTTACGAGCGCGCCCATGTCCGCCTGTCCGGACAGGATTGCGGACGCGGGACGTTCAGCCAGCGTCACTCGGTTCTGGTCGACCAGATCACTGAGAATCGTTACATCCCGCTCAACCACATCAGCCCTGATCAGGGGCGGCATGAGGTCATCGACAGCATGCTGTCGGAAGCCGGTATCCTGGGGTTTGAATACGGCTACAGCCTGGCTGATCCCAACACACTGGTGTTGTGGGAAGCGCAGTTCGGTGATTTTGCCAACGGTGCGCAGGTCATCGTCGATCAGTTCCTGACGGCCGGTGAGAGCAAGTGGTTCCGTATGTCGGGTCTGGTCATGTTGCTGCCCCATGGTTTCGAGGGGCAGGGGCCGGAACACAGCTCGGCACGGCCGGAGCGTTATCTGCAGCTGGCCGCCGAAGACAATCTGCAGGTCGCCAACTGCACAAAGCCGTCGTCCTATTTCCATCTGCTGCGTCGGCAGATGAAGCGGAAGTTCCGCAAGCCGCTGATCGTGATGACGCCGAAGTCCCTACTGCGTCACAAGCGCTGCGTATCAAAGGCCGAGGAATTCACGGGCGACACCCAGTTCCATCGCTCGCTCTGGGAGCTGGATGATGCCAGCCATGGCAAGGACATGGAGCGCGTGGTCCTGTGCACCGGCAAGGTCTACTACGACCTGATCGAAAAGCGCGATGAGCTTGGGTTGGAGAAGGTGACGTTTATCCGTTTGGAACAGATCGCTCCTTTCCCGTTGGATGCTCTGCAGGAGGCCGTGAATTACTATCCCAACGCCCAGTTCGTCTGGTGCCAGGAGGAACCGCGCAACATGGGTGCGTGGAACTTCGTTCGCGACAAGATCGAACAGGCGCTGGAGGGTGGCGAACTCAAGATGGACCTACCGCGTTATGTCGGTCGGCCTGAGGCGGCTTCTCCCGCAACGGGCTTCATTCGCGTCCACGAGCGGGAACAGGAAGCTCTTGTCCTTTCGGCCCTGACCGGATGATCCGGTCCTTCAGTCAACAACACGGAACCATGTCATGACGGTCGAAATCACGGTGCCCCAGCTCGGAGAATCTGTTTCCGAAGCGACAGTCGCCACCTGGTTCAAGAAGAAGGGTGATGCGGTCACGCAGGACGAGCCGCTGGTCGAGCTTGAAACCGACAAGGTGACAATGGAGGTCTACGCCCCGGCAACCGGCGTGCTGGCCAATGTCCTGGCTGACGAAGGTGCCGACGTTGAAGTCGGGGCCGTCCTTGGCAAGGTCGAGGAGAGGGACGCGCCGGCGGAGCCCGCGGCACCCGCAGAGGCGGAACCCGAACCGGCCGCAGCCGAGCCGGAAGCCGCTTCCGCAACTGAGGAGGCACCACTGTCTCCGGCCGTGCGCAAGCTGGTTGACGAGCACGGGCTCGATCCCTCGGCCATCAAGGGAACCGGCAAGGACGGTCGTCTGGTGAAGGGCGACGTTCTGGCACATATCGAGGCTGTGGCAGCGGCACTTGCTGCGGCGCCCGCATCCGTGCCGCAACCCGCGCCGGCACCTGCGCCTCCGCGTGAGCGTGCCGCGGTCGCGCCGTCTGAGCCTGATCCGGAAGGCCGGGAAGAGCGGGTCAAGATGACCCGTCTGCGCAAGCGGATCGCGGAGCGCCTGAAGGCCGCCCAGGACACGGCGGCCATGTTGACCACCTTCAACGAGGTCGACATGACGGCCGTGATGGCCGCACGGAAGACCTATCAGGAGCGCTTCGATAGGAAGCATGGGGTACGCTTGGGATTCATGTCGTTCTTTGTCCGCGCTGCGGTTCAGGCGCTGATCGACATCCCGGCCGTGAACGGCGAGATCGCAGGCGATGAGATGGTGTACAAGCACTTCTACAACATCGGTGTGGCTGTCAGTTCACCGCAGGGCCTGATCGTGCCGGTGTTGCGCGATGCCGACCAGATGACCTTCGCCGGAATCGAAAAGACCATCGGGGATCTCGGGCGTAAGGCCCGTGACGGCAAGCTGACACCGGCTGACCTGACCGGCGGCACCTTCACGATCTCCAACGGCGGCATTTTCGGTTCGCTCATGTCGACACCGATCCTGACCCCGCCGCAGTCCGGCATTCTTGGTATGCACAAGATCCAGGAGCGTCCTGTAGCGATCAACGGCGAGGTTGTGGTGCGTCCGATGATGTATCTGGCGCTGTCCTACGATCACCGCATCATTGATGGCCGTGAGGCCGTCACCTTCCTCTTACGCATCAAAGACGCCATCGAAGACCCGCAGCGTCTGCTGTTGGAAATCTGACGGGACAACCGGAGACCAATATGGCCGAGCATGACTTTGACGTTGTTGTCATCGGCGCGGGCCCGGGCGGCTACGTCTGCGCCATTCGCTGCGCGCAGCTTGGGCTGAAAACGGCCTGTGTCGAAAAGCGGTCGGCCCTGGGCGGGACCTGCCTCAACATCGGCTGTATTCCGTCAAAGGCACTGCTGCAGTCGTCGGAACTCTATGAGCAGGCCAATGGTCATCTCGGCCATCACGGCGTGAAGGTTGCAGGTGTCGAGCTCGACCTGCCGACCATGATGAAGCGCAAGGACAAGGTGGTAGATACGTTGACCAAGGGCATTGCCGGCCTGTTCAAGAAAAACAAGGTCACCCATCTTTCGGGTTCGGGCCGTATCGTTGACGCCAACACGGTCGAAGTCGATGGCAAGTCCCACAGCACGGCCAACATCGTGATCGCAACAGGCTCTGATTCCGCGACCCTTCCGGGGATCGAGATCGATGAAAAACGGATTGTGTCGTCGACCGGAGCTTTGGATCTGCCCGAGGTCCCCAAGCGCATGGTGGTGATAGGGGGCGGGATCATCGGGCTGGAACTGGGGTCTGTCTGGCGGCGGCTGGGCAGTGAGGTCACGGTGGTCGAATACCTTGACCGGATCGCACCCGGTATCGACAACGAGGCCGCCAAGGAGCTGCAGAAACTCCTCAAACGTCAGGGCATGACCTTCCGGCTGGGCAGCAAGGTGACCGATGTGAAAACGCTCAAGAAGGAGCTGAAGATTTATGTCGAACCTGCCGCTGGTGGCGATCCCGAGACCATCGCCTGTGATGTCGTCCTGATGTCCGTGGGCCGGAAAGCCCATACCGAAGGGCTGGGCCTCGCCGAAGCAGGCGTCGCGACCGACGACCGCGGCCGGGTTGAAATCGACGATCATTTCGCGACCAGCGTTCCCGGCGTCTACGCCATCGGTGATTGCGTGCGCGGTGCGATGCTGGCCCACAAGGCCGAAGACGAAGGCATGGCGGTCGCGGAGACGATTGCCGGCCAGTCCGGCCATGTGAACTACGATGTCATTCCCGGCGTCGTTTACACCGAGCCCGAAGCGGCGTCTGTCGGCAAAACCGAGGAAGAGTTGCAGGAGGCCGGGGTCGACTATGTGATAGGCAAGTTCCCCATGCTGGCGAACAGCCGGGCCCGGACCTACGACCAGACCGGTGGTCTGGTGAAGGTACTCGCCGATGCCAAGACAGACCGCGTGCTGGGCGTCCATATCCTGGGTACAAGCGCCGGGGAACTGATCGCCGAGGCAGCCGTGGCGATGGAGTTCGGGGCGTCATCGGAGGACATTGCGCGGACCTGCCACGCCCATCCGACCTTCTCCGAGGCCGTGCGTGAGGCTGCGCTGGCGGTCGACAAGCGCGCCATCCACTTCTAGCACCGGACCAACCCGGCCATGCCTCTTTCGTTCCGCCGTCGTGGGCGCCGCCGATCGGCTGCTGGCGATCATTCTGGTCATTGCCGTCGGCACAGTGATCGGCTTTCTCTCGACGCTGGATCCCAACACCTATCGCAGCGACATCGAGCGGGCCCTGAAGGATGCGACCGGCCGAGAGGTTTCCCTGGGTGGCGATCTGACCTTCCCGGTGTCCCTTGCTCCGACTGTGACGGCGCAATCTGTGACCATTGCCAAAGCGTCATGGAGGACGACCCCGGTGATGGTGATCTCTGCCCTGGTGGCGCTGGCCACCGGTTTCTCGGTCGCGATGCCCTTCTGGCTCGCGATCCAGGCGGATTCGGTCGCCATCACCGCTGGTGCCGTGGGCATGGCGCCGTAAGGTCACCGGGGTGCGACGATGGCGGTCCATTCCATGGTCTGATTCTCGTGCGCACTGTTCGGACCGATGCTGGTGGGGGTGGTGCCCGACGTGACGGGCGGCCAGGCATCGGTCATGGCCTGGGGATTTGGCTTCGGCCTGATGGGCGTCTTCGGACTTCTGGGTTTCGCCTGCTTGCTTCTGCTCGATCGTCAGGCGTGTGGATGAGCGTTGCGATAGACCTCGAGCAGACCTTCGGCGTCGACATCGGTGTAGCGTTGTGTGGTCGAGAGACTAGCGTGACCCAGCAACTCCTGGATCGTGCGCAGATCGGCACCGCTGCCCAAAAGGTGCGTGGCAAAGCTGTGACGCATGGCGTGCGGCGTGGCGCTCTCCAGCAGACCCAGCGTGGTGCGGAGGGCCCGGAAGCGGCGCTGTGCCACACCGGCGTTGAGCCGTTTGCCCTGCACACCCAGGAACAGGGCGCTGTAGTGCGGTGCGCCATCGGGCCGGGCGGCGAGGTAGCCGTCGACAGCCTTCTTCACGCGGGGCAGCAGCGGCACGACGCGCTCCTTGTTGCCCTTGCCGGTTATCCGCATGGTCTCGCCGGCCTTTCGGATATGCCTGACGTCGAGTGAGAGGGCTTCGCCGATGCGCAAACCGCAGCCATAGAGCAGCATCAAAAGAGCGATGTCGCGCAGGGTGACCCAGCGTGGCTGGTCGGGGTCATCGGCCAGGGCCAGGACGTCGGTTGATTCGTCGGCCGTAAGCGGCCGCGGAACCTGGCGGGGCAGCTTCGGTGCGCGCACCGCATGGATCGCGGGGTTCGAAATGATACCTTCGCGGTCGAGATACCGGAAGAAGCTCTTCACCGCGGAGAGCGCGCGCGCGGTGGAGGTGCGGGCCGAACCGAGGGAAGCCCTGTGAGCCAGCCAGGAACGGAAGTCTGCAGGACGCAGTGATCCCAGCCGGGCCGGTGTCGGAGATCCGCCGAGATGGCCGACAAGAAAATCAAGAAAGGCGTCGAGGTCCTTGCCATAGGCAGTCAGGGTGTGTGTCGAGGCGCGCCGTTCGCTGGCAAGCTGTTCGTGCCAGGCCGTGATCAGAGTGGCGAGTTGCGGATCCCGGACGGTCAGAGCGGCAACCCCAGTTTCTTGCGCAGACTGCGGTCGAGCACCTGCACAAGAAAGCGGTAGAGGTCAACGGGATGGCCCGCCTGGAAGTGGTCGTCGTGTCGTGAGCCGAAGGCGAGAACGCCGCAGGGCAACCCGTTTTCGCCGCCGAAACGGGCCAGGACCTCCGAGGCGACCAGAGTCGACGCCCCTTTGAACAGGATCTCGTCGGCCCAGGCCGGTGACCGGATGATCACGTCGCGGTCATCCCGCATGAGTCCACCCACCGTGCCCTCGACAACACAGCGCACCCCGCAGGTCACTCTTGCCTGACCGCCGGAACACGCTGTCTCGACCGCCAGCGTCACGACATCCACACCCAGAAGGATGGCGAGATCCGATGTGGTGATCTCGACCAGATGATCGAGGTCGACGGCTCCGATCATGGCAAGGGCGGCGGCGTGGATTCGATCCTGCAGGGACCGATCGCGGCGCGTGCGGTCTACGAGGCCTGCCTGTTCGTCCTGGCTGGCCGCAGCGTCATCGCGCAGGCGCTGGATCATATGCGCCTGCAGGTCCTGTACATTGTCGCCGAGCGCACGCTGCGGCGGTTCCAGGACATCGACCAGTTCTGGATACTGAACCAGAAAATCCGGATGCCTGGCAAGATACTCCGCCACCCGATCTGCCGAGATCGTCTCTTCGGGAGAGGTCGTTAGGGCTTCGGGTTTGACGGCCATCAGCTGCCTTGTCCTAGAGGATGTTCTGGCCGGTCTTCTGCCAGTCGGCGAGGAAGGCGGCGAGACCCTTATCGGTCAGCGTGTGGTGCGCCAGCTTGCGCAACACGTCGGGCGGAAGCGTGGAGACATCGGCGCCGATCAGGGCGGCCTGCTTGAGGTGCATCGGGGTGCGGATCGATGCCACAAGGATCTGCGTAACGAGCGCGGGATAGTTGTCGTAGATCGTCCGGATCTCGCTGATCAGCTCCATGCCGTCGTGACCGATGTCGTCCAGCCGGCCGACAAAGGGCGAGATGAAGGTCGCGCCAGCCTTGGCAGCGAGAAGTGCCTGGTTGGCCGAGAAACACAGCGTCACGTTGACCTGGGTTCCGGCACCGGACAGAACCTTGCAGGTTTTCAGGCCATCCCAGGTCATCGGTACCTTGATCGTCACGTTCGGTGCGACCTCGGCGAGCTTGCGGCCTTCCGCCAGCATGGTCTCGTGCTCGGTTGCCGTAACCTCGGCACTCACGGGGCCGGGCACGATGTCGCAGATCTCCTTGAGGACATCCATGAAGTCGCGACCACTTTTGGCAACCAGCGAGGGATTGGTGGTAACGCCATCCACCATGCCGGTGGCGGCCAGGTCGCGGATCTCGTCCACATCGGCGGTATCGACAAAAAACTTCATGGTCGTCCTTACGTTTCCTGCAATTTGTTTCCTGTGTGAACCGCTGACGCATTGCGGCGCGGCGGGTCCATGGCAAAGTGTAGCGGATGCCTGAGAACGATACCACTGAGCCGGCCGGCGAAGTCCCCATCGAAACGGTCAAGGTACTGCTGCCTCTTCCTGTTCCTGGGCCCTATGACTATGCTGTGCCGGACGACATCGACGTGCCCCTGGGGTCGATCGTGTGTGTGCCCCTGGGGTCCCGTGAAGTCACGGGTGTTGTCTGGGACGAAGGTGGTGACGATGTCTCGCGCGACAAGCTGCGATCCATTCTGGACGTGAAGGACGTGCCGCCGCTGACATCGGCTCTTCGTGCGTTCGTGTCCTGGGTAGCACGCTACAACGTCGCGACCGAGAGTTCAGTGTTGCGTATGATTCTGCGCGTGCCTGAGGCGTATGACCCGCTGCCGCCGCTCAAGGCACTGCGCCGCGCTGCGGGAGAGCCAGCGCGGCTGACTCCGTCGCGGTCGCGTGTGCTGAAGATCATGGCCGATGGTCTGGCACGCCTGCCCAAGGAGATAGCCTTTCAGGCCGGAGTCGGTGCCTCGGTGGTGAAGGGGCTGCTTAAGGCCGGTGTACTGGAAGAGGCCATCCTGCCGCCGAGGCGCCTCTTGCCGGAATCTGACCCCGAGACGATCGGTCCCGAGCTTTCCCCGGATCAGGCGGAAGCGGCGGCGATGCTCTCCGAAGCCGTCGATGCCAGGACATTTGAAACCATCGTGCTGGAGGGCGTGACCGGGTCAGGCAAGACCGAGGTCTATTTCGACGCCATCGCACGTGCCCTGACGCTGGGGTGTCAGGTTCTGGTGCTGTTGCCGGAGATCGCTCTGAGCACCCAGTTCCTCGCACGCTTCGAAGCGCGGTTCGGCGCGCCGCCCGCCATGTGGCATTCCGATGTGCCACGCCGCCTGCGTCGCGATGTCTGGCGCGGGGTGGCAACGGGCGATGTGCGTGTGGTGGTCGGTGCACGATCGGCCCTATTCCTGCCGTTCGAAAATCTCGGCATGATCGTGGTCGATGAAGAGCATGACGGCTCTTACAAGCAGGACGACGGCGTCTGTTACCACGCGCGGGATATGGCCGTGGTACGGGCGAGCTTGGAAGAGGTTCCGGTGGTGTTGTGTTCAGCGACGCCGTCACTGGAAACCCTGGTGAACGTGGAGAAAGGCCGCTACCACCATCTCTATCTCGCCAGCCGTCATGGCGGTGCTGAACTACCGGAGGTGCAAGCAGTCGATATGACTCGGGCAGGGACGGAGCGGGGACGATGGCTCTCGCCGTCACTGGTCGAGTCGCTCAAGGTATGCCTGGACTCGGGCGAACAGGCGCTGCTCTATCTCAACAGACGCGGTTACGCCCCGCTGACCCTATGCCGTACCTGTGGCTACAGGCTCGCCTGCCCGAACTGTTCCGCATGGCTGGTTGAACATCGGCATCGTGGCAGGCTGCAGTGCCATCATTGCGGGATCTGGAGTCCCCGGCCCAAGGCCTGCCCGCAATGCTCCGACACTGAATCGCTCGTGGCCTGTGGTCCGGGCGTGGAGCGCCTGGCCGAAGAGGTCGCAGAGCGGTTCCCCGACAGCCGGCTCGAGATCATGGCATCGGATACACTCATGGGCCCCGACGATGTCGCCGCCCTGATCAGGAAAATCGAGTATGGTGAACTCGATATCCTGATCGGCACCCAGGTTGCCGCGAAAGGGCACCATTTTCCGATGTTGACGCTTGTCGGCGTGGTTGATGCCGATCTGGGGCTCGATGGCGGCGATCCCCGGGCGATGGAGAGAACATGGCAGCTCTTGCATCAGGTATCCGGACGCGCAGGGCGTGAAGAACGACCGGGCAAGGTGCTGCTCCAGACCTACGAACCCGGCCATCCCGTTATGCATGCTCTGGTGACGGGAGATCGAGAGCAGTTTTTGGATCGGGAAAAGCAAGGCCGGGAGCAGGCCGGCATGCCGCCGTTTGGCCGGCTTGCCGGAATTGTCGTCTCCGGCACCGATGAGGGCGCAGTGCGGCGTCTGGCTCATGATCTCGGCAACACCGCGCCGCGCGGCAGGGGAATCGACACGTTTGGCCCGGCACCCGCACCGCTCTCACTGCTGCGTGGTCGCTTTCGCTGGCGCTTGCTGGTCAAGGCTGATCGGGATGTGGCCCTCCAGAATGCGCTGCGGGCGTGGCTTGAACCGGTCAGGCTGAAGGGCAGCCTGCGCCTGCAGGTGGATGTGGACCCTCAGAGTTTCCTGTAACGCGCGGAATTCCTAAGATTTCGGGCCTGGTACGCTGGACTCTTGTTGCAACCCCTGGGGCGCTATGTTACCACCGCCGCGGCTTCGCGCCCGGGGGTTGGAATGCGCTTTTCGGAGCATGTTCTGGCACACCAGAAAAACCAAGTGTGACAGACACTTAACAGGCAAACGAGGGCTCCTCTCTTGGCCACCGAAGACAGCGTTGTCACAGGCCTTTCAGGCCGTTACGCACGAGCGCTCTACGAGCTCGCCTACGAATCGAAACAGCTGGATCAGGCCGCCGATGATTTGCGCGCGCTTTCGGCTGCTCTTTCCGAATCCGACGACCTGCGCCGCCTTGTCGACAGCCCGGTCCTGTCACGTGATGAGCAGGGCAAGGCCATGACCGCGATTATGGACGCCATGAAAACGGGCGACCTGGTGTGCAACACGGTCGGCCTGCTGGCTCAGCAGCGCCGCCTGTTCGCTCTGGATGACATCATTTCCGATTACCTGCGCCTGCTGGCTGCCCATCGCGGCGAAGCCACGGCGGAGGTGACCTCGGCACGTGAGCTTTCGGGTGATGAACTCGACAAGCTGCGCGCTGCCTTGAAAGACATTGTCGGCCGCGACGTTGCGGTCGAGACGAAGGTCGATCCCGACCTTCTGGGCGGCCTTGTCGTCCGTATTGGATCGCGCATGCTCGACAGCTCGATCCGCACCAAACTTGAACGCCTTGAGCTTGCGATGAAAGGGGTTGGCTGATGGACATCCGCGCCGCCGAGATTTCTTCGATCATTAAGGACCAGATTGCGAATTTCGGTACAGAAGCCGAAGTCGCCGAAGTCGGTCGTGTTCTGTCCGTGGGTGACGGCATTGCCCGTGTCTACGGCCTTGACAACGTCCAGGCCGGTGAGATGGTCGAATTCCCTGGTGGTATTCAGGGTATGGCGCTGAACCTCGAGACCGACAACGTCGGTATCGTGATCTTCGGCAACGACCGTGAAATCCTTGAAGGTGACACCGTTAAGCGGACCGGCACCATCGTGGACGTTCCGGTCGGCAAGGGGCTGCTGGGCCGTGTTGTGGATGCCCTCGGCAACCCGATCGACGGCAAGGGCGACATCGACGCCGAAGAGCGCCGCCGTATCGAGGTCAAGGCACCGGGCATCATTCCGCGCCAGTCGGTGTCGGAACCCATGCAGACCGGCCTGAAGGCGCTGGACGCCCTGGTTCCGGTCGGTCGTGGCCAGCGTGAGCTGATCATTGGCGACCGTCAGACCGGCAAGACCGCCGTCGCCGTCGACGCGATCATCAACCAGAAGCAGAACTTTGAATCGGGCGATGAGAGCAAGCGTCTCTATTGCATCTATGTCGCCGTCGGTCAGAAACGTTCCACGGTCGCCCAGATCGTCAAGACGCTCGAAGACAACGGCGCCATGGAGTACACCACGGTGGTGGCCGCTACGGCGTCCGATCCGGCCCCGATGCAGTTCCTCGGCCCCTATGCCGGTTGCGCAATCGGTGAGTACTTCCGTGACAACGGCATGCACGCCCTGGTGATCTACGATGATCTGTCCAAGCAGGCGGTCAGCTATCGTCAGGTCTCGCTGCTGCTGCGTCGTCCTCCAGGCCGTGAAGCCTATCCGGGCGACGTCTTCTATCTCCATTCGCGTCTCCTCGAGCGCGCAGCCAAGATGAATGACGAGTTCGGCGGTGGTTCACTGACCGCTCTGCCGGTTGTCGAGACCCAGGCCTCGGATGTGTCGGCCTACATTCCGACCAACGTGATTTCGATCACCGACGGCCAGATCTTCCTGGAGAGTGAACTCTTCTATCAGGGCATTCGCCCTGCCATTAACGTCGGCATCTCGGTGTCTCGTGTGGGTTCTGCGGCGCAGACCAAGGCGATGAAGAAGGTGGCCGGCTCGATCAAGCTGGAACTCGCGCAGTATCGTGAGATGGCTGCCTTTGCCCAGTTCGCATCGGACCTCGATGCTGCGACCCAGCGCCTGCTGGCCCGTGGCGAGCGTTTGACCGAGCTGCTGAAGCAGGGCCAGTACCAGCCGATGTCGGTGGAAGAGCAGGTTGTTTCGATCTTCGCCGGCGTGAACGGCTACCTCGACGGCATTCCACCCGCAGCGGTGACCCGCTACGAGCAGGAGATGCTGGACGCTGTGCGCGACAAGGGTGCTGATATCCTCTCGGACATCAGTTCGTCGGGTGCACTGTCAGACGAGACAGCCGAGAAGCTGAAGAGCTTCCTGGAAAGCTTCACTTCGGCGTTCGCGGCCTGATCGCAGCTTAGACAGGCTCGGGACAGCTCATGGCGAACCTCAAGGCTCTGCGCATCCGCATCAACTCGGTGCGGTCCACACGCAAGATCACCAGCGCGATGAAGATGGTTGCGGCGGCGAAACTCCGTCGTGCCCAGGAAACCGCTGAGGCTGCGCGACCCTATGCCGAGCGGATGGCTCGGATGATGGGTTCGCTGGCATCGGCGTTTGCAGGTCGTGAGGATGCACCTGCCCTGCTTGCTGGTAACGGCAAGGATCAGGTCCATCTGCTCGTAATCGTGTCGTCGGACCGTGGCCTGTGCGGCAGCTTCAACGTCGGTGTGATGCGGGCCACCCGCCTGCGCGTCGCCGAACTGCATCAGCAGGGCCGCGACGTGAAGCTGCTTTGCCTGGGCCGCAAGGGACGGGATCTTCTTCGCCGTGAATACGGGAGCATGATCGTCGATACCGTGACCGGCCTCGACAAGGACTTCTCGTATCAGACCGCGGCGGACATTTCGGCCAAGGTCACGGAGATGTTCGAAGCCGGTGAGTTCGACGTCTGCTCGATGGTCTACAACCGCTTCCAGTCGGTCATGACCCAGGTTGTGACCTGGCAGGGCCTGATCCCGGCGATGGCCGACGATGATGGCGACGCTGATGACGTCGCCGAGGACGATGGTCTGGGCGGGGCGGTTCACATTTTCGAGCCCGACGAGGTCGAAATTCTCGAACACTTGCTGCCACAGAACCTGGGCGTCCAGGTCTTCCGTGGCCTGCTGGAAAGTCAGGCTTCGGAGCATGCGGCGCGGATGACCGCGATGGACAACGCCTCGCGCAACGCCGGCGACATGATCGATCGCCTCAACACCCTTTACAATCGTACCCGTCAGGCTGCGATTACCACCGAAATCACCGAAATCGTGTCGGGCGCGGAAGCGCTCTAACGATACGAAGAGTAAACAGGAGAGCCCTCAATGAGCACCAACTCCGTAGGCCGGATCAGCCAGATTCTGGGCGCTGTCGTCGACGTTCAGTTCGACGGCGATTTGCCCAACATCATGAACGCGCTTGAGACCACCAACCAGGACAAGCGACTGGTTCTTGAGGTTGCACAGCACCTTGGTGAGAACACGGTGCGCACCATCGCGATGGATGCGACCGAAGGTCTGGTTCGTGGCCAGGAAGTCAACGACACCGGCGACGCCATTGCCGTGCCGGTCGGTGCCGAGACGCTGGGCCGCATCATCAACGTCATCGGCGAGCCGATCGACGAGCGTGGTCCGGTCGAAGCCAAGGAACACTGGGGCATCCACCGCGAAGCCCCGGTCCTGACCGACCAGTCGACCGAAGCCGAAGTGCTTGTCACGGGCATCAAGGTTATCGATCTGCTCGAGCCTTACGTGAAGGGCGGCAAGATCGGCCTGTTCGGCGGCGCCGGCGTGGGCAAGACCGTGATCATCATGGAGCTCATCAACAACATCGCGAAGGCGCACGGTGGTTACTCCGTGTTCGCTGGCGTGGGTGAGCGTACCCGTGAGGGCAACGACCTCTATCACGAGATGATGGAATCGGGCGTTATCGACCTTGAGGGCGGCAACTCCAAGGCTGCGCTGGTGTACGGCCAGATGAACGAGCCTCCCGGTGCCCGTGCCCGTGTTGCGCTGACCGGCCTGACCCTGGCCGAATACTTCCGCGACGCCGAAGGTCAGGACGTGCTGCTTTTCGTCGACAATATCTTCCGCTTTACGCAGGCCGGTTCCGAAGTGTCCGCCCTGCTGGGTCGTATTCCTTCGGCGGTGGGCTATCAGCCCACACTTGCCACGGAAATGGGCAACCTGCAGGAGCGCATCACCTCGACGACCAAGGGCTCGATCACCTCGGTGCAGGCGATTTACGTGCCTGCGGACGATCTGACCGATCCGGCGCCGGCGACCTCGTTCGCGCATCTGGATGCCACGACCGTGTTGTCGCGTCAGATTGCCGAGCTTGGCATTTATCCGGCTGTGGACCCGCTCGATTCGACCTCGCGCATTCTGGATCCGCGCATCATTGGCGACGAGCACTACGAGGTCGCCCGTTCGGTGCAGGAGGTTCTGCAGCGCTACAAGTCGCTCCAGGACATCATCGCCATTCTGGGCATGGACGAGCTTTCGGAAGAGGACAAGCTGGCCGTGGCGCGTGCCCGCAAGATCCAGCGTTTCCTCAGCCAGCCGTTCCATGTGGCCGAAGTCTTCACCGGCACGCCTGGCGTGTTTGTTGACTTGGCCGACACGATCAAGGGCTTCAAGGCCATCGTGGCCGGCGAGTACGACGATCTGCCCGAGCAGGCCTTCTACATGGTCTCCACCATCGAGGCCGCGGTCGAGAAGGCCAAGCGTGTCGCTGCAGAGGCTGCGTAACAGTAGAATCGGGAGCCTGAGGCATGGCGGACAAGGTCAATTTCGAACTCGTGAGCCCGGAACGCCTGATGGTGTCCGATGCTTTCGACATGGTCGTGATTCCGGGCGGTGACGGCGATTTCGGCGTGCTGCCCGATCATGCACCCCTGATTTCGACCATCCGTGCCGGTGTCATCGCCATCCACGAGGGCGGCAACGTCGCCCACCGCGTGTTTGTCGGCGGTGGCTTCGCGGAGGTTCTGCCGGACCGCTGCACGGTGCTGGCCGAAGATGCCGTGATGGTGGCCGATATCGACCGCGCCGACGTCGAGCAGCGTCTGAAGGATGCCGAGCTCGACCTGCGGGACGCCGAGACCGATGAAGCGCGTAACCGTGCGCGCAAGTCGGTTGAGATGCTGGGCGCCATGCTGGACGCTGGCCGCGCAAACTGACGCAAGGCCAAAGCAACATGATACAGAAGGGCCCCTCCGCAAGGCGGGGCCCTTTCTCGTTCAGCGCTCGGTGTCTTTCATCTCACCGATGCTGCCGAGTAACCACGATGCAAAGGCGTGTGTCATCGTGGCTCTGGTGGGCTCGGCCACGACGGTCATGACAATGTCGGGAAGCGGCAACCTGCTGTCGGGCCATGAGGGCAAGTGTTCCTGCCTCTCGGGCTGCTCTGGTCTCGAACCAACTGGTCAGCGGGATACCATGGCCGGCGTCGGCGGTCATCAGGCAGTGGTGCGGATCGCTGAAGCTGGGCCCTGGACCGGATCATCATCGGTTGCTCCTCCCAGTGCGAGCCAGGACGGCTAATCCTAATCCCGTTCGTCATGCAGCAGGGTTTCCTCGGCCAGATCGGCTGTTTCGGACAGGCTTGCAGCCATCACCGGGGAGCAGTGAGGTGTCGCGAAATCGTCAGTGACAATCGCATATGACTGGAAACCCTCATAGGCTTCATCGTTAGCGCGCTGAATCACGATATGGACCTCTTCGACCTCGAGGTCCAACTGTTCGTTTGTGCTGTAGAGCCAGACGTCGATGGAAGAATGTTCAGCGCGAAAGACCGGCAGCAGCGGAACCAGCCAGCGCGATGCGAGAGCGGGGTCGCAGGCAACAATCAGGGAACTGGGCTTGCCATAGGTTCTGACCCGCATGACGTCCTGATCGAGGCGGCTGAGACTGTCGCGCACCGTGCGCCAGAGCTCGAAGCCGGCATCGGTCAGGCGACCGTGCGGTGCTCGCGGACCAACAGAGGGACACCGATCGCGTTTTCCAGCGTGCGGATCTGGTGGCTGACCGCCGACTGCGTGAGGTTCAGTTCCTCCGCAGCCGCCGCGAAGCTCTTCAGGCGGGCGGCAGCTTCAAAGCCCCGCAGAGAGCCAAAAGAAATTGAATGATCGGCCATCAAGGTGCCCTTGAAAGTGAGATCATTCAAATTTCGTCATGGATATGCGCCTAACCCGGCTTGCGGAGATTTAGCTTTTCTCGTGCTTCGGCGGGAGTCAGCACACGTGCTCCCATGGCCTCGATGATGGTGCGGGCTTTCTCGACAAGTTGCCCGTTGTTGGCCAGAACGCCGCGCGACAGGTAGAGATTGTCCTCAAGACCGACCCGGACATTGCCGCCCAGCGCGACGGATTTGGCGACCATGGGCATCTGATGCCGCGAGATGCCGAAGGATGACCAGAAGGCTCCGTCGGGGAGGATGTCGCGCATGGCCAGCATGACCTTGGTGTCGGTCGGTGCGTTGACCCCGATGCCCAGGCAGAGCTGGAACATGGGCGGGGCATCGAAGACACCTTCGTCCATGAGTTTACGCGCCTGCATGATGGGACCCACGTCGAACACCTCAAGTTCCGGCTTCACACCGACGGACTGCATACGCTTGGCCATGTCGCGGAGGGCCGAGTCGTTGCCGAGATAGGCGACGTTCTCGCCGAAGTTGATCAGGCCCATATCCAGGGTGCAGATCTCCGGCAACAGTTCCACGGCATGGGCCACACGCCCTTCCGGTGTGGTGAGGTCGCTGCCCTCCTGCCATTCACCGGGCTTGTTGTCGTCAATGAGGATGGCGCCGCCGTTGCCGCCCGTCAGGTTGATCACGACATCGGTCTCGCTTTCACGAATGCGTTCGACCAGCTCGGCGAACAATTCGGCCTTGAAGGCGTTCTGACCGGTTTCGGGGTTGCGCACATGGCAGTGCACAATGGCTGCACCTGCTTTGGCCGCCTCGATCGCGGCTGCGGCAATCTGTTTGGGCGTGACCGGCACATGTGGGCTCTTGCCCGCGGTGTCGCCACCACCAGTGACGGCACAGGTGATCACCACCTCGTTGTTCATCTCATCCATGGTTCTGCCCCTTCCGATTCATGTTTGGTCGATTTGGTCCCGGACTGTTGCCGGAGTCAAACGACAGGTGACCCGGTACGCCGCACAAAAGCGTCCTCGATGTCTGTGACAGGGAGATCACGCCCGATCAGAACCAGGCGCGACACTCGCGGCCCCTCAGGCCAGGCCGAGAGCCGCTGTAGCGGATGGAAAACGTGTTGAACACCATGCACGGCAACGGGCACGGCGCTTCCCTCAACGTCGAGGATGCCTTTCAGACGCAGCAGCCGGTCGCCATAACGTGCGATGGTGTCTTCGATCCATGCCACAACACGATCAATGCGCAGAGGTTTTTCAGCGCGCAGGGTCATGGCGCTGATCGCGGTGTCATGGTGGTGATGATCAGGCTGGTCTAGCCAACGGGCTGTCGAGGCTCTGTCTTCACCGTGTTCGGCGGCGGTGGTCAGGATGTCCGGTGCGACCGGCGCGCGATCCTGTGGCGCATCGGGGTTGATGGCCTCCAGACGCCGCGAGACCTCTGATGTGGCGATTCCGTCAGCAAGGTCGGTCTTGGTCAGGACCAGCCGGTCGGCGACCGCCGCCTGTCGCAGACACTCAGGCTCCCGCTCGAGTTGATCCCGCGCGTGCAGGACGTCCACCGTCGTGATGATCCCCGCAATGTGGCAACGGCCCCTGAGACGGTCATCGGCCAGAAGCGTGTGCAGTATGGGAGCGGGATCGGCCAGGCCGGTTGTCTCGACGACCAGCCTTCGAAACCCAGGCACAGCCCCGGCCTCACGGCGCTCCAGGAGGTCCATCAGCGCCACCACGAGGTCTTCCCGGACCGCACAGCACAAGCAGCCCTGTCCGATCAGGATCGTCGACTCGTCGACATGTTCAACGAGCAGGTGATCAAGACCGATCTCGCCAAACTCATTGACCAGCACTGCCGTGTCTTCCAGTCCTGGGTGACGCAGCAGGCCACTAATCATGGTGGTTTTGCCGCTGCCCAGGAAACCGGTCACCACCATGACGGGAAGGGAGCCGTTCACGCCGGGTCGGGCTCGATCCCGAGCATGGAGAGCGGCCGTTCGTAAAGTATGGACTCGATGAGTTTGTCAGGGATTCTCGGCATGGCGAGGCCTTCTCCCCAGTCGTTGAGAGCGCGGAACTCGTCGATCGCCTTCCTGGGCGTGCGGACAGGAAAGTCCGACCCGAACAGAAGCCGGTCCGCGACCCTGTACTCCTGGGCGATCATCAGGCCGTTGTAGAGTTGCCAGGGTCGGTGGTAGCGGGCGGAGAGATCGGCAAAAACATTGGGGTTCTTGCGCATCACAATCGCAGTCTGCTCCATGTAGGGTTGGCCGAAGTGCGCTACGATGATCTTGAGCTTCGGATGCTCCATCGCGACCTTATCGAGCAGCGTAGGATCCGCAAACTCGAGGCTGCCGGTATAGGCCCCGCCGCAATGGAACATGACCGGCACATCATGTTGGCAGGCTATCTCGTAGAGTGGGCGGCAGGCTGCGCTGCGCGGATCCATCTCCTGGTAAGTGGGCGATATCTTCAGTCCTTTCAGGCCCAGCGAAAGCGCATGTTCGAAGGCTTCCGGGGCATCAGCGTCGTGCGGATGGACTGAACATAGGCCCACAGCGCGGCCAGGGTAGCGTGCCACGGTCTCGGCAATGAATTCGGATGGCGTGTGGTTGCCGCCGAACTTCGGCAGGGCGATGACCACGAACTTGTCGATGCCTGCTTCGTCGATGACCTGGGCATGGAGCTCTGGTTCGGCTTCACCATCGCCCAGAACACCGCGTTGGGACTGCAGCGCGCGGTCTTCGTCGGTGCGGTGATCGTGGAGGAAACAATGGGTGTGCCAGTCGACCAGTTCCATCATAAGCCCAGATTCCAACTCTGTTGCCGTGCCTGGAATTAGGGAGTTTGCCATGTTCTCCGGCGTGCATGAAACACCGACTCCTCCAAGACGAAAGGCGCGTCGTGTGGATGGTTTTCCCTAATGCCGTGATTTTTCTGTATTCTTCGTTCACCTTGAGGTCGCGGTGGTATGACATTACATAGTCTTTCGCTGCCACGACCGTACTGACACGCTGCAACGAGGTGTGGCCATGGGACACTGGACGCTGGATGACATTGACTGGGCTGCCTTCGATAGGACGAAGGCGGACGTCGATACCGTGCGCATCATCAAGGCTGCCTCGCTCGTTGAGCACAATGGTGACCTCTATGGACGTTACCTCGCCAACGTGTTTTCGGGCGATGAGGACTTTGTTGCAGCTGCCGAACAGTGGGCCGTGGAAGAGGTCCAGCACGGTATCGCGCTGGCCCGCTGGGCCAACATGGCTGACCCGGACTGGGACTTCAAGGCGTCGCGCCAGCGATTCTGCGAGGGTTATCAGCAGGTCGACATGGAGGCGGCCAGTTCGGTGCGCGGATCGCGCTGTGCCGAGTTGATCGCCCGCTGTATCGTAGAAGTCGGCACGTCGTCCTACTATTCAGCGCTGGCCGATTCGACCGACGAACCGGTCCTGAAGCAGATTTGCAAGCAGATCGCGGCCGACGAGTTTCGCCACTACAAGCTCTTCTATGAGCACATGAAACGCTACAACGCCGACGAAAGCCTCAACACCGTCGCCCGGATCAAGGTCGCGTTGGTCCGGATGGCTGAAGGCGAAGATGATGAGCTGGCGTTTGCCTACTATGCGGCCAACGACATCGAAGGCCCCTATGACCGCAAGGCCTGTGCGGCTGCCCATGGCAGCAAAGCGCTGACCCGTTATCAGCCCGGCCATATCAAGCTTGCGACCAATATGACGATGAAGGCCGTGGGCCTGAAACCGCAGAGCCGACTTGGCGGCTGGTTTGGCCGCATCGTATGGCGCCTTTTCGACTGGCGCCGCGGCCGGATGGTCAAACAGGCGCCGGCGTTCTAGCGGTCAGCCCTCCAAAAGCGGCCTAAACTCTTCGAAGACATCTCTGTAGATGTGATGTTTGAACCCGATGACGCTTGCCTCGAGCGCTTCGGGCTTCATCCAGCGCCAGCTTGTGAACTCAGGATGATCGACGCCGATGACATTGATGTCTGAGTCCTGGCCGTCAAAGCGATAGGCGAACCAGCGCTGTCGCTGGCCCCTGTAACGGCCTTTGAGGGCCTTGCCGATGAGATCAGCAGGCAGATCGTAGTGCAGCCAGCGATCGATACGACCGATCTCCGTGACCGCGAGGATCCCGGTTTCCTCTTCAAGCTCGCGCAGAGCTGCGGCAGACGCCTCCTCGCCATTGTCGATGCCGCCCTGCGGCATTTGCCATGAGCCGGCCAGGGCGTTTCGCTCGCCCGCAAAGATGAGACGATCATTGTTAACGACCATCATGCCGACGCAATCGCGATAGGGCAGGTCATCTGCCGAAACAGCCATGGCCCGAAACTCTAGCGCAAAGAGGCGATCACTCGGCTACAGCGGTGTCGAGACTGCTGATCAGGGCAAGACCCTGAAGCAGGTCGAGGGCCCGGCCAAGCTGGTAATCCTCCAACGCTTCCTTGGTACGGTCGGAGAATTCGTCCTCGTTCTCCTCGGCTTCGAGACTGTTGCGCAGGTCCGCTTCGCTGGTCAGAAGGTCTTCTTCTTCCTCGGCTTCGATCACAACCTCCTCGACAACGATGTCGGGATGAATGCCGGTCGCCTGGATCGAAACGCCCGATGGCGTGTAGTAACGCGCCGTCGTCAGGCGCATCGCTCCGTGGCTGGGAAGCGGGATGATGGTCTGCACCGAACCTTTACCGAAAGACTGCGTGCCCATGATTATGGCCCGCTGGTGGTCCTGCAGCGCGCCGGCCACAATCTCGGACGCTGACGCCGAGCCGCTGTTGATCAGCACGATGACAGGCAGCCCCTGCGCCAGATCACCGGGGCGGGCGTTGAAACGCTGGGTGCTCTCGTCACGGCGGCCACGGGTCGAGACAATCTCGCCCTTGTCCAGGAAGACATCGGACACGGCGATGGCCTGATCCAGAAGGCCGCCGGGATTGTTGCGCAGATCGACAACGACACCCTCGAGTTCGTCGCCGGCTTCCGCCATCATGCCTTCGATGGCATCAACCAGGCCTTCTTCTGTCTGCTCGTTGAATGATGTGATGCGGACATAGCCGGCATTGCCTTCCATGCGCCAGCGCACCGACTTGATGGTGATGATGTCGCGCGTGACGGTGATCTCGAGCGCTTCATCCTCGCCTTCGCGAACGATCGTGAGCACGATGTCGGTGTTGACCTGGCCACGCATCTTTTCGACCGCTTCGCCCAAGGTGAGGCCCAGCACAGGCTCGCCGTCGAGATGGGTCACAAAGTCACCGGCTTCGATACCGGCACGATCGGCCGGGGTATCATCGATCGGCGAGACGACCTTCACAAAGCCATCCTCCATGGTGACTTCGATGCCGAGACCGCCGAACTCGCCACGGGTCTGGACCTGCATTTCGTCGAAGTTCTCGGGGCTAAGATAGCTCGAATGAGGGTCCAGCGACGTCAGCATGCCGCGGATGGCAGCCTCGATGAGTTCCTCGTCGGTGACCGCTTCCACATACTCCGCACGAACGCGCTCGAAGACGTCTCCGAACAGGTTCAGCTGGCGATAGGTTTCACTGCTGGCGGCATCGACCTGGGTCACTCCAGGGCTCATCAGAGCCAAAATCGAGGCCACTACAAGTACAGATCTTTTCATCCGCCACTCACTTCGCTTGTCCCGGCCGCAATCCACGGAAGGGGGTTGATGGGATCACCGTTGCGGCGCAACTCGACGTAGAGCAAACGACCGTCGGCTTCATTCGTGGGCATCACGCCAACCGGTTCGCCTGCCAGTAGCCACTGGCCAAGCGTTACGTGGACGCGCGCAAATCCTGCTAGCACAGTATGGTAGCCTTCGCCGTGATCAATGATCAACAAATGCCCGTAATCTCGGAAGGTCCCGGCGAAGGCAAGCTGGCCGTCATAAGGTGTGATGATACGTGCACCCGGTGCCGACTCGATGGCGATTCCCCGGCTCGGCAGCCCTTCCGGAACGATTTCGCGAAAGGTGAGCGCGATCTGGCCTGTAACAGGTAGCGGAAGGCGCCCCTGCTGGGCGCTGAATCGATTGGCGGCGAGGGCATCCATGGCCGCGGCCATCTCTTCTGATTGCGCCAGAGATTGCTGTTCGGCCTCTGTCCAGAGGACGAGCAGGAGATCTTTCAGATCGGCGGCTTCACGGCTCAACTCGTTCTGTCGGCCGGCGAGCACCGCATCGTCCTGCTCTATCCGCGAGAGTAGATCGGATTTGCTGGCCACGGTGTACCGAGCAATGGCCAGTTTCGCGCGTATCAGAACCAGCGTTCGTTCCCGCTCGATTTCCTGTTGGGTCATGTCGTCACGCAGTTCGACGAGGCTGCGTACGGCCGTTTCGATCTCTGTCATGCGCTGCTCGAGGCCGCGCGTGACAGAGGCCAATAGCATGGCCGTGCGTTGTGTCTCGGTCGGCGAACCCGGCATGGCGATCATCATGTCGGTCGGTTGCAGGGCAAGGCGCTGCAGGGCCGCCAGGACAGTTGCGAACTCGTCACGTCGCACAGTCAACTCCTGTTCCCGTTCCTCCATCTCCACAGCCAGGGCGGCGAGCGTCTCCTGGATCGTAGTCAGGGACTGCTCCAGATCTCTGATTTCGTGTTCGCTGGCAAGCAGCCGGACCCGCAGGATATCGAGCTCGTCGGCAATGGCACCGGCTTCCTCGCCCAGTGCGGCACGGGACGCTGCGGCTTCGGCCAGACTTGCTTCGATGTCCTGAAGGCGCTGTGCTGTCTCATCGTTGTCCTGGGCTCCTGCACCCAGGCTCAAAACGACCGACACCATAAGGGCCAGGATCGGGCGGGCAGGGGCCATCAGCTCCGGACCAGCAGGGAACGGCCGGTCATCTCGGAAGGCTGATCGATGTGCAAAAGATCGAGAAGTGTTGGCGCCAGATCGGCCATTCCACCCTCTTCGACATGGACGCCCTCTGGCGCGTTGACGATGACCAGCGGCACCGGATTGGTGGTGTGAGCGGTGTGAATCTCTCCTGTTTTTGGGTCACGCATGGTCTCAATGTTGCCGTGGTCTGCCGTCACCACCATGTGGCCGCCTGTGTCCTCAACCGCCCTGGCGATGCGTCCGAGACAATGGTCGACCGTTTCGACCGCCTTCAAGGCCGCTTCAAAGACGCCGGTGTGGCCCACCATGTCGGGATTGGCGAAGTTGCAGATCACCACGTCGAAGCGGTGGTCGTTGATGGCTGCCACCAGCTTGTCGGTGACCTCTTCTGCGGACATCTCGGGCCTCAGGTCATAGGTCGCGACCTTCGGCGAGGGGATGAGAATCCGTTCCTCTCCCGCAAAGACCTGTTCTTCGCCACCGTTGAAAAAATAGGTGACATGCGCGTACTTCTCGGTCTCGGCAATCCGGAGCTGGCTCATGCCGGCGTCTGCCACAAGACTCCCAAGGCTCTTGGAGACGTTCTGCGGTGCGAAGAGTGCCGGCAGGAAGGGATCGAGTGCGCTGGAGTAGGACACCATGCCGGCCACGGCCGCGAATTTGGGTGGCTTCGGTGCATCGTAGCCGTCAAAGGCCGGATCAAGCAGCACCGTGAGCAGCTGCCGTGCCCGGTCGGCGCGGAAGTTGGCCATGATTAGACCGTCGCCGGCCTGCATGCCGGCAAAGTCCCCGATGATGACAGGCTCCACAAACTCGTCGGTCTGGCCTGCGTCGTAGGCCCCGGCAATGGCCGCATCAGCGCCTTCGGCGTGGTGTCCCTGGCCCTCCACCAAGGCGGATAGTGCATTGCCGACCCGTTCCCACCGCTTGTCCCGATCCATTGCATAGTAGCGCCCGATAACGGTTGCGACCCGTGCTCGCGGCGCATCGGACTGGAACTGCGCGACGTAGCCCTTCGCGCTGGATGGTGGCGTGTCCCTGCCGTCGAGGAAGGCATGAACCAGGACATCGATCCCATGTGCGGCGAGGATGTTGGCCAGCGCCGCCATGTGGTTCTGGTGCGAATGCACGCCGCCGGGCGAGAGCAGGCCCATCATGTGGCAGCGGCCACCGCTTTGCTTCAGCGCGGCAATGAGGGCGGTCAGGCGCGGATTGTCTTTGATCGAGCCATCGGCAATGGCGCGATCAATGCGCGGCAGATTCTGCATGAAGATGCGGCCCGCCCCCATGGTGAGGTGGCCGACCTCGGAATTGCCCATCTGTCCGCAAGGCAAGCCGACGGCCTCGCCCGACGTTTCCAGCCGCGTCGTTGCGCAGTCCCTGAGCATGGTGTGCCACACCGGCGTCTTGGCCTGCAGGATCGCGTTATCGGGCCCGTCTTTGGCGAGACCCCAGCCGTCCAGAATGCAGAGGACGAGAGGGCCGGGACGCTGGGATGAACTCATGGCTGGCTCTTGGGTAGGGAGAGCATGGATGTATCTGTTGCCTCGCCCTGTGGCAACACGAAGGCAGGGGCAGGGCTGCTGTCAGTCACGATGGTAGGGGTGTCCGACCAGGATGGTGTGGGCGCGGTAGAGCTGCTCCAAGAGCATGACACGGACCATCATGTGAGGCCATGTCATGGCACCCAGCGAAAGCAGAAGATCGGCGCGTTCACAGACGCTCTGGTCCAGGCCGTCGGCACCACCGATGATCAGGGCCATCTCGCGCCGGCCTTCGTCACGCTGCCGCTCGATCCAGCCGGCAAAGCCACGGCTGTCCAGCGTCTTACCCCGCTCATCCAGAGCGATGACAAGGGCCCCCTGCGGCACGGCGGACAGCAGTTTCTGGGCCTCACGCTGCTTTTTCGCAGGACCATCGGCGTCGTTGATTTCGACCAGGGAGAGATTCCAGGGTAGACGGCGGGCATAGTCGTCCCACTGGCCGATGATCACGCGGTCGCGACAGCGCCCGACTGCCAGCACGATTACCCGCATGGTAGCACCGTTTGTGAGGACTGGGTCAGGCCGTGGCTTCCAGCGGCGTGGGGGCGGGGGCCGGCATCGGCATCGACCACATCTTTTCGAGGTTGTAGAGCTCGCGCACTTCGTTGCGGAAGATGTGAACGATCACATCACCCAGGTCGACCAGCACCCAGTCGGCGCTGCCCTGTCCTTCGATGCCCTGAACCTTGTGGCCCTTGCCCCTGACCGCTTCGACCAACCGGTCGGCAAGCGCAGAGACCTGTCTTTGGGACTGACCGCCGCAGATGATCATGTAATCCGCGAAGCTGGTTTTCCCGGCAAGGTCGATATCGACCATTTCTTCGGCCTTGCCGTCTTCAAGTGTGCTCGTGATGAGCGCGACGAGTTTCAGGACCTGTTTCCTGGCAGCGTTTTGACGGGGAATGGAAGTCCTCCTCCCTGGCATGTTGCGTCAACGTTAGTTGTCAGTCTCCCCGGCGTGGCCAAACCGCGTGTCACCGGCGCGTATGGCGGTGGCAGAAGCGGGGTGCCTGGGACCCAGAATGAAAGTCCAGACCGGAGGCGTCGTATCTACCAGCCCCCGGGCTCTCCATGTGCGGAGCCTGTGGCGCCTGAAACGAACAGCAGCCCGACTTGCAAGGCAGGAAAAAGAATACGGAGAACGATCGAACACCGCAACCGGGACCCGCTCAAAGATGGTCTCCCAATGACGCCAGCGGTGGACGGATGCCAGGTTGTCGGCGCCCATCAGCCAGACAAAACGGGTGTCATGGCAGCGGCGCTGAAGCTGGGTGACCGTATCGGCGGTGTAGCGGGTACCGAGGTCCTGTTCGAGCCCTGTGACGACGACATTCGGCAGGTCGACGAACGACCGTGCAGCTTTCAGGCGAGCAGCAAAGGGCGCCATGCCGGCTGTGGTCTTGAGCGGATTCTGCGGCGAGACAAGCCACCAGACTTCATCGAGGTCGAGCCGCTCCAAGGCCGCGCGGCTGACAAAAAGATGGCCGTCGTGGGCCGGGTTAAAGGAACCGCCGAGCAGGCCGATGCGGCGGCCCGCGGCATGGTTCAGAAGCGCGAGATGAGAGGTCAGGATCGGGTCTGTCCGCTGCCGCGCACGAGGTACTTCATGGTCGTGAGCTGATCCACGCCCACAGGGCCACGCGCATGCAGCCTGTTGGTCGAAATGCCGATCTCTGCACCCATGCCGAACTCGCCCCCGTCGGCGAACTGGGTCGAGGCGTTCCACATGGCAATGGCACTGGGGGTGCGGGCCAGGAACCTTTCAGCGACCTCACTGTCGTCCGTCACGATGGTTTCGGTGTGGTCGGAACCGTGGCGGGCGATGTGCTCCAGAGCGCCGTCGACGCCGGCCACCATGCGAGCCGAGATCACGGCATCGAGGTACTCGGTGTCCCAATCGGTGTCGGCAGCCGGCAGGACCCTCGAATCCATCGCCTGAACGGCTCTGTCACCGCGCACCTCGCACCCGTTGTCGAGGAGCGCCATGATGATGGAAGCCGGGGCCTCATCTTCCAGGGCTTCATCCAGCAGTAGAGTTTCGGCAGCGCCACAGATGCTGGTGCGTCGCAACTTGGCGTTGACCACGATGTCGCGGGCCATGGCAGGATCGGCTTTGCCATCGATGTAGACGTGACAAAGACCGATCAGGTGCGCGATGACGGATACGCGGCTTTCGCCCTGGATACGTTCGATCAGCGACTGGCCGCCACGCGGCACAATGATGTCGATCCAGCGCGTCATGGTCAGCATCTCGCCCACCGCCGCGCGGTCCGTGGTTGGCACGAGCTGAACTGCTTCGGCGGGCAGGCCCGCGGCCTTCAGGCCCTCATGAAGGCAGGCCACGATGGCGCGTGATGAATGGAAACTCTCGGACCCGCCGCGCAGGATCGCTGCATTGCCCGACTTCAGGCACAGCGCCCCGGCATCGGCTGTCACATTGGGGCGTGACTCATAGATGATCCCTATGACGCCCAGAGGCACGGAGACGCGAGCGATATCGAGGCCGCTGGGGACCGTCCAGCGTTCCCGTTCGCGACCGACGGGGTCGTCGAGACCAGCGATGGTCTCGAGTCCAGCCGCCATGGCTTCGATCCGCTTGTCGTCGAGTGCTAGACGGTCGAGCATGGGGCCGGACAAACCCTTGGCTTCCGCTTGCTCCATATCGAGCACATTGGCCGCCATCAGTTCGGCGGTGTTGGCACGCAGAGCACGGGCAGCGATGGTGAGAGCCGTGTTTTTGGCCTCCGAAGAGGCCAGAGCCAGTGTACCTGAGGCAGCGCGGGCGGACCGACCCAGGTCATCCATCATGGCGGCAACGTCGTCGTCGGGGCCCGCTGAGGCGGCTTGTATTGCGTTCATGACATCACCAGATCATCTCGGTGGATGAGTTCTTCGCGGCCACGGTAGCCGAGCAATCGCTCGATTTCACCGCTTTTGTGCCCCGCGATCGAGCGTGCGTCAGCGCAGGAGTAGGCGACCAGGCCGCGGCCGATCTCCTTGCCATCGGCGGCTTTGACAAGGACGGCATCGCCGCGATCAAAGCTGCCGTCGATACAGATGACGCCGGCGGGAAGAAGGCTGCGACCCCGCGACAGGGCGGCGAGAGCCCCGTCGTCGATGACAAGACTGCCGGTGGGTTTCAAAGCTCCTGCAATCCAGCGCTTGCGGGCGTTGGTCGGGTTTTCCGCGGCCGTAAACCAGGTGCAGAGCTTGCCCTCTTTGATGGCCAAAAGGGGATGATCGATCCGGCCATCGGCGATCGCCATGCTGCAGCCTGCCTGCATGCCGATTCTGGCGGCGATCAGCTTGGTCACCATACCGCCCGACGAATCGCCGGCACGGACCTTGCCCGCCATGGCTTCTATGTCGGGCGTGATGGCGGGAACCTCGGGGATCAAGACGGCGTCGTCGTGTTCACGAGGATCCCGGTCGTAGAGACCGTCGATGTCGGAAAGAAGAACCAGAGCGTCGGCGCTGGCCATCATGGCAACACGTGCTGCCAGACGGTCGTTGTCGCCGAAACGGATCTCACCGGTCGCCACGGTATCGTTCTCATTGACGACAGGCACGGAACCCAACCGGAGCAGGGTGTTGAGGGTGCTCAGGGCGTTGAGGTAGCGCCGGCGATCTTCGGTGTCGTCCAGAGTTAACAGAAGCTGCGCGACGCCGATATCGTGACGGCCGAGCGCCTCCTGATAGGCGTGCGCCAGGCGAATCTGGCCGCAGGCGGCTGCGGCCTGACTTTCTTCGAGTTTCAGCGTGCCAGGTGTCAGGCCGAGATGTCGGCGCCCAATGGCGATGGCTCCCGAGGTCACGATCAGAACCTCGCGCCCTTCCTTCTTGAGTTCGGCAATGTCATCGGCGAGGGCATTCAGCCATGCGCGACGAATCCGGCCGTCTTGTCCCTCGACCAGCAGGGCAGAGCCGATCTTCACGACAACACGGCGTGCTGAATCGAGGGGAGAGGTCATGCCACGTCCTGGATGCGGCGTTGGCGTTCGCGCCTGACGTGGTCCATGAGCTGGCGGGTCACGGCCTCAACGCCTTCTCCACCGGCGCCCGACATCAGGCACACTTCCATGCCCGAAGCATCCGCGAGTTCCGCTGCTGCTTCCCGGCGAAGGTCATCCGTCAGGGCATCGACCTTGTTCAGGACCAGCACGACAGGTTTGTCCACCAGCCCGCCGCCATAGGCGTCGAGTTCGCCGCGAATCGTCTTATAGTTCTGTGTGATGGTCTCCGACGTGCCGTCGATGAGGTGGAGCAGGGCAGCACATCGCTCCGCATGACCCAGGAAACGGTCGCCAAGGCCGACGCCTTCATGGGCACCTTCGATCAGGCCCGGAAGGTCGGCCATGACGAGCTCGTCGTCATCCACTCCCACGACACCCAGATTGGGGTGAAGCGTGGTGAAGGGGTAGTCGGCGATCTTGGGCCGGGCGCGGGAAACTGCCGAGAGCAGGGTGGATTTTCCGGCGTTGGGCAGGCCGATGAGGCCGACATCGGCGATCAGTTTCAGGCGAAGCCAGACCCAGCGTTCCTCTCCGGGCCAGCCGGGATCGGCACGCCGGGGTGCGCGGTTGGTCGAGGACTTGAAGCGGAGGTTCCCGCGTCCCCCGTCACCACCGTGAAGCAGCACGACCCGTTCGCCCGACTCCGTGAGGTCGGCCAGCATCGTGAGCTTGTCTTCCGCAAACACCTGGGTCCCGGGCGGCAGCGGTACAACCACCTCATCGGCGCTCGCGCCCGTGCGTTGCGAACCTTCGCCAGGGCGGCCGTTCTTGGCCTTGATGTGCTGTTGGAACCGGTAGTCGATCAGCGTGTTGAGGTTGTCGACACACTCCAGGACGATGTCACCGCCGCGGCCGCCGTCACCGCCGTCGGGCCCGCCGAACTCGACATACTTCACCCGGCGGAAGCTGATGCAGCCCGCGCCGCCGTTTCCACTCTTGAGGAAGATTCTTGCTTCGTCGAGAAATTTCATGATGAGCCTAAAAGAAAAGGGGAATGGCGCGCCATTCCCCTCGTGTCTCGTTGTGGTGGGGCGGGACGCCTATTCAGCAGCCACCGCCGATGGGACCACATCGATGTACTGACGCTTGCCCGATGCCTTGCGGAATCGCACCTGACCATGGTCGGTCGCAAACAGCGTGTGATCCTTGCCCATGCCGACATTGTCGCCGGGATGGAACTTGGTGCCGCGCTGACGAACCAGGATGTTGCCGGCGACAACCTGCTCGCCGCCAAACTTCTTCACGCCCAGTCGCTGACCCGGAGAGTCGCGCCCGTTGCGTGAACTGCCGCCTGCCTTTTTATGGGCCATGGGTCAGTCCTCCTCAGGCTTCGGCTGCGGCCGGAGCGGCCTCAGCATCGGATGCAGCCGCCTTCTTGGCGACCTTCTTGGCGGCGGGCTTCTTGGCGCCCTTTGCCAGAATCTCGGTGATCTTCACCACGGTCTGCTGCTGGCGGTGACCGCCGCGACGACGGTAGTGCTTGCGACGCTTCTTCTTGAAGATCAGGATCTTGTCGGCACGGTTGTGTTCCAGAATCTCGGCCTTCACCGAAGCGCCATCGGCGACAACATCGATGTCGTCGCCTTCGCCGACCATCAGAACCTTGTCAAAATCGATCGAATCGCCGGGCTCGCCGTCGAGGCGCTCCACGGAGAGGATATCGTTCTGGGCGACGCGGTACTGTTTGCCGCCGGTATGGATGACTGCGAACATCGTTCTAAACCTTGTGTTTTAGTCCGCGGCAACGGCTGGCCCCGGAATAGTTCCAAGGCGCTCTCCGCGCGGACCGGCGGACTATAGGGATGGGAAGCCCGTTGTCAACACGATCCGGGCCGGTTCAGCCCCGTTAATCACGGTCAGATAACGCGATACCCCGACCTAGGCCCTGTAGAGCTGGTCCCAGAGGAAAATTGTGCAGATTTCGAAGGCGAGCAGCGCATAAAGCAGCGTTGTAATCACCTCGATCGGGGTGCAGGCGAACAGAGTCAGACGGCCCTGATCGTCACGTCCGAACAGCGGCGGCGCGTGTTCCGGGGTGCCGCGAATCACCAGGATCACGATCAGCGGAACAAGGCCCATAAGGAACGCGAACGGGGCCAGGACACTGAGATCAAGCCACGGGAAGTACCGGCTGGCACCGAACATGGCGGCCGGTACGACGGACCAAAAGAAGCCCATGTTGGCCAGAAACTCGGGATTCATCTCGGTCGACTTGCCGAATCCGCGGCACAGCATCGCGAACACTGCCGCGAGCACGAATCCACAAAAGAGCCAGACAGCCAGTCCGGTTTCAGAAAACTCCATGATGAAAGCCCTGTTCCTGCTTTTGTTGCACGGCGCCCTGCGCTGATTATAGGAGCCAGCCACGGTCAGGCGCAACAAGCCCGGCGAAATCGCTCATCCGCGTCCAATATACGGCATTGTGTTCGACATTACGGTCATGAAGGGGACATTGGCGTCGAGCGGCATGTTGGCCATCAGCACGATGGAGCGCACCACATTGTCCACGTCCATGGTGGTTTCGGGCACGATACGACCGTCGGGCTGTTCAAGACCGTCACCGGACCCCGCAGTCATATCGGTCAGCGCGTTGCCGATATCAATCTGGCCGCAGCAGATGTTGTCGGCGCGGCCATCGAGCGACGTGGAACGTGTCAGGCCGGAAATGGCGTGTTTGGTTGCTGTGTAGGGTGCTGAGCGCGGCCGCGGCACATGGGCTGAGATCGAGCCGTTGTTTACAATCCGACCGCCCTTAGGGGTCTGGGCCTTCATGATCCTCATGGCGTGCTGGGTACACAGGAACGGACCGGTTAGATTGGTGTCGACCACCCGCTGCCATTGCTCGAAAGACAGGTCTTCCATGGGCACATCCGGCGCGCCGATGCCGGCGTTGTTGAATAACAGGTCAAGCCTGCCCCACCTGTCTTCGACGGCCTTAAAGAGCATCGCGACCGAACCGGGGTCACCGACGTCGCAACGCACGGCCATCAGACGATCAGGTTCGGCGTGGCCGTCGACCACGGCATCGAGTTTTTCCTGGGTACGCCCGGCCAGAGCGACGTGGAAGCCGTCGTCTGTCAGACCCAGAGCAACGGCGCGTCCGATTCCTGTGCCTGCGCCGGTCACCACGGCCACCCTTAGACTGTCGGTCATTGATTCTCTCCCCGTTTCGCACGGGATGTGACTCCTGTGTTCTCCCGGGGTCAAGCACTGCCGTCGTCGCGGATGATCGTGTTGCGGCCCGACATGACGGGATCGTGCGGCCCGATCCGATCCAGACGGCCCCGCGACTCTGACGCCCGTTCGGATAGCAGAAACTCGAAGATCGGGTGGCCGATGAGCCGATCGCTCGGACGCCCCATGACCGTGCAGTACGCCATCAGGATCATATCGACTGACCGGATCGCCGCGGCTTGCTACCACGGCGTGATAAAGAGCCTCAAAATCCGGCGGTGGGGCTGATGCGTTACACTCCATGAAGGCAAAACGCTACAACCGTTCGCGGTTTTGACCACAAAAGGCGGGGCGCGAGACAGCACACACCTCAGCAAGGACTCAGGCGCGATACTGGCTTGTGACGCAAGATGCCCTAGTAGTTGTTGCCGGGGGTTCGCTCGGTGATGACGAGTGTTCCGATTTCCCCGGTACGCCGATTATAAGACCCAACCCATATGTTGTAGAGCCCATCAACCGCGTTAGGGAAAGTGATCAAAGGATCGTCGCCACCGCCGCTATCATCATCGAACCAGAATTCTCCATAGGGATCGGATATAAGCAGAACGGTATCTGCTCCTGAGCGAACGTAGATGTTCAGGGTCGAACTGCCGCTTGTGCGGTAATAGAGGTCGAAATCCGGAGCTGCGGCAACAGTCCCTGACAGCGAATTATCCTGGAAGCATCGAGAAACACTGTGATTTCCACCCGCCTCAATCACTTTTGTATAGGGATCATTAGGGAAATACTCGTTCAACTCTATGCTGCCAAAAGCTGGATCCAATTCCCAATCAGGACAGGCCGATGCCACCCCTGTCAGCATGATGGTGAAGACTGCCGTCAAGAAAGTGCGTTTCATGGTCAGGTACCCTCCTTACGAAACCCCCACGGGCAGCCTAGCGCAGGCCAAGGGCCGATAGCCAGTCCCGATCGACGGTGCGGGCAAGACGATGCCTGACACTTACGTTTGTCTGAGAATATCTTCTGCGATCTTTTCACCGATCATAATGGCTGTGAGGTTGGTTGTGGCGCGCACGATGACCGGCATGATCGAGGCGTCGGCCACACGCAGCCCTCCGACGCCACGAACTCGCCCGGCGGTGTCGACAACGGTGTTGGGATCATCGGGCGCACCCATGCGGCAGGTGCCGACAGGGTGAAAGAAGCCCGTGATGTTGTCGCGCAGCCATGCCTCAAGCGTCGCATCATCGGCGACCAGAGAATCAAGCTCCGTGTCCCCGGCCACGACATGGCGCATCAGCCAGTCGCGCAGCGGGGCGGGACCGTCGAGCAGAGCTGCACCGACCGAGGAGCGGAGGGCGTTGGTTTTCGTGTACGTGCTGAGCTGGCGGATGTGGTGTGTGAACGAGCCGCCGAAACAATGAGTGGCAAGCGCGCTGATGCCGGGTTGCCGCAGCAGCTCGGCAGCAAACCGCATGCCGGTCTTGGCTCGTTCGAGGTCTCGGGTATCACCAAAGGCGTCGTATCGGATAGAGGGCAGGTCTTGGTCGTGCGGTGACAACAGACTGATCCGGCCGCGCGAGAATGGACGCATGATCACCACAAACAGGCCGCCGATCTGTTCGCCGACGGCGTGCCATCCCACCTTGTTGGCGATGGGCATGTACATATCGAGCGGCGGGCAACCCTCGAGCCCGGACGAAAAGAACAGTCCGGCATTGGCATGCGGTCTGAGATAGGGAATCTGCCGGGCGGATCTCTTCAGGTGGGCCGCGGCGGCGAAGGTCGGATGATCGTGGAGATTGCGGCCCACCCCCGGAACATCGGCGTGAACGTCGATTCCCAGGCCTGTGAGCTCGTCGCCCGGCCCGATGCCTGATCGCATCAGCAGCACCGGTGACCGTAGGGCGCCGGCCGTCACGACGACGTTGCTCGCCGTCACGTTTTCGCTTTGGCCGTTGCGTTCGATCTCGACACCGGTTGCGCGCCGGTTCTCCGTAATGATTCGCACGACGGTGGTTTCGGGAAGGATGGTGAGGTTGGGTCTGTGCCGGACCTTGGTGTCGAGGTAGCCCATGGCAGCGGACACGCGCTGGGTTTCCAGATTCGACATGGGAACCCGCCCGACGCCTGCCCGGCCGCTGCCATTTACATCGTCGACATAGAGGTGACCGCGTGCGGCAAGTTCCTGGGCGACGGCCTTTACAAAGGGCGGCCAGTCTTCGCGCCGGTGACGCCGTACGGGAATCGGACCGTCGGAACCGTGGTTGTTGTTCCTGAAATCGAGATCGCGCTCCAGGCGGCGGTAGTGGGGCAGGACGTCATCCCAGGACCAGCCGGTGGCGCCGGCTGCGACCCAGTCGTCGAAGTCTTCCTTCAGCCCCCGCAGCGCGACCATGGCATTCACACTCGAGCCGCCGCCCATAACACGGCCTTGCTCATAGAAGCTCTCGGTGTGCGCGGCTTCGCCGTCGCGCGGCTCCAGCCACCGGACCCGCGTGTCGGGCCAGAGGTTCTCGTCGACATAAGCTGCCGTATAGAAGGTGTCGCGGATGGTCTCGGGCTCGGTGCCGGGCTCGAAATCGCGACCGGCCTCGATCAGCAGGACGCGGTTGGAGGGACGAGCCGAGAGCCGGTTCGCCAGGACACAGCCGGCGGCGCCACCACCGACAACGATGTAATCGTGATCAGGCAGCGAGCTTGCGGGCGATGTAACGCCCGAAATGCATATTGGTGGTTTCAAGCCACGACATCCGGCCGGGCCGGGCGAAGCGGCTGCCCACGCCCTGCTGAATGCGCTCGAGTGTGACCCGGTCTTCCTCGTTCACCTGGCGGTAGAAACGCGCGATGTTTTCCCGGTTGTCGTTGCTGAACTCCTCACCGTAGCTAGCGACACCCCATTTGGTCCTCACATGCCCCACGCCCTGAGGGGTGATGCACATGTAGAACACCCTGTCGGGCGCCAGGGCCATCACGTGGGAGGGGAAGCTACAGATCATCAGAACGGTCTTGCGCTGGGTTTCGTCGAGATCCGGGCTGTGCGGTTCGCGCACCACCTCATCGGGCCCGGTGGGAGAATAAAAGGCGCTGAACGCCGGGTCGTCGTGGCCCCAGTAGGTCAGGTCGGTCGGTGTGGCGTTCTGCAGGCTCTTCGCGTGGGTCTGGAAGGTGTGGTAGCCCTCGGTGAAGTTCTCGACGAGAATTTTCCAGTTGCAGGCCCAGACTTCGTCTTCGCCGGTGAAGAGCGACATTTCGGCCATGCGATGGCCCGCGACAAGCGGTTCCAGATTGTTCAGCTTTTCTGCCAGCGGCACGGCGTCGGGGTCGAGGTTGACGAAGATGAAGCCGTGCCACAGCTCGCACCTGAGCTCGGGCAGAGCGCACTCCTCCTTCACGAAGCCTTCGGTCCGATCCATGTAGCGGGCGTTCACCAACCGGCCGTTCCGGCCATAGCTCCAGGCGTGATAGGGGCAGACAAAGAGCTTGGCGTTGCCCTTGCCTTGCGCCACCTGCGTCCACTTGTGGCGGCAAATGTTCGACAGAACACGGATTGTTCCATCATCGCCACGCACCACAAGCAGGGGCTCACCTGCCAGTTCCGAGGTGAAGTAGTCGCCGGGCTGTGGGATTTCCTCCTGGCGGCCCAGGCAAATCCACTCCTTCTCGAAGATCGTGGACGTTTCGAGATCAAGCACCTCAGGCAGGGCATAACTCTGCGGCGGGATGGTTGTCGCAGCCGAGTCCGACTGATTTGCAAAGGCGACAAAGCGCCGTCTCAGATCGTCAAAGGTGTCAATGTCTGACCGCATGTTGCACTCCCCTGAACACCGCCGTTTGCACTCTGGCTCCCGGGCTGTCGCGCTTCTATTATATGGGTGGTGAGACAGAGATAGAAGCGGGTCTTGGGACGGAGATGACACAACGATTCGATGTGATCGTGGCAGGCGGCGGGGTCAACGGCCTGGTCTGTGCCGGTTATCTGGTGCGCGCCGGGCTGAAGGTTCTGGTTCTGGAGCAGCGCGAGATCGTGGGTGGGCCCTGCGGCGACTACGAGTACTTCCCCGGCTATCACGCGTCGATCACCAACTCGCCCGGTTCGCTGGAGCCCAAGATCGTCCACGACCTCGAGCTTGAACAGCACGGTCTGACATTCACCAGGCCCGACCCTTCGCTGATGTTCCCCTTCCCGGATGGCCGTTCCTTTATGGCCTGGCGTGACCCGGCCCGGGTCGCACAGGAGATCGCGAAGTTCTCCAAAGCCGATGTCGAAGGCTACGCGGCGCTGTTCGAATACCTCAACGGGTTCGCCGAACGGTTGGGTGTTTCTCTTTTCGAGCCGCCTATCAGCATCGCGGAGCTGTGTTCGCGGCTCACGACACCGGAGGACGAGGAGGCGTTCGCCAGAATCTTCCTGGGCAGTGTGAACGATCTTCTGGATCAGTTCATGGCATCCCCGGAACTGAAATCCATGGTCGCGATGCTAGGTGTGATGTCAAACTTCATCGGTCCGATGTCGCCGGGCTCTGCCTTTTTCCTGCTGATGCGCCCGATGTCGCTGGTCTCGAGCCAGGGCGAGGGGGATCACGATCCGCGGCGCCAGTACCTCAGGGGATCGACCGGACTGCCGCTGGGCGGCATGGGCAGCATTACCAAGGCGATGCAGGCCTCGATCGAAGCCCATGGCGGAACGGTTGTGACCGACGCACGGGTGGAACGGGTGCTGGCCGACGCCTCGGGTGTGACCGGTGTGGCGTTGAGCGACGGGCGAGAGTTCTCGGCCCCGGTTGTGGCGTCCAATCTCAATCCGAAGATCACATTGCTCGATCTGGTGGAAGAAAATCTCATTGATCCTGAGATCCGTGCAGCGGTGGGTCACATCCCCGAGCGGGGCAATGCCTTCAAGGTTGCGCTCGGGCTCGACGGCCTGCCGCATTTTTCGTCCTCGCCTGAAGGCCTGGAGGACATCGCGTCGGGCTGCCAGTTCCGTGTGGCGCCCTCCATCGCCTATCAGGAGCGGGCGCTTGATGACGCCAAGTACGGGCGCTGGTCACAGGACCCCGTGTTCTGGGGGCTCATCCCGTCGATGGCTGACCCCAGCCTGGCGCCCGAAGGCAAACACGTCATGAGCCTCAATGTCTTCCATGCGCCGCTGGAGCTGGCTGAAGGTGACTGGAGCACAGAGAAGGAGGCGTTCGGGAACCGGTGCATCGATGTGCTGGCGGAGTACATGCCTGATTTGAAGGAGCGTATTGTTCACACACGGTTCTGGAGTCCTCAGGACCTGCTCGATGAGTTCGGGCTGGTCGGCGGCAACATCGCCCATCTCGACATGACACCAAGGCACATGTTCGGCCTGCGTCCCCTGGCCGGATGGTCGCATTACCGCATGCCGCTTGATGGTCTTTACCTCTGCGGCTCCGGGGCCTGGCCCGGCGGCAATGTCACGGGCACCGCTGGCCACAATGCGAGCCAGCAGATTCTCAGCGATCTGCGGTCCGGCTGGCGTTCCGGTGCCGCTGCGGCGGAGCGCTGACGATGGCTGCGGCAACTGATCTCCATACCCTCCGTGGCACCGATATCCTGGCCGCGATCAAGCAGAGCGGCATCGAATTTGTCATCTCGGTCCCCGACATCACCACGAGCGGTGATCTGCTGTGGCCGTTGTCGCGTGATCCCGACCTTCGACATATACGGGTCTGTAAGGAGGATGAGGGCATCGGTATCTGCTCGGGCCTGTCCTACTGCGGCAGGCGTGGGCTGATGATGATGCAGCAGACCGGCATGTACGACAGTGTCAACGCGATCCGGGCCATCGGCGTGCAGTACGAGCTTCCGATCTGCATGCTTGTCGGGCTGCAGGGTTCTGACGCCTCGGAGCACCCCAACGAGTCCGACAAACACATCGTTCGTGTCGCCTTGCCCGTCCTTGAGGCGCTTAGCGTGCGGTACGAGCTCCTGCGCCACAAGAGTGATGTCGAGAAAATCAGACCGGCCATTGATCGCGCCTATGCGGAATCCCGTCCGCTGGCGCTTGTGGTCGCCACCATGCTCCCGGATACGCCATGAAACGAGATGACGTGATCCGCATCCTTGCGCGCCACCATACCGATGAGATTGTGGTGCCGCTCTATCAGGCAGCGTTTGAATGGATGGAGATCAAGCCATGGCCGCTGACACTCTATGCCTTTGGGGCCATGGGAACCGGGTCATCGCACGGTCTGGGCCTGGCGCTGGGACGGCCCGACAAGAGGGTGCTGGTGTTTGATGGTGACGGCAGCCTGCTGATGAACCTGGGTAGCCTTGTCACTATCGCCGAGGCCGCGCCGCCCAACCTGATCCACTTCGTCTTCGAGAACGGGGTCTACGAGGCCAACGGCAGCCTGCCGATACCCGGCCAGGATGTTGTCAGCTTTGCCGGGTTTGCCCGCAGCGCCGGCATCCCGTCCGTCTATGAGTTCGATAACATCGAGGCCTTCGAGGCTGAAATCGGCGCCATTCTGAAAGAGACGGGGCCTGTGTTCGTCTGTCTCAAGGTCGAGAAGGGGGGCGATTACCCCTATCGCTGGGACGTGATCCATGGCCCGGAATCGCGCGACGCATTCCGCAAGGCAATGCGAGAAACCTGACCGGTAGGAAACAATCATGGTCGATGAGACATATGACTACATCATCGTAGGATCCGGCGCTGCCGGGGCCGTGCTGGCCTCGCGGCTGACCGAAGATGAGGGTTCCCGGGTACTGGTCCTGGAAGCAGGCGGCCAGGACGACAGCTTCTTCCGCAAGATTCCGGCCGCGCTGGATTATGCCCTGCTCGATAAAACTTACAACTGGGACTACTACACCGATCCCGAGCCCCATATGGACGGGCGACAGGTCTACTGCCCGCGCGGCCGGGTGATCGGCGGGTCGAGCAGCATCAACGGCATGATGTACATCCGTGGCCACCCCCTCGACTACGACGGCTGGGCCGGCAACGCGCTGCCGGAGTGGTCCTATGCCCACTGTCTGCCGTACTTCAAGAAGCTCGAGCACCACGAAGGCGGTGGCGATGACTATCGCGGAGGTGAGGGACCGTTCCGCGTCATGTCGGCCCGGCTTGAGAACCCGCTCGACCGGGCGTTTCTTGAAGCCGCGCTTCAGGCCGGGTTCCCCTTCACGGAAGACAACAACGGTTTCCAGCATGAGGGCTTCGGACGCACCGACAGCAACATCCACAACGGCGAGCGCTGGAGTGTGGCCGATGCGTATTTGCGGCCCGCGTCGAAGCGACCGAACCTCAACCTTGTCACACGCGCAATGACCCGGAAGGTGCTGTTCAACGGCAGGCGCGCTGTAGGTGTGGAGTATGCGGTGGGCGGCAACATCCGCACAGCGCATGCGGAACGCGAAGTGATCCTGTCATGTGGTTCGATCAACACGCCCCAGCTCCTTCTGTTGTCGGGCGTGGGCGCTGGCGATCACCTGGCCGAACACGACATTGCTGTTGTCGCCGATGTTCCCGGAGTCGGACGCAATCTTCAGGACCATCTGGACCTGCGCGTTCAGGTGCGGTGCAAACAGCCGGTCAGCGTCTACCCGCAGACCAAGGGCCTGGGGCGGTTGATGGCGGGGATCAAGTGGATCACGACCCGCAAGGGTGTGGCATCGACCAATTTGTTCGAGGTGGCGGGCTACGTCCGATCTAATGATCAGGTTACCTATCCCAACCTGCAACTGGGTTTCATGGCCGTGGCCGCGAGCTATGACGGGGCCAAGAGCTACGAGGGACATGGCTATCAGGCGCATATCGACCTGATGCGACCGACCAGCCGTGGTCGGGTCAAACTACGCTCGGCCGATCCGAACCAGTCACCGTCGATCGTGTTCAACTACCTCAGTACGGAGAACGACCGGCAGGAGGTGATCGATGCTCTGCGCATCACCCGTGACATCCTGAACCAGGACGCCTTCAAGCCCTATGACGCCGGCGAGATCAGCCCCGGTCCGGATGTCCGCAGCGATGAAGATGTGTTGGCCTGGGCACGGCAGGAGGGTGAGACAGAGTATCACCCGACAAGCACCTGCACGATGGGGACCGATGACGATGCCGTGGTCGACGGCGAACTCAGGGTTCACGGCCTGGCGGGGCTGCGTGTGGTCGATGCCTCGATCATGCCCCGGGTGGTGACGGCCAACACCCAGTGCACCACAATCATGATTGCCGAGAAGGCGGCCGATATGATCAGGGGCCGAGATCCCCTTGAGCCTGAGTATAGGCCGCTCTATGCACCGGAGGCACCGTCTGCTGCCTGAGTCCTCTCAGGACACGGTGGCGCTAGCCATGCCGGAGCTGGGGCAGGCGGCGGGGCTCATAGAGCGTTTCCAACCGGCCGGCCTGATCGTCACTGAGGGTCTGGCCGATGGCCGCGACGGCGGTGTCGATGTGGCTGGGATCGGTGGCGCCGATCACCGGCGCAGTCAGCCCCGGCTGTTGCAGAACCCACATCAGCCCGACCTGGGCCGGAATGCAGCCGCGCTCTGACGCCATCGCACCGACGGCTTCGGCAACGGCGAAATCGGATTCGCGGAAATAGAGGTTTTGGGCGAAATCGTCCGACAGGGCGCGTGGGGTGGTGCCCCAGCCCTCGCGGCGACGGGTGCCGCACAGGAAACCACGGCCCATGGGGCTGTAGGGAATCCAGCCCAGGGACTGGTCGCGTAGCAGGGGAAGCAATTCGCGCTCGTCATCCCTGAAGATGAGGTTGTAGTGGTTCTGCACCGAAGCGAAGGCCGTTTGACCGCTCCGCTCGGCTGCGTGTTGCGCCTTGGCGAGCTGCCAGGCCGGCATATCGGTGATGCCGATGTGACGAACCTTGCCCTCACGCACGACCTCGTCGAGGGCCGCCATCATTTCCTCGATGTCGGCGTCGCGATCCCAGATGTGAGTCTGATAGAGATCGATGTGATCGATCTGGAGCCGTTTCAGGGAGCCTTCGACGGCGCGCCTGACGTGTTCCCATGAATAGCGCCGGACTGTCTTGTCTTCGGCCAGAGGCATGCCGAACTTGGTGGCGATGACGACATCATTCCGGTCGAGGTTCTGCTTGATGAAGGTTCCGAGAATCCGTTCGCTCTCGCCCGAGGAATAAAAGTCGCATGTGTCGAAGGTGTTGATTCCGCAATCGACCGCACGTTTGAGGATGGCGAAACTCTCGTCGTCTTCGAGCACCCATTCACGCCAGCTCTTCGAGCCAAACCCCATAGCTCCCAGAATCAGACGGGAGACCCAGAGGTCGGTTTGTCCGAGTTGGATTTTCTTCATCGTGCGTATCCTTGTCCGGCTTGCCGAAAGGCCGGAGAGTCTGTGACAATATGGCCGAATCGGCATGGGGTATGCCGAGCATCGCCGGAGGCAGACACCGATGCAATTCGGGATCTTTCATATTCCTCACGATCTCACGGCCGAACGCGACTACCGTGAGGTGGTCGGCGAGATGCGGGAGCTGGCGAAGGCCTGTGATCAGAGCGGGTTCGATGTCTTCTGGATCGCCGAACACCACTTCAGCGTCTGGGGGCGGGAGCTTTGCCCCAATCCCATCCTTCTGGCGTCCGATGTCGCGGCGCGAACCGAGCGCCTGCGGGTCGGGCTGGCCGCTGCGATCATCACCTTCTGGCATCCGCTGCGGCTGGCCGAAGACGTCGCCACGCTGGACCATCTGGCCGACGGCCGGCTGGAGGTCGGAGTCGGTCGCGGGAACTACGGGCTTGAGGCCACCAACCTCAATCCGGCGGCTAACCCGAACAATCCGCAGGAGAACTTCAACGTCTTCAACGAGACCCTGCAGATCCTGAAAAAGGCGCTTTCGGAGGAGCGGTTCTCGCACAAGGGCGCGCTCTACGAGTTTCCCGCGCCGGGTTTTTCCGCCGATATGGCCCACACGGTGGACGACCCGCGTTTTGCCGATCCCGAGACGGGAGAGCTAGTGAAGATCACCACGCTGCCCCACCCTCACCAGAAGCCGCACCCGCCGATGTGGGTCGTGGTGAATTCCGATCTCTCGATCCAGCACGCGGCCGAGAACGGCTGCGGTATCATCATGTGGCGGCCGCCCAATGCCACGCTGAAGCAGCGCATCGACCACTACCGTGAGAGCTGGGCGCGGTCCGGTGACGGCCCGCATGGGCCGCGAACGGCGGTGATGCGCGATACCTTCGTGGCCGACAGCGAGGATCAGGCCCGCGAAATCGCGGGCGAAGCTGCAATGGGCGCGCTGAACTTTGCCAACTGGCGCGGTCCGTACATCTATCTGAACCCGGGCGAAGAACTCGACGAAGCAACCCAGGCGGCGCAGACCAAGGAGCTGAGCTTCGATTTCGTGAAAGACCGTTCGCTCCTGTTCGGCTCGCCCGATGATGTCACTGACAAGCTGATCGCGATGCATCGGGAAACCGGCATTGATCAGGTGTCGTTCAAGACCGACTGGCCGGGCCTAGAGCACCGCCATGCCCTGCGTTCGGTCGAGCGCCTGCGTGACGACGTGATCCCCCGGGTGCGGCAGGCCATCGCTGCCGACAAGAGTGTGACGGTGCGCTGATCCGGGATGAAGAAGCGATGGTTCACAGCGTGATGATCACGGCTGAACAGAAGGCGGCCTTTGATGCCGATGGCGCGGTGGTCCTTCGCGGTGTGCTGGATGATCGCTGGATCGCGCGGGGTCGCGATGGGATCGAGCGGTGCCTTCAGGCGACGAGCGAGAGCAACGACCCCGATGCCTATTTCAAGCAGCTCCGGGTCTGGGAGCAGGACGACGATCTTGCTGCCCTGTGCCGTGAGACGGCTCTTCCGATGATTGCCTCAGCCCTGCTGGGAAGCGACAAGGTCAACCTGCTGTATGACCAGGTGTTTGTGAAGGAAGCGGGCGAGCATGCGCCGACGCCCTGGCACAACGATCAGCCCTACTGGCCGGTATCGGGAACCCAGATTCTGACCGTCTGGCTGGCCTTTGATCATGTCACCGCCGAGAACGGTGCACTCGAGTTCGTGCGTGGTTCGCACCGGGATCGGGCCCGCTATCGGACGTTCCATACCGATGCCGACGGTGGTGTGTCCCAGCTCTATGATGCCGAAGACGCCGATGACTATGAGCCGCTGCCCGATTTCGACGCCATGCGGTCCGATCTCGATCTGATCAGCTGGGAGATGGAGTCCGGAGACGCCATCGCGTTTCATGCCTTCACCGTCCACCATGCCCCTGGCAACAGCCGGCTCGACCGCCGCCGCCGGGCCTATGCCGTGCGTATGACCGGCGATGACGTGCGTTACCAAGATGCTGATGTATGGAACCGCTTCATCAAGAATCCTGATCTCAAGACCGGCGATGCCCTCGACAGTGCGCAGTATCCGGTTTTGCTGGGAGGTGTGCCATGACATCCATCGAGCCCGCCGGACGCTACCTCGACGTCGGAGATATCCGCACCTTTGTGATAGAGGAAGGCGACGGTCCGCCGCTGGTGTTGTTGCACGGATCCAGTGCGGCACTCGATGCCCATCTGACGTGGTACCGGACCATGCCGGCCTTCGCGCGCCATTTCCGGACCATCGCGCCGGACCTATTGGGTTTCGGACGCACGGCCATGATGCCGGACGGGCTCTATCGCAACCGGTTGGAACGCACACTGCATGTGATCGATCTGCTGGATGCCTTGGGCGTGAAGGGCGCGACGTTGGTCGGCCATTCCGAAGGTGGTTTTGTCGCCGCAAAGATTGCGATCGAACGCCCTGACCTTGTCGGCCGCATGGTGATCGTCACGAGCGGAGGCACGGCCCCAGCGATGGACGATGGCCAGGATGCGGCATGGCACAAGGCGTCGGCCGCGGCTTACGACTATAAGGCCCAGACACGGGACGAAAAGACCTTCATCGCTTCACGCCGTGAAATGAGTGATCTCGACTCCACGCTGGAAGCCATCCTGCGCGCCAACTTCCGTCTTGCGGAGGAGACAGGGACCATCGAGCAGTTCCGCAATCTGCCGATCTCCGAGCAGAGCATGCGGGACTACACGAAGCTCCAGGAGGAGCACCTCTTTCCCTATTTGGATCGGATCGAGGCACCGGCGCTTCTGATTTGGGCCGCCGATGACGGCACGGTGCCGGTTGCGCGCGGTGAAGCCCTGATGCGGATGCTGCCGCGGGCTGACCTGCATGTCTTCCAGCATGCCCGTCACATGGTGATGCACGACCGGGCCCATGACTTCGCAAGACTGATCATCGACTGGTGCGCCGACAACACCTGACAGCTAGAGGCTTCGTGCGGGGTCAGCGGGCCGCTGGCGCGCTTCCCAGTGTTCGGCGAGGCCGACATCGACCTGGGCGCGCGGCTCGCTGCGGCCGCGGATCATGTCTGACACCTTCTCGCCGATCATGATGGTCGGCGCATTGGTGTTGCCGCTGGTGATCGCAGGCATCACGGACGCATCGGCCACCCGCAGGCCTTCAACACCGCGAACACGGCATTCCGAATCCAGCACGGCGCCGTCGTCGCTGCCCATGCGACAGGTGCCGCTGGCATGGAAGTTGGTGGTTGCCGTTTCGCGAATGAAGGCATCGATCTCATCAACGCTCCGGACATCGTCGCCCGGCATGAGCTCCCGCCCGCGGTAGCCGTCAAAGGCGGGTTGGCTAAAGACCTCGCGGGTCAGGTTGAACGATGCGCGCATGTCCTCCCAGTCCTCGTCACAGGCGAGATAGTTGAACCGGATCTTCGGCGCGTCGGAGGGACGGGACGAGGTGAGCGTGATCGACCCCCGGCTTTTCGGGCGCAGTGGTCCGATGTGGGCGGAATAGGCGTGCTGAACCGGCGCCAGGCTCATGTCTTCAAGGAATGCCGCGGGCACGAAATCGATCTGAACATCGGGCCAGGCGATGCCCGAGCGGCTGCGCATGAAGCCATAGGCTTCGCCCTGGGTTCGGGCGGCCACTCCGGACTTGAAGAGAAGCCACTGCAGGCCCGTGAGCCAGCGCCGGGGCGGGCGCATGTGATGCTGCACACTGACAGGCTTCAGGCACTCCCATTGGAGGTAGAGGCAGAGATGGTCCATCAGGTTGGCACCGACGCCGGGGCTTTCATGGATCACCTCGATCCCGTGCTCGGCAAGGTGGCCGCCCGGACCGATGCCCGAGAGCATGAGAAGCTGGGGGCTGTTGATTGCACCACCGCTCAGGATGACCTCGCCCGTGCAGTGTGCCTCGTGCACGGATCCGCCGCGTTCGTAGGCGACACCGACGGCACGGCCGTTTTCGATCAGGACGCGTTGGACGGCGGCCTGTGTTCTGACCTCAAGATTGGATCGTGATCTGATGGGATCGAGGAAGCTCTGGGCCGTGTTGGCGCGGCGGCCCTTCCAGACGGTGCTGTCGGCCTCTCCGAAGCCTTCCTGCATGCGGCCGTTGATCCGCCTGTTGTGCGGATACCCGGCTTCCGTACCCGCCGTGATGAAGGCATCGAAAAGCGGCGAGTCTTTTCCGCCCCGTTGGACGCCCAGGGGGCCGCTGCCGCCGCGATAGTCGTCGGCGCCGCCGTCATAGGTCTCGGCGCGGCGGAAGTAGGGCAGGACATCGGCATAGGCCCAGCCTTCGGCCCCGGCTTCGGCCCAGCCGTCGTAGTCGCCCGGGTTGCCGCGGGTGTACATCATGGCGTTGATTGAGGACGACCCGCCCAAAACCTTGCCGCGCTGCTGCCACATGCGCCTGTTGTTGAGCTGCGGTTCCGGTTCACTCTCGTAGGGCCACACAACCTTGGGATCGTTGACCACATAGATGAAACCGGCGGGCAGGTTGACGTAGAGACGGTCGTGGTCACCGCCGGCCTCCAGCAGAAGCACACGCGTTGAGGGGTCTTCGCTGAGTCGGTTCGCCAAAACGCAACCCGCTGAACCCGCTCCGACGATGATCTGGTCGAACAGCTCCGCCATGTCTGGTGCCTTTCTTCCCGTCTGCCGCGATTCGTAGTCTAATAGAGTTGGTTGCAACGGGGAGTCGTTCCATGAATCGTGGGCTTCGACGTCCGATTTCGTCCGAAGAGATCGAGACCTTTCGCAGGGACGGTGTGGTGTGCCTGCGCGATATGTTTGACCAGGAGTGGTGCGACAGTCTACGCGAATCGGCGAACACGATTCCGGGTAACTACAGTGGCCGGTCCTTCCTCTGGCCTTTCTTCGAGCCGTTCCGGGAGCTGGCATTCGATTCGCCGGCCGGTGAGATTGCGGCCACGCTGATGGGGTCTGAAACCATCGGCCTTATGCTCGATCTCTGCTTTATCAAGGATCCCAACAGCAAGAGCCTGACGCCCTGGCACCACGATCAGCCCTACTACCAGATGCAGGGAAACCAGGTGTGCGGCATGTGGATCGGACTCGACCATTGCGACGCTGCGAACGGCGCGGTCGAGTGGATCAAGGGGTCCCATATGTGGAACCGCATGTTCGAACCGGACCCGTTCGACGGCTCCGGCCAGTTCGAGGTGGTTCATGACGGCCGTGAGCGGGTTCTCAACATCGACGCTGAACGTGACAAGTACGACATTGTCATGTTCGAGACCGAGCCCGGCGATTGCATTGTCGACTACGCCACAGTGCTGCACAGCGCCGGTGACAATACGACGGACACACCGCGTCGTGCCGTGACCTATGCCCTGTTCGGTGGTGACGCTCGGTTTCAGGAGATTCCGCCCAGCCGGGGCGTTGAGGATACCCGTGATCTCGGCCTTGCCACCGGCGATGTCATTCCGGCCGATCACGAACTGGCTCCGCAGATCTGGCCCAAGCAGCCCCGCGGGAGCTGGCCGGAGCCCAAGACATGGTCGTACACGGACGGCACCGAGGGTGATTTTGTGGCAATTCAGCCCGATGCGTTGGAGCAGGCCGGCGCGGACTAGCCGTTCAGGGAGGCGGACTAGCCGTTCAGGGAGATTGTCATACCACCGTCGACAGTCAGAACATGGCCGTTGACGTAGGCTGCGGCGTCGGACGCTAGATAAAGCGCGGCCCAGCCGATTTCGTTGGGCTCACCCCAGCGCCCGACAGGGGTCTGACGACAGACAAACGCGTTGAATTCGCTCTCATGAAGATCGCGGGTCAGTTCGGTTGCGATGTAGCCCGGAGCAATTGCGTTGACGGTCATGCCCTTGGGCCCCAGTTCGGTGGCCATTGAGCGGGTCAGCGCGTTGAGGCCGCCCTTGGCGGCGGCATAAGCGGGAACGGTGGCGCGGCCGGTTGAAGCCATGATCGATGACGTGAAGATGATCCGTCCTTTGCCCGCCGCATCCATGTGTTTCGCCGCCGCCTGAGCCAGACGAAAACCGGCGGAAAGATGCACGTCCAACGTCGACTGCCAGGCCTCGAAGCCATGCTCCAAAAACGGAACCCGCATACCGTGGCCGGCATTGTGAACGAAGATATCGAGCCGTCCGGTCTCGTCATGGAAACGGTCGATGGCGGCTTGGCCTGCCGCCCCGTCGGCGACCTCGAAGGGGAGGGCGTGTGCCTGGATGCCGTCCCTTGCGAGGTCGCTGCAGGCTGCCTCGATCTGGTCCGGATTGCGGGCGTTGATGGCGACCGTCGCGCCGGCCGTCCCCAACGCGTGAGCGATGGCATAACCCAGGCCGCGGGAAGCGCCCGTTATGACGGCGGTACGGCCCTCAAGAGAGAAGGGATTGGGCATGTCAGGCTCCGAAAGGCTTCATCGTCCTCCGGCGTACCACGCAAGGTCCTCGTCGGACAGCGTCAACACCATAGCGCCGATTCTCGCCCGGTCCCCGTCGCTCCATGGCTGGGTCTTGCGGGTTTCGAGGTTGAAGTGGGCTTCGGTCAGGTCCGATGTCGCCGAGATGCTGCCGGTCGCCACATTCATCAGGCGGCTAACATAACGAATGCTGGTGCCGCCCAGCCGGACCACGGCGCTCTGGACGACATAGCGGTCCCCGTCGTGCAGTTCGTCGAGATAGCGGATCGTGTTGACGATCGAAACCAGGCCGCGCCCCTCGCTGGCGAGGTCGCTGTAGTAGATGCCCAGGTGCGAGGTCAGATAGTCCGACGCATCGCAGAAGATGCCGAAGTAGCTTTTGACGTTCAGATGACCATTCACGTCGCAATCATCGATGTTGATCGTGCCGCGAACGGTGTCGATCCAGCCTTCCTCAAACTCAGGCATCGGCCGTTTCGAGCTCTGGCCAGCCGTCCTCTTCAGGCTGGTACCAGTGCTCTTTCAGGACCTCCAGGAAACCGACGATACAGGCGTCGCGGCGGCGTTCGATCTCGCGGAAGTCGCGACTGCCGGCTTCGTCCTCGCTGCCGGTGATGATCGCTTCGCGCAGATCGTCGGTCAGCTTCGGCGGCTTCAGCTTGGTCCAGGGCAGGTCGAGCGCCGGCCCGAACTGTTCCATGGTGTGGCGCATGCCACCGGGTCCGCCAGCGGCATGCCAGGCCAGGCACATCCCCATCACGGCCCAGCGCAGGCCCGGACCGCCGGTAATCGCGGCATCAAGCTCGGGCACCGTGGCCACACCCTCGTCGATCAGGTGCAGGGCTTCATGCCACATGGCGCACTGCAGCCGGTCCGACAGATAGGCGTCGATCTCCTTTCGCACGTGCAGGGGGCGCATGCCGACCTTTTTGTAGAAGGCGCCTGCGGCCATGACGGCATCGTGGCTGGTCTGGTCGCCGCCGGTGATTTCGACCAGCGGCAGGGCATAAACTGGCGAGAACGGATGGCCGATCACCAGGCGCTCGGGGCCGGTTGTCTGGGACTGAATGCGGCTGGGCAGGAGGCCCGATGAGCTCGAAGCAAGTACGACGTCGTCGCGGCAGTGCTGGCTGATGTCGCGAAACACCGCAATCTTCACATCTTCGCGCTCAGGCACGCTTTCCTGAATGAAATCAGCGGCGGTGACCGCTTCAGCGAGCGTGCCGGCGAAGGTCAGCCGGTCGCGGCTTGCACCCGAGGCTGCCCCCAGCTTCTCGACAGCGGGCCAGGCGTTGTCGATGTTCTCGCGCATCAGGTCCTCGGCACCGGGGCCGGAGTCATAGGCGATGACATCGAGCCCCGCGCCCAGGCAACGTGACGCCCAGCCACTTCCGATGACGCCGCCGCCGACAATGCCGACGGTCTTGATATCCCTAGATTTGATCAACGACATAACGTGCTCCCTAAGCGGCGTAAGAGGGGTCTTCGGTGTCCAGCATACGGCGCAGTCCGGGCCATTCAACCGAACCATCGGCCTTCCAATCCCCGCCAAAGGCTGCGTCGTAGTGCCGATCGCAGGTTTCCTTCGGCGGCACGACATATGGTTCGCCCGACGCGGTGATGCTCATCTGAAGCTTACAGGCGACGTTCAGCGAGAAGGCATAGAAGAACGATTCGGAGACCGTTGCACCGACACTGGCAAAGGCATGATGTCGATAAATCAGCGCACGGTTGTGGCCCAGGCATTGGGCGATTTCGGCGCAGTAGTCGGGTTCGAAGAAGAAGTCACCTTCGATGTAACCAAGCTGGTTGTAGAACGGAATCGCCGCTTCGGTGAGGCAGGGCAGAAGGCCGTTCGCTTGTGCCGCCACGGCCATCACGCCCATGCCGTGGGCATGGATGATCGCGTTCACGTCGGGCCGGGCCCGAAAGATCGAGGCGGCCGGGCGGCATACCGCAAAGTTTGTCGGCGTGCCCGGCATATCGATGGCGTTGCCGTCCATGTTGACCCGGATCAGATCCGACGCTTTCATCTCGTGAAAGAACAGGCCGTGGGGATGGGTCAGGAACCAGTTTTCCTCGCCGGGCAGCCGTGCGACAACGGAGCCGTTGGTCAGGTCAGACATGCCGTACTTATCGAGCAGGCGGAAGGCGGCCGCCGTGTCCTCGCGCAGTGCCTGTTCTTCGGCGCTGATCTCTCTTGTTCCTGTACTCATGCTTCGTCCTCCATCTTCATTGCATGCAGCTCGTCCGAAGCCTGTGCGGCCTGCGATGCTCCTAGTTGCGCAACCCCATTTTCTTGAGGATCGGCATGACCTTTTCGCCCATCATCGGCACCGCCTTGTGCGGATCGAAGAAGCCGACCACGGCGTTGTCGATACCGGTCTCATGCAGGACCCGCAGCTTTTCGGCCACGGTCTCCGGGCTGCCGAAGAGCTGAAAACCGGTCATGCCGAGCGCAACCTTTTTGTACTGGTCTTCGCCCAATCCGGCCCACTGATCGGGCTCGCCCATATCCATGGCGCTGTTGGTTCCCATCATGGCGCGTGAGTAATTCAGGATCGCCTCGTAGTCGGCCTCCTGTTCCAGCCAGGCCTGGGTTTCCTCGGCCCGGGCATCAGTCTCCTCGATAATCGAATAACACATGGCGCCGACATGCACCTTGCGCTCGTACTTGGCCGCATAGGTGTGGGCCTTGTTCACCATCGCCACATAGTCTTCGAGGAAGCCTTTGGGCGGCACCACAAAGACCCAGTCGGCCTGGCGGCAGGCAAAATCGAACCCGGCATCGGACTGTCCGGCATTCATCAGGATCGGCCGCGGATTGCGCGCCGGCCTCGGCCCGACATAGCCGCCGTAGCACTGATAGTACTTGCCTTCGAAATCGACCGGCGCATCCGAGGTCCAAAGATACTTCATAAGCGTCACGAACTCGTCGGCCATGGCATAACGCTCGGGCCCCGCCGGTCGCTCGGTTATGCCAAACTTGCGAAAATCCTCGGGGTTGGCGCCGGAGACCACATTGAGGCCCCATCGTCCTCCCGACACAAAGTCGATGCATGCGCCGATCTTGGCGATGTGCATGGGGTGAAACTTGTAGCCAACATGCACGGTGGAGAAGAGGTTGAGGTTCTTTGTGACAACAGCGCTGGCTGAGGCGGCTGTAGCAAAGTCGAGCCCATCGTCGTTCCAACGCGACGGGCCGCCGTAGCCGCCCCACATGCCGTACTGCACCTGGTTATCGAAACCCAGTTCGTCGGCCCGGCGCAGGAGCTTCTCGGCTGATGGCCAGTGCCAGTAGTTAGCGTAACGATCCTCATCGGACATCACGGCTTTGGTCGCCGACAGGCCGGATCGCACATTCCAGGCGAAGAGTGACAACTCGAGCGGCTGACCGCGGGACATCTCCGGCTGTCCTCCGGGATCGAACGGCCCCCGGAAAACCTCTGCCTTGATCGTCTTGCCGCTGTTCACCGCCGCCTCACTTCTACGCCTGGGGGCCGAAGGATTCGCGGAACAGGCGCAGCCAGTTTCCGCCCGCAATCTTGGCGATATCCTCTTCGGTGAAGCCCTTGTCGCGGAGGCCCTGCAGGACACCGGGGAAATCGGCCGGGGAGCGGAACCAGTCGGGCCATTCGGAGAAGGTGCTGGGAATCTTCAGCGGGCTCTGGCGCGCCCAGCGCCCGGCGCGCCACCAGGTGATGTTCTCGACGGGCCAGCCGTCATAGAAATCCGTCCCGAAGGCGATGGAATCAATCCCGAAGCGCTCCGCCGACCAGTCGACCATGTTGCAGAAGTCTTCCATGGTCGCGTTGGACCCACCCTTCATGATCTTGGGGTACATGCCGAGCCCGATGATCCCGCCCGCTTCGGTCACGGCCTTAATCAGGTCGGTCGGCTTGTTGCGGCGGTTGAGCTCAATGTCGAAGCCTATATACTCGCTTGGGTTGGCATGAGTGATCGCAATAGGCCGTTCGGAAATCTCCAGCGCATCCCAGCCGCTCTTGATGTTGGTGTGCGAGATGTCGACCAGGATGCCGTGGCGGTTCATCTCCTTGATGACGTTCTTGCCGAAGAAGGGTGTGACACCCAGGGAGTCATCCTCCCAGCAGCCCGCGGCGACACTGTTCTGGGTGTTGTAGGTCAGCAGCACGATCCGCACGCCCAGGGAATGAAAAACCTCGACCAGATCGATGTCGTCCTCGAAGGCTGTGGTGTTCTGGAAGCCGAAGAGCACGGCGGTCCGTCCCGATGCCGCGATGGCTTCGATGTCGTCGGCCGATTTCGCGTGGGCGATCAGATCGCTGTGTTCGGCAAACTGCCGGTTCCAGCGACCGATCACCGAAAGCGTCTCGCGCGCGTTCTCCCATATGCTCAGCGTGACGTGGACACAGCCTACGCCCCCGGCCCGCCACTCCATGTAGCGTTCCCGTTCGGGCTTGGGGTGCTGCAGGCAATCGACAATCAGCGGTTCAGACATTTGCGTTCCTCCCTCAGGTCCTGCCTTCACTGCCGAAGCAGGTTCCCACAATACGCATCCAGTTGCCGCCCATGATTGCCGCAACTTCATCCTCTGCAAAGCCGTGATCGAGCAGGCCTGCGGTCAGATTGGAGAAAGCGGCGGGCGAGGGCCACCAATCGGGCATCGAGTCCCAACCCGGATTATCCTTGGTGTGGGCGCCATAGTCGGCCTCGTGAGACCAGCGCCACATGTTGATGGTCATGGCATCTTCAGTCGTCCAGCCGTCGGCATAGTCGGTGCCGATGCCGACGTGGTCGATGCCCATGATGTCGACAGTTCGGGCGACCATGGTGCACCAGTCCTTGAGGGCCGTGTCCTTGGGGCAGAGTGCGGGATAGGTCGCCAGACCGATCATGCCGCCGCAGCCGGCCAGAGCCCGCAGCAGGTCATCACTCTTGTTGCGTTTGTGTTCGAAGAACAAGAGCGGATTGGCATGGGTGGCGACAACCGGTGCGCTTGATTGTTCGATGCAATCAAGCGCCGTGCGTTCACCGACATGGGACACGTCCATCACCATGCCGAGCCTGTTCATCTCCCCGAGTACAAAGGTACCGAACCGTGTCAGTCCGCCATCAACGGGGTCGTAGCAGCTGCCACCGAGATGGTTCTGGATGTTGTAGGTCGTCTGGGCGAAGCGGACGCCGAGCTTATGAAACACCTCCACGAGTCCTAGATCGGTTTCGAAGGGCGAGGCGTTCTGAAAGCCCATCACCACGGCCGTCTTGCCCTCGGCCTTGGCTCGCCGGATGTCGGCCGCCGAGGTCGCGAGAAGAACCAGATCCCCGTGATCGCGGAACACACGGTTCCAGCGGGTGATGTTGTTGAGCGTTTCGCGCGCGTCTTCCCAGGTCGCGACGGTGACATGCGCCATGGTGACGCCGCCGTCGACCCACTGCTGAAAGTACTTGCGTGTGACGTTGTAGACCTGGGGGTCGGCGTAGCTGCACTGGAAGTGATTGCAGACTGTGCAACCGTCCACGACGATCAGTCCGTCGTGAAACACCTGCGGATCGGTTGTCATGCCCCCCTCCATGCCGTGCGTTATTCGGCGGCCTGTGTCTGGCTCGTCTCGAACTGGGGAATCACACGCTCGGCGAAGATCTCGATGCCCCGTAGCACCTTCTCGAAGGAAATGAAGCCCGGGTTAGGCCAAAGCGTGACGTGCTGGCAGTTGAACTCCTCGCGGAACTTGTGAATGCGTTCGGCGACGAAGTCGGGTGAGCCCACCAGCAGCACCTCGTACTTCTGCAGGAAGTCGAACCAGTCGAGGTCGTTGTCTTCGGCCGACAATTCTTCGCCTTTGGCCAGAAGCCCCTTGCGCGCCCAGTTCGGGTTGAGACCGGTGGCGGTTTCGTAGAAGGCATTGATCCCGGCCCGCGCTTCGCTTTCGGCCTGCTCCTGGGTCTCGGCGATGTGAAAGGTGCGCATGGCGTTCAGCGTTTGGCCGTTGGCGCAGACACCCAGGGAAAGCTCACGGCCACATTGTTCCGATGCCACGCTCTGGTAGGCCGTCCACGCTTCCTTGGTGCCCTGGAACGAGCGGTTGATGCCGATCACCGCATGGCCCTTCCTGGCGGCGAACTCGTAGGACTTCGTGTTGTCGGCCGATTGCCAGATTGGCGGATAGGGGGCCTGGTAGGGCTTGGGCATGACGCCCAGTGCCTTGAGGCCGCCATCGGGGTGATAGTGGTCGGGATCGTTCTTGTAAATCCGCTCGTCGGCCTCGGACCAGCCGGGCACGGGGAAGGTGTAGAACTCGCCATCATGGCTCATGGCATCCTGAGTCCAGCACTTGATCAGGATGTCGAGGACCTCCTCGAACAGACGATAGTTGGTGTCGGGATCGCGTCGGTCGGCCTCCCGCTTGAACTGGATGCCGGCGGTGCTGTTGGTGCCGCGTGCGATACCGACATCGAGCCGGCCCTTGATCATGTGATCGGCGGCGGCGAGATCCTCGGCCAGCCGGATCGGATGATGATCGGGCAGGATGTTCGCACTCTGCCCCATGCGCAGGTTCTTGGTGACACTGGCAAGGTGCAGGCCGACCAGGACCGGATTGGGGCAGGCGACGGGGTATCCCTTATGCCAGAAGTGATGTTCGCCCAGCCAGCAGGTCGTGAAGCCGCCCTGGTCGAGCAGATGCGCGGTTTCGCGCCATTCGTCGAAGAGCTTGTCGGCCGGATACTGCTCCAGCTCGTGATAGTAGACGTTGCCGTCGAACCGCATGGATGCCTCCCTGCTCCTGACGCTAGTGTCTGAATCGGAAAATTGGTCAGCCAACCAATTTACAGATGATGTAACCAGTTTACCGATCTGTCAACCAATGTAAGATTAGAGATCATGAAGACCTCAATCGAAACGATCCGCCGCCGGGAGCTCTCGGAAGCCGCCTTCGAGGTGATGAAGGAACATGGCCTGCCAGGTACGACTGTGGCCCGCGTGGCCGAGCGTGCGGGCATGTCTCAGGGGCTTGTTCACCACTACTTCAAGGGTAAGTCCGACATGCTCGAGGGCGCGATCTGGCAGGTCACGAAGACCTTCCGTCAGCGCATCGTTGACGCGGTCTGCTCAACCGACGACCCCGAGATCAGGCTTCACGCCCTGATCGAGGCGCTTTATCCCGCCGACCACTTTGATGTCCCCATGGCCCAGGCGTGGCTGTCGTCCTGTGGCGAGGCTGCGTTCAACGAGGCCTATGCACGCCTGCAGCGCGTCATGTTCAACCGCATGCAGAGCAACTTCGCTTACCACCTGCGGGATTTCCTGGAGCCGGAGGCGGCACGGCGGGCGGCTCGTATGCTTTGCATGCAGTCCCATGGCATCTGGCTTCGCTGTGCGATCGACCGCGACGGCATTTCCAGAGACGACGCTCTGCGTCAGATGAAGGAGCTTCTGGCGACGCTGATCGGACGGCCTGCGCCCTAGATCAAACCTTGCCGACCTGCTTCGGCACGATCAATGCGTCGACCGCGGTGCAACCCTTGGCATGGACAAGCAGCGGGTTGATGTCGATGCCTGCAATCCAATCAGCATGGTCCACGGCGAACGCTGCAAGGCTCTGCAGCACTGCGATGAGCGCGGTGCGGTCAGCGGGTTCTGCACCACGAAAGCCGTCGAGCAGGGTGGCAAGACGCCCGCCTTCGATCAGCGCTTCGATGTCGCCGGGGCGCGGCGGCAGGCAGCACATGGTGACCTCGTCGAACAGCTCCGCAAACACCCCACCGGGCCCGACCGCCAGAACGAGACCGTAGCCGGCGTCGTTGACGATGCCCGCAATGACCTCGACGCCACCGGCGGACATCTGCTGGACCACGATGGCTGTCTCTCCGGCGCTGTCGCCCATGGCGTCAAGACGGCCGGTGAGGCGGTCCCAGGCTGCTTGGACCGCGGCTTCGTCTGCCAGACGCAGTTCGATCAGGCCGTGTTCGCTGCGGTGGGGAATGTTGTCGCCCACCGCCTTCATCACGACGGGCCAGCCGATCTCACTGGCAGCGGCGACGGCATCGTCCGCCGAGGCGGCCAAGCGCTCACCTGTCGTGGCGAAACCGTAGTCAGCGAGCAGGCGCTTGGCGTCGTGCTCGTGGACCGAGACACGGCTTGCCCATGCGGGAGCGCTGCCGCTCCGGATTGCAGGCGCGGCGCGTGCGGCCGACGTCGTCCAGCGCGCGACCTTTCCGATCGCACCCAGGCCTTGCACCATGCCGGTGATCGCCGCGATGCCCAGGCTGCGCATTTGGTCAACCTGGGGCGTCTTGAGAACGCCGTGGCGCGTCGACATCAGATAGAAGGGCAGGGTGCGGCCTTCGAAGGCGCGGGTCATCATGGCGTTCACGATGTCATCCTGGCCGCGGTAGTCGACCGCCTGGCCATCGTTCGAATCCAGCAGGACGGCGACAGCGTCGTAGTCACCACAGGTCGAGAGATTGTCGAGCGCAACCTCGAAGTTGGCGGCAAAGTCGCCCTGACCCCAGGCGTCGGCAGGGTTGCCGTCGCCGGTCAGTGGTCCGATCTCGTCCTCGATTGCCTTCCGAACCTCAGCCCGGAGCGGGGGCAAACGGAGATTATGGCGTTCGGATGTGTCGAGCAGAAGTTCGGCATGGCCGCCGGACCCTGTGACGACGGCCAGGCGGTCTCCCCTGGGAAGATTCTTGCCCTGCAGGACCGAAAGAACCTCGGTCATCTCCTCCAGGCTTTCGACCTCGATCGCGCGGTGTGCCCTGAGCATGGCGGAGAACACGCGGCCTTCGCCCGCCATGCCGCCGGTGTGGGTCTGGATGGCGGCCTGAGCGCGCGCCGATTGCCCGGCCTTCACAACCACCACGGGCTTGTTGGCATCAGCGGCGCGGTCGAGCGCTGCCACGTACCTTTCGGGGTCGTGAATGGATTCGGTGAAGAGTGCGATGATCCCGGTAGCGGGATCGTCGATCATCGCCTCCATGAACTGGGACGTGGTGGTGACGGCCTCGTTGCCGGTGGAGACGACATGGCTGAAGCCGAAGCGCCGGGTGTCGGACAGGAGTCCGATCGAAATCGAACCGCTCTGGGAGATCAGTCCGACATTGCCGGCAAGCCGTTCGGCATCGAGCACGTCCATCATGTAGGCGTGGCTGCGGTGGTGCACGCTCATCACACCCATGCAGTTGGGCCCGCACAGCACGATGCCTTCCTGCCGGCACAGATCGACGATGTGTTCCTGCTGAGCGCGGCCTTCCTGTCCGGCTTCCGCGAATCCCCCGGCGTAGATCACCAGCGCGCCGACGTTCGATTCAGCTGCCTTTTCGACCTCGGCCACAACCCGTTCCTGGCTCAGGCAAATCGCGGCGAGGTCGACGGGTTTTTCGATGTCGGTGAGGCTGGCGTGGCAGGTGTGGCCCAGAACCGTTTCGTTCTTGGGGTGCACGGGCAGGATGGCACCGCCGTAACCCAGAACGCCGAGTGATTCGATGATCGTTCGCCCGATCGAAGGACGCTCGGACGCGCCCACGATGGCGATGGATTGCGGTTTGAACAGACGGTCCAGAGACATGCGGCAACTCCGTCGAAAATCCAACGGGGATGTCGTTACGGTGGCCGGTCGCATTGGTCAATCTCCGACTTGATCGTTGCATCGCCCGACGGTGCGCCATAGGTTCCGCTCAGCCTTGATGGTTTCTGTGGAGCAGCCGCTTGAACATCGACCTTGATGACGATCTTGAAGCCTTCCGAGTCGACGTGAGGGCGTTTGTTCGCGCCAACCTGCCCGACGACATTCGCCGGAAGGTCCGGCGTGAGCATGCTGGCCTCACGCCCACGGACGTGAGCCGCTGGATGCGGATTCTCTATGATCATGGCGGATGGAGTGTGCCGAGCTGGCCCGTCGAACACGGCGGACCGGGTTGGAGCTACGAGCAGCAATACACCTTCGAGCGCGAATGTGCCCTGAATGACGCGCCCCCGCTCAACGTCTTTTCGTCTGGCATGGTCGGGCCGGCCCTGATCGAGTTCGGCAACGACGATCACAAGCAGCGCTTCCTGCCCGGCCTCGCCAATGGCGATATCATCCTCTGCCAGGGTTATTCCGAACCCAATGCCGGCTCGGACCTGGCGTCCCTGCAGTGCAAGGCCGAACGTGACGGTGACGAGTATGTCATCAACGGCACGAAAATCTGGACCAGCGACGCAACCCACGCGAACTGGATGTTTGGTCTTTTCCGGACTGATTCATCGGGCAAGAAACAACACGGAATCAGCCTCCTGCTGATCGATATGGCCTCACCGGGCCTCACCATCAGCCCGATCGAGAGCTTCGAGGGTGGTGACGAGCTCAACCAGACCTATTTTGACAACGTCCACGTGCCGGTCGGGAACCGGGTGGGCGAGGAAAACAAGGGTTGGGGCATCGGCAAGTACATCCTGGGCATGGAGCGGTTCGGGTCGGCCGAGGTCAGCCGCACCATGGCGATGATGGCGCGGCTCAAGGACGTCGCGAGCCGGGAACCGGCCCACGGCGGACGCCTGATTGATGACCCGCATTTCGCTGCCGCGCTGGCTCGTGCCGAGATTTCTCTGCGTCAGGTCGAACTGACGGAACAGCGCATGCTGTTCGGCCCCGGCGGCCCCGACGCCATGGGCTTTGAAGCTTCGCTACTGAAGGTGCGCGGCACGGAAGTCCAGCAGCAGGTGATGGGCCTGATGGTCGAGGCTCTGGGTGCCTACGGTCCGATGGCGATCGAGGACGTGGCGGCAGACGGCGACAACACCGAGCCCCTGGGTCCGGATGCTGCAGTCCATGCCTCGCGGATCTTCTACAATCTTCGCAAGTCGACGATCTGGGGTGGCTCGACCGAGGTGCAGAAGAACATCATCGCCAAAGCCGTTTTGGGTCTTTAGGGCGGAGACAGGAACACGACATGAATTTTGCCCTTTCCGAAGATCAGACTCTGTTCCGCGACAGCATTGCCCGTGTTGTCGCCGATCTGTTTCCTTTCGACCGGCGCCAGATTGCGGTCGCCGGCGAAAGAGGCTTCCGTGACGAGGACTGGCGGCAGCTCGCCGAGCTGGGCTGTATGGCCGCAGCCTTTCCCGAGGCCTATGGCGGCTTCGATGGTGGTGCCGAGGAGCTGATGATCATCGCGGATCAGTTCGGTCGCGGTCTGGTGTCCTTGCCCTACTTTGCCAGCGTGATTCTGGGCGGGCATGCCGTGCTGTTTTCCGGCAGCGAGGCGCATTGTGCCGCGATCCTTCCCGGCGTTGGCGAAGGCAGCACCAAGCTGGCTCTGGCCTGCGCGGAGCGTGACGCACGCTATGACCTCGCCCATGTTGCGGCCCGTGCGACGGCTGATGGAGACGGCTATGTCCTGTCGGGTCAGAAGGACGTGGTGCTCTACGGTCAGTGCGCCGATCTTCTGATCGTTTCGGCCCGGACAGCTGGCGAGGTCATCGACCCATCCGGTGTCTCGCTGTTTGTGATCGAGGCCGGAACGGCGGGGCTGTCCCATGCGGATTTCGCCACCCACGATGGAACACGGGCGTGCAACATTCTGCTCGATGACGTCAGGGTCGGGGCCGATGCCTTGTTGGGTACAGCCGGATCCGGCGTCGAGACGCTCGAACGCGTGGCCGATCACGCCAACGCGTTCCTGTGCGCCGATGCGACAGGGGCGATGTGGCATGTCTACGAGATGACGCTGGAGTATCTGAAGACGCGGAACCAGTTCGGCCAGACCCTGGGGTCGTTCCAGGCGTTGCAACACCGGATGGTCGACGTTTACATGGAATGTGAGTTGGCCCAGTCGATGGTTCTGGAGGCCACGCTCAACCTCGACAAGGACGCCGCCACGCGGCGCAAGGCGGTGTCGGCTGCCAAGGTCGCCGTCGGCGAGGCCGCTCGCCACGTCTGCGAAGAAGGCGTCCAGCTTCACGGTGGCATCGGGATGACCATGGATTTCCCGGTCGGCCACTATCTTAAGCGGGTTATGGCGATGAATGCGCTGTTCGGTGACCCGCGCCATCACACAGCCGCCTATGCCCAATCGCTGGGCAACGCGGCCTGACCTCAAGGGGGGAAACCCAATGTCTGATGCTGTCCGCACTGAACGCCGGGGCAAGGTTCTCGAAGTCACGCTGGACCGCCCGCCGGTCAACGCGATCGATGCCGCAACCTCGATGGAGCTCTACGAGGCGTTCCACATGCTGCAGGAGGACGACAGCCTGACGATCGGTATTGTCACCGGCGCGGGCGACCGCTGCTTCTCTGCCGGCTGGGACCTCAAGGCCGTCGCTGATGCGGAAAGCCTGGAAGATATCGATGTCGATGAGTCGCCTGGCGGATTCGCCGGTCTCACCGAGAACTGGGAGCTCCAGAAGCCCGTGATCGGTGCCATCAACGGCATGGCGATCGGCGGCGGGTTTGAACTGGCACTTTCGACCGACATCATCATTGCCGTCGATTGGGCCGAGTTCTGGTTGCCGGAGATGGAACGTGGTTTCTTGGCCAGCGCCGGCGCGATCCAGCGTCTGCCGCGCAGAATTCCCTATGACGTTGCCATGGATCTGTTCCTGACCGGTCGTCACATGTCGGCCCAGGAGGCCAAGCACTGGGGTCTGGTGCGTGATGTGGTCTCTTCAGAAAACCTCATGGATCACTGTCGCGAACTGGCCGACCAGTTGAGCGAGGGTGCGCCGCTGGCACTGCAGGCGATGAAAGCGATCATGCCCGCGATCATGACGCTGCCGCTGCCCGAAGCGATGCGCAAGACCAAGATCGGCAACTCGGGTGTGCCGATCTACGAAAAGATGATGAACTCGGAAGATGCCCTGGAAGGGCCGCGCGCCTTTGCCGAGAAGCGCAAGCCTGTCTGGAAAGGCCGCTAGATCATCAACTTGTTGTATGCGTCCAGGGCAGCGACCTTGTAGCACTTGGCCAGCGTCGGTTAGTTGAAGACGGTGTTCAGGGAGTAGTTGATGCCGCCGCCCAGTGCGATCACGGCCTGGCCGATATGGACCAGTTCGGTGGCCACTGTGCCGATCACATGCGCGACCATGAGCTTGTGACTCTCGGCGTGGAAGATCAGCTTCAGCATGCCGGAATCGTCGCCCAGGATCTGGCCACAGGCGATTTCGCGATAACGCGTGATAGCGGTCTCGTAAGGGATCTTCTCACGCGTGAGCTCCAGTTCGGTCTGGCCAACCATGGAGATCTCGGGGATGGCGTAAATTCCGACCGGAAAGTGATCCGGCATAGGATCGGCGGGTACGGCGAAGGCATACCACGCTCGACGACGGCCGCACGCTTGCGCAGTTTCGCAGCCTGAACGGCGGCGCGCTGGCCGGCTGGTCCGCTGCCGATGCAGATCAGATCAAAGTCGTGACTCATATCCGGTTGCCGCCCGGCGCTCGGCACGTACTGGGTCGGGTCGCTATGGAGCTTTTGCCTGCCCCGGCCCTGCTTCGGGTTCGATTGCGGCACGAAACGGCCGACACGATGACCATCGCATTGGACGCTCTGTTTACCTGACGATTAGAGTGGTTGCCTGTCAAACACGGCGACAGCGATGTCGCCCTTACAGGAGTATCCTTGATGGCTCGAACAGCTCTGGTTACGGGCGGGAACCGTGGCATCGGACTCGAGATCTGTCGCCAGCTCGGTTCGGCCGGTCATATCGTCATTCTCGCGGCCCGCGATGCTGCGTTGGGTGAGGAGGCGTCGGCGTCGCTTTCCAGCGAAGGGCTTGATGTCACGGCCGTCACGCTCGATGTGCTCGATCATGCATCGATCCGCCGTTGCGCCGCAGAACTGACAGATCGTGGTGTCGAGGTCGATGTTCTGGTCAACAACGCCGGTGTCTTTGTCGGAGGGACCTTGCTGTCGGGTCCTGACCCCATGCCCGATTCTCTCGGGGTCAACCTGTTGGGAACGCTTGAGACGTCCCGGGCCTTTGTGCCTGCCATGATCGAGCGCGGCTGGGGTCGGGTGGTGAATGTGTCGTCGGCCTGGGGTTCGTTTGCCGAGGGGCTGGAAGGGGCGCCCGCCTATGCCGTCACCAAGGCGGCACTAAATGCTCTCACAGTTCACCTCGCGCGCGAGGCCGGTCCTGCCGTGCTGGTCAACGCCATGTGCCCCGGTTGGGTCAACACGCGAATGGGTGTCGACAGCGCGCCCTGGGATCCCAGTGGTCTGATGCCCGACACGCCGCCGTCCGCCGGTGCCGACACCGCACTCTTCCTTGCGACCCTGCCTGATGATGGCCCCACGGGAGGGTTCTTCCGCGAGCGGGAGCCGCTGGCCTGGTGAATGGGCATGGCCTTGTGTCAGGCGCTCCAGAGTTTGCGCTTGAGCCACATCTCAGGCAGGCAAAGAGAGCCGATGTGCTGCGTTGGTTGGCTCGAAAGTGAAAGCCCTTGCCAGGCATCCTGCCATGATCCCGGCATCGGGTAGGGTGGAGCGACCAGATGCTCCGGCTGGAAACCGAACCGCCCGTAATAGGTGGGATCGCCCAGGACAAAGGCACACGCGACACCGTCGTCCCTGAGGCATGCCAGTCCATTATGAACCAGGTGGCCTCCGATCCCCTGCTTGTGATTGTCCGGGCTGACGGCGAGTGGAGCAAGCAGGGCGGCTCGGACGTTATGCTCAGGGACAGTGCAAAACGTGAAGATGACATTACCCACCAGCAAGCCGTCGTCCATTGCAATCAGCGAAAGAACATCAGCCTGACCGGACAGCAATTCTGTCACGACCGGCAACAGGTCTTCTTCGGGAAAGGCGGCGTGGTAAAGCTGCTCGATCGCCGCCAGGTCACGGCAGGTGCTGTCCCGAACCTCGATGCCTTCGGGACCTGCCGTGGGCATGCTCAGCTCAAGGTTCCCCGAAGTGGCGGGAAGCAGTCGGCGATCGGGATTGCCCCGTGTTCAAGATTGGGGTCGAGGCCGCCCGGTGCATCCACCGGCCCGGGCCGTCCGTCGTAGCGGATGCCGTCGCCGAGCAGGTTGAACGATGTGGCGTGCCGCCTGGTGGGTAGCGTATTGGCGGGCCCGGCATGCAATGTGCGCTGTGTGAACACGAGCACATCGCCGGGATCGACCGGCCAGTAGATCGTGCGGAATCGTGCGTCGAGTTCGGCCTGGCTTGGCATCGGGACGTGATCTTCCATCCAGTCGCCATACTCTTCACCTTTCAGGAAGGTCGACGCCATATAGATGGAATCCTCTTTAAGATGCGAGGCTTGCTTGTACTTCAGCGTGGTTTCGGCCGGCATGTGGTCGTAGGCCAGGAACATGGCCACGGCGCTTGTCCCCATCATGCGGTGGTACGAGGCGTCTTCGTGCCACGGCGTGGGTTTGTCCGATGCGCCCGCATCCTTCACGAACGTGTTGGTGTAGTGCAGCGACACGGCGTTCGAGCGCATTAGTGCCATGCCGAGGTCGGCGATCCGGCTCTCGAATAGGACGCGTTGCAGCTCCGGATGGCGCCGCCACAGATTGAACTCGTAGAAGAAAATCGCCGGATTGCCCTCGGTCTTCACGAAGCGGGCGTCTTCACTGGGGTTGGCCACGGCTGAGTCGGCCTCGTCACGGAGACGATCGACAGTCTCTGAATCGATCACATTGCGAAGGCAGATCACACCATCGGCTTCGAACTGCTCGATGGCTTCCTCTGGCAGAGGTTTGCCATCTCCGACGTCGAAGCTCGGCGGCATCGCACCGTCGTTGGCACTGGGCGGACGGATCGAATAGGACTCGGCTGTCGAGATGGACATGATGGCTAGCCTCCGATGATGAGAGCCCTCCGATTTCACGACTTGTCCGATGCCCGGTCAAGTTGGATCGCAACCTTTCCCGTTCGGGTTCTGATAGTGTATGGCGTCGTCGAATTTATCCGCCATTTGGGAATCAATCGATGTCCGCACCCATTCTTGCGGTTTCTCGCCGCACTCGGCGCACGCCGTTTTCACCTCGCGTCGAAGCCCACGGTGTAAAGGGCTACACGGTCTACAACCATATGCTGTTGCCGACGGCCTTTCAGACGGTCGAGGAGGACTATCACCATCTCAAGCGCCACGTTCAGGTCTGGGATGTTTCCTGTGAGCGTCAGGTCGAGATTGTCGGCCCCGACGCGGCGCGGCTGACGCAGCTCATGACACCGCGGGATATGGGGCGCATCGTGGCCGGGCAGTGCGCCTATGCGCCTCTGGTCGATGAAAACGGCCGCATGATCAACGATCCCGTAATTCTCAAGCTGGCCGAAGACCGTTTCTGGATTTCGGTCGCCGATTCCGATGTTGTCCTTTGGGCGAAGGGGATTGCCTACGGTATGGGTCTTGATGTGAAGGTGTTTGAGCCCGAAGTCGGACCGCTGGGCATACAGGGACCGCAGGCCGACGAACTGGCCTTGCGGGTTTTGGGCGAAGGTGTGCGGGACATCCGCTTCTTCCGCTTCGCCTGGCTGCCGTTCGAGGGGCACGAGTTTCTCGTTGCGCGCTCCGGTTGGTCGAAGCAGGGCGGCTTTGAAGTCTATGTCGACGATGCCGAGAGGGGCCTGGCACTCCACGATGCGCTGTTCGCTGCGGGCGAGGACCTGCAGGTGCGGCCCGGTTGTCCGAATTTGATCGAGCGGATCGAGGGTGGGCTCTACTCCTATGGCAACGACATGACCATTGAGCACGACCCCTATGAAAGCGGGCTCGCCAAGTACTGCAACCTCGACTCCGGCCATGACTTCATGGCGCGGGCCGCCCTGGAAAACCTGGTGGCCAAGGGCGGTCCTTCACGCATGATCCGCGGCGTGGTGTTCGAAGGTGAGAGCTGCCCGGCCTGTGTTGAAGCCTGGCCGGCGCATCAGGATGGCGCGCCGGTGGGGCAGGTCACGTCTGCGGCGCACTCGCCTGATCTCGTTACCAACGTGGCCTTCGGCATGATCGATCGTGGTGCGTGGGATACCGACACCGCGATCATTGTCGAAACACCGGAAGGTCCCCGGAACGGCAAGGTGACGGACATTCCGTTCATGTGATCTAGCGGTAGAACGAAGCCTTCTTTTCGAACATGGAACGATAGAGACCATCTTCGTCCAGCAAGTCGTCGTGCGTGCCGTCCTGCACAATCCGACCCTTATCGAGCACAATGATTCGGTCGGCATGGCGCAGGTTTGAGAGCCGATGGCTGATCAAAATCGTGGTGTGACCGGGGTCTTCGAGCTCGCTGATCAACAAGGCTTCGGCCTCGGGGTCGAGCGCTGCGGTCGGCTCGTCGAGAATCAGGGTTTCCGCGCCGGTCCTGATCATGGCCCGCGACAGAGCCAGCCGCTGCCACTGGCCACCGGAAAGCTCACGTCCATCGAGAAACTGGCGTGAGAGTTTTGTCTCCAACCCATCGGGAAGCTCCTGAACGAGCTCATCAGAGAAGCCGCGTTTGGCAGCGTCCATGACCTTGTCGGGATCATCGGTCCGGAAGCCGTCTCCAATGGCGATGTTGTCTGCCACGGTCATGTTGTAGCGCTGGAACGGCTGGAACATGGCTGCCGTCCGGCTGTAGAGCGCCGCGGCGTCCCAATCTGCAAGATCAAGTCCGTCGAGTGTGATGCGCCCGCTGCTCGGCAGGTAAAGTCCTATGAGCAGCTTCACGAGCGTCGTCTTGCCCGACCCGTTTGCACCGACGATGCCGAGCCGGATGCCGTGGGAAATGTGAAGCGTGACGTCCTGGAGTGCTGGGCGGCGCCCGTTGGGATAGCTGAACGAAACGTCTTCGAGGCGATAACCGTCGTCCGGTTTGGGTCCGGCCGTCGCGCTGCCACGTGGCCGGCCTTCCTCGAGGCCCAGGAGATCGAAGAGCTTGGCCATATAGAGCAGATCTTCGAAGCTGGTGTTCAGCGTCGTGAACAATCCTGTGACAGCGCTTTGCCCTTGCCTCAGCAGGGCCGCGAACATGGTCATCTGCCCCAGAGTGATCGCGCCCAGAAGGGCGGTCCATGCAACCCAGAGCTGGCCCGAGATGAACACCAGGGAGCTGGCACCGATCAGCCCGAGCCCGATCATCGTGTGGCGGAAATGCATGGCCCGATCCTGGCCGAACAGCCAGACAAAGAGATGGGCGTAGCGGCCACGCAGGGCTTCACTCGACTGGCTGTGAATGCGTTCCATGGCCGGACCGTCGCTGACCATGAGGCTTTCGAGATTGTTGCGTTCGCGCATCTCGGGTGTACGGCCGGTGTAGAACCGGAACGAGCGGCTCGAGAACCAGAGTTCACCGATGAACAGAGGCAGCCCGGCCGCCACGACCAACGCCAGTATCCAGGGCGAAAAGGTCCAGAGCAGAGCAGAGAGGGCGCCGAGCGTGATGGTGTACTGGAAGGTGTCGAAGCTGCGGTTCACGACGCCGTAGGGCCGCGATGTTGCAAACTGACGTGCCTGAACGATCTGTTGCTGCACATCTGACCTCTCCATTGTTTCGAGGTCCAGCGCGGTCGTCTTCTTGTGGATCAGTGTGCCGACCTTGAAGCCGATCTCGGCGTGCAGAAGTCGTTTGAGGAAGGCAAGAAGTCGACGGCTCGCAAACAGCAACGCCAGGGCGCCGGCCTCGGCTGCAACCCAGACCAAAACGAGCATCCGATCGTCGTCACTACCGCTCTCCAGGGCGGCGAGGACGCCGTCGATGACCAGTTTGCCGATGTAGGCCGCCAGAACAGGAGCTGTCGCCACAACCACCGTGACCGCAGCGATGCCGGCGAGCAGTCGGCTATTGGTCTTTCCGGCAATGAGCAGCGTTCGAACGGCATCAATGACGAACGTGCGAAGCCCCGTGGGTCGGCTCGAATTTGCCGGTTCGGTCATGACCGGTGAGAGGTCGCTGACGAGATGACGCTACTCCGCCGCCGTCGCGACCGCGGCTTCTTCGGCCATGCGCCGCGACAACACGCTCCCCTTGTGCGGGAAGGGTTCGCTGGGTAGAGGGTAACCGAGGAACGGTGCGAGCAGCTCAAAGCCGTCTCCGTCGGCGATGTTCATGACCAGCAGATCGCGCGGCCGATCCTTGAAGTAGTTCATGACTTCGTCGACATGGCGATCGTAGACCCAGGTAAACCGCTCTGGCACGAAGTTGTAACAGCCGAAGATCGCCGCGCGCAGAAGCTGCCGCATCAGCAGATATGTCTCCTCGTCGGGGTCTTCGACCCGCTTGAACGCCGGCCGGTTGAACCAGTGGTTCGCGCAGGACTTCAGCCAGCCCTCCTTGTCGCGGACCGTCAGGATGAACTTGCTGCCGGGATAGATCTTGTCGAGTTGCTGGTAGTAGGGGACCGTGGTGATGTCGGTCAGCCCGTCATAGTCGCGCAGTACACTCAGTTCGCACTGGCCGTAGGCAAGTTCCGCATAGGTGTCTTCATCCGCTGGATAGTGGATCGTGTCGAAACCCAGGATCTGGAGTGCTTTGGTCAGGGAACGGGTCCCCGTACGTGACAAACCAATGCCAAAAACTTTGGGTTTTTCGGATTGCACGCCATAGGTCCGGCGCTCGCTATTCTGTTCGAGCCAGAGATCAAGCTCCTCGCGGGTGAAGTCCAGTTTCTCTTCGACACCAAGACGTTCGAGCTCAAGGCTTGCGTGTTCCGGTAAGGCTTTGATGAAGGCGTGAATGAACGCCGGCCCTGCTGAGGCGGGAACCTTGTCGCGGGCATAGCCGATGGCAAGCCGCGCCACGTCGAAATCCGTGACGACACCATCTCCGTCGGGCCAGCGATCCATCGCCAGTGTCAGGCGCTGATGCTGGATCTTCGTGCGGCTGCGTAACTCGCGCAGTGCGTACTTGGTGAAGATGCTGCGAAAGGACTGGAAGTGGTCATGCAGGATGTCGAAGTTACGGAACTGTTTGCTCATCCGCAGCGACTTCATGGCCAGGTTACGCAGCCGTGATTCGGGTCGCAGGATGTATTTCATGTCGTCGACTGGGGGTTCGGTCGCAGCCATCTGCCGAACGACATCGATGCGCGTGATGTGCGCGCCGCAGTGAATCCGGCCGCGAAACCGGTCGGATACATAACTGTCGATGTAGGGAACATCGCAGCCTTCGATATAGCCGCGCATGTCCTCGAGGATCAGGCAGTCGGCGTCGAGATAAACGACATAGTCGCAGTCGTGGTCGATCTGCAGGAACGCATTGACACCTTCGGTGAAGGGTCTGACATCGTCGATGACATGGACGTTGTCAGGCCTGATGTGCTCCATGGCGAGATCCAGAGCCACGTGGCGCGTCCGCTCATCCACCTGCCGAAAGACGAGGTCGACCTTCTTCATCGCCTTAGTCCCCCCACCGCATAGGCTCATTGAACGAGCCCGCCATGCGGTCGAAAAGCATGGCGTGTTCCTCGGTCATCTCGTCCTTCCACCGATCGTCGAGTGCAATGGCAGGTGGGCGTGAATCGTAGAATGCTTTTCTGCTGGGGCCGACGGTCGCAAAGATGGCATCGGGATTCCTAAATCGATGTCTGGCTGCGGCATACTGCGTGCCGTTGTTGCCACCGAGCGGATGATGATCGCGTTCGTGGTAATCGAGCAAATCGTCGTTGAAGGGTTGCCCTAGGAACGCGCAGATGTTTCGAATCTCGGTATCCGGCTCTGTCGCCAGGGACTCGTATCGGACACGAAGCTTGGGGCCGTCAAAACTCTCGAAGAAGACCATGCTCTTTGAGACCTGAGTCATCCAATGCTGGATTTCCGCTTCAGGGTCACGATCGGGATACTTGCGCAGGCGAGAATTCACCACCGCACGACCATCGCGCAGGAGCTGGATCAGGTGAGATTGTCCGCCTGCCTGGAAAAGCTCTCCGGTTCGCTCGGCGATCCAATCCGTGCTCTTAGTCGAATCGATAACCAGCCGCGCGCCCGTATGTGCGGCGATCTGGGAATAGAGCGGACGGCTGCGGTCCCAGGAGAAGACAGACCAGATCGGGCAGTCTTCGCCGCAGATCTTGCAGACCCGCTTGCGCATCGGATAGCGATCATTGTTGAGGTAGCGGACCTTGCCGCCTTCGCCCATGTAGAACGCCTCGGGCAGTCCGCTCAGCACCATGCCCAGCAGGGTCGACCCCGAATGGCCGGTTCCGCACATAGACACGCCGTCAAGGCGTTGTGTGTCAGTCAAAGAAACCGTCCCCATTCCGCATCATACCATCGTGTGGGACTCCGCAGAAAGCCATGGTTCGTACACCCTTCCGCAGACAAGGCCCCCGCTCCGGCGGTCAAGGCCTGCTCCGCTGAAGGGCTACACGCTCCAAGACAAGCAAATTTTATGCGAGCGGTTGGCCTAGCCTCAAGGGTAGGGCCGAAAGAGCCGAAATCGGAGCTAAAGCAGCAGAGAATATGCGTTCTCGAACTTCAGCAGTGTAATTTTGGTCTCAACGCCACCTGCGGCAGAATAGCCGCCCAGTCCTTCAGCCCCAACCACACGGTGGCAGGGAATGATGACCGGGATCGGGTTTGATCCGCAGGCCTGCCCCACAGGCTGGGCCGGAACGCCGAGCTCGTTCGCGATGTCGCCGTAGGTTCTTGTGGCGCCCTTCGGAATGGCGAGCATGGCCTTGTAAACATCCTGTTGGAACGGAGACCCGGCAGGCGCCAGAGGAAGGTCAAAGTCGTCTCGCTCTCCCGCGAAGAAGGCTTCGAGTTGCTTCAGTCCTTCCTGAAGAGCCGGTGTCGTCTCACCCTGGTCGGTGTCGCCCCAGAGCAGCTTCACAATGGCGCCGTTCTCTTCTGCCAGACTCAATCGCCCGACGGGGGTGTAAAGGCCGGCGATGTTCAAAGCTCCGGCAGCTCCTCGGGAACCGGCATCACGTAGTTTACGGGCTGGCGACCACCGTCGGGGTAGATGACCTGGCCGGTGACATAGGAGGCCTCGTCGCTGGCGAGGAAGGACACCACACTCGCCACCTCGCTGGCTTCACCCAGACGCCCCAGCGGCGTGCGTGAGAGGATCATGCGATAGGCCGCGTCGCTCGAGAGCACGGCGTTGCGCGCCATGTCGGTGTTGATCGTGCCGGGGCCGACCGCGTTGCAGCGAACATTCTTGTCGGCCAACGAGACCGCAAAGATGCGGGTCAACTGGTTGATGCCGGCCTTGGAAATGCCATAGGGCACACTGTTGGGAATCGCGAGCAGGGCCTGGGCCGAGGACATGTTGACGATCGCGCCGCCATTTTCCTGTTCGACCATCACGCGCGCGGCCGCCTGGGAACCGAACAAGGTGCCCTTGAGATTGATCCCGATGATGCGGTCGAAATCCTCTTCGGTGATCTCCAGAACCGTTGCGGCGACGCCGAGGCCCGCGTTATTCACCATGATGTCCAGGCGCCCGAATGTGTCGGTGGCCTTTGCGGCCAGCGCGTTGATCTCGGCTTGGCTGGACACGTCGCATGCCATACCAATTGCTGTGGCGCCGCTGGCATCCAGCGCGGCGGCGGCCTCGGCGACCTTGTCGCCCTGAACATCTCCCATCACGACCTTCGCACCTTCGGCATGAAGCTTCTCGGCACAGGCCAGTCCGATGCCTTGTGCCGCCCCGGTCACCACTGCGATCTTGCCGTCGTGTTGCATGATCTGTTGCTCCTGAGAGATATCATCTGTGGGCAGCGTTATACGCGGATCGCAACGTTTCGCCACCACCAGCAAAGATGTGTGTCATCTTGTACATTGAGTTGGCACGTTATGATGTTCTGGGCTTCGGTTCCGGTTCGGTGTTGCGGCCATTTCTGAGCCGTTCACACGTACCCTACTTCTGCCGCTCGTATTCCTCCGGGGAGAGGTCTGCGGCGAAAGTGTCGAGCCGAAGGCCAAACGTTCGGGGGCTCAACCTGCCTTCGTCCAGCATGCCGTTGTAGCGGGTGCGCATGACCTCCTTCTTTGTCTTGTGGTGCTCCTGCGCGGATCGACCCCCCGGGTGATCGTGAGATATCCCACCTCTTCAGCCGCATCGATCAGGTTCATACCAGCCTTCGTGCGAACAATGCAGTGTTCGTGCCCTTGGCCGTCTTCGGCTGATCATAATATGGGATGCCGTCGACTGTTTCGTCGCATGCGGCGATATCGGCGTCGTCGCCGGGTCCGTTCGGGCAGACCTTGCAACGGAATGGCAGTTGCCAGTCGGCTTCGTCGAGGCCGCCATAGGATTCGTACATGTTGGTGGTGAAGAATGCGCCGTCCGTGGTCTCGAACTCGACCTCATCGGGGATGCCGTCACCGCGGCACTTGAACCAGGCGAGGTCGTGACGGGTGTACGAGCGGCGGGCCAGGAACTTGTCCATTTCGGGCGGTTTCACCATGCCGCCGCACACTGGCGTGAGCCAATAGCGCAGCAGGGCATCGACCCGGTCGTCGAAGCGGGCTTAGGCGCGCAGAGCCGAGATGTCGCAGGGTTTGCCGATAAAGGCGAAGGGCTCGCCAAGTTCAAGCACGGTTCGGATGTCAGTCAGCACCGGCGATGGTCCGTAGATCGAACCCATGCCGTTCGCCACCTTATCGGGGTCGTCGGCCACATTGGCGACGCCGAAGGTCTTGTCATCGTCTGAGAAACGCGCGTTGTGCACGAAGGCCACGCGTCTGCTTTCGACGAGATAGCGGCCCAGCGCGGTCAGCACCCCGCCGGAGGCGGCGGGCACTCGGATCGCACCGTCGGGTGGCGAAGCCGCTGAACATACGCCGGTAGGGGTCGATTGCGGTGCCGTCATCGATCAGGTGCTCCGGCAGACTCTCAAGCCGCAGGCCAGGACAGGTGTCGTAGATCAGATCGACTGTCTCCTGATCGAGGGCTCCCGTGACCACCGGCCGCTGGTAGCCGTTTTCGACTGTCACGACTTCAACGCTGTCCCGGCCGGCGATGCTCTCGCACAAACCGCAGCCGATGCAGAGACCGTCTTCGACGATCCGCTAGAGACGTTCCTCCGGTGTGACGGCCTGTGTCATCTGCCTCATGGTTCAGCCGCCGGCTTCGCGTTCCCGCTTGATCTGCGCCAAGCTCTTGTCAGCCATGAACCAGTCACCGGCGTCGGTATCGCGATAGATGATCCAGGTGGCCTGCGGCGGCACATCCATTTCCTCACCCATGGCTTCGACGATGCGTTTGGAGAGCGCATCTTTTTGCTCCTGGGTGCGTCCAGGGAGCATATCGACAGTAACGAGTGGCATGCGTTGTCCTTTCAGTGGAGGCGATGATCGGGTTCCAACGATAGGCTGAGCAACATGGACTGCAATGCAATTTCCTATTGTTCAAGGCTCTCCCGCACTTGACGGTCGGCTTTGCGTGGGCGAGGTGCTGTCCACCACCTCGTATGGTCACAACAGGGAACCCCGCCATGACTGGAGCACTCTCCGGCGTCACCGTGCTGGACCTGACACAAATGATGTCGGGGCCGTTCTGCACTATGATGCTTGCCGACCAGGGAGCTGACGTCATCAAGATCGAGCCACCGACGGGTGAGGTCGCCCGAGGCTATGGTCCTTTTCTGGATGATGATGAGGACCGGCACTACGGCGGTTACTTTCAGAGCATCAACCGCAACAAACGTTCGATCTCGATTGACCTGAAAACCGAAGCGGGCTGCGCGGTGTTTCGGCGGCTGGTGGCCGATGCCGATGTCGTGATCGAGAACTTTCGCGCCGGCGTCATGGAAAGGCTTGGTCTGCCCTATGAAGACCTTGCAGCGATCAACCCACGCCTTGTTTATGCGACGATCCGCGGCTTCGGAGATTCACGGGCCGGGATCAGTCCCTATCAGGACTGGCCGGCCTACGACATCGTGGCCCAGGCCATGGGCGGCCTCATGCACATGACGGGCCCCGAAGAGGGACCGCCCACCAAGGTGGGGCCTGGTGTCGGCGACACCGTCACCGCGATGTTCACGGCCTTCGGTGTTCTTGCTGCTGTGATCCAGGCGCGCGAATCCGGCAAGGGCCAATTTGTCGACGTTGCTATGCTGGATTCGATCTTCGCGCTGTGCGAACGCGCGGCGACCTTTCATGGCTACGACGGTTCCATCGCCGGAGCCGTGGGCAACCATCACCCCTTTTTCACCCCGTTCGGCACCTATCCCTGCCGGGATGGCTGGGTTGCGATCGGCTGCCCCGTCGACCGGTTCTGGACCGAGCTGGCGCGCCTGATGGGTGATCCGGAAATCGGCAGCGACCCACGTTACGCCGCCAACGACGAACGGGTCGCCCGACGCCAGGAGGTTGATGCCATCGTCACGAATTGGACCCGTGATCGTACCAAGGCCGAGCTGGCCGACCTGATTGGCGGCAAAGTTCCGTTTGGCCCCGTCAACAACATCGGTGACCTGGCCGATGATCCGCACCTTGCGGCCCGCTCCATGCTGGCGGAGTTGCCGCATCCGGGCTCCGAGCGCACCGTCACCGTCGCAAACACGCCGATCAAGCTGACCGGGACGCCAGGCGGTGCAAGACGACAGGCGCCAACACTGGGTGAAGATACCGATATCGTGCTCAGGAACGCGGGCTATGCCGATGACGAGATCGCCGCGATGCGGGAGGCAGGAACCGTCAGGTAGCCGTTGCTCCATCGTCATCAACGACGCGGATGGTTTGGCAGGAGCAGTTGGTGGCGTGCCGAAGAGTCCAGGACCGGATCTCTTCGAGCATGCGCGTTGATCTGGGCCCCGGTGACAACAGCTTGTCGATGACCAGAACACGCTTCTCGAACGTGTCCTGATCGACGCTGTAGTGGAACAGGCTGCGCATGTAGTCCTTGGTATCGCTGACGAAAGCCCAGCCGCAGACGTTATCGTTGCGGCACTGGCCGACCCGCCAGCGTCAGGCTTCCAGACAGGTGATGCCGTCATCAAGGCGGGCCAGCGCGTAGGCCTGCTCAATGTGTTGCTCGTCAAGCCGGCGGACCGAGAGGGTCTTGTCCCTGTCCATGCCGGAGCATGGGCGCGGCTCGGTTCAGCAACCTTGATTCATGTCAAGCAATTGGCAAAGTAGCCAACGGGCATGTGTCGCCCGATCGAAGCACCGCTGATTCGGCCGCCGCATGGTTCAGGAGAGTCGATGTTGCGTTTTCAGATCCTGCCGGAGGCTGTCGAGGCCAGCGATTGCACGCTGATGCCCTGTGCGGCCTGCGACGTCCGCGAAATGGCGGTCTGTTCCGTGCTCCAACGCACGGAGTTTGATCATCTCACGCGCATTGTCGCCAGGGTTCCCGTCGCCTCGGGGTAGACGATTTTCCAGGAAGGCGATGACGCCGAGCATGTGTTCAACATCGTCAGCGGTGCGGTGCGCCTGTTCAAGCTGTTGCCGGATCGTCGACGCCAGATCACGGGCTTTCTGTTCGACTCTGATTTTCTGGGTCTCGCACTGAAGGAACACTGCGCCTACAGCCCCGAGGCTGTGGTAGAAACGATTATCTGCCGCTTTCCTCGCGGCAAGCTGGAACGGCTCTTCGACGAGATGCGGAAACTTGAAAAACGGCTGCTCGACGAAGCATCCAACGAACTCATTGCGGCGCAGGATCAGATGCTCCTGTTGGGGCGTAAGACGGCGATCGAACGCTGTCGACGTTCCTGTTTGCCTTAGCCGAACGGCAGAACACAAACAACGTCACGTTGCCGATGACCCGAACCGATGTGGTCAACTACCTCGGCCTCACAATCGAGACGGTGAGCCGGACATTCACCAAACTGCGCAAGAGCGGTGTGATCGACACGCCTGATGCCCATAGTTTGATCATCCTCGACCGAGACGGTCTGAATGACATGACCGAAGGCGAATAGCGCTTCAATCCTCGTCGTGCAGAATCCGTACCGCCGCGCCTTCGAGATCGTCGTATTGTCCCGACCGCAGGCTTCACAGGAAAGCACAGAGCGCCACAAGACCAAGAGCCAGGGCGAGGCAGTAGCACGATCAGGCCGTCCATGCGCGCCTCCGGGCCAGCCGCAGGGCATTGTCCACAACCGTCAGGGATGATGCCGACATGGCGATAGCGGCAATCAGCGGTGTGACGACACCGGCAATAGCCAAGGGCATCATCACAATGTTGTAGGCCAGAGACAGCGCGAAGTTCTGTGTCATCAGACGCCTTGCGCGACCGCCTGTTTCCAGCGCCAACAGGACCGGTGCCAACCGACGCTCTTGGAACACAGCATCGGCCGCATTCTGGCTGATGTCGGCTGCCGTCTGACCCGCGATCGCCTTGAGTGCTGCAACGAGGCGCTCATGGAGCTCCATGTCGGTCTCATGCTCGGCCTCCAGCAGAACGATCAGCTCATCAAAGCCATCGTGCTCCGTGCTCCGTTCCCGCATGAGCAGAAAAAGACCCTGCTCTTCATCGGCAATGTGCAGCGGTAGCTCGATTTCGAAGTAATCCAGGGTCATCGTCGCGGTTTCGACCGCTTCTTCGCCGGAACTGTCCTGCGCCAGCCTCTCCAGAGAGGTACAGATCAGACGCTGGCGGTCATGGTGGCCTTCCAGAAACTCGATCGGCCGCTTGACCTCCGGCAGTCTCGCCGGGCCGTTGCCCATGGGTTCCATTACTGAATCCTCCTGTGGATTCAGAGCACCATAGTGGTGTCAGCTCCTGGTGAACTTGACCTGCATCAAATGCGGTTTTTCAGGCCGCGTGGCTCAGGCGGCAGTAACAGGACGCCTTGATCGGCACGTCGGCGCGCGCCATGGCCAGAGTCAATGCGGGTTCGATCAACACGCGCTCGTCTTCCTTGCCCTGCCGTTTTAGGCATTCATGAAGGCCGTGCAGGCTCCACACGTTGTCGGGATGGCGCCGAGCGCGGATGACGCTGGGGTCATAGCCGAGATCGGCCCGATAAACGGCTTCAGCTTCCTCCAGGCGCCCCTGCTCCAGGGTCAGTGCGCCCAGGGCATGGCGGGCCGGCTGCATCCAGCCCCACGGCTCGTCATAGGGCAGCTCGTCTTCTCGCTTTACAGCGGTTCGCAGATGCTCGAACGCGAGGTCGTGGCTGCCCCTGCGGTACTCAATCTCGCCACGCAACATCGCGGCGGCGACGGCCAGGATGTCGAGGCAGGTGTTATTAAAGAGCGTCCTGCTTTCCGGTACGCGTGCGCGTGCGGCCTCGAACAGCTCGGCATGGCGCTCGCCTCCGGCGACGTCGCCGGACGCCGCATGGGCCACCGCCTTGGCGTAGTGGCAGATGGCCGTGGTGACGAGATAGAGATCGGGGTCGTGGGGCAGGGGCTCGTCGATGATGTCCTGCCAGCGGCCGAACCGGATTAGCGCGTGGTACTTCAGGCCGTAGTAGCCCTCCAGCATGTCGGCCATGGGCGGGCTTTCCATGCGGATCAGGGCTACAGGCACGGTGTCTTCGAACTCCCGCACGGCCTCCATCGCAGCGCCGTACTGCGCCAGGAACATGGCGCCATAAAGCTTGAAATGAATGTTGTGGATACGGGAGTATGAGAACAGGTTAAGCGGACCGACCTCTTCCAGAAGCTTGTTGTCGGCCACGATTGCTGCGGAGTTGCGCAGCAGGACATTGAAGTAGTGGCCGCACTGAAAATCGATATGGGTCGGCATGTGGTGCAGGTGACCGCAGTCGGGTACCAGGTTGCAGAGTTCGTCGCCGGCGCGCAGGGCGGCTTCCGGCCGCGGCGACATCTCCATGACGTGGATGTAGTAGTGCAGGAGACCGGCATGGCGTTCAGGCCCGCGCGCCTCGACCTTCGCGATGGCGCTTTCGAGAACCTCGACCGCCTCGACCGTTGAAGCGCCCTCGCGCGGTTCACCGGTGTTGAGATCCCAGAGCTTCCAGGGCGTGCGTGACATGATGGCTTCGGCAAACAGCGATGCCACATCGGGGTTGTCCGGGTGCGCGTGATAGACCGTGCGCATCGCATCGGCATAAGCCTCGGTCCAGACCATGAAGTCATCTGGCGCTTCGTCCGACGGGTGACGCGCGGTCAGTGCTTCGATCAGGGCCTGTTCCAGCGGGCTGGCCTTGGTGTGCAGGGCCATGGCGTGCTGCGATGCACTATGGGTTTCCTTCAGGATGCGCGGCAGCTCGATCCGATCGAATTTGGTCCAGCCCCGGTTGTAGACCGGACCGCCGGCGTAACCCACGCCCCACCAAGCCATCGCGCAATCGGGATCGGCTTCGGTGGCACGCTTGAAGCAGCGCACGGCCTCTTCGTAGTTAAAGCCGTAGCACCAGGCGAGCCCGCGGTCGAACCACACCTGAGCCTCGGAATGCTGGGTGGTGACCGGCATCGTGTAGCTGCCGGTGTCGTAATAGGACTCCAAGACCGTTCTCCCGTTGATCTCCAAGAACGTTCAGCAGCCTTCCGCGAAACGCGGCAGGGCGCAACCGCTTCGGCAGAGGTCAGGGTTTGGCTGGTGAATAGTTGGTTGGAGTTTCCTGGGCGATGGCGAGAGAGCGGACGAAGTCATTTGCCTCCATCAACGGCACGGTCTTGGAGTACTTGGCGAGCCCATAAGAGTCCGTGAGGTGCAGGTTCGCTGCGAGTGCGGCATCGTCGGGCATTTCGTAGATGTAGACCATGTCGTACTCACCATAGCTGCCGTACTGGGCGATCGGTTTGCCTCCGAAATCGCTGATGGCCTGACGATGGATTGCTGCGCGGTCGCGCATGGTTTCGTCGGAAACCATGGCGGTCTTCTGATCGTTCTCGTATTTCACCATGTAGAGCACCAACACGCCCATGGCCGTCTCCCTTGTGTTCCGTGGTTCACGCCGATGGCGTTGCGGGTTCGATCGGTTCGCCCTCAAGAGCTGTCGATGGTAGTCCATCGGCTCCCACCGGCACATCACCCATCAGGGTCACACGATAGAACTGCCGGTCGAACTCCGTGTCATAGATGTCGGTCGGTGCCAGATGGGCCGTCGCACGGTTGTCCCAGAAGGCGATGGATCCCGGCTCCCAACGGAAGCGCACCGTGAACTCCGGCCGGATGATGTGCTCGAACAGCATGGTCATGATGTTCTGGCTCTCCTGTGGGGTGAGACCAACGATCGATCGCAGGAACCCGGGGTTGGCATAAAGCACCTTCTCGCCGGTCTCCGGATGCACCGTGACCAGGGGGTGCTCCGAGACCATCAGGCGCTTGTTGACGGCATCCTCATAGGCTGTCGGCCCCTTGTCGGGCTCCGGCGGCACGAAGCGGTGTACGCCGCGAAGCCCTTCCAGAAATGTCTGCATCGTCGGCGAGAGCGCGCGATAGGCCGCGGCAAGGTTCGTCCATTGCGTGTCGCCGCCATAGGGCGGCACGGTCACACCACGCAGGATCGAGGCACCCGGCGGGTTGATTGCTGCGGTGATGTCCGTATGCCAGCCGCTCCAGGGCCGGACCATGGCTGCCTCACGGTTGGTGTTGGCCGTGCGGAACTTGGCGACCGAGTAGATTTCGGGATGATGGGGATCCTGGCCGCCGAACACGACATGGGCCGGCGTCGGTGCGCCGAACTGTCGCGCGAAGGCGACATGCTGGCCGTGATCAAGATGTTGATTGCTGAAGAACACCACTTTCCGGTCAAGCAGCGCCTGCCGGATGACGGCGACCTGATCGTCCGCAAGCGTGCGAGTCAGGTCGACGCCGCTGATCTCCGCGCCAATGTGGACGGCGCTGGGCGCCACCTTGATCGTTAGTTCAGTCGCACCGGTCACGGATATGGACCTCTGTGTTTTCCAAGCCTGATACTCACCTCAGCAGCGAGCGACTGCCACCAAATTGTGTGCCTTGGCGACGTCTCGCAGTCCCCGTCGCGCAGCGTCATAACGCCGTGGAAGCCCCGAACATGGAGTGTCTGACATGAGCGAGCTGGAGACCAGACAGGAGAACGCTGACTTTCTTGAACACGTCTACTTTGAGCTCTGGCAGGCCGCCGGTGCTTCGGAGGAGCATGCCCGCGCGGTAGCACGAGGTGTCTCCCTGGGTGATCGCATGGGCAAACTCACGCAAGGCATGGGTGTGCTGGATGCCATCTTCTATTCGCTCGAAGCCGGCTGTCTCGACATGAACGTCGTGCCGCAGATTGTCGACGAGGGGCCGACATGGGCCCTCTACGACGGCGGCACCTCGACCGGGTGCTGGACGTTGGAAATGGCGACTAAAACGGCGATCGAAAAAGCCCGGGAGTACGGCATTGCCATCGCCATGGACTGCAACCACAACGACGCCGGCAGCTTCTACACCTATACCTCGCTTGCCATCGAGCAAGACATGATGGCGATTGCGACCAACAGTTCCGTGCCGCTCACCGCACCCTGGGCTGGGCGCGAGAACAAGATCTCAGGCGCGCCGTTCAGCGCCGCCACCCCCGGTGGCGAAGAGTATCTGCTCGTCGCCGACATCGCCTGTATCGAGGTTAATGACGGCAATTGGTCCGAGGCCGCCTACAACGGCACCCGGCTCCCGGTGAAGTGCATGGTCGACCCCGACACCTTCGAACTGACCGATGATCCGGCCCCCTAACATCCCGCCGGTTGAAGGCTATGGCCGTATCTGCGGTAGCAGGGCGGCGACGGTGTTCGGCACGACGCGTCTTTATGCCATGAACGTTTTCACCGAGATGCTCTCAAGCCTGATCGTACCCGGCGGCACCATCACGCCGGATCTGCCCCACGGTCCCGAGGCTTCGCAGCGCCGCAAAAAGGGCGTGGCTTCGGTCGGCGGAAGCTGTGTCATCGTGATTGATCACTCTCACTTCGGGGCTATCGAAGGTTTGAAGGAGCTATCATATCGCTTCGCGAGCACTCTCAAGAACAGCGCGAAGCTTCCGGAGTCGATGAGATTTTGCTGCCGGGCGAACGCGGCTTCCGCAGCATGAAAGCGCAGGAACCGGTGCCGATTCTGGAATCCCATTGGGAACCGTTTGTTGCCCGCGCCGCCAAGTACGGTGTTGATGTCGAAGAGTTGCGCGCCAAATGGAAGGCGCAACAGTGACGGCGACGATGCGGCATTGAAGCGACGTCAGTCCAGCAACGCCTCTTCGAACGGGAAGGTCGAGATCATCTCGTAACCGTCGTAGGTGACAAGGATCTGTTCCTCGAGCTTCACGCCGTCGCGCTCGCCCTTCGGTCCCATGAAACTTTCCACCGTGATGACCATGCCGGCTTCCAGTGTGCCGTCGAAAGGATTGAGACCGCGATGGTATGGGTCGATGCGCGGGTACTCATCGCACATGCCGACGCCGTGATAGATGCAGGTATAGGCGTTCTCCTGGCACTCTTCCGGAATTGGGTACGATTGCCGTTGCAGCTCGTGAAAGCTTATGCCCGCACGCACCACGCCCATGTTGTGCTGAATCTCGTCATACGCCATCCGATAGATTTCCTTCTGCCGCCTGGTGGGCTTGCCTGGGCCGCAATGGAAGGTGCGTGAGATGTCGCAGAAGTATCCCTTGGGGCCCACCATGTCGGTGTCGAAGCCGACAAGATCGCCCGACTGGATGACTCGCTGGGTCGCTTCCTGCAGCCAGGGATTGATGCGGTCGCCCGAGGCCAGCATGCGGCCTTCATGCCATTCGCCGTGGTTGGCTAGGTTGGTGTAGTTGAGCAGGCCCCAGAGCTGGAGTTCCGTGACGCCAGGCTGCAACGCCTGCTTCATCTTGGCCATGCCCAGTTCGGCCACGGCGGTGGCCCATCGGATGCAGGCGATTTCTTCTTCGGACTTGATGATCCGCGCCTTTTCCGAAAGGGCAATGCCGTCGAGCACCTCCAGCCCGCGCTGCAGGCAGGCCTGGGTGACACTGGGGTTGGAAAGTTCAATCGCGACGCGCCGATTGTCGCTGCCGATTTCATCGAGGTAACGCACGAGGCTGTCAGCCAGCAGGCGTGCGTTGTCGGCCATGTTGTCGGCGGCATCGAAGAACGTGATGGCGTTGGCTTCCTCGTAGCGGTCGATGAGAGGGGTGTCGCCATAGGCTCCGTACATCACCGTGGGGCCGTCCTGCGCCATGAAGAGGTATACGGACGGGATGCGGGACTGGAACAGCGAATAGGTGCTGTAGTCGACCGCATAACGCAGGCTGATCGGATTGAATGTGACCGTTGCTGCCACATCGGCCGCTTTCATTTCGTTGCGCAGCCGTTCGGTCCGATAGGCATAGAGCTTGTCGAGGTCGATCTCGGGCAGCGGCAGAAAATCGCGAAGGTCACTCCAGTCGTCAAGGGCGACGAGCTGATCGGGTGTTGTCTGGGTCATGGGGGGAGCTCCGGAGGCCGATAGCGTGAATTTTAGTTCCTAGGATTTCACGCCCGGCCTTTCAGCTTGGCAAGCCAAATCGATCTCATCTGTGTTGCTGCTCTGCGGTCAGAAAACACTTGATCAGCAAAGCAACGTCATGGTCTGACCAACAGCTACCTGCAGAGTCCCTCGAGCGCTCGGAGAGCTGTTCATGGCGAACCTTCAAGAACCCGATGACCTCAACAACACCGTCCGCGTCAGTGCGCGGGTCCATGAGGAGTCGCCCTATGTCTCCCGTTACGAAACCGATGCCATGGTCCGCGGTGTTTACGCTGGCCGCTTCTTTCCGATCTACAACGGAGAAGACGCCGTCCATAAGTACTGGGTCCTGCGGCGCAAGGCTCTGATTTACGATGTCCCCGAAAAGCCTGTCGAGATATCAGGTCCGGATGCCGTGCCGTTCCTGGAAAAGGTTGTGACCCGCCATGTTGCCAACCTTAAGGAAGGCCGTGGCCGCTATACGCTGGCCTGTACGCCCCAGGGTGGCATCTTCATGGACGGTGTACTGTTCCATCTTTCGACCGATCGCTACTGGTACGTGCAGGCTGACGGGGCCTTCGAGACCTGGCTTCTGGCACATAGCGGCGGCTTTGATGTCGAGATCTCGGATCCGAACTCCCGCGTGATTCAGATTCAGGGACCGAATGCGCAGGCAATCATGCACGCGGCAAGCGATGGCCGGATCGACGACAGTATGAAGTACTTTCACGCCGGGTTCTTCGAACTTGGTGGTCAGGAGGTCTATGTCTCGCGCACAGGGTTCACCGGCGAACTGGGTTTCGAGATCTATGCGATGGGCGAGGCAACGGACCATCTGGCCCTTTGGGATCATCTGATGGCCTGTGGCGAACCGTATGGCATGGAGTTTTCAAGCACGATCTCGATGACGGCCCGCCGTGTTGAGGCCGGCATCCTCGGAAACCTGACCGACATCGATACCACCATGACGCCGTATGAAGCGGGGCTGGGTTGGGTTGTCGATCTCGACAAGGATGATTTCATCGGCCGTGACGCGCTTCTCAACGCGGATCAGCGCTCGCTTCTCTTCGGTCTGACGTGCGCCGATGCCCTGCCGTCGGCCACCAGCGATGTGCTCGATGGTGACAGGACTGTGGGGCGCATGACTATGGGTGTGCACTCGCACACGCTCGGTTGCGGTGTCGGCTATGTCCGCTTTGACAAGCCGGGTGAATGGCCAGGTCGCGTACTCAGAATTCGCCTGCCGAACGATGAAGTTCATGACTGCGAGATTGTTGATCTTCCGTTCTTTGATCCCGAGAAGAAAATCGCCAGAGGCTTGGACAGAACCATTCCCACTGATGGATTTGCTTAGCCTCCCGCTCGGCATAACTACAACGATCTGGTCGTCACGATCTCTCTCCTGTCCTGGAGCCCCGGCGACGACTGGCTGCTCTGACGGCTTCGCCGAAGACAATCAGCCTTCGTTGAGCCTTCGGAAGACCTGGGTCAGGGGGTATCGTCACGCATCCTGTCGGCGATCAGGCAGATCATTTCCATCATCATGGCGGCGGCCAGATGGGAGGTCATCTTGTTGGGGGCGTCCTTGGTCGGCATCAGGCAGACGACATCACCACCAATGATATTCATGCCGCGTACGCCATGCAGGATGTGCATCACATCCCGTTGCCAGAGGCCCTCGACACTGCACTCCAGGTTCGCAACACCCGGCGCCACGATGGCATCGAAACAATCCAGATCCAGTGTGATGTAGAGCGGCATGTCGCCCACGCGCTCGCGGATGATCTCGACCGTCTGTTCCGGGCCGATCTCGCGGTAGCGGTCGATGTCAATCATCTCGTAGCCGAGATCGGTGCTGGTCTTGGTCCAGTTGAGCGTGCGCGGATAACCGCGGATCCCCAGCTGGACACTGCGCGTGGCATCGACATGGCAGTTGCGCACGAGATAGGCCGCCCAATGGGCCGCCGACTTGTAGGCGCCCAGGAAGTGGGGAATCTGCTCGAAGGCATCGGTGTGGGCATCCAAATGTAGAATGGCCACCTTGCCGCCGTCGGCCATGTTGGAGCCTTCGCCGCCGAGGGCCTGCAGGATGCCGCCTGTGATCGAGTGATCGCCGCCGATAGAGACCGGCTTGGCGCCGGCCGCGTCGATCTTCTTGTAGAACTGGGTGATGCGTTCGATGCACTTCTCGTTGTCGTTGGCTTCGGGGAAGGGCACATCACCCATGTCGGCAATGCGGCAGGTGTTCCATGGGTCGAGCTGGAAGTGCTTGTGACAGCGACGGGCCAGCGCCGAGATATCCCGTACGGCCCTTGGACCTAGGTGCTGATCGCGTTCTGTCGTGCCGTTGCCGGTGCTGTGCGGAACGCCCACCAGGGCGATGTCACACTCGGTCGGATCCTGGATGACGGGACACCGGAACAGAGTTGGAATACCCCACCAGTAAAGGGATTCCATCATGATCTCGTCGTGCGGTGTCAGGTCTTCAATCATCGCTGGGCCCTTTGGTTGCTGGGAACATCCGACACCATAGGGAGTCTGTGCGAACGATCCAGTGCCAGTCGGGTCGTCTTGGCGTGATGTCAGATGGTGGAGGAGCGTATGCGTCAATGTCGTCGCTGACGGTCCGATTCGTCTCCGGTCCGACAGCGACACCGCTGCGCCATGAGGGAGAATCCGTTGAGACAAGAAAATGTGGTCGGCGAGAGTTTGATCCCCTGGACATGCCGGTAGGTCGAAACGATGCAGCAGTTTAATGGTCAGTCGGGTGACTCCAGCGCTTTGCGGTGTAGAGTTGAAGCAGGATCAATCAGGGGTGGAACTGAAATGCAGTCACGTCACGCGAACGCTTTGTCACGCCGGTCAGTTCTGGCAAGCATGCTTGCCACTGCGGCCCTGCCTGTCTGGGCGCAATCGATACCCACGAACCCTGATGTGGTGGTGATCGGCGCTGGGTCTGCAGGCCTCTCAGCGGCCCGGACGCTGATTGCTGAGGGCAAGTCGGTCGTCATCGTGGAAGCCGCCGACCGCATCGGGGGCCGCGCCTATACGGAAAGCGAGACCTTCGGCGTGCCGTTCGACCACGGCGCTTTCAACGTCATGGGGCCTTCGAGTTTTCCATACCTGGAGATGGCGCAGCAGTGGGGATTTGATCTCTATCGTATGAATGGGATCGGCGAAGACGTCTATGTCGGCAATCGCAGGGCAACAGCGGACGAACTTGGTCAGTACGACGTCGCCTGGTCGACGATGCGAAGCGGTTTCTCGAAGGCGGGGCGCGAAGGGCTGGACATTTCCGCGGCTGATGCCATGCCGGATGGTTTCGGCGACATGATGTTTGCCGGTCTCAGCGAGACCTGGCTTGGGTCCATGGACTACGGCGTCGATTTCGACAGTCTTTCGGTTCAGGACTGGTGGCAGTTCGCCGATACACCGTCGAGCTACATGGTCAGAGAAGGGTACGGCACGATCGTCAAGCGCATGGGCGAAGGCCTGCCCGTGTTCGTCAACACGCCGGCTACTCATGTCGATTGGAGCGGCGATGGTGTGGCCGTCGAAACACCTGAGGGCACCATTCGCGCAAAAGCCTGCGTCATCACGGTGTCAACCGGGGTTCTGGCTGCCGGATCGATCAGGTTTACGCCGGAACTGCCTGATTGGAAGCAGCAGGCGATAGGCAATCTGCCCATGGGATTGCTCGCCAAGGTGACGCTGCAGTTCGACGGTGAGCGTTTCGGCCTCGCACAAAACAAGTGGCTCTCCTACTGGGTGCCCAATGATACGCCGGCGGAAGCCTGCTACTTCCTGACTTGGCCTTTCGGTTTCGACATCATGATCGGTTGGGTCGGTGGCAAGTTCGGCTGGGAGCTGTCTGCCGCCGGAAGAGACGCTGCCGTGGATTTTGCACTGGGTGAGGTTGCCAAAATCGTCGGAGAAGACGCGCGCAGCCTTTTCGTCAAAGGCCACCTGACCGGCTGGGCTGAGAACCCTCTAACGCTGGGTGCCTATGCTGCGGCTCTGCCGGGTCATTTCAACGCCCGAGCCGAGCTGGCCAGGCCAGTCGGTGATCGCCTGTTCTTCGCCGGTGAGGCCGTCGCCACGCCCTATATGACACTTTGCAGCGGTGCCTACATGACCGGCGAAGAAGTCGGCAGGAGCGTTAGCAGACTTCTCGGGTAGCCCCGGTCCATCGAGCGAACGTAACTTAGGAGCTGTTGAGCCGGTGACGGTGAGGCGAGAGCAGGCGCCCTGCCTCCATGGGCATGGCACAACAATCTGCAGGAGAAGCAGCGGTGCAAGCCACGAGTGACGACCCGATCTTCAGCTTCGCGATCGTCGCGGACACGCATCTTACCGAAGACGAGAGCCTTTCGTTCGAGAGCAGCGATGCCACAGGCAACAGGCTCGCCGACCTCTACAATGATCTGGTCGCGCGTGTGAACGCCATGAATCCGGCCTTCGTGGTCCATCTTGGCGACATCACGGATCCGGTGCCGGTCTCGTCTCATTACGTCGACTCGGCTGAGGCGTTCCATGCCGCGTCCCAGGCGTTTTCCATGCCGTACCATCTGGTGCCGGGCAATCACGATATCGGCGAAAAAATCCACCCCGCACTTCCGGGTATCGACGACAACGTCTCCATCACCAAGCGGGCCATCGATCAGTATGAACAGCACTTCGGTCGGCAGCGTTACAGCTTCGAGCACGATGGCTGTCTGTTCCTGGTGATCAACACCATGCTCATCAATTCGGGTCTGTCAGGAGAGCAGGAGCAATGGGACTGGCTGGAGCAGACACTCTCAGACAATCAGGGCAAACGGGTTTTCATCTTTGCCCACTATCCGCTGTTCCTGTCTGATCGGAACGAACCGGACTTCTACGACAACATCGACGAGCCCGGCCGCTCCAAGCTGATCGACGTGCTGAAGCCCCATCAAGTCGAAGGCTACTACGCCGGGCACGTCCACAATTACTTCTATACGCATCTCAACGGCATGCATCAGTTCGTGCTGCCGTCCACGGGCATCATCCGCTCGGACTACATGGAGTTTTTCCGTTCCACGCCCACACGCGATACCGGCGCCTTCGATCCGTCAAAGATCGGGTTCTTCTGGGTCGATGTTTATACCGATCTCCATGTGCCCAGCTTCATACGCTCGAACAACGATCATTCCCACAGGACTCATTCCTGGAACAACAGCGGCTCAACAGTCTCCGTCGACCTTCGGATTCCCTGGTGCGACAAGGTGGATATCCCCACACCCTGGGGCCTGGAAATCTTCGAACGTAAATACGTCAGGAACGACTACCCGCTTGCCGCATTGTGGGAGATGGGTGTCAGGGATCTTCGTGTGCCGATCTCTGATCTCCTTGAGCCTGTTGTCTCCGAACGGGTGAAGCTGCTGAGTCAACTCGGGCATCGCTTCACCGTGGTCATGTTCGGACTGCCGAACGAAGAACGCCGCGCGGCCCTTGCTGACCATGCCGGCGGTATCAGGGCCGTCGAGGTGGTGGGACTGTTCAACCAGTGGCAGCCCTTTGCCGCACCGTTGCGAAATCTGCGAGAGAGTTCGGACTTCGAAGTCTATCTCCATGCGGTCCGGCCGGAGGTAGAAGGCTGGAACACCCACCATGGCATGCATGTTGACCTCGGCGACGAGATCGCGTGGGTGCTGAGCGAAGCCGATCTGAAGGATGCGGTCGACGGGTTTGTGTTCGGCGTCAGACGCGACATGGCGCCGTTCGACGGGTATCTGGCGGCGCAGGCGTGCCTGTCAGGTACGAGCCACAAGGCCCTGCTGCACGTGCCGAGCGTCGGTATGTATTGGTCTATGGCGTCGAACGACGATGTGGCCGAAAAGGAAGAGCTCGCGCGTGTCGCCGAAGCCGTGATGATGGCGCGCGCGCTGCCGGATCTCTCGGTGGTAATCGACAACTTTGTCGAACTCGATCGCGGCTACTGCAGTTGCTGGGGCCTTGTGGACCGGTTCTACAATCCGAAGGACGGTAGCCGGACCGTACGGGCGCTGCACGCGTTGCTGCCTCAAAGGCTGGGGAACCTCACATGCCAGAACACCTCGGCGGGCCGGGTTCTTTCGGCCACCAGCGATCAGGGCAAGGCTGCGCTGCTGTGCGGCTCCGGTGTGGCTGGATCAGGTGACGTCAGTGACATTCTTGCCGGAGATGTTGCCGACACACAGGGTCGGCTGATTGACCTGGTGACGGGGCACGAAATCAGATCTGACTTTGGCACAGCGCTGGCCGAGAGGACGGTTGGCGATACACCCAAGGGCCCGGCGCTCTTCCTGCTTTGAGATGAAACGCCTGAACCCTTCGTGCAGAAGCTACGTCAGGCGCGGGCGAACCCGGCCTTCTTGTCGATCACGTTGAGCATAGGTTCACCGTTTCGAAAGCGTCTCAGGTTTTCAAAGAAACCGGCGGCGACCACCTCGCCATGTTCATGGAAATCACCGCTCATGTGCGGCGATACGATCACGTTGTCCATGTCCCACAGCGGGCTCTCTTGTGGCAGAGGCTCCCGGGTGAAGACATCAAGTGCTGCGCCGGCAATCGTGCCGTCACGCAGGGCCGCAATCAGGGCGTCTTCATCAAGAATCTCGCCGCGCGCCATGTTGATCAGTCGGGCCGAATTCTTCATGGCCTCGAACTGGGCTTTGCCGATCATGCCCCGAGTCTCGGGTGTGCTGGGGCAGATCACCACGACGTAGTCGGACTCACCCAGGCGACCGTCGAGATCGCTCGCAGCATGAATGACGCCGAAGTCCGGATCCTCCCGATGACGGCGACCAACGCCTGAGACGTTAAGGCCGAAAGCTCGAAGCACCCGGGCGATCTCTCTGCCGATGCTACCCACGCCGACAATCAGAACCTCCTTGCCCAGGAGCTGGTCGGAATGGCGGTGCTGCCAGACATGCTGGTCCTGGCGACGGATCGTGCCGGGAAAGTCCTTGCCGAACGCGATGATCAGCCCGAGCACATACTCCGCCATGGACCGGTCGAAGATCCCGCGGCTGTTGGTCACATCAACATCACTCTCGATCAGGCCGGGAAACAGTAGGGAGTCGACACCGGCGCCGGGCCAGAAGATCCACTGGAGCCGATCGGCGTTGTGCCAGGCTGTCTCAAGCTCGCCGGATTTGAAGTCCCAGCCCAGCAGGACATCCGCACCTTCGATCACGTCGGGCAAAGGGCTTTCGTCTGTCGCAAATCTGACGTCCAATTCCTGCAGCAAGTCGGAAAGGCCGGGCACATCGTCGGGACCTTCAGCGCCGGTAACGGCAATGACGGGGTTTTTGTTCACGGTGTCGTTTCCTCTTGAAGGCGTTGCAAACCGACACTTTGGCGACGGCCTGATGTTCAAGGTGCCTTGCACCACTGGGCTCCGATCATGCCTCGATCCGGAGCTGATTCCTACAGGTGCATGGCGGCGATCACACCGTTTGCTCCGGCGGGAACTCCAGGGACACAGTAAGATCGTGCCCCGAGGGGGTTTTTTCGAAATGCGCCGTGCCGCCGTGTGCCGACATCAGCAGGTTAACCAGCCAGAGACCGAGGCCCAGCCCGCTGTACTTCGCCGCGCTGTCCATGAGATTGGTCAACAGCCTACGCACGGCGCGGTCGTCCGCGCGCAGTTGGGGAAGGCCGTCGGCGACCTTGACCTGAAGGGCCATGCCCACGGCAGCTAGGGAGAATTCAAGGATCGGTTGGACCGACCGGAGAAGTGAGGCTGGGTCGATCTCGACATCGCTGGGTTTCCAATCCCGGGCTTCGTTGGTCGAGATTTCGAGGATCTGTTCAATCAGCCCCTGCAGGTGATGGACGAAGTCGTAGGACCAGACGTGGTTGGGGCGCTCGGCTTGCAGCCGGACACAGGATCCGTCGTTGAGCCATAGTCGGCCGCGTCTGGGGTGCCTTGACGGCACCTTCAGCCCCTCGCGTCGCGCAACAGTGCCGCGATCCGGCGATAGCTATAGCTTCCGTACTGGCGGGCCAGCTCGACCATGTCGGCGACAAGCCGCTCCTCATCGTCACG
>PBNE01000014.1 GCA_002722885.1 Rhodospirillaceae bacterium
CCGCCACCGATATCGACAACCAGGCGTTGCGCCTCACTCGGCTTTGCACTGTGACTCACGCCTAGATAGATGAGCCGAGCTTCCTCGCGCCCGGCAATCACCTCAATGGGGTGCCCTATGGCGTCTTGTGCATCGCTCAGGAACTCAGGCGCATTTCGTGCCCGGCGCAAAGTATTGGTGCCCACCACGCGAACGTCAGAGCTCGGAATATCCCGCAATCGTTGACCGAAACGCTTCAAGCACTCGAGCGCCCGGTTGACGGTGTCCTCGTCAAGTCTGTTATTGACATCGAGACCGGCGGCCAACCGGACCATTTCGCGCAATCGATCAATGACCTGTAACTCGCCATCGATCACCCGTGCCAGCTTAAGATGAAAGCTGTTGGAGCCAAGATCGACGGCGGCAACTATGTCCGGTAGCTCCGACTCGACCTTCGCAAGGGCAACATCCGGCTCGTCAGCGTCTATCATTGTTCAGAAGAAAGCGGCCTTACATGCGTTGCCGTTAATATTAGGCGCAAGCCGCTGTAAACACAGCCCGAAGAGCATGAGCCGAGAGTTACTCATACTGAGGCATGCGAAGTCTGACTGGGATCCGGCCATCGGGCGGGATTTCGAGCGCCCCCTGGCCAAGCGTGGGCGGCGAGCGGCCAAGAGAATGGGCAAATGGGTCCGCTCTCAAGGCATGTTACCAGACTCCATCACGTGCTCGCCGGCACTACGTGCCCGCCAGACGGCGCTAAGGCTGACGAAAGCAGCCGAGCTCGACGAGCGGACCATCAGCTGGGAGCCTCGCGTCTACGAAGCGTCGCTGGAGACCTTACTGGACATTCTTGCATCGACCTCGTCCGAGCCCGGGTGCGTGCTGCTGATCGGCCACAACCCAGGACTCGAGCATCTGGTGCGCTATTTGAGCGACGATTCTCTGGACGCGTGGGACGCGTCGAATCTGATGCCAACCGCTTGTCTTGCCCGACTCGTCCTACCTGCCGACTGGGGCGGATTGACAGCCGCCTGCGCCGAAGTGGCGTCGATTTCAAGGCCACGCGAGCTGTTCGACGATTAACCCGTTTGGTCGCTCTCCGCAGGAAGGTACGGAGCCAGTGTTTTTTGGCACGGCCCCAGCAAACATGGCACCGTGAGAAGGTTCACCTATTGCCGCATCAGAGTGCCATATCCCTCGATGGGTGCGGTATAGCCAGTAGCGCGTATTGCCTGCCAGAAAAGCGTCTGAATTGCGCTGAGAACCGGTTTGCCCAACACTTGTTCGGTACGCTCAATGATCTCCACCGCCCGAATGGCCGTGCATGAAATGAACAAGGCGTCCGCCTCGTCTGCGCACACTTCGATGGCCGCTCGATGGATGGCATCTGGCGTAAGCTCGGCCATTTCCTTGTCGTCATCAAGACAGAAGCTGCCCATATTCAGCACTTTGACACCGTGCTTCTCGATGAACGCCCGCATGGCCTGGTTGACTGAATCCACATAGGGTGTGAGTAAGGAAATCTTCCGCACGCCGAGCTGTTCCATGGCTTTCAGCGCCGAGTTGATGGGCGTGACGACCTCGATGTCCGGGCGTCCACCCGACCGAACCTGGCGGGCGATCTCATCGTAGCCCAGTGCAACGGTGCCGGACGTGCAGCTGTAGGCGATCACGTCCAGTCGCTGTCCGGGAATCAACAACTCGGTGGCGGCGCTCACTTGCGGACCCAGCTTTTTCAAGTTCTCTATGGTGATGGGATTAAAGCAGTGAATTCTGCTCGTGTAGAACACCGAATCCGAGGGTAGCATTGCCTGGAAATCACGCTCGGTAGCGACATCACTGTCCAAAGCCACCAGGCCAATGCGATGCTTGGCGGGCCCACCGTCGCTCTCATAGGCCGTTTCGACCTTGGCGGTGGTCATGTCGGAAAGTTGCGTGGCCGTGTTCATGGTTCTGATCCCTCGGGAACTAGGCAGACACTTTAACAGAGCCCGTTCAAACATGCAGGGCTATCAGCCGCAATTGGGCATCAACCCACGCTCGGTATAGCTCAGATACGCGGCAACACTGAGCGGTAGCTGCCTTGCCGACGGCGCCCGGCCATACACCAGATCGGTCGCATCATCGCGGCACTGAGACCGGCCCGGGGTCCCCACTGCTCGTGAATCGGTCCAACGTGCCGGTGCGGGACGGTCTTGGCAATTGGCAACCGTCCACAACCAGCTGATTAGCTGGTTGGCGCACCACTACCTCCTCCCTGGACTGTTTTTCTTGTCGGCCTCAGCACCCGCAGGCAGGCCGCTGCAGCAAGCCCTCGATCAGATTCGCACGCAAGGGGCCGACCGCTGACCGTCGGGGGCAGATGATGCACAAGTGTCCTCTGCTACATCAGTCGGCAGCGGGCGACACACTTGGAAAGGCAGATGTTCAGAATCCGCTGGCCAGCGTTCTTCCGCAGCTAATGAAACTGAAACCTCGGCAGACCTGCGGCCTCCCGAGCCTGTCGCCACATCCGATACAGCGTGTAGTGTGGGACCGGCTTGCCCTTCTGAGCATGGAACACTTACGAACCATTGAACGGCTGGCGCGAAATAATCTCTAGCGCCGTCTGATTCATGACTCGGACTCCATGCCTGTTGGCTTTCTGGGTCGCTGCGGTGAAGATGTTCCTTAGCACTACCTCAGATATGCTCTCCAGGCAGAGGCTGACATCCTTCTGTTATTGATGTAGTGAGTCGATTAAAGCAAATGTTGTTGCTAAACCGGGTTTTCATGGCGGATTTGTCATCATGGTTAAACTGTTGTCCGTCATTTTATTGTTGCTTAGGCCCCTCTCTCACGCTGGCGCAAACCAGTCCAGAGACGATTTGCCGTACTCTTCGCCTGACTACAGTGCCTGGTTTAAACCTACTCCTGCGGGATATAAAAAAGGGGGGTGGAAAAAACCCACTGCTTTTCCTGCTTCGGTAGTACGGAAAGCAAAGTATGGGGACGGCGTGAAAATAGCCATTTTTGACACCGCTATCCGATGTACTCATGAACGTCTCAAATCGAGTGGAAAACGAACATGTTTTGAAGGGTTTTATATCGACAATACAGGCACGTGGAATGAGCCAAGCGGTTTCGCGCATGGCACAGGGGTGGCTGGAGTTGCAACTGGCACCCAGGGCTATGGAGTTGCAAGTCGCGCGGATATTGTAGGGTACAGGGTGTTTGGAGATGGTGCAGAGTGGTTACTTACCGATCCCAACTATGAATCTTTGGTAAGACATGCTGTAAACACCAGCGGAGCCAAAGTTATTAATGCTTCATATGCAAGTTCAGATGGTAGTGGTCGAACAATAGCACTCGACCTTGCTGACGAAAAAGCTTTTAGAATTGCGCGTAATAAGGCCTTGGTTGTCAAAGCAGCGGGAAATGGCAATGAGTTTTCTGGCAAAGGTCAAAATTATGAAACACTAGAAAGTCCAAACACATCAAAAGATTTTCACAATAAATATTTAAATAATCTCATTTATGTTGGAGCTTTAAATAAAAAAGAACGCAAAATAGCTAGGTGGTCTGATCGTCCTGGGAACGGTTGCATATTAGGAAAAAAAGAACAGAAGTGTACTAACAAGAATAGGTATCAATATTACTTTATTGTCGCGCCTGGCTACGTGCGGACTACCGCGGAGGATGGTGGGTACGAGAATATGGTGGGCACATCTTTTTCGGCCCCACAAGTTTCCGGGGCTGCTGCATTAATCTCTGCACGCTGGCCAAAACTTAGGCCGCATCAGGTTAGAAGTATTCTTCTCGAGACTGCCACGGACATGGGTAAAAAGGGCGTTGATCCTGTTTACGGTCGGGGTAGGCTCAACATAACAAAAGCATTAAAGCCAGTTCGCGGCAGAATTGGGNGGGTGAGAGTTTCCAGCGCATCTGTTTTCAATAGATTAGCCTCAGCCACATCATTCAAAAACGACCCTACAATTTATGATGCGTTTGGTCGGGACTTTAAGGCAACGAATTATTTTGCACCCACTCAATCCGACAGCCAGTTAATTCATTTGTTGGATCCACAGCAACCGATATTTGTTGGGATTTCTCAAATAGAAAATGAAAATAGGGAGATCATTAATAGTATTGATGGGATCTCCTTATACGGTTTTACCTATCGTAACTCGATTCACGANAATAAAGGCTGGAATAGTTTTCAGACAGACGATAATGGCGTCTATATCCCAGCTACGGTTGCCCATCTAAATTCTGGCAACAATTTATTTGCATTTGACGATGGTAACTTCTCAATTTTCATAGCCTCGCCGTCCGATCGCACAGTCAGCCAAACTACCCCAAACACTGTCGGCATTAGCTTGGTAAAAACCTTTAAAAATGGCCTAACGTTAACAAATACTTTTGGAACAATTAGAGAAAGTGGCGTTTTTGGGCTAAACAGCGCAGACGGTTTCGGTTTTGAGCAAAAAATGACTAATTGGTTTTTAGTTTTAGATGCTAAGAACTCTTCTCATAATACTGACTATAGCTTCCGCTTTGAAAACTATGCCTCGCCCAATACATATCAGAGTAATGTGATGTCTTGGTCTAATATAAACCTCTCAAAAGCATCCTTTGACATCGGTTATAATTGGGGAGGGCAACGTATCGGGGTTAGTGTAAAATCTCCTTTAATCGCAAGTGGCCAAATGAACAGCCAGATCCAAGGGTTGCAAAGCATAAATGATTTTTATGATGAGGATGAGGCTTTTGAATTCTCATATAAAAAAAATCTGGCTAACTCAGGTTCCCTGAACGTAGTCGCTTATAAAGGCAATGAAAATAGACTGGAACTAAGTTACAAACTGAGCTTTTGATGAAATAAGCCTACCTATAATCTACCTAGCCTACCCGCCTCCCTTGCATGTCAATGCATCATGCCACCATGACCTGCAGGGAAATCGGCGTGTGGCAGGAGTTCCAGCAGTCGCCCCGGGGTGTAGTTCGTCGACCGTACCGTCGTTGAGAGACGTGTCTCGTTTTACACCGATGACGTGCATATCAAAGACCTTGCCGAGGTTTGCAAACTGCGATTCAATCGCGCCCAGACGATAAATCAACAGTGTCTTGCCACCGACACCGAGTTGATCACCGGCCTCAACAACCTGGCGTCTTAAATGCCTGTCGACGACGTTGATGACGTTGAACGTGGATAGTTTGAGGCTGGAGCGCGTTGAGCGCCTTCCCGATCACGATGGCTCGTTCATCATCGAGTTCCGTACAAAGGACGTCCAGCAACGTGATCTTCCTAAAGCACACGTCCCACAACCCGATCTCCTGGAGGGTGCGCCTAACCGTTGGGTCCAATACCCACCGAGGCGCAGCCCTTCGCACAACGGCGGATTTTCATTCGACTCCGAAAGGACGTTTGAATTGTCTATTCTCCCGGCGGCGGCTAGAGTTCGGCTCGAACCACGGTGGAGTTGCCCGATGACAAAGGTCCGAATTGAGCACATTGACAATAGCGCTACACGCGACGACATCGACGCGATCCTCGCGCGCGACGGCTGTCTGGTGATGCGCAATGCGGTCGATCACGCGGCGATCGACGCGCTGCTCGGCTAGATCGAGCCATACATGCGAGAGAAGCCCAAAGGTGCGACCGAGTTCCTCGGCTACGAGACCAAGCGCCTCCACTCGCTGTTCACCAAAGCGCCGTCGGTCGGCGACTTCATTATCCATCCACAGGTGCTCGAAGTCATGGACTCGGCCCTGCTGCCGTGGTGCGACAGCTACCGTCTCAGCACGAACTCGATCACCGCGATCGGTCCCCAGGAGACATCGCAGATGTTGCACCGCGGTGACAGCCTCTACCCTCTGCCCCATCCGACGGAGCGCAACGCCCTGTGCTCCGTCTTCTGGGCGCTGACCGATTTTACCGAGAGCAACGGCGCGACGCGCGTGGTGCCTGGCAGTCATCTATGGGACGACGAGCGCGTCGCGGAGGAGCACGAGGCGATTTCGGTGGTGATGCCCAAGGGCTCGTTCGGCGTGATGGTCGGCGCGATGTGGCACGGCGGCGGCACCAACACGACCAGCGACGAGTGGCGGGTGATGATGTTGGCGGGGTACTCGCTCGGCTGGCTGCGCCAAGAGCAGAACATGTACCTCGCGGTGCCCCCGGAGCGCGCCCGAGAAATGCCCGAGCGCCTCGCCCGGGTGATCGGCTACAACGTGCACAAGCCGTTCCTCGGCTGGGCCGCCGACATCCAGGACCCCTACGACGTCATCACCGGCTCCGACGCGTCGTTAATGGGGGGCGAAGACCACTTCGCGGAGGACACCGGCGGGTTTGACCAGGCGAAATCGGTCCGCCGCGCATAGCTGAGGGAGGGCCGGTCGGCCGACGCGGCGAGTCGCAACAACTTGGTGGTGCGCGCCACACCTACGTTGGAAACTATTCCACCGTCACGCTCTTGGCGAGGTTGCGCGGCTGGTCGACATCCGTGCCTTTTCGCACCGCAGCGTGATAGGCCAGCATCTGCACCGGCACGGAATAGGTCACAGGCGCGATCAGGGGATCGACGCGGGGCAGAATGATCGTTCGCTCGGCAACATCGCCGGCCTGGTCAGCGCCCTCCTGATCGGTGATCAGGATAATTTGCCCCTCACGCGCGGCGGCTTCCTGGGTGTTCGACATGGTCTTTTCAAAGAGCTCGTCCGAGGGCGCCACCACGATGACCGGCACCCGCTCGTCAATCAGCGCGATGGGGCCATGTTTCATTTCACCTGACGCATAACCTTCTGCGTGTATATAGCTGATTTCCTTAAGTTTTAACGCTCCTTCCATCGCAACAACATAGGAGGTTCCGCGGCCCAGGTAGAGCACGTCCCGCGCATCGGCCACGCCATGCGCCACGTCCTTCATTTTCTCTTCGATGTGGAGCGCACGAGCAAGCTCGGACGGCAGCGAGGCGAGCGCACGCGTCGCCTTGGTCAACTCTTCGTCCGACAGCGTGCCCCGTGCCTTGGCCGCGGCAATGGCGAGGCTCAGCAGAACGGTGAGCTGGCAGGTGAATGCTTTGGTCGACGCCACGGCAATCTCAGGACCGGCATGGGTCGGCAGCACCACATCGGATTCCCGCGCCATGGTGCTGGTTTCCGTGTTGGTGATGGTCACGATCGTCTGGCCCTGGCTGCGGGCATAGTGAAGGGCTGCCAGCGTGTCCGCCGTTTCGCCGGATTGCGAGACGAATACGGCGACACCGCCTTCCGGCATCGGCGCGTGGCGGTAGCGGAACTCGGACGCCACATCAGCCTCGGCCGGCAGCCGTGCGACCTGTTCCAGCCAATATTTGCCGATCAGCCCCGAATAATAGGCTGTACCGCAGGCGATCAGCGTCACACGCGGCACCTTGGCGAAATCCACATCCAGGCCGGGCAGCGTGACCTCTTCGAACACAGGATCGAGATACCGCGCCATTGTTTCAGCCACCGCCGTGGGCTGTTCATGGATTTCCTTTTTCATGAAATGCCGGTGGTTGCCCTTGCCGATCATCGCACCCGAGAGGTTCGTGTTGATCACCGGGCGGCTGACCTTGCGGCCGGCACCATCGAAGATATCGGCTCCGTCACGGCGCACGATGACGAAGTCATCCTCTTCCAGATAGGTCACCTGCGGGGTGTACGGCGCCAGAGCTATGGCGTCAGACGCCAGATACATCTTGCCGTCACCCCAGCCGATCGCCAGAGGCGCGCCGCGCCGGGCGCCGACGATCACGTCCTCGCCGCCACCGATTAGGAAACCCAGGGCAAACATGCCCTCAAGCCGTTCCATCAGCGCCACCATGGCCTTTTCAACCGTCAGCCCCTGATCGAGCAGCCGATCAAGCAGATGGGCCACGACCTCGGTGTCCGTGTCGCTGGCAAACCGCGCGCCCTGCTCCCCCAGCTCGTTCTTTATGCTGCGGAAGTTCTCGATGATGCCGTTGTGCACCACGGCCACCCGGCCCGCGATATGGGGGTGTGCATTGGTCTCGTTCGGGACGCCATGGGTCGCCCAGCGCGTGTGACCGATGCCGATCGCACCGGGCAGCGGCTCGCTGCGCAGCGTCTCATCGAGATTGTTGAGCTTGCCCGGCGCACGCCGCCGATCAACAGCGCCGCCCACCAGCGTCGCTATACCGGCGGAATCGTATCCGCGGTACTCCAGCCGCCTCAGGCCGTCGACCAGCACCTGTGACGCATCGTCATCGCCGATGACACCGATGATTCCACACATCTCAACCGTCCTTTTCTTGTTCTTGTTTGCGCCGTTCCTTCTCGGCGGCGTTGCGTTTGCGGATCGAGCGGGCCAGCCCCTCGCGGGTGACTTGCTTGGACCGTTCGACCGAGAGCGCGTGGGGCTCAACATCGTGGGTCAACGTGCTACCCGCGCCCACGATGGCGCCGTCCCCCACGGTCACGGGGGCCACCAAAGCCGTGTTCGAACCGATGAAGGCATCTTCGCCGATTTCGGTGTGGTGCTTCAGATAGCCGTCGTAGTTGCAGGTAATCGTACCGGCGCCGATGTTCGCGCGCGCACCGATCCGGGCGTCGCCGATGTAGCTTAGGTGGTTGGCCTTGGCGCCGGGTTCCACAGTGGCATTCTTGATCTCCACGAAGTTGCCGATGTGGGCGTCATCGCCGATCGACGCGCCGGGCCGCAGCCTGGCGTAGGGCCCGATCCGTGCATCCCGGCCCACCGTGCAGTTCTCCAGGTGGCTGAAACTTTTGACGATCACGCCGTCCCCGATAGTCACACCCGGCGCAATCACGACATGGGGCTCGATCGTGACATCGCGGCCGATCACCGTATCACAGGACAGAAACACGGTCTCAGGCGCGGCCATACTGCAGCCTTCGGCCATGGCGCGTTCCCGCAGACGGCGCTGCATCACGGCCTCGAACCGCGCCAGGTCCAGCTGGTCGTCGGCCCCTATGGTGTCATCAGGGTCATCGATCTCCAGAACTGTCACGCTGTGGCCACCGGACCGCGCAATCTCGACCACATCGGTGAGGTAGAACTCGCCCTTGGCGTTGTCGTTGCCAATGGCATCGATCAGTTCAAACGCCACATGAGCGTTGAGGCTCATCATACCTGAATTACAGAGAGTTATAGACTTTTCTTCATCTGATATATCACAAAATTCTACGATCCGTTCCAGCGATCCGTCCGGCGCTTTGACCAGCCGTCCGTAGCGGTTCTCGGTCGTCAAGTTGACGCCCAACACGGCGACCGCCGCATCGGCCTCGCGGCGGGCCACAACGAGGTCATGCAGGGTCTGCGCCTCGAGCGTCGCAGCATCGCCGAACAACACCACCAAATCGGCCTGCCCCTGCCCCTCTCCGAAACCGGCCAGCGTCTGCCGCGCCGCTTTCACCGCATCGGCGGTTCCGCGCGCGGTTTCCTGCATGGCCGTCACGGCGGGCGCCACGGCCTTCGCCAGATTGTCCATGCCTGGCCCGATCACGACCACACTCCGCTCCGGTCCCACCGCCCCGGCTGCCGCGAGAACGTGGTTCACCATCGGCCGTCCGGCGACCGGATGAAGCACCTTCGGCAAATCCGACTTCATCCGCGTGCCCAGGCCCGCGCCCAGCACGACCACGGCAACACCGGAAAGGGAGAGATCGTCGGTCATAGAGACCTCTTGGCAAGTTCGATCAAAAAGGAATGCGGCACGGTTCTGCGCCTGCACGGAACGTGCCACAGCGCACCACGCCGCTCCAACTCAAACAGTCTTTCAAAGGGTTTCACGCGGGATAACCGTCCTCAGACGAGTGTCATACCGCCATCGACAGGGATCACCACGCCCGTGACATAGGCTCCGTCATCGGACACCAGCATCGCGACAACCGACGCAACCTCGGACGCCAACCCAAGCCGCGCCATGGGGATGTAACGGGCCATCCAGTCCGCCCGCTCCTGCGGGTCATCGAGCCAGCCTTCCAGCATGTCGGTGTCGATCGGCCCCGGCAGAATCGCATTCACCCGAATGTTCGGCGCAAGCTCCGCTGCAAACTGTTTGGTCAGCCCCAGTTGACCGGCCTTGGCCGCGGAGTACGCGCCGCAGCTCGAAACTTTGTCGCCCATCACCGCGTTCGTGGAGCTGATGTTGACCATGGCACCACCTTTGGTTATGGCGCCTGCAGCGGCCCGGCACATGCGCATCACCCCGCTCAGGTTGATCGCCAGCGCCTCGTCCCAGTCCGCATCGCTCAGTTCATGCACCGGCGTGTAGGGGAAGGTACCTGCCGCATTGACCAGAATGTCGAGTCCGCCGCCCCAGGCTACCGCCGCACTCACGGCCTCCTCACCGCAGGCAGCCGACGCCAAATCCACCGAAAGACATCCGGCCTTGCCGCCGAAGGCCTCGATCTCCGCCACCACACTCGCGAGCCGGTCAAGCCGCCGACCGATGACAAAGACCTTTGCACCCTCATCGCCCAGGCGTAGGGCGGTCGCCCGACCGATCCCGGTTCCGCCGCCGGCCACCAGCGCCACCTTGTCCTTCAATCCCCGGTCCATCGTCGGCTCCCTTTCCAATCGCGCCAGCGTGGTCCCGTGTGCCTCGGGGGTCAACGGCGTGCAGTTGATGGCAGCCCGGTCGCCACGTAGGTTGGCGCACCCATTCCGCCGGAGCCCGTTTTGCCAAGCAATCACCGTTTCCGTGCCGTTGTTTTCGATCTCGACGGCACCCTGATCGACAGCGCCCCCGATATTGCCGATGCCATCAACATGGTCATGGCCGAGCTGGGCCGGGTCGGTTTCACCGACACCAAGGTCCGCGAGATGGTCGGCACCGGCTGGGCCGGGCTGCTCGACCGCGCCATGGAGATGACCGGTGGCATGCCCGACGAGGGTCTGGAATGGCTCAACGACCGTTTCCGCGCCCACTACGTGCCGCGCAGCACCAGGCTTTCCAGTGTCTATCCCACCGCCATGCAGACCATAAAAGACCTGCATGGCGACGGCGTCGCCCTGGGCATCTGCACCAACAAGCGCCAGATCGCGACCGACATCATCGTCACTGAATTCGGCCTGCGCCCCTACATGGGTGCGGTGGTCGGCGGCGACACCGGAGTCATGAAGCCCGACCCGCAGCACATCGCGGTCGTGCTCGACAAGCTCGGCGTCGCGGCGTCCGATGCCGTCATGATCGGTGACAGTCGGGCCGATCTCGACGCCGCAAAGGGCCTCGACATGCCCTGTGTACTGGTTCGCTACGGCTACACCGCCATTCCCGTCGAAGAGCTCGGCGGCGACCACCTGATCGACCGCATGGAAGAACTCCACGACGTTCTGCCGCAACTCTGAGGGAACACACCATGCTCCAGGGCATCGACCACATCTAGATCATCATCCGCGACCTCGACGAATACGTCAGCTACCTCGAAAAGCTCGACTTCGAGCGGATCATGAGCACCAGCCATCACGGCGATTCCGTGGAGCTGAAGATGCCGGGCAGCGGCACCATCTTCGAGCTGCACCAGGTCGGCGGCGAGGAAGTGCCGTGCATCAACGACATCGCGCTGCGGGTCGACGACATCAATGCCACGCACGACGATCGCAAGGCCAAGGGAATCGCCATCGAAGAGCCGCCCGGCGACGTCATTTCCACCGGCCGCACCAACATCAACCTGCGCGACCCCGACGGCTGGCGCCTCCATCTCGTCGACGCCAACCGCCGCAAGCCTCGCTATTCAGCAGACGGACACTAGGCCAGCGCTAGACCTCCGCCCTCGGCAGCCCCCCCCTGCCCCGGATCGCATCGGCGATCTTTTCGGACATCATGACGGTGGGAGCATTCGTGTTGCCGGTCACCAGGATCGGCATCAGGGAGGCATCGACGACGCGCAGGTTTTCGACGCCCCTCACCCGCCCTTCAAGGTCGGTGACCGCGAGCGGATCGCTCTCCAGCCCCATCTTGCAGGTACCGACCGGGTGGTAACCGGAGATGGCATGCTGCTCGACGCCGGCCAGGATCTCGGCATCGGTCCTGGCATCCTCGCCCGGCTGCATTTCGGTGCCACGGTAGGGGTCGAACGCGGGCTGATGAGCCAGCTCGCGCGCCCATTTCACGGCATCGACGAACTCGCGCCGATCACGTTCCTCACTCAGGTAACGCGGATCCATCACCGGATGATCGCGCGGATCGGCGCTGCGCAGCTCCAGATAGCCGCGCGCCTCCGGGTGCATCTGGTTCACATCGAACTCAAAGCCGCCGCTCGCCGTCTTCTTGCGCGTGCGGGAATCCTCCTGCACCACCATCGGCGTGAAAAAGACCTGAAACTTCGGAAACTCGGGATCGTCGGCCTCGCCAAGCGAGAACGCTCCGGCGGACCAGAACGCATTGCCGCCCGGCCCCAGCTTGCCGCCCGAAAGGAAATAACTCGCCCCCAGCCATAAGGCCCGATGAGGCTGCTGCCAGCGGTCGAAGGTCGCGACCGGGTCCGTGCAGGCGAACTGCACGGGAATGTTCAGGTGGTCCTGCAGGTTCTGGCCCACGCCCGGCACATCGGCCACGACATCGATCCCCTTCCCGCGCAGATGATCCGCCGGTCCGATGCCCGACAGCATCAGAAGCTGCGGCGAACCGATCGCACCCTGACAGACAATCATCTCACGATCGGCGCGCGCCTCTTCCATCCTGCCGTTGCGCTCAAAACGCGCGCCCACCGCACGGCCGTTTTCGAGCACCAGCCCGGTGACGAAGCTGCCGGTCCTGATCTCAAGATTGGGCCGCCCTTTAGCCGAGCCGAGATAACACCGCGCCACGCTCGACCGCTTGCCGTCGCGGATCGTGAAATCGAGAATGCCGCCGCCGACCTGCCCAGCGCCGTTGAAATCCGGATTGCGCGGTAGGCCCGACTGAACACAGGCCTCCACAAAGGCCTCCTCGATCGGCAGCACACCACCGGCCGGGCCTGTCAGCAGCGGACCATCGTCACCGCGCCACTGATCGCCGCCGCCTTCCCGGCTCTCCGCTTTTTTGAAGTATGGCAGCACATCGCCATAGGCCCAGCCTTCCAGGCCAAGCTGACGCCAGCGGTCGTAATCCCGTGCGTTGCCGCGGATATAGATCATGCCGTTGATGGCACTCGACCCGCCCAGGCCCCGTCCCCGCGGCCAGTAGACCTGACGGTTAGCCAGGTACGGCTGCGGTTCGGTGAGATAGTTCCAGTCGAACTTCGGGCGTCCCAATGCCATGGCGTTGGCCGTGGGCATATAGACACGGAAGTCCTTGTTGTTGGAGCCGACCTCGAGCACCAGAACCCGGACATCAGGGTCCTCGCTTAGACGTGTCGCCATCACCGATCCCGCCGAACCGCTGCCCACGATCACGTAATCAAAGTTCTCAGCCATCGCCTGTCCTAACGCTTGTTGCCGGGATGGAGAGCCCGGGTCAGAGGTTCGCCCTCGTTGCGGGCATTTTCGCTGCGATGGTCATAACCGCGTTCACGTTCCCATGCGATCATCGCTGCCGACCGGTAGTTCAGCACCAGCGCCCGCCGCCTTCCATCGGTGGTGTTGCCGCCTGCACTGTGCAGCATGTTGCCGTGGTGGAAGGTCGCGCCGCCTTCCGGCAACGGAACTGCCACGCCTTCGCCAGCAGCCACCTCGGTCGTCAGGGCCTGCCCGTTGCTGCCTGCCCAGGTGTGGGGCCTTGTCGGCTCGGTGTGCGAGCCGGGCACAAAGGCCATGCAGCCGCTTTCCACCGTGACGTTTTCAAGCGCCAGCCAGACCGACAGCGAGCGGCGGTCCGGGATATCGGGCAGCCAGTAGGCTTGGTCCTGATGCCAGGGGGTCGGTGTTGCCGCGCCGGGCAGCTTGTCCATGAGCATCGTCATGTCGAGCTCCATGTCCTCGCCCAGGATGGTGCGCGCCGCCGCCAAGGCCAGCACCGCATACCGGCCTTCCAGCACCTCGGGCACGAAGTCATGGACCTGCATGATCTGGGTGATGCGTTCGACTGCGGGCGCCTCGTCCTCGAAGTCGCCGAGATCCATTCGCTGTTGACCGGTATCAACCGTGCCGTCATAGAGCGGCTCGACCAGCTCTCTCAGACGTGCGGTCTCGTCACGGCTGATCAGGTCGTCGACCACAAGCACGCCGTCACGCGCGAACTGCTGCGCATGATGCTCGCCAACCGGTGCTGTGGTGCGTTCGAGTAGCGCCATCTCCACTCCCCAGGAGAAAGGCTACCACGAGACGGCTCCAACGCCAGCGCCTGATGGGATGGTGTTCCCTTAGTTCGGGACCCATTAAATCGCTCGCGACCAGACCCGCTGAGATGTTCTAGCCTCTAGGTCAGGTCCCACGGTGACGGTCGCCCCCGGAAGGCACACACGAGTCCGCTGATGCGTTGTGGCCTCGGCTTCGATCTTGAGCCGAAGTGACAGCCAAAACCCATGAGGGCATAATACCGTCATGAAACGGTTCGGTGCACGACTAGTGCGCCGTAAAGGCGATCCCTGCAGGAGACCTGACCGACGCAGACCTTTCCCTCGCGTACCTGGAGGGCGCAACCTGCATTGATGAACGGGTCTGTGCCGAAAACTCATTCGGGGATCGTGGATGCCGACATTGGTGTAGGTCGGCACCACCACCTCGGCGCCTTCATCGGCGAGCCATGTGAGAAAGTCGTAATGCGACTGGATCTTCGCGAAGGTCGTGTTCGTATAGGCCGCCTCGATCGGCACAAACCGCGCCGCGCCGTGCACCGCACCCGCCTTCATCAGCAACCCGATGGCAAATTCCAACAACGGCCCACGCCAACCCTCAGCCATCACCTAGTCATCAGGTGTCAGCTTCATGGTGAGGCCTCAGTGATAGGGCTGGTCACCCAGCACCGTGATCCGGTGCATCTTCCGGTGGCTGATGAAGTTCGAGGTCGCGATGTGCATGGTCGCACGGTTGTCCCACATCACGAGGTCATGCTTCGTCCAGGTGTGGCGCATCTGGTAGTTCGGGTGCTCCGCAAACTCGCAGAGCATGCGCAGCAGATAATCGCGCTCGACATACCCCAGCCCGTTGATGTGTTTGGTGAAGGTCCGGTTCACGAATAGGCCCTTCCGCCCCGTCTCGGGATGGGTGCGCACGACGGGATGGGTCTGCGGCGGCAGGTCGATGATGTCGGCGGCCAGCTTTTCGATGCCGCCGGGGCCGGCCAGAACCATCTCGCCGAACGACATGTAATAGTCGTGGGTCGCGGTCATGTCCTCAATCAGCTCGCGGATCTTCGGCGACAGCGCCTCATAGGGCGCCTGCAGGCTCGACCAAAGCGTATCGCCCCCACCGCCCACCGGCAGCACCTGCGCGTGCAGAATCGACGCCATGGCCGGCTTCTCACGGAACGTCACGTCGGTGTGCCAGATATCGTTGTAGGGCGCGTCAGCCGAGCCGTCCTGTTCGATCACCGTAACCTCAGGCTGCTCCGGTACGCGGCCGAACACCGGGTGCGGTGGTTCGACCTCGCCGAAACGGCGCGCAAAGGTGAGCTGCTGTGCAGGCGTGATGTGCTGTTCAGGAATCACGATCACCAGATGATCCAGCAACGCCTGCCTGACATCGGCATAGGTGCCCTCGTCCATCTCGCGGGTCAGATCGAGACCTTCGATCACCGCACCGATTGTCGGGTTGATCGGACGAACATCGATGTTGGCATGCGGCATGGCCCAGTCCCTTCGTGGCAGAGCCCGAGTGGACACCCGCGCCCGTGAGCACGTCAAGACGCACGACGTCGCGTCACCCTGTGTTACCGCCCGTGACCGTTCCGACATTCTGCAATTGCACGGACGGCCCATCATGGGAAGTACGGGGCTCTTCAAATGCGAACAATCGCTGCTGTAGCTCAGTACAAACGCCACTCCAGAGGTCCGAAGGTCTGGCGTAACATTCAAAACGGGCCTGAAGGATGAAGCCACGATGATCAGCCTCCGCAACTACGTCGTCGCTCAGGACGCTTTGACTTCGCACCACGCAACCACATTCGGTGCAGACATGGCCGCCCGGTTCGACACCGTCTCTCCCGACTCGATCCTGTCGTAAACCGCGATGGCCAGTGACAAGGCGGGAACGGGCGTCTGGACCTGTGCCGGAAAAAACATCGAAACGCAGGGCGCTTCGGCCGCGGCAACGAACGGCTGGGGCTGCCCTCCAATCGATCCCGAAGGTGTCACGGCGAGTGATATGGCAGTCACCCAAACTTGGACCTGTCTCGACAACAGCCTGAACTGACCCCGCAACAATCGTGCGGTCTCTCCAGGGGGCGGCGTTCGCGTCGCCCCTTTCCTTTGTCTGATCTGGTCGCGGTTCGCACCAGTCCGGTTCATACTCCCACCTTCTGCGAGAGGAGGACACGATGGGCGAACTTGACGGCAAGGTGGCCTGGGTCACGGGCGGAGCGTCCGGCATGGGCTACGCCTCTGCCCTGCGTCTGGCGGAGATGGGGGCAGCGGTCGCGATCGGTTCTTTGACCGAAGACATGGCCGAAGGCCGCATGGACCCGGGACAGCGCGCCTTCACCCCCGCGGCCGAAGCGCTGGAAACCTCCCGCGCGGCCATTGCCAAGCATGGCGTGAAAACCTGTGCTGCGCCGCTCGACATCACCGATCCTGAGTCGGTGGCAACAAACCACGCCGCCATCGTTGCCGAACTCGGACCTGTCGACATCCTGATCAACGCCGCGGGCAACTCCGGTCGCTCTCCCATCGTCGCCCATCCCGACGGCCTGTGGCAGGCCATGCTGGAGGTCAATCTCACCGGCTCCTATCGGACCACGAAGACCTGCCTGCCGCACATGATCGATAACAGCTGGGGCCGTGTCGTAATGTTCTCGTCGACCGCTGGGCTGATCGGCGCCGAACTCCACGCCGCCTACTGCGCCGCCAAACACGGCCTGCTCGGGCTCATGCGCTGCGTCGCACTCGAAGGCGCACCACACGGCATCACTTGTAACGCGATCTGTCCGGGCTGGGTCGCCACCGACCAGAATCGGCGCGGATCCGAACAGGAAGCCGCCATGATGGGTCTTGATGTCAGTGTCGAGGAGTTCCGCGAGATGATGGCCGAGAAGTGGATTCCCACGAAACGCTTCCTCACCCCTGAGGAGATCGGCGCCTATGTCGCCTTTCTTTCCAGCGACGCGGCCCGCGGCATCACCGGCGAGGCCCTGCGCGTCGCCGGCGGCTCGGTCTGGTAGTCCTCCCGTCCAATTCGCCGGTCGACTCCACCCGATTGGCCCTGCCGATTTGGAGTCATCCGCCCGCATCGTGGCACCATTGCCACGGCAACTCGTCTCCGCTACCACTGACGTCGTTCGGCGGCGCAAGCGAAGCGGCCGCCCGGCGTCTGAGGGATCATGAGGTGAGTCGCCAGCGGCTCACCGAAACAGAGATATCACCATGTCCGACCGCGAGATTATCAAGACCACCTGCCCGCGCGATTGTTATGACGGTTGCGGCATCGCGGTTATCAAGCGCGAGGGTCAGATCACGAAAGTCTTGGGCGATCCCGATCATCCGGTCGCGCGCGGTGCACTCTGCGGCAAGTGTGCGGTCGCCTACAACGGCGTCTGGCTCGACCCCGAGGCACGCCTGCTCTACCCCATGCGCCGCACAGGCCCCAAGGGTTCCGCCCAGTTCGAGCGCATCTCGTGGGACGAGGCGATTGCCGAGATCACCGCGAAACTCAAAGAGATCAGCGCCAATCAGGGCCCGCAGGCGGTTCTCCACACCCACTACACCGGAACCTGCTCGAACATCGCCAACAGCTTCCCCGAGCGGTTCTTCTCCGTACTCGGCGCCACCGAGGCCACACCCGATACCATCTGCAACAACGCCGGCCACGCCGCCTGGGGTTATGTCTTCGGCACCAGTGTGGAGGGCTTTGACCCGCGCCAGGCCAAAGACAGCGCCTGCATCTTGGTCTGGGGTGCCAATCCCAGCGCCAGCGCGCCCCATGTCCACAAGCACTGGCTCAAGGAAAGCCCCGCCAGGGTCGTGGTGATTGATCCCGTGCGGCACGACACCGCCGCCGAGGCCGACCTTCATCTCCAGCTCCGTCCCGGCAGCGACGCGGCACTGGCCTTCGGGCTCATGCACATCGCCCGGCGCGACGGTCTGCTCGACCATGACTACATCGCCGCCCATGTTCTGGGCTACGACGCCGTCGAGGCCGATATCGAGGCCGCCACCCCGGTCTGGACCGCCGTGAAGACCGACCTTGCCATTGATGACATCGAAGAGGCCGCCCGGCTCTATGCCACCGGCCCCTCCCTGCTCTGGCTCGGCCAGGGCCTGCAGCGCCAGCATCGCGGCGGCAACATCTTCCGCGCTTGCGCCATGCTGCCCGCCTTCACCGGCAATGTCGGCAAGCCCGGCGCCGGGTTCTACTATCTCAACGGCAGCGCGGAGATCATCGCGCGCAAGGGCACAGCACCGGAGTACCACGCGCCCGACGACAGCGCGGCAGCGCCCGAGATCAGCCAGATGGAGGTGCCCGCGGCCCTCAACGATCCCGACCGCTTCAAGGCCTACATGGTCTGGAACTGCAACCCCGTCGCCTCGAACCCCGATCAGGCGAAGATTCGCTCGGGCCTCACCCGCGACGATCTCTTCACCGTGGTGATCGACCCCTTCCCGACCGACACCGCAGCCTATGCCGACATCGTGCTGCCCGCCGCGAGCTTCCTGGAGTTCGACGATCTCTCCGGCTCCTACTTCCACTTCACCGTGGGCGCGCAGGTCAAGGCGGCCGAGCCCATGGGCGAAAGCCTGCCCAACCAGGAGATCTTCCGCCGGCTCGCCACCGCCATGGGCTTCGAGCAGCCGTTCCTCCATCGCACCGATCAGGAGATGATCGACAAGGCGCTCAAGGCCATGGATTGCGGCCTCACCTGGGACGAACTGAAAGATAAGGGCTGGGCCTGGGGCACGCCGGAACCGCTCAATCTCTGGGAACAGGGCACCTTCCCCACCCCCAGCGGCAAGATCGAGATCGCCAGCCAGGCCGCCCAGGCCGACGGCCACCCGCTCACCCCCCAGCCCACGGTCGACGAGGCCCCCGCCAACGGGCGTCTGCGCCTGCTCAGTCCCGCGGGCAAATGGCTGATGAACTCAAGCTACGGCAACGACCCCCGCATCCAGGAACTCCAGGGCGACGCCTCGGTCGCCATCCATCCCGACGACGCCAAACACCGCGGCATCACCGACGGCCAGAAGGTCACCCTCAGCAACGACGCCGCCAGCCTCCAGATGACCGCCGTCGTCAGCGACATCATTCCAGCCGGCACCCTCCTCACTGACAAATCCCGCTGGCCCAACGCCGAAGGCGGCCAGAACGTGAACGCCCTCCACATCCCGGAAAAGACTGACATGGGTGAGAGCACGAGTGTGCATGGGGTGGAGGTCGGAATAGCCTAATCGACTAGGGCAGCTATTCGCTTAGCCTATCTGTGACGTAATACAGACCCCAAAAGGTAACGATCAGCAAACCACTGATGACTTCTCATTGCTCTAACGGACACGACTTAACCTTTGCTCGCTTAACAGCACCCGATATGGCTCTGCCATCGCGGCACCCCACTCTCCCCGCCGACATAGTCGATGTCGCTCTGCACCGTGGGATACCTCGCTTCTTCGCCCGCTTCCACGAACCGCGTCAGGGGGCCCACCGGCATAGGCGCAACGCCCTGAAAGAACGCCAGGCTCATGCGGGGTTGTTCGGTTCCGCGCACGCGGTGGCGCACGGCGGGGATTTGGCCGTTGGTGAAAAGTTCCATCCAGTCGCCGGGGATCACGACCAGCGCGCCTGAAGGGTCCGCCGGGGCGGTGATCCAGGCGCCGTCGCGGCCGCGTATGCCGAGGGATTCGCGGTCCTGGCTCAGCATGGTGAAGACCACGGCGTCGGAGTGTTCGTGCAGGCCGTCGTCGGAGACCGTGGTGCCGGGGTAGTGCTTCAGCGCCACATAACCGGGTTCGTACTGCAAGAACCCGCGCGCCTCGCCCAGCACCGCCTCGAAGGCCCCCAGCAACGCCCGTGAGATGGCGTCCAGCAGTGCCATCACCGTCTTGACGCTGGCGCTGAAGCCCGGGGCCAGCGTGTGGTCGGGCCACAGGGTGCGCTCGGTCTCCACGGTGAAGCCATATTCCTGCTTGGGCTCGGTGGTCGCGCGTTCGGCCTCGCTCATGTGGCTGGTGTAGACCGGGTGCTCGCGCATCAGCATCCAGCCTCCCGACGCCTCGCCCACCTTCACGGACTGGTGGTAGCGCTGCCGTTGGGCCAGCGGCAGGGCCGTGAAGGCCTCCCAGCGTTCCATGGCGTCGGCGATCGGCTGCAGCGCGTCACCGGTCAGGATCAGATGGCCGTCCTCCATCAGTGCGGTGCGCACCGCGTCGGCCACCACATCACGTTCGCCTTCCAAGAGCAGATCGACCTTCATCCCAAACCTCCGGCGTGTAACCGGGGCAGCATGATCCAGATCGGCCGCGTTGTCACAGCCCACCGGCGGTGATCAGCGCGCAGCCAACACCTTCTTGGGGTCGAAGAACGGCTTCTCCACCACCGTCACCGGCACCGTTCCGGCTGATGTCACGGCCTCGGCCGTGCTTCCCAGCGCGGCATGGTCGTTCGTGATCATGCCCAGCGCAATGTTGCGTTCCAGCCGGGGTGAATAGACCGCCGAGCTGACATGGCCGACCGTCTTGCCCGCCACCATCAGCGGCCAGTGTTGGTCGTTGGGGCTGCAGAGCGGCGCACCGTGAAGCTCCAGCCCGACATGGCGGCGCGACACGCCCTCGTCCCGGATCCGCCTAAGAGTCGCCTTGCCGATGAAATCGGCATCGATGTCCAGGTTCACCAGCCGGTCGAAACCCAGCTCATAGGGGTTCGTGTTGATGTCCATGTCGGCGACATAACTCAGCATCGCACCTTCGATGCGGCGTATCGTGGAGGTGTGGCCGGGTTTCAGGCCCAGCAGCCCGCCGGTCGCCATCAGGCGTTCCCAGAGATCGCTGCCGCGGCTGCCGTCACGCAGGAAGACCTCGTAACCCTTCTCGCTCGACCAGCCCGTGCGCGAGATCACCAGCGGCATGCCGTCGAGTTCGGTCTCGCGCAGCCAGAAGTACTTGAGCTCGTCGATCCAGTCGCCGAACACCGCCTTCATGACTACGGTGGATTTCGGCCCCTGGACCTGCAGGGGCGAAACGTCGGGCTCGCGGATCACAACATCCATCCCGGCATGGGTCGCCACGCCCTTGGCCCACAACAGGCCGTCGCTGTCGGCCAGAGACAGCCAGAAATGGTTTTCGGCCAGGCGCAACAGCACGGGGTCGTTGACGATGCCACCCTCGGCCGTGGTCAAGAAAACATACTTGCACTGGCCGACCGCGCATTTGGAAAGGTCGCGGGGCGTCAGAAGCTGTGTGAACCATGCGGCGTCCGGCCCGGTGATCTCGACCTGTCGTTCGACCGCGACGTCGCACAGGATCGCGTCGTTGACGAGGTTCCAGAAGTTCTGCACCGGGTCGCCGAAATCGCGCGGAATGTACATGTGGTTGTAAACGGAATAGCCCGCCGCACCCCAGCGCTGGGTTGCCTCGAAATAGGGCGATTTGCGCACCTGCGCGCCAAAACCCACCTGCCCGACCTGGTCCAGCTCCGTCATCGCATCATTCTCTCTGAAACAGCGCGTCTTATGCTGCTGGCCGCCCGTGTTGACAAGATGCCGTCAGGACGATTTTTGCGACGGCGCCCCCTTGGGATTGCGCAACTTCGGGACGGTCGGAAACGGCAGGAAGGCCAGCAGCGCCGCACCGATGCGTAGCACCGGCATGACCTCTCACAAAGAAATCGTGGTGATTCTGTTTTCAGCATGACCGGCGGCGTGCTTGCAACAACGTGCCTTGCGGTGTGAACTAACCGGGTCCAAGCAGCAACCGACAACAGACAAGCCTGACGCCACGTCTCCGACCCCGACGCCACACGATCTCGACCCACCATATCTGGTGTTTGTTTCTGACTTCACGCTACTAGCTATGCGTGCATAGCATTGAATTGCGAAAAAACTCCGTGGTCTCCCCTAATCAGCACCGTCAGCGCGACGTCCTGGCGCCTCCCCAGAACCCCATCGCACCGGATCCGACATGAGCGAGAAACTCTCGACTGCCGCCCATTGGGGCATCTACGAAGCCGAATGCGACGCCGACGGCGAGGCCGTGATCCGCCCCCTCGCTGGCGACCCGGACCCCTCCCGGCTTTCGGACAACCTGGACGATGTGAAGCAGAGCCGCGCGCGCATCGCCACGCCGCTGGTGCGCGAGAGTTACCTGGCAGATGGCCCCGCCAGCCGGGAGCAGCGAGGCCGCGAGCGCTTCGTGCCGGTCTCATGGGACACGGCGCTCGATCTTGCCGCCACGGCCCTTGAAGACACCCGCAGCCGCCTCGGCAATCAGGGCATCTACGGCGGCTCCTACGGCTGGGCCTCGGCCGGGCGCTTCCATCACGCCCAGAGCCAGATGAAGCGGTTTCTCAATCTCATCGGCGGTTTCACGGCCGCCCGGAACACTTATTCGTCGGCCGCCGCCGAGGTGATCATCAATCGCATCCTGGGCGGTGGTGACATGATCAACTCCGGCTTTGACTGGGACGAGATTCACGACAACACCGATCTCATGGTCTGTTTCGGCGGCATGCCGCTCAAGAACGCCGCTATCGACCCCGGCTCCACCGGTCCCCACATCGACCGACCGGGATGGGAACACTGCCTCAAGCGTGGTCTGGAGGTCATCTCGATCTCCCCGATCCGTCACAAGGACGACAACCGGCCCGACGTCGCCTGGCTCGCTCCACGGCCCAACACCGACACGGCCCTGATGCTGGGCCTCGCCCATTGGCTCATCACACACGACCGGATCGATCGGGACTATCTCGACCGCTGCTGTGTCGGCGCTGACCGGTTGATCGCCTACATCAACGGCGACAGCGACGGGGTGGTGAAGTCACCAGCCTGGGCGGCGGACATCACGGGCCTCGATGCCGGCACAATCACGGGTCTCGCCGAACGAATGGCCTCGCAGCGGACGCTCATCGTCATTGCCTGGGCGCTGCAGCGGGCCGACCACGGCGAACAGCCGTTCTGGATGGCTGTGGCACTCGCCGCCATGCTTGGAGGCCTCGGCAAACCCGGCCAGGGCATCGGCATCGGGCTCGGCACCTTCAACAACTACGGCGCAGGCCGCCTGCCCTTCCGCAATGCGGCCTTTCCCCAGGGCAAACGCGGCGTCGATGCCTTCATCCCGGTCGCCCGCGTGGCCGACATGCTGCTGAACCCCGGCACCACCATTCCCTATGACGGCCAGCAGATCACCTTCCCCGAGATCGGGACCGTGTGGTGGACCGGCGGCAATCCCTTCCATCACCACCAGGACCTGCACCGCCTGTGCGAGGCCCTGCGTCGGCCGGATACCGTGATAGTCAACGACAGCCTGTTCCAGCCAACCTGCCGTCTGGCCGATATCGTGCTGCCCGCCACGACCTTCCTGGAACGCAACGACTGGGCCGCCAGCGCCCATGGCGGGTTCTTCACGCCCATGCACAAGCTCAGCGAGGTCCAGGGCGACGCGCGCAACGACCACGACATCTTTACCGCCACGGCCGACCGCTTCGGGGTCCGTGATGCCTTCACCGAAGGCCGCGACGAGATGGGCTGGATCCGTCATATGTGGGGGATCACACGCGACAACGCACGCCGCGCCGGCCGCGAACTCCCGGATTTCGAGACCTTCTGGACCGGCGGACCGCTCTCCCTGCCGGTCGACAATGACAGCTCCGGCAAGCTGATCCGCCAGCGCGCCGATCCTGAGGCGCATCCTTTGCGTACGCCCAGCGGCAAGATCGAACTCTACAGCGAAACCATCGCCGGTTTCGGCTACGACGATTGCCCCGGCCACCCTGCCTGGGTCGAGCCTCATGATTGGCTCGGCAGCGATGAGGCCAGAATTACTCCGCTCCACCTGATGTCGGACCAGCCCACGGGCCGTCTCCACAGCCAACTTGATCCCGGCAAAGCCAGCCAGGCGACCAAGCGTCGCGGCCGCGAACCTGTGCTGATCAACCCCGACGATGCCGCAGCCCGTGGCATCGAAGACGGCGACATCGTGCGTCTCTACAACCGCCGCGGCGCCGCTCTGGGCACGGCCGTCGTCTCCGACCGCATCCGGCCGGGCGTGATCAACATGGCAACCGGGTCCTGGTTCGATGCCGAAGACCCCGGCAACCCGGCCAGTCTGGAACGTCATGGCAATCCCAATGTCCTGACCCGGGACCGGGGTTGTTCCAGTCTCAGCCAGGGGCCGTCGTGCAATTCGGCGCTGGTCGAATGCGAGAAGTTCACCGGCAATCTGCCGGCGATGCAAGCCTATGAAATCCCGCTTGCCACCTAGGAACGCACTGGTGAAGCGCGGAATGCACGGTTCGACCCGAATCTGTCTGACAAAGGCATTGCCTTTTAGCCGTCAACACGGTCTGCTAGGACCATCTGCGGTGGAGACGGCTCCGCGAATGGGCCGGCTCGACTGTTTTGTTGAATCGAACACGGGGTAGGGTGTCAGCGCGATGTGGATCGGAATTCTCGTACTTATCACCTTTAGCTTTTGTGCTGTGGCCTGCCTGGTCATCTCCATCCGCGGCGCGATGAGGCGCCAGTGGCACGTTTTCGTGGCGCTTCTGATTCCGGCTCTGGCGATCGGCGGCACCATCTTCGACATGGTGGCCAAGCCACTGTCCTATGAAATCTTCGGTAATCCGCACCTCGAGGACGTCCCCGAGGGCGCCAAGCCCCTGACTGATGACGACCTGATCGCCAACTACAACGGCATGTCCGTCTTCGGTCTGGAATATCTTGAGGATACCGAGGAGTTCGTCACCTTCGACGAAACCTACAACGATCAGGGCGGCTTCAAGGGCCGCAACTCCAACGGCAGCAAGTGGTCGGGCGGTTGGGACCCGATCGAGAACCAGCTCTGCACCACACTGGGCCAGGAGACGGCCTGCTACGACGTCTTCCAGGACGGCGACTTCTTCTACGAGGCCAACCACCGCAACGAAATCGTGAACCGCTATCGTGCCGTTCCCTATGCCATGGAATCCCCGAAAGAAGCCGTGGCGTTGAGTGAAGCCACGCTGGGTATCGTGGTTCCGGGCCATACCCTTTCGGGCGAACTGCAGCAGTACATGGATGAGCCCTACTTCAGCGCCAGCTTTGCCGCCGACAGCGATGTCGTCACGGTGGCGCGCAGCAACGAAGCAGGCGGCTCGGGCAGCGAAGAGACCGGCACCTACCGTATCGAGCTAGTCGAAGAGATCGGCAAGCTCTGCCTCGCCGGTGTCATGTACATCCCTGACGAGTGCTTCACGCTGGTGCCCTCGGCCAACGGCTTTGATCTTGTGCGCGAGAAAGGCCGCGTCGTCGCCATCGTGACCACGCTAGAGTGATCGTCCGCTCCGGATATCGCTGAACAGGCGTCCGGGCTGCCGTGGACTTCCATACCGCAATGGCCGTTCTGGCCTTCCTGCTCGCGGCCGCCCCGGTGGCTGTGCTTACCCGATGTGTCGTGCGAAAACGCTGGCTGCCAGCCGGCCTGATCGCCCTGCCTTCGAAGATGTCAGGACCGGCGACGAGTCCGCCCAGCTTCCGGACAGTGCGGCGCAACTCAGCGGAGCGGATCTCAAGGCCGTCTACAACGGCCTGACACACCGCAGCACGCAATACGATGCCCAGCGCGAACAGTGGATACGCTACGAGGAAGATCACCGTGCCGACGGGCACATCGTCGGCCTCGGGGGGCCGCTTGACGGCGCCTTCATCTGGGCCTGGAACGGCACATGGGCTGTCGAGGGCGAAGAGATCTGCCGCACCTACGGCGACCGCTTCCACTGCGGGCACGTCTTCGCACTGGACGACGGCTACGCCGGGTCGACAGCAGCGGTCGGGCCGACCAGCGCTTCCGCATCATGGCCCAGCCACTCCACATCACAGACGCCGGCATGCAGCTCGACGCCGCGACCATCATCTCGGAACTCAGCGGTCATGAGATCATGGGCGAGCTGCTGCTCCATGACGGCAATCCCGTCTTCCACGCGCACTTCCGTGGCAGCGACGACGATCTCTTCGTTCAGCGCGGCCAGAGCCATGACCATTACGCGGACTTCGAAGAAGGCCTGTGGCACCTTGAGGGCGACCGGCTCTGTTTCAGCAACGCCTTCGACGTCATCGATGGCTGCTTCAGTCTGCACCGCGACGGTGACATCTATGTCCTGGGCCGAGATGACGGCCGCATCGTCTGGGCGGGCGTCCACGATGAAGCCTATGACCAGAAGATCGCCGAATGACATCGCGTCACGCTTGACAGGCCGTGCCCGCACCACATAAGACGACGCCCTTCCCAACCACGGTGGGCGCATAGCTCAGCGGGAGAGCACTGTCTTCACACGGCAGGGGTCGCTGGTTCAATCCCAGCTGCGCCCACCACCTAAATCCTCATTATAAGATCTTTTTCGCGATCAACGCGGGCAGAGAGTTCTATCGCCAGTCCATGCGGGTAACGCCAAGGGTAACAACCACGGCTTCGAAACCACATCTTGCACCATCTTCGCTCACGCTGGACGCCGGTGGGCAGGTAAACTCTGCCCCCTGCCTCGACACGGAATCGATGTGCGCGGTCGGCAACGCAACAACAATCGTCAAGGTGGTTTCCTCAGACGTGGGCGTGTGCCGCCTGCCGCTTCTCCGGCTCCTTCCCGCCCGACAATGCCCAGACGAGAAGCACCAGCCAGCCCACGAAAGTCCAGCCAAAGAAGAGGTTGAGCAAGAAGATTAGCGTCGAGCACGGATGCTTTCGTCGGCTCGCGATCAACGCGCGAGCGAACACGAGCGCGAAGACACCAGCGACGAGCGCGACCAGACCCACCAACCCCAGCAGTCCCGCAGGCAGATCGACGAATCGTCGCAGCTTGTTGACCGCATCAAAAATTTCTTCCGCCTCTAGAACAGATCGCGTTGAGTCGGCGGCGACAGCAAGACAGACTTGGCGCGTAGATCGGATTTAGCAGGAGTGCGCAACAAGATGACGGAGTGCCTCGACGACATCTGTCTGGCAGAACCCTCCTTCTGGAAACGGGCTGACAAGCACGACGTGTTTCGGCGTTTCCGGCAGGAACGTCCTGTTGCATGGCAGACTGTACCGGGCCGCGAGGGTGGCTACTGGTCGGTATCATGCCATGCTGATACCCGGCGCATCACCAAGGACCCGGGGCTTTTTTCCTCACACTTTGGCACCGGTATGGCCGTCGACGACCCCGCCTTCGCGTACGATATGGGTGGCATGCTCAACCGTGACGCACCGCTCCACCCCAGATTGCGCAGGATCGTGGCCAAGGTCTTCACGCCCCGCCTGCTGAAAGACCTCGAAGCCGACATGGCCGCGAGCGCACGAAGGATCGTTGCCGATGTTTCCGAACGGGGCAGTTGCGACTTCGCCTCAGACGTCGCCAATCGTATGCCGATGGCCGTGATCTGCGACATGCTTGGCGTGCCCGAAGGTGACCGGGCCGAACTGCAGCGGCTCACGCTTCAAGCCCTGGGATACGGCGATGAGAGTGTGGGCGATGCCTCGGATGCCCTTGAGGCGTTTTATGCGCTCAACGCCTATGGTGAAGCACTGGGCCGCAATCGGCGAGACAATCCGTCGGATGACCTTATGTCGATGCTGACCGCGGCGGAAGTCGACGGCGATGCTCTCACCGATCATGACATCGGTGTCTACTTCCAACTCCTGATCACCGCAGGCATCGAAACAACAGCCAGTTCGATCGCACAGGGCATGAGCTTCCTCGCCGCCTACCCGGATCAATGGCGCGACTGGCGCGAGAACTTCGAAGAGCTCGCGCCGACCGCCCTCGAAGAGCTCGTCCGCTACTCCACCCCAGTCGTCCATTTCGGACGCACCGTCATGCGCGATTGTGCGATCGGCGGGCAGTCCATGGCCGAAGGCGACCAGGTTGTCTTCTGGTACTGCTCGGCCAACCGCGACGAAGCCGTGTTTGACGATCCCGATCGCTTTGAGCTGCGCCGCACACCGAACGATCATGTCGGTTATGGCGGCGGTGGACCACACCACTGCATTGGCATGCATCTGGCCCGACGCGAGATGTATCACTTCTTCAAGGAACTCTTTGCGACCCTGCCGGACCTCGAGATTGATCTCGACGGCATGCAGCAGATCAACGGACTCTTCATCAACGGTATGCGCAGCCTGCCTTGCCGCTTCACCCCGGTGCGGATCGAACCATGAGTTTCGAGGACAAGACCCTTGTTGTGACCGGTACTGCCTCAGGTATAGGCGCGGCAACTTCTGCCCTCCTTATCGAGAGAGGCGCCCATGTGATCGGCCTGGATCTGGACGAGGGTGATGGACCGGCCAGCAACTTTGTCCGCTGCGACCTGTCAAACCCTGCAGAGATCGACAACGCCATTGCCAAGATCGACCGGCCCCTGCACGGCCTCGCGAATGTCGCCGGGGTTCCCGGCAGCACCTCTGGCGAGACCGTCATGCGAGTCAATGTTCTGGGGTTACGTCACCTCACCGAAGCACTGCTTCCCCGCCTTGAAGCGGGCAGCGCCGTCGTGCATGTGGCATCGGGCGCAGGCGCCGGATGGCGGGAAAGGTTGGCTCCGATCCGCACCCTCCTGCAGTGCCGAAGCTTTGACGACGGTCTGGCATGGGTGCGTGACCATCCCATGGACGGCCCCGAAGCCTACAACTTCTCCAAAGAGGTTGTGATCGTATACGCGCTCGCCGGCTCCATGCTGGCCCGTCCCCACGGCGTTCGCAGCCTTTCGATCAGTCCCGGCGCGGTGGAAACACCGATCCTGAAGGACTTCTACGACACCATGGGCAAGGACATTCTGGATCGACTGAAGGAACAGTCCGGAGGCCGGAACGGCACACCCGACGACATCGCGCGGATTATCGCCTTTGCACTGTCGGATGATGCGGCCTGGTTGAACGGTACCGACATCGGTGCTGATGGCGGCAGCGAGGTCGCTCTGAGTTTCGATCTCGTGGAAACCTCAGCTACCGATGCGGTCGACGCGTTTTTCGGGAGAGGCTAGGACCGTTCGCGGTCGGCCACGACTTCTTTGAGATCCTCATTGAACATGTCTTCGAGTTCCTTGATCCACTGTTTGTTGTCTTCAGCCATCCGCTGCATATCACCAGCCATCTCACGCTGACGGAAAAGGCGTTCGACGTCGTGATCCCGGGATGTCTCCACGGTCCGTATGCTCTCGCGCTTGCTGAGACCACGATCCTCAAGCACTAGCCGTGGCGTCAGGTTCTAGCTGACCTGCGCCCCACGGGCTTGCGGCAACTGACCACGCCGCGTATACGCCGCGCAACACGATCAATCCTCACATCCGAACCGCTCGGGAATGGGCAGCGCCACCATGGATCTGCGCAACATTGCAATCATCGCTCACGTTGACCACGGCAAGACCACACTGGTGGATGGCCTGCTCAAGCAGTCTGGCGCCTTTCGCGACAACCAGCAGGTCGCCGAGCGCGCCATGGACAGCAACGACCTGGAGCGTGAACGCGGCATCACCATTCTCGCCAAGGCGACCTCGGTGGAATGGAACGGGACCCGTATCAACATCGTCGACACCCCGGGCCATGCCGACTTCGGGGGCGAGGTCGAGCGTATCCTGTCGATGATTGACGGTGTCTGCGTTCTGGTCGATGCCTCAGAAGGTCCCCTGCCCCAGACCAAGTTCGTGGTCGGCAAGGCTCTGCGCCTGGGTCTGCGCCCGATTGTCGTGATCAACAAGATCGACCGTCCTGACCAGCGCGCCGACGAGGTCCACAACGAGATCTTCGACCTTTTTGCCGCCCTCGACGCAACCGACGAGCAGCTCGACTTTCCGACGCTTTTCGCATCAGCCAAACAGGGCTGGGCTAGTGAGACCCCCGATCAGCCGACCGACACGCTGGCGCCGCTGTTCGACCTGATCGTGCGCCACGTCACAGCCCCGTCCGTCGAGGTCGACGGCCCCTTCCGTATGCTGGCGACCACCCTGGAAGCCGACCCCTTTGTCGGCCGCATTCTCACGGGCCGTATCGAGTCCGGTTCGGTGAAGGTCAACCAGCAGCTCAAGGCCCTGAGCCGTGACGGCAAGGTGCTGCAGCAGGCCCGCGTGACCAAGGTGCTGGCCTTCCGCGGCCTAGAGCGCGCGGCGATCGATCAAGCCCACGCCGGCGACATCGTCGCCATCGCCGGGTTCTCTGAGCCAACCGTGGCCGACACGCTGGTCGACATGTACGTGAGTGAGCCGATCGAATCCCAGCCGATCGACCCGCCGACACTGGCCATGACCTTCGGCATCAATGACTCGCCGCTCGCCGGCCAGGAAGGCGACAAGGTCACCAGCCGCATGATCTGGGACCGCCTCAGCCGTGAGGCCGAAGGCAACGTCGCCCTGCAGATCGGCCAGACCGACGACAAGACCGTGTTTCAGGTTGCCGGGCGTGGCGAACTGCAGCTCGGCGTGCTGATCGAGACCATGCGCCGTGAAGGCTTCGAGCTGTCGATTGGTCGGCCCCAGGTCGTCCTGCGCGACAACCCGGAGACCGGCGTGAGCGAAGAGCCGATCGAAGAGATCGTCATCGACGTCGATGACGACTTTACGGGCTCGGTCGTCGATAAGCTGGCGAAGCGCAAGGGCGATCTGCAGGAGATGCGTCCGTCGGGCGGCGGCAAGACCCGCATGGTCTTTCACGTCCCGTCGCGCGGCATGATCGGCTACCACAACGAATTCATGACCGACACGCGCGGCACGGGGGTGATGAACCGCCTGTTCCACGGCTATGCCCCGTGGCGCGGCACGATCCCGGGCCGCCGCACCGGCACGATGATCTCCGGCGAACAGGGCGCGGCCGTGGCCTATGCCTTGTGGAACCTGGAAGACCGGGGTGCACTGTTCGTCGATCCCGGCGACAAGGTCTACAAGGGCATGATCATCGGCGAGCACAACAAGGGCGGCGATCTCGACGTCAACCCGCTCAAGGCCAAGCAGCTCACCAACTTCCGTGCTGCCGGCAAGGACGACGCGGTCCAGCTCACCACGCCAATCCGCATGACGCTGGAAAAGGCGATGACCTATATCGCCGACGATGAGCTTGTCGAGGTGACGCCGGAGAAAATCCGCCTGCGCAAACGCTGGCTCGACCCCCACGAGCGCAAGAAACGCGCCCGCCAGGCCAACGCTGCCTGACCGACACCACCGTCACATCGCGCGTCAGGCCACCTTGTACGCCTCGTGAGTCAGGACGACGTAGAGCTTGCGGACCGGTTCCTTCACATCGCATGTGCATTTGCAGTCCCGGGGCATCATGAAGCTGTCACCAGCCTTGTAGGCCTCGACACTTCCGTCGTCATGAGGCATGGCCACGCCGCTCCATCATGGTTCAGGCGGTCGAGGCCCGTGTCACAAAGCGTTCGTAGGACAGCCCTGCAATCCAGCCCAGAAGCGCCCAGAACACCAGGCCGGCCCCAAGCGAGGCCGAAGCGAAGTGTGCCGAAAGCTCCGGCGGAACGGGTCCGCCGAGCTCAGCCGGTTGCGGTGCGCCCACCACATGTGGAAGAACCAGCAGCACAAACCCGAGAACATTGAACGGCAGCTTCTTCACCAGCAGTAGAAGCCAAAGCCCCGCCGCCGTGCCGGCGGCCGCGAACGCCCACCAGGTCTGCCGTCCACCGATCTCGGACGCCATCGCACCGGGCACCTCCGGCGGCAGTCCCATTCCGGGCGCCAGGGCAAAGACGACAAAGCCCGCCACACCCCACATCAGTCCCGTGCGGCCGTCGACCTCACGGCCGCGCAGGTAGAAGGCGGCGACCAGCAGTGCGGCGTAGGCCACGCCGGTGATAACATTGCTCAACAAGGTGAAGAGGCTGCGCTCGAACCCGTCCTGGGGCCCCCAGGCTTCCTCTCCGTCTTCGTGTACCTCATCGCCGTGGACCAGATAGAACTGGCCTCCGGCAACCTCGTCGGTCCAAATCAGTGTTGCGTGATCTGCTTCGCCGCCTCCACCTTCGTAGAGTTCGGCATGCAGGATGATCGGTGTTGTGGTGAACTCGTGCACCACAGAAATCAGGACGCCCGCCAGAACCCCCGATAACAACACCGCGGTCAGCAGCCGGCCAATCATGTGGCTAGCACCCTAGTGACAGGGGAAAGCGAACGAGTGACGTCCGTCGTGGGCAGCGTTGTGCAGCACATCCGGCTGGGCAAAGCCCACGCCATAGAGCAGGAACACACCCAGCATCGCCAGGATCATAACAGGAATGGCCCGCTCCGCGACCGACTGGGCCGCGATGGAAGCTTTGAGAACATTGTCGGACATATCACCCTCCGTGAAATTCAGTCCGTGAAAGACATGACACCCGAAAGCGCCGGTTGCGGTGGCAGGTCTCCTGGCTTGCGGGTCGTCGTCGGGGCGTCCGGCCTTCCCGGAGTTACCAGTGGCGCTCATCAACGCCCGACTCACCGCTCACAGTTGCGGGGGCAGCCAAGGCACGGGATCCCGAATTGGGTCGACCCCTTCCCTGTTCCCTTTTGATCCCCGAGCTCTCCTGTCCAGCTCATCTGGGGAACCACCAGCCGGAACTATGCAGAACATGGGCTTGCGCTGTCAATCACAAGGCAGGCCTGAGGTGGCGAAGTCGTGATCAGACGATGGGTATCCTGTTACTTCCGTGCTTTGTAAGCTTGCCGATACAAACTGACGGACCGCCATGGAGGCCAAACATGACCAGTATGCCCCGTATCGTTGCTCTCGCCCTTTACCTTTCCCTCAGCGCCACGCCGGCCCTCGCCGCAGGCAGCAGCACAACCGAGACGACCAACACCTATTCCGACAGCGCGACGACCCAGGCGTTCAAGGACGGTGAAGATGCCGTGGCGGCCGAGAACTGGGCCCTGGCGATCGGTCACTTTCAGGAAGCCGTGACGCTCGACCCCGGCAGTGCAGATGCGTTCAACATGCTGGCCTACAGCCAGCGTCAGGCCGGTGATCTCGAGAGCGCCTTTGCCAATTACGAGAAGGCGCTGGCGATCGATCCAGATCACGAGGACGCGCGCGAGTATCTGGGCGAAGCCTATCTGCAGGCCGGCAATCTGGACGGCGCACTGGAACAGCTCGAAGCACTCGACGAGATCTGCTGGCTGGGCTGTGATGCCCACCGTGAACTCGAAGCCGCCATTGAAGCCTATCGCGCCGACAACGGTTGAGTTGGGCTTCGGCAGCATTGTGGAGTGCGGCTGACCGGCGATACCATCACCGCCTGACAAAAGGCGTGATGATGATGAACCTTGAAGCAACACGATGCCGGGTTGATTGTGGCCCCTCCCGACGGAGGGGGCGGCTATGAGCGGAGAACCTTGGCCCGCGCCTCCAGGTCCGATCGTGATGCCCTTCAAGGGTGTCTGGCCCAGGGTTGACGACAGAGCTTTGATTCTGCCAAACGCCGCCGTAATCGGTGATGTCACGCTGGGTCCGGATTCGAGCGTGTGGTTCAGCGCCGTGATTCGTGGTGATGACGGCCCGATCACGATCGGCCGGGGCAGCAACGTGCAGGACGGCTGTGTCGTCCATGTCAGCACCGAGTTTCCAACGGTAATCGGCGACTGGGTGACGCTTGGACACAATGTCCACCTCCATGCCTGCACTCTCGAGGACGAAACCTTGATCGGCTCCAGCGCCACAGTGCTGGATGGCGCGGTGGTCGAGCGCCACGGCCAGGTCGCTGCCGGTGCTCTGGTTGCCCCCGGCAAGATCGTGCGCGCCGGAGAACTCTGGGCCGGAGTTCCTGCGAAGAAGCTTCGGGACCTCTCTGACGAGGAACGCCGAGGCATCAAGGAAAACGCTGTGTGGTACACCCACGAACTACCAGCTTACCGTGCGCAGATGGAGACAGGATCATGAGTTTCGAAGGACTGCGTGTTCTGATCACCGAATCGACCCGGGGCATCGGCAAAGCCGCGGCCATCGCCTTTCTCGAACGCGGCGCCATGGTCGCGATTAACGGTCGCCGTGATGGCGATGTCGCAGAGGCTATGACGGAACTGGGTGCCCACAGCCTGGTCGCTACCCCCGGCGATCTCGGTACGGCCGATGGCGCACACAACGTCGTCAACACGGCCATCAACGGACTCGGCGGCCTCGATGTTCGGGTCAACAACACCGGCGTTTTCGACAACGGCCCGATCGAGAACGTCAGTGAAGAGATCTATGACTGGATGATGGATATCGCGTCAAAGGTCCGTTCTTTGCGACCCAGGCCGCCGTTCCCGAGCTGCGCCGCAGCAGGGGTGCCGTCGTGATGACTGCATCGGAATCGGGACTTTTGGGCAACAAGAACTCGGCGCTCTACTGCACGTCGAAGGGTGCGGTGGTGAACATGACGCGGGCCTTCGCCCACGACCTTACACCTGAGGTTCGCGTAAACGCGGTGTGCCCCGGTGCCGTGATGACCGACATGTTGGGCGGCGACAGTCCTGAGTATCTCGAAGAGCTCAACAACTTCTCGCCGATGAAGCGGATCGCCGATCCCACCCAGCGCTTCATGACGGGCGCTCTGCTTTCAATCGACGGCGGCGCCACCGCTAGCCGCTAGCGTTCTACTTGGCGGCCACGCACTGGATTTCGACCAGGAACTCCGGTGCGGCCAAGGGTGCACCAACACAAGCGCGGCATGGCTTGTTGTCGGCGTCGATCCACGGTGTGTAGACCTCGTTCATATCGGCCCAGGTCGCCATGTCCGTGAGCCAGATCATGACAGTCAGGAGTTTTGATTTACTGGTGCCGCAGGCCGCCAGCGTGGCATCGATCTGATTCAGGATATCCCGAGTCTGCCCCTTCACATCAAGCGAGCTGTCGGATGCGACCTTGCCCGAGAGATAGACGGTGTCGCCGTGGATGACCGCACCGCTGAAAAGCGCGCCGGGCTCAAGACGTTGAATGTCGGACATGATATTTCCCTTTGGACTTTGGTTGTCGGTCGAGGGATCGTAGCATCCCCGACCGACAAGTCTGTAGCCAAGGACCGGCATCATGAAGTTTCCCGACGACGGCCTGATCCTCGTGCTGAAGGAGGACTGTCCGACCTGCCGCCTGATCGAAACGGTGGCGACCGAGCTCCAGCAGCGTGGTGACCTCAAGGCGATCTATAGCCAGGACAACCCCGCTTTTCCGGCAGGTCTGGACGTCGCTGACGATGGGAAGCTCGAAGCATCGTTTCACCTTGGAACCGATATCGTCCCAACCCTGATCCGCCGTGAAGATGGCAGGGAGACCGCACGTGTCATCGGTTGGCACCGAGGTGAGTGGCAGAACATCACCGGCGTGAACGATCTCGGCTGCGATCTCCCGGACGAACGACCCGGTTGCGGCTCGCTTTCCGTGGCACCGGGTATGGCCGAGGAACTCCAGGCCCGGTTCGGCGATACCGACCTCGAGGCCCGCGCGGTCGATATCGACTTCCCCGACGATCCCATCGAACAGGCCTTCGACCGGGGCTGGAGCGATGGCCTGCCGGTCGTACCGCCGACGCCCGCGCGGGTGCTTAGGATGTTGCAAGGCACCTCACGGCAACCGAACGAAATTCTGGGAACAATCCCGCCGTCCGGTGCGGTCTGCACTGTCGAAAAGGCTGCAATCAACGCCGTTATGGCCGGATGCCGCCCCGAGTACTTTCGCGTGGTGCTGGCCGCGCTCGACGCTGCGATGGACCCCGACTTCGCCTGGCAGGGCCTGATGTCGACCACCATGGGCGCTGGTGTCTGTGTCGTGGTGAACGGCCCTGTGGCGCGCCGGATCGGCATGAACGCACAGCATGGCGCCCTGGGGCACGGCAACCGTGCCAACGCCACGATCGCCCGCGCACTGCAACTGATGGTGATCAACCTTGGGGGCGCAGTGCCCGGCGGCACGGACCGCTCGACCCACGGCCACCCCGGCAAGTTCGGCCTGTGTTTTGCCGAGGACGAAACCGACGAAGCCTGGCAGGCCCTGGCGCAGTCGCGGGGCATAGAGGCCGGGAAGTCAGCGGTCACCATCTTCGGCTTCTGCGGCACAAGCATCAACAACACCGAAACGGTACGTGATGCCGAAACGCTGACCGAGTCGCTGTCGCTCTGCCTGAACGGCTTCTATCACCCGCATCATGCCGGCGGCGGCCTCGCCGCCATGCTGGTGCTCTCCGGCGAATACTGGGGCATCTACCAGCGCGAGGGATGGGATCGCGAACGGATTCACAGCACTCTCCTCGACTGCACGAAACGCAGTGCTGCTGACATCAAAGCAGGTTCCGTCGCACACTCGCAGGGCAGCGATCTGATCCCGAAGTTCGATCCCGGCGATCTTGTGCTCGTCCGCACCGGTAGCAATGCGGGCCTCTTCTCGACTATCATTCACGGATGGGGAAGCGGCCCCACCGGCAGCCAACCCGTCACAAGGGAGATCGCCCCATGAACCAGAGCACCACCCTGCTCGATCCGACCTCGGAACGGTCGGGCGGGATGCGCAGCAGAACAGCACCGCCACCGTCTCTCAATGGCCTGACGATCGGCCTGCTCGACATCAACAAACGTCAGGGCGATAAGTTTCTCGACCGCCTGGAAGCCCGCTTCGGCCAGCACGGCATCAAGGTCGAGCGTTTCGCCAAGGAAACCTTCGCCAAGAAGGCCTCCGATGAGGTCATCGCCACACTGGCCGAACGATGCGACATCGTCGTCGAGGCCCTGGCCGATTGAGGCTCCTGTACGTCGTGCAGTCTGCAAGACATGCTGGAGATTGATCTAAAGGGCCTTCCCGCCGTGGCGCTGTTTTCGGAAGAGTTCCGCTCAGGCGTCGAAGCCTGGCGCGATACCCAGGGCTTTGATGCGGCAGCGGTCTATGTTCGCCATCCGATCCAGCCCTTGCTGGAAGACGAGGTTCACGCCCGCGCTGACGAGGCCTTCGACGAGGTGATCGGCGCCATCACGGCCCAGGCCCCGAACTGATTCAGTCAAACTGACGCAGCTTCACGGGCCGTCGTTTCCTGCCCCAGCGCCCCGGTGGTCCATCGAAGACGCTGCGGCACAGTGTGCGGCATTTGGCACAGCGCCCGTCGGAGGTCAGGCCCCAGACCGCAAGTTCGTTCCAGTATGGGCTGCAGTTTTCGCGCAAAGATACCCGTTCCACGCACTTGGCCCATGTTGTGGGCCCAGATAGGATCCGACGGCGTGATGGCACCGACGCCCACAATGTAGAAGTTATCGCCAATCCATACCTAACCCGTCTCCGGCAACGCATTGGCGACAGACCCGTCGTGTGACCGTTCCATCAGCAACGCGAGTGCATCACCGATTTCGATCGGCGCCGGCTCGAAAATCGTTCCCAATCGTGTCGTTTCGAGTAGGACAGAGTTGTCGGCGCCCAGTGCGACCACCCAATCCATGTTTCGAAACGTCACCTGATAACTGGCCCAGAGATTGGCCGCCCACTCTTGGTCGAGAAGGATGACAATTCGTTTCACGGCCTCGTCCCACCAGGTAAACTCGACCACATTCTCGGCCATCTGGCTGTCGATTTTCTGGAGTGCGCCTGCCAGTCTGATCTGAGCATCCTGATCGGCCTGTCGATCGAGCTCACGCGCCGAATAGAGGACCTGGATCACCACAACCACAGCGGCCAAGAGCAAAACATCCGCAACCGGCAGAAAGAGGGTTGTGACGCCTGAATGGCGATAGGGCCGTGGAGAATCCCGAACCTCAGCGTTCATGGCGAGCTGTTTAAAGCAGATCAAATCCGCGCAGTTTGCGCCATTCCTGCGGGGTCACGTTCGCTTCAAAGGCGTGCTCTGCGTCTTGAAGAACGCGGCGATTGTTCTAAGTGTGATCAGACGAGGGAATGGTTTGGCAGCAAACAGATCTGTATTGACCTTCTGGGGTGTCCGAGGCGGCATTCCCGCGCCGGGCGGAGCAACAAAGCAGTTCGGCGGCAATTCCCCATGTGTTGAGGTCAACTGCGGCGATCGTATCGTGGTGTTTGATGCGGGCACCGGACTACGCGTACTGGGGCAATCGCTGATGGCACGGTCTCCGGTGAAAGGCGACCTACTCTTCAGTCATACCAACTTCAATCGCATCTGCGGCCTGCCGTTCTTCGCAGCGGCCTTCCATCCGAAGAACAATTTTGCATTCTGGTGCGGTCACAGGCCCGAAGAGGGCAACATTCAGGCTGTTCTGACAACCCTGATGACCGATCCGGTCTTTCCTGTTCCGATAGATATCTTCAACGCACAGCTGTCGTTCCACGATTTTCCGGCAGGCACGGGCTTTGCACTCGACTCCGGGATCGAAGTGGCGTCGATTGCGGTATCCTGCGGGCTGCCCGGCACGTCCTACAAGGTCCACTGTACGGGTGGAACCATCGGATACGCCTGCGCGTTGACCCCGCCTGATGACCTCACAAAACTGGTCGACTTCGTGACCGGTTGCGACATTCTGATTCTCAGCTTCGTGGGCCATGATCCCGATCGCCTGGACGCGATCGCCGCCGAAGTTGCCGAGCGCGCCGGCATTGGCCAGCTCATCGTGACCGACCATGCTCCAGAGGCAACGGACGATGACCTCCTGGCGCGAGAAGAAGGGCTCATGAACCGCTTCAGCGCGTCACGACTCGCCCGCGAAGGCGATTGCATGCAGATCGGCGAACCGCATCACTGACCGCTGCTACGCGGCCAGAAGGTCGTCAATGTCATTGATTGTAGGGTCCACCCGCTCGATGTTCACGCGGTACCACAGCGCATAAAATAGAAGGCTCCATGCGGCGAACCCCTTCCGCTTGTCCTTCGCGTCCACGAACAGCCGTGTAATGTTTTCGGGCCGCGTCCAGCCCTCAATTGCCGGTGAGGTAGCGACTCGATGACCCAGACTTTCGCCGCGGTCAGCGATCCAGGCTCCGACCGGGACCGTGAACCCGCGTTTCTTCGAAAACGCATCTGCTTCGGGCAAGGCCTCATCCAGCCAGCGGCGAAGCATGAACTTGCCCTTCCCGTCGCGTATTTTTTGATCGTCGGCGAGGCGGTACGCCACGTCCGCAATGTGCGGATCAAGGAAAGGCACACGCCCTTCCATCCCGTTGGCCATCAGGCAACGGTCGAGCTTGGTGAGCAGATCGTTCGGCAACCAGTCAGCCATGTCCATGGCCTGAGCGACCTGCAATCTGCTTCGGCCACGCCGTGAGACAACCTTCCCGGCAGCCGCCAGACCACAGTTCCAACCGGCGGTCGGGCCTTTCAGAATACCGAGACTATCAAAGGCTCCCTTGCGCCGGAGTCGGCCGCCTCCCAGCAAACGGGGACGCGAGAAGCGTCGGTAGCGGCCGTATCCTGCAAAGAGCTCGTCACCTCCCTCGCCGGACAGCACAACCTTAAGGCTCTCGGATGCAATCTCGGCCAGGCGGTAGGTCGGCAAGGTCGCATAGTCGGCAGCAGGGTCATCCATGGCCCGTGCCACACACGGCAGAAGCCGCCAGAAATCGTCACGAGAAAACAGCACCTCAACATGATCAGCGCCAGCAGCTCGGGCCACCGCTGCCGCATGAGCCCGCTCATCGCGTGCCTCCGGAACGTCGAAGCCCACCGTGAAGGCGCGAACGGCACGCTCGTCGATGCGCTTCATGGCAGCGAGGATTGCCGAACTGTCGACGCCACCAGACAGAAACAGGCCATAGGGAACATCGGATCGTTCATGAACGGTGACGCTGTCAATCATGGCGGAGTCGACGCGCGACAGCGCTTCTTCGTCATCCCAATCACCTTGATCGAGTTCAGGAAGAGCATCACGTCTGATGCGTTCGACCACCCTGCCATTTTCAACAACCACGGTTTCCCCGGGCAGCAGGCGCTCGATGCCATCAAAGATTGTCCTGCGGCCGGTTGTGAACTGACACTGTAGAAGTTCGAGGCGCTTTTCCTCATCGACCACCGGCGAAACAAGCCCAGCCGCAATCAGTGCCTGAGGCTCAGATGCAAACGCAAGGCCCAGGCCCGTCTCCGCGATGTAAAGTGGCTTGATCCCGAACGGGTCGCGCGACAGAAAAAGCTGTTCTTTTTCCAGGTCATAGAGTGCGATTCCGTACATGCCACGCAGGCCCCGGGCAAAATCCTGACCATCCTTGTCGTGAAGCAGGAGCGGCACTTCGCAATCCGATGCTGTCCGAAAACGTTCGTCGCCCAGAACCCGTCGCCATTCGACATGATTGTAGATCTCACCGTTCGCGATGAGGACCTGCCCCGACGGACCGTGAAGCGGCTGATCGCCAGTCAGGAGGTCGATGATGGCGAGCCTGCGCTGCACCATGGCGAGTGGGCCGTTGCGGTAGCGTCCCTCGCCATCTGGCCCGCGATGGGCAATGGCGGCCGCAAGGTCGTGCAGGACTCTCTCCGGAACCTCTATACCAGGACGCGCCATGACACCGGCGATACCGCACATCACCGCACCGCCAGATCAAAAAGCTCACGGTACTGCGCCACAATCGTGTCGCGCCCGAAGCGTCCCTCGTAGGCCGCGAGCGCTTGGCCTGCCATGACAGCTGCCGCCTCACGGTCGGCCAACACTGCAGAGATCTGGCGCGCGAGAGCACGACCATCGTCGACCGGTGCCAGCAGGCCTGTCTCACCTTCAACAATCAGTTCGGTCGGTCCCTGACTTGCCGCAGCGACCACCGGCACACTGCGCGCCCATCCCTCCAGAACAACATTGCCTAACGGCTCGTGCCGCGAGGGACAGACCAGCACATCAGCGGCGGCAAGCAGGCCGCCGACATCCTTACGCCAACCCAGAAACCGGATGCGATCCGCCACGCCACGGTCCCGTGCATGGTTCTCAAGCAGGTCGCGCAGGTGTCCTTCTCCGGCGAGCCACAGCCATGTTTCCGGCAAGTCAACCAGGGCCTCGATCAGGACGTCAAAGGCCTTGTTGGGATGCAACCGGCCCAAGGCAAGCAGCAGAGGCACGTCCGGGGGCGTGTCGAGTTCGGCCCGCGGCACCGCAACGGCAAGCCGAGTGTCGACAAAGTTGGAAATGTAGTGGGCCCTGTCCGGCGGCGGCCAACCCTGTTGGCGCAGGAAGTCGACAATCCCCTTGGTGTTGCCGACCAGATGCCGGCATCGGCGGTAATACTTGAGATCGTAATATCCGCCGAGACGTCCAATCTGCACATGGCTCCCCGACGGGCACAATCCAGACGCTCGATTCATCCATGTCATGACGACATCTGGCGAGGCCTGGCGGACAGCCTCGCGATAGGCAAGGCGACTCTGCAGGTCCAACAACCCTCCGAAACGGAACTCTCGCGTCGCGATGCCCGCCTGGGTCAACGCCTTTGCGCGGTCCTGATGACGACGAATGATGGCGGCCTGTTCCACGCCTGATTCCGACAACGCCGGAACCAGGCGCATGAAAAACTCCTCAGCTCCCCCCGTTGCCGCACCTGCCATGGCCTGGACGACGCGCATCAGCGGTCCTCCAGCCGTGCACGCAAGTGTGAAAGCAAGGGATAGAGTCCGGCGAACAGCGCGATCAGGAAGCCCCAGCTTCCCTCGCGCCAACCACCTCGGCCGACGTAGCATTTCCAGAACCGGCTGAAGACACGCAGTACATTGCGCCACAACGTCCCGATCTCACCGCTCTCCCGCAAGTCGCGCGCACGTGATGCGGTGTACCGGTCCAGACGCGCGATCATGTCCGAAATGTCCTTATCGACCAGATGATCGATCCTGTTCTCAAGCCAGCGCCGCTCCCCCTTGAGATCGAGACTGGGGTGAATGCGATCATGGCCCCAGCGCTTGGCACCCGGTGTGAACAGTCGGATCGCCGCCGACACACCCCAGTAGGCCCCCCAGCCATGGCGCACTCGATGCGTTCCGATGTAGTTGTCGAACGGGATCAGGTAGTGGGCCGGCCCGNTCGCGCNGGAGATCGTTGCCCTGATCTCTTGGGCCAACGCCGGCGTCACCCTTTCGTCCGCGTCGACCTCCAGAATCCAGTCGCCGGCCGCCGCATCAAGACCGGTGTTCCGACGTGGCCCCTCGATCTCCCAGGCACCCTCGATCACTTGGTCCGTGTGGCTCCGGGCTATCTCGGCCGACCGGTCCGTGCTGCGATCCAGGACGATGACGATCTCGTCACAGAAGGCCAACGTGGCNAGGCAAGCGCCGAGGTTATCCTCCTCGTTGCGCGCGACCACCACCGCACTCAGGCGCGGGCCGCTCACAGCCGCTCCAACAGCTCGATGGCCGCTTCATGCACGCGTTCCATCGACAACGAGGTCATCAGGCTGCCCGTTGTATGCGTGTCGTATCCAGGGCCGAACAGATCCTCAAAGGGTATCTCGGTGGCGATGGACGCCGTGTGGTCACCCCAGGGCGCATAGAAGTCCATTCGGCTGGGCCCGAACAGGCCCAGCGTCGGTGCGCCCCCCGCAGCGGCCAGATGCATCAGACCACTGTCGTTCGAGACCACCAGAGCGCACCGACGCATGGATTCTGCCGCCGCAATCAGGTTTCGTTGACCGACCAGATCAATGCAGCGTGCGGGGCCGAGACCTTCCAGGATGGGAGCTGCAAGCGGTTGNTCACCCGGACCACCGAAGATCGCGATACGGGCGCCCGGCAGGGCACCGCCGGGACCGGTGAGTCTGTTGGCCAAAGCGAGGAATCGATCGGCAGGCCAGATCTTCCCCTGCCAGTTGGCGGTCGGCGCCAGACCNAGAATGGGGGGGCCATCCGGGATGGCCTCATCAGCCTCGCGCTTGTGTTCCGGTGCGCTCCAGATACAGGGAGCCAGCATCGTGTCGACGCCATACCACCGCGTGAGACTTTCGACCCTATGGCCTTCGCCGGCCTTGAACATCACTCTCCGTCGCCCGGCTCGCAGGAAGTAGGACACAGGCGACGCGCGCAGATCGATGATCTGATCCCAACGCGTGCCGATGCACTGCTGCCACAGAGAACGCCAATGGCCACCGCGCGGCTTTTTGGGTATCGCAATGATTCGATCAAGTCCGGGCAGGCTGGCAAACATGTTCGACGGCACAGGGCCACAGGCCACCGTGGTCCTGACGTCGCCAGCTTGAATCAGGTGGTTCAGCAAACCCGTGGACAGCACGGCATCGCCCAGACGATTGGATGTGATGAAAAGCAGCTTCACGCGGTCCGTACCGGCGCGATCACTGCGCCNGGGCCTCAAAGTCGGCCGCAGCGTCATCCCACGTCCGGTCGCGCTGCATGTCCCAGGCGTCCTTTGAACGGCCGCGGTAGACGATGTCTTCCTTCAGGCAAAGGATGGCGCAGTTAGCAAAGGCCTCGTCATCCGGGGTTAGAAAGCCGCTGCGGCTGTCGCGGACGCGTTCCTGGGCCGCACCTTCCCGCCGCGTGACGCCGGGACATCCGCAGGCCTGAGATTCAGCCAGCGTGGCGGCAAAGGCCTCGCGCGGTGAGCCGGGATAGAGGTGAACACGGGCATGGCGGTACTCATTGGCCATGTCGAAATCCGGAAGCGGACGCCGGATCACCACGCCCTGATCGGCAGCCTCTTCGGCAAACCGAAACAGAGGCATGAGATCCTCATCGATCTTCTTGCCCGAGGCGGCATGGGTCAAAATACCGGAAAAGACATGAAGCTCGGCGCCTTTGATCAGCGGCTCGATCCGCCGGCACCAGAGCTCAAGGAGCCACCCCAAACCCGCCCTGGGATGCACGGCGGTAATCGCCCGGGGTGGCCACCAACCCGCAGGTTTGATATCAGCCATAAATGTCGGNGCGACGCCGGGCCGGATGGTCAGCGCCCGTGAATCGTCCTCCGTCCAAGTCCCCCGGTGGGCTTCTCCCATGAAGACCAGCTTCGCATCATTGTGCCGTGCCATGGCCTCAGCGACACTTCCTTGCGTCAACGTACCACCTGGCGTTGTCACCCAGAGCGTCTTTACCGTATCGGCCGGCGCGAGATCGAGAAGCCGGGGGTGGCGCAAAACGATCGTGAGATCAGCGGCCTCAGCCTTCTCGTCGTCGAGCGGACGCCACGACACACTGTGGAGGTCACGTGCACGCTCACATCGGTTCCGAACGACGACCTCATGGCCGCGCGACGCCAGNGCTTCGGCGAGGTACAAGAGTCCCTTCTCCGGACCGCCCATAGGGTCATGTCTGGGAGTGTAGCTGTCGTACGGAAACGAATCGTCGAGGAAGAGCATCTTCATGGCGCGTCTTATAGGGCGGAACCGCGCATGGTGGAACCGCATGATGGGCAGGCGGAACACATCGTCNCACGGATCCGCAAATGTCCTCCCGCCCTTGCTCTCGGACGCCATCAACACCATTATCCAGAGAGTATCAAGGAGCGTTCCATGTCTGACTCNCAGCGCATTGCCCTGACCGACCGAGCCGTTCTGTCGGTGACCGGCCCAGACGCCCGTGACTTCCTTCAGAGCATCATCACAAACGATGTCACCAAGGTTGACCCGACCCGTGCGGTCTATTCGGCGCTCCTGACACCCCAGGGAAAATTCCTCTTTGATTTCATTATGATGGATGATGGTAACGGCGGCCTCCTGATCGACGTGGCAGCGGATCGCGCCGCAGACCTCGCCAAACGTCTGACCTTCTACAAGCTCCGCGCCAAGGCCGAGATCGCCGATGTCAGCGACACGTTCGCCGTCAGCGCGATCATCGGAAAGGCCGCTGCAGCGAAGGTCAAGCTCCACAGCGTCGCAGGCAATGCCTGGCGTGACGGCGCCACGGTTCACGCCGTCGACCCTCGTCTCGCCAATCTCGGCGTTCGTTCGATCCACCCCGTGGGATCGGCTCCCTGCTCTGACGTGGCGGAAAGCACGCTCGAAGACTACGAGGCCCACCGCGTGGCGCTCGCCGTTCCAGAAGGCGGCACCGACGTGCTGGTCGACAAGTCCTTCATTCTCGAAAGCAACTTCGAAGAGCTCAACGCCGTCGACTTTGAAAAAGGCTGCTATGTCGGACAGGAGCTCACGGCCCGTACGAAGTTTCGGGGGACCGTTCGCCGTCGCCTCTTTGGCATCGAGGCTCAGGGCGACCTGCCTCCTGCCGGGACACCCATCACGGTCGGATCCGCAGAGATCGGCGAGGTGCGCAGCGCCCGAAAGGATCGCGGCATCGGCCTTATCCGCACCGACCGTCTTGAGGAGGCCGGCGGCTCCGACGCCGAGGTGATGGCAGGAGACATTCCGATTACGCCGGNCAAGCCACGCTGGGTTTCGTTCTAGGCTGTGTCGTCCATAGCCTGGATCTGGCGGCAGCCGGCCTCTTTCCTTGCCCTGCTCACCGTCCTCGGCGGGACTGTGGAGGCTCAGGAGACCATCTATGTCCCGTTGACGCGGGACGATGGCTGGCAGGTCATGGATGCAGCCGAAGCCGGTTTCGATGCAGAGGCCCTGGCNGCACTGGCCCAGGACCTTGACGACGGCGCCTACCCAAACGTGCATGCCGTCGTGATCGAGCGCGGCGACGGGCTGGTTTTTGAGCAGTACCTCACCGGAGCGGACCAGATCTGGGGCACGGCCATCGGCACGGTAGAGTTCGATGCCGAAACGTTTCACGACTTGCGGTCGATCACCAAGAGCGTGACATCAATGGTTCTGGGGATCGCACTCGAAGACGATTTCGAAGAAGCACTCCACCGCCCGCTCCTCTCCTGGTTTCCGGAACGAGCCGACGAGGTCGATGCCGGGCTCCAAACAATCACCCTACGTCATGCCCTGACAATGACCTCAGGCCTTGAATGGAACGAGATGACGGCCTCCTACGCCGATCATCAGAACGACGAAATCCAGATGTACTACAAGCTGGATCCCCTCGATCACGTCCTGTCCAAGCCGATGCGCGAAGCACCCGGCGTGTGCTGGTACTACAACGGCGGACTCACGATGCTGCTGGCTGCGGTGGTCCAGAAGATCACCGGCCAGCCTTTCGAGGACTACACCAACGCCGTTCTGTTCGAGCCCCTGGGCATTGAAAACTACGGCTGGTCCGCGCCGGGTCACTGGCCCCAGGGACTTCCCAGTGCCGCATCAGGCCTGCGTCTCACAGTGCGCGACCTCGCAAAGATCGGCTCTGTGATGCTCCATGACGGTCAGTGGNACGGTGAACAGATCGTTCCGGNCGCCTGGGTCACCCTGTCGGGCGAGACGATNCGCACCGACCTCGGTGCATGGGACGGCGGCGGAACGCGTGGTTACGGCTTCCAGTGGTGGACGACGCGGGCTGACGTCGACGGACGGACCATCGAGGCTGTTTCCGGTGTCGGCTACGGTGGCCAGCGCCTGATGATCGTGCCCGAACTCGAACTTGTCGTGACCGTCTTCGCCGGCAACTACTTCGGCGGCGGCAGCCGGACGACAGATGAGGTGCTGCTGCGGGTCATTGAGGCAGTTGACTGACGTCAGGCCGGATCGATTTCCGCCAGGAGGTCCACCACGCCCTTCATACTGGTCGCGGTCCACATGGNCTCGGCATCGCTGGGCAGGCCCACGCCGCGGTTGCCCTTGTCGTGGCGGCGATCAACCCAGCAATTCGCCCAGCCCAGGGCATTGGCCGTGGCGATGTCGTGGAACTGGCTGCGAGCGACATGGAGCAAAGCTTCCTCTTCTATGCCCTCCCCTGCCAACGCTGCCCTTAAAGCCTCAAAATGCGGTGGCTCGGGTTTGTAGCTCTGGACATCCTGCGCGGTGATAACGATGTCGAAGGGGTTGCCCAAAAGGCCCTGAGTCCCGAAAAAGAGATCGTTGTCGACATTGGAGATCACGGCCAGCTTGCGCCCCTGCCGTTTGAGCTCCTTGAGCGCTGCGACGCTGTCGCCGAACGGCGGCCAGGTGCTGGCGGTCGCCGCAAACTCATCGGCTTCGCCATCAAACACCTCAACACCACATTGGGCACCCAGGCTTAGCAACGCGTTGGCCAGCACCNTCCGGTAGTGCTGAAACGGCACCTTCATCTGCTCGGCCCGCTGATAGCTGGCGAAATCCTCGAGGAGATCGTCAGGCGCCACGGCCAGCCCCTTGAACGAACCCCACGCTTCCAGCCAATGACCGATGCCGGTATCCCAGTCGATCAGAGTTCCGTAACAATCGAAGCTGAGAACCTGGAAGCGCATGGCTTTCTCCTACGCGGACTGGCGAATGGCGGCCTGAGCGGCGGCAAGACGGGCGATCGGCACGCGGAACGGTGAACAGGACACATAATCCAGTCCAGTCTGCTGGCAGAAGGCGATCGACGCAGGGTCACCGCCGTGCTCGCCACAGATGCCGAGCTTGAGATCCTCACGGGTGGCCCGACCACGCTCAGCAGCAATCTCGACCAACTCCCCGACGCCTTGGGTATCCAGGCTGACGAAGGGATCTATCTCGAAGACGCCAACTTCTTGATAACGCTCAAGAAAACGGCCGGAATCATCACGACTGATGCCGAAGGTCGTCTGGGTCAGATCATTGGTGCCGAAGCTGAAGAACTCGGCCGATTCCGCGATCTCGCCGGCACGAAGGGCCGCGCGCGGCAGCTCGATCATGGTGCCGATCATGTAACTGGGGTCACCGCCCGTGCTCGCCCGCACCTCAGCGGCGACCGATTCAATCTTGCCGCGGATCAGGTCCAGTTCGCGCTTGGTCGCAACCAGCGGCACCATGATCTCGAGATGGACGCGCTCGCCTTCCTTCTTCTCGGCCTCAACGGCCGCTTCCAGAATGGCGCGAGCCTGCATCTCGTAGATCTCGGGNTAGGAGATGCCGAGGCGGCAGCCACGATGACCGAGCATGGGGTTCAGCTCGCGCAGCGATCCCGCGCGGATACGGACGTGATCAACATCGGCTCCCATGTGCCGGGCGAGTTCCTCCAGCTCCTGGTTGCTCACAGGCAGGAACTCATGGAGCGGCGGATCGAGCAGGCGGATGGTGATCGGAAGNCCCGCCATAATGCGGAAAATATCAACAAAATCAACACGTTGCATCGGCATAATGCGATTGAGCGGGTCGCGGCGACCTTCACCGTCCTCAGCCATGATCATCTCGCGCACGGCCAGAATGCGCTCGTCTTCGAAGAACATGTGCTCGGTCCGGCACAGCCCGATACCTTCGGCGCCGAACTCGCGCGCCTTGGCGGCGTCAGCCGGTGTTTCGGCGTTGGCCCGGACCCTGAGCTGACGTTCGGCATCGGCCCAGTCCATCAAGGTCGCAAAATCATCGGATAGCTCGGGCTCTATCGTGGGGATTTCGCCCAGGATCACCTCACCGGCCGAACCGTCGATGGTGATGGTGTCACCCCGCTTCACCGTGACATCGCCCACGCTGAACGAACCGCCTTCGACATCGACGCGGATAGCTCCCGCGCCGGTCACGCAGGGGCGACCCATGCCGCGCGCCACAAGGGCTGCGTGGCTGGTCTGGCCACCATGCTTGGTGAGGATGCCGCGGGCCGCATGCATGCCGTTGATGTCTTCGGGGCTGGTCTCCGGCCGCACCAGAATGACGCTGTGGCCCTCGCCGTTCATCACCTGAGCGTCATCCGCATGGAACACGGCGATGCCCGACGCCGCACCGGGCGAACCCGGAAGTCCGCGGGCGATCACCTTGCGCGGCGCGCGGGGATCGGGGATCGGGTGCAACAGGCGGTCGAGATCCTTCGGGTCGATCCGGCAGACAGCTTCCTTGCGTGTGATCAGTCCCTCATCGGCCATGTCGATCGCGATCTTCAGGGCCGCCTGGATGCCGCGCTTGCCCGAACGNGTCTGCAGCATGAACAACCGGTTCTTCTCGATCGTGAACTCGATGTCCTGCATATCGCGGTAGTGACGCTCAAGCTTGGCGTTGATCGCGATCAGCTCAGCATAGGCTTCGGGCATGACCTCTTCGAGAGAACTGGCGTCGCCCGTGCTGGAAATCGGCCGTGGCGTGCGGATACCGGCGACCACGTCCTCGCCCTGCGCATTGACCAGAAACTCGCCAAAGATCGCGTTCTCGCCGTTGTCCGGGTTTCGCGTGAAGGCCACACCCGTCGCGCAGTTGGTGCCTATGTTGCCGAATACCATGGCCTGCACGTTCACGGCTGTGCCGTAGCTGTCCGGGATGTCGTGTATGCGGCGGTAATCAATGGCGCGTTGGTTATGCCAGGAGGCAAACACGGCGCGCACCGCACCCCAGAGCTGTTCCCGGGGGTCCTGCGGGAACGGCCAGCCCAGCACATCGTCCACATGGGCGCGGTAGCGACCCACGATGGTCTTGAGGGCCTCGGCAGTGAGCGCCGAGTCCTCATGCACGCCCTCTTCGTCCTTCACGTCATCCAGAATGTCTTCGAAATCGCCGTGATCGAGCTCCATAACAACGTCGCAGTACATCTGGATGAAGCGGCGATAGCTGTCCCAGGCAAAGCGCTCGTCCCCGCTGGACTGCGCCAGACCGGCGACGGTTTCGTCGTTGAGGCCCAAATTCAGGACCGTATCCATCATACCGGGCATCGACACTGGCGCGCCGGAACGGACGGACACCAGCAAGGGGTCCGAGGAATCTCCGAAACGCCGACCGACCTTGACCTCCATCGCCGCAAGGGCCGCATCGGCCTGGCTTTCGACCCCGTCGGGCAGGGTTTCGCCCTGGGCGTAGAACGCCGTGCAGGCCTCGGTAGTGATCGTGTAACCGGGCGGAACCGGCAGGCCCAGGCTGGCCATTTCCGCCAGATTGGCGCCCTTACCGCCCAGCAGCGCCTTCATCGACGCATTACCGTCGGAATCACCGCCACCGAAGCTGAAGACCCACTGAGTCATAACCTTTAGCCCTCGATCTTTGAGAAATCGGCGACCTGATCCATGGTCGACCGGATTGCAGACAATGCATTCAGGCGATTGGCACGCAGCGCGGGATCGTCGGCATTCACGGTCACCCCATCAAAGAAAGCATCTACCGGCTGACGCAAAACGGACAGCNCCGCCATCGCATCCTCAAAGCGCTCTTCCACGAGAGCCGGACCGGCCGCTTTGGATGCTGAAGCCAGAGCCGTCACTACAGCACGCTCTTCGTCCTGCGCCAGGCTGGCGTCGTCGATCGCGCCGTCGAAGGAAACACCATCCTTCTTCTCCTCGATCCGCACGATGTTNGCGGCGCGCTTGTAGGCTGCGAGCAGGTTCGCCCCGTCCTCCGTTGCCAGAAAGGCCCGTAGAGCCTGAATCCGTGCCATCAGACGGACGAGATCATCATCGGCTTCACGGGCAAACACCGCATCGATCAGATCGTGACTGACCCCGTCGTCGCGCAGATGCACCTTCAGACGATCCGCGAGGAAGCCCAGCAGCGCGGCGGGTACATCGTCTTCCGACGTGGCCGCCGCCCCGTAGGCTTTCACACTCTGCGCAAACACGCCGCTCAGCCGAAGCCGCAGGCCATTCTCTAGAACAAGCCGGATCACGCCCAACGCCGCGCGGCGCAGAGCGAAGGGGTCGCGTGAGCCCGTCGGCTTCTCGTCGATGGCAAAAAACCCAANCAGCGTGTCGATCTTCTCCGCGAGAGCCACGGCCACACTTTCCGGTGCCGTCGGGCACACGTCCGAAGGCCCCTGCGGGCTGTAGTGGTCCGCGATGGCATCGGCCACCTGATCGTCTTCACCGTCGTGGCGGGCATAGTAGGCACCCATCACACCCTGCAACTCCGGGAATTCGCCAACCATCTCGCTAGAAAGGTCGGCCTTGGCCAAATGAGCCGCGCGCCGGGCCTGGTCAGCATCGCAACCGGGGATCGCCCCCGCGAGCTGCTCGGCCAAGGCCTCAATCCGCGCCACACGCTCGGCGACCGTTCCGAGTTTTGCGTGGAACACAACCTTTTCCAGCGCCGGAACACGACTTTCCAGACTGTCCCTGCGATCCTGGTCCCAAAAATGGCGGCCATCGGACAAGCGTGCCGCGAGAACGCGCTCGTTGCCGGCCGTGACGATGTTCCCGCCCTCGCCGCCTTCCATGTTGGCGACAAAGATGAACCGGGGGGCGAGGTTGCCGTCGCCNTCACGCAGAGGAATGTAACGCTGGTGCTGGATCATCTCAGTCACCAGCACCTCCTGGGGAACCTCCATGAACGCGGGATCGAAGGCCCCGATCATGGGCACAGGCCATTCCACAAGGCCCGCCAGCTCGTCCAGCAGGGCGGCATTTTCCTCGAGCACCAGGTTCTGTGCCGAAGCTAGGGATTCTGCGCCCTCGGCAATACGAGAACGGCGTTCGCCGTGGTCGATCAGNACATGGGCCGCGGCCAGTTTCGTACGATATTCGTCGAAGCCGGTGACCTCGATCGTTTCCGGGGCCAGGAAGCGGTGCCCACGGGTCATGTTGCCGGTTCTGACGGGTCCGAAGCTGAACGGGACCACCACGCCATCAAGCAGCGCGATGATGGAGCTGACCGGACGTACCCAGCGCACGTCGTGGTCGCTCCAGCGCATGGATTTCGGCCAGGTGTAGGTCGCCATGGCCTGCGGGACGGCTTCGGCCAGAAGATCGGCCATGCTGCGTCCCGGCCGGTGGATCGTCGCGAACCAGACCGCACCCTTGTCGGTTTCGCGCTCTTCCAGATCGGCCACATCAACGCCGGCCGAACGGGCAAACCCTTCGATGGCCTTGTCGGGCGCGCCGATCTTCGGCCCCTTGCGTTCCTCGNNCACATCCGGCTGCCTCTCCGGCAGTCCAGAGAAGGCAAGAACCAGGCGCCTGGGTGTTATATTAAACTCTGAAGAAAATCCATTAATACCTTGTTCTTGAACGTTTTTCTTAATACAGTCATGCAGAGCTTTAGCACCGCTCCGCTGCATCCGGGCAGGGATTTCTTCGGACAGGATCTCGAGCAGGAACTCAGCCATCGGCCGTGCTCTCGTCGGCCGGCAGATGGCCCCGGCTGGCGAGCCAGGCCGTGCAGCATGCGCGCGCCAAATTGCGCACACGACCGATGTAGGCCGCGCGTTCGGTCACGCTGATGACACCACGGGCATCCAGCAGATTGAACGTGTGACTGGACTTGATGCACTGGTCATAAGCCGGCAGGGGCAGGCCCGCATCAACCAGTTCGGTGCAGGACTTCTCAGCATCCTCGAAGTGCCGGAAAAGCGCCTCGGTGTCAGCATGATCGAAGTTGAAGGTCGAAAACTCGCGCTCGGCCTGGCCGTAGACATCATCGTACGTAACGCCCTGCCCGTTCCAGTCCAGGTCTTTGAAGTGATCGACGCCCTGGATGTACATCGCCAGACGCTCCAGACCATAGGTCAGTTCACCCGGCACCGGGCGGCAGTCGTAACCGCCGACCTGCTGGAAATAGGTGAACTGGGTGACTTCCATGCCGTCACACCAGACCTCCCAGCCCAGGCCCCAGGCTCCCAGCGTGGGGCTTTCCCAGTCGTCCTCGACAAAGCGGATGTCATGCTCCAGTGGATCGATCCCGATGGCCTTCAGACTGCCGAGATAAAGCTCCTGGAAATTCTCCGGGGACGGCTTCATCAGGACCTGAAACTGGTAGTAATGCTGCAGCCGGTTGGGATTTTCGCCGAAACGGCCGTCCGTCGGCCGCCGTGACGGCTGGACATAGGCAACATTCCAAGGCTCAGGCCCCAGGCTGCGCAGGGTCGTGGCCCAATGGAACGTGCCGGCGCCGACTTCCATATCGTATGGTTGCAGCACCACGCAGCCCTGGCGGGCCCAATAGGCCTGGAGCTCAAGGATCAGGTTCTGGAACGGCAATCCCCGGCCGGTGGCCGTCGTCATCGGGGGTCAACTCCTGGAACGGAAACACCGCCAAGCGGCTGGCGGAACCTATGTGTGGCCGCGCCCCGGGTCAAGCAGCGGGCGGGTATGGACAGTCGGCTCGTCCACAGGCCCCTGCTCCGGCCGCAGCGACGTAATCGCTGCACACCCGGCAGGGCACCATATCCACGTCGGAGACAGGCTCCCGCGCAGCCTCCTTTGCCCGCGATGACGCAGACTTCGAGCCGCTTCTGCGAAACCGCTCACGCCAGCCGGGACGCGAGAGCCGTTCTTCCGCCTTTTGCTTGCGTTCGAGATTTCCGACAAAGCGGAACGCGAGCCAGAGCACGGCGATGATGACGGCAAACACCGCCAGTTTCTGCAGCGAGAACATGGCGCCGGTTTAGAGTAGAACCCTGCGGATGGGAATGGCTGTCTCGTGCNAGGAACGGACGACGAGCAAGCCGCCCTGATGGAGTCGTGAAGGCAGCATGCCGATGTGTTTGGCACCCAATTCACCTTCAACTTCGGGAGATAGGTCAGCGCCATCAAAGTGGATCCGCACAAATCTGACCCGANTCAACGTCTCGGACGGACTGCTTCCCTTTGGCCCAATTCCCCTTCTCGCTGATCAAACTCATCGAGATCCGAAAGCTTCGCCGCAAGAACCCTCCGAAGCTTCGGTTGGACCGTGGTTGCAAAGCAAGGCCCGAGAGCCGGTTGAATTGGGAATTGCCACCATCCCACATTTGTCCTGATCAGGCGACTTGCGACGGCCTTCAGTCGTCCAGACATGAGAGAGACCGTCTTCTGCAGATCAACGACAGATGTATGAGGCCGCTTGGGCAAAACCTGCTCGTCAGCGGCACTGCCTACAAGCGGAACAATCGGCCGCAAGCAGATATCCTTTTCGATCAACGTCTCATCTTGTTGCCTCACACGCCATTTGAAAGGCGCGTGACCCATCGCCCTCCCTCGTCCTGAACCGTTTCGTTGACGACAAACGATTTCGAGAGTGTGGGATCATCACGCCAGCTATCGAACAGGGGATTTGTGTCGGGCAGNTTGAAATGCCTGGCCAATAACCGCTGACAGTTTCGCCGTCCTAGCAAGTAGTCGTGCTCACGAAACTCTTCGTGGAGAAAGCCACCGAAGGCGGCAAGAGGCTCAGACATGGTGGCGAAACATCTTGTCGGACGGGGCACGTGCCCCAAGCACAAACTCCGCCCGATCCTTGTGGTTCCACATCATGAGGCCGAAACGCCCGTGACCGTCGCTGTCATTTCCGCGCATGTCGATTCGGTACGCCAGGCCGCGCATGTTTGTCAGCGAGAATGCGAAAGGAAGAGGATCGGCAACCCATGGCCAGCCTGGGTGATTCGAGCCATCAGCACCCAGCGCTTCCTCTGCAATGTCATCGAGCTGAGATTAATCGAACAGCGAAGGTACGCTTTGGGAAGGCGCGCTATCCAAGTCTCTTATTGGGAACAGATGGCGCGCATCAATGCTCCGCACCCAGACACCATAAAAGCGGTTCTTCTTGATGTTGGCTTGATCGGCTTATTGGCGATGGTGCATCANGTCAGATTTCAGGCTTACGCCAAGAATTGCACCGTTGATCGCGCCGCCGGATGCTCCGGTCACAACTTTCAACTCCATATCATACGACGGCACCTACTGCGGTGCATCGGCCTTGAGGCGATGCCACTCGTCGAGCGCCTCAATGAGAAAGTCGAGTACACCTGCCGTGTAAGCTCCGGCCGAAACGGTCTCACCAAGGATGAGCCCAATCGAGAATTTCTCCTGAGACATNGACCTCTCCGCAATTTCCGGCTGTATCTTCAGAGAGAATATCGCCAAAAACTGCAGAACTTCCACAGATTCTGGTCGAGGATTCACCCCTTGTCTCGACATGTTGCCCAAGCAAAGTGAGTGATATNGCATCTTGGCGTACCTTGTAGACGTGACGCAAATGGGAACACCACCATGGCTGATCCAGACTTCACCCTCAGCTGGCATGACGGCTGTGACCCGGCCTTTTCCGAAGCCGTGTTGCGCGACCTGCCGGACTGGTTCGGCATCGAGAAGGCACTTAAGGGTTATATCGAAGCGGCGGTGGCGCTACCCACAGTCCTTGTTCACGCAGGTAATGAAGCGATTGGTTTTGCTTCCCTGACCCGAGAATCCGAAGCTACCCACGACATCCATGTCATCGACGTAAAAGCAGCGTTTCATCGGACCGGCGCCGGGCGGGCTTTGATTGGTGCACTTGCAGAACGCGCCCGCCAGGACGGCGCGTCATTGCTGACGGTCAAAACACTTTCATCGACCCATCGCGACCCGTTCTATGGCCGCACGCGACGTTTCTACGAGGCGATGGGCTTCCTTCCGGCTGCGGAGTTGTCGACACTTTGGGGCCCGACAATCCCTGCCTGCTGATGGTGAAGGTGCTGTGATGAAGGATAAGGTGGCCGACCACTACACACGCGGCAATCTCGCCGAAACCCTGCTGGATGCCCTGAAGCGGGCCGGATGTGATCCCGACGGCCTGACGCCTGACGATCTCGCGCCGTTCGACGAATTCCATGTCCGCGGCCGGGCCGCAACGCAGGAGCTACTTGAGAAGATCGACGTGTCGCCCACGGGCCATGCCCTCGACGTCGGCAGTGGCCTGGGCGGGCCGTCACGCCGCCTGGCGGCCCTGCGCGGCTGTCATGTCACGGGCATCGACCTGACCCATGAGTATTGCGATGTGGCGACCCTGTTTGCCCGGCATGTCGGCCTTGAGAGATCCGTAACCTACCGGCGGGCCGACGCACTTTCGATGCCCTTCGACGATGCGGTCTTCGACGCCGCCTTCACCCAGCATGTTGCCATGAACATCTCTGACCGGCCCGGCCTCTACCGCGAGATCGCTCGTGTTCTGAGGCCCGGCGCCATNTTTGGCCTCTATGACATCTTCGAGGGCCATGTCGGCAACGTCCGCTATCCTGCGCCCTGGGCCGAAACACCGGAGACCAGCTTTCTCGTGACACCCGATGCCATCGGCCCGCTGCTCGACGACGCCGGCTTCGAGCTCGTGAGTCAACGCAACACCACCGACGAAGGCCGCGCCTGGGTCAACGCCATGCGCGAGAAGACACAGCGTGATGGCCCGCCTCCCCTCGGCCTCCACCTGCTGCTTGGCCCCGTCTTCAAGGACATGGCCGCCAACATGGTAGCCAACCTCAACGAGGATCGCATCGCGCTGCTGGAAATCATCTGCCGCAAAAGCTAGAGCGTCCCTTCGTAAAACTGCCGTCGCCAACGGCTCCCCATCTGAGGAGTATTCATGTCTGAGACGCCTCCTGCCAACTACGCCAGCGCCCATGATGTCGTGCGCATCAGCGCCAAGCGCTTTGCCATGTCGCCCTGGATGCCGGCCTATCTCACCGAAAAGGCTATTCTGGGCGTCTACAGCCGGCGCTTCTACGCGCTGGGCATGAGCAACGACCCGACCGAGGACTACTGGCATCTGAGGCGCAAGGTCGCGCTCTATGATGTGCCCGAGCACCCGTACGAGATCAGCGGCCCCGATGCCTATGCGCTGCTCGACAAGGTGTTCTGCCGCGATATCTCCAAGCTCCGCGTGGGCCGCGCGACCTATGCCATTTCCTGCGACGAGCAGGGTGGCATCCTGATGGATGGCGTGCTGATGCGGATTGACGAAGACCGCTTCTGGTATGTCCTGGCGGACGGCGAGTTCATTCCCTGGCTCAAAGCTCACGCGCTGGGTATGAATGTCACTATCCGCGACCCGGAGTCCTGGGTGCTGCAGATTCAGGGCCCCAAGTCGCTGGAAATGCTGCCGGACCTGCTGGACGATCCGATGCCAGAGCCGTTCAAGTACTTTTCGGTGCACTCCGTGAGCATCGGTGGCCAACCGTTCCTCATCTCGCGCACCGGCTGGACGAACGAGATGGGCTTTGAGCTCTACCCGCTGAGCCGCAACCTCGATGGTCCCGGCATGTTCCACTACATCCTGGAGAAAGGTGCACCACACCGCCTGATCTTCAGCAGTCTGGAATCCATGGGCATCCGACGCATCGAAGGCGGCATTATGGACAACGGCACCGACATGGATCCGTCAATGACACCCTATGACGCGGGCCTCGGCCAGTTCGTCAACCTGGACAAACCCACCGACTTCATCGGCAAGGCGGCGCTGACGGATGCTCCCAAAGGCTCACGCTTCTTCGGGATGACCTGCGCCGGTGCCGCGCCGCTGGCCAACAGCATTGTCGCGGTCGATGACGCCGTGGTCGGCCGCGTGACGGCAGGCGCCTGGTCGCCCTATCTCGACTGTGGCGTCGCCTTTGTCGTCTTCGACGAGGCGCAGGACTGGGTCGGACGCAAGGTAGCGGTGCTGCTGGCCGATGCTTCCCGTCATGAAGCCGAGATTGTGGCCCTGCCCTTCTACGATAAGGAGAAGCTCATCCCGCGTGGCCTCAGCAACGATTCGGTCTAGCGCCGGGCNTCCCATTCCGGGCGAAGCATCGACATGACGAGACAATCGGCACGGCCGCCATCGGGCAGTCCGAAAGATTCGCGGAACACACCTTCCTGCTGAAATCCGTGGCGCTGATAAACACGCTGGCCTCGGTGGTTGTCCGCCAGGACGTCGAGCCACAGCCGATGGCACACCGTTTCGGTGAAGACCCATTTCATCGCCGCCTCCATCAGCAGGCCGCCGAGCCCTTCGCCCGGCCGGTCGACAATGATGCGCATCAGGCAGACGTTGCCATGATCATCCTCCAGCCCGGAAAACAGGAGCATGCCGCGCCCGTTGCCCGAGCCATCGAGAGCAATCAAGGTCACACAGTCGGAATCGCCGAGCCGATCCCCATGCTGCTCATCACTCCAGCGTGTGACGAAGTGGCGGGAGCTTGGCAGCCGCTCGAGATCGATCAGGAACGGAACGTCATCGGGCNTCGCGGGGCGCAGGCTGATCGTGGTGCCGGTCATGGCGTCACGCTACAGCCGTGGCCTGATCAGTGGCCAGCCCCGATTGATGTTACGCTGGCTCACCCGCTCGCGGTGCAGGATGTAGAGACCCGAGCCGATGATCAGCGCCAGCCCGAACCAAGTGTTGATCGCCGGCAGATCACCAAACACGAGATAGCCCGCCAGTATGGCGACAGGCGGGTTGCTNTATTCAAAGGGTGNCACCAAACTGGCCGGCGCAATGCGATAGGCCTCCGACAAGAAGAGAAAACCGATAGCCGAGACCGGACCGATCGACGCCAGCATCAACAGGTCCCACCCTTGCGNCATGGCCCAGGCCCGCATCAGGAAGCGGAAAGCGCTGGCCGATCCNTCATCGTAGCGGCCATCACCGAAGGCGAGGGCAAAGAGCGTCGACGCGACAAACAGCACGCCCACTGAATGCAGCGCGAAGCTGATCGACGAAACACGCTTGCCCGCCCAACGATTAACCATCATNGACAGGGCGNAACTGAAGGCCGAGCCCAGTGCGTAGAGCATCGCAACATCGATCGTTCCGCCGGGCTGCAGCACGACAATCACACCGGCTAACCCGACCAGCACCGCCGGATGCCCACGACCTCACGTAGGATAGGCACGGAGAGTGCTGTGATCATGAGCGGTGCTGCGCAGTAGAGCGNGGCCGCCTCAGCGATCGGCAGCGTGGCCAACGACAGGTAGTAGAGCTTGAACGAGAGGATGTGCAGCAGGCCTCTTAGGATGCCGGGCNAGTGGATCCGGAAGTTGGCGGGGTCATGGGTCCGCCAAGCCAGGACCAGAAGCAGTGGCAGACCGGTGACACAGCGGATCCAGAGCATTTCGTGGACCGGATAGCCGCCGGAGAGCATTTTGATCACCACGTCCTGGATCATTAAGACCCAGATACCAGTTGCCAGCAGCACGATGCCGCGAAGCGGCTTGTCACGGTCGTCGGTTGTCACATCGACCGCCATCGCACGGCTCCAGAGAATTCGGCGAAGTGTGCTGTGGTCATGGGCCGTATCGCCACAGAAAACCTCTGGAACTGGCCGGAATCGAGAATGAATCACGCGATCCGATACTGACATTGTTGCCAGTAGAAAATCGTGTTAANGGCGAGGTTTCGGGCGAGCTCCAACTTGCCTTGGCAGCGAGCTCCATGGTGCGATGGCACCATGGGTCGCTCTCCCCGCACGGCATCCGGTTTCCATGAACGCACCAAACTGCGGCATCACGTTTGATCCCATCACGCCCCACCTGGGNGCAATGATCACGGGCGTAGATTTCAGTCGCCCGCTCGACACCGCAACCCATGACGCGGTTCTGCACGCCATGGCAGATCACCTCGTTCTTGTAGCCAAGGAACAGAATCTGATGCCCGAGGCACTGCGCGACCTCGCGACTAGCTTCGGACCGGCTCATCTCCATCACCCCGACGACGGCGTGATCTTCGCCGATGGCATGCCTGAGGTGCTGGAACTGCGACGCAGCGCCAACGGCGAAGATCTGTTCGGCGGCGGAGGCTGGCATGCCGACGTGACCTTTCTCAAACCGGCCGGCTACTTTAGCTTTCTCAATGCGAAGGTCGTGCCCGAAGTCGGCGGCGACACCGGCTTTGCCAGCACGGTCACCGCCTTCTCGACACTCAGCCCAGCCATGCAGGCTTTGCTGCGTGATCTCAAGGCGGTCCACAGCTACGACGGCCCCGGCCGGCCCGAGCGTGAGGGGCTGACCTCCGTTCATCCCGTCGTCCGCCGACACCCCATCAGCAGTGCTGAAGGGCTTTATCTCAACACAATGTTTGTCACGCGGTTTGAGAACATGTCGGTCGACGAGAGCCGGCCGCTGATCGACTTTCTGGACCGTCACATGACACAGCTTGCTTTCACCTGCCGTGTACGCTGGAAGCCGAACCAGCTGGTGATCTGGGACAATCGCTTCACGCTTCATCTACCTTGCGATGACTTCACCGGCCAGCCGCGCCACATGATCCGGTGTGCGACCCTGGAGCCCGAAGCCTCATAGCCATCGTTCCAGCAAGCGCCTGACATGCGGCCCGTTNCGTTCGAAAACATGACCTTCGTCCTGCGCGAGTCCTCACGGCGGGAAAACACGCTCCTCGACCTCGATCCCGGCCGCACGGGCGGCCGCGGCAAGTTCGACGGTGGGACGTGTTGAGTGGTCCCTAGCCGCCTAGATGAAGAAGATGGGGCAGCGCACGGCGGCGGCACGCTCCAGCATCAGAGCGCGCAGGCCCGGCGTCGACCTCCGGCACAGTGTGCAGCCGCGCGAGCGCAGTCAACACGTCGTCACTCTCGCGATCCAGACGCGGAGCAAGTTGCGCGTCGTACTCTGGCGTCGCGAAATCGGCCGTGACCTCATCCAGCCAGCCCGGCCCAGGTGAGTTTCCGTATCCACGACGATGCGGCAGAAACGACGCCACGCCTCATGACAGCAGCAGAGCCGCCGTGCCGGGCCGGCAGACGCCATCGGTGCCCTTCTCGATCGTGCTGCCATGATTGGNAATCATCAGAGGGTGCGGCCCGGCCCGGGCGGGAAGTAGAGGTACCCTTTTAGAATGAGGCCGCCCGACGCGAACATGACCTCGTGCGGAACAACANGCCCAAACGAAACGTCATGATCGGAAAAGCCTGTTCCGACCTCGGCTGGAACATCATGCTCGATGATCCGTTCGAAGCGGCTGACCAGCTCATACATCCGGTCGCGCACCNCCGAGAACTCAGGACTGGCAACACATGCGGCGAGATCGGCCGCATGCGCCTCAGACGCGGCAAACCGGCACTGCCAGGAGACATCCGGGCCATCCGCCTACGGATCGCTCTTGATACGAATGGTCTCTGCATCGAGCCCCAGAGAGAGACGAACCCTATTGGCGCGCCGTTGTGTAGCCAGGACCTCCTCATAACAGCCGTCTTTGGCCCAGTATTCGGTCCGTTCGGTCAACATGGGTGTGACTTCATGGGTTTNAGGGAATTCCGAAGCAGGCTGTCGGCCAGTTCAAAATCCCCGTACTAAAGTTGACCAACGGCGGCTGCCATGGAACAANTTATCCTAACCGGTGCCGGAGCGTGCACCGCTAAGGCTTCAGATAAGGGAGAATGCTTCATGAAGCGCCTTGATGCTACAAAGTTGGATACCAATAAAATCACTGACGGCATTCGCGGTGGCAAGTACAGCCGTCGTGAAGTGCATGCCATCTTAGGTGCGCTGGGTTTTAGCACCACCATGGTGCCGCTGAGCAAAGCAGCACGTGCAGAGGAAACAACGGTTGAAAGTTGTGGTGATGACAGCGCGCCGTTGGTCTTCNCCTGGTCAGGCTATGACGAAGTGCATTTCCACGAGTCATATGTCGCCAAGCATGGCTGTGGCCCAAACTTCTCGTTCTGGGGTGATGAAGAAGAAGCATTCGCTAAAATGCGCGCCGGTTTCTCCCCGGACATTATGGCACCCTGCACCTATAAGATTGCACAGTGGAATGATGCCGGCCTTCTAGGTGAAATTGATACCAGCCTGCTTTCTAACTGGAATGATATTGTTCCAACCCTGCAAAATCTTCCCGACTCGGTTATTGACGGCAAACGCGTGTTCGTCCCAATGGACTGGGGACAGACCTCTGTCACTTTCCGGACCGATCTGGCACCAGAATATGTCGACGTAGAAAATCATTCTTGGGGCATCCTATGGGATGAAAAATATGCCGGACGACTTTCAATGATAGATAGCCTGATTGACGGCGTTGCGGTTGCAGGCATCTATGGCGGCCTGGAGAATCCCTACGATCTCTCCGATCCTGCTGATATGGAACTCGTCGCCAACCTTCTGCGTGAGCAACTTCCGCTGCTTCGCTACTATTCCAACACCATGACCGACGTCGAGCAATCTCTTGCTTCCGGAGAATTGGTGGCCGCGGCGACTTGGAATAGCTCCATCACTGCCCTGCGTGGTCAAGGCCTCCCCGTCGATTTCATGAAGCCCAAGGAAGGCGCTATGACTTGGGTTTGTGGGCTAGTTCGCAGCACGATGAACGACGAACGAGGGGACGACATGATCCAGAAAGCGCATGAAGTTCTGGACTCGTATCTCAGCGCCGAAGCTGGTGCCTTCGAGATCGTTGAATGGGGTTACGGTCATGCAAATGCCAAGGCCTACGAGATGGTATCCGAAGAGGAGCTCTCCGAGCGTGGTCTAGCGAAGAATCCGGACGCACTTCTAGCGAGTGGCATTTTCCAAATCGCTATGACCCCGGAAGACCAGATCCAGATTATGTTCGAAGACGTGAAGGCCGGCCTCTAAGAGGCTCCGCTAAAACTTCCGGCGACACAGTCGGATGACGAAGGGCCGGGGCGGCAACGTTCCGGCCCTTTGCTTTGTGAACCGCCCGCCACCGCACATCGCATAGGGCAGACCTATCCGCTGATCTGCGAAAAACAGCTTCCCCAAAGCCACGAACCGTCGTGGGATGGCGCCGGCACCAAGTCGTGTCTGCCGGCAAGGAGAGAATTGCGCCATGCCGACGTCGCGACCCAATGTGGTCCTGATCTTTTCCGACAACCATCCCGCCGTGATGATGGGTTGCTCCGGCAATGCCGACGCCCACACGCTTCATATCGACAAGTTCGCCGGCGGCGCAGCACGGTTCAACAACNCCTACTGCCCCAACGCCATGTATTCGCCCTGTCGGGCCTCGGTGCTGACCGGCCTGATGCCGAGCCAGAACAGCCTTCACACCTGGCTCGATGACTGCGAGGTCGAGAACTGGCCGGAGGACTGGAACGCCGTCGCCGAGTTCGACACCCTGCCTGAATTGCTGGCCCGGTCACATGGTCGACTTCTTCACCGAAAAGGCGGTGGACTATATCGAACGGTGCGGCGAGGAGCCCGACACGCCGTTTTTCCTGTTCTTCACACAGCCCGCACCGCTGGGGCTGTGGCCGTCGCTGAAGGGTGAACCGACCAACCCCTTCGCCGAGGCCTTNCGCGACAAGCCCATGCACCCGGTCCCTCGAGAGAGCGTGTCGTCGGAGGTGGTCGAATGGATGCTGGTGCGACACGACGAGATGCCCAACGACCACCCGAGCTACTACAAGGATGCGCGCGCTAGGCCAACGACGTGCCGACCATCCGCAACTACTTCTCGCAGATGGCCATGGTGGATGACGGCGTGGGCCAGGTGCTCGCAGCACTCGAACGCACCGGGGCTGCCGAGAACACGCTGGTGATCTACACCTCGGACCACGGCATGTCGCTGGGTACGCATGGCTTCTGGGGTCATGGCGAGGACAGCTGGCCGTCGNACTGCCACAAGGAAAGTCACCACATCCCNCTGATCGTGAAACCTCCCAGGGGCAGTGCGGGTGACCGAGCCCAGGTGATCGAACATTTTGCCGGCACGACCGACATCTTCGCCACGGCGCTGGATTACGCCAGGGCCGAACCGCCGCCTGACAACGCTGCCCGCGCCCGCAGCCTGCGGCCTCGGCTGGAGCGTGAAGCGGTGGAATGGGATAACGCGATCTTCGTGGAACAGGAAGAAACCCGCGCCGTGCGCACGGCGAAATGGCTCTGCATGAAACGCTTCCAATCCGAACGCTGGCCTTTCCCCGATGCCCTATTCGATCTGGAACACGATCCGGACGAGCGGAACCATCTGGCGCGTGACCCTGCCTACGCCGATGTCATCGCGGAGTTCTCGGGCCGGATCGGCGGCTTTTTTGCCGACGACTCCGACCCTGCCTGGGACCTGGGGCGCGGCGGACGGGTGAAGTCGAACTCGACTCGGCCCTTCCTCTGGCATCACGCCTGGGGCGATTCCTGGACTCCGGTGACCCCGACTAACCCGTGAGGACCGGGGTCTGCGTAGGTGTCGATGCTTCGTTTCTGAGGGGGTCACTGCGTTTTTTTCGACGTTTAACTCCATGTACAGAAGGATTGGTGGTGGCGTGTTCCGGGAACCACACGATGTGGTGGGTCGATTCCNGTTCTCGAAACTGAGGTGCGCCACTGCAGAGCGGCGGCGCTGGCCGTGGTCCCGTGGTGGCTTGTGATGTCATCCCCCCGATGATCGCCGCCAGTCCTGTTCTAGCAAGAGGAATGTTGGTGAGACCGTACCTTCCTGCGCTAACATCGCTGAAGACAGGAGAGGACAACAAGCATGAGCACCCACACGATTCCGGCCGGCCACGGCCACGCCTTTCGCGCCGAGACCGGCCAGCGTTTTCGTCTGGCGACACCGAAGGGCCAGCAGTCGGCCGACTTCTTCGCGTTCTGCGCCGATGACATGAGCGAAGGACTTTCGCCCCATCACAGCTGGATGCCCACGCGCGCACTGCACCCCCGCCCCGGCGACACCTTCTTGAGCCGCAAGCGCCGGCCCATGGTAGCGTTCATCGAGGACGGCGCCGAAGGCGTGCACGACCTGCTGATCGCACCCTGCGATCCCATCCGCTACACCGAGTTCGGCGCGCCGGAACACCGCAGCTGCATCGGCAACATGACCGAAGCGCTCGCTGCGCTGGGCCTCAACGCCCCGGATTACGCGTTGGCGATCAACTTCTTCACCGCCACCACGGTGGAAGACGGCTTCATGTTCAACACACCCACCGCCCCGATCGCGAAACCAGGCGCTTATGTCATCCTGGAAGCCCGCACCGATCTGGTCTGCGCCGTCTCCTCCTGCCCTTACGACCTCACCGGCCCCGGCTGGNCAATCAACTCCCCGGACGGTCCGACGGAGATCGAGGTGGAGATGCTTTAGCGCTCTACAGCACGCCGAAATGCCGACGATTGGAGACCAGTGGCAGAAAACGTTCGTCGAGCCGCGCCAGGGGGCCCAGGCAGAGAACAACGGTCAACAACAGGAAGGCGTAGGAGCCGAAAGCCTGGGCATTGTATATGGCCGAGCTCGCGGCGCGCGTCACCGTCTGATAGTCCGGCACGACATTGATAAAGACCCAGATGTAAACGAAGACGCCAGCGATCAACCGGGCGTCCCAGCGATCAACCGGGCGTCATAGATCAGCTTGTTGCGATTCCAGGNCACCGGGACGTAGCGCACGCTCATGAGCACGCTCCCGCTTCAGAGGGCGCTTCCAGCAGTACGGCCGGTTGTTCCGAGGGCCCTGCGACCGCAAGACCATGGCACCCAGCAGCGCGAACGGCAGGAGAATCGCAAGCAGGAACCAGGCCCTGACGTGAACGGCACGATTCGTATGCTGGGCGTTCCTCGCCCGCGCCCTTGAGCTCCAGCACCGCCCAACGCAGCAGCACGAGCGGCCACAAAACGATGATCCCAGGGATCAACAGCACCCTGAAGATGAAGGCTCCATGTGCATTGGGATCAATGCGATCGATGGCAATGACAAGAAACAAGGTCGCCACGACCATACCAATCCAGAAATAGGTCGTGAGACCCTCGTAAATCAGAGTCGCAGTTTCCAAATTCGCCCCCTTGAAGAACGTCCGTCCACAATTCTTGCAAGGGTCGATGCCCCGTTCACCGATACCCTTCCGTCTCGTTCCAGAGATCGAGACGGAAGGCCGAACGCCTCATCAGATGGCAGTCACAAGAATGTCAGCGATGCCCGANGGGATGCATCAGGGTCCTCAGAGACCGAAGCGGGACCAGAGGCTGCGAGCTTCCAATTCACCGGCAACCGATGCGGCAAGACGGCTGCCCAGGCCAAAGCGGGACAGCAGGCCGCGTTCGGGTTTCACCGTGCGGAATTTGACGTTCTCGCCAAACCGGCCGCGCATGACCTGACGCACATCGCCGAGCCCATCAATCAGCCCCCGGCGACGGGCTTGTTCCCCAGCCCAGAACGCACCGCTGAAGAGATCATCATCGATATCGTTCAAGCGAACACTACGGCGCGCCTTCACATGGTCGATGAACAGCGTATGCAACTCAGCCTGAAGCCTCTTGAGCCGTTCGACCTCATCGTTCTGCTCGGGAAGAAAGGGATCGAGCATGCCTTTGTTGTCACCCGCGGTGTGGAGCCGCCGCTCGATGCCAAGCTTGGCAATCGCCTCGACAAACCCGAACCCGCCGCTGACAACACCGATCGAGCCGACGATCGACGCAGCCTGTGCGTAGATCTCGTCAGCGGCGCAGGCGATCCAGTAGCCGCCCGACGCCGCGACGTCCTCAACAAAGGCGACGACCGGAATGTCGTTCTCGTCGGCAAGAGCACGGATGCGATCGTGGATCAGAGCGGATTGCGCCGGCGAGCCACCGGGCGAGTTGATCACCAGGGCGACCGCCTTGAGGCGTTTGCCGTCGAAGGCATCCTCGATCGCGCCGTCCAGCGCCTCGAGCGACAGCCCCTTCTGAAAGCGGCCACCGGATCCGATCACGCCTTCCAGCCGCAGGATATGAACACGGGGGGCGCGCATGAANAGGCGACGACTGCGCTGGGCAAGAAAACGTTTGGCCATGGAGCCTACTTGGTGTCGTGAGTTTCCAGCGCAACCCATGGCAAGCGAGCTGCGTCACGCAGGACCGCATCGGCTTCGGGGGTGTAGCGGCCGTCCAGTTCGTGGAGAACTAGGGGACAGGCGAAATGCGGCGGACCGTCCCGTCCCTTTGTCGCACGCACCAGAACGCGGCGCACCGGCGCATCCTCGGAGAACGTNGAACGGAGTGCCATGAACACCGCTGCGGCACCAAGTTCCTGGAGCGTCACGGCGATGGCGTCCTGGCGATCCGCCCGATGGACCATGACAAAGTCACCGCCGGGTCTGAGCAACCCGAAGCAGAACCCGATCCACGCCTCTATCGTCATACTTTCAACCGTGGCCGCCTGACGCAAGGGATCAGGTGAGCCAAGCGAACGGTTTGGATCGAGATAAGGCGGATTGGTCATCACGACATCGAACGCAGCCATCTCCTGCAAATCACCAACATCGGCGAGGTCTGCCTCAACGACGGTGACCGAACGCCNCATGTCATTGGCCATAACGTTGTGTCGTGCAGCCGCGGCTGGCTCAGATTCTCGTTCAAGAGCGGTCACGGCGATACCTGGCAGCCGCATCGCGAGGCAGAGAGCTCCCGCACCACTTCCCGCTCCCGCATCGAGGACACACATCCCGGGCTTCGCGTCCACTGCGGCCGCCAATAAGACGGTGTCGGTTGTGGGTTTGAGGCCTGCGATCTCGGGCAGAACAACACGTCCGTCGAGCAGCGTGACGGGGCGGTCAGACTTCGTGGCCACCGATGTCAGCCTCGTTGAGGATCGTAAGTGCCTGTTCAACGCCGTCGTCGAGAACCAGAAGACGGCGTTGAATGGCCATGATGCTGCCTTCCAGCATGCTCGTGTGCTGGTCAAACACCTCGTGCGGAATGTCGGTATCCTTCAGCAAGGCCTGCGCGAAGGCGAGTGTGCCAAGATTGTTGGCGCAGAGGATTTCCTTCATGAACCTTTCCATATGGCCGAGAAGAACCGGTCGGGTAGCGCTTCCGCCGCCCGCCACGGCTTGCTAAGGTCACGCACGAGCGGCGGTGATCATCGGCGCAACACGACGCCAACGCAACGCCTGATGCAGTCCAAGCCGGAGCTTTCCTTGTCTGCAGCCGTTCCCATGCAAAACCACAACGCAAGCGCCACGCGCCGTACGTTCGAGCGGCTAAGCGAGCTTGTGGCCGACGACCTGAACCAGGTGAATCAGGTGATCGTGCACAATCTGCAGAGTCCGGTGGCGCTGATCTCGCAGCTTGCAGGCCATCTGGTGGCTTCGGGCGGAAAGCGGTTGCGCCCGATCCTGACGCTGACCACCGCGCGGATGTGCGGTTACGACGGTGACCGGCATGTGAACCTGGCGGCCTGTGTCGAGTTCATCCACACCGCCACACTGCTGCACGACGATGTTGTCGACAACAGCGCCCTGCGGCGCGGTTCAGCCACCGCAAACGCGGTGTGGGGCAACAAACCATCGGTGCTCGTGGGCGATTTTCTGTTCAGCCGTTCGTTCCAGCTTATGGTCTCGGACGGTTCGCTCGACGTGCTCCGCATTCTTTCGGACGCCTCGGCGATTATTGCCGAGGGTGAGGTCGACCAGCTGATGATCTCCAACGACGTTTCGACCGGAGTCGATGCGTACATGGGTGTGATCCAGGCCAAGACGGCGACCCTGTTTGCGGCAGCCAGCGAAATCGGCGCCGTGGTCAGCGGGCGCAGCGCCGAAGATCAGGCCGCGCTACGCACGTACGGTATGAGCCTGGGTATCGCATTCCAGCTTGTCGACGACGTGCTGGACTACTCCGCGCTGCAGGCCGACCTGGGCAAGGCCGTGGGTGACGATTTCCGTGACGGCAAGATAACGTTGCCGATTGTCTATGCCATCGCGCGGGGTGACGACGAAGAAAAGGTCTTTTGGCGCCGCACGCTGGAAGATGAGGATCAGCGCGAGGGTGATCTCGAACACGCCATGACGCTGCTGACCCGCCACAACTGTCTGCAGGACGCCATGGACGAGGCACGCCGTCATGGCGAAGAAGCCCAGCGCATGTTATCGGACTTCCCAGACAACGACTACCGCTCCGCCCTTCTCGAACTGGTCGACTTCTGCGTCGACCGTGAGTTCTGATCCACAGAGGAAACATGGCCGAAGGTTTCGCGACATCCCCCCAGGCCCCCTGGCGCATCGGCGTTGATGTCGGCGGCACCTTTACCGACCTGATTTTGCATGATGATGCCGGCGCATTGTTTGTCGCCAAGGTGCCCTCGACACCGCAGAACCCGGCCGATGGCGTGTTGGCGGCGATCGAGGCCATCGGTGCAGCTCACGGCATGCCGAGCGATGCGGTTCTGGCCGATTGCTCCCTCTTTGTGCACGGCTCTACGGTGGCGACCAACACCATGCTTGAAGGCAAGGGTGCCAAGGTCGGCATGATCACGACCGAGGGCTTCCGCGATAGTCTGGAAATCCGGCGTGGCATCCGAGAGGACATGTGGGACCACCGCACGCCGTTTGCACCGGTTCTGGTGCCGCGCTCTCGGCGGATCGGCGTCGCCGGCCGGCTGGACCGGGACGCCGTCGAGATCATACCGCTTGACGAGGTGGCCGTGCGCGAGACTGCGGCGCGCTTCAAAAGCGACGGCGTTGAAGCGGTCGCCGTCTGTCTTCTGAACAGCTTTCTCGATCCCAGCCACGAACGTGCCGTGGGTAGGATCATGGAGGACAGCTTCGACCATGCGGCGATTAGTCTCTCGGCAGAAATCGCGCCGATCATGGGCGAGTACGAGCGCGGCTCCACAGCCGTTGCCAACGCCTATCTCACACCCCGGGTCGCTCCCTATCTTGCGCGGCTCGATGCCACGCTGACCGAACGCGGCCTGCGCCATCCCATGCTCATGGTCCAGAGCAACGGCGGCGCGGCCTCAGTCAGCCAGGTCGCGGGCCGCACCGTGAACCTGCTACTATCCGGTCCGGCATCCGCTGTCGGCGCACTGAACCTCGTCGCCGAACAAACCGGCCACGACAACCTGATTTCGATGGAGATCGGCGGCACCAGCTGTGATGTCGTGATGATGCACAAGGGCGATGTGGCCCTGACTGACGAGCTGCTGATCGCGGGCTATCATGTCTCCACACCGGCGATCGACGTGCACACCGTGGGTGCGGGCGGCGGCACGATCGCCCATGTCGATGCCGGCGGCATGCTTCAGGTCGGACCGCAGGGCGCCGGAGCCACGCCCGGTCCGGCGTGTTACGGGCTGGGTGGCGACCATCCGACCGTGACGGACGCTCTGCTGGTGCTCGGGCGCCTGCGGCCAGGCGCCTATGCCGGTGGCGCGGTGTCGCTCGATCTGGAGCTGGCGCGCAAAGCCATCGGCGACCACCTGGCCGCCCCTCTCGGGATTTCCATTGAAGACGCAGCGGGCGGGGTCATCGGCATCCTGGAGCAGAACCTGCTCCATGCGGTCGAACGCATCAGCATCGAACGCGGCTATGACCCCTCCGTCTGTCATCTTGTGGCGGCGGGCGGCGCGGGTCCAATGCATGGCTCTGCGGTCGCCCGGCGGCTGGGCTGTCACACCGTCTACGTCCCCCGTCAGGCCGGTGCTTTCTGTGCCCTGGGCATGCTGAACGCCGACGTCCGGCGGGATATGTCCCGCGTCCTGATCGGCGACCTCGATGCGATGGAGCCTGGGACAGTGGCCGATGGCTATGCAGCGTTGGAACGGCAGGCCACAGACGTGTTGGCCAACGAGGGCTTTGAGGGAACCAACGCCACGACGGAACGGGCGATGGACCTACGCTACCGGGGCCAGCAATGGTCGATCCGTGTTCCGGTCGAGACCTTCGAGCCGTCGTCGATCCGCGCCGGTTTCGAGGAACAGCACCAGCGCATGTACGGTCATATCCAGCCCGTCGGGGACCTTGAGATCACTGCGCTTCATGTGACCGGCCGCGGCCTGATCCCGCGAATCGTGCCGGCAGACGACCAGCGGCCACGAGAGGTGCCGCAACCCGCCGAGCATCGCTCCACCTATGCGGGCCTCCAGCATGGCTGGTGTGAGACACCGATCTATCGTGCCGAAAACCTCCACGCCGATGTTTCTCTCGAGGGGCCCCTGCTGCTCGAAGAGGTGACCACGACGCTTTATGTCGGGCCGGGCGAGACACTGGAAGTCGACCGCTTCGGCAACTACCTGATCCATATCGGATCATGACAGTCGATCCCGTGCGCCTGTCGCTGGTTCAGAACCGTCTGGACCACATCTCGCGGCAGATGGGTTGGGTGATGATGCGGACCGCACGGAGCCCGATTTTCAGCCAGAGCCACGACTTCTCCTGTTTCCTGGGCGATGCCGGCGGCTTTTTGATCAGCCAGGCCGATGGCATCCCGGTCCACACCGGCGGCGGCGGTCTGGCCTTGCGCAAACTGATCGCTGTCTTCGGCGAGGCCATCGAGGACGAGGACGTCTTCCTGATGAGCGACCCCTATGAGGCGGGCGGCAACCATCTGCCGGACTGGGTGATCGCCCGGCCCGTGTTTCATGACGGCGTGCGCGTGGGTTTTACCTGCAATCGGGCCCACCAGTCCGATATCGGCGGTGGAGCCGCGGGGACCTACAATCCCGAAGCCACCGAGATCTTTCATGAGGGCATTCGCCTGCCTCCGCTCAAGCTGATCGAGCGCGGCACGGTCCGTCAGGATCTCTGGAACCTTTTGCTGCTCAACTCCCGCACCCCCGATTTGCTGGATGGCGACCTACTCGCCATGCTGGGGTCGACCCGCATCGGCATGGAGCGGCTTCAGGGCCTGGTGGCGGACCTTGGGCTCGACGGGGCTCTGGCCTGCTTCGAAGGCGTCCTGGAGCATGGCGACCGCATGATGCGCGGCTGCCTTGCCGAAACCCCTGACGGCATATGGCGCGGCAGTGACACAACCGAGAATGATTGCTTCACGGACATCCGGACCGAGATCAACGTGGCGCTGATGGTGAAGGACAATGCCGTCACGGTCGACTTCACCGGCACGGGCCCACAGATGAAGGGCTTCAAGAACAGCTCGGTCGCCAACACCATGTCGGCCACCTACATGGCGCTGGCCTCGTTTTTCCCGGAGAACCTGCCGCGCAATGAGGGCACGTTCCGCTCGGTGACTTTGGTGATGCCCGAGGGTTCGGCCGTGAATCCTCGTCCACCTGCGCCCATGACCATGAACACCGTCTTCATCACCCATCAGATCATCCATGCGATCTGGCAGGCCCTGAGCGACGCCCGGCCCGAACTGGCTTGCGCCGGCTGGGGCCGCGCCGTGCATCCGATCAGCGCGGGCCGCGACAGCGCACGTGACAGGGACTTCATCATGTACCACTGGCAGGGCATGCCGGGCGCGGGCGCGCTGGACGGACGCGACGGCTTCGGACAGATCGGCCACCTGAATGCCCTGGGTGGCCTGACGATCCCCAATCTCGAGGACTACGAACAACTCTACCCCGTCCGCTATCTCAAACAGGAGTTGCGCTGTGATGGCGGCGGCCCCGGACGCTGGCGGGGTGGTACCGGTATCGAATACGCCGTGGAAACCGCCGATCCCGCGACCTTTTACTTCCGCAGCGAGGGCCTGGGACCACCGTCGGGGTATGGTGTCCATGACGGCCGAGAAGGCGCAGGAGGCACCGTGGAGATCGTGGAGAGCAGCGGAGACCACCACACACCACCAGCCTATGGCGCCAGGCAATACGTAGCTTCCATCTGCCGTGCGCAATCGCCCGGAGGCGGAGGATGGGGCGATCCCCTAACCCGCCCCGTCGAAGCCGTCCTGGCCGACGTGAAGGACGAGCTGGTCAGTCCGGAAAGCGCCCAACGCGACTACGGCGTGGTGATTGACGCGAGTGGCGAGCTTGATGCCGCAGCCACCGCCGAACGGAGGACAGGCCGATGACCCCGGGCATCCTTGATCCCGTCCGCCTCTCGCTGGTCCAGAACCGGCTCGATCATATCGCGCGGCAGATGGGCTGGGTCATGACTCGAACCGCGCGCAGTCCGATCTTCAGCCAGAGCCACGACTTCTCCTGCTTTCTGGGCGATGCCGACGGCATCCTGATCAGCCAGGCCGATGGCATTCCGATCCACACCGGCGGCGGCGGGCTGGCCCTGCGGACCCTGATCGCGGCCTTTAACGAGGCGATCGAGCCCGAGGACGTGTTTCTTCTGAACGACCCCTATGTCGCCGGCGGCAACCATTTGCCGGACTGGGTGATCGCCAGGCCCGTGTTTCACGGTGACCGTCGCATCGGCTTTGCCTGCAACCGGGCGCATCAATCCGACATCGGCGGCGGCGCGGCTGGCACCTACAACCCTGATGCCACCGAGATCTTCCACGAAGGTCTGCGCATTCCGCCGCTGAAGCTGATCGAGCGGGGCACCGTGCGCGAGGACCTTTGGAGCCTGCTGCTTCTGAACTCACGCACGCCTGACCTGATGGACGGCGACCTGCGAGCCATGCTGGGGTCCACACGGATCGGCATGGAACGGCTGGAGGCCCTGGTCGACGATCTCGGCCTGGAGGACGCGCTGGTCTGTTTCGAAGGTGTTCTGCACCACGGCGACCGCATGTTGCGTGCCTGCATCGAAGGCGTGCCCGACGGCGTCTACAGCGGCGAGGACGCCACCGAAAACGACTGCTTCGAGGATATCCGCACCGAGATCATGGTGACCCTGACCGTGAAGGGCGACCAGATCACGGTCGACTTCACCGGCACCGGCCCCCAGATGAAGGGCTTCAAGAACAGCTCGATCGCCAACACCATGTCGGCGGCCTACATGGCGCTGGGCTCGTTCTTTCCCGAGGAACTGCCGCGCAACGAAGGCACCTTCCGGTCGGTGGAGCTGATCATGCCCGAAGGCAGCGCGGTGAACCCGCGCCCGCCCGCACCGATGACCATGAACACAGTGTTTATCGCGCACCACATCGTCCATTCCATCTGGAAGGCGCTGAGCGACGCACGCCCCGATCTCGCCTGCGCCGGCTGGGGCCGCAGCGTGCATCCGACCTGTGCCGGCCACGACAGCGGTCGGGAACGCGATTTCATCATGTATCACTGGCACGGCATGCCGGGCGCCGGCGCGCTGGAAGGCCGCGACGGTTTCGGCCAGATCGGCCACCTGATCGCCCTGGGCGGGCTGACCATTCCCAACCTCGAAGATTACGAACAGCTCTATCCCGTCCGTTACCTCAAACACGAGCTGCGCTGCGACGGTGGTGGCCCCGGCGAGTACCGCGGGGGAAATGGGGTCGAGTACATCGTGGAGATGCTCGATCCTTCGACCTTCTACTACCGCAGCGAGGGCCTGGGCCCGCCGAGCAGCTACGGCACGCGCGGCGGTACAGCAGGGCACGGTGGCGAGATGACCGTGAACGAGGACGATGGCACGCTGACCCATCCGCCGGCCTACGGCTCCCGCCCCTACCGCACCTGCACCTATCACGCCCTGTCGCCGGGCGGTGGCGGCTGGGGCGACCCGACGCGACGCCCGCCCGAGGCCGTCAAACGCGATGTGGACGACGGGCTGGTGAGCCCGGAAGCGGCCCGGCGCGATTACGGCGTGGTGCTGTCGGACGACGGCGTCGTGGATGCTGCGGCCACCACCGTCCTGCGCAAATCGGCACAACAAGGCGCGTGACACTGAACCCGCGCTGTTGCGGCCCGGCGAGACAGACGCTAAAAGCCGCTCGCTCGACATCACCGTCGCCTTCGGCCCACCGTCCCGAACAAACCAAACCTATCAGGTGACATATAAAGATATTATTCTATATCTTTGATATATCACGATAAACGGATCATATTGTAGCTTGGTAGAACACTGTCTTCGGGAGGCAGGGGCCGGAGGTTCAAATCCTCCCACTCCGACCATCTCCTATCATCATCCGGCGATGCGCTTGAACGCGGTCCCTCACCATTGACGAGGTTGTAGACGCCAGCCGGCACGCCCGCCCGGTCAATCACGTCGGCCAGGATTTGTGCGGAAAGCGGCGCGACTTCCAAAGTCTTGTGAACCACGGCGCACCCCACAGCAAGCGCCGGCGCTAGCTTGGCGCCGATTTGGTTGAGCGGCCAGTTCCACGGTGTGATCAGACCCACGGCACCGATGGGCCCGCACACGACGACGGTCGTGGCACTCACCTTGTCCTCGAACTCGAACTCTTCGAGCGCCTAACGCGCCTCGATGAAGTGTCCCAGGGCAGAGGGCGCCTGAGCCCCGGCCGAGAACGACACGGGGGCGCCAATTTCGGCGGTGACGGCTTTCGTGAAATCGTCCATGCGTGCCTTGTAGCCGTCGTTCCCACGATCGAGAATGTCCAGTCTTTACTGCCGCGAGGTCTGCGAGAAGCTCGTGAACGCGCATCGGGCGGCGCGGACTGCCTTGTCGAGATCGTCCGGGGTGCCCAGGGATATCACACCGACGGCCTGCTCGGTCGCCGGATCGACGACATCGAGTGTACTGGTGTGGATGGGTTCGACCCATTGGCCGTCGATGAAGAAGAGCTTGCAGTCATACATGGAGTGTCCTTTCTGATTCGAGGCTTCAGTCACTTCGAAACTGGCGATGCAATGCTATTGCAACTCATTCGCATTCCTAATATTAAGATGTCTTCGAATTACTCACACCACTGGAATGAGGACATGACCCAGCGGACCCACGAACCCATGCACGCACCCGAAACGTCCATTGAGCACCTGGCCACAGCCGAGGCCCTGATCGTAAGCACGCTCAGACTCTGGGTTGCGCCCCATGCCAGACCGCACGAGACTCATCCAAACTGGAAGACGGGTCTGCACGTCGCCGGAGTCGCTCCATGGGGCATCCACGCCTTCGATACGCTGCTATGGATCGCCGTGGCCGCCGGTCAGCGCGAACTTGACGTGCGCTGTGAGCACTGCCCCTCCCTGGGACGCGACGAGGCCTGGATGCTCCAGATGGTCAATCACGTGCAGTTCGAGCTTCAACCGGAGGCCTTCGGGATTCTGGGCGGCTGGATGCCGGACGCGGCGACGCGCGCGGCAATGCATCACCTGACCCTGTTCGGCCACGCGCTGAACAACGCCGGCATGATCGTGGAACTGCCGGCAGGCGGGGCACGTCTCCTTCCCGCCGCGCGCGCCGCAAGGCCAACCCGGCCGCGTGGACGCGGCGAACGCGTCACCCTCCATTGAGATGCCAACCATAACACTAGAGCAGGCTCGTCCGCCCGGGTTGGCCGGAAATGCTGGGCAACATGCTGATGCCGGTCGACAGCAAGACTGGACCCAGGAAGAATCGTCTCAACACACAGGTCCGGCGCATTCTCGACCGGCCGTCCCGAAACGAGAACCCATTCGTGTTCCCGTATCAGGCTTATCCGCCCAGCCGCGCACTGCGGAGGTCGCCCTGTGGCATTGCGTCCGACACGAGGCCGATATCGATCGTTGCATGCGTCACACGGCGCTCACGCGGACGAAGGAATGCGGCACGAACAGGTGGGTGACGGCAGGTCTGTTCGGGCTAACCACCAACACCATAGAATCCGCTCACGGGCACCATCACCCGAATCACCTGAAATGCGAGGCGGAAGCGCTGGACCGGAGGTTCAAATCCTCCCTCGTGGAACCTCATCCCTCGTAATCCGGCGATGCGCTTGAACGCGGTGCGCGCCCGCTGTATCGACGGTGGTATGGCCAGCGGACACCCCGACATGATCAGCGATCCTCTCTCAACGCTTCCGAAGATCGCGTCCGGACGGGGCATTCACGTCTGGGACGGCGACGGCGGCGGGCCCAGCACCTGGAGGGGTGGATGCGGCGTGGACTACCTCGTCGAGGTGCAGGACTCCTCGACCTTCCACTTCCGCACCGCAGGGGCCGGGACGGGGACGGCGGCGCCATGGCGATCGAGGAACGCGACGGTCGTCAGCGCCTTCCTGCCGCCTATGGCAGTCATGCCTACGGTCCCTGTACCTACCACGCCCTTTCGCCCGACGGTGGCGGCTGGGGCGATCCCTTCCAGCGCCTACTTGCGGAGGTCGCGCGCGATGTCAGAGATGGCCTGGTCAGGGTCGAGGCGGCGCGCCAGACTTATGGCGTGGTCGTCGACAGCGACGGCGTCATCGACCTGCCGGCGAGCGAAACGCTGAGGAAAGGCGCCGCGGTTGCGGGCTGACAAGACAGCCGGTATAAGGCCGGCGCCGAGGGTGAGACCCATGTCGGCGGAGTGTAGCTCAGCCTGGTAGAGCACTGTCTTCGGGAGGCAGGGGCCGGAGGTTCGAATCCTCCCACTCCGACCATTCGCGCTCTGATGCGTCAGGGAGCCGGGACGAATCTCCAGCCCAGATCACTGCCAGAGTTCGCCGCTATCACAGCCGCGCGACAAGAAGCCGTGCCTTGCCATGCCTTAGTTGTTGCCCACCAGGTTCGCCGAATTGGGAGACAGCAATGGACAACGACAAAGAGAACGGATTCTGCTTCGCCTACGAGGTCAGGGAAACGCCGGACAAGAGTCTGGGCGTGTACGCGTGCGAGAGAATCGAAAAAGTCAGCATCGTGTGACGCCATATTCCCGGCCAGTACACGGTCTACGACGAAGCTTCGTTCAGAGCGGCCATCGCAACCATGTCCCGTCACGAGGTTGTTTACGAAATTACTCATGTCTTCGGGCTCGAAGAGATGCAGGAATGCCTCATCCGCGTGCATGACGAACGCGTGCTGATGAACCACGCCAACCCTGCCAATGTCGCCACCAACAACAATGTCGCGGCCGAACGCACGTTCGACTCAACACCATCGCTTTATCTCAAGGTTATCACCGAAGCCCTGCTGGATGACGGCTATGCCCTGGTGGCGATCCGCGACATTGAGCCAGGCGACGAAATCACGCCCGACTACGCCGATGAAGAAGGCATCGGGGAGTCAGCATTCTTCGAGGAGCTCTACGAGCATTACGGGGTTCACCGAGGACCACCTCTAAAACGCATGATCAGAACATCACAGGTGCCGGCCCGAGAGCAATCAAACGCTACCGAATAAAGTTGTGCACGAAGTCGCCGCCCAGGCCGACCTTCTCGAAATGCTCGCAGCACATTTCGATGAGTGAGAGGTTGTCTTCGACCGAGAGGATGTTGTCGTCGTCGTCCATGTAGGTGAGCGAGCCGCCGACATAGAAGAAGGTGATCATCTCCTCGACTTCCTCGTCAACGACCAGAGTGTGGACCTCGCCCGGGGCTTCGAAAAGGAAAGAGCCTTCGGTGGCTTCCCAGGAATGCTCGAGATACTTCCAGCGACCCTTGATGACGTATCCGTGGACCGGTGAGCTGTGCTTGTGCCGACCCAGATGGCCACCACCCTTGACCTTCAGCATCTCGCAATGGGCGCCGGTGACCATGTCAAAGAACAGCGGCCGGAAGAAGACATTGGGCTGGAGTTCGACCCACATCATCGGATCGTCAGTGCCGTAGACGACCAGTTCGGGCTTCTGCCCGAGGTGAGGCAGGACGGGGCTGTCGAAGCCCATGAAACGGCTGGGGTCCATGTTTTTCATATCCATCGCGAATTCTCCTTTCGAAGCGCCACATGCGCGGCCCTTCTCAGCGTTATACCCGGAGCCGAACCAATCGGTTCGCCCACGGGCACCCTCAAGCGCCGGACGGGATGCATCCGCATCCCTTGGCTAACGCCGTATGCGCGGCGGGACCGCAGTCGCGGTCCTCCATGGCCCGACGAGCATGCTCATCTGAGGTGATCCCCTACTCATCACCCAACTCCTTGTTCAAACGGTCGATCAGCGCGCGTTTCCCGTCGCTGTCGAGCTTGCCAATCTCGCCGTTGAGGACGTTTTCGTTCACACGCTGGTTCCACCAATCGACGGCCAGGTAACCGTGCAGGGCCCATCGGCCGATGATGCCACGGGTGACCTCGTTGGTCGGGCCCATGATCCAGCCGGCGCGGGAATCACGAAGGATACGCTCGATCTCCAGCTTGCGGCTGTAACCAGCGCCACCGTAAAGGTGGAACATGTTGTCAGAGACCTCGGATGCGGCACGCGCGGCCATCTCCTTGGCCTTGAGCCCCCACAGGATGTAGGGCGAACGCGGTGCGGCATCGGGGTCGCGCTCGTAGATCTTCCAGTCGCCGTTGTCGGTCACGCGGTCGAGCTGCTGGGCTAGCGCATAGAGGTAGAGGCGCGAACCCTGGGTATCGATCACGGCCTTGCCGAAGGTGTCGTGGGTGGTGGGGTAGTCCGCCACGCTCTGGCCTGTGTTGCCATGGCAGCGCCGGGTCGTGAAGCCTCGGGCGAGATCGAGAGCCGCCAGCGCGACACCGTTGTAGAGCGCGCCGTAGAGCACCATCGCCATGGCATTGACGGCTTCGTCGTTCGAACGGGCGCCATCACCAGGCTTTCCGACCATGCGGTCGTCGGGCAACACGGCATCGATTTCGACCGGGCCCGAAACGGTCGCGCGCATGCCCATGACATCCCACTGGCCGGGATGGGAGGTGATCTCGTGGTCGTAGATCAGGAAGTCGGAGATGTTGGAGTAATCCCCGTCAAAATCTGGGCTGGTGGTCTGGGCCACAACCCACCGCGCCTCACCGCAGGAGGTCGTGAACGACGCTTTCTTCTTCACATGCCAGCCGCCGGAGACCTTCTCGACGCTAGAGATCTTGGGATACCAGAAGTGGCCGCCGGTTTCGGCATCGGTGAACGAAGCCGAACCGATCATCACATCGCTATCTAGACGGCGCAGCAGTCCCTTGATTTCGTCGTTGCCACCGGCACGGAACAGCAGAGCCGCGAGCCCGGCCATATGCATCATGAAGATGACGCCGGTGGAGGAGCAGCCGTAACGGGTCATGGTCTCACCGATCATGGCGAGACCAACATGGTTCTCGCCGCTGCCGCCCCATTCCTCGGGCACGACACAGCCCAGCAGGTTGAGCTCGGCGAGCGCCTTCACGCTCTCCCAGGGATACTCACCGGTCTGATCGACAATGCGGGCCTGCGGTCGGATGACGTCGTGGCAGACTTCGATCAGCTGCTTCTGGAGCGCCTTCTGCCTGTCATTGAGAAACCACTGGGGATCGAAACTCTCATCCAGCCCGTAGAACGGCTCTTCACCCCATTGTCTGCCTTCGGCCATGATTCCCTCGCAGTCCGCGTGGCATTGAAGACTCTGGTGATGGGTCAGTCAACTTTCGGCTGCAAGGCGGTGCCCCACTATCGGATTCAACATCGATACCAGAGTCCCTATTTGGGAGTCCTGCTACATTTCTGGACAATCTGAGCACGTGTTTTTAGTTTGTTCGTCGCGATTTGGGGTCGCGGTTGTTCTTTGGAAATACGCTGTGCTGGTTCAGATACCATTCCTCATTCTTTCGGTGGGTGCCCTGTTGTGCGCTCTCGGTTTAGAGGTCGCAGGGCTCGTCCTGAATGTGGATATACCGCCGCTGGTCTCCGTCATGGGAATCACAGAGCCAACGCTGCGCGCATCACTGTTTGTCCTGGCGATCCCGGCAGGAGCGCTGGGCATCGTCATGCTCCGCCTGTTTCCCCGTACCATGGCGCCTCTGGGCGCGGTCGGATCACGGGAGAAACACATGGTCGCTCAGGCCAAGCCGGACATGGAGCGGGGCGCCCATGTCAACGACCCGTTCCGATCCGTCTATGTCGCGACCATGATCGTGGGCGGCGTGCTGCTGGTCGGCGCGATTTCCTGATCGCTCCCTAACCCCGCGACAGAGACAGCGGCGAAATCTCTTCAGCTCCCCTGCCCGACCAGTGCAGGTCCGGCACGGCCGCTTCGCTGCGAATCTGGCCCTCACGCAGTTTCGCAAGTGCGCCACGATGATCAAGGTTCAGGGTCTCTCCGTCCTGCACGACAAGCTCACCGTCGACATAGACATCTCGCACCGCCCGGTCGGCGGCGTGGAACAGCAGAACACGCAGAGGATCGCGGGTCGGCTGCATGGAGAGGTCATCCAGGTCGATAAGAACCAGGTCGGCCTTTGCACCGGGCGCAAGACGACCGATGTCGCTGCGCCCCAAAGCGCGGGCCCCGCCGATCGTGGCAGCGTTGAAAACGTCCGATGTCATGACCGCATCAAGGTTTCTGCCTGCCACCTTGCCCAGCAGGCAGGCCCAGCGCATCTCTTCGAGCATGTTGTGGGGCGTGGTGTCGGTGCCGATCCCGATGTTGATTCCGGCATCACGATAATCGCCGAAACTCTCGAGAATGGCGCCATACCGGACAAAAGGTGTGGGGCAATGGGCCAGCGACGCCCGGGCCTCGGCGATCAGACGAATGTCGTCGCGGGTCGACCAGGTGATCCAGCTGTGGCTGTCTGGGTAGATAGCGTGCGCCACGATGGTACGCGGGGTCAGCAGTCCCTGTTCGGCCAGAAAACGGACGGCGTGACACCATGGCGTCTGCGGATTTCCTGGACCTCATGCACGCTCTCGGAGGCATGAATGTGGAAACGCCAGCCACATTGCTGGCACAAGCCCATAACATCTCCAAGCAGGCGTTCGCTGCAAAGATCAGTGGTCGACGGTGCAGGCATGCCTGAGAGGCGCCCGCTCTCGTGAGCTTCGGCTTGCTCGATCGTCGCGACGGCCTCGTCCAAGGCAGCGCGGCCGTCGTCGTCGGCCCAGTCGTAACTCACGTTGCGGCCATCGGGAGTATGCCAGGAGGCGGAACTGAACATCGGGGCGATGTAGCCGCGTAAACCACTTCGGCCCATCAGGTCGACCCAGCCATCATAAACCCCACAGAGGTCGACCAGTGTGGTGACACCGGATTTCAGGACTTCGGCCAGCGCGACTTCGGTCGACGGCCCGATGGCGTCCGCATCGGTGTCGAACACCAGCTTGTTGTCGTAGAGCCCGCTCCACCATAGCTCGGGATTGCCGACCTCCTCGCACAAGCCCTTGTAGAGCGGCTGTGACGAGCTGTGGCAGTGAAGGTCAATCAAACCCGGCATGACGAAAAGCGAAGAACCGTCACGCTCATCATCGGCCGGTCCGTCATAACGGCCGCCGACGTGCACAAGAGACGCACACTCAAACGCAACATCACCGTTCTGCAGATACACATGGCGCCCGGCGCCTTCGTCCCAGGCCGCAATCCAGGCCGCGTTTCGCATGACGGTGGTCATGGCGTATCTCCCTTGGTGGTGCCGGCTGGCTGGACCGTGAGCGCGAGTCCGATCATCAGGGCCACGACGGCGATCCATGTGACCCAGTCGAATACTTCACCAAAGATGGTCACACCCCAGGCAATGCCTGCAAACAGCGAGATGTAAAAGCTGAAAGACACCAGAACACCGCCCGTGTCGCGGATGATGGCGAAGTAGAGAAACACTTCCACAAGAACCAGAAACCCGACAAGGATGACGGCCCACTGGCTGACCGGCCACGCGGGATCATAGGCCATGGCAGGTTCCGTCAGCAGGTGGAGCGGGATCACACCAAGAAGCGCTATCGCCGCCTGCCCTGCCCCGATTTGCAGCGGCGAAAGCCCCGCGGGCCATTTGACCCACACATAGACGGATTCAACGCCATAGGTCAGTGGAACAACGAAGACGAGAAGCAGCCAGCCGAAATTTCTGGAACCAGTTAAGTCAACGCCTGGCGCAAGCACCATCAGCCCGGCGATCATGCCGAAGGTGACTGCCAGGATGCGGCGCAAGGAGACATGCTCGGTGCGAAACAGAAGTGCCGTCGCCACGGTGACAATCGGTGTGAACGACGCGATCAGGGTCATCATGCCTGCTCCAACATGGGACGCGGCCCAAAGGGCCGCGAGCAAGGGGAGAACGTAACCCAGGACCGCAACAACAATCAGAAAGACAATGATCTCAGCGTTCAGTCTGAACCAGGCGTTCTTCCAGGCAATGACAGCGCCAAAGGCGACGACCACCAGAACCAGCGCGACCATGAGGATGCCGATCTCTGGCAGGCCCGCCTCGACCGCGAGCTTAAACATGGAGAACTCAAGCCCCCAAGCCGCGCCCATCACGATGAGCCAACCCATGGTTGCCAGCGCATTAGGCTGCCGTCTTGCTGAGTTGTCCGCCACCATGCCCCCCTCCGTCACCATGCCCACCCCAAAGCCATCGTGACAGAGAACTAGGCCTGGAGCGAGGCGTTGCAAGACACTGCGGCACGGGCTATCGACGAGACGACACGTTCGAGAGGTTCGAGATCATGAGCATGGATACCGCCCTACCCTTCATTTCCCATGGCAAGGGCATCAACGTCTGGGATGAAAGCGGCAAGCGATACATCGATGCCTCCGGCGGGCCCGCTACCTTCTGCATCGGTCACGCCAACGAAGAGGTGAATGACGCGATCAAGGAGCAGATCGACAAGATCGCGTTTGGTTACCGCGCGCATTTTCGCAGCCATGCCTCAGAAGATCTCGCAGAGATGATCCGGACCAAAGCAGGCGGCAGTCTCAACCACGTGGTCTACAACAGTGGTGGTTCCGAGGCTGTTGAAGGCTGCCTGAAGCTGGCGCTGCAGTACCACACCGCACAGGGTGAGATGTCGCGGCGACGGTTCATCAGCCGCGAGCGCGCGTGGCACGGCAATACACTGGGCGCGTTGTCGGTCTCGGGCTTTCTGGCGCGGCAGGAGCCTTATTTCGGATCGCTGCTGGAAGCGAGCCTCCTCTCGCCGGTAAACACCTACCGTCCGCCTGCAGGCGTGGCGCCGGAAAATGTCGCCGAGTACTGCGCTAACGAGCTTGAAGAAGAGATTCAGCGGGTCGGCGCCGAAACCGTGGCGGCATTCATCTTCGAACCCGTCGTGGGCGCGGCAGGCGGCGCCGTTCCGGCCCCGGAGAGTTACGCACAGCGCATCCGCGACATCTGCGACCGCCACGGCGTGCTGATGATTGCCGACGAGGTGATGTGCGGTGTCGGCCGCTGCGGAACCTGGCGTGCGCTGGAGCATGATGGGGTCGAACCCGACATCATGTCGATCGCCAAGGGGCTGGGCGGCGGTTATGTGCCGCTCGGCGCGAGCGTCTATTCCGACCGGGTCGCCGAACCGATCTTCCGTGTCCATGGTGCACCGATCACGGGCCACACATTCACCGGCCACACCACGGCTTGTGCCGCAGCACTCGCTGTTCAGAAGATCATGGAGCGCGACCAGCTGGTCGAGAAGGTCGCAACCGATGGCGTCTATCTGCGTCAGAAGCTGGAAGAAACCCTGGGCCAGCATCCGCATGTCGGGGACATTCGCGGACGCGGCTTCTTCCAGGGCATCGAACTGGTCGAGGATCGCGAGACCAAGGAACCGTTCTCGCCCAATCTCACGATGTCGAAGCGCACCTTCGACACCGGCTTCGCCAATGGTCTGATCGTCTATCCCACACCGGGCAACGTCGATGGACGCAAAGGTGATCAGATCATCGTGGCTCCGCCTTACAACGCGACACGAGAAGAACTCGACGAGATCGTCGCCCTGCTGGCCAAGACCATAGACCAAACTGTCGAATCCTGCGCTACATGAGCAGACCTACGACCAAGAAGCCGCGGAAATCCATGGGTACAGCGCAGACACCGCGCACGCGCAAGCGTGCACCCAAGCACACCGAAGTCGCCAATGCCGCGGTAAATTTCGCGTTTGATGCCTATGACACAAGCCGGCCCAAACTGATGCGCCGTCGCACCGCGGGTGAAGGTTTCATCTCGGGCTTTGCGCGCCACGCCGTAGCCGACCAGTTCCTGTGCTTTGCCAGAAACCACAAGGACTTTACGGCCTTCAACGATCTCGTTGCCAAGCATGGCAGCAACCGACCGAGCATCTGGTACCTTTATCACGAGCCAAACAAGCTGGCGGAGGCAGGCTGCCTCCACACACCGGACCCGAACGTCACGAGATATGCGTAACAACGGCGCCATCATGATCAGCGTGCTTACAGCCTGGTGGGTGTCTTTCACACCAAGGCAAGCCACGGCGTCATGGGCGAGATCGCCAACTATCTGACGGCTCCTGTCCAACCCTGGGACGCTTCGATCTGCCCGACCCGCGCCGTTCGCGCAAAGGTCGAACGGCTGATGGAGTGGCCGCCGAGTACCTGAAGAACCGTATGGGGGCCAAGGCGAAGCTGGCCCATCAGCTTCCGATCATTCCTCTGGGCGTGGATTGCGAGGCTTTCGATCCCTCAACCAAGGAAGCGAAAGACGCGCGACAGGCCTTCTGCAAACGCTTCGGTGCGGGCGAGGACGACATCATCTGCCTGTTCGTCGGGCGCCTGGCCTTTCATGCCAAGGCCAGCCCAATGCCGATCCATGCCAGACTGGAGGAAGCCGCCAAGCGCACAGGACGCAAGGTGATCCTGTTGCTTTCGGGCTGGTTCGGCTCGGATACCGTGCGCGACCAGTTTGCGACCGCGGCCAAGATTCTTGCGCCGACGCTGAAGGTTGTTTCGGTCGACGGATGGCAGAAGGATAGCCGTTTCCGTGTATGGCAGGCCGCCGACATCTTCGCGACCATGCCCGACAACATCCAGGAAACCTTCGGCCTGACCCCGATCGAGGCCATGGCTGCAGGGATTCCAATGGTCGGCAGCGAATGGGATGGCTACCGCGACACAATCATCAACGGCGAGACAGGCTTTTTTGTGCCGACCCTGATGGCAGCCCCTGGCGACGGCGAAGACCCCGCCTTCTGCCACGACGCCGGCGCTGATGACTACGACCACTTTGTCGGTGGTTCAGCCCAGTTCGTTGCGGTTGATCCGATCAAGGCGGCCAATTGTTTCGAAGCACTGACCACCAACAAGGAGCTGCGCCTGAAGATGGGCGAAGCGGGCCGCCGGCGCGCCGAGACCGTCTATGACTGGAAGGTCATTATCGACCAGTACCAACTGCTCTGGTCTGAGCTGGAAGGCCACCGCAAGAACGTCCGTGTCGTGGCACCCAAGAGGGACGACTACCCGGCCTATCCCGCGCGCACCGATCCATTCGATCTGTTCCAGCACTACCCGACCGCCGTGATGGACGACGACCGCGTCTTCGACATCGGCAACAAGGACCTTTAGCAACCGATCCGTCTGGCCTACGTCGCCCGGCTGAACCCGACCCTGAATTCGCCAGAACACCACATCATGGCGATACTGGACCACATTCGCGAGGAATGATCGCAAACTCCCGCGCCGCACCCTGGTCTGGCTGGCCAAGGTTGGGGTTCTCAAGATCATCTGTTAGTCCCGGCGGCCTCACAAAGCCTCGACTGGACCGCCTGCGGCCCGACACCGCAGGGTGGGACAAACCAGAGGAGCCAGACCCATGCTTCTGCGTGTCGCGGGTGTTGCTTTCTGTCTCGGTCTGGTCGCCATTCTTGCGACCCAGACCGGTTCGGCCCAAAGCGGCTGGACCTATTAGTGGCCCGATACCGACTTTGAGAACACGTCCGTCGATCTCGCCGGTATTCTGTCCGGTGGGCCGCCGAAAGACGGCATTCCCCCATCAACGATCCGGTCTTCGTCCCGGCCACCGAACTTGACGATCTGCCCGATATCAAACCTGTGATCAGTGTCGAGGTTGATGGTGTGGCGCGCGCCTATCCACCACGCATTCTGGTCTGGAACGAGATTGTCAATGACGAGGTCAACGGTACACCTCTGACGATCACATTCTGCCCCCTTTGCAACATGGGCATCGTGTTGGAACGCGAGCTCGATGGAGTCGTCTATGACTTCGGGACAACAGGTAAACTGCGAAACTCCGACCTCGTGATGTACGAGCAGCAGTCCGAAGGCGAGTTTCGGACGGAACCGTGATCGCCGTCCGTCAGCCGTTGATGTTTTCGGGTTCGAGGAACAGGGTCAGAACGCCGGTGTAGGCATAAAGGCGATCGAACGAGATTTCTCCGTTGCCGAAGAAGCCGGCGATCGGCAAATCTCCCAACACCTCCCGGATGATCTCCATCTCCCGGCCTTCGTCTCCAAACAGGTTTGGGCCTCGGGCCAGGCAACTGAAGTAAAGTCCGCCGAGGGGCCGCAATGCCCTGGTCTTGATGTTGTCGAGCATGCGCCGAAGGTCTTTCTCTGCCGCATCACGATCGCGCAGACAGAACATCATGGCGTCGCCCACATCGACATTGTCGCCCACGGCGACGACACCGGCGTCGGGATCGAGCCCGACGAGATTGCGCACGAGGTAGTCGCCCGTGTCCGAGCCCTTGACGGGAAAGGCGACATGCAGCGCACCCGAAAGCGAGCGAAGGTCGGAGATGCCGGCCTCGCCCAGGACTTCAAAAAACACGTCAGTTGCGGAGCGACCATCGAGTTCCGCAATCAGATTGCCGTCAGCCGACGTGATTTCGTGATACCCGCCCATGGGCGAGCAGCCTTGCGTCAGACCAGTCGCGACATGGGCGCCGGTGATCATGAGGCCTGTAAGGCTGGCCTCGACCGGATGACCGGCCATCATGCCGAAGGCCACACGCGACGAGGTCAGACCACCGACCAGAAATCCGTCAGTGTCGCGGGCGAGGCGCGGCACATCGCCGACCAGTTCCGCAATGCGCGGATCACCCTGTACAATGCTGAACGCCCCCCCGGAAGACGTGCCCAGTTCACGATAGCCTTCGATGGCTTCGTCAACGGAACCAAACAGAGCTGTCTCGGAGTTCGGGAAACGACAGGACAAGGCAACAACCGCGGGTTTGTCGAAGTACTCACGGCCGGTCGCACAAATGCCGATCCCGATCGTTCCGCACCAGTTCAGCGTGCCGGTCGCAGCGGCCAGAAAGGCCGCAATGTCGCCCAGATGATCCGCAAGGTGATCGGTGACATAGAGAAACCCGACACCGTCATCATCCCGGTCACCCAACTGCTCGGCCACGGAACGGGCGGCCTCCTGCCAGGTCGGAGCCTGGGCATGCCCCAGCACAAAACGTTCACCGGTGAGCTGCGATGCCTGATCCATGAATTCACCTTAAGGCGGGCTCCGGGGGGGTCAACCGGCTCAGGCATGTGATACCATGTTCCCATGACCAGTTGTCCTCATCGGCGGCGCCGTTGGCCCGCCTGATCCGCAAGACACTTCAGGCGTTGCTGTTGGTTTTGGCGTTCGCTGCCGGACAAATGCCAGAGTTCTTCGTTCTGCAACGTCCCAACCGCCCGATCGTCCTGCTCTCACCATCCGGTCCGTGGGGCTAGATCGTGCTGATGCAACTGCGCCTGTTCTCCGGGCTGATTCTCTTCATCTTTGTCCTGACTCATCTGCTCAACCACATGGCCGGACTGCACTCGGTGGCCTGGATGAACGACGGACTCGTGGCGTTCGAACTGGTCTGGCGCAGCCTGCCGGGCACGGTTCTGCTCTATGGCTCGCTGTTGGTTCACCTGGTCCTGGCTGTGGTCACCCTGTGGCGCCGGGACAACCTGACCATGAACTGGCGTGATGGACTTCAGATCGGATTGGGGCTGCTTGTCCCCCTTCTCGTTGCAGGCCATGTCGCCGGTACCAGGCTGGCCTGGGAGTTCTACGACACCGTCTCAAGCTATGACCTGGTCCTTCTCTACAACTGGATAACCAACCCGGTGGCAGGCATTCAGCTGGCGGTTCTTGTTGTTGCCGTCTGGTTGCATGGCGTCATGGGACTGCGCCATTGGCTGCGGCTGAAACCCTGGTTCAGAGAGGCTTCACCCTGGTTGTTCGCCGCGTCGATCCTTGTGCCCGTTCTGGGGCTGCTGGGCTTCGTTCAGGGCGGGCGTGCGGTCGAAGCCTTCGCGACAGATCCGGACTGGACCCTGCAACTCTACACCCGTGCCAATCTTCTAGAGACCCGCAATGACGTGGTCGCCATGGTCAATGCCGCACAGCCCGCTGTGCTGACGGCCCTTTCAGTCGTTCTGGTCCTGATCGCACTGGGACGTCCCCTGCGCACAGCGCTGGCCCGAAAGCGCCTGCCCGTTCGCATCAGCTATCCGCACGGCCACCACGTTGATATCCAACGTGGTGTCAGCGTTCTTGAGGCCAGCCGCCGCGGCAGAATCCCGCACGCTTCGGTATGCGGTGGACGCGGGCGCTGCTCGACCTGCCGTATCAGAGTGGGCACAGGTCTGAACGCCCTGCAGCCGCCACACAGCGATGAGTCGCGTGTGCTGGAACGGATCAAGGCACCCGACGATGTGCGGCTGGCATGCATGTTGCGGCCCACGGCTGACATCACGGTGACGCCGCTTTTGGCCCCGACCGGCAGTGGCGACAGAGTGCTGTCATCTCATCTTCCACGCGGGGGCGAGGAGCGCGAAATCGCCGTGTTGTTTGCCGACCTGAGAGGATTCACATCATTGTCCGAGGAGCAGTTGCCTTATGACACCGTGTTCGTCCTCAACCGCTACTTCGCCGCGATGGGCGCGGCTATCGAAGAAGCCGGCGGTCACGTCGACAAGTTCATTGGAGACGGTGTTATGGCGATCTTTGGACTTCAGGGTGATTTCGAACTGGCCAAGCAGCAGTCGCTCGTCAGCGCGGCGAACATGGCCCGTGCGCTGGATCGATTGAACGAAAGCCTGGCCGATGACCTGCCCCAGCCGCTGCGCATGGGTATCGGCATCCATGCCGGCGCAGCCGTGGTCGGCGAGATGGGATACGGCTCGACGCTGGGCATGACAGCAGTCGGCGACGTCGTGAACACGGCCAGCCGTCTCGAGGCGTCGACCAAGGAGTTTGGCGCGCAGCTGGTGGTGTCAGAGGCGGTTTTGGGTAACACCAAGGCAGAGGATCCGTGTTCCGAACGTCACGAGATCTCCATTCGAGGACGACGCGGCATGCTTGCCGTGCGTGCCTACGCCGCGGCAACCGACGTCATCCGACAAACGGCAACCGGTTGACGTGGACCACGGCTTGACCACCGTTGCTTCATGAAAGCACCGAGCGCCTTTTGGAGACTGGCAGTGATTTCGGCCCTTGTGGCTCTCGCAATGCCCGGCCTTGATGCACGTGCCGACTACAATGCCGGCGTGGAAGCTTATGTGGCGGGCGACTATGCCGCGGCGATCGCGGAATGGCAGCCGCTGGCTCTGGAAGGCGATCCGGCCAGCCAACATGGTCTGGGACTGATCTACGAGGGGGGCCGTGGCCTCGCGCGAGACTACCGCCTTGCTGCTGAATGGTATCAGGCCGCGGCCGACCAGAACTGCGCGCCTGCCCAGTTCAATCTGGGTCGTCTCTACAGGCTCGGAGCGGGTGTTGAGCCCGACATGCACAAGGCCATCGAACTCTGGCGCCTGGCCGCACAGCAGGACATGCCCCAGGCGCAGGTCTTTCTGGGGTTAGCCTATCAAAGTGGTGATGGTGTCGAGGTCGATCTGAGCCGCGCCGTGGTGCTGTTCCAGCGCGCGGCGAAGCTGGGCGATCCCATGGGCCAATACGCCCTGGGTCTAGCCTATGAAACCGGGACCGGGATTGAACCTGATCTGGAGTCGGCCCGCTTCTATTACGAGCGGGCGGCAGAATCCGGAGTCGAACAGGCGATCAGGCGTCTCACATCTCTCTCTTTTCCACCCACACCGGAAGACCCTCCGGCCCCGCCAACAGAAGGAGAGGTCCTGGAGCCTGTGGCCACGCAGGTTAATGAGGAACCAACGGCAGCCGACGCTTCTGTCGAAGCGGAATCGTCGGCATCGTCACAACCCGGACCAGTCTACATCCAGATCGCAGCCTATGTTGACGATGAGCTCGCGGAGCGCGAGTGGGGACAGATGATGGACCGTCACCACAAACTTTTGGGCGGTTTGCCGCACCGGATCACCACCGTGCAGCGGGATGACGGCAACTCGGTATACCGGCTGCAGGCAGGTCCCCTGCCCGCTTCCGACGAAGCCCAGGCGATCTGCATCTTGCTCAAGCAAAATGACACAGACTGCTTTCTCGTCCGCGATTAACGCCGTCTGCTCGGCAAACGAGCTGTTGACCTTGAGGTAGGCGATGACGTCGGCGATGTCCTTCTCATCACTCAGGCGGAAGGTCATCTTCGCGCTAGAGATAAAGGTCGAAGGCCCCATGCGCCACTGCGTGAGATTCTCTTCCGTCCAAGTGATGTCGGAACCGACCAGCGCCTGAGAGTAACGGTCGAAGTCTGAGGCCGTTCCGGCTTCACGGCCATAGACGCCGTAGAGGTTTGAGTCCTGTTTCGCACGACCGCCTTCATCGATCGTGTGGAAGGTGGAACAGCGTCGGAAAACGTCTTCACCGGCGCCTGCATCGCCTTCTGCGATAACCGGGGCAGAAGAGAGAGCAACAACGGCGGTAGCTGCGAATGTCAGAGATCTCATGTCTTTTTCCCTTGTCGGGTAGAGTGTCGCACGCAGCCTGTCCCACCGGGCAGTGGCAAACGAATCACATCCTGATCAGGTCAGAAACAGGTTTCACAGGGTTCGACCGGCAGGCCACGAGTCGGTCCGTGCGGCACTCATGCTGGACGAATCCCGTCAGCAGGCTCAGGCAGCCTGAACAGCACTCGGGACGGTGGTGCGGCTGCGGTTGCGGTGCTAGGTGGATTGCCTGGTGTCACCATCCTTGACCCGCACCTGGAAGGGAATGAGAAGCATGTCCGACGACCGTTTTGCCAACGCCCGCGAGGTCACATCGCCCACCGGCACGGAGATCACGGCCAAGAGCTGGATGACCGAAGCGCCATTGCGCATGATGATGAACAACCTCGATCCTAAGGTGGCTGAAAAGCCCGAGGAACTGGTGGTGTATGGCGGCATCGGTCGCGCCGCGCGCGACTGGGACAGCTTCGACCGGATATGTGGCGCGCTGCGCGATCTTGAGGAGAATGAAACCCTTCTGGTTCAATCCGGCAAACCAGTCGGCGTGTTCCGCACCCACAAGGACGCTCCGCGCGTTCTCATCGCAAATTCCAATCTGGTCGGCCACTGGAACACCTGGGATCATTTCCATGAGCTCGATCGCAAAGGGCTGATGATGTACGGCCAGATGACGGCAGGCTCCTGGATCTATATCGGCAGTCAGGGGATCGTTCAGGGGACCTATGAAACCTTGGTGGAGGCCGGCCGCCAGCACTTCGGCGGCGACCTCTCGGGCAAATGGATCCTGACCGGCGGTCTGGGCGGCATGGGCGGCGCGCAGCCACTCGCCGCCACCATGGCCGGCGCCTCGATGCTGGCCATCGAATGCCGTCCCAGCCGTATCGACCGCCGTCTGGAGACCCGTTATCTCGACAAGATGGCCAACTCCCTCGATGAGGCGCTGGCCATCATCGATCAGGCCAAGTCATCGGGCGACGCTGTCTCCGTCGGTCTGGTCGGCAACTGCGCCGAGCTGTTGCCCGAGATGATTGAGAAGGGCATCCGGCCCGACATGGTGACAGACCAGACCAGCGCCCATGATCCCATCAACGGCTACCTGCCCGTGGGCTGGACTCTCGAAGAATGGGAAGAACGGAGCCAGAGCGATCCTGCAGGCACCGAACACGCCGCACGCGAAAGCATGAAGATTCACGTTCAGGCCATGCTCGACTTCCAGAAGATGGGCGTGCCGACCTTCGACTACGGCAACAACATCCGCCAGATAGCATTGGAAAACGGCCTCGAGAACGCCTTTGACTTCCCGGGATTTGTGCCGGCTTACATCAGACCCCTCTTCTGTCGCGGTGTGGGTCCGTTCCGCTGGTGCGCGCTTTCCGGTGATCCCGAAGACATCTATCGCACCGATGAGATGATGAAAGAGGTGGTGCCCGACAATCCACATCTCCATCGCTGGCTCGACATGGCCAAGGAACGGATCAGCTTCCAGGGCCTGCCAGCGCGCATCTGCTGGATCGGTCTGGGCGACCGTGCTCGGGCTGGCCTGGCCTTCAACAAGATGGTCCGCGACGGTGTGCTGAAGGCGCCGATCGTTATCGGCCGCGATCATCTCGACTCCGGTTCGGTGGCGAGCCCCAACCGGGAAACAGAAGGCATGCGTGACGGCTCGGATGCGGTGGCCGACTGGCCCCTGCTCAACGCCATGCTGAATGTGGCCTCGGGCGCAACCTGGGTCTCGATCCACAACGGCGGCGGCGTGGGCATCGGTTACAGCCAGCACTCGGGCATGGTCGTTGTGTGTGACGGCAGCGAAGACGCCGACCGGCGCCTGATGAACGTGTTGACCAATGATCCCGGCACCGGGGTGATTCGCCATGCCGATGCTGGTTATGACATCGCCATCGAGTGTGCACAGGAACAGGGGCTCAATCTGCCGATGCTGAATCAGGGGTGAGCAACCGGCACACGTTGCGCGACGCACGCCCGGACGACTGGCACGAGATTGCTGTCGCTCATCGCCTGGCGCGGCAAGCGGCCTATGCCGCGTTTCTGCCCCGGCCACGCTGGAAGCGCACCTGAAACGGACTGGCGAGGACTACTGGCGCCGACACCTGCCGGCGACACTGAAGACCGAGGATCTCTTCCTGGTCGCCGAGGCCGGCGACACCATCGTCGGCTTCGTCCATCTTTCCAGCTCAAAGATCGAACGTCTCTATGTCGTGCCCGACTGCTGGGGCCAGGCCGTCGCCGAGTCCGTGATGCGGGCCACCCTGGAGCATGCCGCAGAACGGGACGAAGAACGGCAGGTCCTGGAAACCAACATCGAGAATGGCCGAGCACGCCGCTTCTATGCGCGGCTCGGCGGCTGGGAGGGCAGAACCTTGGATGAGATGTTTCCCGATGGAGCCTCCACGCCGCTCGTTGAAGTCACCTGGGAACTCGCAGCGCTACAACTTTCGAAGTGACGGCGACAAAAGCAGCGCCGCGATAATGGTCACCAGTACCAGCGCCCCGTTGCCGTAGAGTGACCAGTCCGCACCGATGGCTGTGGCCAGAAGACCGATCTGGAAGTGACCGATGGGTGCCGAGCCGATCGCAAAGATCCATGCCCCCATCGCCCTGCCGCGAAGATGTTCAGGGACCGAACTCTGCATCATGCCCTGGGTCAGGATGTCCCAGGCGCTGATGGCCGCAGCAATCAGCGCCAGCACCATCAGCAGCCCTACCATGCTGTGAACCCAGCCGAGCAGCATGACGGTGATGCCCAGCCCTGTAATGACAAACACATAGGCCAGAAGCTGGCGCTCTTTCGGTGTCCAGACGAAGAGAGTGAATCCGGCGATGAGCGCGCCGCCGGCCTGGGCGGCAAAGAGCCAGCCGATACCTTCCGCTCCTAAGCCCAGCCGGTCGTGGGTCAGGTTCGGCACCAGAGTGCTGAAGGATGTGCCGAAGACTTCGACCACCGCCGTGACCAGGACCAACGCCAGCAACACCTCATTGCGCCTCAGCTCTGCGAAACTGGCCGCGAGGTTTTTGAGAATCGGTTCGCGGTCGATTACCTGCGCCGTCGTGGCGCATGCCTGTTGTCCCAAGAGCAACCAGGCGAGACCATGCGAGGCAGCCATGACAACAAAGGCCCCGGAGAGCCCAAACACTTCCGCCAGTGAGCCGGCGGAGAGGGCACCAAAAATGGTTCCAAGGCGTGTTCCTAGACTGACACCGGCAATACCGGCCATGGCGTTGTCCGGCCCCACGATGTCATAGGCAAGACTGAGCCGGACCGGATTCTGGCTCGACCGGATCGTGCCCAGAACGAAAGGCATCGCCAGAACATGCACCAGCCCTGCCTCGCCCAGCGAGAAGACGACGGCCAGGCCGAGCAACATGCCCGCCGCGATGAGTTCGAGTGCGCGCAGGAGGTGGTGACGGTTGAAGCGATCCGCGATGCTGCCCGCCGGTGCCCCGAACAGGAGACCGGGAAGAAACAACAGCGCGAACGCCGTGCCGGTCCAGCCGGCATCGCCGGTCACCGAGTGCGCAAGCCAGCCGACCAGCACGAAGTCGCCGCCGATGCTCACCGCACTGGCGACCGCGTTCAGCCAAAGGCGCCGGAAGGCCACCATTCGGATCACGACATACATGGATTGCGCCCCACAAGGAACCCGGCGAAGCTGACCCCATCATGGGCAAGACAACAAGCTACGATTTCATCATCGTCGGGGCCGGCACCGCAGGCTGTGTTCTGGCGAACCGGCTGACGGCCGATCCCGGCATCCGTGTGCTGCTGATCGAAGCAGGAGGGCACGACAGGCATCTCATGGTCTCGATGCCCGCCGCCTGCCCCCTGGCGGCACGCGACAAACGTTTCGACTGGGGTTATGTGACCGAGCCGGAGCCACATCTCAACGGTCGGCAGATCCTGGAGCACCGCGGTCGATTGTTGGGCGGCTCGTCCTCGGTCAACGGCATGGTTGCCAACCGGGGCAACCCGCGTGACTACGATCAGTGGGCCAGCGAAGGTCTCGATAACTGGTCCTATGACCACTGCCTTCCCTATTTCCGGCGCATGGAAACCTTCGAGCACGGCGGCAACCCATGGCGCGGCGGCAGCGGGCCGCAGCATATCGAGATGTGTCCGGCCACCCATCCTTATGACCAGGCTTTCCTGCGGGCCGGTGCACAGGCCGGATACCACATCTGCGAGGACCATAACGGCGCCCACCACGAGGGCTTCCACGTCGCCCAGAGCTTCACCCACCACGGTCGGCGCTGGAGCGCGGCTTCGGGCTTCCTCGAGCCAGCCATCAGGCGGCCCACTCTGACCGTAAAGACCGGCGCATTGGCCCACCGGGTCGTGTTCGACGGCCGCCGGGCCGTGGGTATCGACGTTGATATAGACGGTCAGATTGAGCGCTTCGAGGCTGACCACGAGGTGCTGGTCTGTGGCGGCGCGATCAACTCGCCCCAGCTCCTCCTGCTCTCCGGTGTCGGCGATCCCGGCGAACTGGCAGAGCACGGCATTCCCGTGGTCGCCGATGTGCCTCAGGTCGGGCGCAATCTTGAGGACCACATGATCGTCGAGGTTAGCTACGGGGAAAAACAGCCGCTGTCGCTGTCTCACAAGCTTAAAGGGCTCGGGCGCTACAGGCTGGGCCTGGAATGGCTGCTGCTGAAGACGGGTGTGGGCACATCGATCCTGACCGAGACCGGTTGCTTCTTTACGAGCTCGGATCATGTCGACTATTGCGACATCCAGCACGAGTTCTATGCCATGACGGCTTTCATGGGCGCTGAAGAAGCGAACGTGGCGGCCGGCTTCATGTTTTCGATGGGCATCATGCGGCCTGAGAGCCGGGGACGTGTCTGGCTGAAGTCGGCCGATCCACACGTACATCCGGCGGTTCTGTTCAACTACCTCGACGCCTCGAGCGATCGCGAGGTCATGACGAATGCCCTGAAGCGTACCCGCGAGATGGCCGCCCAGCCCGCCTTCGATCCCTACCGTGGCGAAGAAATGTCTCCGGGGATCGACGTGCAGAGCGACGACGAGATTCTGACTTGGCTGCGCGAGGCTGGTGATACCGAGTATCATCCCTGCTCGACCTGCCGGATGGGAACCGGTGACGACAGCGTGACCGATGCCACCGGCAAGGTGCATGAGACCGAGGGGCTCCGTGTGATCGACGCCTCGATCATGCCGCACAACGTGACGGCCAATCTCAATGCTCCGGTGATGATGATCGCCGAGAAGCTGGCCGATGTGGTGATAGGACAAGCGCCGTTGCCGCCAAGCCAAGCACCTGTACACCGGCCGGGGCTGTGATCAGTTCCAGGGCGAATCCAGCTTGCGGCTGTACTCGACTTCACCATCGGTGATTTCCATCTCAACAACCTCCCAGTTGTCGTGGCCCACGGCGATACTGTGGTCGAGATTGTTGCGCTGCCATGTTTCCTTCACGCGCTCACTCCAGTTCAGGAAGAGCGCGCCGTCGTGCACGGTCCACGCATTGTCGGGTTCTACCTCGGCCGTGCACTGGCCCTTCGACAGCGCATAGGCGCACCAACCACCAAACTGCGGTGCATAGGCTTCTGGATCAGCGGCAAAAAGGTCGAGGTGCTCCTGGGATGCAAAGAGCCAGGTGTCCCCCGCCCACTCATTGGAGAATTCGGGCTTGCCTTCGATCGCGCGGCTCTCGGTGAAGTAGGCCACGGTGTCCTAGCCGCTGATGGCCACGCCATCGGGCGTGACGTTGTAGGTGGTACAGGTCGCACCGACCGCCTGGACGCCAGCAGCCCCGAAGGCAACCCCCAGTGCCACGATCGTCAGTGCAAGAAGCTTGCGCATCATCTTTCCCTCACTGAGCCCGTCCAAAGGCGTGTGGGGGAGAGATAGGCACAACACTGTCTGCTTTCCAATCTCAGCCGCTCACGATCTCGCCAGCACGCACCGTGGCATGCAGAGGGTTGAAGCCGATCCGGTAGCAGAGCTCCGCCGGGCGTTCGATATCCCATATGGCGAGATCCGCTGCCTTGCCGGTCTCCAGCGTGCCGTGCGTTGCGGCCATGCCCAGCGCACGCGCGGCTTCGCACGTGGTGCCTGCAAGAGCTTCTTCGGGTGTCATGCGGAAGAGCGTCGCAGCCATGTTCATCATGAGCAGCAGAGAAGTCGCCGGAGAGCTTCCGGGATTGCAATCGGTCGACACAGCCATCGGCACCCGGGCCCGACGCAGCAGATCAATCGGCGGCACATTGGTGTCGCGCAGGAAGTAGAAGGCGCCGGGCAGCATGACGGCGACCGAGCCCGCCGCTGCCATCGCCGCTGCACCTTCATCCGTAAGGAACTCGAGATGATCGCAGGAGAGTGCGCCGTAGCGTGCAGCAAGTGCCGCACCGCCCATGTCCGAAAGCTGCTCGGCGTGAAGCTTCACGGGCAGACCCAGGTCACGCGCCTTGGCGAAGACCCGTTCCGTCTGGACGGTATCGAAGGCAATGTTTTCGCAAAAGGCATCGACCGCATCGGCGAGACCTTCTGCGGCTACCGCCGGCAGGGCATCACCACACACCAGATCAATGTAGTCATCCGCCCTGCCCTCGAACTCCGGCGGCAGAGCATGAGCACCAAGGAACGTCGTTCTGATCGTCGCGGGGCGCAGATCACCCAATCGCCGTGCAGCCCTAAGCATCCGTGCTTCGGCCTCGACATCGAGGCCATAGCCGGATTTGACCTCGATGGTCGTGACACCTTCAGCAAGCAGGGCATCGACACGTCTCAGGGCGCCAGAGACAAGCTGGTCGATGTCGGCCTGACGTGTGGCGCGAACGGTGGAGAGAATGCCGCCGCCGGCCTGGAGCAGTTCAGAGTAGGTTGCGCCTTCCAAGCGCATCTCGAACTCTGCGGCCCGGTCACCGCCATAAACAAGATGCGTGTGGCAGTCGATAAGGCCCGGTGTGACCCAGCGCCCTTCGAGATCGTGGACCGCATCGGCTAGCATTTCCGGCCGACCGGAGAGTGCGCTTCGCAGACCGGCAAAGGCGATCACGCCGTCGCGGACAGCCAATGCGCCATCCTCAATCGCGCCATAGGGCTGACCGTTTGCAGTCATCGTGGCCAGACGCGCGCCGGTCCAAAGTGTGTCCCACATGCTCTCTCTCCCTGAAGGGAGCACGGTAGTGTCGCCGCCATCACAGAGGCAAGGCTTGCAGGGCCACCTCGAGTCCTGTTTATTCCCCACCTTCTGTGGGGCCGTGACAGTTTTATGACCGACTACTTCGCCAAATCCGCTCTTCTGCCGAGGGGCTGGTCCGACGACGTGCTGATCACGGTCGACGACAACGGCGACATCGAATCCCTCATGCCCAACAGCCGCGCCAGCCGCGGCGCCGTACGGCTGAACGGGCCGGCGCTTCCGGGCATTAGCAATCTGCACAGCCACGCCTTTCAGCGGGCGATGGCAGGGCTTGCCGAACGCGCCAGAACAGGCAGCCAGGACAGCTTCTGGACCTGGCGCGACATCATGTACAAGTTCCTCGCCCGGCTGACGCCCCAGCAAGTCGGTGCGATTGCGGCCCAGCTCTATATCGAGATGCTGAAATCGGGCTACACGACCGTCGGCGAGTTCCACTACCTGCATCACCAGAGCGACGGCACGCCCTATGACGATCTGGGCGAGATGGCCCATTGGGTGGTTGGCGCGGCGCAGCGCACGGGCCTGGCGATCACTCTGCTTCCGGTGCTCTACACCTACTCCGGGTTTGGCGCCCAGACCCACAAACCGCAACAGCGCCGGTTCATCAATGGTGCCGACCGTTTCCAGCGCCTGATCGGTGATCTTCATCAGCGTTACAGCGATGATCCCCAGTTCACCCTAGGCATCGCGCCGCACTCCATTCGCGCCGTGTCGAAGGGCGTGCTCTCGGAGGCCCTGACCGGCCTCAACAGGATCGATGCAACGGCTCCAATCCATATCCACATTGCCGAACAGACCAAAGAGGTCGATGACTGCGTGGCCTGGTCGAATCAGCGTCCTGTCACATGGCTCTACTCGAATTTTCAGGTCGATGAGCGCTGGTGCCTGGTGCATGCGACCCACATCAACCGTATGGAATCCTGGATGGTGGCACACAGCCGTGCCGTAGCGGGCCTTTGCCCGACCACGGAAGCCAATCTGGGCGACGGCATTTTCCCGTTGGGGCTCTACATGCGCGGCGAAGGACGCTTTGGAATCGGCTCGGACAGTCACATATCGGTCAGCCCTGTCGAAGAACTACGCTGGCTCGAGTATGTCCAGCGCCTGCGCCGTCAGCTTCGCAACGTGACGGCAAGCGAGCGCCAGCGGCATGTCGGGGCCCGCCTCTGGAATGCGGCTCTCGCGGGTGGTGCTCAGGCCCTCGGGCGCAAGACCGACGGGTTGAAGACCGGCAACCGTGCAGATTTCATCTCGCTGGATGGCGACCACCCGCTCCTGGTCGGGCGCAAAGGGCACGCGATCACCGACAGTCTGGTGTTCTCAGGCAACACCAATCCTGTCAGCGATGTCGTGGTCGGCGGCAGACATGTCGTAGCCGAAGGGCACCACGCCGAAGAAGAAAAGATCGCCCGAGCCTATCGCAAGGCCATCGGCGAGTTGATGGCCTAGACGCCCTAAGAAGCAAAGCCCTAGGCGAAGCCTTCCTGACTTATCATGGCGCGAATGGCGTCTAGGTCGTTCATGTCCTGCAGCCAGGTGGCGATGTTGTCCCAATTGGACAGCGGGGTCTTCATGGTGCCTGCCCAGAAGCAGAGCATGAAGAGCATGTTGTCGGCGGCGGAAAGCGCGCTGGCCAACAGATAGGAACGTTCGCCGAGCGCCCCGTCGACGCGATCCCAGCGCGCCTTGAGCCGCTGTTCGGCCTGTGACTTCACCGATGTCTGTGCTTCTGCGCCATCGGCGCAGTCTTCAGGGTGGTACCAGCGCAGCAGAGCTTCCTCGACTGTGTTGGCTAGCAGGACCATCCATAGAAAGTAGCGGCTGCGGTTGGGATCGACCTCCGGCACCAGTCCAGCATCGGAGAAACGGCCGGCAAGATAGAGCGCGATGGCCGAGGATTCTTGCATCACAAGCCGACCATCGGTCAGCACCGACACGCAGCCGTCGGGGCTGAATTCGAGAAACTCCTCACTGCGGTTCTCACCACTGGCGGCATTGACCGGCTTCAGCTCATAGGGCTCGCCGATGTGCTCAAGCAGCGCATGGACCACCATGTTGGCGCCACCGGGCATGTAGTAGAGACAGATCATGTCGAGACCACAAAGTCAGAAGGAACAAACGCGCTGAACGCGCCAGATCGGACCAGTTCGGCGACACCGACGATATCAGGCGCCATCAACCGGTCCTGATCCCAGAACGCCGCCTTGCTGCGGACGAGGCCGTGCGCTTTCGCCAGTAAATCGGACGTCTTCAGCGGCTTGCGGAAATCGATGCCCTGGGCCGCACCTAACAACTCGATCGCAACAATGTCGGCCAGATTGTCATTCATGTCCTTAAGACGGCGTGCCCCATGGGTCGCCATCGAGACATGATCCTCCTGGTTGGCCGAGGTCGGGGTGCTGTCGATCGACGCCGGTGCGGCTCGCTGCTTGTTCTCGGCTGCCAGGGCGGCCGCTGTAACCTGTGCGATCATGAACCCGGAGTTCACGCCACTGTCTTCTGTCAGGAAGGGCGGCAGGGAACTCATGCGTGAGTCGGTCAGCAAGGCGATACGACGCTCGGCGATCGACCCGATTTCGGCGAGGGCCAGCGCCATGACATCACAGGCCATCGCCACGGGCTCAGCATGGAAGTTGCCGCCCGACAGCACGTCCCCTTCGGCCGTAAAGACCAAAGGGTTATCGGTCACCGCGTTGGCTTCCCGCAACAGAACACCTGCCGCAAAACGCAGATGGTCAAGGCACGCTCCCATGACCTGCGGCTGACAACGGAGAGAGTAAGGATCCTGCACACGGTCGCAGTCTTCGTGGGAGTGGCGGATCTCGCTACCCGCCAGAAGCTCGCGATAGACCCTGGCTGCATCGATCTGGCCCGGCTGACCACGTGCATCGGAAATGCGCGGATCGAAAGGTGTGTCGGCGCCCAGGGACGCATCGACCGTCATGGTGCCCGCAACCATGGCCGCGGCGAAGTTTTCCGCGCCTCGTATCAGACCGTCGAGCGCCAACGCGGTGGAGACCTGGGTGCCGTTGAGCAGAGCAAGACCCTCCTTGGCATCGAACGTGATGGGTTCAAGACCGATCGCGGCGAGCGCCTGTGCGGCAGGAAGCGTCTCACCGTTCAGGCGAACCTCGCCAACACCCATAAGCACGGCCGAAAGATGTGCCAGAGGCGCCAGATCCCCCGATGCGCCAACCGAGCCCTTGGTCGGCACAACCGGCAGCGCATAGGCGTTATAGAGCGCGATCAAGGCTTCGATGGTTGGCCGCCGGCAGCCTGAGAACCCCTGGGCCAGCGCACTCACCTTGAGGCCCAGGGTCAGGCGGACGATGGGATCGGCCAGGGGCTCGCCGACGCCCGCCGCATGGCTGAGCACAATCCGGCGCTGGAGATCACGCAACTTGTCAGGCGGAATGGATTCGCGCGCCAGACTACCGAAGCCGGTGTTGATCCCGTAAACGCGATCCTCGCCGTCAGCAACGTTCCGCACCAGCCTAGCGGAGGCCTCGACTGCCGGCCATGCGGCCTCATCAAGCGACAGCACAAGGCCGCCGTCGCGCAGAGCGCGCAGGTCCTGATGGGTCAACTGACCCGGCCGCATGACGAATTCCTGGTTCATAGATCGCCCGTGGGCTGCATGATTTCTCAGGTTTACACCGGTTCGGAGCGGCTCTAATAGCCTTCGGTAAGTCCGCATGGGAAAAGGCAGCGTCATGGCACAGAAAAGACGACGCGAACGGCGCAGTCGGGGCAGCGCTGCTGCTGTCAATCAACGACCCTGGCGCGAGGTGCGGAACTGCTTTCCGCCGATGACGCCGGTCAGCCAGGACGAGCTGGAGCTCATCCAGGATCGGTCGCTACAAGTGCTCGAAGACGTCGGAATGGAGTTCCTTCACGACGACGCCCTCGACATCCTGGAGAAGGCCGGTGCCGACGTGAACCGCGACACCCGCCATGTCCGCCTGGATCGCGGGCTGGTGACCGAAGCGGTCGCCAAAGCCCCTTCGGGGTTTACGCTTCACGCCCGCAATCCCGAACGCACGATCACGATCGGCGGCAACAGAGTCGCCTTCTGCCCCGTGGCCAGCCCGCCCTTTGTCCACGACATGGACGGCGGCCGGCGTGAGGGCAACTTCAAGGACTACTGTAACTTCCTGCGTCTGGCCCAGAGCCTCAACGCACTCCATTTCTTCGGCGGCTACCCGGTCGAACCGACCGATCTGCCTGCCGCCACCCGTCATCTCGATTGTCTCGCGGCCTTCGTGACCCTGACCGACCGTGCCTGGCACGCCTACTCGCTGGGTGCGGAGCGGATCGATGACGCACTGTCGATCATTTCGATCGCCCGGGGCAAAAGCCGCGAGGAGCTCAAGTCCGAGCCCAGCATTGTGACCGTGATCAATGCCAACTCACCGCTGCGCTACGACACGCCGATGCTCGACGGCCTGATCGCCATGGCCAAGCACGGCCAGCCGGTGATCATCACGCCCTTCACCCTGTGCGGTGCGATGGCGCCGTCGACCGTGGCCGGTGCACTCACCCAACAGAACGCGGAGGCTTTGGCCGGGCTCACCATGGTGCAGCTCACCAATCCCGGTTCACCGGTCGCATACGGCGGGTTCACCAGCAATGTCGATATGAAGACCGGCGCGCCGGCCTTCGGCACGCCGGAATACACCCGCGCGGCGATGATCGGCGGCCAGCTCGCCCGTCTGAACGGCGTACCCTACCGCTCGAGCAACGTGAACGCCTCGACCTCGGTCGACGGCCAGGCCGCCTATGAGAGCCAGATGTCGCTCTGGGGGGCTGTGATGGGTCACGCCAACATCGTGCTGCATGGTGCGGGCTGGCTCGAGGGCGGCCTTGTGGCCAGCTTCGAGAAAATGGTGATCGACACCGACACGATCCAGATGATCGCCGAGGTCATGGAACCGATCGAGGTGAGCGACGACGCCATCGGGATCGAAGCGATGCGCGATGTCGGGCCCGGCGGCCACTTCTTCGGCACTCAGCATACGTTGGACCGCTACGAAAATGCCTTCTACGAGCCCATGGTCTCGGACTGGCGCAACTTCGAAAGCTGGGAAGAAGCCGGCAGCCCCGATGCCGCCACCCGTGCCAACGCTCTCTACAAGAAGCTGCTGGAAGCCTACGAACCTCCGCCACTCGATCCCGCCGTCGCCGAGGAACTCGACGCCTTTGTGACGAGGCGAAAAGGCGAGATGGGTCAAGCGGCAGCATGACCCGGCGCAAACGGGACGGAAAGTGACGGGCTGGTGCTTGTTATGCGGAGAATCAGACGTCTAGCCTTCTCCATCAGTTTGGAGTTGGTTCATGGCCCGTCGTTCTTCCGCCCGTCGCCGCACCTCAGGGCGCGAGCGCTCTGACAGCATCGAACAGTTGCCCTGGCGCGAGGTCCGCAATCCCTTCCCGCCTCTTGAGGTTCTTTCCCAAGACCAGCTCGAGCACATTCACACCGCCTCCCTGACGATCCTGGAAGAGCTGGGCATGGAGGTGATGGGCGAGGACGCCCGGCGGATCTATCGTGAAGCCGGCGCCGATGTCGACGACAGCACCATGCGCGTGCGCTTCGACCGCGACATGATCATGGAACAAATGGCCAAGGTGCCGGCGGAGTTCACCCTGCACAGCCGTGTGTCGGTCCGTGATGTCACCCTGGGCGGCAACCGCATCGTCACCACCGCGGTGTCGAGCCCGCCCAATGTGGCCGACCTCGACAACGGCCGGCGGTCGGGCAACTTCGAGGACTTCCAAAACCTGGTGCGGGTTGCCGCCAGCCTGAACTGCATCCACTTTTTAGGTGGCTATCCGGTCGAGCCGATCGACCTGCCGGTGCCGACCCGTCACCTTGATTGCTACATGACCTTCATTACCCAGACCGACCGGGTGTGGCGGACCTATGCCCTGGGTGCGGAACGCAGCCGCGACGGCATCATCATGAACAAGATCGCGCGCGGTATCAGCGACGAGGAGATGATCGACAAACCCGGGATCATCACGCTGATCAACACCAACTCGCCACTGCGGCTGGACGAGCCGATGAGCCAGGGCCTGATCGAGATGGCAACTCATGGCCAGGCCGTGTCGATCACCCCCTTCACGCTGCTGGGTGCAATGGCACCAACCACGCTGGCCGGCGCGCTGGCACAGCAGAACGCAGAGGCGCTGGCCGCGATCTCGCTGATCCAGCTTGTGCGGCCTGGCAATCCCTCGGTCTATGGCGGTTTCACCAGCAACGTCGACATGAAGTCAGGCGCACCGGCCTTCGGCACGCCGGAGTATGTCAAGGCAACGCTGGCGGGCGGACAGCTCGCTCGCAAGTACCGGATTCCGTTCCGCACAAGCAACGTCAATGCCTCGAACGCGGTGGACGCGCAGGCCGCCTATGAGACCGGCATGTCACTGTGGGCTGCGTTCATGGGCCACGGCAACTTCATTCACCACGGTGCGGGCTGGCTCGAGGGCGGCCTGGTGGCGAGCTTCGAAAAGATGATCGTAGATGCCGAGATGATCCAGGGCATGTTCGAAACGATGCAGCCGATCACCGTGAACGACGAAGAGATCGGGATTGAAGCCATGCGCGACGTCGGTCCCGGCGGCCACTTCTTCGGCACGCAGCATACGCTGGACCGTTACGAAAACGCGTTCTATGCGCCGATGCTGTCGGACTGGCGCAACTTCGAGACCTGGGAAGAAGCAGGCAGCCCTGATGCGGCGACCCGCGCCAACAAGATATGGAAACAGATCCTGGCCGATTTCGAAGAACCTCCCCTCGACCCCGCCATCCGCGAGGAGCTCGAAGCCTTCGTCGCCCAACGAAAGGCTGAGGGCGGTGTCCATGACAACTGACACGTCGGTGTCATCCCAGCCGACCATCGGAAGAGCCAGGACTTCCCGCAACAGCTCTGTCACCGATGACGCGGCATGATCAACGCTCAGTGACATGACTGAGACTGCCTTCACCTTTCATCCTGCCACGCTGGAGCGATGGGACAATGTTGAAGCCTGTGCCACGACAGCATCTATCCGCAACGGTGCTGGTGCTCCTACTGGTATCTGCCGAACAAGGACTTCAAGGCCGGCTGGGGTGAAGGCAATCGGGAGACACTCCGCAGCAGGGTGGCGAGCGGACGGCCGCCCGGACTGCTGGCCTACGAGGGCGATCTCCCGGTGGGTTGGTATGCGATGGCGCCGCGCATCGAACACGACCGCCTGAACCGCTCCAAACCCGTTGCACCAGTCGATGACCGCGATGTCTGTTCAATCACCTGTTTTGTCGTGCGCAAGGGATACAGACGCCGTGGCCTGATGCGGCAGTTGATCGGGGCGGCGGTGGACCATGCCCAGCAGCAGGGCGCGCAAGTGCTCGAGGCCTATCCGCTGGACCGTGATACCGGCAAGAGCGCCATGGAGCTCTATTTCGGCCCGCTGGCAGCCTTTCGCGACAACGGCTTCTCGAGCTCGCACGCGGCCTGCCCTCCCGCCCCTGGTCCAGCTGGAACTGACCTAGATTTTTTCAGGCAGCGGCCGGAACAGGAACGGGATCGCAAAGCTGATCGCCATCAGACGTATGAGTTGGTGTCCGGCGACATAGGCAGGATCCAGGCCCAGCGAGAACGCCAGGACAGGCATGGCGTCGAAGCCGCCGGGGGCATAGGCGAGCCAGACCTGGATGAACGGGATCTGCGTGATCTCGGCGACCGGCCAGGCGAGCAGGCCCATCATCAGAACGGCCAGAAAGATGCCGCCCATCCCGGCCTTCAGGCTCTGCCACATGTAACTGAGCGTGGTGCCGGCGAATCGCGCGCCGACGACCGAACCACTGACGATCAGGGCGGGCCACAGCAGATCGGACGGCAGCAGGCCGTCAACCAGGCCGGTCATGGAGAGCGCACCGACCAGAAACATCGGGCCAATGAAGGTGGGCGACGGCACCCGGGCCAGCCTGGCCACAGGAACTACCGCAAAACAGGCCGCGATCAGCAGCAGGGACATCGGCCAGCCCATCTCCAATTTGTCCGAGGCCATGCCAACATCCCGCATCTCGTAGGACATGGCGACGACGCCGGGAATGAGCATCAGCAACACCGCCAGCCGCAGGGTGTGCAGGATAGCGACACGGCGGGCGTCAACGTTGAGCTCCATCGCCATCACGACCACCACACCCAATGCGCCAGGCACCGCACACATACGTGCCGTACCGCGATCGAAGCCGTGGATACGCTGCAGGTAATACGGAACCAACGTCATCAGCAGGACCAGGCCGATCATCAGCACCGCCAGCGAGATTGGCCATTCCGGCAGCGACTGCAAGGTCCGTTTGTCCATGGTCGCGCCGATAATCGCCCCGAGAACGACAAAGGCGATGTTGCGCAGCGGCATCGGCAGGTCGACCGGTGCTTTGGCGAGTGCCCCCAGTGCGACGGCCAGCATGGAGCCTGCGAGATAGGCGGCGGGCATGCCGAGAAGGTCGAAGACAAGTCCGCCGCTCGCACCAATCGCAAGCGTCATGGCGGCGAGGCCAAGGGCACGCCATGACGGCCGGGGCAGCGCCCCGATCACGCAGCGGTTCTCTGTCGCGGTGGAACAACGACCAGCGCCACGCCGGCCACGGCGCACCCCAGCCCCACAATCGCCATGCCACTCATGGTTTCACCGAGAACAGCCCAGGCCATCAGAGCCGTGATCGGCGGCACCAGGAAGAACAGGCTGGTGATCTTGGAGGCCTGGCCGCACTTGATCATCACGGTGAGCAGCGTGATGGAGATCAACGACAGGAAGATTGAGACATAGAAAAGAGCGCCGACGAACTCAGCGGTCCAGACAATGCGGCCCTCCTCCAGGAACAGTGCAAGAGGAAGCAGAACCACAACAGCAGCGATGAACTGCACCAATCCGCCCGAACGCGGGTCCATGCGCGGGCAGAACCGTTTCTGGTAGAGCGTGCCGGCGGTGATGCCCAGCAGCGATATGAACGACCAGAACATGCCGATCGGCGTGCCAAGCCCACCCCAGAGCTTGTGTTCCACAACCAGCCCGACACCGACAAACCCGACCAGAAGACCGAGCCACTGGCGGGGCCGTGCCGTTTCGCCCAAAAGACGCCCCGCAACCACCGCGGTGAGAACCGGCTGCATTGAGAGGATCAGGGCCGATGTGCCAGCGCCGACACCGCTGCCCATCGAGATCCAAGCTCCGCCGAAATAGATAGCCTGCATCATCAGGCCCAGAATGGCGTAGTGCCTGACGTCTTTCCACGTCGTCGGCCAGGGCGCGCGCATGATCAGGACCACACCCAGCATCAACAAGGTCGCCAGGGCAAAACGCAGGGTCAGAAAGGTGATCGGATCGGCCGAACCCAAACCCGTCTTGGCTGCGATGAAGCCGCTGCTCCACAACAGCACAAACACGGTTGGGATCACGACGGAAAGGTCTTGTCCGCGCACGGGTTCTGTTTCGGGCATGGGGAACCGGACTCAATGCAAGAAGGGCATGAACCGTAAATCAGTTCTCAGGTCTCAGCCAGGCCCATGACCGGCCTTGCGAAGAAACAGACGGCAGCACCATCCTCAAAGTAAGGATGCACGGGCTCATCCTTGGGGCGCAGGAAATGCCGCCGAAAAACATCGCGATAGCCGTTCCAGAGGAAACCACCTTTGTCTTCCAGATAGCGTTCGCGCCCGGCACGATAGATGGCCGGCAGCTCGTACCATGCGACGCTAGGCATGGCGTGGTGTACCGCATGCAGGTTGTTTGTTGAGGTAAAGCAGGCCCATGGGCGCCTAGGCCTCGTTGATACAAATCCGTTCCGCTGTGCCCTGTGCCGGACCATGCTCGCCAGCACCGGACCGATCAAAAACCGACCCAGCACGGAGTTGTTGAAGCCCAGGATCGCCTTGTGCAGTGCCGACATGCGCGCCCAACGGCGCGCCGTCACGTAGAAACTCTCGGGATCGTCAATCGGACAGGTCTGGCAGGTTTCCGTTTGTTGGGCAAGGTGACTGTCGCGATAAAGCCCATAGGGGAACCACAGGCCCAGTGCCGGAAACACCAGAAGCTCGTTCAACCACACGATACGCGTGGGGTGCCCATGCAAAACCTCGTGCTGCAGATGACCGTGCCAGCACAGCAGAACCGAAACCGCCGGCAGCAAAAACCATATGGGCAAGGCAGCGTGCCAGTCGGTCACAGCAAGCCAGGCCATATAGATCAGGGCAGCCACCACGCCCCAGGTCGGCAGTTCCCAGCGACGCCATAGCGCCACAGCTTGGGCGGTGTCGGTCATGCGCTCAAACGTCCCCGATCACGCCAGCGTGGTTGGCCCATTGATCCTCTGATTTACCCTCATCGCCAATGTGGAAATGCGCACATATCGCAACGAATAGTCGCGATTCACAGCAGTCGTTGTTTTTTCAACAAATGTGGATGGTCATGCCATGGCTTACTACGACAAACGCGACACCATCCTTATCTTCCGCGAGCGGCTCAGCGCGCTGATCGAGCAGAACGGCGGCAAACAGGCCGCCTTCGCCCGTCGGATCGGCGTCGACCATTCGACCCTTTCCCAGCTGCTGACCAGCCCCGAGGCGCGTCTGCCCCGTACGGACACTGTCGCCTCGATCGCACTGGCCTGCCAGGTCAGCGCTGACTGGCTCCTCGGGCTCAGCCAGGAAGATCAGGCAAACGAGGCGATCGTCGGCCCGCCGCTCGAGATCGCGGCGGGCGAAACGGATCCGGCCAACGAACGCCTGCGCGCCTGCCATGCGGAAGCGGCCGGCTACAAGGTCCGCTACATCCCCACCACCCTATCCAACCTGCTCAAGACTGAAGAGGTCAATGTCTACGAGTACCAGGGAAGCCGCAGCATGTCGGCCGAGCTGGCGACGCGATCCGCCGAGGCAAACCTCGCGTACTCACGGCGCCCCGAGACCGACACGGAAATCTGCTGTTCCCTGCAATCCCTGGAGGCCTTTGCTCAGGGCGAAGGCATCTGGCGTGGCCGGCCGACGGATCTGCGCCGCGCACAACTCGACCAGATCGCCACGCTGGCCGACGAACTTTACCCCACCCTGCGCTGGTTTCTGTTCGACGCCCGGGAACGTTATGCCCCACCTTTAACAATCTTCGGGCCGTTACGCGCGATTCTCTACACGGGCGAGGTCTATTTCGTGTTCAACAACACCGAGCACATCCGAATCCTGACCGAGCATTTCGATTCCCTGATACGTTCTGCACAGGTGCGGCCGACCCAGATTCCTGAACTGGTCGCGGGTCTGCGCGACACCATCAAAGAATGAGGTCCATCATGAACGAGACAGCCCAACATACCGGTGGTTGCCTGTGCGGCGCCGTGCGCTACCGCGTCGAAGGCACCATGCGCGAAGTCGTCGCATGCCATTGCGGCCAGTGCCAGCGCAGCCACGGTAACTTTGCCGCCTTCAGCGCCTGCGATAACGATCAGCTTGCCTTCGACGAAGACCGCGGGCTGGCCTGGTATGCCTCATCCGACAATGCAAGGCGCGGTTTCTGCCGCGAATGCGGCTCCAGCCTCTTCTGGCAGCCGACCTTCGCCGACTACATCTCCGTTGCAGCGGGTTCCATTGACCAACCGTCAGGGCTGACGATGGTCCGGCACATCTACACGGTCGACGTGCCGGACTGGTATGAGATTGGCGACGAACTCGAGCAAATCGAAACCAGCATGTACGGGCGTGACACCTGATGCTGACAAGCCTGCCGATGTACGACCTGGAGCCGCTGCGTGAGGCAACGGACGCATGGTGGTCGTGCCTGGCCCGCGCATTGCGCGGTTGCGGCTTCGACCCGGTGCCCGAGCGCCTGGATCGCGGCGATTTCGGCGATCGGTTTGCGCACTGGTCGGCGCCCGACCTGCTGCTGTCCCAGACCTGCGGTTATCCGCTTACCCACGACTTCGCCGACAAGGTCAGGCTGGTCGCCACGCCCTGCTACGACACGCCGCACACCCAGGGTGCGGATTACTGCAGCGTGGTGCTGGTGAAGCAGGGCGACCCGGCCGATGGTCTTGAGGCTCTGCGCGGCAGGCGGGTCGCCGTGAACGGGTTTGACTCCCAGTCGGGCTTCAATGCGCTGAGGGCCCTGATTGCGCCGCTGGCACGCGACGGTCGGTTCTTTGGCGCGACCATCGAAACAGGCCGTCATCACCTTTCGTTGGAAATGGTCGCACAGGGTGACGCTGATCTCTGCGCGATCGACTGCGTTTCCTACGCGCTGATGGCCGACACCATGCCGGAAGCCATCGCCGCAACCCGCATCCTGACCACGACCAGCCATGCACCGAGCCTGCCGTACGTCACAGCGAACGAGCGCAGCGATGCGGAGGTTTCAGCCCTTCAGGACGCCCTGAACAACGCCGTGGCCGATCCTGACAGCGCGGCACCACGCAAGCGCCTGCGGCTGACCGGTTTCGCGATGCTGGAGCGCAGCTCGTACGACCGGATTGATGCAATGGAGCAACAGGCCATCGACCAGGGCTATGGCGTTTTGGCTTGACGGCCACGAGATGTTGAGTCGGTTGGCTTGGAAACCTCAACATCTACGTAAATTGTGTATAAGCCGTATTTTACTTGAGTCTCAATGATTTACAGAGTTTCCTTGATTGCATAAATCAGGGGATAACCTGCCACCATGAGTATCGAAGCGCCGCGCAAATCGGGCCGTTATTCCGTCATCTATGCGGATCCGCCCTGGAATTTCTCGACCTGGAGCAAGAAGGGACAGGGCCGGGGGGCCCAGGCCCATTACGACTGTATGTCCCAGGCCGATATGGAAGCGCTTCCCGTTGCGGACTGGGCGGCACCAGACTCGGTGCTGCTGATGTGGACCACCGACACCCACCTGCCCCGAGCTCTCGATCTGATCGAGGCCTGGGGTTACACCTACAAGACCGTCGGTTTTACCTGGGCCAAGCTCAACGCCTCGGCCAAGCAGGAAGATGGGTACTGCGACACCGACTTCTTCACCGGCATGGGCTACTGGACCCGGGCTAACCCGGAACAATGCCTGCTGGCGACACGCGGCAAGCCACAGCGCAAGGGGCGCGATGTGCGCCGCCTTGTCGTCTCGCCGCGCCGCGAGCACAGCCGGAAGCCCGATGTCATGTACGAGCGCATCGAACGGCTGATGGATGGCCCCTATCTCGAGATGTTCGCGCGCTCGAGCCACAAGGGCTGGGATATCTGGGGCAACCAGGCCGGCCTGTTCGATGACGGTCATGTCGACACGCGCCGCTGGTCCTCGGATCTCAAGCGCCATCCGGACAGCATCGCAGCCCGGTGATAGGGTCCGGCCATGCCGGATCAAGACTTCACAATGATTGAAACGGCGCGACTTCGGTTGCGCCATTTTCGTATGGACGACCTTAAGGCCTTTGATGCTTACCGCGACGACCCTGAGGTCGCGCTCTAACAGTCCAGGGACAGCCCCTACTCCCTGGACGATGCCCGCGCTTTCATCGCCGAGGTCATGGCAGACGATCCCGATACGCCCGGCGAGTGGTTCCAGTTCGCGGTTGCACAAGACCCAGGTGACGGCCTGATCGGCGACGTCGCCCTCCACATTTATGAAGACAATCCCACCGAAGCCTAGATCGGTTGCAGCCTGTCTTCCGGAGCCATAGGTCAGGGTTTCGCGACTGAAGCCGTCAGCGCACTGATCGATTACGCCTTCTGGCAACGTGGGAAAAGCCGCGTGATTGCCTGGGCCGACACGCGCAACCCGGCCTCATGCGCACTTTTGAACCGTCTGCGCTTCGAAACGCCTGCGGTGGAGCCACGTAGGATCTGGTTCAAGGGGACGTGGAGCGAGGAGACTTTTCACGAAATGACAGCCGAGCGCTGGCGCTCCGTAGGCACGGCCATCACCCGCGCGCGGTAGCCACCTCCTGCACATGCACAAGACGTTCGAGACAACGGGCGATGTGACAGGCCTGGTGCTCGTCAACGCCGGAGACCCGCACATCGATCTGCAACTGCGGTGCGAAGCCATCGACAGAGGCGCTGTACCAGCGTGTCGACACCAGGCTTCGTTTGGCAAACTGGTCGAGCACGCGCGGCATCACATCGGGCGTGGCTTCGGCATAAACGACAAAATCGTAAGTTGTGGGCTTGTTATGCCCTGAGCTCGGCTGCGGGCGGTGGAAATCGGCTGACATGGGAGAACTCTCCAGAGCTGAAGCAGAAACGAATCACGGCATCCGGACGTCCTAGGAACGCCCGGTTCGTAATTCGTAGCGCGCAGCTCTGCGGAAAGACGGTCACGTGACCTCTCCACTCAGGTACTGATCCGTCTCATACTGCGGTTCGGTCGACCTCGCAAACCAACTGGGAGCCATTCTCGCCGTGACTGACCTTGCCGCCATCGTCAAAACCTATGCCGGTCTGGGCCATCACCGCACCGGGAGCACGAAAGACCGCGCCACCGTCGACTGGCTGGAAACCATGCTGCAGGGCATGGGCGCCGACATCACACGACACCCGTTCGTCTTCCAGCAGTTCGATGCACACGCCACATGGGTCGGGGATCACGAGCCGTGCCCCCTGCTCCCGCTCTGGTATGCGGGCGATGGTGATCTCAACACATCGGAACTTCACATCGACAGCCTGGACGCTGACGGGAACCACAGCCCCGCAGATGTGGAGGTTCGGCTGCAGGAGATTATCGCAACCGCGCGGCGCAAAGGTGCGATCGCCACCGTGGTGGCGACGTTGTGCGCCAACAACGGACTCTGCGCGATCAACCGTGCTGCCGGGGAACGCCTCGACTTTCCGGTTGTTCTTGCTCCGGGCGGTGCAGTTGCCGCATTGCACCAAGGCACACCGGAGTTGGCCTGGCACGCTGCAACGTCCGACGCCTCAGCAGAAAACCTGAGCGCCTCATTCAACCCGACCGGTTCCGGTGCGCCGCCTCTGGTGATCACCACACCTATCTCCGGCTGGTTCGGGTGCGCGGGCGAACGTGGGACAGGCTTGGCAGTAGCCTTGACCACCGCGTGCCGGGTTGGGGCACAACACCCGGTCCTTCTGGTTCTGAACTCCGGTCACGAGATCGGCTATCTTGGCGGCCACCGGTTCCATGAAGGCCTGAAAGGTCCGATCGGCGCGGTGCTCCACATCGGTTCGTGTGTTGCGGACCGCACCGCTTATGACGGCCTCACGGCACCTTCCGTGATTGCCAACACCAACCTCGCAAATGGAGCTGTCCAGACTGTGCAGGACGCCCTAGCACCTCTGGCGCTGGCCCCACAAAACCCGGAGCATCCTCTCGACCCGGCGAGTTGGATCGGAGAATCCCAGATCTGGGCGCAAGACGGCAAGCCGATGCTTTCCATCGCCGGGACTTCGCCCAACTTTCATACGGTCGAGGACACGGTGGAGGCCTGCCTGGATGCAGACCTGCTTGAGACGGTCACAGCCGCCCTTGTCGTCTGTGCCGAAGCCCTGATCGGCGCCAGCGGCGTCTAGTTCAGCAGGGCACCCTCGAACGGGAAGGTCGAGAGCCGCGCGGCACCGTTTTCGGTGATAAGGACCTGCTCCTCCAGCTTCACACCTTCGTTGCCGTCCTCGGCTCCGATGTAGCTTTCCATGCAAATCGTCATACCAACTTCGAGATGACCGGTGGACGACATCTCGGCATTGTCGGTAAAGGCGATCGAGGGGTACTCGTCGACAAGGCCCACGCCGTGGGCCGTGATGCCGTAGCGGCGGGCGTGGAACTCGTTGGGGATGCGCCAGGACTTTTCGGCCGCCTCCACAAAAGTCATGCCGGGGCGCAGCATGTCGATGTTGTGCTGCACTTGCTCATAAGCATAGTTGTAGAGCCGTTTCTGCTCATCGGTCGGCTTGCCCGGCTCGCAGAAGTAGGTCCGGCTGATGTCAGAGCAGTAGCCGAACGGCCCCACGAGATCGGTATCGAAGGCGACGAGCTCACCGGCGCGGATCACCCGGCTGGAAGCTTCCCGGAACCAGGGGTTGGTGCGTCCGCCCGAGGCCAGGAGTCGGGTTTCGATCCACTCACCGCCCAGCGCGATGTTGACCTGATGGAGATGGGACCACAGCTCCACCTCGGTGACACCGGGACGCAGTTCCTCGCGCATCTTCGCCATCCCGGCCTCACAGGCCGAGATCGAGACACACATCGCGGCAATTTCGTCATCGGACTTGATGACACGGGCCAGTTCGGTAACGCGGGTTCCGCTGTGGATCTCGTAACCCATAGCTTGCAGCGCATTCGCACCTTCGAAATCAAGACGATCTGCACCAATACGCTTACCCGCGCCGTCCCCCTGGATGACCTCATCGATGTCGTTGGCCCAGAGCTGAACCCGCTGCTCCAGACGTTCGGACGCGGTCATGTAGATGTAGCCAATCGCCGGGCGCACCTCGCGAATGGTCTCGAGATGATCGTAGAGATGCATCGATTTCGCGTAATCGAACAGCACCGGCACACCTTCGGCCGGAACCCAGCAGTAGCGAATGGGATTGTGCGTGAACCATACCTGCATGTTGCTGGAACCGGTCGCATACCGGATGTTCATGGGGTCGTAGAGAATGATCCCGCCAAGATCGAGGCGCTTGAGCTGGTCCTGCATACGGTTGAGCCGGTAGGCACGCATACGCAGGATATCGATCTGGGGTTCGGCATCGTGCTGGGCAACGCCGGGGGTGTTGCGGCCCAGACGGATGCTGTCAAGATAACGGTCGGACATCAAACTCTCCTATCGGGAAGTTGGGTCCCATGGCTCGGACTCAGTGTCGCGTGAGCAGTGCAGAACGGCAAAGCCTTTGTCAGTTCAGCAGGTCATGTTCATAGGGGTAGGTCGAAAGGCGCTGCGGGCCTTTATCGGTCACCAGAATCTGCTCCTCCAGCTTCACACCCTCAACACCGTCTTCGGCTCCGATGTAGCTTTCAACGCAGACGGTCATGCCTGATTCAACGATGCCGGGACTGGAACGCTCCGCATTGTCGGAGAAGGTTACCAGCGGCCATTCGTCGGCCATGCCGACACCGTGCGTCATGGAACCGTAGCGACGGGCCACAAATTCATTGGGAATGCGCCACGACGAACGGGCAATGTCCTCGAAGGTGCGGCCGGGCCGGAACTCTTCGATGTTCGCCTGAATCTGCTCATAGGCGTAGTTGTAAAGCCGCTTCTGCTCATCGGATGTCTTGCCCGGACCGCAGAACCAGGTCCGGCTGATATCAGAGCAGTAGCCAAAGGGGCCGATGAGATCGGTGTCGAAGGCGACCAATTCGCCGGCACGGATCACCCGATCGCTGGACTCACGGAACCATGGGTTGGTCCGACCGCCCGAAGCGAGCAGACGGGTTTCGATCCACTCACCGCCCATGGCGATGTTGACCTGATGAAGATGGGACCAGAGCTGGTTTTCCGTGATTCCCGGACGCAGCTCCTGCTGCATCTTCGCCATCCCGGCTTCGCAGACCGAGATCGAGCTCAGCATTGCCGCCAGCTCGTCACTGTTCTTGATCGACCGCGCCCGCTCCATCACCTCCTGGCCGTTGTGGATCGAGAAACCCCGCTCCTCTAGAGCCTTGCCGCCCAATATGTCGAGGTGGTCGGCCGCGATGCGCGTGTTGCCGGGATTTGTTTCGCGAATGACGCCAGCCAGCTCGTCGGCCCAGGTCACGACCCGTTCATCATAGCGATCACCGGCAGAAAAGTAGGTCCAGATACGGGCAGGCCGGATATCGCCGATGGTTTCGAGATGCTCGGCCAGATGCACTGCGGGCGGATAGTCGAACAGCACCGTCTTGCCCTCGACGGGAACCCAGCAGTAGCGATGCTGGTTGTGCAGCATCCAGACCTGCATGTTGCTGGAGCCATTGGCATATCGCACGTTGATCGGGTCGTAGAGCAGGACCCCCGCCAGATCACGGTCGCGCAGCATCTGCTGCACGCGGCCCAGCCGGTAGGCCCGCATGCGTTTGATATCGACCTGCGGTTCGGCGTCATGTTGTGCAATGCCCGGTGTGTCGCGTGCCAGACGGATGCTCTCAGGCGGAATGTCGTTCATCGGGTCCTGCGATGGTGATGCCGAGCGCATGGGACGGACCGCAACGTCCCCTGTCAATGCGGTTTTGCCTCGCAACCCCGGAAAATCAGAGTAACGTTTTGTGCGAACAGCATCGGGGGCGGACATGGCGCGACGGCAACGGCGACGCAAGGATCTGGGTGGTGAACGCAAGGCGCTCAATCTGCTGCCCTGGCGGCAGATCGAGAATCCCTTCCCCCCTATCGAACCCCTCAGCGCTGATCAGATCGAAGCCATTCACCACACGTCACTGCGTGTGATCGACGAACTCGGCATGAAAGTGCTGTGCGGTGAAACCCGGAGCCTGCTACGCGAGGCCGGAGCACGGGTCAACGAAGCCAGCGAGATGGTCTTCATGGAACCGGGTCTTGTCGAAGAGTCGATCACGACAACGCCTGCACGGTTCACCTATCACGCCCGCAACCCGGTAAAATCGCTGGAAATCGGTGGCAATGTCATCAACTTCGGCCCCGTCGGCGGCCCTGCCTTCACCAGCGATCTCGACAAGGGCCGCCGTGCCGGCAACTACGAGGAGCTTTGCGACTACGTTCGCCTGTTGCATATGTGCGACATCGTGCAATACGGCGGAGCCGGGATGTTCGCACCTTTGGACCTGCCCGCGGACTCGCGCCATTTGGACCAGACCTTTGCGGGCCTTGTGCTCAGCGACAAAGTGATGGGCTGCAACCTTCTGGGCGGCTACCGGGCGCGCGATGGTCTGGAGATGATCAAGATCGCGCACGGGGTCACGGACAGCGAGCTTGAACAGAAGGTCTACACGGCAGGCAACATCAACACGAACTCACCCCGCCAGCTGGATGCCAACATGGCCCAGGGCCTGCTCGCACTGACACGCGCCAACCAGCCCGTGGTCGTGACACCCTTCACGCTGTGTGGCGCGATGGCCCCCGCCACAGTGGCCGGCGCCCTGGCCCAGCAGAACGCGGAGGCACTCTTCGGGCTGGCGCTGATCCAGATCGTCCGGCTCGGCGCACCGGCGGTTTATGGCGGGTTCACCAGCAATGTCGACATGAAGACCGGAGCCCCGGCTTTCGGCACGCCGGAGTACACGCTGGCGACACAGGCCACCGGCCAGCTCTGCCGCCGCTACAACGTGCCTTACCGGTCTTCAAACACGAACGCCTCGAACGCGCCCGACGCCCAATCGGCCTATGAGAGCATGATGTCACTGTGGGCGGTCGTGATGGGTCACGCCAACATCGTGAACCATGCCGCGGGCTGGCTGGAAGGCGGTCTGGTCGGCAGCTTCGAGAAGCTCGTGATCGATGTCGAAATGCTGCAGATGATGGCGGTTTACCTCGAAGGCATCCGGGTCGACGAAGACAGCCTGGCATTCGACGCCGTGGCCGAGGTGCAGCCCGGCGGCCACTACTTCGGTGCGCAGCATACGCTGGAACGCTACGAGGATGCCTTCTACGCGCCGCTGGTTTCGGACTGGAACAACTTCGAGACCTGGTCCGAGGCAGGCTCACGCGACACGGCCCAGCGCGCCAACACGATCTGGAAGCGGATGCTCGAGAAGTACGAAAAACCACCGATCGACCCCGCCATCGAGGAGGCCTTGCGGGAGTATGTCGAGCGGCGCAAGCCGGAGATTCATAAACGCGCAGCCTGAACGCCTGGTGCGAATCTAGAACGCCATAATCGCGCTCGTCAGCATGGTGGTGTTGTGGCGCATCATGTCGATGTAGGTCAGAGCCGGACCATCGGCATTCGAGAGTGCATCCGAGTAGAGCGTGCCACCAACCACGGCACCCGTTTCTTCAGCGATCCGGTCGATTATGCGGTTGTCTGTGATCGATTCGATAAAGACAGCCGAGATTTGTTCCTCACGAATCTGACGAATCAACGCTGCGACCTCCCCGGCTGACGGGGCTGCGTCGGTCGAACTGCCTATGGCCGCCAGAAACGTGATGCCGTAGGCACGCTCGAAGTAACCGAACGCGTCGTGGCTCGTGACAACTGTGCGATGGTTCTCAGGCAGATCGGCAATCGCATCACGGATATCGTGGTCCAGCGCGTTCAGCTCTTCGAGGTAGCGCTCGGCATTGGCCTCGTAGACCTCTTGACCGTCGGAATCGACCGCAATCAGCGCTTCCGCGATGTTGCGGACATAGATCTCGGCATTGGCCACATCCTGCCAGGCATGCGGGTCGATCGGGCCATGACCGTGGTCATCGTGACCATCTACTTCTGCATGGTCGTCGCGATCGTGAGTTTCATCGTGACCGTGGTCATGACCATCCTCATCAGCGTGGTCATCATGACCGTGGTCATGACCATCCTCATCAGCGTGGTCATCATGACCATCAGCGTCGCCGTGCTCGTGATCTTCTTCATTGTCATGATCGTCGTCACCGCCTTCGACCTTCAGAACATCAAGTCCCCTGGTGGCGACCAAAAGTGCAGCCTCGGTGCCCGACGCCTCGACCAGACGATCGAGCCAGCCTTCAAAGCCCAGTCCGTTGACGACCAGGAGATCGGCCGCGGCAAGAGTCTGAACATCCGACGGGCCGGGTATGAAAACATGCGTGTCCTCACCGACACCGACCAAAGAGATCACATGAACCCGGTCACCACCGACCTCGGCGACCATGTCGCCGAGAATGCTGAAGCTCGTGACAACGTCGATGGTGTCCTCATCGGCCGCTGCCCCATGCCACTGAAGAAAGGCGGCCAGACCCGCGGCTGCGGTGAGAGAGCGTAGATGGTGGAAGCTATTCATGATTTCTCCAGACATTAGCTGTCAGGCACGCAGATGAGGCCTGAGTATGAATCGGGTTCTGAGACCGCTCTGCGGGCCCAGGGTTACCGACAAGAGATAGAGGACGCCGGTCGAAAGGATGATGGCCGGGCCGGATGGCAGGTTGGCATGGTAGGAGAGCAACAACCCGGCCACGATCGAGACAGTAGCCGCACCGACAGCGACCAGAATGATATGATCGAGCGTGCTGGCCCAGAATCGCGCCAGCGTTGCCGGTAAGATCATCAGGCCGACCGCCATGAGCGTACCCATGGCATGGAACCCTGCGACAAGGCAGAGGACCAGAAGCACCAGAAAGACATGATGAACCCAGGCGCCCGCCGGTCCCGCAACAGCACGCAGGAACAGGGGATCGACACACTCCATGACCAGCAGGCGGTAGATCAGCGCCAGCGTCACAAGGGTCACCGTGGCAACGCCCGCGACCAGAAGAACGGCGGCGTCATCAAGCGCCAGCACACTGCCGAACAACAAATGAACCAGATCGACCTGACTACCGCTGACCGACAACATCAGAACGCCCAGGGCCAGGGCGACAAGATGAAACGAGGCAAGGCTGGCATCCTCACGCTGCACCGTGACCCGGGAGACAAGGCCCGCAAGACCCGCGATTACCAGGCCGGCAATCAATCCACCCAGCGTCAGCGCGTAAAGCGACAGGCCGGCTAGGAGATAGGCCGCGGCGATGCCGGGCAGGATGCCATGTGCTAATGCATCGCCCGTCAGGCTCATCCGACGCAGCATCAGAAACACGCCAACCGGTGCGCTGGCCACGGCCACGGCAAGGGCACCCACAAGGGCGCGCCGCATAAACGCGAACTCGACAAACGGGGCGATCAGGCTGTCCCAGATCATGCCGCCACTCCGGGGAAGACACAATCTTCGGCCTTCTCGTCCCAAGCCTCGCTCAGGGCGTCGGCCGCTCGCAAATTCTCATGGCAGATGACATCCGCCGTCGCACCCCAGGCAATGGGATCCCGCGCCAGAAGCAGGGTCTTGGGAAACAGCCTGCGGACCTGATCAAGGTCGTGCAGGACCGAAATGATTGTTCGGCCCTCGTTGCGCCATGAGGTGACAATGGTGCCGAGATCAACTTCCGTCTTCTGGTCGACAGCCGTGAAGGGCTCGTCGAGCAACACGACGGGACTGTTCTGAAGCATCAGTCGGGCAAAAAGCGCACGCTGAAACTGTCCACGCGACAGCGTACCGATGATCCGGTCACCAAAACCGTCGAGACCCACGCGGGACAGTGTTTCCTCCACACAGCCGCGCTGCGAGCGGTTGACGGCACGCAGCCCACCAACGGAGCGCCAAAGCCCCATCGCCACAATCTCCGTCACCGTAACCGGAAAACTCAGGTCGAGCCCGGATTGCTGGGGCATGTAAGCGATATCGGGGCCCTTGAGCCCGTGGCGCTTGATACTGCCGGAGAGAGGACGCAATTGGCCCATAACACCCTTGAGCAGGGTCGATTTTCCGGCGCCGTTCGGACCGATTACAGCCAGAAGATCCCCCTGTTCGACCACGCCATCAAGATGATGAACCGCAGGGTGCCTGTCATATCCCAACGTCAGGTCATCGAAGGTCAGAACAGCGGTCATGTCAGGGCCCAGGCCACAAGCAGCCACAACGGCACCAAAACGCAGGCCGAAAACAGAAGACGTTTTCCGACGCCCATGGTGACCAGGGATGAATCAAGTGGACCGGGCATCATCACCAGTCCCACTAAAACGGCACGAGGAGCATTGCCCCGAGAGCTCAATGGTCGTGCGGTCGAGCGCGAAATCCTGCCGACGGGCGATGTCGTCCAGAGCCTTCAGAACAGCCGCTCCTGAGAATTCAGTGACCGATCCACAGTCGGTGCAGATGGCGAAGCCGCTTTCTTCGTCGTGTTCGGGGTGCGAGCAGGCAACAAACGCGTTCAGCGATTCAACCCGGTGCGCCAGTCCCCGAGCCACAAGCTGATCAAGGGCGCGGTAGACCGTCGGCGGTGCGTTGATCCCTGCATCACGCAGACCGTCCAGAACCTGATAGGCGGAGACAGGGCCGTCCTGCCTTCTGAGGAACCCGTGCACGAGCGAGGCGTTTTTGGGCAGGCTGCGGGAAGCCAAACGGACACCCTCCAGAAACTGTTATGTTATGATATAGCATAACAGTTTCGCTTGTCGCAACTGCTCACTTCAAAAAAGAGGATGCTCTGGGACCGCAAGCGCTGCGTCGAGCAGCGAAATACCCAAAACCAGGATTGCCAGCCCGCCGATCAGAGCCAGGATGTTGAAGCACCGGGGCGCATGGCTGTGCTCTCCCGGCAGCCGTTCGGCTAGCCCGGTCGCGCGCTCACGCATGAACACCGTCACCACCGCGAGACCACCGACGGCAAGCGCAGTTCCGGTCGACATCGCCACGACAGCGCCAACACCCGCCCAGCGCAATTGGAGCGCATAAGCCAACAGAAGAACCAGCAGAGCGCCGCTGCAGGGCCGAAGACCTATGGCAAAGGCCATGCCGGTCAGCCGCCACCATGCTCGCCTTTCCTTGTCCGACCCGTCGGCAACCGGACCATGATGATGTTGATGCCCGTGTCCCGCCAGTCGCCGCAGCGCGGCGACGATCAGGAAAGCACCGATCAGAGCGACAAGCACATAACTCACCAGTTCAAGATCGTCCGCCACCCCCCTCGCCCGGCGAAGCGGAATCTCCAGCACCAGAACAGCTACTTCAATCGCGACGATCGCGGTCAGCCCCTGGAACGCCGCAGCCATGAATACCAACGCGAGCCCGCTGGCAAGATCACTGCGTTGGGTCACCAGGTAGGTCGCCACCACCGCCTTGCCATGTCCCGGACCGACAGCATGGAAGACCCCATAGGCAAAGCTGACGCCAATCAGCGTCCACGCGGCAAACACGCCTTGCTCCTGAACCACCTCCATGGCTGCTGTGAGAGCATCGAAGAACTCACGTTGCTGAGCCTGAATCCAGACAAGAAGGCTGCCCCAGTTACCCGCGACGAGCGCGGCCGCGGCGAAAACCAGCACCACGCCCACCACTGCCGCAGATCGTCGCGTCGGCTTCAGCAGGAGACTTCAATCCATTCAGCGAACAACAGCCCAAGACCGTCACCGTCCGACTGATCGACATCGAGCGCCGATGCAAGCTCTACCGCTTCGAACGTCGGCGAAGGTGGCTCCAACAGGACACCACACGATCCCGGAACATGGCCGACCAGCATAATCGGCTCATCAGCAAAATGGAGCATCTCAGCGAAGTAGGTCGGGTCGTAGATGGCGTACCGGAACGCCTCGGCAGCCGGGTCGACAGGGTGTTCAAGGGGAACAGTGAACCGCATCCAGATCCGGTCGCCGTGTATCCCGGTCTTCACCGAATCCGCCTCGCCCATCGCGACCTGCAACTCTCCTGTTCGAACGTCGTTGAAGTAATCGAAGGGCGCCAACTGGGCCATATTCTCGACCGCAACAACCTCAAGACCGTCTTCCGTCACGCCGCCCGCCGCCTCAAGCTCATCGATGATGAAATAGGAATAATAGCTATCGAAGTACCACGTCTGTTCGATCCCTGTGATGCGTCCCTCGGTATCGAACACCGGCGCGCTTCGGAGGTCGACCCAGGCATGCGGGTGAGCCTCGGTGTCCCGCGCCACTGCAAGCGACGCAACGATCAGTGTCAGAATAAGAACGCGATGCAGCATGCCCGCTCTATAGCAGATCGAGCGGCCGCTGAGAATCTTGGACGTTTCGATCAGGCGCGCGGCCGCTCGTTCTGGGGGTCGAAGGGCGATTCTTCGCAGATCGTGGCGTCGTAGGACTCACCCAGGATCTCGATCGTGAGCTTTGTCCCCTCGGCCGCGGCTTCGGGCCGCACCATCGCTAGCGCCAGAGATTCGTTGATACGGAAGCCATAACCGCCGGATGTCGCGCGGCCGACCAGTTCACCGTTGTGATAGATCGGGTTGTTGCCCAGCACATCGGCATCCTTCACGCTGTGCACGATCATCGTGACGAATGTGTTGCTGAAGCCGCACTGCTGCCACTCCTTGAGGCCCTGGCGTCCCTTGAACTCACCCTTGTTGAGGTGGACGAAACGGTCGAGACCGCTCTCCAGCGCCGCGTACTCGATCGACATCTCGCGGCCGACGAGCTTGTAGGATTTCTCCAGACGCATGGCGTCCATCGCACGGATGCCGAAGGGCTTGATGCCGAGATCGGCACCCGCTTCCATCACCGCATCGAAGATGTGGTTCTGATATTCGACGGGGTGATGCAACTCCCAACCGAGTTCGCCGACGAAGTTCATGCGGATCGCCAAGGCCGGAGCCAAGCCGACGTCGATCCAGCGGCCCGAAAGCCACTTGAAGGCGTCGTTGGAAAGGTCGTCGCGGGTGATGCGCTGCAGAAGCTCGCGGGACTTCGGCCCCGCAATCACGAGCACACCCATCTGGTTGGTCAAGTGATCGAAACATACGGAGCCATCGGTTGGCATGTGCTTCTTGATCCAGTCGTGGTCCAGACGTTGGGTCGCACCGGCGCTGACGATGTAGAAGCTGTCAGCGCTTTCACGACGGATCGTGAACTCCGAATGCACGCCACCGAGATCGGTGAGCGAATGCACGAGGCCCACGCGGCCGATCGTCTTGGGCAGCTTGTTGGCGATCATGGAATCAAGGAACGCCTCGGCGCCCGGTCCTGAGATTCGGCACTTGGCAAAGGCCGACATATCAAGGATGCCGACGTTCTCGTGCGTGTTACGGACCTCGTTGCCGACGTGCTCGAACCATTTCGAGCGGCGGAACGACCAATCGTCTTCCTGCGGCGTGCCCTCCGGAGCGAACCAGTTCGCCCGTTCCCACCCGAAGAGCGAGCCGAACACGGCGCCCAGGTCCTTCAGGCGGTCGTAACAGGGGAAGGTACGCAGCGGACGGGCGGCCTCCCGCTCTTCATCGGGATAGTGAACCGTGAAGACGTTCGCATAGGCCTCCTCGTTCTTCTTCACGAGGTAGGATTTGGTGGCGTAATCGCCGAAGCGACGCGGGTCGACACCCATCATGTCGATCGTGGGTGTGCCGTCGACTATCCACTCGGCAAGCTGCCAGCCGGCACCGCCTGCGGCAGTGATGCCGAAGCTGTGGCCTTCGTTGAGCCAGAAATTGGTCAGATCCCAGGCCGGGCCGATGATCGGTGAACCGTCCGGCGTGTAGCAGATCGCACCGTTGTAGACCTGCTTCACACCGACCTCGCCGAAGGCCGGGACCCGGTTGATTGCCGATTCGATATGGGGCTCGAGACGCTCCAGATCCTCCTGGAAGAGCTCGTATTCCATGTCGTCGGCGGGGCCATCGACATAACAGGCCGGCGCGCCGATCTCATAGGGGCCCAGGATCAGGCCGCCGCGTTCTTCGCGCATGTACCAGGAACCGTCGCTTTCACGCAGCACGCCCATCTCGGGCAGACCATCGGCCTTACGCTGCTGAATATCGGGATGCGGCTCGGTCACGATGTACTGATGCTCAACCGGGATCACGGGAACTTCGAGGCCGACCATCGCGCCGACGTCACGGGCAAAGCTGCCCGAGGCCGTCACTACATGTTCGCAAGTGATGTCACCCTTGTCGGTTTTCACGAGCCACTCGCCGCCCGACGCAGGCTCGATCGCCGTCACACAGGTGTTGCGGTAGATCTCCGCGCCACGGTTGCGTGCACCGGTCGCCAGAGCCTGGGTCAGGTCGGCAGGCTGGATGTAGCCGTCTTCGGGATGCTGGATCGCACCGACAAGGCCTTCAATGTTGGCCAGCGGCCAGACTTCCTTGACCTGTTCGGGTGTCAGGAAGTTCACATCCACGCCGATGGTCTGCGCCACGCCGGCGTATTGATGATACTCATCCATGCGATCGCGGTTGGTCGCCAGGCGGATGTTGGAGACGGTCTTGAACCCGACGTCCATACCGGTCTCTTCCTGGAGCTCGTGGTAGAAGCGCACGGAGTACTTGTGCACCTGGCCCACCGAATAGCTCATGTTGAAGAGCGGCAGCAGACCGGCAGCATGCCACGTGGACCCCGAGGTGAGCTCCTTGCGTTCGACCAGGACAACATCGCTCCAGCCCTTCTTGGCCAGATGATACAGCGTGCCGACACCCACAACGCCGCCACCGATCACAACTACACGAGCTTGGCTTTTCATCACGCTTCTCCCTGATCCCGGACCCGGTCCGGATGCGCCTAGAGCAGAGTACGTCCTAACAAAAGACTGCGCTTCACTACAGCGCAGCCGAGCCTCCGAGTGTCACACATGCGACATATGGACCATTCCCGACGTCCGCCATGGATCAATTCAGGCAACGATTCGGAGATGATACCGGTCCTGTGCCAAAGTGGATGTGGCTGACTTGGTATCCATGGACTGTCCCGGCTGCAATCATGCCAATCCAGCGGGCTTCCGATACTGTAATTAATGCGGCATCGGATTGGCCGGCGACATCCAAAAGCAAACGGGGAGACGCACTATGGCCATGCGCTGCAATCATACGATCCACAGCCACCATCACCACTTCGGCTGGGACAACAGTAATGCATCGGCCATGACGGTGGCTCCGGGGGAAAGTGTATACGTCGAAACGGTCGACTCGTCGGGCGGGCAGTTCACAGCGGCATCGACGACCGCCGACGTCACCACCCTCGACTTCGGTAAGGTCAACCCGGTTACCGGCCCCATCGTAATCGACGGTGCCAAGCCCGGGGACGCGATCAAGGTGACGTTTTTGGGTTTCGAAGCCTGTGGCTGGGGCTGGACAGCCCTGATCCCCGGTTTCGGTCTGCTGACCGACCAGTTCCCCGAACCCGCGCTTAACATCTGGACCTACGAAGCAGGCGACCCTGGAACGTCGGCCTTCGGTGATCATGCCCGGGTCCCTCTCAAGCCCTTTGCCGGCACCATCGGCCTGGCGCCGGCAGAAGCTGGTCTACACAGCGTCGTGCCACCACGTCGGGTCGGCGGCAACATGGACATCCGGGATATGGGCGCCGGCACGGAGCTCTACCTGCCTGTCGAGGTCGAAGGCGGGCTGTTTTCGATCGGCGACACCCATGCCGTACAGGGTGACGGTGAAGTCTGCGGCACCGCCATCGAAAGCCAGATGAACGTGGGCCTAAAGTTTGATCTGGTGAAGGAGGCCAACATCCCCTTCCCGCACTTTCAGACACCGGGACCTGTCTCCCGTCATCTCGATGGTGACGGCTACTTCGTGACCACAGGGATCGGCGAGGATCTGTTCCAGGGTGCTCGCGACGCCGTCGCCGGCATGATCGATCTCTTGGGACGTGAACGGGGCCTGGCACCGGCCGATGCCTACATGCTGTGCAGCGTCTGCGGCGACCTCAGGATCAGTGAGATCGTCGACATGCCCAACTGGGTCGTCTCGCTCTACTTCCCCCGGGTCGTCTTCACCTAAGCACCTAGGCGTCTGGCACCATACCTTTGTCAGCCAGTTCGTTGAGGGCCTCGTCGGTCTTCTTGAGATGCCCGAGCCCCATGACCCGGAGAACGTGATCGGCTTTGGTGAACTGAATGTTGGTGTAGGTCGTTAGTTCGACGCGGTTGCCCCAGGGGTCGAGAAAATCCGTGAAGGGACCATCGAGCAGTTCAACGCCCATACTGTTCAACAGTTCAATGGTCAAAGGCTTGTCGTCGACCGCAATTCCGAAATGCCGGTTGTCATCAGGCCCCTGACGGAATCCGGCAGAGAAGTTGATGAACTGATCTCCGAAATAGACAAAGGCGGCTTTGTCACTCTTTGATGCAATCTCAAGATCGAGAAACGAACCGTAGAAGGCCAGCGCCTCACCGATATCGCCGATCTCAAGCGCCACATGATTGGTGCCGACGGGTTTGGCTTTAGGAGTCATCACACATCCCCTTCCATTGACGAGATACCGGTGGCGAGCACATGGTCATGATTGCCTCGCGTGCAGGGAGTTTCATCATGCCTTTCCTTAGTGGCCTCACCGTCCTGATCGCCGTGGCCTGCTGCTGCACGCGGTGCGCACCCGACATCCCAATTGGTGGCTGTTCGTCCTGATTGGCGCACTAGGCATCGGATCGATGATTTACTTTCTGGCCGAAGTTCTTCCCGAACTGCGCCACACACGTGCTGCATCAAAACTCAAAACCGACGTCACGAGAATCATCGACCCCGACCGCGACTATCGCGAGGCCGCCCATGAACTGGCAGACGTCGAAACCGTCGAGACTCTCACCGGCATGGCCCGACAGCTCGCCGAACGGGAACGTTACGGTGAAGCAGCGACCTTGCTCGAGCGTTGTCTGACAGGCCCGCACGAGAACGATCCCGGCACCCTGATCCGTCTTGCCGAGGTGCGTTTTCTTGACGGTCAGTACGAGGACTGCCTTTCTGCACTCGACGACGTGCAAGAGCATCACCCCGGATTCAGATCTGAAGAAGGGCATCTGCTCTATGCCCGCAGCAAAGAAGCGTTGGACCGCACACAGGATGCACTTGCCACCTACGAGAGCCTTGCATCCTATGCCCGGAATGAGAAGCTGCGTGTGCGTTACCGCCTGTTGCTGTAGAAGTTTGGCCATGCGGATGAAGCCCGAGCGGTGTTTCGGGATGTGGGCAACCGTGTCGACCGTGCCAGCAAGGTCTATTTTCGGACCCAGAAGGAGTGGTATCAGGTCGCCAGAGTCAACCTCTAGGGCCTATGGCGAGACACTCTTTGGCGAACGAGACCCGCAAGACCAACGCCCTCCGCAGCGCTAACTTCCTCAGGACCTATCTCGCAGGTCGTGTGATCGACGACCTGCGCCCGAACGCTGCATATGACGCGGTGCATTGGAGTCATTGTCTTGAGCACATGTTTGATCCGCCCGCTGCCCTGACCCGGTGGTGGGAACTGGTCAAACCCGGTGGCTATCTCATCGTCGTGATCACCGACAAAGATCTCTACGAACAGGGCCTTTGGCCCAGCATCTACAACTCCGATCACAAGGCCACCTTCCGGCTTTGGACGGCTCTGGGCGAAAGCTGGTCACCCGGTTCCCACGAAATCGATACCCTGGCTCGCACCCTGCCCGACGCGGTGTTGCTGTCCGCAGACCGCCAGGATCAACACTACAACCACGACCTTCTCCGTCTTGGTTACGCCAACGTTCATTCCAATCGCATCAAGAGGCGCTACGACCGCTTTCTGCAGGATCTCGCGGCCCGAAGGCTGTTAACGTCCGGGCTGATGGAAGAATGCCACAAGCTATTCTTCGACTTGGTTTCGAACATCGACCAGACCGTGGGCCGGGCACTGGCACAGATTCAGATTGTCGTGCGCAAGCGCACGATTACGAAACACGCTGACGGCCGCTACCGTATTCAACCTGCCCGCCCTACACTCCGCTCATGAAACACGACGCCATCGGAGCGCCACTGCGGCGCAAGGAAGACAAGCGCCTTCTGCTGGGCCGCGGAAGCTACAGCGGAGACGTGCCGGCCAGCCGTGAAACAGCCGGTGTGTTCCTCAGAAGCGATACCGCTCACGGCACCATCCGTTTGATCGACGTTGCGGAAGCTCAGGCCATGCCAGGCGTGGTCGCTGTCTTCACGGCAGCGAATCTCTGCGGCGGCCATCCACCGCTGATCGGGCCTGAGTTTCAGATGTACGACGCCGATGGCGCACCCATTCCGGAAGGTCCTCGACCCGCCATCTGCCACGACAAGGTCCGTATGGTGGGAGATATCCTGGCGCTGGTGGTGGCCGAGACCGAGACCCTGGCCCGTGACGCGCTCGATGCCATCGAACTCGACATCGAGCCGCTGCCCGCTGCCGGTACAATCGAGGCCGCCCAGCGGGACGGCATGGTCAATATCTGGGACTCCTGTCCCGGCAATGTCGCCTTCCGCGCGCAAACCGGTGATGCCCGAACTGTCGAACGTGCCCTGGCCGATGCGGCTCACGTCGTCGAACTGAAACTTGTCAACCAGCGCATCACCGCCAATCCAATGGAACCCCGTTGCGCGCTGGCCATCCCTGAAACTGACGGAAAGATCCGGCTCGTGATTGGCAATCAGGCACCCCACCTGTTGCGCCGGACCATGGCGCCGCTGATGGGCATGGCCGAACAGGATCTGGTTGTCGTATCGAAAGACATGGGCGGCGGCTTCGGCATGCGGGCATCAGCCTATGGCGAGGAGATCGTGCTGTGCCTCGCGTCCCGGAAAACCGGACGGCCGATCCGCTGGACCGCATTGCGCCATGAGGCAGTGGCGACTGACGCCGGCGCGCGCGGCCATATCACACGCGCCCAGATGGCCCTTGATGCCGATGGCGGTCTGCTCGGTCTGCGTGTCAGGACCCAGGCCGACCTTGGCGCCTATCTCACGGCCTTCGGACCGGCGGTGCCGATGGGTCTGTTTATTCCGCTGATCCCGAATGTCTATCGCCTGCCCGCCATCGATGTCGAAGTCCTCAACATCATGACGAACACGACGCCGACTCAGCCGTATCGCGGCGCGGGCCGGCCCGAGGCGGTCTACCTGATGGAACGCCTGATGGAGACAGCGGCACGCCAGATCAGGATCGATCCGTTGGAACTTCGGCGCCGCAACATGATCCGCCAGGACGAGATGCCACATACCACGGTGACCGGTCTCGCTTATGACAGCGGCGATTTCCCGGGCATCTCTGACGAGGCATCTGGAGCAGCCCGGGATGAGGCGTTCGAACAACGGTGCGCTGCCAGTCGCGGGCACGGACGGCTGCGTGGTCTGGGCCTCGCCGCGTTCACGGAAACCGCTGCAGGCGCTGGTCCCGGCGTTTTCGAAACGGCCCATGTTCATGTCCATCCCGGCGGTTCGGTCTCGGTGGCTGTGGGCACTCACAGCCATGGCCAGGGCCACGCCACCGTGTTTGCACAGATCGCCGGCGACCGCATGGGCCTGTCGGTCGACTGTATAGATGTGATCTACGGCGACACCTCCCAGGTGCCATTCGGCCAGGGCACCTACGGATCGCGCTCGATATCTATGGCCGGTCCGGCCATTGTCCAGGCTGCGGATAAGGTGATCGACAAGGGGCGCAGCCTGGCCGCACACCTGATGGAAGCTTCCGCAGACGATGTTGAGTTTGCCGACGGCGCCTTTGCCATTGCCGGAACCGACCGTTCCATGACCTGGGCCCAGCTTGCGGCCAAGGCTTATGTTGCCCCCAACTTTGCAGGCTCAGGTCTGGAGCCGGGCCTGGAAGATCAGGCCTTCTTCACCCCCGAAGCCGGAAACTTCCCGAATGGCTGCCATGTTGCCGAGGTCGAGATCGACCCTGAAACCGGTCACTGGACGCTGGAGCGATACACGGCTGCCAACGACTTCGGCCGCGTTATCAATCCCCTTCTCCTTGACGGTCAGACCCATGGCGGTGTGACCCAGGGGATCGGTCAGGCCATGATGGAAGGCATCATCTATGACGACGAGAGCGGCCAGCTCTTGAGCGCGACCTTCATGGATTACGCCATGCCGCGCGCCGGCGATCTGCCGAGCTTCACCACGATCGACCGGCCCGACCTCTGTGTGACCAATCCGCTGGGCGTGAAGGGTGCCGGCGAACTGGGCACCACCGGGGCGCCGCCCGTCATTATAAATGCCCTGATCGACGCACTCGCGCCCCTGGGCGTGACATCCCTCGACATGCCCGCCACACCACAGACCGTCTGGCGCGCTATTCAGAACGCCGGTGCGGCGTAGCAAAGATCACCCCGAGACAAAGAGACTGCCATGTCCCACCCGTCCGTTGTCGATGTCTTTCCTGATCAACCCGACGGTTACGAGTGGATCGACGGCGAGCCTGAGTTCGATGCCTCACGACACCTGCAGCTTGAAGCACCGGAAGAAAGCTGGTCGCTAGCCGAGCTCGGATACAGCGAGACGTTCATCGAAAGGCAGGCTTCGCCCACAGCGATGTTCTCACCCGCCAGGATGCTATCGGACGAAGGCGTGACCGCCCTCCACGAGACCATGCGGCTCCTGAGACCTCATATCCGCCAAGTCCCCGACAGTCACCGTGCGACCGGTTATCTACGCGGCACAGTGTTCATCTCGCGCTTCATTCGCGATCTCTGCCGCAACGAGGACATCACCGCCTTCGCCAGCGACCTCTTCGGTACGCCATTGGTGCCGCACACCATGGTCTACCAGCAGGGCCACATGAACTTCGCACCCAGGCACATCTCCAAGCCCGTTGACGGCTGGCACTACGACTTCGTCGGATTCGACTATGTGCTGATGTGCCACGACCCGGCGACCTACAAGGGCGGTGATTTCAAGTATTTCCTGGGCACACGCGAGGAAGGCCATGCCATCGTGTCGCGCGGGGACACGATCCCCGACGATCGAGTCGTGACACCTCACTTTCCCGGCGCAGGTTATGCCTGCTTCATGCAGGGAAGTGCCGTCTATCACTGTGCCTCTCCGCTCGAAGAGACAGCCGAACGGGCGAGCCTGGTCAATGCCTATGTCTCTTTGGATGTCACCAAGCCCGATCCCACCCGCACCTTCTTCATCACACCCGAAGGCCCCTACGACTGGATCGAGAAGGAGCCGGAGACCAAACACCGCTATGCCGAGTACGCACGGCACACCGCATGGCTGGGGCGGGAGAAGCTGAGCTTTCTCCTGTCAACCCTGCCGCTTGATGCCGACCGCGATGCGGCTCTCAACGCTCTTCGTGAGGCCGCCAGCTGCATCGAACGCGCCATTGAAACCCTCGAAATCGGCCCGCAGCACTTCGAGAAGATGGAGGAGCTGCGCCGCCGGCAGGACAAGGACCTGTTCGGCGGGGAATGAGGGGTGATGGGCTGATCTCGAGAGTTAGCGTCGGATGACCGGATCGTCCGCCTTCTTCGAGTCTGCTTGCTGGTCACTTTCTGACCGAGACGCACGCAAGGACGGCCCCATGATTGCAAGCAGCGGGATCGTACTGATCAGGGCGTGGCCGCCGATCACAATGTACAAGGTCGGGAAGCGGTTGGACGTCAGGCCGAAAGTCTCCGGCATTACGAGGATCCCTGCCAGGCCGCCCGCCACCCAGAGCATGTAATATGTATCGAGGGCCAGGAAGACAAATGGCCAGCGCTGCGGCTTCTGGCGAACGTAGCTTAATGCGACGGGCAGAAGCATCGACGACAGGCCAATCATGAACGCGCAGACGACCACACCAAACATGATCTCCGGTGTCATGCGGCTTCCTCCTTGTCAGGCGGGCTGATTGCCGCATCTCTCGCAAAGGCATCACGATCAGCACAAACAGTGCGAGCGGAATCCAGGGCAAGGCGCACACAACCACAAACGCGAAGGGCAGCGCGATCTCGCCTTCCAGCCGAAGGTCGTTCGGATAGACAAACGTCCCCATGAAGGCCGCGACCACAAAGGCCAGCGGAAAGAGCTCCAGCACAGCATAGGCCGCCCAGCGAGCGCGCAGGGTCTTGCGGACGATCCGCTTGGCAATGGCGACCAGAGTTGCCATGACGATCGTCATGACCACAACCCAGCCCAAGGCCGTGATAAAGGCCGACCCGGTCATCAGCGCACCCTGGCGTCGCACCACTGGTACCAGCGCTGCACGATAGGCAGGAACCAGGGATTGCCGTCGTAGAACGGGATCGTGGTGAACTCGAGATCGTCAAAGGCCGTGCGGCCGTCCTTGTCGCCCATGATCTTGAGCGCGGATTTCATGCCGAGATAGGTCTGTTTCACCACCCCGGAGCCGTTGCAGGCCAGCGAGTAATGCAGGCCGTTGCGCTGGCCGACATGGGGCAGCTTGTCGAAGGCGAAGGCGACGTTGCCTGTCCAGCTGTGCGTGACCTTCACATCCTGTAGTTCCGGGAACACCCTGCACATGAACTGATGAAGAAGCCGTCCGCTCTCTGCGGTCTCAACATCGCGAGTCTTGGCGCGGCCGCCGAAGATGATGCGTTTCCGGTCCGGCGACGGCCGGTAGTAGTAGAGAATGGCCTTGGTATCGCCGACCATGCGGTGGTTGGGGAAGAGTTCGGTGATTTTCTCCTCGCCAAGCTCCTCGGTCGCGATGATGTAGCTGCCCACCGGAACCAGTCGACGGCGAAGATCCTGCGCGGCGCGCGGCGTGTAACCGTTGGTCATGACCGCCACCTGGTCTGCCCTGACCGTGCCGCGGCTCGTGATTACGGCAAAACCGTCACCCTCCCGCGAGATGCCGGTCACCGGTGTGAACGACGCAATGGACACACCAGCAGCCTTCACCCGATCCAGAAACTCCTGGTGATAGACCGCCGGATGCAGGCCGCCGCCAACCAGCTTCACGCTGCCGCCGTGGTAGAGGTCGGTCTTGATTTCGCTGTGCTGTTCGGAGCGCGGTACCATGTAGCCGGGATCGATCCCGACCTCAGCCTTGACCAGCTCCAGATTGCGCGACATCGATTCATAGTGGCTCGGCGCATGGGCGCCGACAAAACGGCCGACCTTCTGGTAGTGACACTGGATCTGCTCCCCGGCGATGAAGTCCTCGAAAAATTCCAGGGAACGCTCGGTCTCGAGCGTCATCTCGATGGCGCGCTGCTTGCCGTACTTGGCCTTGAGGTCGCCATAGCCCAGCTTCAGCCCGCTTCCAGCCATGCCGCCGCTGCGTGAGCTGGCGCCGTGTCCGGGCTCCTTGGCTTCGAGAATCAGCACGTTCCGGCCGGCTCGGGCCAGATGGATGGCACAGGACATCCCTGCATATCCGGAGCCCACGATCGCGACATCCACCTTGTCGGGAAGTTCGATCTGCAGCAAATCAGGACGTGGTGCCAGATCCCACCAGTAGGGTGTGTCGCGCCAGCCTTCCTGAAACACGTCGTAAGCCATTCGTCTCGCCCCTGATCCTGCGAGCCCGAGAGTGCTGCAAAGCGCGGGATCGGGCAACAGCTCTGCCGGGCAAATTCGACCGCAGACGACGAATGCGCCCGTTTCCACGACGTAATCTGGCCGTTTTATGCCCGATCTGCGTGCCATAAGCATGGCCCTTGGCCCCGGTTGGGCTGGAGCGGAGTGATGAGTGACGAACAGCAGACAGAAGGTCGGCGCGGCCGGCGTGGACGTGGTGACCGTGGCGGCAGTAGAGCGCGGCGCGCCCAGCGCAGCCAGCGTTTCGACACCACACCCCTGCCCTACATCCAGCGCAGCATCCCGGTTCTGGACTTGCTCTCAGAGGAAGGCCTCGAGATCATCGAGAACAACTCCGAGACCATCATGGAGGAGGTCGGCATCAAGATCGCCGATGACCCGGAAGTTGTCGCCATGTGGAAAGAGGCCGGCGCCGATGTGGCCAAGGACGGAGAGACACTCCATGTGCCGCGCGGTCTGGCCCGTGAACTACTAAAGACGGCACCCAGCTCCTTCACCCAGCATGCCCGCAACGCCGACCGCAGTGTCAAAATCGGTGACGGCTCCACGGTGTTTGCCCCGGTCTACGGCCCGCCGTTCATCCGCAATCTGGATGAAGGACGCCGCTACGCGACGATCGAGGACTTCCGCAACTTCGTTAAGCTGGCCTACATGACGCCCGCCATTCACCACTCCGGCGGCACCGTGTGCGAGCCTGTCGATGTGCCCGTGAACAAGCGCCATCTGGATATGGTCTATTCCCACATCCGCCATTCGGACAAACCGTTCATGGGTTCCGTGACGGCCCCGGAGCGGGCGGCCGACACAGTGGCGATGGCGAAGCTCGTCTTCGGCGACGACTTTGTCGAAAATAACTGCTGCATCATCAATCTGATCAACGCCAACTCACCAATGGTCTTCGACGGCACCATGCTGGGTGCGATGAAGGTTTATGCCGCATCCAACCAGGCCTGCGTTGTCTCGCCGTTCATCCTGGCCGGTGCCATGAGCCCAGTGACGGTGGCCGGCACCGTGGCACAGCTCTTCGCCGAGGCCCAGGTCGGCATGGCGACAACCCAGTTGATCCGCAAGGGTGCACCGGTGGTCTTCGGCACCTTCGGCAGCTCGATCTCCATGCAGTCAGGTGCTCCGACCTTCGGCACACCCGAGCCGACCCTGGTGCTTTATGCCTCGGCCCAGCTCGCGCGGCGCGTGGGTGTTCCGTTCCGGTCCGGTGGGTCGCTCTGCGGCTCGAAGATTCCCGATGCCCAAGCAGCCTACGAGAGTGCCCAGACGATCCAGGCCACCCTGAACGGCGGTGTCAACTTTGTTCTGCATGCCGCAGGCTGGCTCGAGGGCGGGCTGGCATCGGGTTACGAGAAGTTCGTCATGGATGCCGATCAGATCGGCATGATGCAGGTTTTGGCCGGCGGCATCGGCCTCACCGAGAACGACCAGGCCATGGACGCCATTCGCGAAGTCGGTCCCGGTGCCCATTTCCTCGGCTGCGATCACACCCAGGCCAACTTCGAGACGGCCTTCTACCGTTCGACCATTGCCGACAACAACAGCTTCGAGCAGTGGGAATCAGAAGGTAGCCAGGACGCCGCCCTGCGCGCCAACAAGCTCTGGAAAGACATGCTGGCGGACTATCAGGCGCCCGACATCGACCCCGGTGTCGATGAAGCGCTGAACGCCTTCATCGCGCAGAAGAAGGACTCGATGCCCGACGCATTCACCTGATCGCGCCAGCCACTGACGATATCTCGGAGTTGCTGCACCGAGGCCGGCGCTGAGTTTTCCTTGGCTCTCTTGTGAAGATGCTACCGATTGAACCCGGAAGCGATCTTGGTTCGGATCCGTTCACCGTATATCTGGATGTTGATGGCATCCCCTTCGCGCTTTTCCGGCACGCGGTCGTAGGACAGAACCGCAGTCAACCGTGGTGTGACGCCTTCCACCGGCGTCACACGATGAACACTGTGATGGCCACGCATGATGGTGAGTGTGCCGGCCTTCGGCACGCGCCGGTGAAGCTGCGGATAGCTGCCATCAAAGGCCGCAGCGACCTTGTCGTAACATGGATCATCATCGGTTCGCACCAGTGAGGCACATTCCAATTCGCCGCCACCATCCGGCGTGGTGAGATAGAGCAGAACAACAAAGTCCATGCCGTCAAAGTGCCAGGCCTGTTCATCGCCAGGATTCAGGACATTGATGTTCAGTGCCTGGAAGCGGTCAGCATGGCGGTAGAGCGGTTTCACCTGCAGGACCTGGGAGAAAAAGTCGGTCAACCGGTCCCACTCATAGAACTGACGCAATCCATGGTCGTCGGGGATCAGATCATCGGCCACGACGCCCCAGTTCGTCCGGAAGAACTGCCGCCGCGGATGGCCGATAGGCCAGCTCGGGTCTTCCTGATCCGGCGTGTCGAAATAGGTGCTGCGCACCGCACCCCTGCGCACAACATCACCGGCCAATGCCATCGATTCCGTCCAGAACTGGCTGACGGCATCAGCGGTGAGAAAATCTTCGAGGACAGAAAACGCCTGCGATTCCAGATCTTGGCAGCAATGTTCGATCAGAGATTGGGCCGCTGGCGCGTCCAGATCAGTGATCGGGTAACGATCAAGATCAACGAAGCGGCTGGCGGATTCGTCAGCCATTGCTCTTCAGATAGGCGCCAATCTCGTTCAGCGACCCCAAACCTTCGGGCACGACGTGGCACCAGTATTCGGTCGTGTGGACGCAACCCAGCAACGTCTTCAACCGCGCGTCTAGCCCGGCAGCCTTGGCGGCCTCGACGATGCGGAGGCCATCATCATGAAGCACCTCACGTTCTCCGGCATGAACGAGAAACGGCTGCAGACCGGAGAGATCACTGAACACCGGTGAGACATAAGGATCGGTCCTCGGCGTTCCATCCAGAACGTATTGGCCAAAGATCCAGTCCACGTTGTCGAGCTTAATGAACGGGTCGAGATGTCGGCGTTCGGTCATGGAGGGGCTGGCGCCGGTGAAATCCGTTGCCGGTGCGAACGCCACAGCGGCCACGGGCAAGGGTTTACCCTCATCTTTCAGGCGCAACATCAAGGCAAAGGTCAGGTTGTCACCGGCCGAATCACCCGCCAGCAAGGGCCGGTCGCAAGCCCTCTCGCCGTCCGGCCCGTTCTCCAGCATCCAAATCCACGCCGTGACACAGTCGTCCAGTCCGGCAGGAAAGGGATGTTCCGGCGCCAGACGATAGTCGACAGCCAGCACGGACAGGCCGGTTGCACGGGAAAGCGCCTCGACCTGATGGCGATAGTTGTCGAGTGTGCCCGAAAGCCAGCCGCCGCCATGAATGAACAGAAGGCGGCGGTGCGGTGACGCTCCTTGTGCCATCACCCATTCGCAAGGCACACCGGCGACGGAAACCGCATGGACTGTGGTGTCGGCAGGAAGGCTCGGGCCGATCCCATCGACCAACGCCAATTCTTCATCGGCATAAGATCGGTACTGTGCGACAGCCTCTTCGTCATTAGCCGGCTCGTCAGCAGACGCGTCGCGTCGTGCTTCAAATGCGGCAATCAGCTTCTGAAGTCGTGGTGACGCCATGGCCGTCTCCCATCTTCACCCCGGAGACTACCGCAGTTCAACGCGGCGGCAACAAACCCCATCCGGTCAGGCGCCCGCGCAACTGGCTCGGGCCGCTGAACAGCACGGTGTAGAATCCCAGCTTCTCGGCCGCTTCGACATTGGGACGATGGTCGTCGATAAAGAGCGTTTCATCGGCCTCAAGCTCAAACCGGTCACACAGCAGATCGAAGATCGCAGGGTCCGGCTTGCGTATGCCCTCCTGCCCGGAGATCACGACGCCCTTGAACAGCTTAAGAAAGCCGAAACGCGCCTGGGCCAGCGGCCAGGTCTCGGCCGACCAGTTCGACAGAGCGTAGATTGGCACATTGATGTCTGCCAGAGCCTGAAGAACCTCGAACGTGCCTCCGATCGACCCCTTCATCATGCGGTCGAACTCGCCGTAATAGGCCTCTATTAGGTCCTTCTTGTCCGGGTGCTTTGCGATCAGCTCCGCGTTGGCTTCAGCAATGGATCGCCCGGCGTCCTGCTGGCGGTTCCAGGGCTGACCGACGACATCATCAAGAAACTTCTCCATCTCGGCCTCATTGGGGATGAGGTCGCGATAGAGATGGCGCGGATCCCAGTCGATCAAGACCCCGCCCAGGTCAAAAACGACGCTGGACGGCGCGTCGTTCACGATGCGTCCTTGGATTTGCGCTTGGCTGGACGGCGCCAGTTGTCGGTCTCGGGCTCGGTCGCAACGGCAATGCCATAGGGCTCACCGCCGGTCCGGAGCCACGTCCAGAGGTAGTCAGCCTGGCTGCGTTCGATCTGGATGTCGAAGGCAGGCGTGTCATCGACCTGATGGATGATGATCGGACCGCGGCTGATGAAGCTCTGGGCACACTGGCCCACGGCGAAGACGCGGGCGTGCAGGTCCAGCGGACAACCCATGGCAATAACATCGCGCGCCTTGTCCCCGGCAACGCGGATGGTCGTGCGACCTTCCGTGACATCAACCACGGCAGCGCTTGCGCCATCGAGGGCCTCCGCGAGTGCCATTTCGATGGCGGCTTCCGCGCCAACCGGCCCAACAATGAGCCACTCGGCCGGGCCAAGCCACAGCGCTGTGAGGTTGTTGCCTTCGGCCACCGTGTTGGGAGCCTGCGGAAGTTCGACGCCCACGGCCGCCTTCACGGCAGCGCTGTCGGCTTTGCCACGAATATTGATCTTGGCCAGGAATCGCCGTTCGGTCAGTACCAGGGCGGCATCGTCCGTATCAGCGTTGGCCTGTGCGTCCAGCGCACGATGAGCCAGCGGGCTCTGTCTCAGATAGGTCTCAGCCACGCAAACGCCCCCCTTCTTCGTCGAAGAAGACCGGTTTCACGATCTTCGCCCGTACCACCTTGTCTTCCAGCGGAATGGCTACGCTCTCGCCCAGCCGTTCATGACCGCGCTTGATCAGGGCCAGCGCGATCGAGCGGCCGCAGTTCGGGCTGTAGTAACTCGATGACACCCAGCCTTCCATCGGCACCGGCGGCGGTGCGTGGGGCTCCGGGGAGATGTGCGCACCTTCGGGGATCACTGTGTTCGGGGCTTCCGTCACGAGCCCAACAAGCTGCTTGCGGTCTTCGCGCAGGGTGTCCGGCCGGCTGAGCCCCCGCATGCCGAGGAAATCGTCCTTCTTCTTAGAGACGATCCAGCTCATGCCGAGATCGTGTGGCGTGGTCGTGCCGTCCGTATCCTGTCCGGCGATGATAAAACCTTTCTCCGCGCGCAGCACGTGCATCGCTTCGGTGCCGTAGGGCGTGATGCTGTAGGTCTCGCCCGCCGTGATCAGGGCGCACCACAGCGCCAGCGCATAACTCGCCGGTACCTGAACCTCAAAACCGGTCTCGCCGGAAAAGCTGATACGGAATATACGACCCTTGATCCCCGCAACCTCACCGTCCTTCCAAGACATGAACGGGAATGCCTCGTTCGAAAGGTCGACATCGGTCAGCTCTGCCAGAAGACGGCGGCTGTTCGGCCCCGCGATAGCGATGGCGGCCCACTGAGTCGTGACCGACGTGCAGTAGACCTCAAGGTCGGTCCACTCGGTCTGGAGCCATTCCTCAAGCCAGTTCAACACGTTGGGCGCACCGCCCGTCGTGGTCGACATCAGAAAGCGGTTTTCCGCGATGCGCGCCGTGACGCCATCATCGAACACCATGCCGTCGTCCTTGCACATAAGGCCGTAGCGGCAAGCGCCGACCTTCAGGGTGGAGAACTTGTTAGTGTAGATGCGATCAAGAAACTCCGCGGCATCCGAACCCTGAATGTCGATCTTGCCGAGCGTCGAAGCGTCCAGGATGGCGACCGACGTCCGCGCGGCAAGAACCTCTCGGTTGACCGCCTGTTTGACGCTTTCGCCGTCCCGCAGATAGCAGTAGGGACGCTTCCAGGCGCCAACATCCTCGAAATGCGCACCATGCTTCTCGTGCCAGGTGTGCATCGGGGTCTTGCGCACAGGATCCAAAAGCTCCGGACCGGTATCAATGCCGGCCAACGCACCGATCGTGACCGGCGTGTAGAACGGGCGGAACGTGGTGTGGCCAACATCGGGAATCGGCTCACCACGCAGGTCCGCCAGGATCGCCAAACCGTTCACGTTCGAGGTCTTGCCCTGGTCCGTTCCCATGCCGGTCGTCGTGTAACGCTTGAAGTGCTCGACCGAGGCGTAGTTCTCCCGATGCGCCAGCGCCACATCAGCGGCGGTGACATCGTTCTGGAAGTCGTGGAATCGTTTTGCACCCTTGCGGTCGGTCGGCACGGCCCAAAGCGGCTCAAGCTGTAGACTTCCATCACCGGCCCCAGCGTCGACAGCCCAAGACGGTCCTGGCTTGGCCGCAAAGCCTGCCTCCGTGGCAGCCTCGGCACCGGCCGTATCGCCCTGTCCCAGGCAGCCTTCCAGGGTCAGATCACCTGCAAGCGCTCCCACGTTGTGCTGCGCCTGCTTTAAAAGACCAGGCACAAACGAATGCAGCGCCTCGTCCCACTGCATCTTAGCGCCGGATTGCGACGCAAGATGCACCGTGGGGTTCCAGCCCCCCGACATCATCACGAGGTCGCAATCGATGCTCCGGCGTTGCCCATTGACCGACTCGCGGTCTTCCGAAAGGCCGCTGACCTCAACATCGGCAACCTGCTTGCCGCCGCGCACTCTGGTGATCGCACTTCCGGGAATGATCTCGATGCCGTGGTCCCGCGCCTCGCGCACCAGAGCGCCTTCAGGTTTTTCACGGACATCGACGATTGCCGCAACGTGAATCCCGCCATCCGCCGCGTCGATTGCCGCGCGATAGGCGCTGTCGTTGTTGGTGAAGATCACCGCCCGGTTGCCGGGACGTGCACCATAGCGATTCACATAGGTTTTCACCGCATCGGCCAGCATGACACCCGGACGATCATTCTCCGCGAACACGAGCGGGCGTTCGATAGCGCCGGTCGCCAATACGACACGCTTGGCGCGGATCTTCCAGACACGTTGACGCGGGCCTTGGCGTTCACCCGTCGGCAGGTGATCATTCAGACGCTCGGCGGCGACCAGGAAATTGTGGTCGTAGTAGCCGGTGACCGTGGTCCGCGGCAACAGCCGAACCTCTGGCATGCCCGCGAGTTCTTCGACCATGGAGTCGACCCACTCGGCGACGGTCTTGCCATCGATTGTTGCGCGGCTCGCCAGCAAGCTGCCACCAAACGCCGCCTGTTCGTCTGCCAGGATCACCCGCGCGCCAGAAGCACCGGCGGCACGCGCCGCAGCGAGCCCGGCCGGGCCGGCGCCCACCACGAGCACATCGCAATGGACGCGGCGTTTCTCGTAGGTCTCAGGGTCGGGTTCAGTCGGTGCCTTGCCCAGGCCGGCGGCGTTCCGAATGATCTTTTCATAGAACATCCAGGCCTTGGGCGGCCACATGAAGGTCTTGTAGTAGAAGCCCGCGGGAAAGATCTTCGACAGCAGGTTGTTCACCACACCGACATCGAAGTTCACGCTGGGCCAGCGGTTCTGGCTCTCGGCGACCAGCCCATCATAGAGCTCGATCTGGGTCGCGCGCGTGTTCGGCTCGGTAAAGGCGCCCTCGCCGAGCTGGATCAGCGCATTCGGTTCTTCAGCACCCGACGTCACGATGCCGCGCGGCCGGTGATATTTGAAGCTGCGGCCGACCAGGCGAACGCCGTTCGCCAGCAGCGCCGAGGCCAGCGTGTCGCCCTCATGGCCCGTGTAGCGCTGTCCATCAAATGTGAAGCTCAGACGCTTGCCGCGGTCGACCCGACCGCCGTCTGAATTGCGGAATGCCTGACTCATAGTCCGCCCTCCGCATCACCGGTTTCGGAAGGCTGCTCGGTGATACCGTAGACCTCGATAATCTCGTGGGTGACCGTGTCGCGGGTCATGTGGAACCACATGCGGCAACCCTGGGCATGGAACCAGCGCTCGTGATGCGCGCCCTTGGGGTTCTTGCGCATGAAGAGATAGTCGGCCCATTCGGCATCGGTCGCAGTCTTCGGGTCCGGACGCTTGATGTGGCCTTCGCCACCGCAGGTGAACTCGGAGTTTTCGCGTTCGCCGCACCAGGGACAGGTGATCAAAAGCATGGTGTCTCTCCTCCCCTCAGTGCGCCACGGCCGCAGCGCCGTGCTCGTCGATCAGAAGTCCGGTCTCGAACCGTTTGAGATCGAAGGCTTCGTTCAGATCGTGGGGGCGTTCCTGCGCGATGGTGTAGGCGAACACCCAGCCCGAGCCCGGCGTGGCCTTGAATCCGCCCGTGCCCCAACCGCAGTTCATGTAGAAACCCTCGACCGAGGTCTTCGAGATGATCGGGCTGGCATCGGGGCAGATATCGACAATACCACCCCAGGTGCGCATCACGCGCAGTCGCTTCACAATGGGATAAAGTTCGCAAAGCCCTTCGAGCTGATGCTCGATGATGTCGATGCCGCCCTTCTGGGCATAGCTGTTGAAGCCGTCGATCCCGGCACCCAGAACCAGTTCGCCCTTGTCGGACTGGCTGATGTAGACGTGCACCGTGTTCGACATGATCACGGTGTCGAGCACCGGCTTGATCGGCTCGGACACCATAGCCTGCAGGCAATGGCTCTCGATCGGCAGGCGGAGGCCCGCCATCTGGCCGACAACCGAGGCGTGGCCGGCAGGCACCGCACCGATCTTCCTAGCCTTGATCGGGCCGCGGGTGGTCTGGACGCCCGTGACCTTGCCGTTCGCAACATCGATGCCGGTGACTTCGCAGTTCTGGATGATATCGATGCCGTACTCGTCGGCGCGGCGGGCGTAGCCCCAGGCCACGGCATCATGACGTGCGTTGCCCGCACGGCGCTGCATTGCCCCGCCTAGCACGGGATAGCGAATCGACTTGGAGATGTTGATGATCGGTGCGATCTCCTTGATCTGCTCCGGGCTCACCAGTTCGTAGTCAATGCCGTTCAGGCGGCAGGCATGGCCGCGGCGCGCCAGCTCCTTCAGGTCGTGCTCGTTGTGCGCCAGGTTGATCACCCCGCGCGAACTGAACATGACGTTGTAGTTGAGGTCCTGGCTCAGATCCTCAAAGAGCTGAAGCGATTTCTCGTAGAGATTCGCGCTTTCGTCCCACAGATAATTCGAGCGGACAATGGTGGTGTTGCGCCCGGTGTTGCCGCCGCCCAGCCAGCCCCTTTCCAGGACTGCGACATTGGTGATGCCGTGTTCCTTGGCGAGGTAATACGCCGTCGCCAGGCCATGACCACCGCCGCCAATGATGATGACATCGTACTCGGGCTTAGGGTCCGGACTGCGCCAGGCCTGGGGCCAGTTCTTGTGATAGTCGCGCGCCTGCCTGAGCAGGCTGAAGATGGAGTATTTCATGGTCGCTATCGCGGCATCCGCTCACACGCATGGAACCCTCTTCGACCACAGCCGAAAAGGTGGCGCAAGCTATCGACGGTCCCGAGGTGAAACTAGTCTACCCACGACACCAAACGTGCGCCAGCGACATGCTCTGAAACGGCCGGAGCATGCAAGCCCCGGCCGTTTCAGAGCATCGTCGTTACAGACCTACTCCGCCGCTTCTTTCGTGTTGAAGATCGGCTCCACCTGCGCCAGTTCGCGGATGTCGATGTGACACTTGATGACGTGGCCGTCACCGGCGTCCTGGTTCGGCGGTTCCTGCTCTTCGCAGATGCTGTCGAGGTAACGCGGACAACGGGTCGAGAAACGACAGCCTTTCGGCGGATCCATCACGGACGGCATCTCGCCTTCGAGACGGATCCGCTTTTGCTCGATGTCGGGATCGGCGATCGGCACCGCCGATAGCAGCGCCTCCGTGTAGGGGTGGTAGGGCGGCTGGAAGATCTTGTCGGCCTCGCCGGCCTCCATGATCTGTCCCAGATACATCACCACGATCTCATCGGAGATGAAACGAACGACCGAAAGATCATGGCTGATGAAGAGCAGCGTAGTGTTGAACTCCTTCTGGACGTCGTTCAGCAGGTTGATCACGGCCGCCTGCACCGACACATCGAGCGCGGAGACAGGCTCGTCGGCGATCACCATACTGGGGTTGCCGGCAAACGCGCGCGCCACGGCGATACGCTGCTTCTGGCCGCCCGAAAGCTGGCGTGGCTTGCGGGTAATGAAAGCCTTCGGGAGCCGCACGATGTCGAGCATCTCGCCGACCTTCTCGCGGACCTTCTTCGGGTTCTTCTCGATGCCGAACTTCTTGATCACGCGACCGATGCAATGGCCGACCGAGTGGCTCGGGTTGAGCGTGCCGTCCGGATTCTGGAAAACCATCTGCAGGGCGCGAATCATCTTGGCATCGCGCTTCTGCACCGGAATGACACCGATGTTCGTGCCCTCGAACATGATCTCGCCGTCGGTCGCGGTCTCAAGGCCGGTCAGCACCTTGGCGAAGGTCGACTTACCACAGCCGGACTCGCCCACGATCGCCACAGTGCGACCGCGCTGAGCTTCAAAATTCAGCTCCTCGTTGGCCCTCACATAGTGCTTGCTTTCTCCCTTCATGATCGCGGTCAGCGATATGTCGGAGACCTCGTAGAACTTGCTCATCCCGTTGATGTGGAGCACCGTCTCGCCGGACGCGACAGTCACCTCACTACCGGTGTTGGTCGCGACATGCTCGATCTCATCGACCCTGCGGCAGCGGGCACGATGGGTTGCACTGCCGTCCATATTCTCGATCGGGATATGACCCTGATCGCAAGTGCCAAGCTTGAAGTACTTGCAGCGCGGACCGAATGAACACCCAGGAGGACGCTCGTGTGGTAGCGACACTTGGCCGGGGATCGGCTCCAGCGTGCGGGCATGTTTGTCCGCACCCAGCGTCGGAATGCAATCAAACAGGCCGAAGGTGTAGGGGTGCCGGGTCTTCTTGAAGAGCTCCTCAATGGTGCCCTCTTCGACCATGGAACCCGAATACATCACGCCGACCCGGTCACAGACCTTCACGATCAGGCCGAGGTTGTGACTGATGTAGAGCAGCGTGGTGTTATACTTCTCGCGCAGGTTGGCGATGAGATCGATCACCGTAGCTTCCACTGTCACGTCGAGGGCGGTGGTCGGCTCGTCGAGCAGCAAGAGCGACGGGTTCGACAACATCGCCATCGCGATCACGACACGCTGCTGCTGACCACCTGAAATCTGGTGCGGGTATCGGCCCATGACGCTCTCGGGATCCGGCATGTTCACGTCGCGCAGCATCTGGATGCAGCATTCAGCTGCCGCCGAATCGGAAATCCCTTCGTGAACGACCAGCACCTCCTTCAACTGCGTGCCGATTGTCAGACTGGGATTGAGCGCACTCATCGGCTCCTGGTAGACCATGGCGATCTTGGAGCCTCGGATATCCCGAAGCTCCTCCCCCGACATGTCCGCCATGTCCCGGCCCTCGAATTTGATCTGGCCCCTGACGACACCACCGTTTTTTCCGAGGTAGTTCATGATCGCCATGGCAACCGTGGACTTGCCGCAACCGGACTCACCCACCAGGCCATAACTCTCACCGCGTTTGAGCTTGAGAGAGAAATCCGGCACCGCCGGAATCTCGCCGATACGGGTGAAGTACGAGATGCCGACGTCGTTGATTTCGAGAACGATGTCGTCGTTGTCGGTCTGATCGGTCATGGCGTCAGTCCCTCGTCGAGATTTCGCGCATGCCGTCGGCCAGCAGGTTAAAGCCGATCACCAGGCTCGACACAGCGATCGAAGCGATGATCGCGAGCTGGGGACTGCCGCCAAGAACCATGGCCGAACCGTCCTTGACCATGCCGCCCCAGTCGGGATCTGGCGGCGGCAGGCCGAGGCCGAGGAAACCGAGAACGCCGATCGTGATAACGGTGTAACCCATGCGCAGGCAGGCATCGACGATGAGCGGTCCACGGGCATTCGGCAGAAGTTCGACCGCCATGATGTAGATGCTTCTTTCGCCGCGAATCTGTGCCGCCGAAACATACTCAAGATTCCGCAGATCGAGCGTCAGGCCGCGGACAATACGGCCAATACCCGGCGATGCCGCTAGGGTGACGGCAATGATGATGTTGAGCGCTGAAGCACCGAACACCGAGATGATGATGATGAACAAAATGATCAGCGGGAAAGAAAGGATAATGTCGCTTACACGGCTGATCACATTGTCGACCCAACCACCGTAATAGCCCGCAAGCATGCCCATGACGATGCCCAGGAAATAGGCACAGATCATAGCCGTGGGGGCGATGATCAAAGTGGCACGCGCACCGTAGGCCAGACGTGACCAGGTGTCCCGGCCGAGAAGGTCGGTTCCCAGCCAGTGATCGCCGCCTTGGAACGGCGCCTTCATGGTTGCGAGATAGTCGTTCGCGTTGGGCTCATAGATGGTGATGACATCGGCAAAGATCGCAACGAACACCCAGAATATGATGATTGTGAGGCCGATCATCGCAGCCCATGATTCCTTCAGCAGGCTGAGATTATAGAAAAATTTGGCCAAGCCGATTCGATCCGGCTGTTCCGCACTCTTCGGCGTACCGGCATTAACCTGCGGCGCCTGATCTTGTGTCTGATCGGTCATGGCGTTCTCCTCAGGTGAAGCGGATGCGCGGGTTGATGTACATGTAGCCGATGTCACCCAAAAGCTGGGTCGACACAGCAATGAACACGGCCACCAGCGTGGCCGCCTCCACGAGTGTGATGTCGCCGAAGCTAGCCGATTCCAGCAACATTCTGCCGAAGCCCGGGTAGCCAAAAATCGTTTCTGTCACCACGACGCCCGTGATGAGGAAGGGGATCTGAAGCAGGATCACCGTGAACGGCGCGATGAGGGCGTTCCGCAGGGCATGCTTCAGGATGACCTGCCGATACGGCAACCCTTTGAGGACAGCAGTTCGGATGTAGGGGCGGGTCATCACCTCCACCATAGAGCCGCGAACCATCCGCGCCACATATCCGAAATCATAGATCACCAGAACAGCCACCGGCAGCACCATCTGTGATGCCCAGGACCATTGCTCAAAATCCTGCATGTTCGCCGTGCCCGGCAAGAGGCCGAGCCATAGTACCAAGATCGCTATCAGAAACACAGCGGACGCGAACTCGGGGATCGAGGTCAGCGTGATGCCTGTATAGGAGAGCGTCCGGTCAAGAATGCTTCCCTCGCGCATGCCGGCCAGGACACCGAAAACAAGAGACAAAGGCACGATAATCGCAAAGGCAATCCCGGCGAGAATGAGGGTGTTGCCAAGCTTGCCCCACATCACGTCGTTGACCGGCACACGGTACTTCGCTGACCAGCCGAAGTTACCAAAGTACTGGTCTCCGCGCGGATCAGTGAAGCCAAGGTTCAGCTCCGGGTCCTGCACAGGATCTTCGATCACTCCCGAGAGCACGCCAACCCAGCGGAAGTAGCGTTCGAGCAGGGGGTCACCCAACTGCAGCTTGTCGTAGAGAATATCTTTCTGTTCCTGGGTCGCATACGGGCCCAGCGTTTTGCTGGCGACGTTGCCCGGAGTGAACTCCATGAGCGAGAAGACAATGAATGACGCCACAATCATAGTGGCAGCCATCATGAGCAACCGCTTGAGGATGAAGACAGCCATGCCCCCTTCTCTCCCTGAACCTGTGATTCCCTGCCGGACGGTTCCTTGAGGAACTCTTCATCTCGGCGTCTGTCCAACAATGTGAGCCATGGCGGCGGAGCGAGTCCATAGCCGCAACGGAACATAATGTCCCGAATCTGCCGGAAGATGTCACATCTCTGACATATCGCCGCTCTCTTGGCCGTGTCGCGGTGGAATCTGCTAGATTTGTATCGACCTCTGACGAAAGGACCATGCCATGATCCGTGTCCGACGCGCCCGCAAGACCGATGCCGGAGCCATCGCGGCGCTGGCGCGCGAACTGGGGCGCTGGATCATGGGCCAGGACGGCACGACAAGCGCGGCCGACGTCCGCCGTTATGCCTTCGGACCCCAACGCTGGTGCGACATTCTCATCGCCACCGACGGTCCGACCGTCGTGGGCTATGCCCTCACCCGCCACTTCTTCGAGGGCTTCACCGGCCGCCGGCGCATGTTTCTGAGCGACCTTGCCGTGTCGGCCGATGCCCGTCGCGCCGGTGTCGGCGAACGGCTGGTGGCCAGAGTGTGCCGACATGCCCAGTCCCTCGACTGCGACGCGGTCACCTGGGAATGCTCGGACAACAATCACGTCGCTCTGGCGTTCTATGACAAGCTGGATGCGGAGCGGATTGACCGGGTCGTGTTCCTGTCAATCGAACGCGAACGGATTAACGAGATCGCTCTCAGCGCGTAACGGCGGCCACAACCGCGACCTGAAGTCTCCAGCGCTCGTCGGCCAGCCCCGTGATCCGAACGGTCTGGGCGACGTGATGGCGAAACCGTCGTTCCTGCTCCTTCACCGCAACCGCTATGTCGGCGCGATCCACGAGGTCAATGTCGACGGAGACAATATGGCGTGGCTCAAGGTTCTTTTGGGCGAGCGCCCCAGCGACCTTGTCCCAGACGCAGGCGGCTTGGGCCCCGATATCGCCAGCAACCTGACCCTGGCCGTCTTCTGGTGACTGCGCACCGACAAAGAGAAGTGTGCGGTTGTGCGGCACCTCGGCGGCACCTTTCAGATACTCACTGACAGCCTTAACCATTGCCGTTTCTCCTTCGTCAAAGTTCCCTCGCCAGCTTGCGGCCCTCGTAAATCGCAGCCGAGGCGCGGTGGGCACCAAGGCTGTCGCCGATCATGTGGAGGCCCTCGTGTTCACCATCCAGCGCATCGTGAAGATCGCGCCTGGGCCGATTGGTCGTGGCAAGAACTAGCGTGTCGAACTCACGTGTCACGATCCCGCCATCCAGACTGGACTGCAGCGCCGCCGTGCCGTTCTCCCATGACAGCAGAACCGTCTCGACGATCTGCTCGATTTTCAGATCCGCCATCCGACGAGCAAGCGGTGCCATGGCGGCGCTGGCGACCAGTTCCGGGGCGACCATGGCGTGGCGGGTCGCAAAGGTGACCTCGTGGCCCTGCTCGGCCAGCAGCAAAGCGGTTCCGGCGGCCTTCCAGTTGCCGAGATCATCGAGGATCAGCACCCGCTTGCCACTCTCAGCAGATCCATCAAGGACATCATCAATGGCGATGACGTGCTGGTTCTCGACGCCGGGCAGACGTTCCTGGAACGGCAGACCACGCTGATAACCGTCCCGGGCTGGTTCCGAACCGGTGGCCACGATGACCTCGTCCCAGTCACCGTCGCGCACCGTGTCGGCATCCATGGTCGTGTTGAGCCGGACCTCGACCTGCAGCTTGGTGAGCTGTTTGTCGAACCAACCGATCAGCTCATCGATGGCCTGCCGGCGGGGCTGCTTCGCGGCCAGAGCGAACTGCCCGCCGAGATGGTCCGAGGCTTCAACCAGGGTCACGCGATGGCCGCGCTCGGCCGCAACACGTGCGGCTTCCATGCCGGCCGGCCCACCGCCAACCACGAGAACACGTTTGGGTTCGGCGGAGGGCTCAAACCGGTCCCCGCCCCATTCCCATTCGCGACCTGCCGACGGGTTGGCGAGGCAGGCGACCCAGTAGTCGCGTGAGCGCCGGCCCCAGCAGAGCTGGTTGCAGGAGATGCAGGGGCGAATGTCTTCTGCCCGACCATCCTTCGCCTTGTTCGCAAGATGGGGATCGGCGATCTGCCCGCGCACGATCGAGACCATGTCGGCCATACCGTCGCGGATCACCGCATCCGCGTTGGCGGGTGTGCGTACATGGCTCTCGGCCTGGACATACGCATGCTGGACCACGGATTTGATCTCAGAAGCCAGCGGCGGCCCCTTCATCTCGTCGTAAAGAAAGGTCGGGATGATCTGGGAAAAGTCGTAGAAGCTGCCTGTGCCGACCGAGACGTAATCCATCAGGCCACGTTCGTCGTGCCACGCCGCAACGCGCTTCATCTCATCAAGCGGCAGTCCCTTCTCGGTGAGATCGTCGCCGGAGATCGACAGGCCGATGATGAAATCGTCGCCACAAGCCTGCCGGATGCCGGTCAGCAGCGTGCGGGTGAAGCGGCAGCGATTTTCGAGACTGCCACCCCAGCGGTCATCGCGTCGATTGGTCAGCGGCGACCAGAACTGGTCCGGAAGGGTGTTGTAGGCGGCAATGATGTCGATGCCGTCGAGCCCGGCTCTCTTCGAGCGCAGGGCGGCCGCGATGTAGTGCGCGAGAACGGTCTCGATCTCGGATTCGCTCATCTTGTGACTGCCGGACGAATCCTTCAGTGACGGCAGGCCGGAGACCGACCAGTTAGGAAGCCAGGAGTTGTCGGCATCGGCGTGCTGGCCAGAGTGGTTGAGCTGCTGGACGATGACCGTTCCATGCTCGTGTACCGCATCCGCAATGGCGGCCAGCCCCGGGACAATGCTGTCGTCGTCGTTGAAGCGGCCGCGTGTCAACGCACCATGGGCCTCGACCGACTGCCCCTCCATCACGATCATCCCGACACCACCCCGTGCCCGTTCGGCGTAGTAGCCGAGGTGACGCGGACCGGGTAGCCCTTCGTGGCTCATGTTCGCGAGATGCGGGCCAAATGTGAGGCGGTTGCGCAGCGTCTTGTGACGCAGCTGAAGCGGTTGGAAGAGATGGGAAAAGCGCTCTGCCATCTCTCAGATCTCCATCGCGGTGCGGCGGGCATCATAGAAGGCTCCCGATGCCATCTGATAGGCGACACAGTCGCCGACGGGCCGGACGCGCAGGCCGGAACCCTCGAGGTCACGCCAAAGAGCATCGTTGGCGACCGGGGTTTCACAGATCACCAGAGAGTCGAAAGGCCGTGTCTCCTCAGCACCTGATGGCTGGTGCCGGATTGTGGCGGTCTCACCGGTCCAGGCCACAACAGCGCTTTGCGGCCGCAGCTCCGCGCCCGCCATGGCGAGCGCCTTGCGCATGGCCTTGTCGGACTGAACCCGGCCCATGGGCGCGGCAATGGCTGCATCCTTGGCAACCACGGTGACCTGATGGCCGGCTTCAGCGAGCAGCAGCGCCGTGCCGTTGCCGGGCCAGAAGCCGATGTCGTCCAGCAGCAGCACCCGCTCACCCGGTGTGACAGTGCCATCGAGCACCTGGTTGATCGCACAGACCTGCCCCTTGTCGAGATCATCAAGGCCATCGCGTTCGGGCAGAGCGCGCTGGTAGCCGGTCAGCGGCGGGTGGCTGCCCGTCGCCACAATGATGTCATCGACCCCCATGTCGCGGACCATTTCGGCGTCCATCTCGATCCCGACATCGATGGCCACGCCGAGACGGTCAAGTTCCCGTTCGAGCCACGCCAGGTGGTCAGCGAGTTCGTTACGGCGGGGTTGCAGTGATGCCAACCGCCACTGCCCGCCCAGATGCTCGGTGGCTTCGACAAGGCGCACACCGTGCCCGCGTTCAGCCGCCACGCGGGCCGCTTCCATCCCGGCGGGGCCGCCACCCACGATGAGTACGGCGCGAGGATTGTCGGACACACCGCAATTGTCCCCGCCCCACTTGGCCTCGCGGCCGGTCGACGGGTTGACCATGCAGGAGATCCAGTAGTCGCGATGGCGACGACCGATGCACTGCTGATTGCAGCCGATGCAAGGGCGAATCTCGGACGCCCTGCCCGCCTTTGATTTGTTGGCAAGCTGCGGGTCTGCAATCTGGCCGCGCACGATGGAAACCATATCGGCCATGCCGGAGGCAATGATCCGTTCACCGTTTTCGGGGGCCGTGACCCGCGCTTCACATTGAACCCTAATATGGCGGCAGACGGACTTGAGACGCCCGGCGTATTCCTCGCCCTTCATGGCCTGCTCGAAGGCCGTGGGAATGATGCGGGTGAAGCCCCAGTAGCTGCCGCGACCCAGAGTGACGTAGTCGACAAGCGCGCGTTCGTCGTGCCAGGCCATGACCTCCTGAAGCATCTCGATCGACTGCACGACCTCGGCACCGGGGTCGATCGCAACGGCGACACCACAGACGAAGTCGTCACCACAGGCTTTTCGAATCCGGCTGTAGACCTCCTGGGAGAACCGCATGCGATTTTCGAAGCTGCCGCCCCAGCGATCAACGCGACGGTTCGTGAAGGGCGACCAGAACTGTTCCATCAGCGCGGAATAGGCTGCCATGATCTCGATGCCGTCGAAGCCGGCGTCATGAGCACGGCGGGCGGCTGAGACGTGACCTTCAATCACCTCCTCGACCTGGCCATCGGTCATGGCGTGGCTGCCGTCGGAGTTGAACATCGACGGCAGGCCGCTGGGCGACCAGTTCTCCGAGAAGCTGGAGTCCCAATCACCGTGGGCGCCGACATGGTAGAGCTGCTGGATGATCGCCGTGCCGTGGCTTTTGACCTCCTCGGTGATGCGCCGGAAGTGCGGCACGATCTCGTCGGTGTCGTGAAGAAAATTGCCACGGGTGAGAACCGCCGTGCGATGAACCGGCACAGGCTCGACCACGATCATCCCCGCACCGCCCCTTGCGCGTTCCCGGTAGTAGCCGAAATGGCGGTCACCGGGGATGCCCTCTTCGGCCATGTTCGCCGTGTGCGCCCCGAAAACGATGCGATTGTTCAACATGAGATGACGCAGCCGCATCGGTTCGAAAAGATGGGGATAGGCGGCGGTCATGGCGAAAAGGCCGATTGCCGTGGAACGGGTGTTGAGCCTAGCGTGACGGCGAGCGCGAACGAAAGAACAAAGACATGAGCCTTCGACCTGTTCAAGACCTGGTGGACGCCGCCGTCCGCGCCCTGACGGTCGGCGCGCAGCGACCCTTCGCACCCCGGGATGAGCTGATTCGGGGCATTGATCTGATAAGGGACCTTGCGTTTGATGGCACGCCGGAACCGGACAACCAGCCTATCGTTGATCGCCATCTTCATGAGCTCGAGGTCAACGATCCCCTGGCCGCGGCGCTGCTTGCGGCCCTGCGCACTGCCACCCACCTGCTGAACTGGAAGGATATGCACAACAGCAGCTACGGCGAAGAGCCCGGGATGGAGCATTTCTGTGACAACTTCAGCTACACAGCCCTGGCTGAACCAAGACGCTGGGCGAAGGGGATCTCGGTGCCTTCCACGAAAGTCGGTCTGACGTTCACGTTGCAGGGGCCGAAAACCTATTACCCGGACCACGCCCACAAGGCGGTCGAGATCTACTACTTGATCGCTGGCAAGGGGCTTTGGAAGCGCGGTGGCGAGCCCTGGGTCGAGCGCCACCCCGGCGAGATCATTCTGCACACAGCCGGCATGCGCCACGCGATGCAGACAGGTGACCAGCCGCTGATTTCCATGGCGGTCTGGATTTCGGACGTCGATTCCCCCATCGCAGTGGTGCGGACCTGATCCGAGTCGTACCGGTAGATGGGGATGCACCGGATGACGGGTGGGAGGGGGCTCCCGGCAGTTTTTGCAATTCAATGCCATACACCGTGCATGTTGTGATCTTCCGGTCTCGAAAACCTCCAGTTGTGGGGGCATCGGACTCCGAACCGGCCTGCCTGGCGATGTGGTTCATGTTCTAGATGATGGGCCGTTCGCAGCATCACATTACAATTCAAGCGCTGATCCGTGTTGTTGCAAGTGTCGCGTTCCGCGCTGTTTGCGCCTAACCTGCGGATGGCGAGAGAGAGATGTGTCATGAAGGTCTACATCAGCGTCGATATCGAGGGCGTCACCGGGATCACGCACTGGGACGAGGCCGAGATCGGCAAACCCGGCTACGAGACGTTCCGCGATCAGATGACAGAAGAAGCCGTAGCGGCCTGCGAAGGCGCGCTGGCAGCGGGCACCACGGAGCTGGTGGTGAAGGATGCCCACTGGACCGCGCGCAACATCATCCCGTCGCGTTTGCCTGAACCCGTGACCCTGATCCGTGGCTGGACCGGTGACCCACTCTACATGATCACGGAAATGGACGAGAGCTTCGATGCGCTGGCGATGGTCGGTTACCACTCCGGGGCCGGCAACGGCGGCAACCCGCTGGCCCATACGGCAGCGGGGTCCGAGTTCCAGATCCTGATCAACAGCGAAGCGGTGTCGGAGTACCGTCTGCACAGCATGATGGCTGCCGAGCTGGGTGTGCCGACCGTGTTTTTATCCGGCGACACCTTGCTGTGCGAAAGCGCCCATGCGGCGCAGCCCGGCATTCACACCGTGGCGACCAACACCGGCAAAGGAGCGGCGACGGTCTCGATCCATCCGGCCCGGGCCGTGGAAGCCATTCGCAGCGGTATGGAAGCAGCCCTGAAGGACGAGAAGGCCCGCGCCCTGCCCGCGCTGAGCGACCGCTACGAGCTTGAGCTCTGGTACGACAAGAACGAAGACGCCTATGCCGCGTCGTTCTATCCCGGTGCCCAACTGCACGCCCCACACGCCGTGCGCTTCGAGGCCGACCGGTTCTACGAGATCATGCGCATGCTGCAGTTTGCCCTGGTGAGATTGTGAGAGCGCGCGCCATGAAAGTTTACATCAGCGTCGACATCGAAGGCGTGGCAGGGATTACGCACTGGGACGAAGCGACCATCGGCCAACCCGGTTACGAGACCTTCCGCGCGCAGATGACGGACGGGTCCGCAGCCACATGCGAAGGTGCACTGGCCGCCGGTGCGACCGATCTTTTGGTTAAGGACGCCCATTCAAGCGGGCGCAACATACTGCCCGAACGGCTGCCGGAAGAGGCCCGGATCATCCGCGCCTGGAGCGGCAATCCGTTGAGCATGGTCGAAGGAGTCGACGAGGGCTTCGCCGCCATCGCCATGGTGGGCTACCACTCCGGCCCCACACGATCTCGAGCAAGGTCGGGCGTGTTTTGGTCAACGGGGCGCCTATGTCGGAGTTCCTGCTGCACAGTCTGGCGGCGGCCGAGCTCGGCGTGCCGACGGTCTTCATCTCGGGCGACCGCCTTCTGTGTGAGGACGCGAGAGCGGCCCGCCCCGGCATCCATACGGTAGCCACCAACACCGGCAAAGGCGCCACAACGGAATCGATCCATCCTGCCTGCGCCACCGCAGCCATTCGGGGTGGCATGGGAGCTGCACTGCAGGATCCCGCGACCCGTGCCCTGCCCTGGCTTAGCGACCACTACACCGTGGAAATCTGGTATCTCGAAAACGAGCATGCCTATGCCGCGTCAATCTGGCCCGGCGCCAGCCTGCACGCGCCCCACGCCGTGCGTTTCGAGAGCGGCCGGTTCTACGAGGTCATGCGCATGCTCGAATTTGTGCTTTGACCGGGCGCCAGGGTGCCGCACAAGTTGTTGATCGGAATCCCGCGACACGGTTCCATACATCTCTTAGTCTGCGCCCCCGGTAGTAGCACGATCCAAGCGTTTGAGATGGATCAGAAAGCAGGAGGTCATTATGGTATCAGAATTGGAACACCTCCAGTCGTCGATCGGCGCGAGCCTGGAACGGCCGGTCCACGAACCCTGGACGCTCGATCCGGCCCACTACACCTTACCGGAATACTATGCGCTCGAAGTCGAACGCATCTGGAAGAAGGAATGGATCTGCGTCGGCCACGTCAAGGAAGTCCCTGACGTTGGCGACTTCTATTCCATTCAGCTTGTCAACGAACCCATCGTGATTGTGCACGGCGCCGATGCCCAGATTCGTGCACTGTCGACGGTGTGCCGACATCGCCTGATGCTGGTGGTGGAACCAGGCACCCGCGGCAAAACCAGCGGATTCGTCTGTCCCTATCATCGCTGGGCCTACAAGCTCGACGGCCAACTCAAGAGCGCCCTTCACATGGAGCGCCACGCAGACTTCGATCCCTCAGGGATTCGCCTGCCGGAGTTTCGTGTCGAAATCTGGAACGATCTTATCTGGGTCAACCTGGATGACGACGCTGCTCCCCTTGCCCCCAAGCTGGTCGAACTCGAGGAGGCGATGGCCGTCTATAAGGGGCCCGAGGGCGGAGTGATGGCCGCGCTTTACGACAAGACATGGAAGGGCAACTGGAAGAGCCAAGTCGAGAATAACCTTGAAGGTTACCACCACATGGGCATGCACCAGCAGTCCATCGAGCTCTATTCACCGACCAAGAACGTCACCAACCTGACCCACGGCGAATACTGGACCCGTCATCAGGTCCCCTATGAGCGCGACCGCGACGTGACCGAGGCGCTGCTCGACGAGGCCAACTGGTCACCGGATGACTGGATGGGCATGGAACAGCCGGCGCTGGACATCATAAACATCCACCCCGGCAACTCGTTTTCGATCTATCCCGGCGGTGCCGGGTACTATTCAATCTGGCCGTTGGGCGTCGACAGCTTTCAGTTTCGCGCACATTCCATTCGTCCATCGGGCGAGCTGCGCCGGTTCGACCCCGAGGGCGCAAAGTACGATTCCGAGCGCGTGCTCGATGAAGACGGCGTCGCCATGGCACACATTCTCAATGGTGCTGGCTCAAGCAAGGCTGCACCCGGACCACTCAGCTGGATGGAGGCATCCCTTCCCCTCTGGCATCAATGGATGGCCCAGCGTCTTACCTGATGGTAGGTTCGATAGAACAGAGTTGGCGTCATAAGTGTGATGGTCCGTGAGGCCGGGCCCGATGACGCAGCCGCCTTTGCCGACATCTGATTCCGCGCGTTCCACGACGTCGCTACCCGTCACGGTCATGCCACCGATGTCGCCTCGGTCGAGGATGCCATGGCCTTTGTGCCGGGACTGATTGCCCATCCCCGCATCTACTGCGCATTGGCAGAGGGCAACGACAGGATTCTGGGCAGCAACATCCTCGACGAACGGTCGACCATCCGGGGCATTGGCCCGATCACGGTCAATCCGGAGACCCAGAGCCGGTTCGCCGGGACCGATGCCGATGAACTGGGCCGTGTTCATCCAGTAATCGACGCCGCCGGAGTCCTCGAGGAAGGCCTCGGCGACTTCGTGGATCAGCGGGGTCAGCATAATGTCGATGAAGGCGTCGCTGTGCTGGGGAAGGCTGGCGAAGCGGATCGTGTTGCGCCCCCAAAAGACCTCGTTGTCCTCACCGGGAATGCACGCGCCGGGGCCGTGCTCGGCGCGTTTGTCGGCCAGCTCGTCCCAGAGGGTCTGGGTGGTCGCGGGATCGAAGAGGCCCTAGACGACAAGACCGCCGTCCGATGCCAAGACCTCAAGGATGACGTCCTTCCCGGCGGTGGCCGGAATGCGCTGCAGTGCCATGGTGGTTCTCCCCCGACGTTCTCGCCAGCCTAGGATGAAGGCAGCCGTGCGCCAAAGGGATCAGGCCTGGGGCAAAGGATGCCTGCGGCGCATGCCGGTCATTGCGTTGACGACGATGGCCAAGAAGACGATGCCGCCGCCCCAGAAGGTCGCCGCGACCGGCACCTCTGAGAGGAAGGCCCAGACCCAGATCGGCGCGAAAATGACTTCGGTGAGCGACAGCAGGGCCAGCTCGCCCGCGGGCACATGCCTGGCGCCGGTCACGAACAACGCCATGCCAACGGTCATCTGCACCACGCCCATCATCGCGCACCACAGGAGATCATTGCCCGAGATCGCAAGACCGGCGCCATCGACCAGGGAGATGGTCGCCGTCACAACGCAGGCCATCGCGGCACCAAGCACGATGCAGGGCATCATCTCGACACTGCGGCCAGCACGCACGGCGACAACGATGAAGGCAAAACCGATCACGACAAAAACAGCGAGGATGTCGCCGATCCACTGATCCGGCTTGTCGCCGCCCCGCTCACCGAAGGTGACGGCGAAGCCGTCGGCAAAGCCGATGTTGATCCCCAACCCGCCCGACAGCATGACGAGAACACCGACGATGACACCAGCCATCGCGATCATGGTCGCCGGCCGCACGGCCTCGCGCAGCAGGAACCAGCTGAGCACCGCCGAGATGACCGGGGCCGCCGCCAGCATGAGGACGGTGTTGGCGACATAGGTGTACTGCAGGGACCACATAAAGAGCGTGTTGGCGGCCGCCGTTCCGACGGCAGCGACAAGGCCCCAGGGGCTCAACACGCCGCGGAAGACACCGACCATGGCGACGCGGTAACGCCAGGCGATCAGCAGGGTCATCGACAGAGCCAGAAAGAACGTCCGCCAGGCGACGATCTGCCAGACCGTGGCGTCTTCGACAAAGCGGAAGAACAGCCCGCCCAGACTCCAGAACAGGCCAGCCGAGCCGACCAGAACGAGCCCGCGCATGTAGCTTTCGGAGCGCTGCGGCGGGGCGGCGGCCTCACTCACGGGACGGCCGGCCCGATGCCCGGCGTGATGCCGCTGGTTGCTGTCTTCGGCATCGTGCCGCTCTCCGCCCCTTGTTCAGGGCGAGACTGCACCGCCCGGACCCGAACGATCCAGCGGAAAGATCGGTTGATTAGGCAGGCCGGAAGGTGCAGCGCCAATGGCTCGAGGCGAGTTCCTCGGCACAGGACTCGTAGCCGCGTGTGGCCAGCAGACGACGCAGGGGCGTGGGACAGAACGGTGCCTCAACAAGAATCAGGTCGTCGGGGCCGGCGCCGTTCACGGCCGCCAGGATCACCTCCAGCGGTTCGTGGCCGCTCTCAAAGATCGGGCGTGTGGCGACAGTGACAGCACCTGTGAGATCGATCCCATCCATCCAGGCGGGACGCTCTTCGTCGCCCTGCATACGCAGCGTGGGCGCGGGTTCGGGATCGCTCCCGTTGGCAATGGCGACAAGGTCCTCGACCGGGGAATGCACCATCACCGCGACGTCGCCCAGGGTCAGGGTCGCGGCGATTTCCTCGCCGCGGAGCACACGATTGAACTCTTTGAAGGCGTGGTTGTAAGCGAGGAAGGCATCAAACATGTCCTCGCGCGCAATCCAGGCGTCAAGCAATGTGATGTCGGCCGTGGCCATGGCGCTCTCCTAGATCGGATCTGCCCAGACCATGACGGCGCAGCGCGGTAGCCGCGTTGCGCTGGATCAAGAATAGCGCAGAACGAAAACGATCAGCTCACGATGTCGGGCAGGACGGCCTTGCGTTCGGCCATGAAGGCCTGGAGCTCTTCATCCTTCGCGGGGTCGAATTCGGGGGCTTCGTACTGGTCGAGCATACGCTTGGCCTTTTCGACGGCGCGCTGGTCGTGCGTCTTGGCACCCTCGGCCTCCCACTGCTCAAAGCTGTTGTTGTCGGCAACATCGGGCATGAAGAAGCCCTTGAGGTAGTTCTTCTGGGTATGGGCGCAGCCCAGGAAATGGTTGCCGGGTCCGACCTCGCGGATCGCTTCCATGCCGAGACCGTTCTCGGAAAGGTCGAGCGGTTGGCAGAAGCTCTGCAACATGGCGATCTGTTCGGTGTCCATGATGAACTTGCCATAGCCGGCGCTGAGGCCCGCCTCCAACCAGCCAGCCGAATGAAGGACGAAGTTGGTTCCGGCCATCAGCGTGGCAGTCATGGTCTGCATCGATTCATAGGCCGCCTGGGCATCGGCGATCTTGCCGCCGTTGAGCATGCCACCCGAGCGCAGCGGCACCTTGTATTTGCGCGAGAGCTGACCGACCGCATAGATCATCTGAAGCGTCTCGGGCGTACCCATCATCGGCGCGCCCGACTGCATGGATACAGTGGCGAGGAAGCTGCCATAGACCATCGGCACGCCAGGCTTCACGAGCTGGGCATAGGCCAGGCCGGCCGTGACCTCGGCGTTGAGCTGGGCGATCGCGCCTGCGGTGGCGACCGGCGCCATGGCGCCCGCCATGATGAACGGGGTGATCAGGACAGCCTGGTTGTACTCGGCATAGTGACGCAAAGCGCCAAGCATGGATTCGTCCCATACAAGCGGCGAGTTACAGTTCACGACCGAGGTCATGACCGTGTTCTCGCGGATGAAGTCCTCGCCGAAGAGGATCTCGACCATCTTGCAAGAATCGAGCGCGCGTTCAGGCGCGGACTGCACACCCATGAACGGCTTGTCCGAGTACTTCATGTGCGAATAGACGATATCCAGATGGCGCTTCGGCACGGGCACATCGACCGGCTCGCAGATGATGCCCCCGTCGTGGTGCAACTCCGGCGTCATATAGGTCAGCTTGATGAAGTTCTGCAGGTCTTCGAGCCTGGCGTAGCGGCGGATATTGTCGAAGTCGCGCACGAAGGGTGAGCCGAAGGTGGGCGCAAAGACAGTGTTCTTGCCGCCGATCACGACGCTGCGTTCCGGATTGCGGGCGACTTGAGTGTACTGCTCAGGCACCATCTCGAGCTTTTCTTCGATCAGGCCGCGCGGGATGTGGACCCGCTCGCCCTTCACATCGGCACCGGCATCCTTCCAGTGCGCCAAAGCGACCTCGTCGCGGAAGTCGATGCCGACCTCTTCGAGAATCTCCATCGATGTGTCGTGAATGAGATCAAGACCGACTTCATCGAGCAGTTCGTAGACCGGGATTTCGCGCGTGATATAGCGCTTCTGAACAATGGGCGCACCGATGCGTTCCTTGCGCCGTGCCGACCGTCCACCCCTGCGCTGCCGTGCCTCTGCCGCCATGCGACTCACTCCAACTAGCCGAGCGCCATGTGACGGATGGAGCGAGGATGAGTCAATCACCCAGATGACGTCTCGGGGCAACGGTGGGCGTTGTCGGCGATCATGGGGCGGTAGGCCTCGAAGACCGGCTTTCGACGGAAGCCGTCTAACGTGATCAACCCCTCGCGGAAGAAGGTTTCTTCGACATGCGGGCGCTCGACGAGATGCGAATAGAACACACGATCAAGACCGGCACGAAAGGCGGCTTCCAGGCGGACAGGGGGCTCGGCGGCCTGGCGCTCTTCGGTGTAGGCCACGCCGGCGCATTCGCCCGGCCCGTCAATTCGGTCGAGGCGATGGGACCGGACCAGTGTTCGGCGATCCAGGTGATCTTCGGGCCGACTGTCTCGACAAGGTGGCGCAGATGAACGTCGGCCCAGTCGAAGTCGCCTTCGCGCAACAGACATTCGTTCCACGGGATAACCCGGTCGGCATGACTTTGTACGGGATCGATCAAGAGTTCCAGCATGCTCGAGGAGCATCCCCCCATCGCCAGGGGGATAGCCGGATCGACCTGTTTGAGCGCGCGGCGGGCCAGGGCGAGCTGTTCGAAATATTCATCCGATGTGCCGTGCCAGTAGAGGACCGGCCTGTCCTAGCCCAGGACATCGCGAGGCAGAACTCGTTGCCGATCTGGATAACCAGCCAGTCGGCGGGATCCTTGCCGAGCGTCTCCAAACCCTGGACCAGAGGACGGACCAAAGCAGTGGGACTTTCGATGTAACGCTGGGCGTCGTCAGGCGGAAAGCCACCGCGGCTGCTCGTGGCCATGCCCATCGTGCCCGTTTCCCACACATTCCCAGGGTCACGGTTGTAGACCGTGAGCCAAAGGACAAAACCTGCGCGGAGGATTCTTTCGTAGGGTTTGAGGGGCTGGCCAAGCTTCTGTTACACGCGGACCCAGGCGACACCAAGATCATCCAGCGCGTCCTGGGAGCCGGTCTACTGACCGCCGATACCGAAGATGCCGAAACAGTTCCGTGGCTTCGGGCGTTCCTGCGCGACGACGGACAACGGCGCCACCACGAGTGGCAGGGCTGTCGCGCCCAGAACAGAACGGCGAGCACGCATCATGGCCCCTGATCGGCGAACACTGCAGGGCCCCGGCAGTGGCCAGACTAACATAAGCGGAGCCACCCGGTTGTGACGAACCGGTCACAGTGGTGTCAGGTTGGTCTCAATTGCTGAGGAATTGGGCCAGACATGTCGCGATCACGACAACCAATGTCGCGAATATTCTAGCCATGGGGGGCATGACGGTCCTACCTGTGCCATCCGGTTTACATAACCCGAAACCCGCGTGGGAGCTTGTTTCATGGCGGACGAAGAAGACGATCTCGACCTCAGCACGCTGGACGACGATGAGCTTGTCCAACAGATGCATGAAGACCTCTATGACGGTCTTGCGGACGAGATCACCGATGGTGTGAACATCCTTCTTGAGCGCGGCTGGGAACCCTACAGGGTCCTGACCGAAGCGCTGGTCGAAGGCATGCGCATCGTGGGTATCGATTTCCGTGATGGTATCCTGTTCGTGCCTGAAGTTCTGCTGGCCGCCAACTCGATGAAGGCGGGCATGGTGATCCTGCGTCCGCTTCTGGCCGAGACCGGCGCGCCCAAGCAGGGCTCCATGGTGATCGGTACCGTGAAGGGTGACATTCACGACATCGGCAAGAACCTCGTGGGCATGATGCTCGAAGGTGCTGGTTTCGACGTTTGGGATATCGGCATCAACAACGATGCCGACGCCTACATGGCGGCACTCGACGAGCACAAGCCCGACTTCCTGGGCATGTCGGCGCTGCTGACGACCACCATGCCCTACATGAAGGTTGTGATCGACACTCTGAAAGAGCGCGGGCAGCGCGACGACTTCATGGTCCTGGTCGGCGGTGCGCCGCTGAACGAGGCCTTCGCCGACAGTGTTGGCGCGGACGCCTATTGCCGCGACGCCGCTGTTGCCGTGGAGACCGCGAAGACCATGGTTGCCGAACGCCGGTCGGCCGCCTGAGTCCACGGCCATGGACGACCGCAGTCTTGTTATCGCCTGCGGAGCCCTGGCCTGGGAGATCATGGCCCTGATCCGTGCGAACGGCTGGGACAGAATTGAGGTGCAGTGTCTGCCGGCCGACTGGCACAACAAGCCACAGCTCATTCCCGATGGTGTGCGCCGGAAGATCCACGAAGCGCGCGGAAGATATGATCCGATCTTCGTGGCCTATGGCGATTGCGGCACCGGCGGAATGCTGGACGCGATGTTGGAAGAAGAGGGCGTAGAGCGCATCGGTGGTGCGCATTGTTACCAGTTCTTTGCCGGTGAAGAGGAGTTCCTGGCTCTGCATGACGCGGAACCCGGCACCTTCTACCTCACCGATTATCTGGCCAAACATTTCGAGACCCTGATCCTGAAGGGCATGGGAATCGACAAACATCCCGAGCTCGAATCGATGTACTTCGGCAACTACAAGAAACTGGTCTACCTGGCCCAGACCGAAGACGAGGCCATCACGGACCTGGCCCGGGCCGCAGCCGACCGGCTGGGCCTGGAGTTCGAGTTTCGCTTTACCGGATACGGCGGCCTGGAGCCCATACTCTCGAAGGCACAAACCACGGGTGCAGGAGCACACTGAATGGCAACACTGACTGTTGTTTACTGGCGCGATATTCCTGCCCAGGTGATCGCGAAGGCCGGACGCAAAACCGCCAAGCGCGTACTGCCCGAACGCTTCGAAAAGGCGATCGACCAGAGTGCGATGCACGCCAAGCTGCGCGACACCGATTCCTATCTGGAGCACTGGCGTCGCGGCGAAGGTGTTCCCTGCGGCGACGATCTGGAAGCCGAGGCTGACGCTTTGGCCACCAAGCTCGACACCGAATTCACCGACGAGGTTCTGGCGAACTACATCCGGGCCGGCGGCCTGACACCGGACGCCTGAGACCAGGCGTTCAAGAGAAGGACAGTTACGATGAAGTCTAAGGGTAATCTGGAAGCCCGGCTGACGGCCGGCGAGTTTGTCATCACCGCCGAGACGACGCCCCCCGATGGCGCTTCCGAAGAAAGCGTGATGGACAAGGTCGGCTGCCTCAAGGGTCTGGTCGATGCCGTGAACGTGACCGATGGCGCCGGCGCGCGGGCCCACATGTCGGCGCTGGCGACCTGCGCGATCATGGCGAAGAACGGCATCGAGCCGGTGCTGCAGTTCACGGTGCGAGACCGCAACCGTCTCGCCATTCAGGGAGAGATGATCGGCGCCCCTGCCCTGGGCATTCATTCGATCCTGTGTCTGCACGGCGACAGCATCACCAATGGCGATCAGCCCGACGCCAAGCCGGTGGAAGACACCGACAGCCGCGGCCTGATGGCGATGGCCAAACACATGCGCGACACCGGCACCTTCCCCGAGCCGTCGAACCGCAAGATCGACCCGGCCCCGGGCCTTCTGATTGGCGGTGCTGAATCGCCGCGCGATCCCGACGAGAACTTCAACACCAAGGGCATCGAGGGCAAGCTCGAGTGCGGTGTCGACTTCTTCCAGACACAGTTCGCCTACGACATCGATGTCCTGAAGCGCTACATGGCCGCGCTCGACGACCGGGGCATCACCGAGAAAGCCCATTTCATTGTCGGCGTGGGCCCGGTCATGTCGGCGAAGTCGGCGCGCTGGATGACCGAGAACCTGTTCGGCGTGAACGTGCCCGAACATGTCATCAAGCGCATCGAAGGTGCCGATGACGAAAGGGCCGAAGGTCGCAAGGTGTGTGCGGAACTCGTGGAGCAGTTCAAAGAGATCAAGGGCATCAGTGGCGCACATCTGATGGCGCCACGCGGCGAAAACGCCATTGCCCAGACATTGAGCGACTACAGCCTGCGCGGCTGACCCGCCGCACACTTGGAGACAGCGCTATGCGCGCATTCCGTCTTTGGTCAGTCCGCCATTCCCGCGCACTCATGAAACTTTACGATCTGTTCGAAGGCACCATCCTAGCCATCGAACCTCTGGCGCGAGGCATCGGCTATGATCGGCTTGAAGCGCCTGTGCGCGTGGTCGAGCGCGGCATCAAGAAGGCCATGTTCGATTGCCAGATGTGCGGCCAGTGTGCGCTCAGTTCAACCGGCATGTCATGCCCGATGAACTGCCCGAAGAACCTGCGCAACGGCCCCTGCGGGGGGGGTCCGGTCGGACGGCCAGTGCGAGGTCAAACCGTACATGCCCTGTGTCTGGGTCAAGGCCTGGGAAGGCAGTCAGGCCATGGCCAGCGAGAAGCTGTTCGATGTGCAGCGCCCCGTCGGCCACCGCATGAAGGACAGCTCGTCCTGGCTGCGGCTGATGCGCCAGAAGAAGGACGGCACCTATCCGCAGCCTGGCGCCAGCGCGCGCGAAGAAGCCCGCAAGCGTGCCGCGTGATGACCGACGAGACGCCGCCCAACGATCCCAACACGGGCCCGCTGAACGAGGGCCCCGCGTTCCCGGACATGATGGACCCGGGCCCGGTCGATCCCGGTGCACCGCTGGAGCCCCTGCCCGGCCACACCTCACGCGGCCGCCTGGAACGCATTCTGCGCGCCGGTGAGTTTGCGGTGACCGCCGAACTGTCACCGCCGGATTCGGCTGACCCCATGAATGTCTTCGAGCGCGCCGCGATTTTTGACGGTTGGGTCGATGCTGTGAACGCGACCGACGGCTCCGGCGCGAACTGCCATATGTCGAGCGTGGGCGTCTGCTCCCTGCTGACCCGTGTGGGCCATGTGCCGGTAATGCAGATCTCCTGCCGCGACCGGAACCGCATCGCCATCCAGGGCGACGTGTTGGGTGCAGCGGCCATGGGTGTGGCCAACATCCTCTGCCTGACCGGCGACGGCGTGCAGTGCGGGGACCAGCCCGAAGCCAAGCCGGTGTTCGATCTCGACTGCATGGCAACCCTCGAGATAATCCGCACCATGCGGGACAAGGGCGAGCTGGCCTCGGGCCGCAAGCTCGACAAGGCCCCGGAACTGTTCCTGGGCGCTGCGGCCAACCCATTCGCCCCGCCATATGATTTCCGCCCTCTACGACTGGCCAAGAAGATCGCCGCTGGTGCGCAGTTCGTTCAGACCCAATACTGCTACGACATCCCGCTGCTGGAGCGTTACATGCAGCAGGTCCGCGATATGGGCCTCTATGAAAAGTGCTTCATCCTGGTCGGTGTTGGCCCGCTGGCCTCGGCCCGGGCGGCAAGCTGGATTCGGTCGAACGTGCCGGGCGTTCACATTCCCGACGACGTCATCAAGCGTCTGGAGGGAGCCGAAAAGCAGAAGACCGAAGGCAAGAGACTCTGCGTCGACCTGATCCAGCAGATCAGGGAGATCGAAGGCGTTTCCGGTATCCACCTGATGGCGTATCGTCAGGAGGAAAGCGTTGCCGAAATCATCGAGGAGTCCGGTGCCCTGAAGGGCCGCGCGCCCCACGCCGTGCACCCCGTTATCCCAGATTATATGCAACAGAGGTACAAAGTTCAGGCATGACCGAGACCGTCATCAGCTCGGCGACAAAAACCGTCGTCATCGGGTTCGAGCGCCCGTTCACCGTGATCGGTGAACGCATCAACCCTACAGGCCGCAAGAAGCTGGCCGCCGAAATGGCGGAAGGCGACTACAGCCGCGTGGAATCCGACACCATCGCCCAAGTTCAGGCTGGGGCCCACATGCTGGACGTTAACGCGGGCGTGCCGCTCGCCGACGAACCGCAGATGCTTTACGACTGCATCAAGCTGGTCCAGTCACTGACCGATGCGCCGCTGTCGATTGACAGCTCTATCGTTGCCGCGCTCGAGAAAGGCCTTGAAGCCTATGTTGGCAAGCCGCTGGTGAACTCGGTGACCGGTGAGGAAGAGCGCCTCGAAGTCGTTCTGCCGCTGGTCGCCAAGTACAACGCAGCGGTGGTTGCCATCTCGAACGACGAGACCGGCATCTCCGAGGACCCGGATGAACGTTTTGCGGTGGCCACGAAGATCGTCGAGCGTGCTCAAGATCACGGCATTCCGCCGTCTGATGTGATCGTCGATCCGCTGGTGATGCCGATCGGCGCCATCGGTGAAGCCGGCCGCACCAGTTTCAGCATTCTGCGCCGCCTGCGCGAGGAGCTGAAGGTGAACACGACCTGCGGCGCTTCGAACATCTCGTTCGGCCTGCCTGCCCGCCCTGCCCTGAACGCCGCGTTCCTGGCGATGGCCGCCTCGAACGGCATGACCTCAGCGATCACAAATCCGCTCGAGTCCGAGATCATGACGGCGATCCGCGCATCTGACGTGATGATGGGCGTCGACAAGAACTGCCGTAACTGGATCTCACTCAACTCGGGCGCCGGTGCTTCGGGCGAGTCTGTCGCCGAAGCCCGTGCGAAGCGCCGCGAAGGACGTCGCCGTCGTGCCAGCTGATCCGCTTGTCGTCTTCACCCCGTCGGGCCGACGGGGCAACTTCCGCAGAGGTACGCAGCTTCTTCAGGCTGCGCGTGAACTGGGCGTTGACCTCGACTCGGTCTGCGGCGGACGTGGCATCTGCACACGCTGCCAGGTCCGGATTGGAGACGGTGACTTTGCCAAGCACGGCATCCATTCGTCCAACGACCATCTGACACCACTGACCGACGCCGAACAGCGACAGAGCGACAGCGGCCTTCTGAAGGAAGGCCGTCGCCTGTCGTGTCAGGTCCGGATCGGCGGTGACCTCGTGGTCGATGTTCCCGAAGAAAGTCAGGTCCACCGGCAGATCGTGCGCAAGCGGGCCGACGCCCGCGCGGTCGATGTCGATCCGGTTGTCAGGCCGATGTATGTCGAGATCCCGGAACCGGACATGCATGATCCGGCGTCGCACCTGCGGCGTCTGGAGAAGGCGTTGAAGGAAACCTGGGATGTCGACGTCGCGGGCGTCGACGCCCATGTCCTGCGCAAACTCCACAAGAACCTGGAAGACGGCGGCTACAAGGCCACGGTTCTGGTCCGCCGGGGCAAGCGACTGATCGATATCCGACCGGGCTTTCACGACAAACTCTACGGCCTGGCGGTCGATGTGGGCTCGACCACCATCGCCATGCATCTGTGTGACCTCTTGACCGGTGAGGTGCTGGCTTCGGCCGGACGCATGAACCCGCAGATTCGCTTCGGCGAAGACCTGATGAGCCGTGTCAGCTACGCCATGATGAACGAGGGCGGAGCCGAAGCCATGACCGAGGTCGTGCGGGAGGCACTGAACGAGCTGGCGCAGGAAACCGCGGCCGAAGCCGGGGTCGACACCAACGACATCATGGAGGTCACCATCGCCGGAAACCCGGTGATGCACCACCTGATCCTGGGGCTGGACCCCACGCCGCTGGGCTTTGCACCGTTTGCCCTGGCGACCGACGACGCCACGATCATGCTGGCGAGCGATATCGATCTCCACCTCAACACCGGCTCACGCATCTATGTGCTGCCGTGCATTGCGGGGCATGTCGGCGCCGATGCCGCCGGCGTGGTACTGTGCGAGATGCCCTACAAGGCCGACGAGATGACGCTGATCGTCGATGTCGGGACCAACGCCGAGATTATGCTGGGCAACAAGGAGCGGCTGCTCGCCGCCTCCTCGCCCACGGGCCCCGCCTTCGAAGGCGCACAGATTAGTTCCGGCCAGCGTGCCGCGCCCGGTGCGATCGAGCGCGTGAAGATCGATCCCGACACGCTGGAACCGCGCTTCAAGGTGATCGGCGACGACCGCTGGTCCGACGAAGAGGGCTTCGATGTTGAACCGACGGGTATCTGCGGCTCAGGAATTATTGAAGTGCTGGCCGAGATGTATCTCGTGGGCCTGCTGACGACCGACGGCGTGATTGATGGCGCGATGGCCGAACGGACCCAGCGCATCATCCAGCAGGACCGGACCTATGGTTTTGTGCTGCATGACGGCTCGCCGCAGATCGTCGTGACGCAGAACGACATCCGCCAGATTCAGCTCGCCAAGGGCGCGCTTTACGCCGGCGCGCGCCTGCTGATGGACCATATGGAGATCGACACAGTCGACCGCGTGACCCTGGCCGGTGCATTCGGCAGCCACATCGACACGAAGTACGCGATGATCCTGGGCATGATCCCTGACTGCGATCTCTTGAAGGTCGGCTCCGCGGGTAATGCCGCGGGCACCGGCGCGCGGATTGCGCTGCTGAGCGCCAAGATGCGCGAGGAACTGGAAGAGCAGGTGCGCCGGATCGAGAAGATCGAGACCGCGGTGGAGCCGAAGTTCCAGGAACACTTCATCGACGCCATGGCGATACCGCATAAGACCGCGAGCTATCCGAACCTGACCCGGGAGGTCACCCTGCCCGAACCGAAGTTCGCCAAAAAGGATGAGGATTCCGGCGGTGGCGGCGGTCGCCGGCGTCGTCGTCGTGAGGGGCGCGGGCGTTCAGAGGAAGCTGCGGAATAGCGAAATCTAGCTGATGAGTTGCCGTTCGATGTAGCCTTGGCAAAGGTCGATTGCGCTCTGCGTGCTCGCTGCTCCGGCTCCGATTGAGAGCTCCAGCCAGAGGCCGTCGCTCAGCGCAATCATACCCTTGGTAGCGCTGTAGCAATCGAGGGTGATTCCGGCCTGACCGGCTGCCGCTTCAAAGAGTGAATGGACACGGCTGCGATAGCCGTCATAGAGCGTCTGGTTTGCCTGCCAGACAGCCTCGTTGAACCGGATCTCGTGCCAGAAGGCCAGAAAGGCCGAGGCGTTGGTTTCGGTGAAGACATTTTCCGAGAACAATACTCGGGGCAGCGCCATCAGGCGGTCTCGCGCATCGGGGCCTGCCCCTTCGACAAACGCCGCCACTGTCTGGGCCACACCGCCGAAGAGGTGTTGCAGGGCCGCGACGAGAAGGTCGTCCTTGGTTGCGTAGTAATGGCCGATGAGACCGTGGCTGACGCCGGCTTCGGCCGTGATGGCGCGAACGGTGGCACCGGGCACGCCCTTAGCCGCGAGCAGCTTGATCGTCGCTTCCATGAGCTTGGTGCGCCGGAACTCGTTGATTTCGGGCTGTGTCTCCGGCCGGTCGAGCGTGCGTGTCACCACGGGGATATTCCTTCGGTCTTCATGACCATAGCAAAAATTGGACAGTAGTCCAGTATACGTTATAGTCGAACCGAAAGAAGAGATTATATGACCGCGATCACCCGCCTTCCCGGCGAAGCCGATGTGGCAGCAATAAAAGAGACCATCGACAACAACGGCGTGGTCGTGACCGAGAACTTCTTCAGCAAGGAATGTCTCCACCGCTACAACAGCGAAGTGCAGCCGCTGATCGATGAACATCACCGGACCTATACGGGCGTCGAGACCTTTGACGATTTCCTCGGCTACAACAAGGTGCGCCTGCAGGGGCTCGCGGCCACGACGCCCTCGTTCATCGACGCACTGATCGACCCGCGCCTGCTGGGTGTTATGGATCACCTGCTGCTACCGCTCTGTGCGGACTATCTCCTATCTGCGGGCGAGCTGATCGAAATCCGCCAGAACGAAACCACCTCGCGGCTCCACACCCACAACAACTCCAGGCCGACACCGGTCCAGAGCCTGGGCTATCTCTGCGTCAACGCCGTGATCGCGCTGACCGACTACACTGCGGAGAACGGCGCGACCCAGATCGCGCCCGGCAGCCATCTCTGGACCAAAGGCCGCCTGCCGGAACCCGACGAGATCGTTCCTGCCGAAATGCCAGCGGGGTCCGTGGCGATCTTCACCGGCGAAACGATCCATGGTGGCGGCACCAGTTACCGTCCCCGGCATCCGCCGCGGCCTGTCCGTGTCCTATTGTGTCGGCTGGCTGCGGCCGGTCGAGAACCACTATCTCAACCTCAGCATCGATCAGGTGAAGGCGCTGCCCAAGCGGGCCCAGCAGATTCTGGTCTGGAACGTCTATGACGGCACGACCCGCGGCAACGGCGTGCTCGGCTACTACGAAATGGGCAATCCGCAGGACCTGTTCGACGGCGACTGACGATCAGCCTGCGCCGCGACGCTCCTCACGGGGCGTGCGGCCGAAGTACTCACGGTAGCGACGGCTGAAATGGGAGGCCGAGACAAAGCCGGCGGCGAGTGCGACCGACAGGACCGAGGCCGACCCCTGTATCAGCATCAGTCGGGCGTGGTGGAGACGCAGTTCGCGGTAGTGGTGCGACGGCGTGCGGCCCAGGTACTTCTTGAACAGGCGCTCGAGCTGTCGCGTGGAGAGATGCACGGCATCGGCGATGTCGGGCAACGGCAGCGGTTCCTCGAGATTCTCCTCCATCTCTCCGATCGCGGCCAGAAGCTTCGGATCGCTGACGCCCACGCGCGACTGCAACGCCATGCGCTGGTGATCGTGGGATTCACGGATGCGTTCGTGAATGAACTGTTCGGAGACTTTGCCGGCAAGCTCGGCGCCGTGCTGCAGCGTGATCATGTGGAGCATGAGATCCAGCGAGGCGGTGCCGCCGGAACAGGTGATCCGGTTGCGGTCGATCTCGAAGATTTCATCGGTGACTTCGAGCTCGGGATGGTCCTCGGCAAAGGTGTCGAGGTCTTCCCAGTGGATGGTGCAGCGGTAGCTGCCCAGCAGTCCCGCCCGCGCCAGAAGATGAGTACCCGTGCACAGGCTGCCGACCACGCCGCCCTGACGGGCGATCTTGCGCAGCCAGGCCATGGTTGGCCGGTCGTCGAAGCGATGGGCGTCGATACCTGAGCAGATCAGCAGCGTGTCGCAACGCTCGATATTCTCGATGCTGTGTTGAGCCACAACCTCAAGACCGTTGCTAGCTTGGACAGGCTGGCCGTCACGCGAGACGATGGACCATGTGTAGAGTTCGGCACCACTCATGCGGTTGGCCGAACGCAACGGCTCGACAGCCGCCGTGAAGGCCATCATCGAGAAGTTCGGCACGAGAAAGAACGTGAACGTTTCAGGTGTCGCCATGGGCGTTTACCACCGGTCAGTTGACGACATCAGAATGTCGTAATTCGGACAAATGTCAATTGCGACATTTGTCCCACAACCGACTCCTGGCTCAGCCCGGATCCGAACCACCGGCGCCGTGTACATCCGGTCCCCGAATCGCGGTGGGGGTCTTCACGGCGATGTCTTACGCGTCCTCGGCGATGCGTTCGAGCACTTCGGGCTCCGGGTCATGCGCGTCGATTCGCACGATGGCCGGCGGCGTGCGGCCTTCCTTCAGTTCGCCGAAGTAGAGGGTCATGTGCGGGAACGGAATTTCGATACCGACCTCGTCGAAACGCAGTTTGATCAGACGCAGATAGTCACGGCGCACGCCCCACTGATAACCGGCCAGAGTCTTTATCCGGACGCGGATGGTGACCGACGAATCACCCAGGGCATTGACGCCCATGACTTCAAGCTCACCCGACAGGCGTTCGGCGAGGTCCCCATCCTTGCGGGCTTCCTCGTCGACCTGGCGAATCACCTTGATCACCTTGTCGGTGTTTTCCTGATAGGCGATACCGACATCGATCACGGCGTAGCCGAAATCGCGCATCATGTTGGTCAGTGCAGCGATCTCGCCGAACGGCACCGTGTGGACATAGCCGTCGATATCACGCAGTCGCACGGTGCGGATGGTGATGCCTTCGACACCCCCCATCTTGCCACCGGCGTCGATCCAGTCGCCGACCGAGAACTGATCCTCGAACAAGATGAAGGCCCCGGTGATGACATCCTTCACCAGGGTCTGCGCACCGAAGCCAATGGCCAGACCCACGACACCTGCACCGGCCAGAAGCGGTCCGATATCGAGGCCCATTTCAGCCAGCGCCGTCATCACGGCAATGGCGCCGACAACAATGAGCAGGACATTGCGCAACAACGGCAGCAGAGTCAGAAAACGGGGGCTGAGAGCCGACTCCTCACTTCTGCGGACATAGTTCGAGATGATGCCATCGCCCATCTCCCAGACAACCACCGCCACGAGTCCCACAACTACCACGGCCAACAGTCGGCCCATGACATCAAGGCCATCATGGGATGTCGCAAGTTCGATGGCTTCGATGCCCCAGCTTTCGAATATGACGAAGGTGGCAATCACCCACACAAGGATGTTCAGCAACCAGCTGACGATCGCGAGATATCGGTTGCTGCGCTTTTCCAACCCTGGAAACCGCCGTGTGAGATCATCGCCAATGTGAAACATCCGGTCCAACACACGGCACAGGACGGCAGAAAGGAGCAGCGCCAGGAACAGGGCCAGTGCCGTGAAGCCGAAGGCGCGCAGCAGGTAGAGGAACCCGTTTTCGACATCGAGCGCCCAAACAACGTAAAGAGCACCGAAAGCGATCATGGCCACGATGTGCCAGACATCGGCCAGACGATGACGCAGCATGCGCGCGCCTCCGCCTTCCGGGTTCTCGCGGATCCAGGTCGAAACCGGCTGCCGGCTCTGCAAGATCACGATGATGGCCATGAGCATCAGGCCCAGCCCGACAATACGCAGCAGAACGGCCACGCTGGGCTCCGGTAGCCCCAGAGCAGCCAGCAGCTCCGTCGCAAAGAATCCATAGACGCCAAGACCCAGGAAACGTCCGGTCCAGATCAAGATGTAGGCGGCTTGCCGGTCGCTCATGGGAAGAATGCGTAGCTCGGGCGACAGCGGTGCCAGAACCGTGCGTACAAGAGCCATGGCCACCCGCGTGAGCGCGAAGGCGTTGGCAAGCGCAATCGAGATCGTACGCGCAAGATCACCGGCGTGAAGCGCCACCAGGCTCAGATAGATCACGCCCACAAATGCGATCACCGGCACGATGCGCAGACTGAACCGCCCGAGCGCGATCAGGGGCCGCTCCACCCAGGCCACCGCATCACGTCCCCGCAGCTCGTGCAGATGACGCTTTGTGGCGACATGCACGAGCCACATGGCCAACACACCCAAACCAAGGGTCACGACAATCTTCCATGCCGCCTCGACCCAGAGCCGGTTGAGATCACCATCACGGGCCTGTTCCGCAAACCAACCCGCGATCTCGCTTCCGTCGTCCAACTCGCCGAACAGATTGGAGAAACGATCTTCGGCACCCTCGAACCAACCGGCGATCCCCGTCACGACGTGATCCCGGTCGCCCCGCTCGATCTCCTGTTGTGCTTCAGACAGGGTCTTGAGGTTCTCAATGAAGGCCGCGCGATCCGCGTCGCTCTCCAACGTCGCGATCAGAGCGTCGATGTCCTGAGACGACGGAACCTGCGTTTGATCCGCAGTCTGACTGGCCTCATCCTGGGCCATAGCCTGGTGCGTGGTCGTCGTGAAAACAGCCATAACGAGCAGGATCGCCCAAGCGCGGCCGAACCCTGCTGCTAGCGTGACCAGACTGTTCACCATCGAAAGAAACCCCAACCCGTGATCCCGGATGAAACACCAATGAAAGCGCGACATCATAGGAGCAATTGACGCTGTGTTGAACCGGTCAGAGGAGGACGCGTTGCTCGGACGCATCGTCAGTTTGGCGCCAATCCCTGCCCTGCTCGTCGTCGTGGCTTTGGCCCCGCCTGCGGATGCCGACTACACGGCCGCGGAACTGGCACTTGCCAACGGCAACCTGCAACGCGCTTACGACGAGAGCGCGCCTCTCGCCGACCACGGCGATGCACGGGCACTGATTCTCCTGGGCGTGTTCTATCAGAGTGGCTGGATCGTCGAACGGAATCCGGAGCAGGCTGCCGCATTTTATCAGCAGGCCGCCGACATGGGCTTGTCACGAGCGATCCACAATCTCGGCCGCCTCTACCGTTCCAGACTGGGGGTTCCGCAGGACAATGCGCGTGCTGCCTAGCTGTGGAAGCAGTCCGGACGTATGGGTTATGTGAAATCCCAGGCGGCGCTGGGCGCGCTCTACTACAGCGGCACGGGTGTCGAACAGGACATGTTCCGTGCCTACTTCTGGTGGACTCTTGCTTCACGGCGGCTGGACATCGAAGCGACCCAGGCGCGCGAGGACATCATCTACCGGCTGACGCCCCACGAAAAAGATATGGCGGACATGCTGGCAGCACAGTTCGAGCCGGACAGGTAGGGGCTTCCCTTCGCAGCGGCATTTCGCCTATAAAACCGCCAATGGAACGCTTTGATCCTGGGAGCGAGGATTTATGTCTGAAGTGATTTCCGATTGGCAGCGCGCCGACGATGATCATCTGAACACCTACAAGGGTGTCATGCGCCTGACCACTCTCTCCACGATCGGCCTGATTGTTCTGCTGATCCTGATGGCGGCCTTCCTGCTCTAGGATCGCGCTGAACGCGGCATTCGCACCAGTCTCGAAGATTGTTTCCGGCGGGCAGACCGGCGCCGACCGCGCCGCCCTGGATCTTACCTTTGATCTCGACCTCAAAACCGGAGGCTGGTGCCAGAAGGGCCGCAAGGCCGAAGATGGCGCGATCGATTCCCGCTATCCCCTGACGGAAACACCGACGGCGCGCTATATCGAGCGCACCGAATGGAATGTGCGTGACAGCGACGGCACGCTGATCGTCGCCAAGCCCCCCTTTCGGGCGGGACAGGCGCGACACCACGGATCTCCCGACGACTGGAAAGACCCTGCCTGGTTCTTCACCCCGACGACGCTGGAGCGATGGAAGCCCTGCATGCATGGCTTCACGACAACAACATTGATGTGCTGAACCTGGCGGGGCCGCGCTAAAGCTCCGGCAACGACCCCTATGACGCCACCGATCGGCTTCTACGCGGCCTGCTGACCTGAGGCTGCTGCCCGGCGTTTGTGATCACGCCGCGCGGTGAGCCAGTCCCTGACCTGATAGCTCCAATAGGTGGTCTGCGCCGCAATCCGTCCGACAGGCCCACCGGCCCATGTCAGGCCGAAGGGCTCGAACAGGCGATAGCGGTCGTCGCCCTCGGCGATGGCGCTACCGAGCACGTCCCCGGCCACGGTGGTGGTACCCATACCGCTGCCCCCGAAGGCCTGGGCATACCAGACACCATCGCGAAGCCGGCCGACCTGGGGCATGCGATGGCGGGCATAACTCATGGTGCCGCGCCAGACCGTCTCGCAAGAAACATGATCAGCAAGTTGCGGATGGACCTTGGTGAGGTCACCCAGCATCTCATAACCCAGCCGTGGCGGGTCGCCGGCACGCACCGTCATGCGACCGCCCCAGAGGATACGGCCGTCGGGCAGAACCCTGTAATAATCGCCGGCGTCACGGGTATCGGCAAGACAGATCGGCTTCTTGATGGTACCGGCCAGAACGTTCTCCGAGACCGGAGCGGTGGCCATGACGTAGGTCGAGACTGGTAGGATCGCCCCGGAGACCTCGGGCAGGACGCCCAGGTCATAGCCGCCGCAGGCCAGAACCACATGACGTGCGCGGACTAGCGCATGTGGCGTCACAATCTGTTTTTCGGCCGCCTCGACCTCCAACCCGGTCACTGGTGTGCCCTCGGCAATCTTTGCACCGGAGGTCTCGGCCGCCGCAGCGATGCCCAGACAGTAGTTCAGCGGATGGAACTGGAACGACGCGTTGTTCAGCCAGCCATCGAAGTAGCGGGGTGAATCGGCAAATTCGTCCCGAACACGGCCCCGCGGCACAAACTCCAGCGGGACGTCGAAATCCCGTGCCATACCGTCGATGTATCGACGGATGCCATCGGGGTCGTCTATCCAGGACGAGACTAGAACACCCTGGGTGTTGGGCCCGCAGTCGATGCCGTGCCGCTCGATCCTGTCGCTGACCGTGGCAACCGCCTTCCGGCTCAGGGCGTGCAGAGCCTGGGTATGATCCAACCCGACCCGCTTTGTGAGCCAGTCCAAACCCTGTGAGTAGCCGGCGCCGATAAATCCGCCATTGCGCCCCGAAGCACCAAAGCCGACACGGTTGGCTTCGAGCAGCAACACGCTCTGGCCACGCTCGGCGAGTTCGAGTGTGGTGTTGAGGCCCGCAAGCCCGGCACCGATGACACAGACGTCAACATTGTGCTCGCCATGGAGCGGCGGGCGCTCGGGCGCGGCGCTCCGCGTCCGTACGTAGTAACTGTCGATATGGTTCATGCGGCGCGGCCGGCCTTCTTACGATCCCTAGACGTCTTCCAGGCGTCTCGCGAGCGCACTAGGTCGGTCGCCCGACGGCTGAACTTGATCAGCTCTCTCGTGTGCTCAAGGCCAACACGGCGGATCAGACCTTCTGTATCGGATGTATAATGGGGGCTGACAAAGTCGCCGTTGCGCCCGGAGGGACCCCAACCCACCCGCTGGCTCTCCAGCAGAACCACATCGGTCACGCCGCGTTCAGCCAGGCCGACGGCCGTCGCCAGACCGGCGAGACCGCCACCGACAATGCAGACATCGGCCTTGAGGACGTCATGGAGACGTGGGCGCTGTGCTTCCGGCAGCCGGGTTCGGGTGTGGTAGGAGTCGATGTAGTCCATCATGGGCATGGATAGGTGTAGCGTTTGTGAATGTCTTCAAGCGCCGAGAGGACATCCTCAGACAAGGTGACCTCGTCACTCTTCAGAGCCGCATCGAGCTGTTCCATCGAACTGGCCCCGAAGATGTTGGATGTCAGGAACGGCTGCCGGTTGACGAAGGCCAGAGCCATCTGGCCGGGCTCAAGCCCGTGCTCTCGAGCGAGGTCAGCGTAGGCCCGGGTCGCCGCCTCGGCATTCGGAGGACCCAGATAGCGCCGGTTGGTCGGATACCTGGTCATACGCGCGCCTTCGGGTCGCGCACCGCCGAGATACTTGCCTGAGAGAGCACCGGCAGCCATCGGCGCATAGGCCAGAAGCCCCACCTGCTCACGCATCGCAATTTCGGCGCAGCCGGCCTCGAAACTGCGATTCAGTAGGCTATAAGGGTTCTGGTTCGTGACAATCCGCGGCAAACCCATGGTGTCGGCCAGATGCAGCAAGCGCATGGTGCCCCAAGGGGTCTCGTTCGAGACACCGATATGCCGCACCTTTCCGGCCTTCACGAGGTCACCCAGGGCCGCCAGCGTCTCTTCGAGGGGTGTTTCATCAGCATCTTCAACGTGCTGATAGCCGAGCTGGCCGAACGTGTTGGTGTCACGGTCGGGCCAGTGAAGCTGGTAGAGATCGACATAATCGGTCTGCAGCCGCTCAAGGCTGGCATCGATGGCCTGGTCGATATGATGCGTGTTGAGCCGCGGGTGACCGTCCCGGACATAGGTCAGCCGTTCATCAGGTCCGGCGACCTTGGACGCGATGATGACCTTGTCGCGGTTACCGCGGGCCTTCATCCAGGTCCCGATTACACGTTCGCTGTTGCCATAGGTCTCTTCGGAGGGCGGCACGGCATACATCTCGGCCGTGTCTATGAAGTTCACGCCGTGATCGACCGCCTTGTCCATCTGGGCATGGCCTTCGGCTTCGGTGTTGTTGCTGCCCCAGTTCATGCTTCCGATGCACAAAAGGCTCACGTCGATCTCGGTCCTGCCGAGCCGGCGGTACTGCATCCCCGGTCTCCATGTCCTGGGTTCTGGCGCGGAAGGCGCCCTGACGTTGCGCGCCATCTTAGCGGCCCCGCCGTGCGCGCCAAGTGCCGTGATTGACAGGCGTGTCAATGCAGCGAGCCAAGCGGTCGGAAAACGCCGCAAGATCGTCTGGAAACAATCGCCAAAAAGATAATTTGAAACATAAGATAATAATTATAACTTTTTGATAATAAAGTAATATATTGTTTTCTAATTAACTGAAAACAGATGGTTTCACCGAATCGGTTTCCGCACTAGTGTTCGCGCCATGACACACCAAAGCATCTCGGCGGACCTGCGTCTGCATCTCAACTGGCGCTGCGACCGTAACGCCCCCTATGGCGACCAGCAAAAGGCGGTGATCGACACCGAAAGCCGCCAGATGGCGCGCCGCACAATTGCCGCCTGGCCGGGCTATGCGCCCACGCCGCTTGTCGACCTTCCGGGTCTGGCGAAGGAACTCGGCGTTGCGCGCATTCGTATCAAACATGAGGCCAAGCGCTTCACCCTGAAGAGCTTCAAGGCTCTCGGCGGCGCCTATGGTGTGATGCGCATTCTGCAGCGTGAGACCGGCGCAAGCATCGATGACATCATGGCCGGCAAGGTGAAAGACAAGGTCGCCGGCGTGACCGTGTGCTGCGCGACCGACGGCAACCATGGCCGCGCCGTGGCCTGGGGCGCCCAGCTCGCGGGCGCGCGTTGCGTGATCTATCTTCATTCGCACGTCAGCGAGGGCCGCGAAGCCGCCATCGCGGCGTATGGCGCAGAGATTGCCAGGATCGACGGCAACTACGACGATTCCGTCCGGCAGGCCGCCGAAGATGCCAAGGCCAACGGCTGGATCGTGGTGTCCGACACCTCATGGCCGGGCTACGAGGAGATCCCGGCCTGGGTCAAACAGGGCTATACCGTGATCATGGGCGAAGCAATGGAACAGTTGGGCGACGACCGCCCGAGCCACCTCTTTGTCCAGGCCGGTGTCGGCGGCCTTGCCTGTGCGGCCATCGGGCCGCTATGGGAAGACTGGGGCGCCGACCGGCCGTTTTGCACGGTGGTCGAACCCCATGAGGCCGATTGCATCTACCAGAGTGCCGTGCAGGGCCAGATGGCCAATGGGCTGGGCTCGCTCGATACCGTGATGGCTTGCCTGTCTGCCGGCGAAGCCTCGCCTCTAGCCTGGGCCATCCTGCAGACCGGCGCCGACGCCTTCATCACGATCGACGACCATTTCTCACCCGGCGCCATGCGCCGCTTTGCCTACGGTGGCGAGGACGGCCCGATGGTGGTGGGCGAATCCGGCTGCGCCGGCCTCGCCGGACTGATGGCCATGGCCGCCGACCCGCTGGCACGCGAGGCCGTAGGCTTGGGACCGGACGCCGATGTGCTGCTGATTGCCAGCGAGGGCGCCACAGACCCGTCGATCTACGAAGAGATCATCGGCAAGCCGGCCGACGCGGTGGGCGAGACCATTTGAGTGACAGTTTCGACTGTGTAATCCGGGGCGGCACGGTGGTGACCGCCAGCGACAGCGCGCGTTGCGATGTCGGAATCCGGAACGGGCGTGCCGCCGCCCTGGCCGAAACCCTCCGCGGCGCTGGTCAGGAAATCGACGCCGACGGCCTTCTGGTGATGCCAGGCGGAGTCGATGCCCACTGCCACTATACCCAACCGAGCTATGGCGGGGCGGTGTGTGCCGACGATTTTGAAAGCGCCACCCTGTCTGTCCTGTGCGGCGGCACCACCACGACCCTGTCGTTCGCCACACAGTTTCCGGGTGAACCCTTGCGCGAGACGGTTGCGACCTATCGGGCCAGCGCCGAAGGCAAGGCGATGAACGACTACGGGATCCATCTGATCCTCATCGATCCCACGCCCCAGGTGCTGGGCCAGGATCTCCCGGCGCTCATCCGCAACGGCTACACATAATGAAAGTTATTTATGATATTTACTGATTATATTATTGAAAATAAATGAATATTTTACACTCTTCATGTGACACATAAAGAGTGTGCGCTGGTCATGGTCCATGCCGAGAAACATCACTACATCGACTGGCTGAGTCACAAGCTCATATCCGAAGACAAAACCCGCCCCCATCATCATGCGGAGTCCCGGCCGATGGCCGTGGAGCGGGAAGCAACCCACCGGGCAATCACGTTGGCCGAGACTGACGATGCGCCGCCCTTCCTGGTTCATGTCTCGGGCCGCGAGGCGGTCGAGCAGATCGCCTGGGCGCGATCGCAAGGACTTCTGGTTTATGGCGAGACCTGCCCGCAATACCTCTTTCTTACCGCCGAAGACATAGACCGTCTGGGCTTCGAAGGTGCCAAGTTCATGTGCTCACCGCCGACGCACGACGCTGCCAATCCAGAGGTTCTGTGGCGGGCTCTGGAGGATGACATGTTGCAGTTCGTCTCGCCTGATCATTCGCCATCGCGGTTCGAGGGCCATGACGGCAAAAAAGCCAATGGCGAGGACGCCCCTTCACCCAAATCGCCAACGGCATTCCCGGCATCGAGACCCGTCTACCCCTGATGTTCCCAGAAGGAGTTACGACCGACCGCCTGACGCCCGAGCAGTTTGTCGCCATGACATCCTACCAATCCGGCCCGGATGCACAGTCTGGCACCACGCAAGGGCACGATCGCGGTCGGCTCGGACGCCGATATCACGCTGTGGGACCCCACCCGGACAACCACGATTGCCAACGACCGTCTGCACCATAACGTCGACTTCACAACCTACGAGGGCCGTGAGATCACAGGATGGCCTATGAAGACTCTTTCGCGCGGCGAACTGGTGTGGGATGACGGTAAGGCCCTGGCCGAACCCGGCCGCGGCGAGTTTCTGGCGCGCGAGACACCGGAGCCCGTCTTGCGGCACACTCGGCCCACAACCACCCACTGACCCGGAAAGCCTCCACTATGATCGGTCCCCTCACCCACCGCCTTCTTCTGATCCTCGTTGTTGCGGGGATGACATTGTGGAACGCTCTGCCCGCCTCGGCCGAAAGCGAGGCGACGGTCCTGGCGATCCAGGAGTCACTTAATGCCATGGGCTTTGCGCCGGGAACGGCCGACGGCGTGATGGGCAGTAACACGATCCGCGCCATCGAGGCGTTCCAGAAGGAGTTCGGTCTGCCTGTCACCGGTGAAGCCAGTGACGAACTGCTCGACCGCATCAATGCGGAGACAGACGGTGGCGCGACTTCTCCGGAACGCCTCCTGGCCCGGGCCAATCTGCTGCGGAGCTACACACGGGCCGTACAGATGGGCCTGCTTGAACTCGGCTACGACCCCGGGCCGGTCGATGGCGCGGTGGGGCCGATGACCCGATCCGCAATCGTCAGCTACCAGGCTGCCGCGGGATTGCCTGAAACCGGCGAGGTCTCCAAGCCTCTGCTGGTCAGCATCAACACCAGCCTGGCACGCTGATGGACGACGCACGACTCCACGTGCCGGCAGCTCAGCGCAACGGAGAAGCGATTCTCAAGGCGCTTGAGGGATTCCACCGAACGGACCTCAAGGTTCTTGAAATTGCCAGCGGCCCTGGCCAGCACTGCGCACTGTTTGCCGCAGCCTGGCCCGACACCACATGGCAGCCCAGTGACCCTGATGCCAGGATGCGCGCCAGTCAGAGCGCCTGGACCGATGATCTGGACAATGTCAGGGCGCCGGTAAGTCTGGATGTCACCGATGATGGCTGGTGGAAGGCTGTACAAGGGCCGTTCGACCTCATGCTGTGCACCAACATGCTGCACTGCTCGGGCCGTGAAACGATGGAGGGACTGATGGCGGGCGCAGCCGGGCTGCTCGCCGACGACGGACGGCTGTTGATCTATGGACCGTTCATGTTCAACGGACTTCACAGCGCCGACAGCAACCGCAGCTTCGACCACATGATGCGTCAGCAGAATCCGAACTGGGGCGTGCGTGATCTCAATGATATTGCGGCTGCTGGGCAGGTGTTTGACGTCGCCTTCGACTCGTATATCGAAATGCCCGCCAACAACCACATTCTGGTGTTCCGGAAGGCATGACTAAGCCGGTGGGCGTTGCCACGGCCACCCCGCATCTGTTAGGTCAATGCGGAGGGAGCGCCGGTAGCGGAGCCATGTGGATATGGGCCGCGCCCTGGGAGTACGGTGCGTGAGACAAGGCGCCTGGAGATTTCGGGATACCCAACGGGAGGCGAGGCAGCGCCGCAACAAGGCGATCCTGCGCGTCCTGCTGATCGTTGCCAGCGTCGCGGCCATCGCATGGTTTTCATTCGATGCCGGGCGGCGCAACACCGAATACCGCATCCTGATGCTGGAAGACAGGTTCGCAGAGCTCGATTCCGCCATGCGCGTGGCCGCGCAATCGGAGAGTGAAGCGCGGGCCGCACTTGGTTCCGCGGTGAGCGAGGCAGCAGCCTGGCGGGAGCGCTACGAAACAGAGGTTCCCCAAGGAGAAAGCGCCATTCTGTGGCAGCTGCTGACACGCCGCCTCAACGAGGGCGTTGAACCGCAGCGGCTTGCCGAGGTGGTCGAACTGGTCGCCAACGAACGGCGCTGCGATCCGCAACTGGTGAGCAAGCGCATCATCGTGAAAACGCATCTGCACGGCGGCACTGACACCTCCGCCGGATTCGCTGACAGCCGGTTGACAGTGATGGGTGAAGGCGAAGCGGACCGCGACGCCGACAACAACCCTGTCGCCTGGTACAACCCAGCCGAACCGGTGGCCGTGAGCTTCGTGACGATCGGCGGCGAAACCGAAGTGGTCGAGGGCTACCTGCCGATCAACCACGCGGTGGTTCTGGGCACCGACGAGTACCGCTTTGTCGTGACCGAAGGGCCACGAAACTTCGCGATGGTCACCGCCGAACGCTGCGACTTCCCCTGAGGCCCATGCAGTCCGATATCGATACCGTGCTCACCTTCTGGTTCGGCCGTCCCGACGATCCCGACTGGGGCTCCATGCGCGAGGACTGGTTCACCAAATCCGACCGGTTCGACCAGGCCTGCCGCGATACCTGCCTGAGCCTGCACGAGCGCGCCGCTGCCGGTGAATTCGAGCATTGGGCCGACACGCCGGATGGTGCTGTGGCGCTGGTCATCCTGCTCGACCAGCTTCCACGGAACATGTTCCGCGGCACCCCGCGCATGTATGCGACCGACCCCAAGGCGCGCGCGCTGGCCGAGCTGATCGACGCCCGCGGCTTCAAACAGCACTACAGCCATGTCCAGAGCCTGTTCGCCGACCTGCCGTTCGAGCATACCGAGAATCTTCCCGATCAAGTACGGCACGTCCGCTTCGTCGAAGAGCACTACCACGGGCCGGAGCGGGACAATTGCCTGGTGGCCTCACACCGCCATCACGAGATCATCGAACGCTTCGGCCGCTTTCCGCACCGCAACGATATTCTGGGCCGCGAGACCTCGGCCGAAGAACGCGAGTTCCTGAAGGAACCGATGTCGTCGTTCTGACACCCCCCTCATGTCGAGAAGCATCATGAGTGACAACACTGCGAAGTTCACAGGCACAATTCCCGATGTCTACGAGGAACACCTAGGACCACTGCTGTTCGAGTTCTATGCAACCGATCTGGCCATCCGGGTTGTGGTTCCCGAGAACGATCGGGTCCTGGAGATAGCCTGAGGCACAGGGATCTCGATACAATGGCTCCGCGAGGCGCTGCCCGGCTCAACCGCCATCACCGCGACAGACCTGAACGAGGCGATGCTCGACGTCGCGCGCAGCAGGCGAGGTGATCTGGAACAGGTTTCGTTCGAGCAGGCTGATGCGCTCAACCTTCCATTCGCAGACAAAACATTCGATGCCGTCGTCTGCCAGTCCGGCCTGATGTTCTATCCGGACAAGCCAGCAGGGTTGAGCGAAGCTGTGCGTGTGCTGAAGCCGGGCGGCCAGTTCATCTTTAACGTCCGGGACTCGATTGAACGAAATCCGATTATCCAGCTCGTCCTCGATGTCCTACCGCCGTACTTTGACGGTAAACCATCACGATTTCGCGCGGTCCCGTTCGGTTTCCACGCCATCGATCCCATCCGCGAGATGCTTCACAATGCCGGATTCTAAGCCATGGACATTCATGTCATTTCCACAGTCAGCGAGCGGCCTTCGGCACGGCACGTCGCAAAAGGATTGATCTGTGGCAATCCCACCATTCTCGATCTGCAGGAGCGCGGCAATGCGCCCGTCGATAATGTTGTTGAAGCAGCAGCCCAGGCCATTGCCGCCACATTCGGCGACGAGCCCGTCCGGGTTCCCCTTCAGGCCATTACGGTCTTTGCCTTCCTGTAACCGTGTTCTACCGCGCCGCGTAACCTTCCAGCTTCTCGTGCAACGCTTGTGCGATCGTGACACCATCAGAGGCCGTTCTGTCGCGCGAGGCGATTCGGCGGTCACCGGGCAGACGGGTGCCGGGCTGATCGAGGATGGCCTCGAACATGTCACCGGCATGCGCCACGAATCCCTTCCCAAAGGCCGAGGGGTCGAAGGCAATGAAACACTGGCCTGTGCGTGGCGGACCCCCCTCGTTGCCGCCGAAGCTCGATGCCTGAAAACCGAAATGAGCGCCTGAGAGGCCCGCGGCCATCAGCTCGATTATCAGCGCAAGGTTGGCACCCTTACGGCCGCCAGTCGGCGCCATGGTGCCCTTGAGCCCTTCAGCGGCATCGTTCGTGGGGTTGCCGTCAGCGTCAAAAGCCCATCCTTCGGGTATTGGTTCGCCCTTCTGCGCATGGACCATGACTTCACTCTTGGCGATCACGCTGGAGGACTGGTCGATGACGAGGGGAAGACCGTCAGCCCGCGGACAGCCGATGGCGATCGGATTGGTTCCGAAGAGACCCTTCTTACCGCCCCAGGGGGCAATGGCCGAGGGACCGTTCACGAAGCCCAGGGCCAGCATGCCCGCCTGGGCGATACGCTCAACGTGATAACCGACGACGCCGCAATTGTAGGAATTGCGAACGCTCATGGCGGCCACACCAGCCTCCTTCGCCGTATCGATCACGACCGGCAGGGCGGCATCGATGGCGGGATGCGCAAAACCACAGGCCGCATCAACCATCACCGCCCCGGCACGCGAGCGTGTCACCACCGGGGTCGCGCTGCCATCAATCTTGCCGCACAGAACGTGCTCGGCGTATGTCGGAAGGCGGGCAAGACCGTGGCTGTGGATACCGTCGGCTTCCGCCGCGACGACCGAATCCACGACAGAACCTGTGTTTTCTTCCGACGTGCCACAGGCCAGCAAAACACGGCGGGTCAGGGCGGCAACATCGTCCAGCGACAGGGCAACAGAGCTCATCCGGGGCATCCTCATCTATGCAACGGCCTAGACATGGAACGGCAATCGGGCATTGTCCACCTCTTGGCACAGGATTAAGGACCGGTACATGCGCAGCATCGTGATTGTCAGCCTTGCGGCCCTGGTGGTCGGCGTGATCGCCGGGCTCGGCACCTGGGTCTTTCGTAAGCTGATCGCGCTGTTCCAGAACGTGCTGTTCCTGGAGCAGTTCTCGTTCGACTACGACCCCGCCGCCTTCATCGCGCCGAGTCCCTGGGGCCAGGCATCATCATCGTGGCCGCGGTTGTGGCCTGGATGGTCAACACCTTCGCGCCGGAGGCCAAGGGACATGGCGTGCCCGAGGTCATGGACGCCATCCACTATCGGGACGGTGTGATCCGCCCGCAGGTCGTGGTCGTGAAGGCCCTGGCCGTGGCACTGTCTATCGGATCGGGCGGATCAGCGGGACGCGAGGGACCGATCATCCAGATCGCGGTACGGCCATGGGCTCCAATCTGGCCCAGATCACACGCCTCCCCGTGGGCCAGCGCCTGACCCTGGTGGTGGCCGGTGCCGGTGCCGGCATCGTGGCGGCATTCAACGCGCCGCTTGGCGGGCTGGTGTTTGCGATCGAACTGATGCTGCTGGCTGTCAATGCGCGCACTCTGCTGCCTGTGGCGATCGCCTATGTGGCGGGCGCCTAGATCACACGCCTGACGGCCGGCCTTGCTCCTGTCTTCAATATTCCGGCCCTGCGCCTTGAACACCTTCATGCCAGCGCGCCATGGGCGCTTCTACTGATGGTCCGGCTGGGGATCGTCATCGGGCTGGCGGCAAGTCTATTCATCAAACTTCTGGACAAGACTGAGGACGGCTTCTAGGCCCTGTCCGGCGGCTACATCGTCCAGCACATGCTCGGTATGCTGGGACTGGGTCTGCTGGTCTACGGCGTGCAGCAGATCGCCGGGCATTACGACGTGGCCGGTGTCGGCTACGCGACGATCACCGAGATCCTGGAAGGCATTTTGGCCAACCCCTGGTTCCTGCTGGTGCTGTTCGCCCTGAAACTGCTGGCGACCTGCCTGACCCTGGGATCCGGTGCCTCGGGTGGCGTGTTCTCGCCCTCGCTCTTCATGGGTGCAGCACTGGGTGCGACCTTCGGTCATCTATGCTTCTGGCTGTTCGGCGATCTCGGGATCACCATTGCGGCCTTCGCCATCGCCGGCATGGCGGCCTCGATCAGCGGCACGACCGGAGCTCTGTTGACGGCCATCGCGATAGCCTACGAGATGACACGCGACTACAACACGATCCTGCTGGTCCTGATTGCCGCGACCACATCATGGACAACGCGCAAGGTTGCCGTGGGCAACAGCATCTACACGATCAAGCAGTTGCGTCGCGGACATGTGGTGCCGGAAGGCCTGCAGACCGCCATGGATCATGCGCGCCGCGCCAGCGATGTGATGGCCGAGGGCGACCTGTCGAACGCCCGCTATCGCCCGATCACATCCGACGGCCGGATCGACGGCCTGGCTGCGGCGGATCGTGCCCCGTCAACTTCGTTGTCGTGGAAAAGCAGGCCGTGCTGATTGATGTCATGGACGCGATGGAACGCGTTGAAGCGGCAGTCGCTCTGGTCACCGACGGCGGAAGCCAGACAGCTGACAGTGTGGTCGGCTGGATCGGACCGGCCGAACTGGCAGCTGCCACGCGCAAGACCGCACGCCTGATGGTCTAGCGCGATCCGAGAAGTCCTGCGACATGGCCGGCAATCGCCAGCGATGACGTGAGCCCCGGGGACTCGATTCCGAAGAGATTCACCATCCCGGGCACGCCATGATCGCTCGGCCCTTCGATCATGAAATCCGTCGCGGCGCCGCCTGGACGCTGCAGTTTCGGCCTGATACCGCTGTAGCCGGGTTGGAGGTCACCGTCGCGCAGGTCCGGCCAGTAGCGGCGCACAGCATCATAGAAAACATCGGCACGGGCAGGATCGACGCTGTAGTCGACATCATCGACCCACTCTACGTCCGGACCGAAGCGGCACTGTCCACCAAGATCGAGGGTCACGTGGACGCCGAGTCCGGCCTTCATCGGAACGGGATAGATCAGACTTGAGAACGGAGACGGCCGCCCGAGCGTGTAGTAGTTGCCCTTGGCCATGAAACGCTCAGGCACACGATCCTGATCCAACCCTGTGATGGCCTTTCCCAGCCAGGGCGCACCAAGTCCGGCGGCATTGACGACCTCCTTGGCCAGCAAGGTCATCGGTGCATCGCCCCCGACGTGAAGCGCCGTTCCCCTGTTGCGGACTTCGCCTGCCTCGACCGGGGCACACAGCGCCAGCATGGCACCTTCTGCTTCGGCATCGCCCAGGTAGGAAAGCATAAGGCCATGGCTGTCGACGACACCGGTGGATGGTGACAGCAGGGCACCGACCGCGTTGAGTTCAGGCTCTCGCGCTGCGACCTCGGCAGCGTCGAGCCAGACCAAATCGGTGACACCGTTCTCTGACGCCTTGACCTTCAAACCCTCAAGGATCGGCATCTCGTCGTCCTGGGTGGCCACGATGAGCTTGCCGTAGTTCTCGAACGCGACCTTGTGGCTACGACAGTAGTCGTAGAGCGCCCACTTCCCCGCGACACACATGCGCGCCTTCAGACTACCCGTGGGGTAGTAGATTCCGGCGTGGATGACCTCACTGTTGCGCGATGACGTTTCGGAGCCGAAAGCGTCCTTGGCCTCGAGGATCAGGACCTCCCGACCCGACAACGCCAACGCGCGGGCAATCGCCAAGCCCACAACGCCAGCACCAACAACAACGGTTTCGACTGAGTCCATGCAACTCTTCCGTCCGAGACACGGCGTATCAGATCATAACATTGGCTGTGCAGGTTGTGACAGGAGCGCGTTCCATCAAGTTCAAAACTGGACCTCAGCGCACAATACCAAACGCTTCGCACCACGAGCCGCAACCCTGCGAGGGTTCGCGCATTCTTCCCATCGGCGAACAACGAACAGGCTGTTCCGCTTCGCGGTACGTTCGACGGCGGCGCCCGTGATTTTGCGGGCATGACGGTGGAAGTCTCCGTCACATCACTCGACAACCAGCCGCCCATCGCCAACGACGGTTAAAACAGCCTATGCCGGCACCGTCTGTTTCAACACACCACGATCCGGTCCGCAGTGACGGCAGTAGCAGTCGCGGATGCGGCGGCGCGGTTTCCTGACAAAGGGATATTCCTCGCCACAGGCCACACAGGTCCAGATGTAGGAGGCATGCGCCTTGCGGGACAGATAGGGAATCTCGTGGTGGGTCGTCGGGAGTTCACCCAGCATGACGATCGTGGCGCGCCACAGAGGACCGTGGCGGCAGGGTTTGCCGTAGTGGCGGTCAGCCAGTATATGGGCGCATTCGTGCAGGAAGGTGGAGTCCCTATCCTCTTCCCTGCCCGGCTTCAGAAGTTCCTGGTGCAGCACGATCCGCTGGTCATGGGGCCAGGCCTTGCCCGCCTGCACGGCGGCGCGTCCGTCGGCCTCCACAACACTGTCGAGGCAATCCTGATAGGCCGCGCCCAGCGATGCTGCGCGGGCAAGCCGATCAGCCACGAGCCATTCCTCGGCGACCTCGGCCACCGTGCCCAGGCGCCAGCCGGACCGCCGTTCAGCCACCGCCGGCCCGTTTGAGGAGGTCGCGGGCAATCACGACGTTCTGGATTTCCGTCGCACCGTCAAGCCATTGCGCCATGCGAGCCCCGGCAAGATGGCGTGCAACGGGATGACCGTCGTCGATGCGGAAACCGCGGGCACCCATCACCTGCATGCAGTCGCTGATCGCCTTCGTGGCAGCACGAGTGGCGAACTTCTTGGCATGGGCGCAGGCGATCATGGCGTCGTCACCACGGTCGAAGAGCTCCGCAGCCTCCCGCATCAGCAGACGCGACGCCTCAAGATCGGTCGCCGCATCGGCCAGCATCCACTGCACCCCCTGGAGGTCGCCGATCGTGCCGCCGAAAGCTTCACGCTTCAGCACGGATGCTGCGGCATGTTCGAGGGAGGAACGCATCATGCCGCAGCTCATCGCGGCCACGCCGGCGCGAGCGATGTTGATGCCCTTCATCGCGCCCTTGAACGCCTCTTCGGGCGGATGGATCAGTGCAGATTCGGGAACCCTCACCCCGTTGAAGCGGATCCCCGCAGCTCCGGACGAATGACCGCCGAGCATGTGGTAGCCCGGAAGGCGTTCAACACCTTCAGTGTCCGTCTCGACGAGGAACGCCGCGATGCCGCGCCAACCCCGGGACGGATCGGTCTGGGCGAAGACCTTGAGCAAACCGGCAGCCTCGCCATTGGTGATCCATGCCTTTTCACCGTCTATGATCCAATCCGACCCATCCCGCCGAACCGATGTGGCAACGGCCGTGGCGTCGCTGCCGACGCCAGGCTCGGTGAGCAGGAACGCGCCGATCAGACGACCTGACAGCAGATCGTCGAGATATTGCTCACGCTGCGCATCGGTTCCGGCCGTCGCGATGCTTCCGGTAAAGTTGGCATGAACCTTCAGGGCAAAGGCGAATCCCATGTCTTCGGCAGCGATTGCCTCGACCACACCGCAGGTGGGCAGCAGCCCCAGGCCCCGACCACCCTGCTCGATCGGAACCATCAGGCCGGTCAAACCAGACTCACCCGCAGCCGCCATGGCCTCCACGGGGTAACGGCGTTCGTGTTCCCAGCCGGCGGCTGCATCGCGCACGATATCCAGGCAAAAGGCGGCCACGTGGTCGTCGAGGGACGGGTTCATGGGTTCTCCTGATTGCCGATGCTTCCAGACTCCGGCCTAGGCCATCCCCGCGTTAACAGCAACTGGACGGTATCGCGAGGTGTGGATGACGAGGTCTACAGACGCGCCATCAGGTTGACTGCTGGCGCGACATGACGGTTCCACCAACGACGCTGAGGAGCACACCGAGCCCTGCGCCGAGAAGATCGGCGACCGCGTCTGCGATGCCGCCAAATCGGTCAAACGAAGGCTGGATCACCTCGATGAGGCTACCGAGAAGGGCGCAGACGATGAAGATGACGATCAGTCGCCGCAGCCCCTGCGTACCGGCCAATGACCAGAAGAAAGCCAGCGCGGCATAAGCGAGGAGATGGCCGACCTTGTCGCCGTGATTGACCGAGACCGCGAGGTCGATCGGGCGAAACGACGCCACAACGATGATCAGGAAACAGAGAAGCGCCAGCCCACCCGAGCCACGCCGAACCAGTCTGACGTTCACGGGTCCTGGAGAAGATTGCAGGCATCCGCGACACAGGCCTCGAGAGCAACCTTGGTGCGACCGCCATAGTCTCCGTCGACGAGACCCGCGTCGTAGCCCAGGGCTATCAGGCGCCGCTGGTAAGCATTCACCAGTTCGTCCCCGCCCAGGGTGATCGCTGTTTCGAATCCTGCGACCGCTTCAGAAGATCGGCCAAGAACAGCAAGAATCTGGGCCCGAGTGGCCTGAGCCGCCGCCCCATCGGGCGTCATAGAGACGGCGCGATCCGCATCGATTAGGCCCAACTCCGGCTGGCCCATCAGAGACAACGTCAAGGCCCGATTGAGGATTGCGAGTGTATGGCTGGGATCAAACACCAACGCTGCGTCGAAGTCAGCCAACGCCGCTTGATAGTTGCCGAGCAGGGTTTAGGACCAGCCCCGGTTGGTCAGGACAACAGGATCGCCTGGTTGGCCTGCCACGACACGATCGTAGTCAGCGATGGCCTCGGTGTGTCGTCCGAGGGCAGAGAAGGTGTTGGCCCGCGCAAACACCAGCGGCAGGAGATCGGGCTGAAAGTCGATCGCCATGGTGTAATCGCTCAACGCGCCTGCGAGGTCTCCCAGATCGAACCGAGCACTGCCGCGGCCGTAAAGTGCGAACACATTGGTCGGATCGAGTTCCAGCGCCCTTTCCAGATCTTCCAGCGCATGGTTGGGAGCTCCGATCGCCACCAGAATGTTTCCGCGACTGGACAGGGCCGTGGACAAGGTCGCCGGAGTCAGATCCCCCTGATCAATGCAGATGGTGAAGTTGTCGATGGCGGTCTGCACATCGCCCGCGCGCCAGGCCTCGCCACCGACCGAGCAGTGCGTGATGTCTTCGGCCGAGGCATCGCCAAACAGCGACACGACAGCCACCATGGCCATCATCGCAACAGATAAGTGTCTCACGCCTGGGCTCCCGATCGTGAAAGCCGCATATACCATGCAGATGACCGGAGGTCAGGCGGGCATGTCACCTATGCGAGCGGTCATCCCTAGGCAAAGTGCCAAGGAACGGATGCCTTACGCACCGCCGAGCGGATCGGGCCCGTACGCGTTGTCGCCGTGCGTACCGCGGAGGAAACAAATTTCGATCAGAATCCAGATGTTCAGAATCGGCACGAACAGGAACAGGTAGAACCAACCGGGCCGCCCTCGGTCGTGAAGTCGTTTCACGGCAAGGGCGATTCCGGGCCAGATCATGGCAACGGCCACAATCAGGCTGATGGCTCCCGCACCACCTGTGCCGGATGTACCGATGATGGCGTCTAGAATTGCCGCAACAATGGATATCACCATCATCGCCAGCAGCGTCATCCAGTAGGGCTGCCTGTTCAGCCGCCCCTCCAGCGCAAGCAAGAGCCATTTGTAGTCCATCCTGACTCCTTACCCCATCAGCGATTACGGCTGCGTATGCGTTGGATCACGATACCTCCGAGTAGAACATGATACAAATCCATGCACTCCAGGCTGACGCTGCGGAGCCATTCGTGTATCGCCTCTACAACATCGTGGTTCTGACCACCCTTGTCCTGACGACAGGCGCACCAGTCTTTGCGGTTGCCTCAACATCTGAATATCATGATCAAAATTTTAGTATTATCTCAAGTGCCAAATCATGGCTTCATCCACCGACCTCCTCTATCTCTCCCATGCAGACTTGGAGTCGCGCTGTCCGGATGATGCCTCGGTCATGGCCGCCGCGCGCGAAGGCGTGATGGCGCACGCGGCCGGAAACGCCATCGCTCAGCCCACTCTGGGCATGCAGCTGCCCGATTCAACAGGCGGCCTCTTCGCGATCCGTGGCGCACTGATCGATGCCGGATTGATAAGCGTGAAGTCGATCGGATCCTTCCCAAACAACCGCGCCCAGGACTTGGCGCCTGACACCGGCGTGATGTTGCTTTACGACGGCAACATGAGGATGCCGCTGGCCATTCTGGCAGGTTCGTTCATCACCACCACACGAACAGCGGCCATGACTGCTCTGGCCGCGATCACACTAGCGCCGCCCGATGCCTCGGTCCTGGCCTGTATCGGGGGGTGTGGCATTGCACCACTGGCCGCACGCATGGTGCGCGACGCTCTCGACATCTCCGAGGTTCGCGCAACCTCAGCCTCGCAGCCATCACGCGACGCCACAGCCACCGCGCTATCGAGCAGTCAGACGACAGTCACAGCCTTCAAGAAGGTGCGAGATTGCATCGACGGCGCCGACATCGTGATCGACGGGCCCGGCCTGTCAAAACATGGACCGCTCCTGCCATCAGATCGGTTGAAGGCCGGAGTAATGGTTATCTCCTATGGGCCGTGGAGTTCTTTTGACGACCATATCCTCGACACTGTGGACCGGGTGACCATGGACCGTTGGGCCGAAGGGACGTCAGGCCCTCTCGGGCCCTTCATCGCTGACGGTCGTTTCAGCAAGGATCATGTCGACGCGTGGTTCGGTTCCATGGTGTCCGGCGACGTACCGGCCCGCGCCGCAAACAATGAAAGTCTGCTTTGCTGGACCCGGGGCCTGGGTGTCTGTGACATCACCTTGGCCCAGGCGCTGATCGCCAGCGCCCGCGAACGCGGGTGCGGTGTCTCACTTCCCTATCCCTGAGAGTCGAGTTCAACCATGCCTCGAACAGTCATACGGCGTACCGACACCACGGACCATGACCTTGGCACCCAACTTCGCGAGTTGCGCAAAGCTCGGGGTATGACCTTGCAGGGACTTGCCGCCGAGATCGGCAAGACGGCGGGATTTCTCAGTCAGATCGAGCGCGGGCAGGCCCGACCTTCCCTCTCCACACTCGATGACCTTGGCAAAACGCTCGGGGTCCCGTTTAGCTGGTTCTCACCTCGAGAAGCGAAGGATGCGCAGCACGGTGTTGCCGCCCAGATCGTGCGCGCCGACAACCGGCGTCGGCTTCGCTACAACGATGCCGTCAGCGGCGAAGGGTTCGTCGACGATCTGCTGTCTCCCAATCTGAGCGGCAACCTGATGTCGGCCCACACGCGCTTTGCACCGGGTGGCGGTTGGGGGGCCTACACCATCAAAAAGAAATACGAGGTCGGCATCTACATCCTTGCCGGCCGGCTGAGCGTCCATCATTGGGGTGAAACACACATCCTGGATGTCGGCGACCATTTGCAGGTCGCGGTGACCCCGGACATACCTCACCACGAAATCCATAACGCATCCGAGACCGAGGAAGCACGCTTCATATGGACGGCGGCGCCGATTGTGCTGGATTTCTGAGCGGGGGCTTCAGGTCAAACAAAGTGGCCACGTTTCAGAATGGCGTCGGTGACCTGGCGGTGAAAATGAATGGTCCCAAGGTCCCAATGGGACGCCAGCCAGCCGCTATTATAGGCGTCACAGGCGCGCAGCGCGTCAACAGTTCCGGCAGCGGGAGTCAGCAGCAGCGCCAGGTCGGGAATCTCGGGCAGGTCATCGACCTGTTTGTATGTCGGGCGGCCAAAGACGGCTTCGGACGAACGGCTCACAAAGAAAACACGGCCTGCCCAACGATAGTGCAGCAGGATCTCACAGGTGTGACCACGGATCGTCTTGGTATCTTCGCTGGCCCCCGATCACCACCAGCGAGGCGGGATTGAGCAGCTTGCCGAGATCGGGCATGGCTCAGCGCAACCCGAGATCGCGGGCCACGATTCCCAGAAGAATTTCGATCGTGCCACCCTGGATCGTGAGCTTCGGTGCAATCGCGGCAATCCGTTCGTAGATCTCTTCAAAGCTGTCACGCTGCACATCGTCGCTGTCGATCAGGCGCGCGAGACGCCGCATCTCGGCCACCATATCCCGTTCCCAGCCGGTGCCCCCTGCCTTGACCACCGACGCCTCGGCCACAGGCTCCATGCCCCGGTCCATACCGCCTGCAACGGCCATCGCCATGTGCCGGTAGGTATGGAGACGGGCTGTCATGCGGCCCAGCCCCTCGGCGCTGTGGTTGTCGGGTTCCGCGCCCATCAGATCGATCAGCGCGGGCAGTAGCGGGTACGTATCCATGAAGCGTTCAGGCCCGGAGCGTTCAAAGGCCAGCTCGCTGGTCGCCTGTTTCCAGGCGGCGCCGGGTTCACCAAGAAGATGGTCATCGGTAACAAAGACATCCTCAAACAGGACCTCGTTGAACTCGTGAGCGCCTGAAGGGTAGAGGATCGGCCGAACTTCGATCCCCGAGCTCCGCATGTCGACCAGGAACTGTGTGAGACCGAAGCGCCGATTGTCCTCGGCCGGCGGCGAGGTTCGGAAAATGCCGATCATGTAGTCGGCGAAATGGGCGGTTGATGTCCAGAGTTTGCGGCCATTGAGCCGCCAGCCGCACTCCACCTTCTCCGCCTTCGCGCGCGCGGCAAAAAGATCGGAACCGGAGTCGGGTTCGCTCATGCCGATGCAGAAACACAAACGCCCGGCCATGATCTCGGGGATGACCTTGTCCCGGACATGGGGCTGCGCATAGCGGATCAGGACCGGCCCGCTCTGCCGGTCCGCAACGAAGTGATAGCGGATCGGTGCCTGGGCGGCGATCATCTCCTCGGTGAGAGCATAGCGCTCGCCATAGCTGCGCCCATGGCCGCCGACCTCGGTGGGCCAGGTCAGGCCGATCCAGCCCTTTGCACCAACCTTCTCGCTGAACTCCCGATCAAGCTTCGCCTTGGGATCCGGGGCTTTTCCCTGCAGAGCGCCCAGTTCCACGGCCAGGAAATCCCGAACCTCCGCGCGCAAGGCGGTGGCTGCCTCGCTTTCGGGCCTGGGGTCGAACCTAAGCTTCATCGCCCGGCCTCCAACTCCAACCGGTCAGGGCCGGCCAAGGAGTTCCAGTATCCTGCACCGCCGTTAGCTGCTGCCGCGTGCCCCAGAAGGATGGCCCATTCCGGTCCTGCGCCATAGTCGTCACGCCAGGAGCCCAGCCGCGTTGTGTAGCGATGCAGCACATGCTCGCGGGTGAACCCGATGGCGCCGAACACCTGGTGTGCGATCTGAGCGCCCTGTTCGGCGGCCTCATCGGCCCGCACCTTCGCACAGGCCGCTTCCATGATGCCTTCGCCCCGGTCAATGGCCTGCAAAGCAACCCGCGCAGCAACCTCGACGGCACAGACCTCGCCTGCCAAGCGCGCCGCCAGATGTTGCACGGCCTGGAAGCGCGAGATCGTGCGCCCGAATGCCTGCCGTTTCCCGGCGTAGTCAACCACGGCATCGGTCGCCCAACGGAGAGCGCCGCCGACCTGGGCCGCCCTGAGCACCGCAGCAGTGGCCAGAACGTCGAGCCGTGACGCATTGGTGGGCGCGGACGATCGTGGCGTGACGCCATCAAGCGCAACGGCCACCCGAGGATCATCCGACAGATTGGGCTGCTCCCTGATCCGGCAATCTTCTGGCGTCACGACACAAAGGGTCGTGCTGCCGTCGCCTTGTTCTGCTGCGACCAGCAATGGCCCCTTGCTCCAGGGCACGTCCCGAAGAGTCCCGATCAGCGTGCCGTCATCAGCCAGACGCGCCACATCCCCCAAACGCGACGGCGCCAGCCCTACGGGGCCATCTGGCAGATCCAGACCGGCGCGCGACGCCCAATGTCGCGCCACCATCGTCTCAATCAGGGGTGCGGCCAGGGCGGCACCACCGGACGCCGCTGCAATCGCACCACAGTGCACTGCATCGAGCCCGGCACCACCCTGCTCTTCGGCCACCCAGGCACGATCAAGTGCCGCGTCCTCGATGGCCGTCCACAGCGTTTCAAGCCAACCTTCCTTGCCCGCGACAATCTCCTGAGGATCGGCCAGATCGGCAAAGAGCCGAGCCGCCATGTCGCCGATCGCTGCACTCTCCTCACGCATAGCCGCTACCGTCCCTTGAATTCGGGCGGTCGCCGCTCGGTCATCGCAGCCACACCCTCGGCAAAGTCCTCGGTGACACGCAGCCGCAGCTGCACCTCAAGTTCGCGCTTCAGGGCTGCATCGACGGTTTCGTAGAGTCCCTGGCGCAGGGTCGCGCGGGTTTCCTCAACGGCCAGTGGCGCCTGAGCTGCCAGCTCTGCCGCAAGAGCCATGGAGCCCGCCCTCACCTCATCGAACGGGACCAGCATGTCAGCCAGGCCCATGGCGTGTGCCTTGTCTCCCTTAATGCGGCGGCTCGTCAGAAACATCAAAGCGGCGTTCTGTTTACCGATCGCACGCGGCAGAGTCGCCGTCAGCCCGAAACCCGGGTGGAATCCCAGAGCGGTAAAGTTGGCGCTGAACCGGGCTTCGGGAGCCGCCACGCGAAAATCACCGACCATGGCGAGACCCAATCCACCACCAATTGCCGCGCCCTGCACCGCACAGACGACCGGCTTGGTGAAGCGGAACATGCGGCGCGCCTGATCATAAACGTCTCCTGCACTTGAGGTCTTGCCGCTGCCCAATCGTGCGCCGGCACAAAAGGCCTTGCCTTCTGATGCCAGAACCACAGCGCGACAGGTGTCGTCGACGGCCAGCTCTTCAAGGACATCGGCAATCGCTGTCAGTAGCTCAATGTCGAAGAAATTGTGGGGAGGCCGGCGAATCTCGATCAGCGCCACAAAACCATCCCTTTCGACGCCGATGTCATCGTTTTTCCCCATGTCGAGCCCTTGCTTCTGAACGCGCAGAACGTGGCAGAGTTAAAATTTCAGCGCAATAATTTTAGTGGATATAGCCTCATCATTACCGTTTACGGCGTGTTAGCTTGCGCCCAGTTCACACATGGTCTTTCGTCGCTCCATGGAGTCCCAAACTGTCCCCGAGGAAACGTGCCGGCGGCCGCGGCGTCGCCGGCGTATCGCTCTGCTTGCCATTCTTGCGGTTGTTGTCGGACTTGTCGGACTCCTAACACTGGGAGCACAGCTCCTTCGTGACCCTCTCGCGGGCGTGCTGAGCACAACACTCGACCGACACGTCAGCATTTCCGGTGACATGGCGCTTGGCTGGAACGGTGGACCGACCCTACAGGCCTCGGGAATCACGGTGGCATCACCTGACGCCACCACAGAGCCGGCCATCAGCATCGGAGTTCTGGATGTTGGCGTCCGCTTTGCACCGCTGCTCCGGGGCGAGATCGACCTGACGCGTGTGGTCGTGTCGGATGCACGACTACGACCTCAGGATCTGGCGACACGTGCCAGCACAAAATCGGACGAGCCCGGCGAAGCAGTCCCTGGCTGGGCCACGATGCTGGCCCGTGGCGTCTCGTTTGCCCTCAACAACGTCACCTTCATCCTGATTGATGCCAAAGGAGCCGAACTTACGCTCCTGATCCCGAATCTGATGGCTGAGGCCGATCCCGAGACCGATATCACGGCGCATGGACGTGTTGTTTTGGACGGTACCGAGTTCGCTTTCTCTCTGGATGGCGCATCGGCCGAAGCGTTGACCGAGGGCAAGCCGTTTGCCTTCGATTTCAAGGTCAACGGCGATGCAGGAGAGATCACAGTCGACGGTTCGGCCACAGGCGCTTTTGTCGCTCCCGCGCTCAACGCCAGGGTTGAGGCAAAAGGCGACGACCTCGAAGACCTGCTCACTCTGGCCGGCGTTGATGCCGGACTTCACGAGGCGTTCGAGCTTGCGACCACAGTCCAGTTCGCAAACGACGTTCTCGACGCGACCGACATTGTGGTCGCCTTGGGAGATCTCGATGCGACGGGTGCCCTGACCTTCGACCTGAGTTCTAAATCGCAGGTTCTGACAGGCGAGCTTGCCCTGAGTGAACTGTCGAAGGGCCAGAGTTCCGCCAGCAACGAGATCGATCTGGCCGACCTGCTCGACACAACGGTGCCTTTCCATTTGCTCGAGACGATTGCGCTCGACCTCGACATCTCCCTGGAACGTCATCGCCTGGGGCCGATCGCACTGCATGGCATTAACCTTCCGGTCCGTCTCGCTGACGGAGAGCTGACGCTGTCCCCGATCTCGGCTCTGGTCGACGGTGAACCGCTGCGCGCCCATCTTCTCGCCGAAATTGAGACCGGAGTCGTCGATTTCCAACTCGAAGGTGACACGGTTCCGCTGACAACAGTCCTCAAAGACGTCCGCCCGGACCTCTCCCTTGAGGGAACCGCCTCGAATCTCAAGCTCGACGTGCAGGCAACGGGATATGTCTTGCGTGACCTAATGGCATCGCTGGAATTCGACCTATCCGCGCAGAGCCTTCTGGTGACCAACACCTATAAAGACGGAAGCACAATCGAGCTGGATCTCCAAGACTTCACGGCATTTGCAGGAGCCGGGCGGAGCGTCACGATTTCGGCAAGTGGCACACTGGATGATGAGTTCGCGGCTCTTTCCTTTACCAGTGGATCACTGCGTGATCTGGTGGCAGGAACCGACCCCTGGCCGATTGAAGCCCATTTCGGCCGCGAAGAGCGTGGTCTTCAGTTTGCGGGCGTGCTTCTGGATCCCGTCAACCTGGCGGGCCTGCTTGTCGAGAGCACCGTTGCTGCCGGCGACATTCAGCACATCGCGGAGTTTCTCGCGATCGATCTGCCCCTGCAGGGTACCGCGGACGCTTACCTCCACATCAAGCAGACCGAAAACGGCGCCAGCATTGACTGGGTCGAACTGGAGATCGGTCCAAGCCAGGCTTCCGGCCGCCTTGAGATCGCACTCATTGATGACCTCGTACGCATCACCGGTGACCTTGAATCCGAGAACATCCAGATCAAGCCGCAAGGCGGTAAGAGCGATCTGGACGAGACCATCCTGAGGATGGGGGAGTTCGACGGCTTCGAAATGGATATCGCCGTCGACATTCGTCGCCTGAAGGGAAAGTCGACCAAACTCAGCAATCTCGTGGGCAACCTCGTGATTGCCGACAACGTCCTGAGCCTCACCAATGCTACGGGAAGCCTGTTCCGGACACCGGCGCAGATTTCGATGAGTCTCGACAGCAGCCAGTCGCCGCCGGTGATGACCCTCGACATGGCCATGGACAATGTCGATCCCGCCAACATCGGCAATGACTTCGGTATGCAGGGGCTGATGACCGGCACCATCGGGCACATGTCTCTGTCTGCCCGCACCGAGGGGCACACCTTGCGCGAGATGGCTGATTCGGCCGATGTAGCGTTCCAAGCCGACGAAGGTTCCCTGCAACTGGGCAGCGGAGCAACCGCTCTTGAGTTTGTATCGCTACGGCTCGACGTCGATCCCGGCCAGGCCGCCCATGGGACAGAGCACATCGTTCTGGCGGGCATCCCGATCCGCCTGGAGCTTGAGTTCGTCAGCCTGCTCGAACTGATCAGCGTGCCCTCGCCCTGGACGCTGTATGCAAGCAGCGACCTGCTCGATCTGAACTTCAGTGTGTCGCGAGAGGTCACGGCGTCCCTGGAGATTTATGCCCAGCCTGTCACCATGCACATGACATCCGATGACCTTCGAGTTGCACTGGGTGAGCTCGACATTGAACTGCCGTATCCACTGCCACTGACGACGACTGGGACGGTTCAGGTTTTTCCCGACAAGGTGACCTTCGACCTGACGGAGGCTCGTGTCGCCAATTCGGACGTTTCGGGAAGTCTCATCGTCGGTCTTGTGGATACCCCCCGAACGGTCGACGCCGACTTCGTCTCCAATCTCCTGTCGCTGGACGATGTCATTTCCAAATCGGAGGAAGAGGAGATCGGGACGGAACCCGAGCTCGACATCGAAGCCATTCTGGCGACACGCATTCCGCCGTGGACTGTGCCCGATGCCGAAATCGACATTCAGCTAAAGGCCGAGGCAATCCGCTGGGACGGCACCGAAATGAGCACCGTGACAACCCACATTGCGACCCGGAAAGGCTTCCTGATTATCGACGACATGACGGCAAGGGTCTTCGGTGGGTTGGTCTCCGGTGCCATCCTGCTCGAACCGGTCGGAGACGATACCTATGTGCAGGCGTCACTCGACATCGACGAGATCGATTCGGATGCCGTCTATCGCTTTGCCGGAATTGCCGATGCCGCCGAAGGCGAGCTGGAACTCGAAACGCGGATCAAAGGACAGGGTGGCGATGCCAGAGGCCTGTTGGCATCTCTCGACGGCACCCTGGTTCTGGAGCGTGGCGAGGGATGGATCAGGTCAAACATGATCGACTTCCTCAACGAGGATCTCTTTTCAGCGCTGTTCGGTTCGGCGAGTCAAACGCCCATCAAGTGCACGAGGATCGCTGTCGACCTCAACAGTGGTCAGGGTGAGATCGAAGACTCCAGGATTGTCTTTCAGGATGTCGTTCTGGTGATTAACGGTGCCCTTGATCTCGACAACCTGAGCATCGATACCAACATCGTTCCCGAGTCGTTGAGCGGAACCTTCCTGAGACTGTTGCCCGCCATTGTCGTCGACGGCAGCCTTTTGGATCCCGTTGTCGAACCGGAGGATGGTGTTGTTGCGAGCATCGGCGACGCCCTGTTTGGCGCGGGCCCCAGCTACGATGGCGACATCGACAAGCTCTGCGTCAGCCGGGTGGTCGACTGACACTTCCGATCACCGCAGGTCGAACGTGTTGGGCACCGTCTCGCCGGTGTTGAACCAGACACATTTGGTTTCCATGAACTCATCCAACGCGTGGATACCGCTCTCCCGCCCAATCCCGCTCTGTTTGAAACCGCCGAATGGCGATGCTGGCCGAGCGCTTGATCCGCTGCACCGCGAGCGGCGTGTTCTCGGCGATCTCGCGCGCCGTCGCCAACGCCTCATCAATCAGCTTGTCGGGTTCACAAAGCTTGTTGTTGAGGCCACAGCCGCAGGCTTCCTCAGCCGTGAAGGGACGCCCGGTCATCAGGATTTCCTTGGCCCGACGCTCGCCCACCGCAAGCGGCAACTGTTGAGTCCCCGTAGTGCCTGGGAGGATGCCGATGCGGACCTCAGTCAACGCCAGTCGCGCTGCAGGTATGGCGTAGACAAAATCACGGGAGAGAATTGTCTCACAGCCTCCGCCGAAGGCCGCGCCGTTGACCGCCGCGATCACCGGAACCGGGCACTGACGCAGCGCCATCGCACCCTGCTCGAAGATGGCGTGTTGGCGACGCCACTGGACATCGGTCATGCCCTAGCGTTCCTTAAGATCGCCGCCGGCACTGAACGCCTTGTCGCCCGAGCCGGTCAGTACGACGCAGCGAATGTCCTCCTGATCGACATAGAGCCCGCTGAAAAGCTCCAGCCGTTCTTCGCCCATCTTCGTGTTGGTCGTGTTGCGTACCTCGCGACGGTTCAGCATGACCAACAGGACGTGGTCGTCGATCTGTTCGACCAGGAGGGTTTCGAAGTCGGTTCTCACGATGTCACCTTCAGGTCGTTGTGCTGGCCCAGTGCGGGCGGCCCGCTGCGCTGTGGTGGACGCTTCCCGTCAAAGCTGAGCGGCAGGCCCATCAGGTTGATACCGCCACCGGCCATTTCCTGAAGGATACCGAGTGCCTGGGTCTGGGGATCAACCAGCATCTCATCGATCTCGCGCACCGGAGCTGAAGGCACCCCGGCTTCGTCCAGAAGCGCCATCCAGTGATCGCGCGATTTCGCCTCAAAGATTGGCACAAGCAGACCATTGAGATTAACGAGATTGGCATAGCGTTTCTGGTTGCTGGCGAAGTGTTCGTCGTAGGGCCACTCCGGGTGGCCCAGCGCCTTGGAAAGGCGTTCGAACAGCCGGTCGTTGGGCGCGCTGACCACAAGCCAGCCATCTGCACAACGGTAGGCCTGATAGGGCGCCATGCCACGCGCACCCGATCCTTCCTTGGGCGGATTGTTCCCGTCAGCCTGGACCATCATCGACTGATTCGCAGTCCAGGCGACGGCGGTTTCGTAAAGCGAGGCATCGATGATGCAGCCCCGGCCTGTTTCCTTTCTCTGATAGAGCGCCGACAGAATGCCGATGGCACACCACAGACCCGTACCCATGTCGATGATCGACACACCGACACGGACCGGCGGACGGTCGGGTTCGCCGGTCAAAGCCATGATGCCGGCGCTTGCCTGCATGAGAGGGTCGTAGCCTGGCTTGTCCTTGTTCGGACCGACAGCGCCAAAGGCACCGAGGTTGCAGTAAACCAGTGCCGGACTGCGGGCGACCAGCGAAACACCGTCGAGACCGTGCTGGGCCACCTTGCCCGGACGCATGTTCTGGATCACCGCATCAGCTCCGGCACAAGTGTCTTCCAGCCAGGCCCTTTCCCTTTCGTCCTTCAGATTGATGGTCACCGATTTCTTGTTGCCGTTGAGCGCGACGAAATGGGAGGCGCTGCCATCCGGAAACATGCGGCCCCAGCGGCGAGCGTCATCACCGGCATCGGGGTTTTCGATCTTGATCACATCGGCACCCAGCATGCCCAGAATCCAGGTTGCATAGGGAGCTGCGACCGACGAGCCGAGTTCGACCACGGTGTGCCCTGCAAGCGGAAGACTATCGGCGTTCATGAGCTCACTCCGCGGCCATCGTCACGTCCTCACGCCGGAACGGTGCGTCGACGCTGAGATCCATGGTGAGTGTACGGGCAAAACGGTGCCCAGCGTAAACCGCCGTCGCAATGATCGACGGTACGAGACAGTCGCCAAAAGAGACAATGCGCGTGCTGTCATCGAGCGCTGCGAGGTCCGGCGCCAGGCTGTCGTTGGGAGCCATACCCGCAACCATCACCACCCCGCCACAGGGAATGAACCGCGCAGGGCCGCCACGCACCGGCCTATGACGGCGGACGCTTCTCACCCTACTGGGACGGCGGCACGGTTCATTTGGCCGGTCTCGTTAGCGATGCCATGGGCGATCAGGCCTGGCCCGATTTACCGCTCAAGCAGGCTGCCGTTGTTCCCGACAGGCTTCCTGTAGCCGCCTTCCCGAAGCGCCTGCCACAACAGGCATTGGATACTGCTCAGGCACGGCTTCCCCAGGGTCGCTTCGAGCGCGGAAAGCCCCACCATCGCACGCAGGGCCGTGCACGAGATAAACAGCGCCTCGGCGTCCGGATGGTCGGCCGCCTCAGCCTCGCGCCGAACGTCGTCGGGCGGAATGAATGCCATGTCCGCATCGCTGGCATATCCGAGATGGGTCTGGCGCACGATCGAAAAACCCTGCTCTTCGAGATAGGCGCCGACGGCCTCGCCGACGGTCTGGAGGTAAGGCGTCATCAACGCGATCTTGCTGACCCTTATGGCCTCGAAGGCCGCCAGCGCCGCGGTCACAGGCGTGATGATGGGAACATCCCCCCTGCCGGCCGCGATCTGCCCTGCGACGGTGTTGTATCCCAAAGCGACCGTTCCCGATGTGCAACTGTAGGCAATCACGTCAAGCGGCATCTCGGGCAGAAGCAGAGACGCGCAATCCGTCAGCTTCGGCCCCATGGTGCGTAGATTTTCGACCGTCACCGGATTGGTGTTGCGGACTCGCGTGGTGTGAAATTCGACGTCATGCCCCGCCAACGCCCGGCAGAAATCGGGTTCGGTCGCCATGTCGGTCGACAGGACGATGAGACCAAGGCGTGTGGTGGACCGTGTGCGATCGGGGATGACAGGCATGGCTTCAGGTCTCGTGGCTCGTGGTTCAGACTCGTATGTGACCTGAAAACAGCGGGACCGCAATCGCAGACTCGTTTCCCTCACCTGTCTCCCGGACGCCCTCCCAGGCAAAGCGGTCCATAAAGAACAACAAACAGCACGAACGCGCTTGCACAGACCAGGATGTAAATCGCAGTCGTACCGGTGCCTGCCTTCAAGGGATGACCGCCATGACCCAGGATCGCCCGTGTCATCACTGCCAGTGTCATGGTGCCTATGGCACCTGCGGTCAGGGCGTGACTGGCCGACAGGAGATCAAATCCCCTTACCTGAAGGATGCCCATACCAAAGAGGAGCAAGGCCACGACAAGCCATCCGTATCGAACATGCAGGATAAGAACCAGTGGCTAACGTCATGTCGCCACGCATCGCCACCGCGCGAGGCGAATGGCATGGCTCAGCGCAGCGACCAACATCAACAGTCCCGCTGCGATGCTGTTGGGCGAGATCAGCCAGGTCACCAGCGCTGCCAGCAACACAATCAGACAAAGCTTGTCATAGGTTCCAACGGGCGCGGGCAGATCGGAGACGTTCTGCTTCGCAAGCCAGTTTCGCGTATAGCTCGGAACGACACGTCCCCCGATCAGAGAGATCAGGAGCGCGATGGCCACAAGTCCCACTCGTTGGCCGAGCTCCGGGTTTGACTGAACCAGAAAGACCAGGTTGGCGATCGTGAGTACGCTAACCAAGAGACAAACTGGCGTGTTGCGCCAGGTGCTCCCGGACAGGACTTCTCGCCACGCAAGGCCTGCCACAACAACCATGAACGCGACATCACCGACGACGGCCAGATCAAACGGCAGGGGCAGTCACCAGACCACGCGTCCCGTTGCCCACAAGAGCACCAAAGCGGATAGCGGGTCGCCGGACAGCGGCAAACGCCCCGTCCAGTTCGGGATCGCCGTGAAAAGAAATCCCGTCACAACGGCGCCGAGGTAACCAAACAGCATTTCGTGGATGTGCCAATCGAGCGCTTCGAGGCCACGCGTGATGGTCAGCGTACCGTCCAACATCAACAACCAGAGTGCGGCCCATACGCCCGCCAGGGGAAAACGGTCGAAACGGCTGGCTCAGCTCTGCAGGTGTCTGACGAGCAGGTTGCGCCTGCCGGTTCACGTTCATGCTTCCAGTCTCATTTGTTCATCCATGACTTAGCGCGGATTTACGAAGCGCGGGAAGTGCACACATGGCATCAGTTCCAACATGGGCCATTCCGATCTAACGTCGCGGCCAGTCCGGATACGAGGAAACATTATGGCAGTCTTCGAAGAAGTGGCACACACCGGCCGGGTTCAACGACTTCTGATCGTTCCTGAGGCCCGCGCCGATGAGGACGACATTGCCAGCAATGCCGGACCCGGTTCGTTGTCTGTGACCTACGAAGGGTTTCCCGGGGAGCGTCACTCCGGTCTGACACGACCGACCTGTGTGCGCTTCACCGATATCTACGAGGAAGGCGCGCCGATCCGGAACACGCGCCAGATCTCGATCATCTCCGAAGAGGAGATGGCCCTAGTGGCCGAGGGCATGGGGATCGACCGGATCGAGCCGGAATGGCTGGGGGCGAATCTGCTGATCTCCGGCATTCCGGATTTCACCCTGCTCCCGCCGTCATCGCGCCTGTTGTTCTCTCAGGGCCTGAGTCTGGTGATCGACCTGGAGAACGAGCCCTGCGGATATCCCGCCAAACAGATCCGCAAGGTTCATGGAACCAAGAGCCTGACCTTCGTCAAGAACGCCAAGCACCGCCGCGGCGTGACCGCCTGGGTCGAACAGGAAGGTCCGCTGGCCGAGGGCGACAGCTTCCGCGTGTTTATCCCGAAGCAGCCTCCCTGGCCCGAACGCTGAGCCGCGCCATCACCGATCAGGTTGCTTCGATGACGTGACGCTCGCGCCGGAACGGTAGGCCATCGGGATCGACCGGCGCTTCCAGGTCACGGACATACCGATGCCCCTGATAGACGGCTGCGGCGATGAGGCCGGGTCCGTAGCAGTCGCCAATCCGCGTCACCGAACAGATACCCGCCTTCTCAAGATCCGCGTTGCCGTTAAGCGCATGCCACAGAGCGTCGTTTGGCAGCCGCGCTGTCACGCTGATGACACCAGAGCAGGTTATGCGGCGCTCGCGGCGGGCCAGGCTGTCATGGAACGCCGCCTCGCCGCCGTCCACCGCCACAAGCGTGTGGCGAACCAGGATGGTGACGCCAAGCCTGTCCAGACGCTCTTCGATGACCTCCTGCTCCAGCGTGTGTTCGGTCCAAGGCGCCACTAGGGGCGCAGGTGTCACGAAACAGGTCTCGCGGCCTTCGGTAACCATCTGCTCGGCGATCACGCTGGCCATGGTGTAGCCGTCGTCATCAAAGACTATGACAGGGCCGTCGGGTGGACGGCGCCCGTCCATGATGTCGTCGGGCGACAGGAGTGGCGTGCCACCGGTAACCGGTGGCGCTTCGCGCAGGCTGAGCCCCACGCCGTCGGCCCGCCAGCTGGCTCCGGTGGCCAGCGCCACGTGATCAACTCCTGATTCCAGAATGTGACCGACGTCCAGCCGGCTTTCCCGGAAAGTCTCGACGTTGGCCATCCGGGAGATCTGACCCACACGGTAATCCCTGACCCGCATCCATTCGGCGAGCCCCGGCAAGCGGGCCTCGCGACTCACGCGCCCGCCCAGTTCTTCGGAGGCTTCCGCCAGAGTGACATGGTGACCGGCCAGGCCAGCAGTTCTGGCTGCCTCCAGCCCCGCCGGACCTGCACCGACGATCAGGATGCGGGACGTCTTGGCCGCACGCGCGATCGTTTCCGGATGCCAACCCCGGCGCCATTCCTCACCAAAAGTCGGATTCTGCGTGCATCTGGACGGTGCGGAAAGATTGTTCCAGGCAGCACAGATGTTGCACCCGATGCATTCCCGGATGTCGTCGATGCGCCCCTCCTCGACCTTTCGGGGCAGGAAGGGATCGGCAATCGAGGGCCGCGCCGCGCCGATCAAGTCGGTCACCCCGCGCCGGATGGCCGAGACCATGGCGTCGGGCGAGGTGTAACGACCGACGATCGCGACCGGCTTGCTCGTGACCTGTTTGACGAAGGCGACGTAATCTTCCTGGTAGCCTTCCGCCGCGAACCGAGAAGTCTGGGAGTCGTTGGCCCAGTTGCCGATGGTGACGTCCCAAAGGTCAGGAAGCTCCGCCAGTATCGCAATAGCATCGCGACCCTCGTTCTGCCATTCGAGACCGTCCGGGCCCATCAGTTCATCGACCGCCATACGCACGACCACGGCCATGGTGTCACCGACGGCCTCCTTGGTGTCTTCGATCAGTTCGCGCAGGAGGCGCAGACGGTTCTCCAGGACGCCACCGTAGGCGTCGCTGCGGTCGTTGTGCCGCTTGTAGAAGAACTGCCCCGGCACGGTGTTGTTGTGTCCAGCGTAGACGACAACCATGTCGAAACCGGTGTCGCGCGCACGAAGAGCGGCACGACGATGCCAGCGGCGATAGTCCGCGATGTCCGAAAGGTCCATGGCGCGGGCCTGGATGGGATGGTGCATGGCGGAGACAGGACGGTGCGCCGGGCCGATCGGGATCTCGCGGCTGTAGAGATTGCCTGCATCCTGGCCGCTGTGCGCAAGCTCGATGCTCGCGAGACTGCCGTGCCGGTGAACGACCTCGACCATGCGGCCGAGATAGAGTTCATCACCGGAGTCCCACATGTTGGTTTCGGTGTAGGGCTCGATATCGCTGGTGATGTGAAAATCGCACTGTTCGGTCGCCACAATCCCCCAACCGCCTTCGGCCTTAGTCTCGCGCATCCCGATCATCGCATTGGGGAACTTGCGACCCATGCCGTTGCAATGCGGCACCTGATAGAAGCGGTTGGGTGCCGTGACCGGTCCGATGGCCAGGGGCTCGAAAAGAATGTCGTATCGCGCGTCTCGCATGATCTGAACCGGCTCCTCCGAACGCAGGCCTGAATGCAGGGCCTCACGGTCCTGCCGGTCCGAGATTAGTTCATCGACAGACCACGAGCCACGTCGAGACTTCATTGTCGAAGGCACACGGCCCGACAGCGGCGACCGAGTCTATGTTGCCTATGCATTGCACTACGAGCTTCCTGAACGATTTGTCATCGGATCGGATGCTGTCACCGCTGTTGCCGTCGAAGACCTGCCGCTGTGGCAACGCCGCTGGCCTGAGCGCAGGGTTGAGATCGGTGTCCTCACCGTCGCTCTGACCAGTCTCACTCTGGTTCTGGTTCTGCACGACAGCCTTGTCCGGCACATACGACTGTTCCGCATCGTGCGAACCGGTTTCCTGCTGTTCATTCTGGTCTGGACAGGATGGCACGCGGGGCACGGCTCTCTGTGCTCAACGTCCTGACCTTCGCCGGCGCGACGATCTTTGTTCAGAATGATCCTACGCAGACGTTCTATATCCTGAAGGAAGGCGGCATCAAGATCAGTCAGCTCACCCCTGCCGATGACCAGATTGTCGTCCGTTATCTCGGTGATGGCGACATGGTCGGCTGTATCGTGTTGAGCGGCATGACCGTCTACCCTGCGACGGGCAACGCCGTCGGGCCATGCACACTGATCCGTTGTTCACGGAAGCCAATGGGTGATCTCGTTGAATGTCACCCCGAGCTCGCGACCAACACATTGACCACCGTCGCCATGCGCATGCGCGAGCTCCAGGAACGTCTGGGTGAACTGGCCAACGACCGGGTCGAACGCCGCATTGCGCGAACCATGTTGCGGCTTGTTGTGCAGGCCGGCGAGCGCGCCGACGACGGCACCCGGATCGACTTTCCCATTTCCCGGCAGGATATCGCCGACATGACCGGCACCACACTGCACACCGTCAGTCGCACCCTGAGTGGCTGGGAAGGCCATGGCCTGGTCAAACTGGGCCTGCGCAAGGTCACCGTGACCGACGTCGACGGCATCGCCTACATCGGCGGGCGAATACAGGAAGCGGCCTGACCCCACCTGGCGCGTTGTTCGCGCTCGGGACGAACCAGAAAAATCCAACAGGTCGGGTGATAACGATGGCGTCCCCAGGGGGACTCGAACCCCCGTTTTCGGCGTGAGAGGCCGATGTCCTAGGCCACTAGACGATGGGGACCCAGTGGCGGGCGCGTGCTGCGCCGGACCGGTGACATAGGGGATCGCCGGGCGGCGGTCAACACTCCATCGCAGCACGCTCTACCCTTGTTGCCGGCATTCCGGTCTGTTCCTACGCCCTGTGAAATATCACCCCTGACGCCCCCGGGACTGTCCTGCATCAGTCCCGATACGATCGATCGTCCCTGTCGAGCTGACGCAGAATCCCCGGCCACTCGAGAGAGCCGTCGTAGATGTATTTCGGATTGCCGAAGAACGCTTTGTGATGACCGATCTGCTCGGCCTTGCTGGGAATGGATATCTCCTGGCTCGTGGACTGCATGCTAAGCTGAATCTCGCAAGCCTGGTTTAACATGTACTCACGCAGAACCGCTTCCGGGACGTCTTTGCCGACCACTGCAAACGAGTGATTCCTGTAGATGATCGCCTTCTTGTCGCCCAGGGCACTGCACACGGCCTCACAATACGCATCATCAAAGTGAAAATCGGCATCCAGATATGCGATGCCGTTGTAGAACATGAATGCCGGCTCCGACGCCGGCAGCAGACCGCACGTCAGCCCCGGGACAGCCATGATCGCCGGTGCATGCGCATGGATGATCACGTTGGCGTCTGAACGTGCCCGAAACACAAATGCCGCAGGGTTGACGGCCATGAAATTCACACGCCGGTTGGATCCGCCCATGAAATTGGCCTTAAGGTCGACCTTGACCATGTCCGATGCACGGATCTCACCGAAATTAAGGTCGTGGACATGCGTGGACATCCAGTCCGTGTTCGCTGGAAACCGGGCGACCACTGATCCCGCAACAAGGTCGGACATGCCGAGTTTGCCGAGCCATCGAAATCCGGCAGCCATGTCTATCCGCAATGCTGTTTCGGTATCAGTTTCTGAGCAATAACTTGATGACATAACAAAAACCAATCCCTTCCGAAAAACTTGACGACGAGCCCAATCCAAGGGCTAGTGCAATGAAACGCTGGTTTCAGTCCCGGACAACAAATCTCCGAACAGAACCCTGAGAGCTCTCTTCCGCTCCTGTCGTTCGAATCGCGCAACTCACGGCACAGGAAAGAGGCCGCAAAAGCAGCCGACATCGCCATGATCGCCCGGCTCCGACCTCCACCCGCCCCTTGCCGCTGTGGCCGCTGCTATGTGAGAGTCGGCGCAACAGACAACCGTGACACTGGGGAGAGAACCATGGGTCAGATGATGGAGTTCAAGCGGCCCGACGGCGGCAGCACACGGGGCTACCTTGCCGAGGCCGGCAGCGACCGTCCCGGCGTGATCGTCATCCAGGAATGGTGGGGACTCAACGACCAGATCTGTGGCGTGGCCGACCGCTTCGCGCGTGCCGGCTACAACGCTCTGGCACCGGATCTCTACGCAGGCCGTGTCGCGCAGGAGGCGGACGAAGCCAGCCACATGATGACCGGGCTCGACTTCCCCGGCGCGACCCATGAGGACCTGCGCGGCGCAGCTCAGCATCTGGGAGGCTGCGGTAACGGCAAGGTCGCCTCGATGGGATTCTGCATGGGCGGAGCCCTCACCATTGCCGCGGCCGTTCATGTGCCGGAGGTGACCACGGCGGTCTGCTACTACGGCATCCCGCCCAAGGAATTCGCCGACGCCTCGACGATCAAGGTGCCGTTCCAGGGCCACTTCGCCAACATCGACGACTGGTGCACGCCTGACGCCGTGAACGCCCTGGAAGCTGATCTGACAGCGGGTGGAGTCGACTACGAGCTTCATCGTTACGATGCCCAGCATGCCTTCTTCAATGAGGTGAGCGATGCCTATGACGTGGCGAGCGCGCGTGATTCCTGGACCCTGATGTCGGACTTCCTGAGTCGCACACTCTGATCATGTCGTGACCACCACGGTGATCAGAAAGGCGGACTGGCTGATTGCCTGGGATGCGGCTGCGGGCCGTCACGCCTATCAGTGCGACGCCGATCTTGTCTTCACAGACAACAGAATTGTGCATGCCGGTCCCGGCTACGATGGCGATGCCGACACGGAGATCAACGGGCGCGGTATGATGGTCATGCCCGGCCTGATCGACCTCCATTCACATCCCTCGCTTGAGCCGGCCTACAAGGGCGTGCGCGAGGAGCATGGCGTTCCCGAGATGTATATGACCGGGCTCTACGAACGCAGTTGCTCGATGCGGACTGATGACGACGGCGCCCTGGCGGCCGCTGAAGTCGCATTCTCCGAACTGCTTTGCTCCGGCGTGACCAGTCTCGTCGATGTCTCGGGCGCCTACCCCGGCTGGGTCGACCTGATGGGCCGCAGCGGCCTCCGGGCCTGGATTGCACCATGGTACAGCTCCGCCTCCTGGCGCATGGAGAACGGCCACACACTGGGGTTCGCGTGGGACGAAGCAGCGGGAAAACAGGGGCTCGTGGCCGCCGAGGCCCTGATGGACGAGGCCGAAGCCCATCCCTCAGGCCGTCTGACAGGCATGTACTCCCCCGGCACCATCGACACCTGCACCGAGGCACTGCTGCGCGACACCGTCAGTGCGGCACAGGCCAGCGGCCGGGCCTACACAACGCACATCGCGCAATCGGTTGTGGAGTTCAACCTGATGGTCGAACGTCACGGCAAAACGCCGGTGCAATGGGCCCACGAAATCGGCTTTCTGACGCCCGATGCCCTTCTGGCTCACGCCATCTTCATCGATGACCATTCCTGGTTGCACTGGCGAACCTGCCGGGATCTTTCGATCCTGGCCGACACCGAGGTCACGGTCGCCCATTGTCCCACGCCGTTCAGCCGCTACGGTCAGGTTCTTGAGGATTTCGGCCGCTATGTCAGGGCCGGTGTGACCATGGGGATTGGCACCGACACGCTGCCCCACAACTTCATCGAAGAGATGCGCAAGACGGCTGTGCTGGCCCGGATTGCCGCCGGTGACATCAACACGCTGGGCCTGGCCGACATTCTGAACGGCGCCACGGTCTCGGGCGCGAAGGCGCTCAACAGGGACGACCTCGGACGGCTGGCACCGGGCACCAAGGCCGATATCGTTCTGGTCGATCTTTCCCATCCGCATATGCGACCGGTGCGCGATCCGCTGCGCAGCCTCGTGTTCTCTGCCGCCGACCGCGCGGTGAAGGATGTCTTTGTCGACGGCTACCAGGTTGTGGCCGACGGCAAGGTCCTCACGCTTGATCCGGTCGAGGCGCACGGCCGGCTGCAAGAGGCCCAAACACGTATGCTGGCCGACAGCCCCAACCGTGACTTTGCCGGCCGTGATGCCGCGACCATCGCACCGCTCTCCCTGCCACGACTGGGAGCAAACCACTAACAGTGATGCGGTTTTCCCGTTGCGTCGTGGCAACGGCCTGTCTGGTTCTGATCCTGACAGGCTGCAAGACGCCCCGTTCCGTGACCGAACTCAGCGACGAGGCGATTGTCCAGAACTTCAGGACCATCGTTTTCTACAGGAAGTTCGCCCCCGGGGCGTGAGCTCCCCCTCACCCGCTGGAACACTGTGGTGACCTGCGCTGTTCTGGGTGACACGACAGACCGGCAGGATCGCGAGATCTCCGACCACCTCGCCGATCTCACGCGCTTGACCGGCATCGGCTTTGTCGAGGTGGATCCGGAAAACGCTAAGCTCATTGCGATTGTCACATCGGACGCTTTCGAGCGGGCTGTCGACATCCATGCCGAACACTACAGGCGGTTCTTCGACAGCGACGAGGCGATGGTGGAGGAAACCGTGGTGATGCACGAGTTGGCCCTGTGTTACGCTATCATCGAGACCGATCCGGTCACCCGTGTACTCAGCGGCGCAATGGTTCTGATCCCGACGCAGATCGACCGCTTTATGGTCCGCTCCTGCATTGTGGAGGAGTTCACGCAGATCATGGGGCCGGTGAACGACCCAGACGAAATCAAACAGTCCATATTCAACGACCGCAGGGGCAACCTTCTGCTGTCGGATCATGACGAGATGATCCTTCGTATCCTTTACGACGAGCGTCTCAAACCGGGCATGACCTGGGATGACGCCGAGCCGTATGTTCGGGAGATCTTGGCGGAGCTGCGCAGCTAGCCCTTCGCAGCGGCGATCAGGGTTTCGACATCAGCCGGGTCTGTGTCGAAGGCGGTCACAAGGCGGATCGTACCTGTGCCATCGCCGGCCGAAGCGATGGGATAGAAGCCGAAGCCCGTCGCCTGCATCGCGATGAAGACGGACTCGGGAAGCGACAGGAAAATCTCGTTGGCCTCGACCGGATGAAGCAGGTCAACGCCGTCAGCCTCACAAAGGCCCTCCGACAGCCGCTTCGCCTGCGCGTTGGCATGCCCCGCCCATGAGAGCCAGTTGTTATCGGCGAGGTAGGCGTCGAGCTGGGTCGAGAAGAACCTCATCTTGCTGTAGAGTTGGCCCGCACGTTTGTGCAGGCGACGCAGCGTTCCGAACTGTTTCCGCTTCGCGCCGAACACCACCAGCGCCTCGACCGCAAGGCAGCCGTTCTTGGTCGCACCGAACGACAGGACATCGACACCGGCCTTCCAGGTCAGTTCGGCCGGCGTACAGCCCATGGCAGCGATGGCATTGGCAAAACGCGCACCGTCCATGTGGAAATCCATACCCAGTTTGCCGGCCACCGTACCCAGTTCCCGAACCTGATCGAGGCTGTAGAGCGTGCCCCATTCGGTCGCCTGGGTGATCGAAAGTGCGGCGCGCATCGGATGGTGCACATCATCGGCATCAAAGGCCGTCGCGGCCGCGCGGACCGTCACGGGGTCGAGCCTGCCATGATCGCCCGGCAGATCGGCGAGCTTGGCTCCGCCACTGAAGAATTCCGGGCCGTTGGCCTCGTCGACCATAATGTGGGAGTCGCGATGGCAGTAGACCGCTCCCCAGGGCGGCGCCACGAAGGAAACGGCGAGGCAGTTGGCGATCGTGCCTGTTCCCACTGGCAAGACGGACACCTCGGTCTCGAAGATGTCGCCGAAGCTTTTCTCCAGCGATGCCGTGACATCGTCACCACCGTAGGAATCGACTCCGCCGTGGTTGGCGCGTGCGATGGCATCCAGAATCTCCGGCGCGATGCCGGAGACGTTGTCGCTGCCGAAATGAGTCTTGGCCATGAGGTTTGTCCTATTCGGCGCGGGGTAGGAGTTCGAGCGTGCCGAGAACTTCCCCCGTGGCGCGATCAACGGTCATGATGGCCTGTGTGCCATCGGTCTGTTCGACCAGTAGAGAGAGAGCATTGTCCTCGACCGTCAGCGACACGACACGCGCACCGGCGGGGAGTGCCACGGCGACGTCGGCAAAGTCCTCGGACGACCCGGCCGTAGAAGTTGGCGAGCCCGCACTACCGGCCTTGTCCATGATGCCGTAGACCAGCAGCATGGTGAGCCCGACAATGACGAACCCCAGGCCGATAACGATGGCTTTGATCATGGTGGGTGGCCGGTCCATGGTGCTGTCCTGATGGCTGGTGTCGCGGAGACGCGAGAGAGTTGGAAACGTGAGCGAACGACAGGTTCTGGAACATATCGTCAGCGATGACGAAATCGACGAACGGCTGGACCGGGTGCTGGCTGCAGCACACGCGGATCTCTCACGTGCACGAATCCAGACCCTGATTTCCGAAGGCCGCCTGATTGCCGGCGGCCGGACGATAACGGAGGCCAAATACAGGGTCAAACCGGCCGAGCGCCTGACCCTGAACGTCCCCCCTGCCCGCCCGGCCGTGCCGGTCGGTCAGGCGATCGATCTCGACATCGTGTTCGAGGACAAACACCTGCTGGTGGTCGACAAACCAGTCGGTATGGTCGTGCATCCGGCGGCCGGGAATCCGGACGGCACACTGGTCAACGCACTCATCGCCCATTGCGGCGACAGCCTCTCGGGCATCGGCGGCGAGAAACGTCCGGGCATCGTGCACCGGCTCGACAAGGACACTAGTGGCCTGATGGTCGTTGCCAAGACCGACGACGCCCATATCCGGCTTTCCAATGCGATTGCGACACGCCAGGTCAGCAGGGGCTACCGCGCGCTTGTCTGGGGCGTGCCGTATCCGACGAAAGGTGAAATCGAAGGCGCGATCGGGCGAAGCGCCTCGAACCGCAAGAAGATGGCCGTCGTAATCCACGGCGGGAAGTCCGCTCTGACACGCTATGCCGTCGAACGATGCTGGGGCGTGGCGGTTTCCGAGGCCATCTGCCGGCTGGCAACCGGCCGCACCCATCAGATTCGCGTCCATATGTCCCACATTGGGCATTCCGTGCTCGGCGATCAGGTCTACGGCGCCAGAAGCGGCGCACGGCGCGAGCGGCTTCCCGAACCGGCACAGAGTGCACTCGCCGGATTCCACCGTCAGGCGCTTCACGCAGCCCATCTTGGCTTTCATCATCCTGCCACAAATGACCTGCTAGAGTTTGAAAGTGCCCTGCCTGAGGACATGGCAGACCTTGTCCGGGCCCTCGATGATGCCTATCTGAAAGGGTAACGATCCCCACCCTTTGGTTTTGGCTGTACCGGCGGCACGCGTATAATCGGCGGGCGGTCTGCGCGCCTTCCGACCACAGAGAACGGACTGACATGGCCCAAGCCCTTCCCGCCCTGACCCCAGAAAGCAGCCTTTCGGGCTATCTGCGCGAGATCAGGAAATTCCCCATGCTCGAGCCCGAGCAGGAGTTCCAGCTTGCCAAAAGCTGGCGCGAAGACGGTGACGTCGACGCCGCGCATGAACTCGTCACCAGCCATCTGCGTTTGGTCGCCAAAATCGCCATGGGTTACCGCGGTTATGGCCTGCCGATCGCCGAACTGATCTCGGAAGGCAATGTAGGCCTGATGCAGGCCGTCAAGCGCTTTGACCCCGACAAGGGCTTCCGCCTGGCGACCTATGCCATGTGGTGGATCCGCGCCGCGATTCAGGAATACATCCTGCACTCTTGGTCTCTCGTGAAGATGGGAACGACTGCCTCCCAGAAGAAATTATTCTTTAATCTTAGAAAGTTAAAAGGACAACTTCAAGCGATAGAAGATGGCGATATGCACCCGGATACGGTGACCGAGATCGCCACCCGGCTGGATGTCCCCGAACAGGACGTCATCTCCATGAACCGGCGCCTGTCGAGCCCGGATCACTCGCTCAATGCCCCGCTGCAGGCCGATGGCGACGGCGAGTGGCAGGACTGGCTGGTCGACGAGAGCGACAACCAGGAGGAGATCCTGGGTGACAAGCAGGAGCTGGAATCCCGCCGCGCCCTGCTCTCCGAAGCCATGGAAGCGCTCAATGACCGTGAGCGTCACATCCTTGTGGAACGTCGCCTGTCGGACAATCCCAAGACCCTCGAAGACCTCTCGCAGGAGTACGACATCAGCCGCGAGCGAGTACGTCAGATCGAGGTTCGAGCCTTCGAGAAACTTCAGAAGGCCGTCCGCAACGCCGCCGCAGAAAGGCGCAGTGCCGCAAGCTGACCTTCATCACGATGCTGCCCCCCTGCGGGGCCGTCATCGTGGTCCTCAGTCGCCAGACGGGAAGCTCCGCATCCATTGTCTCACGGGCCTGACCGGCCCGGGGACGCGGTCGTGCCCCTGCCAACGACGCTGAGCCGTGCTCATCGTCGTTCGGGTTAGTCAATCCGCCACATCTCGCGCGGCGCGCGTTTGGTCAGCAGTTCGCAGCCGTCTTCGGTGATCAAGACGTTTTCTTCGTGAACGATCATGCGGCCCGGAGCGAATTCCATGCCGGGCTCGATGGTGAGCACAACACCCGGCTCCAGAAGCGTCGTGTCGCCGGGCATGTTGGACGGCGGCTCGGTGAGCTGCATGCCGAGGCCGTGGCCCATCCGGCCGACGTTGTTGCCCAGTGAGCCTGCAGCTTCGATGACCTTTGATTGCGCGTCGAAGACGTCTTCAACTGTAGCGCCGGGTCGAGCAGCAGCGATACCAGCTTCCGTGGCGTCCCAGACAGCGGCATTGGCGCGCTTGGCTTCGTCGCTGATGTCACCGACGGCCCAATGGCGGTCGAAATCACAGAAGTAGCCATCGTAGGTCGAACCGGTGTCGATGAACATGATGTCACCGGCCTCGAGTGTCTTGTCCAGCGGACCACAAACGATCTGGGGCACGCCGTCTGGCCCGGCAATGGCCGGTAGAAAGGGCACCGCATCGGCCCCACGACGGAGAATATCCATCGAGAGCTTGCGGCAGACCTCCCGCAGGTGTTCGCCTTCGGAGATCAGCGACACGAGCCCTTCGTAGGCCTCACTGGCGATCTGGCAGATGTAGTGGATTCGCGCGATCTCGGCAGGCGTCTTCACCCGGCGGGCCTCCCAGATGCACGGGGAGCCGTCGGTGATCTCGAGGCCCGGCAAGGCATCTCGCAGGTCGAGAAACTGAATGACAGGCATACGCAGCGACATCTCACGGCCCAGCTCGGCGCCCATGCGGCCGAACCGCCGTGGAAGCTGTGCCAGGGTCGAGGCCAGCAGGCTGGTGCCGTCGTCTTCGGGCCGCGGCGACTGCCAGGAGCGCACATCGTCGATCCAGGTCCTTCCCATCTGAGGCGCACCGATGTCAGGCACGACGGCGATCGGCTTGCCGTCCGCCGGCACGACCAGGAACCAGGGCCGTGTGGGGCTCTCCCAGAACTGGGTTTCGAAGCCCGTGACATAGCGGATGTCGTGGGGCGTGGTGAGCAGCAGGGCATCGAACTCATGCTCCCGCATGATCCGCTGGGCCCGAGCGATGCGGGTTTCGAACTCGGATTCCGGAAATCCGTGACCGGGTGCACTCAGGTCTGTCATGTCTTCACGTTCCTAAAGGCAGGTAAAATCAACGTCGACGCAGATCGGCTGGCCGGCGCGTTCTGCCTCATCGGGACTGCAGCAAATCTCTTCGACCGACTGTGCGGAAGGATCGCCGGCCACTTCTTCGGGTTCGTTTTCGAACTTCCAGATCACCAGCTCGTCGTCCTGCGGTTCGTACTGATCGATCTCCGGCGCCTCCGGAAACAACGATTGCGTTTCGTCGGCAAACTGCGCCGCTGCAGGAGCCACCAGAGCTATGGCAAGAGCCAGAATCATCGCCGCTGCTTTCATGGTCGTATCCCTGCTGCGGTTGCCGCTCGGTCGATCAGTCGGCGAACGGATCGGTGACCATGATTGTATCCTCACGTTGCGGGCTTGTGGAGAGCAGCGCCACAGGCGCTTCGATCAACTCCTCGATACGACGGACGTACTTGATACATGTCGCCGGGAGCTGAGCCCATGAACGGGCACCCTGGGTGCTGTCCTGCCAGCCATCCAACGTTTCATAGATCGGTTCCACACCCGCCTGGATGTGCGGCCCGGCCGGCAGGTGGTCGAGCGTCACACCCTGATAACGGTAGCCGACACAGACCTTCAGCGCCTCCATACCGTCGAGGACATCGAGCTTGGTGAGCGCGATGCCGTCGATGCCGCCGACCTTGATGGCCTGGCGTGTCATCACGGCATCGAACCAGCCGCAACGCCGTGCACGGCCTGTCACTGTACCGAACTCGTGGCCGCGCTCCCCCAGAAGCTTGCCGACCTCGTTGTCCTGTTCCGTCGGGAACGGCCCCGCCCCGACCCTGGTCGTGTAGGCTTTGGTGATGCCCAGGACATAGTTCAGTGCACCCGGTCCGATTCCGGCCCCGACGGCTGCGGCGGCGGCCACCGTGTTGGACGACGTCACGAAGGGATAGGTGCCGTGGTCGATATCGAGGAAATGCGCCTGCGCACCTTCGAACAGAATCCGGCGCCCCCGGCGACGCAAATCCTCCAGACGGCGCCAGACTGGCTGGGCGAAGCCAAGGAGGCGCGGTGCCATCTCGTTGATCCCGGCGATCAATTCGTCGCGGTCGACAGCAGGCATCTCCAGGCCGCGCCGCAGGGCGTTGTGATGGTCGAGCAGCATATCGACCTTGTGCGCCAGCGTGTCAGGATCATCGAGATCACAGATACGCACAGTGCGCCGGGCGGCCTTGTCCTCGTAGGCCGGGCCGATGCCGCGGCCCGTGGTGCCAATGGCGTGCTTGCCGCGAGCCTCTTCACGGGCGCGATCCAACTCACCATGAAGCGGCAGGATCAGCGAGGCGTTCTCGGCGATCAGAAGCGTGTCGGGTGTGACCTCCACGCCCTGATCCTTGATGCGGTCAATCTCGGCAAACAGCGCCCACGGGTCGATGACAAGCCCGTTGCCCAGAATCGAGAGTTTTCCGGGACGGACAACGCCCGACGGCAGGAGCGAGAGTTTGAACGTCTGGTTGTCGATTTGCAGCGTGTGGCCGGCGTTGTGGCCGCCCTGGAAGCGCACAACGACATCGGCGCGCTCCGAAAGCCAGTCGACAATCTTTCCCTTGCCTTCGTCTCCCCACTGGGAGCCGACGACCGCAACATTCGCCATGACAGAGAAACCCCAAAAAATTGGTTACAGCGAAATATAGAGGACAGACAGGCCAACGAGCCATCGCGAAGGTGCCTGAGTCAGGCAATCGTCCCCAGAAAATCACCTAAGCGGATGCCCGAAAGCGTACCCCGGCAGAAATCGGGGTCTGACCTCAGGTTTCGCCGTTGAACCTCAGGCTTTCTGTCTGACTGATTCCCTCGTGGGCACGGATGGTCGCGAGAACATCGGCGGGGAGCGCCTGGTCGATGCGGATCAAAGCGATGGCGTCGCCACCTGGTCGGCAACCTGCTGGGCCACCTTTTCCTGGGCTTCGGCTGTGGAGGCCCCGAGATGAGATGTCATGACAACATTTCCGAGCTCAAGCAGCGGTTTGTCATGGGGCGGCTCGACACTGAAGACATCCAGCGCCACGCCGGCGACATGGCCGTACACCAGCGCGTCATGAAGCGCCGATTCCTCGACGATCCCGCCGCGGGCGCAGTTTACGACCCTGAGGCCCGGACGGGCTAGAGCGAGCTCCTCGGCACCGACAAAGCCGCGCGTGGCATCGTTCAATGGGTCATGCACCGAGATCACATCGGCACGGCGCATGAGGTCCGGCAAGTCTAGCTTCTCTACACCGAGTTCCAATGCGCGTTCGTCAGACAGGAAGGGATCGGCGACGATCACTTTTATGCGCAGGCCCTGCGCTCAGGTCGCCACGATAGAACCAATGTTCCCGCAGCCGACGAGACCCAGTGTCTTGCCTGCCAGTTCCATGCCGACAAAACGGGACTTCTCCCACTTGCCGTCGCGCATCGACCGGTCGGCTGAGGGAATCTGACGAGCCAGCGCCATCATCATGGCAATGGCGTGCTCCGCGGCGGTGACAACGTTGCCGAATGACGTGTTCATGACCACGACACCACGGGCGGTAGCCACGCCGACGTCGACATTGTCAACGCCGATCCCTGCCCGACCGATCAACTGGAGACCGTTCGCAGCATCCAATGCTGCTGCATCCACCATGGTCGACGAGCGGATCAGCAGTCCGTCATAAGCACCAAGGGTTTCAAACATGTCAGCGGGATCGAGGCCTGTGATGACATCGACCGCCACGCCGCGATCCCTGAGGATCGTCTCGGCATCGGGGCTCATCTTGGCGGCAATGAGAACCTTGGGTTGGTCGGTCATGCCGCCTCCTGTTTCGCCATAGCATGGGCCCAGTCGAGCCAGGGCAGCAACGCCTCGATATCGGTTGTCTCAACCGTGGCGCCGCACCAGATGCGCAGGCCCGGCGGTGCCTTGCGGTAGGCGCCGATGTCATAGGCGACGTTCTCCTCGCTCAGCAAAGCCGCAATCCGCTTGGGGTCAGCCGGTGTGTCGACCAGCCTGAGGCAGACCGACGTTGTGGAGGCATGGGCCGGATCAGCGCTCAGGCCCGCAATCCACGGGGTTCGGGCAACCCAGCCATAGAGGACCGAGGCGCTTGCATCGGAGCGAGCCATCAGGGCTGGAAGACCACCGAGATCCCGTGCCCAGCTGAGCCCGTCGATCGCATCTTCGACGCAGAGCATCGAAGGCGTGTTGATGGTCTCACCCCGAAAGATGCCTTCGATGAGTTTGCCGTCTTTCGTGAGGCGGAAGAGCTTGGGCAACGGCCGCATGGGTGGCACGGATTCAAGGCGCTCGACGGCACGGGGCGACAGCACCAACATGCCATGGGCGCCCTCCCCGCCCAGCACCTTCTGCCAGGACCAGGTCGTCACATCGAGCCTGTCCCACGGCAAGTCCATGGCGAAGGCGGCGCTGGTGGCATCACAGATACTGAGGCCTTCCCGGTCCGGTGCGATCCATGCACCATCGGGGACACGCACGCCCGATGTGGTCCCGTTCCACGTGAACACGACATCACGGGTCCAGTCGACCGCCGACAGATCGGGCAGTTCGCCGTAGCTGGCCTCCAGAATGCGCAGGTCGTCGAGCGCCAGTTCCTGGGTGACATCGCCGACCCATTCGCTCCCGAAGCTCTCCCAGGCCAGCATGTCGACCCCGCGCGATCCCAACAGGGACCACAACGTCAGCTCCACCGCGCCGGTGTCCGAACCCGGCACGATGCCGATACGATGGGTCTCAGGGATGCCCAGCACCTCGCGGGTCAGATCGATCACCTGAGCCAGTTTAGCCTTGCCGGGTACTGCACGATGCGAACGGCCCAGCCAGGCCTGCGAGAGCTTGTCCAGAGACCAGCCGGGCCGCTTGGCACACGGGCCGGACGAGAAAAAAGGACGTGCAGGACGGAGCGTCGGTCTATCGATGGTAGTCATGGCTGCTTTCCCGCGGCGGCGGGGGAGGAGAGTTCTAACACGGACACACGTCAGGTCGAGCACGAACCGCTGTCATCGTCATACGTCATGTAACACCTGGCCGTCGGAAACTGTTTTGATCAGACTCAAACAGGAGCGCGATTGTCATTGCGTTACCCGACGGGGGCATCGACGACCTTCCGACATCAATCAATCCGATCCCGCGTTACGACAGGATGCGGGATGGATGGCCCGGTCAAGCCGGGCCGGAACAGAGCGTGGCGCCGTCAGCCCGGAATGTGGGCGATTCCTTCGAGGTATTTGACGGCGCGGCCGGCGATTTCGACACGCTCGCCCTGGAGCTCGCAGAACAGCTCGCCGCCGCGCTGTGAAATCTGAAAGGCGTGGATGCGGTTCTGGCCCAGACGCTGTGCCCAGTAGGGCACGATCATGCAATGGGCCGAACCAGTGACGGGGTCTTCGGGTATACCATGGGCCGGGGCGAAGTAGCGCGAGGCAGCATCACCTTGTCCGGACTCGCGGGGCGCGGTGCAGATGATGCCTTTGCCCGAGTCACGCAGAAGGCCGCCCAGGCGCGACAGATCCGGAGCCAGTTCCGCGACATCGGATTCGTGCTCATAAACGAAGAGGTAGTTACTGCCCTCCAGCACTTCAGAGGGCGCCGCGCCAACTGCATCCGCAAGGTCGCCGGGGATATCGATGCCGTGGAGGCTCTCGGCAGGAAAGTCGAGGGCGTAGAGCCCCCGCTTGCGGCGGACATAAAGACGCCCGCTGCGGGTGTCGAACGCGACCTCATCCATCTCCTGATCGATCTCGGTCATCAGGATAAAGGCGGTCGCAAGGGTCGCGTGACCACAGAGATCGACCTCCACCGTGGGGGTGAACCAGCGCAGTTCAAAAGCCTCATCGATACCCGGCCGGAAAAAGGCGGTCTCCGCCAGATTGTTCTCGGCCGCGATGGCCTGCATCTGCTCTTCGCGCAACCACTCTTCGAGCGGCATGACGGCAGCGGGATTGCCGCCGAAGAGGTGACCGGTGAAGGCATCGACCTGGTAGAGGGGGTAACGCACGATGGGGCTCCTGGAGGTTCTGGCCTGGGATGTCAGGCGGCGGACCGTACCTCGTCGCGCCCCTCACCGAAACGCGCCTGTTCCCAACCCAGGATGGCCTGCTTGCGCACCGGCCCCCAGGCGTAGTTGTGGAACGGCCCGGTCTTGCGAATGACACGATGGCACGGAATGAGAAAAGCGATGGGATTGCGGGCAACTGCCGAGGCGGTGGCACGAACCGCGCGCTCGTCGCCGCTGCGGCGGGCAAGGTCCTGATAGGAAGTTACGGTTGCTGCGGGAATGCGCAGCAACGCCTCCCATGTGCGGATCTGGAAATTCGTCCCACGCAGATGCAGCGAGATGGGTTCACCCTTGGGGTCTTCCGAAAAGATACGCTGCACGATGGCGCCCGTCGCCGGATGATCCTCTGCAAACTCCGCTCTGGGCCAGTGCGCCGAAAGCTGATCTGTGAACCATACGCTGCCGGACGCCTCCGCCGGGGCAAAGCTGAGCGAGCAGATGCTGCGATCGGTCATCGCCAGACCACAGAGACCGAAGGGAGTTTCATGCACGCCGTGGCGCAGCGACAAGCCCTCGTTGCCCCGACGGACATCGCTCGGCGTAACGGCCTCGGTCACAACAAAGAGGTTATGGAGGCGCGAAGGACCGGAGAGCCCAGCGTCAAACGCAGCATCAAGCAAGGGGCTGGAGCGCTCCAGAAGCCCGCGGGCATAGTCGGCCGTCAGAAATTGAAGGAATCGTTTGGGTCTGATTCCGGCCCAGCGGCGGAACATGCGCTGAAAGTGCCAAGGGCTGAGACCAACTTCAGCCGCGAGTTCTTCCAGGTCCGGCTTATCCTGGAAGTTCTCGTCGAGATAGGTGATCGCCTGCTCGATGCGGGCGTAGTCACTGGCGTGGCTCTGGCTCATGGTTCGTCTCCGACTCGTGTGGGCTGTCGAGACGGAAGGTAAGAAGCCGGGAGACAGCAAACGACCCGGTTCTTGCGGCTGGTTGGTCACGACACCACACGCGCCAGATTACGCGACACGGCAGCGTCGCGCGACCGGAGACAATCTCGGAGTAGGTTCACAGGCTTCTCCAGGGAAGAGTACTCCGGCCGCGCGGACACCGTGGCTTGAAAGAACGTTCGGGGATGGTTCCGACGAGAAGGTCCCCAAACGTCCACGCAAGCGATGACAGATGGCGTTACATCCGTGGTTTCACGCTTTCCAGAATGGCTTGTTGGCCTCGCGGAGCGCGTCGGAATACTCGATCCCCATGTCCTTCATGAGTCGGTCATTGAGCAACCGCATGGCATGGGGCTGTTCGCTGCGGTTCTGCCAGGCAATCAGGGTGTCCGGCACCACGGTGGCAACACGGCAGGCCGCGCGCCAGATGGTGTTGGCAGCGACTAGGGCGGAAGACGTGGCGTTGTGAAGAGCGAACTGGGCGTTACTGTGGGAACCGTGAGCCGGGGCTATGCCGAAGCAACGCGGCGCGGCCTGATCACCGACGAGGTCGGGCGCGTCACGTTTGTCCAGACCGATGCGATGAATCGGCCCCGTGACACACCGATGGAATGGCCGACATCCGACCGGCTCGGTGGCAATGCGATCAACATGGCGACCAATGCCATTCCTTTGGCCGGCCAGGAACAAGTGTTCGCCGAAGGACTCCAGGAAATCTCTGCCGATCCTCAATTCGCCAAGCACCTGATCTATCGGCCCAATCTGGGGCGAGCCGACGTGCGTGAGGCCGCTGCACGGTGGATCGGTGAGACCACAGGCCTCGACATCCCCTCTGACCAGACCTTCATCACATCAGGCACACAGAACGGGCTGGCCGTGGCCTTTCATCTGGTCGCGAAACCCGGCGACACGGTTCTAGTGGAGCGGCTGACCTATCCCGGCATCAAGGTGACGGCGCGGACCATGCAGGTCCGGTTGTCCGGGGTCGACATGGACGAGGACGGCATGATCCCCGAGAGCCTGGACGCCGCCTACCGCGCGCTGCACCCTCGCCTGATCGTCTGTGTCCCGACCATCCAGAACCCGCTGAGTTCCGTGATGCCGGACGAGCGCCGACGGGAGATCGCCGAGGTCGCCGACCGGCACGGCGTGCCGATCCTGGAAGACGGGATCTATGGCTTCCTGCACGACCACCAGCCCGCCCCCATCATGCGTTACACGCAGACCCCGGTCTACTTCGCAACCGGCTTCTCGAAGGCGGTCTCCCCTGCCCTTCGTACGGGTTTCCTGATCGCACCGTCGTCACGCAACGACGATGCAACGGGGATCATGGCTGCCATGTCGCTCCATGCGCCGCTGCTGATGACCGAACTCGCCAAACGCTGGATCAACAGCGGGATGGTGGCAACGTTTGAAAAGATCGTGCGCGACGAAGCCTGTGCCCGCCAGAAGATCGCAAAGGAGCGTCTGGCTGGGCTGGAGATTCAGTCACACCCGGCCGGGTTCCATGTCTGGGTTACGCTTCCGGAGCCGTGGCGGTCGAGCGATTTCTCGCGAGAAGCCGAAAAGCGGGGCGTGATCGTGACACCGTACCGTTCGCCGTACGTCTTTCTCTGACCGGCGCCATCAACCGCCAGGACTTGATCCTTGGACCCGATACGGTCGCCGAGTTGGCAGAGCAGCAGCCGACGGCCATGAACCTCGTGATGTAGGCGCCGTATCCGCGGCCACAAACATCATCTGTCATCCCGGACAAGACGCAAGGCGCGTCGATCCGGGATGAAACCCATCGACACTTGATGAGTCAGGCCACGGCGCGCTGAATCGTGACTTCAAGCTCGTCGACGATGCTGTTCACCAGATCCGAATCAGCATGTTCGGCCATGATCCGGATCAGCGGCTCGGTGCCCGACTCGCGAACGACAAGCCGTCCGTCCGGGCCCAGGCGATCTTCGGCAGCCGCCAAGGCCGATTTCACGCTGTCGTCCTCGAGGGGCTGACCACCCTCGAACCGGACATTTTTCAAAAGTTGTGGCACCGTCTCGAACTGACGGCCGAGGTCACTCATGCGCTTTTCGCTATCCTGCAGCACGGCGAGCACCTGCAAGGCCGCGATCAGGCCGTCGCCGGTAGTGGAGTGATCCGAATAGATGATGTGGCCCGACTGCTCGCCACCCATGTTGTAACCCTTCTCGCGCATCCGCTCGACGACATAGCGGTCGCCGACCTGCGTGCGTTCCAGTATCAGCCCGCGGCCTTCGAGAAAGCGCTGAAGGCCCAGATTGGACATCACCGTGCCGACGATGCCGCCACCCTGAAGCTTTTCCTTGCGCAGCATCCAGGCACCCACCAGAGCCATGATCTGGTCGCCATCAACGATCTCGCCCTTTTCATCGGCCACGATCACCCGGTCGGCATCGCCATCCAGTGCAATCCCGAGGTCGGCACCATGGGCACACACTGTCTCCTGCATCACCGAAGGCGCGGTGGAGCCGCAGTCGCGATTGATGTTGGTGCCGTTGGGGTTGACCCCGATGGGGACGACCTCGGCACCCAGTTCCCACAGGACCTCCGGTGCGACGCGGTAGCCAGCGCCATTGGCCCCATCGATCACGATCTTGAGCCCGTCCAGGCGCAGGCGACGGGGGAAGCTGCTCTTGCAGAATTCGGAGTAACGACCGATCGCGCCCTGGAGACGGCGAACGCGTCCGAGGTCCGACGACTCCGCGCGCATGTCGCCGCCGTCGCCAGCCAGGCTGGCCTCGATGCTGGTTTCGGCATCGTCAGACAGTTTGTAACCATCGGGCCCGAAGAGTTTGATGCCGTTGTCATGGAAAGGATTGTGCGAGGCCGAGATCATGACTCCGAGATCAGCCCGCATGGAACGGACCAGCCTGGCGACCCCCGGTGTCGGGATAGGCCCCAGCAGGTGGACGTCCATCCCGACCGAAACAAAACCGGACGCGAGCGCATTTTCGATCATGTAACAGGACAGACGTGTGTCCTTACCGATCACGACGCGATGCTGGTGATCACCGTCGCGGAAGTAGGCTCCAGCCGCCATACCCACACGCAAAGCGACATCGGCCGTCATAGGTTCGACATTGGCCTTGCCGCGAATACCGTCTGTACCAAAGAACTTCCGGCTCATGAAACTCCGTACCCCTCGATCGCCCGCCAGACACGCAGCGCCTGGACCGTTTCCCCGACATCGTGAACACGCAACATCCATGCCCCACCGTGAATGCCAGCCAAGGCGGCGGCCAGACTTCCCGGAACACGGCGGGTTGCCTCTGTCTCACCCGCCATACGTCCGATGAAGCTCTTGCGTGAAGCTCCCAGAAGGATGGGACAACCCAGGCTCCGGAACAACGCCAGATCACGCATCAGAACCGAGATATGCGCATCGGTCTGACCGAAGCCGATTCCGGGATCCACAATGATGCTTTCGCGAGGGATACCTGCCGCGGCACAGGCTTCCATGCGCGCTTCGAGGTAATCGAAGATATCGAGACTCACATGATCGTAGGCTGGCGCATTCTGCATTGTCTTGGGATCAGCCAGCGCGTGCATCAGAATGACCGGCACACCCCGCTCCGCCACCAGCGTCATCGCGTCGGGGTCATGACCGAGCGCGCTGACATCGTTGACGATCGACGCTCCGGCATCGAGTGCTGCAGCCATGACCGGTGCCTTGCGGCTGTCGATCGACAGCGGGACACCACAACCAGCCAGGGCCTCAACAACCGGAACAACACGGCAAATCTCGTCCTCGACCGCCACAGGGTCGGAACCTGGACGTGTCGACTCACCACCAATGTCCAGGATCGTTGCGCCGGCTTCGACCATGGCAAGCCCCTGCGAAAGAGCATCGTCCACGGCAAATGCCTGACCACCATCGGAAAAACTGTCGGGTGTCACGTTGATGATGCCCATGACGTGGCAATCATCCCTAGCGAGACCTGCAACAGGACCACACCGGACTCCGGCCTGCTCAATCTGGCGGATGACACGGCCACCGATCTCATCGCTTTGTGCACGCGCCCAAGCCAACAAGGCTTCACAAGTTGTCTCCAACGTCGACACGGAGTCGGGACAACGCAGCAGCAATTCCACACGGGACTGGCTCTGCACAGCCACAGCTGACCGCCAGGGCACGGGCAAGAGCTTCGCATAGGGGACGGCACCAACTGGAAGCTTGGCAGGGACATCAGCAAGCCCGTGAACGGGCAGACGCGAGGTCAACTGCCGGGCTGGGGCTCGGGCTCGGCGCCACCGGGCGCATCACCCTTGCCTTCGGTCGTCGGCACGGACGACCCCTGACGCGGCGGGGTCGGTTTTTCTGATTGGTCGCCTTCATCCCGCGAGATCGTCTCGCCTGCGATGATGCGGCAAATCTCGTCGGCCGACAGCGTTTCGTGTTCGAGAAGCGCCTGTGCCACGAGTTCCAGTTCATCAGCCCGTTCATCGAGAATCTCGCGGGCCTTGGCCTCGCCTTCATCGACCAGGCGACGGATTTCGGCGTCGATCACGGCAACGGTCGAACCCGCGACACGGTTCTTGCTCTGCGTGAACGAATGCCCGAGGAAGACCTCTTCCTCATTGTCGCCATAGAGAACCGGCCCGAGCTTGTCGGAAAATCCGAACTGCGTGACCATGCGACGCGCAAGATCGGTGGCGACTTTGATGTCGTTGCTGGCGCCAGTGGTGACGTTCTCCTTACCGAAAATCATCTCTTCGGCGACGCGGCCGCCGAACAGGCTGGCGATCTTTGCCTTGAGCTCCCGCTCCGAAATCGAAAGCTTGTCACGTTCGGGTAAGTACATCGTCACGCCCAAGGCGCGGCCACGCGGAATGATCGTCACCTTATGCAGAGGCTCGTGGCCCGGCATGTAGAGCATCACCAGGGCATGACCGCCTTCATGATAGGCCGTGAGCTTCTTTTCGTCCTCGGTCATGACCATGGAGCGGCGCTCCGCACCCATCATCACCTTGTCTTTGGCGTCCTCAAGTTCCTTCATGGTGACGACACGTTTGCCGCGCCTTGCGGCCAGCAGAGCCGCTTCGTTCACGAGATTGGCAAGATCGGCGCCGGAGAACCCGGGCGTGCCGCGCGCGATGGTCTTGAGCACCACATCGGCACCGATCGGCACCTTGCGGGTGTGGACCTTCAGGATCTTCTCGCGACCCAGAATGTCTGGATTCGGGACCACGACCTGGCGGTCAAAGCGGCCGGGGCGCAGGAGCGCGGGATCAAGCACATCGGGACGGTTCGTCGCGGCGATCAGAATGATGCCTTCGTTGGTCTCGAAACCATCCATCTCGACCAAGAGCTGGTTGAGGGTCTGCTCGCGCTCATCGTTGCCGCCACCCAGACCGGCGCCACGATGACGGCCCATCGCATCGATCTCGTCCATGAAGATGATGCACGGCGCGTTTTTCTTGCCCTGTTCAAACATGTCACGGACTCGGCTGGCACCGACACCGACAAACATCTCGACAAAGTCCGAACCTGAGATGGTGTAGAACGGGACGTTGGCCTCGCCGGCGATGGCGCGTGCGAGAAGCGTCTTGCCTGTGCCCGGAGGGCCAACGAGCAGCACACCCTTGGGAATCTTGCCGCCCAGACGCTGGAACTTCTGGGGATTTTTGAGGAACTCGACGATCTCTTCGAGCTCATCCTTGGCTTCGTCGATTCCGGCGACATCCTCAAAGGTGACGCGGCCCTGCTTTTCCGTCAGCAGCTTGGCCTTCGAGCGGCCGAAGCCCATAGCCTTGCCGCTGCCGCCCTGCATCTGACGCATGAAGAAAATCCAGACGCCGATAAGCAGAAGCATCGGGAACCAGGACAGCAGAATGCTGAGCAGCGGCATGCCTTCGTCGACGGGCGCCGCGGTGATCTTGACGCTGTTGGCCTCCAGAAGAGGAACGAGATTGGGGTCTCCGGGCGCGTAGGTCGTGAACTCGGTTCCGCTGCGTTCATGACCGGTGATGGCCTCGCCCTGAATGGTTACATCGGAGACCTGTCCGGTCGCAACCTTGTCGAGGAAGTCCGAATAGGCTATCTCGTTGGACTGTGGTTGTGGCTGGAACAGATTGAAAAGGGCGATCACCAGCAGGCCGATGATGAGCCACAGCGCCAGATTACGTCCGAAGTTGTTCAAAGCGGCCTCATTTCCTTGATCACAGCCATTATCGCTTCCATTCGCACGACATACCAGACTCACCGGCGGAAACGAAGCGCGGCGGAGTCAGAGGTTGGCGCGGCGCAAAGACGGCACGGACACCCGCTAGGCCGCCATCTCCCACCTCCTCAAGGTGGGGAACCATGACACGGCCTTCAAGGTTCCCGATCACCGGCAGTGTTTGCAGTGCCGACGGCGAGAGACCCGGGGCACAAGCAGCACTCAACTCCTCGTGATCCGTGAGAGCACTCCACGCTTTGACGATCCAGACGCCGTCGGGAACAGCAATCTCAAACCGGCCATCCCAGAGGGCGCGTGTCTCGGGCCCATCCAGCGCAAGAACGGGCAGGTCACGCATCTCGCGGGACACACAAATCGTATCCCTTCCGCGCCAAAGGCAACGGCCGAGGGTTCCCTTCACGGGATTGTCGCCACGCAAACAACCGGCCATGGCCTCAACGCGGCGGGAAGCCGGTGCATGATCGAGCCCGCCCATGGTCCGTGCGAGCCTGGCGACGACCAGGTCGGCCAGTTTCCTGGGCAACGCGCGCCACCCGGAGCGATCAAGACAAGCCTCTCCAAAACGGTCGAGCCTCACCACAGATGGCAGACAGGCCTCCAGCTCCCGTTCCAGGGCAATGCGTTCAAACGTCGCCGCGGGCGATCCTGCCGTGATGCCATCCCGCCGCATGCGGGCCCGGGCGAACCGTTCATCCCGGTTCATCGGGTCTTCGAACCAGGTGTGGCCGTCTTCTTGAAGTGTTGCGAGAAGCCGTGCCTTCGGTACCGACAGAAGCGGCCGCAGCAAGCGATAGCCCCGGCGCTCGACACAGGCCGACATGCCTGCAAGCCCCTGAAAACCGCTAGATCGCTCCTGCCGCATGGCAATCGTCTCAATCTGATCATCGCGATGGTGGCCGACTAGCAGGTGGAGCAAGCGATGAGCCTCGCAGGCGCGAGAGAGTAGCGCATAGCGAGCCGTGCGCGCCGCCGCCTCGACTCCCGTGCCCGGTGGATCATCCTTCCATTTGAGGACCACTGGATCGAGGCCCAGAGCTCGAGACTTGTCGGCCACCGCACAGGCCTCCAGTGTCGATTCCGACCGAAGTCCATGATCGATAATCAGGGGGACAACCGTCCCGCCGCGGCGCCTCGCCCAATCCAAGGCAAGATGAAGCAGGGCCGTGCTGTCGGCTCCACCGGACAGACCGAGCCCAAGGCGGGGAGCCTGTTCGAAGGGTTCGAAGGGCGCCATGAGAGCCTCGAACTCGTCGTCAGACAGGCCCACATCACTGCCGATGTCTGATACCAGTTCGTCAGACACGAACCGGTGAAACTGTGCTTGCGGGTCCAGAGGGGTCATGCACGCACGATGAGCCAGCTCGACCACCCTGTCACCTTCAGATCAGTGTGAGAACACCGCGACGGTTCTCACTCCAAGATTCAGCGGTGTGGCCGGCGACCACGGGGCGTTCCTTGCCGTAGCTCACAACGGCGATCCGGTGGGGCGCCACTCCCAATGCGATCAGGAGATTCCGCACCGCCGTGGCACGCTTTTCACCTAATGCGAGATTGTATTCTCGGGTGCCACGTTCGTCACAATGGCCTTCGATACGGACCACAATATCGGGGAACATCTTCATCCAGTCCGCCCAGCCGCGAACGATCTCCTGGCCCTCGGTCGTGAGGCCAGCGCTGTCGGAGTCGAAGAGGACCCTGTCGCCGTAGGCGTAGCTGACCCATTCCAGGGTGGGGACCGGTCTGTCGAGCGCCAGTCCATCAATGTCACCTGTGGACAAGGCACCCGTGATGAGCTCGGAATCGGCATCTCCCAGTCCACTGACGTCATCATTTTGCGACGGCGTGGTTTGACAAGCGGATAAGACAAAGGCGGCCGTAGTCAGGCCGAACAATACTCGAGTCATGATGTTCCCCGGATATGGACGTTGATGAACGCCGGCCCCGTATACTCTCCCGTCGAAGGGTAGGCGCAGGTACCGTGGCTTCATCACAAGACCAAAGGGCGGCCAAATCCGGGCAGAATTGTGAACCTTGCCGGACCATTCGTGTCCGGCCAACCCTTTGACCGCGGGCCGATCAGTTGGCGAGGACGATTACACCACGACGGTTGAGCGCCCAGGCCTCGGGGTCGTGTCTGGAAACGGCTGGGCGTTCCTTGCCGAAGCTGATCGTGGCAATCCGGTCGCCATCGACCTCGCTGGCGATCAACAGATCGCGAATGGCCGAAGCGCGTCGTTCACCCAGAGCGAGGTTGTACTCACGACTTCCCCGCTCATCGCAGTGGCCTTCGATGACAACGTCGAAATCCGCATGAGTTGTGAGAGCATCAGCCCACAAGGCAATCTCCGACTGCGCATCGGCTGTAATAGTCGCACTGTTGAAGGCGAAGTAGACAACCGTGTCTCCGCCCAGGATTTCGTCAAAAAAAATGACCGCCCGTTTGACCTCAACCTGGACTGGGTCCACAGCTTCAGCGGTGCTGTACACAATCACGAGATTGTCGTTGACCGATGGCACCTTTACGCATGCCGTGAGCACGATCAGGCCCATCAGGATCAACAGCTTCTTAACCATACCAGCCCCTTAACCACGCTCCTGCACCTGTCGCACCTCCTGGCATCAGGCGATCGGTCTCTCAGGCCGCAGTCTAATCGCAAGCGGGGTTAGCTGCACCCCGCCGCAGCGGATTCGTCGGACGCTTCATCAAGAAGGGTCAGGGCCGCTTCCGGGAACTTGTTCTCAAGTTCTGTGAAGGTAGCGCAGGCCTCGTCGAACTTCTCGAGCCGGGACAGGGTCACGCCGAGCTTGAGAAGATTGTCAGCGGCCTTCGGCCCGGTCGGGCCCTGCTGGTAGCCCTTCAGAAACGCCACAGCCGCGTCACGGAACTGATCCCGGACGAAGTGGGTCGAACCCAGCCAGTAGTAGGCATTGCCGGTGAGCTCACTTTCGGGATGGAGGGTGATGAATTCGTTGAAGGCCATCTCGGCCCCCCCGTAGTCGGCCTTGCGAAGAAGCGAGAAGGCGAAATTGTACTGATCCATCTCCGGGCCGGGGGGCAGGATCGCGCCGCTGGCAAGTTCGGTCGACGTGCCTGAGTCAGGCACGATCTCCACCGCACCATCATCGGCTGCCATCGTCTCGTCGAGCAGAAAGATATCGGAATCCGTGCCTGCGCCCATGACCATCGCTCCACTGGCGATTTGTGCTTCGATTGAGTCAAGGCGCGCGTTCATCTGACGCTGCTGATGCTGCAGCTCCTCGATCTGGCCGGTCAACAGCCTGACACGCTCCTCGAGATGTTGCAGGCCCAACTGAAACTGTGCGGCGTCTTCGCCAACACCAGTCGACGGGGTGATCGTCAGCACCTCACCCTCACCGGCATAGATAAATCGCTGCAGATCAACGAGATCGTTGCGTAACCGATCGAGTTCTCGGGACAGGTCCTGAACATCACCGCTTTGAGCCTGCGCCGGCACGGCGAGCACGACCAGGACAGTGGCAATTGCGATGGCACTGAGCTTCTTCATCACTTCGTTTCCCATGACTTCAAGACGCGACGCACCCGGCACGGACCGACTCTTCTTCTACGCCGTTCGTCGCCAAATCATACGGTCGGCGCAAAGCTAAACGCCAACAAAGGCTAAATTCGGGCGTTGTCACACGGTGGACAAAAACATCGGGCCGCCCCGCAGATCCGGTTAACACCGGGAGCGGGACGGCCCGAGAACCTTACAAGCTCTCGCTTGCGTGTCAGCCCATCACGAGAACGACACGGCGATTCTGCGCCCAGGCGGCTTCGGTGTGACCCTCAACGGCGGGCCGCTCCTTACCGAAGCTGATGGTTCCGATACGCACGGGATCGACACCCAGCGCGACCAGGTAGTTCTTCACGGCATTGGCACGGCGCTCGCCCAGGGCAAGGTTGTACTCACGGGTGCCGCGTTCGTCGCAGTGGCCCTCAACAACGACAAAGATGTCGGTGTAGGCGTTCATCCATTCGGCCCAACGCTTGATCGTGCCCTGCGCCTGCGCATTAATCACGGAGCTGTTGAAGTCAAAGTAGACGCGGTCACCAAGGACTTCGGTGATGTATTCCGGCGAACGCGGATTGATTTCTTCGACTTCGACGATGATCTCTTCGACGATCATGACATCGCCGTCACCGGCGCTGTCGTCGGCCGAATCGGAGGTGGATTCGCACGCGGCAACCAGAAGGCTGGCGGCGAAGATGCTGAGCAGTTTGAGGCGCATAGGAAAAGTTCCCCTTTGGACGTTGAGAAAAGTCGACTTGCCTTGGAACAACGCCCCAAAACCAGGGATTTCCATGGGCCAACCGTGACGACACCGCGCCGTTGTCGGCGGTGCAAGATCAGCGCTAATTATACGGATTCACTCTTACGGAATCAAGGGAGACCAAGCAGGATCGGAACCATCAAGCGGGGTTGGAACAAGCCGCTCGTTGAATCCCGTGAGGTCGATCGTAAAGAGCTGCGCCACAGTCTGTGTACCCACTGGCGTCTCGCGGAAGAACATGATCACGCGGCCATTGGGGGCCCAGGTCGGTCCCTCGGCCATATAGCCTTCGGCGATCAATCGCTCCCCGGAACCGTCGGTGGTCATCACACCGATGTAAAATGTGCCGTTGTGCTGCTTCGTGAAGGCAATGAGATCGCCACGTGGTGACCAGACCGGTGTGGAGTATACCCCCTCGTTGAAGGTAATCCGATGGGCGTTGCTGCCGTCCGCGTTCATCACATAAATCTGCGGCTTGCCGCCTCGATCCGAGTTGTAGGTGATGAAGTTGCCGTCGGGAGAAAAGGACGGAGAGGTGTCGATGGCCGGATCTGTGGTGAGCCGCTCGATCCGCCGGGTCGGCAGGTCCATGACGTAGATGTCGGAGTTGCCATCAACCGCTAAGGACATGATGACCTTGCGTCCGTCGGGCGAGAAACGCGGTGCGAAGGTCATGTCGGGGAAGTCGCCCAAAACCTCGCGACGGCCCGTGTCGATATCCAGCAGATAAACCCTCGGCGTGTTGTTGAAGTACGCCATGAAGGTGATTTCCTGGCTGGTGGGCGAGAACCGGGGCGTCAGTACCAGATTGTCACCATTGGTCAGGAACTGATGGTTGGCGCCATCCTGATCCATGATCGCAAGTTGCTTGACACGTTCCGTCGGCGAGCCGCTCTCGGCGACATAAACGATGCGGGTATCGAAGTAACCCCTTTCACCGGTCAGGCGCTCATAGATGGCATCGGCGATCTTGTGCGCTATCCGGCGCCAGATGTCTTCACTGCCCCGATAGACGTAGCCGTCGAGCTGCTCCTCGCTGAAGGTGTCCCAGAGGCGGAAGCTGACCTTGAGCCGACCGTCCGCCTCACGCGTGACCCAGCCCGTCACCAGCGCCTGGGCGTTGATCGTGCGCCAGTCACCGAAACGTGGCAGCCTCTCTTCGCCGATGTCCTCGGCCGCCTGGATGAACGCGGCCCTGGCGATCGGCGCAAACAGGCCCGAGCGTTCCAGATCGGCCGACACCACGTTGGCGATGTTGGCGCCGATGGCTGCGTCTTCGCCGATCCCGACAAAAGACGTGACCGCAATAGGCAGCGGATCGTTCTGCCCTGACGTCACATCGACCACGAGCTGCGCATGCGCGCTTTGCAAGCCAAAACCAAATAAGAGGATCAAGACGAGCGCGACACGGCGCACGGTGCGAACAGCAGTCATAATTTAGGACCTCAACATTTGGCTCGGGTTGAAACGGATCAACAAATGCTTCCAGACATCGTAGCGATCATAGTCTAGACGCAGGAAAGGATGATCCTGAAAATGCAGGACCGCACGACGCGCGGCTTCGGCCGCAGCGCGACGGACCTCTTCGCTGCCGCCTCCGATCACTTCGGTGATTTCCACGGCAAGCACACGGGCGCCGGTCGACAGACGGACATCGATCACCACAATCATCTCGCCGGCACCTTCAGCACCGGCAGGAACATTCCAGTGCTGGGCAATCTGCGAGGCGATCACGGATACGATGGTTACTGTCTCCTCATCGGCCGCTGGCGCGTTGGAATTTGAATCGAGCGAGGCCAGAACATCATCGAACGTCGTTTCCGACGTCGCGGTCTCCGGCACCGGCTCTTCATTGAGCTTGTCGAGCAGCAGACTTTCCATGACCTGATCGAACTCGGGCTCGGGCGGTTCCGGTGCTTCGGGCTTTTCGATGGGCACGGGTGTGTCGGGTGCGGCCGTTACGATGTCAGGCTCAGGTTCCGGTTCGGGTTCGGTGATCTCGGGTTCGGGAAGCGGCTCCGGCTCTGGGAGCGGTTCGGCCTCCGGCACATCGATCTCCTCGAACGGCTCGATCTCGGGCAAGGGCTCAAGTTCGGGCAGAGGCTCGAATTCGGGCAACTCGACATTCGCGATCTCCGGCTCAGGTTCAGGCTCCGGCTCGGCAATCTCCTCCTCAATCTCCGGCTCGGGTTCCGGAGCGGGTGCGCCGGCCTCGTCATCGATGGTCACGAGTTCAACCGTGACCTGCTCCAACGGCTCCAGTTCGGTGTTCCAGAGCTGCGGCAGACCGACGATCGCGAGCGCGATCAATGCGGCATGCATGACACCGGATATGCCAAAGCCGGTGGGCGACATCGCGTCCTACTCCGCCGCCTCGCGCGGGCGTTCGGCTTCCAGCGCCATGTGGTTGAACCCGGCTTCGTTCAAGGCACCCATCACAGCCATCACCTCGCCATAAGCAACACCGCGGTCGCCACGGACAAAAATCCTGACCTCGGGATTATTCTGCGAAATTGCGACAAGACGAGGGCCAAGCTCGTTGAGTTCGACCGATGTCTCCATGAGGTAGATGCTGCCGTCTACCTGGACCGAGATCTCGATGGGTTCATCCGTGCCCGAGATTTCTCCCACATTGGCATCGGGCAGGTCGACCTCGACTCCCACTGTCAACAATGGAGCCGCGATCATGAAGACGATCAGCAGAACCAGCATCACATCGACGAAGGGTGTGACGTTGATCTCGCTCATCGGTGGCCTGCGCCGCCTGGCGCGGGCGCTGCGCCGGCCGGAGCCTGCTGTGAACTGAACGGCCATCAGCCGCCCTTCTCGTCGAGCTGACGGGACAGCAGCGAGTGGAACTCGGCCGAGAAGGCTTCAAGACGGCTGCCGTAGCGGTCGAGATCGGTCGAGAGCTTGTTGTAAGCCACAACGGCCGGGATGGCGGCGAGCAGACCCAGCGCCGTGGCAAACAGCGCCTCGGCGATACCGGGAGCGACGACGGTCAGCGAGGTGTCCCGCGACACGGCAATGGCGGTGAAGGCGTTCATAATGCCCCAGACCGTGCCGAACAGGCCGATAAACGGTGCCGTCGAGCCAACTGTCGCCAGAAAGCCCATGTAGCGCTCAAGACGGTCCATCTCACGGTCGACTGTGACCTGCATCGCCTGATGGATACGCTGCTGGAGCCCTGCGCGCAGACGATCATCGGATATCATGTCCTGCCGCTGCATGGCGCGCCGCAGCTCTTCCATGGCCGCGGCAAACACGGCCGCCATGGCATGGCCAGGATCGCGGCCGATGCGGTCGTAGAGGTCTTCTAGCGAACCACCGGACCAGAACGATTCCTCGAACTCCTCAGCCTGGCCACGCAGGCGGCGCAGACGGATCGACTTGTCGAAGATGATGGCCCAGCACCAGACCGATGCGGCCACCAGGATCAGCATCACCAGCTTGACGATGACATCAGCGCGCCAGAACAGGCTCCAGACCGACATGCTGGCTTCCGGCGCAACGCCGGCGAGTGCGGTTACTTCCAAGGTTCTGTCTCCTTCAAACCCGGGGCTCCTGCCCCGCCGTGCATCACTGTTGTTCGAGAAAAGCCTGTTCAAGAAAGACCTGGCGCACCTCGGCAGGCAAACGCGCCGGGCGCCCCAGTGGTGTGAGGAAGGCCAGGCGAACGTCGAGACCCGCAATCCGTTCGTCGTCACGCTTCACGACCTGCTCCATCCTGGCGCTGGCGCCCGCGACCGAAACGATCCGTGTTTCGACAACAAGTTCATCATCGAGGTGGGCCGCCGACGCGAAGTCGATCTCCATGTTGCGGACGACAAAGTTGCCGCCAGCCTGCGCACACAGGCTCCGGTGATCGAAGCCACAGACACGCAGGAACTCCGTTCGGCCACGTTCGGCGAAGCGCAAATAGGCTGTGTGATAGACGATGCCGGCGGCGTCGGTATCCTCGTAGTACACGCGGACCGGCAGGCGGTGGACGCCATCAGACATCGTCCTCGACCATCTGAAAGATCTCGGGCTGACTACGGTTTCCGGCCGGCACAGGCAGACCGATGTGATCGTAGCTGGCCGAGGTGATCATGCGGCCACGGGGTGTGCGCTGCAGGAACCCCTGCTGGATGAGGAAGGGCTCGATGACATCTTCGAGCGCGTCTCGATGTTCGGAGAGTGCTGCCGCGACGGTTTCAACGCCGACCGGCCCGCCGGCATAGTGTTCGGCGATGCACTTGAGATAGCGCCGGTCCATGGCGTCGAGTCCACGTGCATCAACGTCGAGTCGCGCGAGAGCAGCATCGGCAACCGCCGCATCGATGGTTTCGGAGCCTTCCACATGGGCGATGTCACGCACGCGGCGGAGCAACCGTACGGCGACGCGCGGCGTGCCACGCGCCCGCCGCGCGATTTCATGAGCACCGTCATCGGTGACCGGCGCCCCCATGATCCCCGCAGCGCGCGAGACAACCACGGCCAGATCTTTGGCCTCGTAGAAATCAAGACGCAGCGGAATGCCGAAGCGCTCACGCAAGGGCGTGGTGAGCAGGCCTGAACGGGTTGTCGCACCGACCAGTGTAAACTTCGGCAGATCGATGCGCACGGAGCGTGCGGCCGGCCCCTCGCCGATGATGAGATCCAGCTGGAAATCTTCCATGGCCGGATAGAGCACCTCTTCTACGGCAGGATTGAGGCGATGAATCTCATCGATGAAAAGCACATCCCGCTCTTCGAGATTGGTGAGCAGGGCTGCGAGGTCACCGGCACGCGCGATGATCGGTCCTGATGTCGCCCTGAAGCCGACACCGAGCTCACGCGAGACGATCTGGGCCAGCGTGGTCTTGCCCAAGCCCGGCGGGCCATGGAGCAGAACATGGTCCAGCGCTTCGCCACGGCCGCGCGCAGCCTGGACGAACACCGAGAGGTTTTTGCAGACCTGCCGCTGGCCAATGAAGCCATCGAGTGTCTGGGGCCGGAGCGAGCCTTCGAGGTCTTCGCTGCCGGGTTCGCCGCTGACCAGCCGCTCCTCACTCATTGGGCAAGTTCCTTGAGACCGGCGCGGATCAAGCCGGACGCATCGGCGCCGTCACCCAGAACGCGACGCGCCGCCACGACAGCGCCATAGGCCTCGGATCGACCGTAGCCGAGATTGACAAGTGCGGAGACCGCATCGGCATCATCCGCACCATCAACCGTTGCACCACCGGCGTCTGCTTGAAGAGCTGCACCGGGACCAAGCCCGATGTCACCCATGCGGTCCTTGAGTTCGGTGACGACACGCTGGGCGACGCGGGCGCCAACGCCATTGGCACGGCTCACCGCCGCCTTGTCCTGTGCGACAACAGCCTGGGTAAGCTCGTCGGGCGTCAGAACCGAAAGGATGGCAAGTGCCGTGCGCGCGCCGACGCCCTGAACCGTCATGAGCAGGCGGAAGCAGCCGCGCTCGGCCTGATCGGCAAAGCCGTAAAGCACGATCCGGTCATCCCGAATGAAGGTCTCGACGTGAACACGGGTGGTCTCACCAACCGCGCCGAGCCCGCGCAGAGTCCGGCCCGAGCAGGAGAGCTGATAGCCGACCCCACCGACATCGATGATGGCCCAGTCTTCATCGATCGTATCAACGATGCCGTTCAGCCGACCGATCATGCCAGCACTCCTGAGGCCGCCAGTCGGCGTTGCGGACCGAGAGTCTCTGCATGGTGGGCGTGACAAATGGCCACGGCCAGGGCATCGGCAGCGTCAGCGTTATTCACCTTCGCGCCGGGCAGGAGAATGGCGATCATTACAGCAATCTGCTGCTTGTCGGCTTTGCCGGTGCCGACCACGGTTTTTTTCACGAGCCGCGCGGCGTACTCGGCGACGGGCAGCCCGGTCGAAGCCGCAGCGACCAGTCCGGCGCCACGTGCGAGCCCCAACTTCAGCGTGCTATCGGGATTCTTGTTGACGAAAGTCTCCTCGATCGCGGCAGCATCAGGCTGATGGTCCGCAAGGATTATGCAGACCCCATCGAAGATCGTGGTCAGCCGTTCGGCCATCGACAGCTTCGGTGAGGGCGAGATCACACCATTGGCGACATGGCGCAGGCTGTTGCCTTCGACATCGATGACGCCCCAGCCGGTATGCTGCAGACCCGGATCCAGGCCCAGTACCCTCACAACTGCACCTCAGGCGACCAGACGTTCCATAACGTCGTCGGCGATCTCGAAGTTGGCAGCCACGGACTGGACATCATCATTGTCTTCCAGGGCATCGATCAGCTTAAGCAGCGTCGCAGCCTTGTCCTCGTCAATCTCAATCGTGTTCGAGGGTTTCCAGGCCAGCCCGGCCTCCTGCGGGTCGCCGAACTGGCCCGACAGGGCTTCGCTGACCTGGCCGAAATCCTCTGGCGCGCAATAGATCGTGTGGCTTTCGTCGTCGGACGTCACATCGCTGGCACCAGCTTCGAGCGCCCCTTCGAACACGGTATCGGCATCACCGATGTCAGCGGCGAAGACGACCAGGCCCAGGCGCTCGAACATGAAGGAGACACTCCCGGTCTCGCCCAGCGAGCCGTTGAACTTGTTGAACGCGGCCCGGACTTCCGATGCGGTACGGTTGCGGTTGTCCGTGAGCGCTTCAACGATCACCGCGATGCCGCCTGGTCCGTAGCCCTCGTAGCGCATCTCCTGGTAATCGGTGTCGTCGTCACCGCCGGCAGCCTTCTTGATCGCACGATCAATGGCATCCTTGCCCATATTGACTGCCCGGGCGGCTTGGATCGCAGCGCGCAGGCGCGGGTTGTGCTCGGGATCCGGCAGACCATTCTTGGCCGCCACGGAGATTTCCCGGCCCACCTTGGTGAACTGCTTGGCGCGCTTCTGATCCTGCGCGCCCTTGCGGTACATGATGTTTTTCCATTTGGAATGGCCGGCCATAACGTCCTCGGATGTAGTCGTTTTCGTGTGGGTGTCCAGATATCGCGGCGAATGAGGGATCACAATACCATATCAAGGGGGTTGTGGGGCGATTCGCCTGTGTTCAACTCAGATTTTGAACACGGAATCCGCCGAGGCACGGGCCGACTGCTTGTCTTTGATAACAGCGCGGGCGCGCACGATCTCCGCTTCAAGCTCTCCGACGTACTCCTCCAACGCTTCGACCGACATCGCCTCGAGGTTCCTCGGCTCTCCTGTCGGGCGTCTGGGTTCGAGATCATCGCTGTCCATGGCGTGGTCCTCCCTTCGCAAATTTTCATGTATAGGACAGGTGATTTTGCTGCAACGCGCAACGGGCAGACAGGCATGACAGTTGAGATTCCGGCGACAATGAAAGCCATCATCTATGACGGCAGCGGCGGGTCCGAGGTCGTGAAAACCGCTTCGGTGCCCGTACCGCAGCCGTCGGTGGGCGAGGTGCTCGTAAAGGTCCATGCCGCCGGCGTGAACCGGCCGGATCTTTTGCAACGCGCCGGCGGCTATCCGCCCCCGCCCGGTGCCAGCGACATTCCGGGCCTCGAGATTTCGGGCGAGGTGATCGCCAATGGCCCCGATAGCGCCGATCTGAAACCCGGTGACCGCATCATGGCACTAGTGACCGGCGGCGGTTACGCCGAGTACTGCGCCGTGCCCGTGCCCCAGGCGCTGCCCATTCCCGAGCGCCTCAGCATGGCCGCGGCGGCGGCAGTGCCGGAGACCTTCTTCACGGTCTGGACCAATGTCTTCCAGCGTTCGCGCTTGCAGGCGGGCGAAACACTGCTTGTTCACGGCGGCGCCAGCGGGATCGGCACCACGGCGATCCAACTTGGCCAGGCGCGTGGTGCGCGCGTGTTCGTGACGGCCGGCAGTGACGACCGGTGCCTCGCCTGCGAGGACCTCGGGGCCGAACGCGGGATCAACTATCGCTCGGAAGACTTCGTGGAGGTGATCAACGACCTGACCAAAGGCCGCGGCGTCGATGTGATCCTCGATATGGTCGGCGGCAGTTACATTCCGAAGAACATCAAGGCCCTGGCGATGGAAGGACGCATCTGCTTCATTGCCTTCCTGGGCGGCCCGAAGGCCGACGTGAACTTCGGGACCCTGATGATGAAGCGCGGCACGATCACGGGTTCGACCCTGAGGGCACGCTCGGTGAACGAAAAGGGCAAGATCGCCGAGGAACTGCGGCGAGAGGTTCTGCCGCTTCTGGAAAGCGGCAGGGTGAAGCCGGTGATTTTCGCGCAATACCCCTTCGACGAGGCTGCGGCGGCACAGGATGCCATCGATGGCGACCACATCGGCAAGGTTGTCCTGACGTTCAATTGATGCCTGCAGCCGACGGATCGGTTGTCAGGGCCTGACAGTTGGATTAAGGAGCGAACGTCGCGGCGCGCGAGATGCGCTGGCTGCGGCCCGAAACAAGGAGACATCATGGGACAGCTTCTGATGCCCCAGGCGACCGCCGTCTGGCTGGTCGACAACACGACATTGACCTTCAAGCAGATCGCCAACTTCTGCGACATGCATGAACTGGAAATCCAGGGCATCGCCGACGGCGAGGTTGCGATCAACATCGTTGGCCAGGACCCGGTGCTGTCAGGCCAGCTCGAAGCCGACGAGCTCAACCGTTGTCTAGCCGATCCGCACGCCAACCTGCAACTGCGCAAACGCATGGACCTTCCCAAGGTCAAGGTGAGCAAGGCGCGCTACACGCCGGTTGCCAAGCGTCAGGACAAGCCCAACGCTATCCTCTACCTCATCAAGCGGTTCCCGCAGCTTGCCGATGCGCAGGTTGTCCGTCTGATCGGCACGACCAAGCAGACGATCACGCAGGTTCGTGAAGGCACACACCGCAACTCCGAAGAGCTTGAGGCCAAGGATCCGGTCCTGCTGGGTCTGTGCAACGCCAAGGACCTCAACGTCGAGATCGAGAAAGCCAACGCCAAGGCGGCCACGCTCGAGAAGAACCTCGCCAACGCCCGCGCTGAACTGGCCGCGCGTGAGGATGAGGAAGAAAAGGCGATCGGCGAGGTCTGATCCGCCGTGCTGAACACGACCCTGCTGCTGGGGTTTGTGCTGGCATCCCTGGTGGTGGTGATCCCGGGGCCCGGCGTGTTGTACGTGGTGGCACAAAGCACCCTGCAGGGCGCCAGGGCCGGCCTGGCGGACCTGCTGTTCGTCGGCGTCACTCAGCGGGCGATAGCGACCGCCCGGCATGCAAGACCAGACAGCCCGTTCATCCGCCAAAGGCGGTGCCGCACGCTCGGCCATGCGGGCGCTGCGGCCGCGGCGCTGGCGGGGCGGCTTGGATACGGCCTCATCCATCATGGCCTCCCGGCTTGAGCAAGCTCACATGATGCATGAAACCCTAGATTACGGGTTTCCGGGGCCACAAATGCCAAATTCTAGGTTGCTGGCTTAGCTGGATTGATCCTGGGCGTCTTCCTGCATGTGGCGGTTGAGGAAGGGGATCTGGATCATGGTGAAGACGATCGTGATCCCCAGAAGCCCGAAGACCTTGAAGTTCACCCAGAACAGTTCGGATTGAGTGCGCCAGACCAGCTCGTTCAGGGCTGCCATGGCCACGAAAAACAGGGCGTAGCGGATGGTCAGGACACGCCAGCCGATGTCATCGAGCTCCATGGCCTTGCCCATGACGAACTTCAAAGGCGACCGCCTCAGCAACAGGCCGCCGCCAAGCAGGGCGGCGAATAGAAGCTGTACAATAGTCGGCTTCATTTTGATGAACGTATCGTCCTGCAGGATGAGCGTGAGCCCACCGAACACACCGACAAGTCCTGCCGTGATCAGCGCCATTTTCGGGATGTAGCGTGCAATGGCGTATCCCAAAGCCAACGCCACCACCGTCGCCACCATCAGGGCCGCCGTGGCCGTCAGAAGATCGGACATGAGATAGGAGATGAAAAAGGCTGCCAACGGCCCGTAATCGGTCAAGGGTGTCAGCCAGCGCGGGGCGTCTCGGCTCATGGGGGATCATCCTGTTGCGTGGCTTCGTTCACGCACCAATATGGGACCAGACACCCTACTGGCAATCACGGAGTACGGCATGAGCCTGCAGGCCAGCCTTGCTGCAATCCAGAATGCGGTGCCGTGCGACCGCGCAGGCGCCCTGAACGCGCTGGTCACCCAGGCCATCGAGTGCAGCCGCCAGACCCAGCCGCTGCAGACCGGCGATGAGGGCCCGAACTTCATCCTTTCAGACGCCCGTGGTAGCGCGACCGCACTTCGTGCGCTTCTGCTCGAGGGCCCGGCCGTGATCGTGTTCTGCCGCGGAAGCTGGTGCCCCTATTGCAGCGCCGAGCTTGCCGCCTATCAGCTCGCACTGCCCGCGATCACGGCGCGGGGCGCCAACCTGGTCGCGATCTCACCGGAGATCCGGGACGATTCGCTGACGGATAACGAGATCGATGCCCTCGACTTCGAGGTTTTGAGTGATCCCGGCAACCTGACGGCCCGCAAGTTCGGCCTCGTCTACGCGCTTGATTCAGAGTCGCGGGCTCAGTTCGAAGCCTTCGGCCTGAACCTTGAGGCGGCAAACGGGGATGCCAGTTGGAGGCTGCCGATTCCAGCGACCTTCTTGATCGACAACGATCGTTCGATCGTCTTCGCTTCAGCGGAACCTGACTACCGGCAGCGTGCCGAGCCCGCCGATGTGGTGGCCGCCCTGGACAACCTATCGGGGCGAGACGGATGAACCGGGAAGATTACCTTAGCAGCTTTGAGACCCTGCGCGGCGCACTCCTTTCCTTCCTGGGTGATCGCAGCCAGGCCTTTCCGGATCAGGCAACCGCTATCACCACGGTGGCCAACGAGATTCGAACCATGGTGATGCCTGATCCCCTGCCGCGGCCTAGGCGGCTTCCCGGCTGCCGTCATCTGGCGGCCGCGCTTGAGATGGCGCGCGGTGGGCCGATGGCCTCGCTGGCCGAGGCCTTTGCAGCGTTCGAGCCTGCAATGCGCTGGATCCAGACCCAGCACTACCGGCAGGCGCTGGGCCACGACTATATGGACAACTACGGCTACACGAACATTCTGGGCTACGACGCTCTGATCCCCCACGACCGGGTCATCGCGGCATTTTTTGTCATCGGCCCGGGGCGCCACTATCCACGCCATCACCATGAGGCCGATGAGATTTACTTTCCCTTCGGCGGCGACACCCTGTGGGGCCAGAACAACGAGGAACCGCAGCCACGACCTGCCGGTGAACCGATTCACAACACAGCTTGGCTGCCGCACGAGATGATCACCCGCGACACACCGCTCTTCACCTTCTGCTTCTGGATTTCACCAGGTCCGATCAAGCTGGCGCAGCTGACCGACTGAACCCGGTGTGGTTCATCGTGCCGGTTCGTTCCTGGGTGTTGCACCAGTGCGCCATGCGCTCGAAGAGATGTCCGGCCGGTGTTCCGAGAGGCTCGTCAGCAGGTAGCAGGATCGACCACGTCAAGGGAAATCCGCGTCGGCCCACTGGAAGTACCACGACAGAAGGGTCGTCTTGGTCATCTGGCGTGAGGGCACGGCTGACCAGCGCAACCCCCATCCCGAAGACACCATGCGCAAGACGGATTCGGCGAAGCCCGCCTCGAGACAGCGTCCCGCCCTCAGGCCCGCTGATCCCGGGACAAGCTGCATCGGCATGTCCTCGCCCGCCGGCGCTTGATCGCTGATCAGGGCGGGCTCCACCAGATCGGACGGACGGACATAGCCCCTGTCGCAGAGATCGTGGCCTGAAGGGAGAAGTGCCACGATCTCGTCCCTAAACAGAGCCCGGCTTTTCACATGCGGGGCAGGAACAGGACCACAGGACACCGCAGCTTCACAATGTGATTGCCCGAGTGACTCAAGCGCCCGTGCCCCCGGTTCGATGACAAGGTCGATGTTGAGTTCGGGCGTCCTCGCTTTGAGATGCTCGGGCATGGCCGGAGGCCACACAAAACTGCAGCGCGACGGCATGGCCACGCTCCTTGCGGAACAGCGTGACGCCGAGCCTCCGTTAAACCTCGCGCAATCGATAGCTCAAGGCCGGCTGGGTGATGCCAAGATAGCCAGCCGACTTCACCAGGGAACCGGTCTTGGCTAGTGCATCGATCAGAGCCAGGTGGTCGATGTCCAGACGGTAGGCGTGCATATCGCTCTCCACACATAAAATTTCTGACAGAGAACCTATAAAATTTTTGAGAGCACAAGGTTAGCTCAAACCGGCAAGGTCCCTGCACCAATCAGGAGTGACCTTCATGGCGGTTGTTGTTGATCAGGCCCGGCCTGACGCCGTCCTCGCCGATGGCCGTGCCTGCGACTGCCCCTTGATCGAGTTCAACACACCGCCCGCGGACACATGGCCTCGCACCATGACGTTCTACAAACGTCACAGTTTCGAAGACAACGGGCCGCTTCTGAGCCTTCATCTGGACTAGTTCTCTCTCTGCTGCTTTCTATCAATAGTGGGCACGGTATAGGCTTCGGCAGATCACGCCGGAGCCGCACCATGGAACACGCCACTTTCGATACGCCAGAGGTCTCACTGCACTATGTCCAGCAGGGCTCCGGGCCCGACATCGTCTGGTGTCCGGGTGGGGACCAAACCGGTGAGGAATGGGGCGAGCAATTCGATCTGTTTCCGGGCTTCCGCTGCACCAGCTTTGATCCGCGTGGCGCCGGGCGCACGGTCAGCCACAAGGCACCGCCCTGGCCGATCGCGACCTATGCCCAGGATCTCGCGACCCTGCTTCGTGCCGTCTGCGAGCCGCCCGTGGTGATCGTGGGTCTGTCGATGGGTGCCCTGATCGTCCAGGAGATGCTGTTGAGCCATCCCAAACTCTGCCGTCTGGGTATTGCCATGGGCACGTCGGGCAAGAAGGGCGGTTTCATCCATGAATGGGAAGATGCCGAGGTTCGCTTCCGCGAATCGGGAGGCACCCTGCCGCCAGACTTTGCGCTCGCCCACTACGCCCTGCTGATGTACCCGTCCGAGGTTCTGGGCGACGACGAACTCTGGGAGAAGTGCAAGCCGGTGGTGGCCGCAGCCTACGAGGAACGTGACGGCGAGATGCTGGCAGCCCAATGGCAGGCCTGCCTGGAATACTCCGCTATGGATCGCCTTCCCGGCTGCACCCGCCCGCTTCACGTCATCGGCTTCGAACAGGATATGCAGACCCCGCCCGCGCGCGGAAAGCTGGTCGCCGAAGCCGCAGCAGACGGTCACTTCCACCTGCTGAAGAGCATGGGCCACTGCTCGCTGTTCCGCCACAGGCCAGAAGCCGTCGCCGGCAAGATTCAGGAAATCATCGCCAGCCAGGGCTGATGCGGAAGTGAACCGGCCGCCCGAGACTCCGGATGTACCGGTTGGGCCAGTTGCGTGTTTTGCATGGGGCCTGCTTGCATCACCGGGAACCTCGGCGTCACTCTGACAGGCGACGAGCCAGTCACATCGGGAGATGGCCATGTCGGAGATGTCACAGCCCCCTGCACGTCAGGGCCGCGAGCAACGGCGCAGGAACCGCCAGCAGTCACGCGAGTCCATGGCCATGGTTCAGGGCAACGCCGGCATCAAAACCGTGAACAACGGACCGATCTGCTACGCGCCGGACGGCTGCCCCCTGCTCGGACCGGTGGAGAGCCACCCGGGACTCTGGTTGGCCAGCGGCTTCCCGGTCGGCATCGGCACCGGCGGTGGCTCCGGCAGCTTCCTCGCGGACTGGATGGTCGAGGGTGAAGCGCCCTATGACCTGCCGATCGTTCACCCCTCACGGTTCTCCAACGACACGTCCCGTGACGACTGCCTGGCGCAGATCACTGCGACCTACCGGGCCGGATACGCCCTCAGCGGCGACCATTGATCGACCGACGGCGCGCCTTACACGCTTGACAGACGGCGCCAACGGGCGCTGGCCTGTTCTCATGACCCTGGCCCGTATCTTCAATGTCGAAGGCATTCCCTATGCCTTCACCTTCGCCATCATGCAGGGCCTACTGATCTTCGCCCTGGCGCTGCCGTTCACCGTGATTCCCCTCGTGACACTCGATACCGTAGGCGACGCCCAACAAGTCAGCCTGATGTTCCTGGTGGTGAGCGTCTTCAGTCTTGCCGCCGCCCTGCTGCTACCCAAGGTCTTTGACCTCTGGGGCCGGGTGAACGTCACGCTGGGCGGTACGGTCATGGTCGTGGTCGCCGCATTTCTGTTCCCGACAGGCGATGTCACGGCGCTCTACATTGCAACAGTGCTCTACACGGTCGGGTTCTTCGCGATGGAGATCACGCTCAACATCGCGATAATGGACAACATCGCCCGCCAGTCCTTCGCGCGCTTCGAGGGGCTGCGCATGTCATGCCTGGGACTGGGGTTCACGATTGGACCCTGGTTGGGCGTAGTGATCTGGACCGAGCTCGGACTGATCTTGCCCTTTGTCATCATGGCCCTGCTGACGGTCTGGGTTTGCATGGTGTTGCTGAGGCGGCGGCTTGTGGTCAACCGCAAGGTCGCGGGCATGGGGCATGCCAATCCGCTGCGCTTCATCCCCCGCTTTCTGGAGCAGCCGCGCCTGTTGCTGGCCTATGTGCTGTCGATCTTCCGCTCATCGTGGTGGAACATCTTCTTCATTTTCGGGCCGATCTATTGCGTTGAAAGCGGCTACAGCGACGAGGAAGCAGGGATGATCGTATCACTGGGCGCGGCGGCTGTGGTTCTGGCTCCCCTATGGGGACGGATGGGCGGGCCGCTGGGTATGCGCCGGCACCTCTTCCTGGGTTACCTCGCAACCGCCATTACTGCCTTTGTGATGACGGCGGTCTCCGGCGTGCCGCTCGCCGGGGTCATCATGCTGCTGGTCGCCTGTTTCTGTGCCTCCTGGCTTGATGCCGTCGGCAACGCCCCCTTCGCCCGCGCCGTCCGTCCCCACGAACGCGCCGAGATGACATCGCTCTACACGACCTACAGGGACGTCGGTCGCGTGGTGCCCCAGAGCATCTTCACGGTGATCCTTCTGGTGCTGCCGCTGTCGTCGGTCTTTGCCGTGACGGGTCTGGGGATGTTGGGCGGGGCGTGGTTCAGCCGCCATATTCCCAAACGATACTGAGGCTGCCATGACCACGTTTCCCATTGCGACCTTCGATCTGCGGGAAGGCGGACGCATCGGGGTCTGTCCCCTGCCCGGCCGCGTCGGAGGTCTGGAGGCCGATCTGAAGTCTATCGTCGCGTGGCAGCCGGCTGTCGTTCTCTCGATGACGGAATGGGGGGAGATGAAAGCCATCGGCAGCGACGTGCTGGGCGCACGCCTCCAGGACCATGGCATCGACTGGGTTCATTTCCCGATCCACGATTTCGGCGGCCCTCTCGGTGCAGACCGTGAGGCGTGGCCCGGACTCGCGGTGCGGCTACACGGCCTGCTCGATACCGGTCACGGTGTGTTGTTTCACTGCCGAGCCGGACAGGGGCGGGCGGGCATGATGGCCTTGCGCGTGATGGTGGAACGGGGTGCTGATCCCGATGCTGCTCTGGTGGGGCTACGTCGCAAACGACCGGGTGCGGTCGAAACCCGTGAGCAATTCACCTGGGCCGCCGAGGGCCGATCCAGCTAGTTAACGCGTCCAGACGACGGGAAACCGTCCGCTGTCGAGCAGATCGCCGCGCTGGAGGCCGGTATCCTCGGTTGGGACACCCACCTCACCGGGCCTGATACAGTAGCGGGCATCGTCACCGGCCCAGCGGGTTGCCAGGGCGCGACGGCGGTGGCTGCTGCGGTTGGGTGGCGCGCCGTGCACAATCATAGCCAGGAAGACAAGACAGTCGCCGGGCTCCATTTCGAAGCTGACTATGCGATGCCGGTCGCGCTCGGCCTCGATGTCCGGGAGTTGCGGCAGGCCCGTGCCATCATAGGGACTACCGTCGACGAAGTGGTAGGGGCTGAATTCGGGCCAGGCATGGCTGCCGGCGACGTACTCAACATAGGTTTCCTGCGCGACGGGATCGAGCGGCAACCAGATTGAACAGACCTACCGCCCCGAAACCGCCCAATAGGGCTGATCCTGATGCCACGACGTGCGCTCGGCGCCGCCGGGCTCCTTCACGAGGAGCTGGTCGTAGAAAAAGTTGATCTTGTCCGACCGCATTATCCGGCCCGTGATCTCAGCCGCGGGGGGCTCCTTAGAAAAACGCATGGACGGCTCATGCCGCTGGGCCAGTTCGAGATCCCTGAAAAAACGCCCGCTTCCGGGTTTGACAAATTCCTCGGCATAGGGGCCGGGTTCGGCCATCACCATCTCAACAGCCTGCCCGAGCAATGTGATCCATTCCTCAGCAAAGGCCTTTCTCAAGCAAACGATTCCATCGGCCTGATAGTCAACCACGTCTGCTTCGGACGTTGGGGTGTCAGCAGGCATCAACCCGTGTCAGCTCGCTGCATACCCCAACGGCTTCAGCGCCTCGCGAATCTCGGCGAGTATCGCGGGGTCGTCGATGGTGGCGGGCATGGGGAAGTCTCCGCCATCGGCTATCTGGCGCATGGTCTTGCGCAGGATCTTGCCCGAGCGCGTCTTGGGCAGGCGATCGATGACAGTGGCCTTGCGGAAGCTCGCGACCGCGCCAATCTCGTCGCGCACCATCTGCACGACCTCCTTGACGATCTCCTCGTGCTCCCGGTTCACGCCGGCCTTCAGGACCATGAAGCCCACCGGCACCTGGCCCTTGAGCTGGTCGGCGACACCGATCACGGCGCATTCGGCGACATCCTGATGTTTGGAGAGCACCTCCTCCATGCCACCGGTCGAAAGGCGGTGGCCGGCGACGTTAATCAGGTCGTCGGTCCGACTCATGATGTAGATGTAGCCGTCCTCGTCGTACATTCCGGCGTCGCCGGTTTTGTAGTACCCGGGGAAGTCGACCATGTAGCTTTCGATGTAGCCGTCGTCATTGTTCCACAGGGTCGGCAGACCGCTGGGCGGCAGCGGCAGCTTGACGCAGATCGCGCCAATCTCACCATCGGGCAGCGGGNGGCCGTCGTCGCCAAGAATGTCGATCTGGTAGCCCGGCGTCGGCTTGGTCGGCGAGCCGTACTTCACGGGGAAGCGGCCCAGCCCCAGGCAGTTCGCAGCCATGGCCCAGCCGGTTTCGGTCTGCCACCAGTGATCGATCACCGGCCGGTCGAGCATGCGCTCGGCCCACTGGATCGTGTCGGGATCGGCCCGCTCACCGGCCAGGAACAGCGTGNCGAAGCCGGAGAGATCGTATTGGCCGATCAGCTTGCCCTCGGGGTCTTCCTTCTTGATCGCACGGAACGCGGTGGGCGCCGTGAAGAGCGCCTTAACGNCATGTTCAGCAATTACACGCCAGAAGACACCGGCGTCGGGCGTGCCTACGGGTTTGCCTTCGAACATGATCGTCGTGTTGCCGTGAAGCAGGGGCGCATAGACGATGTAGCTGTGGCCCACGACCCAGCCGATGTCGGACGCAGCCCACCAGCAGTCACCGGGATCGAGGTCATAAACCCCCTTCATCGACCAGTGCATCGCGACCGCATGGCCACCGTTGTCGCGCACCACGCCTTTGGGTTTTCCCGTCGTGCCCGAGGTGTAGAGGATGTAGAGCGGATCGGTCGCGGCCACCGGCACCCAGTCGACAGGATTGGCTTTTGCCACCTCGTCCTGCCAGTAGTAATCNCGACCTGGTGTCAGCTCGGCAGTCTGTTCATCTCGGCCCAGCACGATCACCGATGACGGCACGTGGGCGGCGATCTTGAAGGAGTCGTTAAGGATCGGGAGATAGGGGATCACACGACCGGGTTCGATGCCACAGGTCGCTGTCAGCAGAACCTTCGGCGTGGCGTCATCAAGGCGCTTGGCGACCTCAGCCGCAGCAAAGCCGCCGAACACGACCGAGTGGATCGCACCGATCCGGGCGCAGGCCAGCATGGCCACAACGGCCTCGGGCACAGCCGGCATATAGATCAGAACGCGGTCGCCCTTCACCACGCCATGATTGCGCAGGACGCCGGCAAAGGTCGACACCTCCGCCTTCAGGTCGTTGTAGGTCAGGGTGCGATGGTTGCCGGTGATCGCGCTGTCCCAAATCAGCGCGCGCTGCTCGCCACGTCCGTTGTCGACATGGCGGTCGACCGCGTTCCAGCATGTGTTGGTCTCCCCACCCGGAAACCAGCGGTAGAATGGCGGACGGTCGTCGTCCAGAACCCGATCCCAGCGCCTGGTCCAGCCGATCGATTCCGCAAGATGACCCCAGTAACTCTGGGGATCGTCGAGCGAACGGCGATAGGTCTCGTCGAACATGCTGCTCATGGTCTGGCTCCCTGAAACACGGCGTGGGGCATTCCATGCCCGACCCCATGCCATGCGTCAAACCCGCTGCGGCAGTTGACGCCCACCCTGTCTCGGGTGCATGGAACCGCGATCAACCGGCGAAACGAGATGACCGAACCCCACGACCTTTCCTCCGCCATCGAGGCCCTTCCGGGGGCGAACGTGATGGTGATTGGCGATCTGATGCTCGACCGCTTTGTCTATGGCGAGGTCGAGCGCATCTCGCCCGAAGCGCCGGTGCCCGTCGTTCTGGTCGGTGGCGAAGAGGCCATGCTGGGAGGCGCGGGTAATGTGGTGCGTAATCTGATCTCGCTTGGTGCCGAGGTCTGTTTTGTGGCGGTGGTCGGCGACGACCAGACCGGGCGTGACCTGATCGCCATGGTGGCCGAAGAAAAATCGGTCGAGCCNTACGTGCTGGTGGAGCGGAGACGGCGCTCGACGACCAAGGTGCGTTACATCGCCGGCGGCCAGCAGCTGCTTCGTGCCGACCGCGAAACCGACACGGCGGTCGAAGAGGCCACCCAGGCACGGATCATCGACATCGTGGCCAACGGACTCGATGGCATGGATGCCCTGGTCTTGTCGGATTACGCCAAGGGTGTACTGACATCAGAGGTGATTGAGGCGGTCATCGGTGCAGCCCGTGACGCTGAAGTTCCGATCATTGTCGACCCCAAGAGCCACGACTTCGGCCGCTACAAGGGCGTCACCGTGCTGACTCCGAACCGACGCGAACTGGCTTTGGCGGCCCGCACGATGGCCGAGACCGACGACGAGGTCGTGGCCGCCGCCGGGCGCGTGATGGAGGATGCCGAAGCCGACTATCTGCTTGTCACCCGCAGCGCCGACGGCATGTCATTGATCCGCCGTGGCGGCGGGGCGANCCATTTTGCCGCCGAGGCCCGAGAGGTGTTTGATGTTTCCGGAGCCGGCGACACGGTCGTCGCTACCTTTGCCGCGGCTCTCGGGCGCGGGTTTAAGCCTGAGACGGCAGCAGAGCTTGCTAACCTGGCCGGCGGCATTGTTGTTGGCAAAACCGGCACCGCCGTCGTCGATCTCGATGATCTGCGACGGGCAAGACACAGCCAGGAGTTCGCCAGCAACGAAAGCAAGATCCTGTCGGCCGCCGCCGCACAGGAAACGGCACGGCGCTGGCACAAACAGGGACGCAAGGTCGGCTTCACGAACGGCTGCTTCGATCTTGTGCACCCGGGCCACGTGTCCCTTATCCGCCAGGCGCGCAGCCACTGCGACCGACTGATCCTGGGACTGAACAGCGACAGTTCGGTGCGCGGATTGAAGGGCGATGGCCGGCCCGTGCAGAATGAAACATCCCGTGCCCAGGTTCTGGCCTCGATGGCCGACGTCGATCTGGTTGTGATCTATGACGAGGAGACGCCTCTGGCGCTACTGGAGCTTCTGCGTCCGGATGTGCTTGTGAAGGGCGCCGACTACACCATCGATCAGGTCGTCGGCGCAAAAGAGGTGCAGAGCTGGGGCGGCTCCGTCGTACTGGCCGAGCTTGCAGACGGCCACAGCACCACTGGCATTGTCGAGCGCATGTCGACCTGAGGGCGCTGGAGCGCGTTATGTAATCGGGGCCGCGGCCTCGGGATTGTTACGTCATCAGAGCCGTCCGGTCCTCACGTCAAGCGACTTCGAGTTCACCAACCATCAAGGCCATGTCTTCCTTGATCTTCAGCTTTTCACGCTTGAGTTCCGTCAGATGCGCCTGATCAGGCAGAGGGCGATTGGCTTCGACCTCGATTTCCTGTTCCAGGGCCTCGTGGCGTGCTTTGAGAGCTATCAAATCAGCGGTTTCGTTCATGGATACCTCCGGACTATGGTCTCACAATCGAGCCAGACCCGGGAGGGGCGCCTCAGCGTCGAGGTGCCACCCAGGCACAGCTCGCAACAGAACTATACGGAGGTCACAAGCCCATGGCGACTCCTGATCGCCTGATTGTGGGGATCACTGGTGCGTCCGGCGTCATTCTTGGCGTGCGGCTGCTGGAAGCATTGCGCAACACCAAGGTTGAGAGTCATCTGGTGATGACCAAGACGGCCGAACTGACGCTGGCCTACGAGACCGATCTCAAACCTGCCGACATCAAAAAACTCGCCGATGTCGTTCACCCGATCGGGGACCTTGGCGCATCACTCTCGAGTGGCTCGTTCCGCACCATTGGTATGGTGATCGCCCCGTGTTCGATCCGTACCCTGTCGGAGATTGCCACGGGCGTCACATCGAACCTCCTGACGCGTGCCGCCGACGTGGTGCTTAAGGAACGGCGCAGGCTGGTCTTGAGTGTGCGCGAGACCCCGCTTCACACCGGACATCTGCGCAGCATGGTCACGGTCTCCGAGATCGGTGCGATCGTCGCACCACCGGTTCCCGCATTCTACACAAGGCCGGAAACCACCGACGACATTGTCANACAAACGGCGGGACGCTTGCTCGATCTATTCCAGATAGAGACGCCGCTTGTCCAGCGATGGGACAAGGTGCGTCAGAAAAGGAACAAGCGGGACACAACCATCACGACATGACGGTCATGGCGGCATCGACGGCCCCTGCATCACTCTCGGGGCAGGCTGCCGCCAGAATGGCGCGCAGGGCCACCCGGTTGTCGTCACTCAGACTTTCGCGATAGATCGCCATCACACCGGCTAGGCTGGCTGCGACAATGGCAAGATCGGCCTTACCGGGCTCCTTGCCCTCGGCCTCCGGCGTCTCGGCTTCCAGGATGATCTGTTCAATCCGCTCGGATTCAATCTCAAGCTTCAGGATCTGCTTGCGCAGGCCCTCGGATTCGTCTTGCGGAACATGGGCAACGCCGCCTCGCATGGCCGTTCGGACGGCGCGGAGAGGCTCGATGACGGTCTCGCGCCAGGCTTCGACCTTGGACGCCATGTCGGCTGCCTTCTCTGACGTGGTCGACGGCAGCCCNAGGGCGCCGGCCCACATAGCATGGAGCAACAGGTTGACGTCAGCGCCGCAGTCATCCTGTAGGTGGATCACGCTGGGCTGAACGCCCTCACGGCCATAAACATCAAGGGTGAAAGACCAGAAGGCACTCATTGAAGGCTCCATTGCGCAGAGAGAAGGGGGCGCGAGTATCGGTACGACACCGCAGCCTTGCAACACGCAACCTGTCGAAAGGGCCTTGATCAGGCCAGGCCGCGGCACCCTGTCGCTTCTGGACGTACATCGTCTTGTCAGCTTTGGCGAGAGCGCTGGTGGCGCCATCCCCGGGCGCGAAGGCATACACCCCGTAAGATACTCAAACGCAAAGGTTTCCGCTCTCCACGATGACAGTGCGACCTTCGGCTGAGAACGGTGCGTTAAAGATCTCCTCGACCAGACGCCAGCACTTCGCCTGGGCGCCCTCGATATCGGAGTTGGGCATGATCAAACCAAACTCATCGCCGCCCAGACGACCGACCAGATCGGAGTTACGGACACGCTTGAGCAGGGTGTTGGCAACGTGCAGCAACGCAGCATCACGGAGCGCGTGGCCGTAGCGGTCGTTGATCTGTTTCATCTTGTTGAGATCAAAATAGACCACGGCACTCGGCACCTCGTGCCGCGTCGATTACGCAATGGCGCGGGCCAGCTCGAGCATGAAGGCACGGCGATTGGCGACCGTTGCCAGCGAATCCTGATCGGCCAGGCGTTCCAGATACTCGATCTGGGAGCGGGTCTCGCCCAACTCCATAAGAGGCCGCTCAAGTTCATCGAGCAGATCGATCATGGCCATACGGACTTCGGGAGAATCTCGNTGGCGGGCATACCCATGGCCTGGGAAATCGGGTCGATGACCGGATCACCCAGCAGGATCGTTTCGGAAACAGACGAATCGGACACAGTCACCGAGCCATCGGTCATGGCTGCGATGTCCTGCTGATCGTCAATGTTCACGCCCTGCGCTCTCCGCGTGGCCATATATTTGTCACCTGCGGTTGCTGCGAAACCGTCGGTCGGCTTTTGTACAGTGCTGTTACAAGCAATCCTCATGCCATCGACCAACGGAAACCGCCGGTTCCGATGACGCTTGTGTATGGATCGCTGAGTCAGCATATTGGCCACCTTTTTTCGCGGGGAAACACAGATGGCCAACATTGATGTCGGCGTCATCATGGGCAGCCAGTCCGATTGGGAAACCATGCGCCACGCGGTCGAGGTGCTGGAACAGCTTGGCATCAGCCATGAGGTCAAGATCGTATCGGCACACCGCACGCCCGACCGCATGATGGCCTATGCCGAGTCCGCACGCGGACGCGGTCTCAAGGCCATCATTGCCGGCGCCGGCGGAGCAGCGCACCTGCCCGGCATGACGGCCGCAAAAACCCCTGTTCCGGTGTTGGGTGTTCCTGTCGAGAGCAAGACACTCAGCGGCTGGGACAGCCTGCTCTCCATCACCCAGATGCCGGCCGGTGTTCCTGTCGGCACACTCNCCATCGGCAAGGCCGGCGCAACCAATGCAGCATTGCTGGCCACCGCCATCGTGGCCCTGCAGGACGAAACGGCCGCCGCTGCGCTCGATGCCTACCGCGCGGCGCACACGGCCGGTGTCGAAGACGAACCGAACCGGGGCGCCTGAGGCCGTGAGCGAAGACAGGCGTACAATTGCTCCAGGCGGAACGATCGGGATCGTCGGTGGCGGCCAGTTGGGACGCATGGCTGCGCTGTCGGCGGCCGAGCTGGGCTACCGCTGCCATATCTTCTGCCCTGACGAGGACAGTCCTGCAGCACAGGTGAGTACGGAGGCCACGGTTGCCTCCTACGACGACACCGACGCGCTCGACCGCTTCGCGCAGTCGGTCGATGTCATCACGTATGAGTTTGAGAACCTCCCGACCGACTCCTTCGCACGCATGGGTTCGATCGCTCCGGTGCGTCCCCATTGGCGCTGCCTGGAGACAACCCAGCACAGGATGACGGAAAAGGACTTCATCAACGATCTCGGTATCGGCACTGCACCTTACCGTCGTGTCGAGAACGCCGATGAGCTTGATCGTGCGCTCACCGAGCTGGGCCGCCCCTCAGTGCTCAAGACCACGCGTATGGGCTACGATGGCAAGGGTCAGGTGATGATCCATGATCAGACTGCTGCCCAGGCCTGGGACGCCATGGGCGGCGGCGAGGGCATTCTGGAGGGTTTCGTCGATTTCGAGCGCGAGGTGTCCGCCATCGTTGCGCGCGGCACTGATGGATCAACGGCCTGCTTCGATGTCGTCGACAACGTGCACCGCAACCACATCCTGGCCGAAACCCATGCCCCTTCGGTCATCCCTGAGGCTCTGGCGGACGAAGCCAAGGCCATCGCCTGCAGGCTGGCCGAGGCCTTCGATATGGCGGGGCTTCTGGCCGTGGAGATGTTTGTGACCCGNTCGGGCACGTTGCTCGTCAACGAACTGGCGGCGCGTCCTCACAACTCCGGCCACTGGACGATCGATGCCTGCCGCTCAAGCCAGTTCGACCAGTTCATCCGCGCCGTTGCGGGCCTACCTCTGGGGGATCCGTCACGGCACAGCGATGCCATGATGCTGAACCTTCTGGGTGACGACATTGACGCCTGGCCCCACTATCTCGCCGACCCCGCAGCAAAGCTGCATCTCTATGGCAAGGCCGAAGCACGGGCGGGCCGCAAGATGGGCCACGTCACAACGATGTCGGCAAAGTCGTAGAGCTCGGCTCAGGCCGATCGGAACACGTCGAACGGGCTGGCGCGACGACCGCGNAGTGCCTTGTTCACCAGGCCTTCGGGGGCAGGCAGCCATTTGCTCACCCTGCCCTTCAGCTTCTCGATNTGCATCACGTTCTCGATCCGACGATCCAGAAAGGCCCAGGTGTCGGCGAAATCGTCGGAGCCGTCGTTCAGCCAGAAAAGCAGCGTCGACAGGTAGACGCCCGAAAGCAGCAGGCGTTTGGAGTAAAAGTTGTAGTCGGTCGCGGTATCACCTGCGGCATGCCACATCGCGTCGACCGTGCGGTAGAGCGCCTTCAAGCCGCCGGGGCCATTGTGCGGCATGGCCTGCAGCGCCAGCGCACGGCGGATCGCTTCACGATGGTCCGCGTGCTGTTCCAGCCGCACACGGACGGCCGTCGCAATCCTGTCACGAACACGCATGTTGCCAAGATTGCGGCGCTGGAGTTCAGCTTCCATTGCACGGTCGGACTCAGCTACAAAAAACGCAACCAGTTCATCGGGGCCGTCAGGAAACAGCCGCTCGACATCGGCCGCGGGCAGCCCGGCATCTTCGGCACCCGCGCGCATCACCATGAGGGTCCAGCCGTCGAACGCGACATGGGGCAGGCTGGCCTGCAGCAACGCTCGACGGGCAGCGTCACGTTTGGGGGTCTTGTTGTTCATGTGTCTTCACTCGCCTGAAACCAGCGCGACTCCGATTCGAAGATCAAACCCGTCAGATCGTCCATCCGCTGCGGGTAGAGAACACCATCCAGATGGTCAAACTCGTGCTGCACGACAACTGCATGAAAGCCCTCGACCGTGCGATCGATCGAATTTCCCTCCGGTGTGATCCCAGTGTAACGCACCTTTGGAGCCCGCGGCACAATCCCTTGCAAGCCCGGGACGGACAGGCACGCCTCCCATCCGGACACCCGTTCCTCGGTCAACAGCTCAAGCACCGGATTGACGATCGCCGTGACGCCTTCGAATTCGAGGTCTTCCGGCGTGATGAACACCACGATGCGCAGAGGGACATGCACCTGAGGAGCCGCAAGGCCCCTGCCCTGGGCGTCGTGCATGGTCTCGATCATGTCCTGGACCAGTTTGCGGATCTGCGGTGCGGTCGGATCGGACACCTCTTCGGCCCTGCGCTGCAGGACCGGATGGCCCATCTTCGCGATCTTCAGGATCGCCATCAGCCGTACACCATGTCGCAACCATGGTTGCGCATGCCGAAGCCATTACCGCGTGAGAACACATGACCGGCCGACGGCGCCGGGAAGTGCTGGGTCATGACCATGATGTCGGTGTCAGCGACTGACTCCAGGAACCGCCGTCGCGTCTTGGCACCCATCACCGGATCCCAGTCATAGACCGGACTCCACTCGGGATGGGGGAGCTGGCAGGGATGATGGATCAGATCACCCGACATGACGGCCCGCGCACCGCTATCGGTTATGTGTGTCGCGACATGGCCGGGCGTGTGGCCAGGTGTGGGCTCAAGCCAGATGTTGTCNTCGAGCCCGAAATCCATCGCGACCACCTTACCCAGTCCAGCCTCAAGGACGGGCTGGACGCTCTCGCCATAGACTGAGTCGCCCTNGCGTCCCTCTTCCTCGGCAAAATCGAGTTCTTCCTGGCAAAAGAGGTATCGGGCGTTCGGGAACGTCGGCACCCAACAGCCATCGGTCAGCTGCGTGTTCCATCCCGCGTGATCGAGATGCAGATGGCTGCACATGACAAAATCGATATCTCCGGGCCCGACACCCGCCGCGGCGAGATCTTCCAGCAGGCGATAGTCCGTGCGCTGGTTCCAGCCGGGATTGTCGGGGTGGCTCTTGTGGTTGCCGACACAGGTGTCGAGCAGGATCGTGTGATGGGCCGTGCGGACCAGATAGGTCTGGACTGGCATGATCATGCCGCCAGTGGCCGGGTCGACGGCATGAGGCTGGAGCCAGCTCATATAGGGTGCGACGGCCTCGGGCACGGCATCGGGAAAATCGCCATGGGGCGGACCGCCGATGTCGCAGGATTCCTCGATCCGATCGATCCGGATGTCACCGATCTGGAATATCATGCTGTCGGGCCCTTCGGTTGTGCGTCAGCGGCCACCCTATCCCGCCGGCGGGGGCCGGAAAAGCCATGGAAAGCTGCCGAAAACCATGCTTCAAAGCCTTCCCTTGCGATCGGGGCTGTGTTATCAGCCGCCTCCCTTCGGGAACGAATCGAAACGACAGGCCGCAGGGCGGCTGTCAGGACCAGAGGAGAAGGACAATCGTCCAGGTCACAGTACGCGACAACAATGTCGACCAGGCTCTCCGCGCGCTGAAGAAGAAGCTGCAGCGCGAGGGTGTTTATCGTGAGATGAAGCTGCGCCGCCACTTCGAGAAGCCCTCGGAAAAGAAGAAACGCGAGCGTGCCGAGGCCGTGCGCCGGGCCCGCAAGCTGGCGCGCAAGCGCGCCCANCGCGAAGGCAACGACTAAGTCGCAAACCTGTTCTTGGTTTGAAGCAAGCCGTCGTTCGTGAGGAACGGCGGCTTTTGCTNTTTGTTCAGGCCACCAGGCGCACCAGGTCGCCGACATCATCAAGGCCACCAAGCCCGCGACAGGCAACGAAGACCTGATCCTGAACCTCACGCGACAGCTTGTCGTCGAAGCACATCCGGGCTTTGGCCTGGAGCTGCTCAGCCGACATGGGCCGCGCCGGGGCCCCGACGGGATNCCGAACCACGATCCTCAGGGCGCGGCCATCCTTCAGCACGACCTCCACGATTTCATCGGCAAGCCCGAGATCGGAAAAGGTCGGATTGTCCGCCCCACAAAGTTCCCGTTTGGCGATCTTCGGCATGACGGCGGCCAAATCGGACCGGACCAGCGCCTCGGGCGTGAAATGAGCCGGGGTGAGTGTGCCGTCCACCAGCAGTGCCGCCACGCAGTACTGCAGACAGAAGCGCGCCTGAGCGACGTTGGCCGGTGTGTCGTACTGCAGCACGGCCATATACTCAGCTGGGAAACGCGCCACGNCCGACACAATGTCATCGACCGAGAAGCGATGCTCGGCGCGCAGGCTCTCGACTCCGTCCATGATCCGCTGCGTGCAAGCGCAGCTCGGGTAGCGCTTGACCACAACCCCATGCTCCAGCATGGCCAGCGGGTTGCCAAGCCGTTCGGCAAAGCCGGCAAAGCCGCGGGCCTCCGGACCTGCCATGCGGGTCAGCATGCTGAAGAGGCCATCAAGGCCGTCAGCCGACGCGTCAGCGCCTGCTTGGGCAAAACAGGCGGCCATGATTCCCGCCTGTGCCGCAAGTCCTGCATGGAGGTGTTTTGTGACGGTCCCAAACTGGTTGATAAAACCCGACGCCATGCTAACCGAAAGCCCCAGGGCGTGACCGAAGGCGGCCTGGTCCAGGTTCAGCAGACGCGCGCAGGCCGTCGCAGCACCCAGCGCTCCGATGGTCGACGTGGCGTGCCAGCCTTGGCGATACAGTGGAATGCCGCAGCACTCCCCGATTCGGATGATGGCTTCCAGCCCGACGAGATATGCATCGAGGACCGCACGCCCTGAGGCGCCTCTTTCCTCACCCAGGGCCAGCAATGCCGGCACCAGAACCACGCTCGGATGTGTCTGGCCCGGCAGTTCGTGATCGTCCCAGTCTTCGGAATGGCCGGATGCCGCGTTGACGATCGCCGCGTATGGCGCCGGAAGCACCTTGTCGTGGCCCACGACCGTGGCGCGGCCCTGACCCCAACGTTCCAGCGCGGCGAGTGCCTTGCGGGGTGATTCCGCATTCTGGCCGGAGACCATGCAAGCCAGCGTGTCAAAAACAGCATCTCGGGCACGCGCATGGCCCTGAGAGAGGTCGACGGACCTGACGGCGGCACCCCACCGGGCCAAAGCCTCAAGCGCTGTCTCGTAGCTGCCCATCACAAACATCCCCCGGTTCGGGCAACGTTAGTCAGAACCAGCGGGACAGGCCCAGGAAAAAAGGACGGCGTGTCTACTCCAGCGCCTTCACAATATCCTCGACCATCTTCTTGGCGTCGGCGAAGAGCATCATCGTGTTGTCCATATAGAACAGCGGATTGTCTATGCCCGCGTAGCCCGGCGAGAGTGAACGCTTGACCACCAGAACCGTGCTCGCCTTGTCGGCATCCAGGATCGGCATGCCCGCGATGGGGCTGGAAGGATCGGTCTTGGCGAGAGGGTTACACACGTCGTTGGCGCCGATCACGAAGGCCACATCAGCGGTGGCGAACTGGGAGTTGATCTCCTCGAGTTCAAAGACCTCGTCATAGGGCACGTTGGCCTCGGCCAGCAGCACGTTCATGTGGCCCGGCATGCGGCCTGCGACGGGATGGATCGCGTAAGCGACCTCGACACCCTCGTCCTTCAGCTTGTCGGACATCTCGCGCAGCGCATGCTGGGCCTGAGCCACGGCCATGCCGTAACCCGGAACGATGATCACCTTGCGCGCATTCTGCATGATGAACGCGGCGTCGTCGGCACTGCCCTGTTTGACCGTGCGGTCGCCAAGGTCAGCCATCGTGCTGGCCTCGGCACCGAAACCACCCAGGATGACGTTCACGAATGAACGGTTCATACCCTTGCACATAATGTAGCTGAGGATGGCGCCCGAGCTGCCGACCAGCGCACCGGTGATGATCAGAAGCTCGTTCTCTAGCGTGAAGCCGATGCCCGCTGCCGCCCAGCCGGAGTAGCTGTTGAGCATGGAGACCACGACGGGCATGTCGGCCCCGCCGATTGGGATGATCAGTGTGATGCCGATCAGGAACGCCAGAGCCGCCACGACCAGAAAAGCGATTTCGCTCTGGCCGGTCACAAACCATGCGCCGACACCGACAATCACGATGCCTAGGGCCAGGTTCAGCATGTGCTGGCCTGGAAAGATCACCGGTGAGCCGGAGACCAATCCCTGAAGCTTGGCGAAGGCGATCACGGAACCGGAGAACGTGATGGCGCCGATCGCCATGCCCAGGATCATTTCAATCGAGCTGGCGGTCTTCATGGCACCGTCCGGTCCGACAATGCCATAGGCTTCCGGGTTGTAGTAAGCAGCAGCCGCAACCAGCACCGCGGCCATGCCGACGAGGCTATGGAAAGCCGCAACCAGCTGGGGCATCGCGGTCATCTGAATCTTGAGCGCGATGGCGACACCGATGGCACCGCCCAGTGCCAGACCAGCCAGAATCCACGTGTAGGAGAGAACGGAAGGATCGGCGACCGTCGTGACGATGGCGATCACCATGCCGGCGATGCCGATCATGTTGCCCCGGCGCGACGAGGTCGGCGAGCTCAGACCCTTCAGAGCTAAGATGAAACAGACCGCTGCAACGAGATAGGCGATTGCCGAGAGATTGGCCGTCATCACTTATCTCTCCCGGCACGTTCCTTCTTCTTGAACATCTGCAGCATGCGGTGTGTCACCGTGAAGCCGCCGAAGATGTTCACCGCAGCCAGCGTGACCGCGATGAAGCCAAGGATTTTCGAAGTGTCCATGCCGGCAGGGCCAACGGCGATCAACGCACCGACAATGATGACGCTGGAGATCGCATTGGTGACAGCCATTAGCGGCGTGTGAAGCGCCGGCGTGACGGACCACACGACATAGTAACCGACGAAGATCGCCAGCACGAAGATCGTGATCCGGAAGACGAAGGGATCGACTGCGGCTTCCATAACGTCAGCCCTCCCCTTTGTTGGTTAGCATGGGATGAACCAGTTCGCCCTGCTTCATGGCACAGGCCCCGGCGATCACCTCATCCTCGAAGTCGAGGTTGAGCGTGCCGGTTTCCTTGTCAATGAATGGCTGGATGAGATTGAGAAGATTGCGGGCGTAGAGCGACGACGCATCGGTCGCCATACGTGCGGCCATGTTGGCGAAGCCGACGATGGTGACACCATCGGCATCAACCACCTGGTCGTATTGCGAGAGCTCGCAGTTGCCGCCGCCTTCGACCGCCAGATCGACGATCACCGACCCGGGCTTCATTGCGGCAACCATCTCGGCCGTGATCAGCTTCGGCGACGGACGGCCAGGAATCTGGGCCGTGGCGATGCAGATGTCGGATTTGGCAATTGCGCCATGAATGGCCTGCGCCTGACGCCGCTTGTAGTCGTCACTCATCTCCTTGGCGTAGCCGCCGGAGGTTTCAGCATCCTCGGCACCCTCGACCTCGACAAAACTGGCACCGAGACTTTCGACCTGCTCCTTCACGGCGGGGCGGACATCAAACGCCGAGACGACAGCGCCTAGACGGCGGGCCGTGGCGATGGCCTGGAGGCCTGCAACACCCGCGCCGAGAATGAGAACCTTGGCCGGTGCCAGGGTTCCCGCAGCGGTCATCATCAACGGCACGGCGCGCTGGTAATAGATGCAGGCATCGAGAACCGACTTGTAGCCGGCCAGGTTGGCCTGGGACGACAGCGCATCCATCGACTGGGCCCGGCTGATTCGCGGAACAAGCTCCATAGCCAGAACGGTGAGCTTGCGAGCCGCATAGGCGCTGAACTGCCCGGGGTCGGCCAGAGGGTTGATGAACCCCACAAGGAGCGCGCCTTCCGGGATGAGCGCAAGCTCATCTGTGGCGCCCTCACCTTCCACGACGGGGCGGCGCACCTTGAACAAGACATCGGCACTCGCGAGCGTTTCTACGGGATCCGCGGCGATGGTCGCACCGACATCCGCGAAGGCAGTGTCGGGGGTTCTGGCAGCCTGGCCTGCGCCAGTCTCGATCACCACGTCCACACCCATCGCGGCCAGTTTCTTGACCATATCGGGCGAAGCCGCGACCCGGGTTTCACCGGGATGGCGTTCCTTCAAAATCGCTAATTTCATAGGGGTTCCAAGGGGCTCGAACGAATTATGTTGCGCTGCACAATGACCGAACAAGATGGGTTTGTGAAGGCCCGGCGGAGAACACTTCCTGGTCTCAGGATATTCACGGGGCGTTGATCAGAATTCCGCTTGAATCCGAGGAGCGTAATCCATATATTAACCATATGGTTAATTATCAAGATTACAACCTCACGGCGACCTTCCATGCCCTGGCCGATCCCACGCGCCGCGCCATTCTGGCCCGCCTGGCCGAGGGCGAAGCTCAGGTGGGCACGCTCGCCGAACCCTTCGCGATGTCACTGCCCGCGATCTCGAAACACCTGAAGGTGCTCGAAGGCGCCGCTCTGATCCGGCGCACCATCGATGGCCGTGTTCACCGTTGCCGTCTGGCACCAGAACCGCTGGATGCCGCGAATGGATGGATCGAACAACACTGCCGACTCTGGCAGCAGCAATTCGACCGCCTGGCCCGCTATCTCGAAGAAACAAGCGGACCGGCCACAGATGAAAACAAACAATAACCGAGGAGCTCAGCATCATGTCCCGGGACCACGAACTCAGAATCACCCGACGCTTCGCCGCGCCGCGGGACCGTGTCTTCAATGCCTTTGTCGACCCCGCAGCTCTCAGCGCCTGTTGGGTCCGGAATCGATGACCTGTCCGGAACCGAGGGTCCGATGTGCGAGTCGGTGGCGCCTATGACCTCGCGATCTACAACAGCGATCGCGAAGCGCACACGGTCGCTGCTGAGTACCGCGAGATCACGTAGCCGGAACGGCTCGTTTTCCCGTGGCGCTGCATTATGAGGTCGCCAGTTCCATAGCCACGGGCAGCCTGCTCTATCTCGACGATGTCTTTGTCAAGGGCTGGTTCAACCGGCGCGGCAAGACGGTGGACTAGCGGTTGGTCTGAAGATTGGCCCTGCGGCTGCGCCACCAGTCGATCAGCGGGATCGGCACGGTCAGAAGATGGAAGATCACGAACGCCGCGACCAGGCCATGCGGGTCCCAGGCATCCATTGCGAGGCCTGACAGCGCCGGTCCCATGATCGAGCCGATCCCGAACATGAAACCGAAGACCGTGGTGGCCGACGGTAGGTCGGCGCCACGGAACCGGTCGCCCACCAGCATCATCGCAAGACCCCACTGTCCCGTCCGGATCCCGCCGAAGATCATGAGGTAGATGGCAATCACCGTTCCGCTCCAGGTGACAGCCAGGGGCAGCGCCAGCATGGCGAGGCCACTGGCTGCGATCACGCCGGCCAGAAACAGCGTGCGGTTCAGCCGATTGGCTAGAAACCCGATGGCCAGTGGTGCGACAACCCCGCCCCAGCCCATCCAGCCAATCATCCGCGTGGCAGCACCTTCCTCCATACCCATGCGCAGACCGTAGACGGCCAGCAACGCGATCAGCGTGGCACCCGCCATGCCGAACACCAGATTGGAGATCATCGGTACCGGTGCAAGACGGATGTAAGCAGGAAGCCTGGCCGACGGTCCGGCATTCGAGCTGATCCTGTCCTTCCAGCCCAACAGAAGGGGAAGCATGATCATCGGGCTGATGCAGAGGGCCAGGACAAACGGCAGCTGGCTCTGAGCACCGACCTCCGCCAGAACGAACGGCCCGGTGGCGTAACCGACCGCAACGACGCTCATGAAGATGCTCACGGTGCGGCTGCGCCCGCGATCATCGGTGGCATGGTTGATCCAGGTCTCACCGGTCGTCCACATCGCCGACTGGGCCGCTCCGATGGCAAAGCGGAGGGGGAACCAGAGCCAGACATCGATGAAGGTCATCATCAGGGCAAGTGCCGCAGCCAGGACCAGGGCACCCGAGATCATCACGCGGGCTGGTCCGAAGCGGCGGATGAAATACGGCAGGAGCGGCAGGGCCAAGAACACACCTGCCATCTGACTGGCCCCGTTGAAGCCGATCAGCGAACCACTGACGCCGCGTTCCTCCAGAACGATCGAGAACAGGGGCCCCGTGAAGCCGTACATCATGGCCATCGCCGCCATCGCAACGATCACGCCGGACAGGGTTCGGCGGCGCTGGAGTGGGGCTAGATCGGCAGACGGATCGGACGTCATCGGGTCACGGACCTGGCAGCATCGGGGCGGTCACCTCTATCACCTGCCAAGCAGGGAACAAGCCCGCGATTCAGAGGGCTTGAAGCCACCTCATGACCCGATGCCCGTATCCCGCGTGCCACCGAAACGTCGCCGGTAATCCAGCAGGGCAATGCCGGCGTGACGCAGAAAGGCACGGCGCATACGTTCGTCATCCCCGAAGCCGCACTGGTGAGCAATCTCCGCGATCCCAGTTCTTTGAGACACGAGCAGTTGCTGGGAGGCTTCGATGCGCATGGCCTCAACGGCCTTGGCCGGTGTCATACCGAAGCGATCCGTGAAGACACGGGCGAAGTTGCGTGGGCTCATGCCGACCAGAAGATGACTGAGAATCTCAGCCTTTATCCTGCCCTGGGAATTGAGGAGATCGGGCGCGGGTCACAAAACGGCTTCGACCGGGTGTTCTATCGTAAGGTCATCTGACCTGCTCAAGAGACCGTGCACGGATGCCCTCATCATATGGGGCCATGGCAGATTAGTGGTTGGGCTGCTGTCCCTACCCCACCGCAATCAGCTCAAGCGGGGTCTTTGACAGGATCCGTGTTTGGTCTTTTTCATAGACCAGCGTGTCAATGAGGTGGGTATTGAAGAGGCTTTCGAAGTTGGTCACCATGTTTTCCTCGAATACGCGGTCGAGGTATTTGTCGTCGCCCAGATGGAAGTAGAAATCACCGACCCAGTCTGGAGGCAGGGACCAGCCCAGTTCGTAGCCCACGCCCCAGCCTGCAGTTTCAGTCCAGATGCCAACCTCTTCGTAATAGGCGCGCAGCAGGCGGATGACTTCGGCGACGCTCATGCCGGCCTTCACTTCCGAGGTGATGACATCGAAACTGCCGGCTGATTTCTTGTACTGCTCGACCAGGCTGACGGGCGGGTTGTCGCCCACGAAGTAACCGCGCAGGGCGTTGGCGTGATAGCGGTTGAAGACACCGCAAAGGTCGGCACAGAGGATTTCACCGGCCTGGATGACTTTGCGCGAGGCCATGGTGTGGCCGTTCGACATGGGGATTTCGCCATCCATGGGCGAGGTGTTGAAAATGGGGATCAGCGCGGAGAACTCCCCGCCGGCTTCCATCATGGCGGCCATGACCTTGCCGAACAGGTCCAGCTCCGTGATGCCCGGACGCAGGTGCTCCATGATCGCCTTGTGGCCGATGTCGCAGCAGGCCATGGCCTGTTCGGTATAGGCGATTTCTTGGGGTGATTTCTGACGGCGGGCTTTGCGGACCATCTCGCTCATGTCGACGGGGCGGCAACCGTGCATAAGGAAAGCACCTTCGAACATCGTGGAGATGGCCCGGTTGGGCACATAGCTCCAGAATTCCATACCCACGATGCCACCGAGCCAGCCTTCGGCTTTCAACTCATCCATGATGAAACGGATATTGGGTTCGGCCTCGCGGTCGGGTGTGTAGCGATTTTCCTTAGAGACCGACGTGCGGGCCAGCACAGGCTCCTCGGTCGGGTTGTCGAAATGGATGTACCTGCCGGATTCGACGTGGACCGCCGTGCCGTAACATTGCGGGTATCGCATGGGCCCCTGCCCCTTGTACCAGGAGGCAAAAAAACCGTGGGTCCATGCCACGCCTTCCGGTGACGTGATCCAGAGGAGATCAAGCCCCTGCTTGCGTGCCATATCCAGAAGGCGTTGGAGCCGGGCGTCGTACTCTTCCTTCGTAAAGGGAAGTTCGATGGTTTCCATCTTGGAAGCATCGAAGTGGCCGGGCTGCAGGCCGACATTGGTCATGGAACGCTCCTTAAAGGGTCAGGCTGATACGGCGCCTTCGGCGGTGATCGTGGGACACATGGCGCAGGCGGGATAGTCGCCAAGGCCAATGCCGTTTTCGGCGAGCTCGGGCAACCAATCGGGGTTGCAGCCGCTGGGGCGGTCGGTGACGCGGGCGTCTTCGCCCAGGAACTGCGCAGAGATGCTGCGGCGCTGCACGCCCGGGGGCAAAGCGCCGGAACCGCCATGCACGGTCATACCGTGGAAGATCAGGATATCGCCGGGTTCCATGGGCCAGCGCATCATCTCGAACTTGCCGGCATCAGCACCGGTGAAATCGGGGACCGGCATGGTTTCCATGTCACCGACGTCGATCACGCCGCTAAGCTGATTTTCGCCGAACTGGGATTGTGCCAGCGGACGCTCCCAAAGGTGGGAGCCTTTCACCATCTCGAGTTCCGTACCGGTTGCAACGGGATCGAGCGCGGTCCAGATGCTGAGCGCCTGCCGGCCTTCCGCACACCAATAAGTCTGATCCTGATGCCAGGGCGTGCGCGACTGTGTGCCGGAGCTTCGCACGAAGGTGGTGACATAAAATGCGAGAGCGGTGGGCGAGGCCATGACCTGAGCCGCGACTGAGCCCAATGGCGAGCCCAGAATGTAACGCTCGAAATGGGGATTGTCCTGCACGGTGAGCTGGTCGTGAAACAGGCGCTCGCCGGTTTCCTTGTTGTTGACCCAGTCGACCGTGCGTTTGGTCGGCTGTTCCATGTTGGTGGTGACGCCGTGGCGGAGTTCCTCCAGCCATTGGTCGCTCAAGACATTCCTGATCATCACCGCGCCATCGCGCCAGAAGGTATCGACGTCACCCTGGGAAACCACGAACCGTTCTGCCTGCGCCATGCCAACCCTCATGTTTGCGATCTAAGTAGATCACCGCATGAACACCGCGACAATATCTATAAGGTGATGTTTGTTCCCTCAATCGCCGGGCGGGCGTTCTGCGCCCTTGGTTCCCTGGCACCTATCCCGGACGCGCAGTCGCGCGTCTGTCGGCCCCCACGGGCCTCCTCGCCCACGCAATACCCACGGCTTCAGCGGATGACTGACATTCATATTGCTCGTCGCTAGACTACCGCCAACGGATTCAAACTATGGGGAATTACCATGAAAGCCGCTGTGCTGCGTGAAGTGAATAAACCACTCCTGATCGAGGACGTCACGGTTTCCAAGGCGAAATCCCATGAGGTGGTGATCCGCACGGCAGCCTGTGGTGTGTGCCACAGCGACCTTCATTACATCGAGGGCAAGTATGCCGGTCCGATGCCGATGATCCTGGGCCATGAGTCGGCTGGCGTGGTGGAACAGGTCGGCAGCGAGGTGACCTATGTGAAACCCGGTGATCACGTCATCACCTGCCTGAGCGTTTTCTGCGGTCATTGCGAATACTGCACGACGGGGCGCCCGTTCAGCTGCGAGAACCCGGAGGTGGACCGTGGCGAGGAAGAGGAACCACGCCTGTCGGACAACGGCTCGCACATCAACCAGTGGTTCAGCCTGGGTTCGTTTGCCGAGCAGATGCTCGTCCATGAACATGCTCTGGTTAAGATCCGCAAGGATATGCCACTCGACCGCGCCGCTCTGATCGGCTGTGGCGTGACGACCGGTTTTGGTGCCGTCATCAACACCGCCGATATCGAGGTCGGCAGCACGGTGGCCGTGATCGGCTGCGGCGGTGTTGGGCTGTCCTGCATCAACGGTGCCGCCATCGCCGGCGCGGGCCGTATCATCGCGGTCGATATCAAGGGGTCGAAGCTGAATCTGGCCAAACACTTCGGCGCGACGGATGTGGTGAATGCCGCCGAGTGCGATCCCGTCGAGGCGGTCAAGGATCTGACCGGCGGCGGCGTCGAGTACTCATTCGAGGCTCTTGGCCTGAAGCAGACCAGCGAGCAGGCCTTCCGCATGCTTCGCACTTCCGGCATGGCGACGATCATCGGCATGGTGCCCGAAGGCCAGACGCTGGAGATTCCGGCCGACGATCTCCTCAACGACAAGGTGCTGCGCGGATCGAACATGGGCTCGAACGCCTTCCGCCGCGACATGCCGCGTTATGTCGACTTCTATCTCAATGGCCAGCTCAAGCTGGACGACATGATCAGCCGACGCATCAAGCTCGATCAGATCAACGAGGCCTTCGAGGAAATGAAAGCCGGTGAGATCGCGCGCAGTGTCATCGTCTTCGACCATTAAACGGCGAGCGGATTGTCATCATCGGGAACGGCGGTTTGATAGTCTTGGGCCGCAGCACTCGACGTGGACACCAGACCGGTGAGCACAATTCCAAACACGATGTGTTTCAAGACATCTGTGCCTGTAGCCGCGACGGCGGCATTTGGGGAAAGCCTACATCAAGCGGGGGGCGACAACTCCACCCTCTTCAGCGCCGCTTTCTGTCGTTTGGCCAACGCCTTCTCCTCGTAGCCTTCGATTAGGCCGTGGAAAATCTGATACCAGTTCACTTCGGCCTGAAGATGCAGGAAGACACTGCCCAGGCCGATCGCGGCGCGGTCCATGAAGACGAACTCGCGAGGTACGGTGACACCACCCAGTTCACGCAGACGGCCATGGACCTTTGAGGCGACTCGTGCGCCATACATGGTGCCTTCGTCCTGGATGGCGCGTTTCTTGTCTTCCAGCAGGGGGGCGTAGACGAACTCCGCCCAGAGGTGGAGCGTGTCGATCACCTCATTCGAAAGGCCCGTGAAACCCCAGGTCTCGTAGGCGTGGACCGCAAGATCACGATCATCGTTCAGGAGAGCGTGGTAGAGGTCGATCACGCCCGTCACAAAGCTGGGAGGGAAGACGCGGATGCAGCCGAAATCGAGCAGATTCACGCCCATGTCGGGGCGAACCTTGTAGTTGCCCAGGTGCGGATCGCCGTGGATAACACCAAAGTTGTAGAACGGCTCGTACCAGGCATGGAACATCGACATCGCGAGCTCGTTGCGCTCTTCGATGGGCCGGTCGACTACCTCCATAAGCGGTGTGCCGTCGAGCCACCCCATGGTGAGCAGACGCGCCGTTGACAGCTCGGGCACCACCTGCGGGACATCGACGCGCGGCTGGTCCTTCAGAATGAACGCATAGAGCTGCTGGTGACGCGCCTCGCGTTCATAGTCGAGCTCCTCGCGCAAACGCTCGGCGATCTCCTGATGGATCTGGCTGGGGTCGATCGCCTTGTCGTATCGGCGATAGATGCCGAAGATCAGTTTGAGCTGGGAAAGATCAGCCTCTACGGCCGACTGCATGTTCGGATACTGCAGCTTGCAGGCCAACGGCGCGCCGTCGGTTGTTGTGGCGCGATGGACCTGCCCCAACGAAGCGGCAGCCGCCGCATCGCGATCGAAGGACCCGAACTTCGTTTGCCAGTCCTTGCCCAGTTCGTTGGCCATACGCCGCCGTACGAAAGGCCAGCCCATCGCCGGCGCATTGGACTGAAGCTGCGCCAGTTCGGCGGCATAGTCTGACGGCAGCGCATCAGGGATCGTCGCCAAGAGCTGAGCGACCTTCATGAGTGGCCCCTTTAGTCCACCGAGCGCCTGGCGCAGGTCGGCCGCCATATCGCCCTGATCGGTCGGCACGCCAAGAAACCGTCCGGCCGCCATGCGTGCGCCTACTTTGCCGACCGACGCTCCGACACGCGCATAACGCGCCACCCGGCCGGTCAGGCGGTTGGCTTCATCGCCGGTTTTGTCAGCCATGGTTGGAGCTCCCATTCACGGGCGTGTCATCCGCTGGCTTCTTCCAGTTCATCGATAAAGCCTTCGATCACCTTCAGGCCCATTGACCAGAACGCGGGATCGGAAGCGTCGAGCCCAAAGGGAGCAAGCAGTTCCTTGTGGCGCTGGCTGCCGCCGGCCTCCAGCATGGCGAGGAAACGATCCTGGAAGCCCTCTTCGGACTCTTGGTAGTGGGCGTAAAGCGCATTCACCAGGCAATCGCCGAAGGCATAGGCGTAGACGTAGAACGGTACGTGGATGAAGTGCGGCACGTAGCACCAGAACGTGCGGTACCGGGCGTCGAAGGTGAACGCCGGGCCCAGGCTCTCTTCCTGCACGGCCATCCAGATATCGCCGATCTGGTCGGGGGTGAGTTCACTATCGGCACGTGCATCGTGGACGCGGCGCTCGAACTCGCAGAAGGCGACCTGACGCACGACCGTGTTGAGCATGTCCTCGACCTTGCCGGCCAGGATGGTGCGGCGGCGAGCGGGATCGGTCTCGGCATCGAGCATACTGCGGAACGCGAGCTGCTCTCCGAAAACCGAAGCGGTCTCGGCCAGCGTGAGCGGTGTGTCGGCCAGGAGCGGCCCCTGGCCTGCAGCCAGCACCTGATGTACACCATGACCCAATTCATGAGCCAGGGTCATCACATCGCGCGTTTTGCCCTGATAGTTGAGCAAGACATAGGGGTGGGCCGACGGCACGGTCGGGTGCGAGAAGGCTCCACCCTGTTTGCCTTCACGCACGGGCGCGTCGATCCAGTTCCTGTCGAAGAAAGTCTCGGCGATTTCGGCCATGCGCGGAGCGAAGTCGCCATAGGCGCCCAGCACGGTGGACTTGGCCGCGTCCCAGGGTATCTCGCGATCGTCGTCATCAAGCAGCGGCGCATTGCGGTCCCACCAGTTTAGTCTGTCAGCACCCATCCAGCGCGCCTTCATGGCGTAGTAGCGGTGGGAAAGGCGAGGATAGGCGTCGCGCACGGCAGAGATCAGGGCGTCAACCACCTCATCCTCGACCTGATTGTCGAGGTTGCGCGACGAGATCGGGCGCGAAAAATGACGCCAGCCGTCTTCGATCGCCTTCGATTTCGCCAGCGTGTTGGTGACCAGCGCAAACAGGGACTCGTTCTGCTTGAAGACACGCGCGAGTTCCTCGGCCGCCAGCGCGCGCTTGTCTGCATCAGGCGACGACAAAAGATCCAGGGCCTGGGCCTCGGTCATGGTTTCGCCGTCGATCTCGAAACGCAGGCCGGCGATGGTCTGATCGAACAGACGGGCCCATGACTGGGACCGCACTACAGAAAGCTCATGCAGCATTGCCTCGGTCTCATCGGACAACTGATGCGGACGGAACTGCCGCACATCATCCAGCCACGGACGGTAGCGGGCGACGGTTGTGTCCTTCAGGTGTGCTGCCATCGCTCCATCATCGATGCGGTTGATCTCCAGGGTGAAGAAGATCAGGGCACTGGTGATCTCTGTCAGGCGCTCCTGCACACTCTGGTAGAATTGCGCTGTCTCCGGATTGGTCTGATCGCCTGAGAAAAGAAGCTGCGCGTAGCTTGCGACACGGCCAAGACGATCCTGCAGTGCCTCGAAGCGCTTGATCGCAACACCCAGATCAGCGCCTGAGATGGCGTCCAGCCGCCCCTTCAAATCCGCTTCAAAAGCCCTGGCATCGGCGCCGGCGGTTTCGAGATCGGTATCCAGCGCCGGGTCGTCCGGCCCCCGGTAGAGATCGGTCAAATCCCATTCGGGCAGGTCGCCAAGGACTGAGGCGTTGGTCATTCGAAACTCCCGGGAAAAACGGTAACAAGGTCGCCATGCATATGGTGTGCGCATGCACGATTGGCAAAGGTGGTTTGTCTCTGTCCACGTCGGGCATTATCTAGGAACAGGACTTACGCGGCGGTGACCCCATGAGCTATGACGACTGGCCCAATCTGGCGACCATGTTCTTTGAGGTAGCAGCGCGCCATGGCGGCCGCCCCTTTCTATGGTCGAAACACAACGGTGCCTACCGGCCACAGACCTGGGCCGACGTCGCCGAGGAGGTCCGCCTGCTCTCGGCCGGACTGGTCGATCTCGGCGTCAAGGCAGGCGACAGGGTTGTGCTTGTTTCGGAGAATCGCCCCAACTGGGTGATTGCCGATCTCGCCATCCTCGCCGCCGGCGGCATCACCGTGCCCGCCTACACCACAAACACCGAAGATCTCCACGAACACGTGCTGCGCGACAGCGGCGCTGATGTTGCCATCGTCTCAACAACGGTCCTCGCCAAACGCTTGCTGCCAGCCTGTGATGCGGTGGGCACTGGCACGCTGATCGCCATGGAAGAGATGGCCGGCACAGACAAAGTGACTGTGGTGTCATGGAACGACGCCAAGATCCGGGGTGAAGCCGGACGGAACGCCGTGGAAACACGTGCGCAGGATGTCACACGCAAGGACACCGCCTGCTTCATCTACACCTCAGGCACCGGAGGCCTGCCCAAGGGCGTGGTGCTTTCACACCATGCACTGCTGTCGAACATCAAGAGCATCGAGGCCGGGTTCCGGCCGTTGATTACCGGTGTCGAGACCTTCCTGTCGTTCCTGCCGCTTTCCCATTCCTACGAGCACACCTGCGGCCTGTGTTTCCCGATTTCGATCGGCGCAGAGATCTACTACGCGGAAGGCGCCGACACGCTGATCGCGAACATGCCGGAAGCACGGCCGACGATCATGACCTGTGTCCCGAGGCTCTACGAGGTGATGCGCCAGCGCATTCTGGCAGGTGTGAATCGTGAAAAAGGAAAGAAAAAGGAATTCTTCGAGAAGGCCGTCAGGCTCGGGACAAAACAGGTCAACGGCGAGCGACTGGGCCTGATCGAGCGTGCGCAAGACCGCGTGCTCGACAAGCTGGTGCGTGACAAGGTCCGTGCGCGCTTCGGCGGCCGATTGAAAGCGCTGGTGTCCGGCGGTGCACCACTCAACCCCGATGTCGGAACCTTCTTTGCCTCCCTGGGCCTCACCCTTCTGCAAGGTTACGGACAAACCGAATCAGCGCCGGTCGTGTCGTGCAACCTGCCCGACAAGATCAAGATGGCGACGGTCGGCCGGCCGCTGCCCGGAGTCGAGGTGAAGATCGCCGAAGATGGCGAAATCCTCGTGCGCGGCGGCCTCCTGATGGATGGCTACTGGGGCAATGAGGAATCGTCAGCCGAGGCTCTTAAGGACGGTTGGCTCCACACCGGCGATATCGGTGTGTTCGACGAAGATGGCTTCCTCATGATCACGGACCGCAAGAAAGACCTGATCGTCAATTCGGGTGGTGACAACATTGCGCCACAGAGGGTTGAGGGTATTCTGAACCTCGAGGCCGAAGTCGGTCAGGCCATGGTATACGGCGACAAGCGTCCCTACCTCGTGGCGCTGGTGGTCCCAGATGACAACTACCTCGTGGAATTCGCAAAACGCCATAACCTGTCACCACGGCTTGCCGAGGTGGCTGACGAGCCCGCCCTTCTGACCGAGATCAAGGCCGCTGTGGACCGCGCCAACCAACAACTTTCGGCAATCGAGAAGGTCAAACGCGTGATGATCGCGACAGAGGCGTTCACGGTCGACAATGGTCAGATGACCCCGACGATGAAGGTACGGCGTCACATGGTGAAAGAATTGTATGGTGAGGCCCTGGAAGGCCTTTATCGCTGATTCCAATCGTCCCGTTCTGGATCAACATTTCACGGGTTGCCCCAATTTGTGCCGATGAGGTACGAATCGACAGGTGTGTTCCATAGAGGAACAGGGAATGGGATCATGTCGCAGCAAATCCTGATCGTCGATGACGATCCGATTCAGCGCCGTTTGTACGGCGAAATTATAGGATCCATGGGATTCCGGGCAGAATCGGCCGATGAAGGTCGTATTGCACTCGACATGCTGCTGGATGGCAGCCAGCCACTGCGGCCCGATTGTGTGCTGCTCGATCTCAACATGCCCAATGTCGACGGCATGACTGTCCTAGAGAAACTGACTCCCACCCTGCCCGAACTGCCGGTTGTCGTGCTCACCGGCCATGGTGGCGTGGACGTAGCTGTGAAGGCAATGCAGGCCGGTGCGGCCGATTTCCTGGTCAAGCCAGTGGCTCCGGAACGGCTGAAGGTCACTCTCGACAATTCCATAAAACTCGGTTCCCTCCGCGGAGAGGTGTCACGCCTTCAGCGGCAGTCCGAGGGCGGCATCCGTGGCAACGATATCATCGGTTCAAGCGAAGCCCTGCGCGCAACCACCGATCTCGCGCTACGCGCAGCACAATCGCAGATCCCGGTTCTTATTGAAGGTGAGAGCGGAGTCGGCAAAGAGTTGATCGCGCGCTATGTGCAAAGCAACGGCCCGCGCTCCGACAAACCCTTTGTAACGGTTAACTGCGGTGCGATTCCGGAAAACCTGATTGAAAGCATGCTGTTCGGGCACGACAAGGGCGCTTTCACCGGCGCCTCGGCCAAACACATCGGCAAGTTCGAAGAGGCCGACGGTGGCACGCTGTTCCTGGACGAAATCGGTGAACTCCGCCCCGACATTCAGGTCAAACTTCTGCGGACCCTTCAGGAAGGCACCGTCGACCCCGTCGGCGGGCGCAACACCGTTCATGTCGATGTCCGCCTGATTGCGGCGACCAATCGTGACCTCTTCCAGATGGTCGACGAAGGCGGCTTTCGAGAGGACCTCTACTACCGCACCAACGTCTTCCCGCTTCACGTGCCACCGTTGCGCGAACGTGGCCAGGACATTCCCGAACTGGGCCTCCACTTCATGCGTCGTTTCTCGGCCATGGAGAACAAACATGTCACGTCGATCCACGACAAGGCGATGGCGATGCTGGCATCCTATCCCTGGCCAGGCAACGTGCGGCAGCTTGAGAATGCCGTGTTCCGGGCCATTGTGCTGTGTGACGGCGAGCAACTGACAACGACCGATTTCCCGCACATCGCCCGGGCCCAAGGGGTTCCGCTGGAGGGCCTGATCGGCGCCGGCACCAATGCAGCGCCGGGCGCTGAAGGTCAAGACTCTGCCAACGGACAGCTTCCGGTGGTGGGCCATGACGGCGAGGTTCGGCCCTTGGCCGAGGTCGAAGCCGATGTCATTCGTTACGCGCTCGACCTCTACAAGGGACAGATGTCTCGAGTGGCAAGGCGGCTGGGGATCGGCCGTTCCACGCTTTACCGCAAGGTGCGTAAGATCGGCCTGTATGCAGACGACGAACCTGCCGAGCAAGAGGCGGCCGGAGCCTAAGCTAGGCCGTGAGCAAGGCGTCCTACTCTCTCGATGACCGTTATGCCCGGCAGGAAGGCCGGGTTCTTCTGTCAGGCACCCATGCGCTGGTGCGCCTGCCCATGTTACAACATGCTCGTGACAGGGCTGCGGGGCTCAACACGGCATGTTTCATCACAGGTTATCGCGGCTCTCCTCTGGGCGGACTCGACACCGCGCTGTGGCAGGCCCGTCAGCACACCGAAGTCCACGCCATCCACTTCACACCGGGTGTGAACGAGGACCTGGGCGCCACGTCGGTGTGGGGCAGCCAACAGACCGGCCTGTTCGATGACGCCACCGTCGATGGTGTCTTCGCCATGTTTTATGCCAAGGGTCCGGGCATTGACCGGTCCGGCGATGCCCTGAAGCACGGCAACACCGCCGGAACGTCGAAGCATGGTGGTGTCCTTGTGCTCGCAGGCGACGACCATACCTGCAAATCGTCGACGTCGGCTCACCAGAGCGAGTTTGCCCTGATCGACGCGATGATTCCCGTGCTTCACCCCGCCGGTGCCCAGGAGTTTCTGGACTTCGGACTCCACGGCTGGGCCATGTCGCGGTTCACAGGGCTCTGGGCCGGAATGAAGCTGGTTTCCGACACCGTCGACACGACGACGTCGGTTCTGATCGACCCCTTGCGGCCAGCCATCTCACTGCCCGATGACGCGTTACTGCCACCAGAGGGCGTGCATCTGCGCTGGCCCGACAGCGCCCTCGCCAAGGAGGAGCGTCTGCATCGTTACAAGATTGATCTGGCGCTGACCTACGCCGCCGCCAACAAGCTCGACCGAACGGTGATCGAGGCTCCAAACGCACGCCTCGGCATTGTGACCACCGGAAAATCCTATCTGGATGTCCGCCAAGCTCTGGCACAGCTTGGCCTGGACGATGCCGGGACGGCTGAGGCCGGAATCCGTGTCTACAAGGTCGGCATGCCATGGCCGCTTGAACCCCATGGTATCAAGGTGTTCGCAAAGGGGCTCTCTGAGCTTTTTGTGGTCGAAGAGAAACGCGGCTTGATAGAGCCGCAGATCAAGGACGCCCTTTACGAGCTTTCCGACGCGGAACGCCCGCGTGTGATCGGCAAGAAGGATGATGCGGGCAACACCCTGCTGCCCTCATGGAACGAACTCTCGCCCGCCATGATCGCTCAGGCGCTTGTGGAACGTCTCGAAGCCAATGGCGGCGCCGGTCCCCTGAAGGAGCGTGGGTCAGCCCTGGCTCGACGGCTCGATGCTGCGCAGCGCGACACGGCGTTGGTCTCGCGCATCCCGTACTTCTGTTCCGGCTGCCCGCACAGCACGTCGACCCGGGTGCCTGAAGGCAGTGAAGCCTTCGCCGGAATCGGCTGTCACTACCTTGTCCAAGGCATGGAGCGCAACACTCTTACCTTCACCCAGATGGGTGCAGAAGGTGCTAACTGGATCGGATTGGCCCCCTTCCGCAGTTCCAACCATGTCTTCGTCAACATCGGAGACGGCACCTATGTGCATTCCGGTCTTCTGGCGATCCGTGCCGCCGTCTCGGCCGGCGTGAACGTCACCTACAAGATCCTCTACAACGACGCCGTTGCGATGACCGGCGGCCAGCCCTTCGAAGGTTCGCCGAGCGTCGCGGCCATCACACACCAGCTCTACGGTGAAGGGGTCACGCGCATTGTTGTCGTGAGCGATGAGCCCGAGAAGTACTCCGCCGGTATAGATTTCGCACGAGGTGTCACGGTGCATCACCGCGACGAACTCAATGCCGTGCAACAGGACCTGAGACAGGTCCCCGGCGTCAGCGCGCTGATCTACGACCAGCTCTGCGCCACCGAAAAGCGCCGCCGGCGCAAGCGCGGCACGCTCGACGATCCGCCGCGCAGGGTGGTGATCAACGAAGCGGTCTGTGAGGGTTGTGGCGACTGCGGTCTGGCCTCCAACTGTCTTTCAGTCACACCGGTTGAAACCGAGTTCGGCCTGAAGCGGCAGATCGACCAGTCCTCCTGCAACACAGACATGAGCTGCCTCAACGGTTTCTGCCCCAGCTTCGTGACAGTCGAGGGTGCCGCCCTGCGAAAGCCGGAACGCCAGGACCATATTCCGACGGCCCGGCCCCTGCCCGAGCCGGACCGGCCGGGTCTTGAAACACCCTGGTCCATTGTGATTGCAGGGGTGGGCGGCACCGGGGTGATCACACTGGCGCAGATCCTGGGCTGGGCTGCTCATATCGACGGCAGGGGTGTCGCCGTCCTCGACCAGATCGGGCTTGCACAGAAGTACGGCGGTGTGACGAGCCATGTGCGCATCGCGCGTGATCCGGCCGGGCTCCATGCATCGAAGATCGGTGTCGGCGAAGCCGATCTGCTGCTCGGATGTGATCTCGTGCAGAGTGGGAGCGCGGAAGTGCTTGCCTGCAGTGACGCTGCCAGCACAACCGCCATGATCAACAGCCACGGCGCACCGACCGGTGATTTCACGCGCCATCCCGATGCAACAGTACCGGTTGACGCCATATTGCGGCGTGTTGCCGAAGCAACACAGGAAACCAAGCATCATGATCTCACCCACTGGGCAACGGCTCTGTTCGGCGACAGCATTGCAGCCAACATGATGCTCCTGGGCGCTGCCTATCAGGCTGGCTGGTTGCCTCTGTCACCGCAGGCCATCGATCAGGCAATCATGCTCAACGCCGTTGCCGTCGACCTGAACCGTCGTGCCTTCGCTGCCGGTCGTCTGGCCGTGGTCGACCCCGACGCAATCCTGGCAGCGATCAGAGAATCCCGTCCGGAAGCCGAGCACCGCCGCTTGTCATCGACACTCGACGAGTCAGTCCAGAGACGCGCCGAGCATCTCCGGCTCTATCAGGATGCGTCACTCGCATACCGATACACGACTATGATCGATTACGTTCGAGCCACCGAAGCAGCATGCGACCCAACAGGCACCGGCCTGACTGAAGCCGTGGCCCGGAGCTATCACAAGGTCCTTGCGATCAAGGACGAGTACGAAGTCGCTCGACTCTTTCAAGACACTGATTTCAGACGGATGCTGTCCGAGACCTTTGAGCCCGGAGGCAGGGTCTACCTTCATCTCGCACCACCCCTTCTGAGTCGTACGAACCCTGCGACAGGCCGTCCGCAAAAGATCCGCTTTGGTGCCTGGGTTCTGCCGATCATGGCCATGATCGCCCGTTTCAAGAGTCTTCGCGGAACGCGTCTGGATCCCTTCGGCTATAGCGTGGAGCGGCGCGCAGAACGTGCTTTGATCGACCTCTACGAAGACGATCTCAGCTTCATTCTGTCCGACCTGACCGAAGCCAACCTGGAACTTGCAACCGCACTGGCTGCTCTGCCGCAGAACATCAAAGGGTTCGGACCGGTCAAGATGACCACGATGGAACACTACAACCAACGACGCAGAGATCTTCGCACCGCACTTGCGGCAGGACCCACCGATGCCGTCGCAGCGCAATGATCTGAGCCAAGGGGAGAAGATATGAGCAACATCGAAGGCGGCGCCGCCGTCATCATCGGAGCAGGAGATGGTTTGGGTGCGGGGCTCGCGCGACAGTTCAGCATGGCCGGCATGGAGGTCGCCGTGGCGTCGCGCAGTGTCGCCAATGCGCAGCGGGTTGCCCATAGTGTCCCCAACCCTGCCCGAGAGCATGTTCACGGCTATGCCTGCGATGCGACCGATGAACAATCCGTCGCCGAGTTCTTTAACACAGTCAGTGCCGAGCTCGGTCAACCGGATGTTGTGATCTACAATGCCAGCGGCTTTCTGATGAAGTCTGTCCTGGAGATCGAGGTCGACGAGTTAACCCGACAGTGGAACGTGACCTGTCTTGGCGGGTTCATCGTGGGACGCGAAGCTGCACGCCGTATGACCGATCAGGGCAGCGGTTCGATCATCTTCACGGGTGCCACCGCCTGCTACAAGGGCTCGGGCAACTTTGCCGGGTTTGCAGTCGGCAAGTTCGGGTTACGGGCGCTGGCACAATCAATGGCGAGGGAGTTGGGTCCTCAGGGCGTCCATGTCGCCATCGTCAACATTGATGGTGAGATCAACGGCCCCGCACATGCCCATCAGATTCCGGAGCAGGGAATCGATTCCCTGCTCGATCCCGATGCCATCGCCGAGACCTATCTTGCGATCCACCGCCAGCATCACACGGCATGGACCCACGAAGTCGACCTGCGCCCGGCCATCGAACGCTGGTAGCGGCCCTCAGTACGCTTCACCGCGGGCCGCCGCTTCGGCGGCGCGGCGTTTCTCGCCTTCTTCGAAGATGGCGATCTTCTCGGCCGGTGCCTTCTCCTGATGCTTGGCCTTGTACTCGCGATAGGGCATGCCGTAGATGACCCGACGCGCCCCATCGTAGTCGAGATCGACACCGCGCTCTTCGGCCTCGGCCCGATACCACTTGGCCAGGCAGTTGCGGCAGAAATCCGCCAGGTTCATAAGGTCGATGTTCTGGATTTCGGGCTTGCGCTCGAAATGATCGCGCAGACGTCGGAAAACCGCCGCTTCGATCTCTGTCTTCGTTGCATCATCCATGATGACTCTCCGCAATTCTTTGGCTTCTGACCTTCATGTGGTCAGCCTGCCGTGGTGTCTCAAGACGTTTCGGCTGCGGTTTGTTCAACAACCTGCATGACCACAGCACGCAGCGCTTCGTCCCGGTTGTCATCCCCGCCGGCATCCGCAAAGTAATGCGCCTGGTTCATCAAATCGATGCGCATGTCCTCGTCATCTATGCCGACATGGACATGCATCCCGCAGATCAACAATCGGCGGGCCACCGCCTGCATGTCACGCGCGAGCCCCTCATAACGTTCCTTGGGGGCGTAGTTCTGGTCACGCCAACCCCCGGACGGATGGGTCGACGCGGCGAGCGGGGCAATCCGTGGTTTGCGGCGATCCGAACCACACCGCTGCGAAGTCGCTTCAGTTCGGCACGAACCTCACTGATGTTGCCGCAGACCCTAGTGCCGATTTCGACCTGCGCCTACAGGAACTCCGGCGACACCTGCTCACCCAGTTCGGCCGTGCAATCTTCGATGAACACATCCGGCACGCCCTGTGCCAGGTTGCCGGTTTCGAGATCAACGAGGAGATACTCCTCTTCGACACCCATCGTCAGCGGCGGTTCCTGGACGCTCATTGATCAGACCTCGTGGCGGTAGAGGTTGTCGTCGGCCAACACCGCCGAAAAGGCGTCGATCATGATGTCGGTCCAGCGATCAACACCGGCATCGCTATCGATTAGGTCCTGGCGAATCTCGATCTGAACATTCGCCCTGCCCTGGCGCGCAGCATGAAGAGGCATCGTGTAACCCTGCGGCGACGACGCCGTGTAGGGCTCGTTGTCGCCGACACACAAATCACCCCTGCGTTGAAGGTGGTCCATGAGAGGCAGAGCCAGGCGGCCATCACGATCCCACAACACACCGATGTGCCATGGTCGTTCGCCGATGCCCATCACCGGCGTGAAGCTGTGCATCATGATCACGGCCGGCACCACACCGCGCATTTCGACACCCTCGAGAACCGCTGCGCATGCCTCGTGATAAGGCCAATAACAGGCATCGGCGCGTTCGTCTGCCTGTGCGGCCGACAGGTGCTGATTGGCTGGAATGGTAGTACCGTCACTCACCGCGACGATTGATTGCTCGTCGTCGAGCTTGCGATTGCAGTCGATCACAAGACGCGAATAGCCAGCCAGAACACCCGGCGCATCAAAATGTGTGCAAAGGCGCCGTGTAATCTCCGCAGCGCCGATATCCCAGCCAATGTGACGATCGAGCTCATCCTGTGGCAGGCCGAGTCCATCGAGCGCTTCCGGAACCTTGTTGCTGGCGTGATCACACAGAAACGCCGCCGAAGCGCTGCCACGAGGGTTGATGATCTCATAGGGTGCGGGATCATCGGGCCCCAGCAAGGGGTCACCGGGGGCCTGCATATCGCTGAAGGGGTCTCTTCGCACGGAATCCATGGGGCCGGACTATATCGGGCAGCCATGATCACCAGAAGAACCATTTGACCGTGAATCCGTACGACAATGCCGGAATCGTTGCATTTGCGGGAGCCGTCGTGCCAGAACGCCGCCATGATTGATGATCCCCGCCAGTTTCTCTGCACACTCTTCGACAAGGCTGTCGAGACGGCAGGTGCAGAGCGATGTCTCAAGAACCACCTCCCGACACCGCCCCGAGGCCGTACGGTCATCGTTGGCGCCGGAAAAGCCGCTGCTGCCATGGCATCTGCTGTCGAGGCCAGATGGTCTGGCGAACTCACGGGCGTTGTGGTGACTCCCTATGGCCACGGCGCACCCACCCGGTATATCGAAGTCGTCGAAGCCTCACATCCGGTGCCCGATGACGCCGGTACTCGTGGCGCTCGCCAGGTGCTGGAGGCCGTCCAGGGCCTCAGCGAGGACGATCTGGTCCTGTGCCTGATTTCCGGCGGCGGGTCGGCACTGCTGGCCTATCCGGCCGACGGCATTGCCCTGGACGACAAACGTACGATCACCAGGGCTCTCCTCCGCTCGGGTGCATCCATTCACGAGATCAACTGTGTCAGGAAACATCTTTCGGCAATCAAGGGCGGCCGGCTGGCAACCCTCGCTGCCCCCACCACGGTCCTGACGCTCGCCATTTCCGATGTGCCGGGCGACGACATCTCGGTCATCGCATCCGGACCGACGGTCGCCGACCCCAGTACGCGTGACGAGGCTGTCGCGCTGCTGAAGCAGTATCGCATCGAAGCCCCGACGGCCGTGTGGTCCTGGCTTGAGCGACCGGAGAGCGAGACCCCCAAACCCGGTGATCCCGCCCTCGGACGTTCGGGGGCCGCTATCATCGCGACGCCACAGGACAGCCTGAACGCCGCTGCGGACTATGCTCGCTCGAAGGGCGTGACACCTATCGTCCTGGGCGACACGATCGAAGGCGAGGCACGCGACGTTGCTCTGGTCCATGCCGCGATCGCCCGTGAAGTCGTCACCAACGGACGCCTGGCTGCTCCTCCGGCCGTGATCATCTCCGGCGGAGAGACAACGGTTACTCTGCGCGGCGAAGGGGGCAGTGGCGGGCGCAATCAGGAGTTTCTCCTGGCTCTGGCCGGAGCGCTGAACGGCATGCGCGGTGTTCATGCACTGGCCTGCGACACAGACGGCATCGACGGCTTCAGCAAGGCGGCTGGTGCCGTGATCGATCCGACAACGCCGGAACGTGCCGCGGCACTGAATATCTCACTGACAGCCATGCTCGAACGTCAGGATAGCTTCGGTTTCTTCGACGCCCTGGGCGATTCCGTTGTTACGGGACCGACACGGACCAACGTCAACGACTTCCGTGCTATCCTGATCCTGACCTGAACGAGGGACACCACCATCACGATGCGAGCAACGATGCGGCGGGACAGACAAGCGAAGATCGTGGCCACCTTGGGGCCTGCCACTTCGTCGCCCGAAGCCATCACCGAACTGTTCGAGGCCGGTGTCGACGTCTTCCGGCTGAACATGAGCCACGGTGACGCCGACGATCACCGGGCGCGCTACAACTTTCTGCGTGAGCTTGAGGTCGCCAAAGGTCGGCCAGTGGGGATTCTCGCCGATCTGCAGGGTCCGAAACTCCGCATCGGCCAGTTTGTGGAGGGCGAGGTCCAGCTGGAGCGTGGCCAGTCGTTCCATCTGGATATGGATGAAACACCCGGTGACACGACACGGATCGGCATGCCCCATCCGGAAATCTTTGCAACCGTCAAGCCCGGCCACCAGATTCTCCTGGACGATGGTCGTGTGGTGCTTCGTGTTGATGACTGCGGACCGGACTTCGCGACTACAACGGTCGAGGCCGGCGATTACCTTTCGAACAACAAGGGTCTTAATCTTCCGGGTGTTCAGCTTCCGATCGCGGCCCTGACAGAGAAAGACCGGGAGGACCTTGCCTTTGCCCTGGAGCTCGGCGCCGACTGGGTCGCGCTTTCATTTGTGCAGCGGCCCGAAGACATCGCCGAAGCCCGTGAGCTTGTCGCCGGCCGGGCCGCCGTGATGGCCAAGCTCGAGAAGCCCAGCGCTATCGACAGCCTTCAGGGGATTGTTGAACTGGCCGACGGGATCATGGTGGCGCGCGGCGACCTGGGTGTTGAGCTCAAGCCCGAAGAGGTGCCAGGTCTGCAGAAGCGAATCGTGCGCGCCTGCCGCCAGGCCGGCAAGCCGGTCATCGTGGCGACACAGATGCTGGAGTCGATGATTGATTCACCGACACCCACCCGCGCCGAGGCCTCCGACGTTGCCACCGCTGTCTATGACGGAGCTGATGCTCTGATGCTGTCAGGCGAAACAGCTGTCGGAGAGTACCCGGGAGAGGCCGTTGCGATGATGGATCGCATCATGGTGACGGTCGAAAACGACCCGCTCTATGATCCCTTTTCCACTCTACCCGAGGCGACCAGTGCCGACGCCATCTCGGCGGCGGCCCGGCAAGTCGCCCAAACTGTGAATGCCAGCGCCATCGTGACCTACTCGGTCTCCGGCGCCACGACCCTGCGGGCCTCCCGCGTGCGGCCCGATGCGCCGATCCTCGGCCTGACACCGAAGATCACATCAGCGCGACGGCTGGCCCTGGTCTGGGGCGTTCATTCGGTCCACACCGAAGATGCACAGGACTTCGCCGACATGGTTCGCCGGGCCTGCACCCTCTCGAGAGAAGAGGGTTTTGCGGATCCCGGCGACCGCATCATCATTACTGCCGGTGTTCCGTTCGGCACGCCCGGCGCGACCAACACACTGCGGATCGCCTGGATCGACTAGGCTCAGGACGCATTGATCACAACCAGAAGGCTATGGTTGCCGCGATGCAGGGTGTGATGCCACGCTCTGCCAGGGCCTATCGAAACTAGTCGCTGTCATAGCCCTTGTCTCCGAACAATTCTGTGGCCCCAGGCAAGGAGGGCAAGAGCAGGAAAGCGCCCTTGTGATCGCTCATCTGGCGATGGGCCGTCCCTGGCCGTCGCACACGGCATGGATTTTGGAGTTCAGGCCGACTTTGGTGCGCCCGATACGTCTGGGAAGAGCCCCTCTTTTAGCAGGCTTGCCGACGTGCGGTGCGCCTTGAGATGGGTCGCGTCGATCATGATCCGGTCGGGCTCGCCGGCCTGACCGGCAAGTTCGGCAAAGATCCGGTTGAACACACCCATCCGGCTCCAACGAATGAAGCGGTTGTAGATCGTCTTGTGAGGGCCATGGGATAACGGGAAGGACGGCTTGATCCGGCGCATCTGCGCCTCGCTCAGCAGAAATAGACCATCCATCACAAGCACCTCCTTGAGGCGCTCAGTGAATCAAGCCAGCACAAGCTGAGCAAGGGACCAGCTACACTGAAACTGGTCCAGGCAGCGCGAGGCAGTCCGGCCAAGCGGACGTGCCTGGAGGCTGGTTGCGATGCCCGAATGAATTTTCGGCACAGACCCGTCCGTCAATGCATCGGTCAAAAAATGGAACCCATTGTTCGCGAGACAGAGCCTTTCGGTTAGTATCGGGTCGAATTTGGCATTCGACTGGAGAATAACAGATGAAGCCAAAATACTTTTGCATTATTTGAAAAGTAATAGCCAACCGTTGGAAATTCATGACATAGGCTTAGACTCTTGCTTATGATATTGATCGTAAGGTGCCTTGCCAGGGTCACGACCTAAACGGCTGAGTATTCTAGCGGGTCTGGTCGCGAGTGATTTAATAGGTCCTGAGCCTAGATACGGCAAGATCAGATCGTTTCGCCTTCAACCTCGCGGGACAACTCGTCGATGCGCTCCTGGACATTTTCCATGTGGGGGTTCTGACGTAGCGCTTCGCGCAACCAGCGGAGAGCCTCGGCCGGTTCGTCGCGAGCGATGTATATCAGCCCTAGGCCCGACAACGCACCAAAATGACGCGGCTCAAGTTCGATGACCTTGAGGCAGTCTTCTATCGATTCGTCGTAGCGACGCACCATGTAGAGTACGGTCGCCCGCTTGTTCCAGGCTTCGGCAAACTCCGGTGCAACCTCGATGAGGCGGGAGAACATGGCGATGGCCTCATAAACATCGCCAACCTGCATCGCGCGGGTTCCCCCGTGCATCAGTTGGTTGAGTCCGTCATCGTGCGCTTCGGTCCAGAGCGCCCAGATGTAACTCTGGATCAGCTGTGCCTCGGCTCCGTCGGATGTCTCATGGAGTTGCTCGAAGAGATTATCGAGGCGTGGGTCGTCCTGAGCGGACAAGGCCGGGGACGCGGTCAGCATCATGAAGACTGCTGTGGCCATGAGGCGGGACAGGCATTGCATGCATCGACTCTAGAAAGACTGTTGCCCACTGCCAAGCCGGCGCTGCTCAAGCCTGTGTGAGCGAAACCCGCGAATCGAAAGGGCCGCACCCCTGGGGGCTACGGCCCTTCCTTGTGTAGACCTTCCGGTTCCGGACAGCCCGGAGCCGATAACGGGGATCGGCGAGCGCGCCGGCAGAATCCGAACGCCGCCGAACGCTCTTGCGTTTGCGGGCCATGGTCCGATCTCCATGCGGTTGATGCTGGAGATTTAGGGTTGACTATCGTTGTTGGCAAGTGCCTCGGGCCTGGGTCCGCCAGTGGCCCAGTCGAGAAGCTCGACAGGGTGGACCACCGGCTTGTCGAGGCCTGATGCAATCTGGACCATGCATCCGACATTTCCGGCGGCCACGACATCGGCACCGGTGCTGGCAAGGTGGCCGCACTTCCGCTCCAGAAGACGGTCGGCGAGGTCTGGCTGCAGCATGTTGTAAGTGCCGGCAGAACCACAGCAGATATGTCCTTCCGGAACGTCAGCAACAGAAAAGCCGGCGCGGCGCAACTGCTCGGCGGGCTCCGCCACGATGCGCTGGCCGTGTTGCAAAGAGCACGCCGCATGATAGGCCACCAAAGGTGCATCCTCAGGCGCCCTGCCCGGTTCAAGCAGGCTATCAACGATCTCGGAAACATCACGGGCCTTCGATGACGCCGCAGCGGCAGCCTGCGCCCAGGCCGGGTCATCCTTGAGCAGATAACCGTACTCCTTGAGCTGCGTGCCACAGCCCGAGGCATTCGCAACAATCGCATCGACGTCGCCAACCACCCGCCAGGCCGCCAGATTGGCACGCGTGGCCGCGAGCGCGGCAGCATGATCTCCCATGTGCAGGACCAGGGAGCCGCAGCAGCCCCCACCCTTCGGAACAACGACTTCACAGCCCAGTCGCGTGAGCAGCCGGACAGTCGCTTCATTGACCTGCGGCGTGAGGACCTGTTGCGCACAGCCGTTCATCAGGATGATTCGCTTGCGGCGCTCGCCCTGGGCCGGGTGGACCGTGGCGCGGTCGGCCCAGGATGGCGTGGGAAGCCTGCGGGGCGCCATGGAGACGAGACGCCGTATCGTCCTCGGCAGCAGGCCGGCAAAGGGTTTTGACAGCATCGCGCCGATTAGGGATAGCCGAAACAGGCCCGGCCGCGGCACGGTCCGTGCAATCACGCGCCGAACAAAGGCCTCCATGGCCGGACGCCTGCGGGTTTCCTGGATATGAGCACGCGCGTGATCGATCAGATGCATGTAGGTCACGCCCGACGGGCATGTCGTCATGCAGGACAGGCACGAGAGACAGCGGTCAACATGGCGTGCCGTGGTTTCGTCGGCCGGTCGATCCTGCTCCAGCATGTCTTTGATCATGTAGATCCTGCCGCGCGGGCTATCCCGCTCGTCGCCCAGCAGCAGATAGGTCGGACAGGTCGCCAGGCAGAACCCGCAATGAACACAGTTTTTCAGGATGCGCTCGGCTTCCTTGATGTGCGGGTCGGCCAGCCGGACCAGATCAAAACGCGTTTCCATGGTCAGGCCGAGCCACTCATACGACCGGGATTCAGGATACCCAGCGGGTCGAAGCCGTCCTTGATACGCTGCGACAGTGCGGCACGGGTCTCAGGCTGCGGGTTAAAGACCGGGACGTCATTTCGAAAGCCGTCGGGCCCGCGGACCAGAGTCGCGCGGCCGCCAAGGCTGTCGGTCAGCTCACGCAACGCCGTGGCGGAGCTCTGCTCGGCCGGCAATGCCGCCCAAACGAGGCCGCCGCCCCAGTCGAGATAACCTTCTCCTTCATGAGTATCGAGCCAGGCCATCACATCACCACCGGACGCCGGCGGTACCGATACTCGCCAGACACTGGCGTCACCGGGCAACAGGGGCAAGACATCCCTGACCTCGCCCCAGAACCGTGTCGAGTTGTGACCGTGCAGCTCCTCAATCTCGCCCAGAGATCCCAGTAGAGCCACCAGCGCTTCATGACGAGCCGCCACCGACACCGGCGGACCTTCCACACGAACGGCTGTGATCGCCGCACCGGCACCGGAGAGATAACTCACACCGGATCGCGCGGTCAGCCCCTGTGGCAGAAAGGCCACCGCTGTGACTTCATGGGGACTGGAAAGTGCCTGATTCATCGCGCGGCAGGCATCCGTCGCAGACAGCCCGGATATCAGCAGGGTTCGGGTCTTTTCTGGTGCAGGAAGAACCTTCACCGAGACCGAAGTCATCACCCCAAGCGTTCCCCACGACCCGCACATAAGCTTGGTCAGGTCATAACCGCTGACGTTCTTCACGACCCGCCCACCGGATTTGATCAGCTCCCCACGACCGGTGGCCACAGTGACGCCCAGCGCGTGGTCGCGCGCCGCACCGGTCTGGACCCTGCGGGGACCAGAAAGATTCGCCGCTAGTGTGCCGCCCAGAGTCGCCTGTTCCGGACCATGCCCCAGCAAGGGACCCAGATCGGGTGGCTCGAATGCGAGCTGCTGGTGGGACTGCCGGAGCACAGCGTCGATTTCTGCAATCGGTGTGGCGGCATGCGCTGTCAAAACCAGCTCGGCCGGTTCGTAGTCGATGAAACCGGACAGACGTGTGAGATCGAGTTGATGACTTGCGGCTACATCGTGACCGAAGCCGCGTTTCGAGCCTGCCCCAACAATCTCGAACGGCACCTGCTCGGCCGCTGCCCAGGCGAGCAGGTCGCGAACCTCGTGCGGCGAGCCGGGCTGGAACCGTTCACTCAAGGCCGCCCCTCAGAAGCGCGGCAGGTCGGGGAACGGCAGTTCACCCTTGTGGACATGCATATGACCCAGCTCCGCACAGCGATGGAGGATGGGGAACACCTTGCCGGGGTTCAGCAGGCCATCGGGATCAAAGGCACATTTCACACGTTGCTGTTGCTTGAGGTCGTCCTCATTGAACATCGTGCCCATCAGATCGCGCTTTTCGACACCGATGCCGTGTTCCCCACTCAGCACCCCACCGACCTCGACACAGAGCGTCAGGATATCGGCCGCCAGGGCCTCGGTCTTTTCGAGATCACCATCGCGCGCCGCGTCATACATGATGAGCGGGTGCAGGTTGCCGTCCCCGGCATGGAAGACATTCACCACGCCGAGACCATGCCGCTTCGAAAGCTCTCGCATGCGTTTGAGCACCTCGGAGAGACGGCCGCGCGGAATGGTGCCGTCGATACAGTAATAATCGGGTGAAATTTTGCCGACGGCGGGAAAGGCCGACTTGCGCCCCAGCCAGAAGCGCTGGCGTTCCTCCTCGCTGGTCGCGCGGCGTACCGTTGTGGCAGCACAGTCCCGCGCAATTGCCTCGACACGACCCGACAGCTCCTCGACCTCGGCTTCGGGGCCATCGAGCTCACAAATCAGCAGAGCTTCGACATCCAGCGGATAGCCGGCCTTGCAATAGTCCTCGGTGGCATGAACCGCGGGCTTGTCCATCATTTCCAGACCGGCCGGAATGATCCCATCCGCGATGATCCGCGCCACACAATCACCGGCTTCGGCGAGATCGTTGAAGCCCAAAAGCAACGCGCCCACGGAACTGGGTTTGGGAAGAATGCGGACCGTCACCTCTGTGATCACACCCAACAGACCTTCGGACCCGGTCAGAATGCCCAGAAGGTCGTAGCCGTCCGAGTCCATGTGCTTACCGCCGATGCGCACGACGTCGCCGTTCATGAGGACAATCTCGAGACCCAGGATGTTGTTGGTGGTGACCCCGTACTTGAGGCAGTGCACCCCGCCTGAGTTCTCTGCAACATTGCCGCCAATCGAGCACGCGATCTGACTGGATGGATCCGGCGCATAGTAGAAGCCCGCTACCGACACGGCCTGGGAAATCGACAGGTTCGTCACACCCGGCTGCACTGTCGCGCAACGGTTGTCGTAGTCGACCTCGAGGATGCGATTGAACTTTCCGAGGCCCAGCAAAACGCCATCTTCCAGCGGCAGAGCACCACCGGACAAACCCGTTCCAGAACCCCGCGGCACGACCTTGACGTCATGATCGAGGCAGAGCCTGAGAACGTCGGAGACCTCGGCCGTCGTCTCCGGAAGCACCACGGCAAGCGGCAGGGTGCGATAGGCCGACAGCGCATCACATTCGTAGGCCTTCAGACCCACACGGTCGGCTATCAGGTTTTCGGCGGGAACCAGGCCGGCCAGCGCCAAAAGAAACGAGTCGCGTTCCGCGAGAACGCGTTCATCGGGCTTCGGCATCGTGATCGTCATGGCTGCGGCGCCTTCATCTCTGGGATCAGAGCTTCAACGGCGGGGCCAGAAACGTCAACGCCGGGGAGACCCCGGCGTAAACAATCAACGGCAGAACACTGCCGGGCGTACGAAAATCAGCCCTGGCGTGCCTTGAAACGCGGGTTCTGCTTATTGATGACATAAACACGGCCCTTGCGGCGCACGGTCCGGCATTTCATGTGGCGCTTCTTCATCGAGCGCAGTGAATTTACGACTTTCATCGTTTGAGCCTCAAATACTCAGGCCGTTGGGCCTCTTGTCGGAAGGCGCGGACCATACTGACAGCATGCGCTCACGTCAACGCCGACGTCAGCGATAACGAATGGCCGTGATTTCGAGCTCCAGATCACCTGCGGGACGCTTCCAGGTCACAACATCACCAACGCCGGCGCCGGTCAGCGCGCGCGCCAGCGGACTGACCCAACTGACCATGCCCTTGTCGATATCGGCCTCGTTCTCCCCTACGATTCGCCAGGTATGGGCCGTGCCGTCAGTGTCATTGGCATCCACCGTCGCGCCGAATGCCACCTCATCAGCCGGCTGGTCCTGGGGATCGACCACCACAGCATGTCCGATACGGCCTTCGATATAACGAAGGTCCCGGTTCACGTGCGCCAGCTTGCTCTTGTCGACAATGCTGTCGGCATCACCGGTTAGGCTGTCGCGCTCATACTTCAGACGGTCGCGCCACGACTCCAGGGCAGTAAAGCCCGCCGGAGTCACATAGTTCGGCACAGGAACCTGGGGCAGTTCCGGCAGGTCATCGATGACCTGATCACCATCGGGTTCACGTACAAATGCACGGCTCATGACACACACTCCCGCAGCACGGTCCTCACCGCGCTCCTTGCTTCTTCTTATCGATATGGTGCCGCACCGGCGGCAAACCAATGGCCTCAGACCAGCCGCCCTGATGGCTCCTCGCCGGCCCGATGCGCCATAACTGGACCAAACATCCGACGCAGTTCATCCCAGGCGTCCGGGGGCGAGCCCCCGGCGACATGGGGCGTCAGGATGATATTGGTGCCGTCTTCGGCAGCCTGCAGCAGAGGATTGTCAGGCTGGATCGGCTCCACCGCAAAGGTATCAACCGCGGCGCCTGCCAGACGGCCCGAGAACAGGGCGTCGGCCAGAGCAAACTCATCAACGACACCACCACTCCCGGCGGACACCAGGAACGCGCCCGGCTTCATCGATGCCAGAAACGCCACATCAACCATTTGAAGAGTCGCCTTCGTGTAGGGCAACAGGCAGATCACCACATCCGAACGGGATGCCAGGTCCCCAAGCTCTACGTAGCGCACACCCATGTTCCGCTCAATCGGTTCGGGCAGCCGCGACCGGCGGTGATAGGTCACATCGCAACGCCAACCCTTGAGGCGCTCGGAAAGTTCTGCGCCGATCTCTCCGAATCCAAGGATTCCGATGCGGCGATCATGGAGCCCCAGCAGGTTCCTTGTCTCCGACCAGTTGTAGGAGAAGGTGTTCTCGTCGGTCTCACTGGGTTCCGCCCACTTCCGAGACCTGTCCCGTGCAATGCGTTCGGTCTCCGGCAACCGCCGCAACAGCGCCAGACATTGCATCACGAGGTACTCGGCCACCCTGATCGGCCCTTCCTGCCCCCTTCGGCAAACAACGATGCCTCGCCGACGGGCCGCTTCGAGATCAATGTCATGGGTCGTCGCCCCCAGACGCAGGATCATCTCCAGGTCCGGAGCTCGCGTCAGCACCTCGTCATCGATGACACCCCGACGTTCCGAAATCAGATAACGCACGCCGTCTAGCGCCGTGACCAACCTGGCGCGATCCGGTTCGCGCAACATGGTGACCTGAAGGTCTTCCGGCGCCATGCTTAACGCCGCTTGTTGATGACGGTCAGCACGCTCCGTCGTGAACACGACGCGGGATCGAGTCACGTCAGAATCGATCGGGTCGGAAGGCGGTGAGATCGAGCCCCGGATCACGACCGGCCACGAGATCAGCGACGATCTGGCCGGAACGGGCAGCAAGGGACAGGCCCAGGTGCTGGTGGCCGAAATCAAACCAGACGTTGGAGAACCCCGAGACCGTGCCCAGTGCGGGCAGATAGTCGGGCAGAGTCGGGCGCCGCCCCATCCATTTCGTAACCTCTGTTGCCTGCTCGGGGTCAAAGTTTCGCAGGAGGCTCCGACCGCGTTCGACAATCACATCGGCCCGGCGGTAATTCGGTTCGGCATCGACGCCGGCCAGCTCGACCGTCCCGGCGAACCTGACACCTTCATCCATCTGGGCCAGGCCGAAGTGCGCTTCAGCGTGAATCAGCGGCATCCGCAGCCCCGTATCCACGCCATGGAACACGGTGTGGTAACCGCGTTCGGTGTCGAGCAGGAACTTGAGGCCCATCATCGCAGCGACACGGTGTGACCAGGAGCCGGCGGCCACAACGAGACGGTCTACTTTCCGCGCACCCGTGGTTGTCTCCAGTTCCGTGACACGGCTACTGCCGTGCCGGACGGCGGTCACCTCAGCCTGTTCGATGCATCCGCCTTCGGAAACGAACTGGTCAGCCAGTCCGCGCGTCAGCTTGTAGGGATTGATGGTGCTGTTGCAGCCTGTGAAATGCGTCGCGTGCTGGACCTCTGACGACAAAGCCGGCTCGGTTTGCCGGACCTGATCCGCATCCAGTTCCACGGCCTCGACCCCGAAATCTGCCAGCAGCTTGCGCTCGCCCTCTCCGCTCGCGTAGCCCTGCTCGCTGGCGTAGGCCAGCAGCATGCCGCGCTGCTTGATGAGTTCGGCGTTGGGTGTGCCCTTCGTGAGATCGTCGTAGGCCTCGGTGGTACCATCGAGGAGATTGTAGAAAGACTGTGCGTTGCGCAGTCGGGCCGTCTCGTTCGAGGCCTTCAGGAACCCGATCAGCCAAGGCATCAGCGTCGGCAGGTAGCTCCAGCGGATGCTGAATGCGCTGTCCTTACCCATGAGCATCTTCGGAACTTCTCGAATGACACCCGGCGACGGCAGCGGCAGGGCCGAACTGGTGTCGCAGATGATACCGGCATTCCCAAACGAGCAGTTTTCGCCGGGCCCGTCGCGATCAACGATCGTGACGTCATGACCGTCGCGCAGCAAAGACAGCCCGGCGCAAACACCGACGATGCCGGCGCCGATAACGGTCACATGATGGTTGGAATTCATGGCCGAACGATGCCCCCGTGCCGCGGCGCGGTCAACGGATCAGACGCTTTTAGCGCCGTAGTAGAGCGAAACCTTGTGCCGTGCTTCGGCAAAGAAGAGCCAACGTTCGATCAGCGAGCCTGCCAGCACCAGACCGGTCGCCACCAGCACGGCAATCGCGCCGAACCACCCGCCGGTGACATAGGCGAGGATCAGCAGCAGTAACGGCAAAACGATCCCGAAGACAAACGCCAGCCGACGCAGCTTGGCCGCATGTTTACGTGCGATCCGGAACACCATTTCCCGCTGGAGATAGTTCTCGCTGCTGTTGGGCGACTCCAAAAGCCTGGCCGAGCTCACACGATCCGCCATGCCCAGGGCGCTTCCCGTCGTGCTCTCGGCCGTGCGCAGAGCACCGTCACGCCAGGCCATCGCCTTGACGAACAGGGCCAGGGCCAGCATCAGCACACCCACCATCAATATGACGGGTGCCACAACCGCGCCACCGCCAGCCAGGGCCACAGCCGACGACACGAGCAGAGCTCCGCCGGCGAGGCCGATCACCAAAAAGGACGGCACGGTCCAGTCGTTGTGCCAATGCGGAATGGTCCAGAGCGAACGGTAGATCATGGCCGTGCAGAACATGGTCACAACCGAGCAGGCGGCCAGGACCATCCCTGCCACGCGCAATCCGTCTGTCATGGCACCACAAAGGATCCAGCCACCCAGAAACACGAGGGCAGGAACGAAAGTGATCATTGCCATGACGCCTTCACGGGACAACCAGGACGAGCGCCATTGCGAGAACGCGCGCCATACCCGTTCGGGATGGCGTAGATGAAAGGTCGACGAGACCAGACCGGCAACCACACAGGCCAGCGCCAGAACGGCAGCGATGATGCCGAACACACGCCCCTGAGGCAGCAGGTCGGCGGCCTGGAAGAGTCCGAGCCAGACAAGCGCGCCATAGCCCGCGCCCGAAAGGCTGGTGAAGAGAACGATCGAGACGGCTGGATACATGGCGTCAGTCCGTCAGCACGCGATCAAGCCAACTCAGGAACCCGGTCGCCCCGGACGTGTCCTCAGTGGTCGCCGTGGCCTTTGCGGGAGCAGCATGGCGCGACCGGGGAGACAGATACCGGTTGACTGGTTCTGCACCGCTTTCGGGCATCAGGGCCACCCCCTCCCGTGCGGCGACAAGCAGCGACACATCGGACGTCGGATCCCCAAGATCACCAAAATGTCGCGCCGACGTCGGGCAGGTCCGCACACAGGCTGGGACTCTGTCAATCTCGTCGAGATCGTCATTGTCGATGCGGTCGACACACAACGTGCATTTTTTCATCGTGCCGGAGTCGTCATCGAGTTCGCGCGCGCCGTAGGGGCATGACCAGGCACACAGCCCACACCCGATGCAGAGGTCCTCATCGACCAGAACGATGCCGTCGTCGGCACGTTTGTAGGACGCCCCGGTCGGGCACACGGTCACACAGGGTGCGTTGTCACAATGGAGACACGAGCGCGGGAAATGCAGCGTGAAGCCACCCTGCCCGTCATCAGCCTCAAAGGTGTGTACGCGATTGAGCCACGTGCCTGAGGCTTCCGGGCCATAAGGTTCGGTGTCGCCCAGAGGCGCTGCGACACCCGTGGTGTTCCAGGATTTGCAGGCCACTGCGCAAGCATGACAGCCCACACAGATATCAAGATCGATGACAAGGCCAAGCTTCTTGGGTCCGGCTTGCGGCAGTGAGGTCATGACGTGGCTCCCACTGCCCGAGCGCCACCACCCAGAGCCTCGAACACTGGCTCGCTGGTGCCGTCCTGACGCTCCGAGCGTTTAATCCTTACCGTGAGATCAAACCATGCGGCCTGGCCGGTCACGGGATCGGCGTTGGCATAGCGGTAGCCATCCTCGCGTGCTGGAAGAAGGTCGTCGATCAGATGGTTGAGCAGGAAGCCATCGGTGGCTTCGACAGCCTCGTCGGCCAGCGCCCAGGCACCCGACCGCTTGCCGATCGCATTCCAGGTCCAGACCGTGTTGGGGTTAACCCCGTCCGAAATGGCAACGCGCGCACGGATCGCACCGTGCCGGCTGGAGATGTCTGCCCACTCGTTGTCGACCAGCCCTTCCCGCTCGGCAACGGCGCGGCCAATCACAAGGCGATTGTAGCCGTGAATCTGCCGCAGCCAGGCGTTCTGGGAACCCCACGAGTGATACATCGCCATCGGCCGCTGCGTGATGGCATGAAGCGGATAGTCTTCGCACTCGCTCTCGAAGGGCGCATACCAGAGCGGCAGCGGATCGAAATAGGTCTCGATCCTCACGCGTTCGCTGTCGGGTGGTTGGTGGTCACCATGCCCTTGTGCAGCGAGCCGGAACTTCTGAAGCTCCTCGCTGTAGATCTGCAGCGTGATGGGCGCGTCGCGGTCGATCAGACCGAGCTCCACAGCCTCGCTGAGGTAGCCGGCGTTGGCGAACTTGAAGAAACGGTGTCCCTCGCCCAGCTCATGACGCCAGTGGCAACCGTTCGCAATGTAGGCCTCAAGCTGCCCGGCATTGACCTCGCCCTTGCCCGCCTTCTCTCCGTTTCCGCCACGCCAGCCCGCCAGCGACCCGACATTGGGTTTACGCAGGTGGTTGACGAGGTAATCGGAATAGCCACCCGGGAAGCGTGCCGAACCATCATCGTTGGAGAGCGCCGGGAACTCCAGCCGGTTCCCCAATTCGAGCAGCACATCCTGGAACGGGCGCACATCTCTTGTCGGTTTGGTCACCGGCTGACGAATGGCATCAGCCGGGCCATCGGGGTCACTGATCGGACGGTCGAGCAGGGAAATGCAGTCCCAGCGTTCGAGATAGGTCGTGTCCGGGAAAACCAGATCGGCATAGGCCACCATCTCCGACTGATAGGCGTCGGAGTAGATGATGTGCGGGATCTTGTACTCACCTGTATCCGGGTTGACATCGGTCAGCATGTCGAGGGTACCCGGCGTGTTCATGGCCGAATTCCACGCCATATTGGCCATGAACATAAACAGCGTGTCGATCTTGTAAGGATCACCCTGCCAGGCGTTCTGGATGACGCTGTGCATCATGCCGTGGATGGCAAGCGGCGCATCCCAGGAATAGGCCTTGTCGATGCGCACCGGTGTGTTGTCGGTCTCGATCAGCAGATCTTCAGGCCCGCCCGGGAAGCCAAGAGGCATGCCCGGCATGGCCTGACAAGGCACGATCTGATCCGGCTTGCCGGTCGGCTTCGCTGGGCACGGAATGTGACGCGGATAGGGCGGTTTGTAACGGTGGCCACCCGGCGTATCGACGCTGCCTAGCAGGATCTGCAGGATGTGAATGGAGCGGCAGGTGTGAAAGCCGTTGGAATGGGCCGAGATGCCACGCATCGCGTGCATGCTGACCGGGCGTCCGATCATCTTGTCATGACGCCGGCCCCAACTGTCCGTCCAGGGCTGGTCGATCACGACCTCCCGGTCGAAGGCCGCTGCGGCAAGCTCACCGGCGATGCGCCGGATGTCATCGGCTGGCACACCGGTTTGCTCGGCGACAGCGTCAGGGCCGTAACGGACATCAAGGCAACGCGCAGCGATCAGCTCGAAGGCCGGCTTTGCCGAGCGGCCATCGGGCAGCGTGACGGTCCCCTTCATGGCGGGGGCCGCCCCAGGATCGTCAAATGCCACAGCACAATCCCGCTTGCGGTCCCAGACCAAGGGCGTGCCGTCGTCGTTGCGGGCGACAAGGCCGTCGTCGGCGGCACCGGGGTTGTCGACGACCAGGTACGGCGCGTTGGTGTAACGGATCAGGTAATCGACATCGACGCGTCCGGTGCGCAGCAGTTCATGGCACAGAGCCATCACCAGCAGACCATCGGTGCCCGGCGTGATGCCGACCCATTCGTCGGCAACAGCCGAATATCCCGTACGCACGGGGTTGACCGAGAGCACCTTCACGCCGCGCGACTTGAGCTGGCCCAGACCGATCTTAAGAGGGTTGCTGGCGTGATCTTCAGCGACACCAAACATCAAAAAATACTCGGTGCGCTCCCAGTCGGGCTCACCGAACTCCCAGAACGAACCGCCCGTCGTGTAAAGCCCACCCGCAGCCATGTTGACCGAACAGAAGCCACCATGCGCGGCATAATTGGGCGTGCCGAACTGGGCCGCCCACCAGCCCGTGAATGCCTGGCTCTGATCGCGCCCGGTGAAGAGCGCCAGCTGTTTCGGATTGTTGTCGCGGATCGGCTTCAACCAGGAGATGGCAAGTTCCAGCGCCGCGTCCCAGGAAATCGGCTCAAAGGCGTTCTCGCCCCGCGGGCCGACCCGCTTGAGCGGCGTCGTCAGGCGTGCGGGCGAACGGTGGTTCTTGAGCCCCGCGGCACCCTTGGCACAGAGCACGCCCTTGTTGACGGGGTGATCCCTGTTGCCGTCGATATAGACGGGCTCGCCATCCTTCTTGTGAACACGGATACCGCATCGGCAGGCGCACATGTAGCAGGTCGTCATGACGATCTCGTCAGCGACCGGCGGCATCTCGGCGATACGGCGTTCAAGACGGCGGCTGTCGTCCGGCAAGCGACGGCTCCAGGTTGGCGGCGAGCCTGACGGGACAGGCGATACATTGTCCCAGTCAAGCGGCGGAGGGTGGCAGGTTGTGCGCAGACGCCCCTCAGATCAAGCCATGAGGATGCCTGCAGTGGCAAGTTTCGATGAATTGTGGCGAGGCTTAAGGACCAACCGCGCGCCACCGCTGAGACCAGCCGTCGCGACCATCACGATCAGCCTAGACCACGACCCGCTGGGGAGGAAATCTCACCAGAGCACGGGTACCTTTGTCCCGCTGGCTTTCGAGCGTAAGACTGCCGCCGTGCAGCTCGACGAGCTGGCGCGTCAGGGGCAGGCCAAGCCCGGTACCTTCCCGTGTCCGGCCGGGCCCGCCAAACTGCACGAAGGGCTCAAACGCACCATCAATTTCGTGCTGTTCTATCCAGACACCACTGTCTTCGATGCAAAGCAGAGCCG
>PBNE01000015.1 GCA_002722885.1 Rhodospirillaceae bacterium
CCCACTGCTGCCTCCCGTAGGAGTCAGGGCCGTGTCTCAGTCCCAATGTGGCTGATCATCCTCTCAAACCAGCTACAGATCAGAGCCTTGGTAAGCCGTTACCTCACCAACAAGCTAATCTGACGCGGGCCCCTCAAAAGGCGATAAATCTTTCCCCCGTAGGGCATATAAAGTATTAGCTACAGTTTCCTGTAGTTATTCTTTACCTCAAGGTAGGTTCCCACGCGTTACTCACCCGTTCGCCACTAAGGACACCTAGCAAGCTAGGGCCTTCGTTCGACTTGCATGTGTTAAGCACGCCGCCAGCGTTCGTTCTGAGCCAGGATCAAACTCTCAAGTTTGATATTGAGGCTTGCGCCTCATCCGGCTCGAACATTTGTGCGTGTTCGGTCACGCCTCAAAGAATCTCAGGAGATTCATTTGACTGACTTGTTTTGGGGTCTGACGACCCCAATCCAAGATGCGTGACCGTACATATACACGAATGTACGAGCGGTATGGGCACCGCCGCCCACGCATCTCTTCCATCTCTTCACTTGTCAAACAGCTGGCCGCAACTAGCGGCCCCGCCCTCGGTGTCCCGGGTGGCGGGGCGCGCGTTATACTCAGAGCGCTCGAACAATGTCAAACGCCTTAGTGCACTTTTTTCAAGAAACCTGACCAGCGCATCGGTCGCTTGATTGATATGGCCGCAACCTCCTGAAAATCAATGGTTTTTGTTCTCCCCACGGGCCGCGTTGACAAGCCCACAAAGTGTCATCAAGTTAGCCGCCGTCCCGACGAGACGGGAAAAATCGGCGCCCGCGGCGCGACGAGTCTCGAAAAGCCGCGAATCTGGACCCATTAGGGAGTCGCTGATCGTGCGGCGTTTCGTAGTTCCTGCCTTCGCTGGCGTTCTGTTAACTTCGGCCTTCGTCGGCCTCTCCACCACCCCCCTGGCGCAAAACGAAGACGACGAGGCCCTGGGCGGCTCCGGCGAACTTCCCGCCCTCTCCCTTCCCGCTGCCCGGCCGATGACATCGTCTACGCTGGGGCTCTTCAACACTGTCGAGATCGGCGGCACTCTCATCACGGGCGCCGCTCTGACCATGACGAGCTTCGAGGTCGGTCAGGGCGATACCCTGATCGACTTGCTGGTCGAGGCCGGTTCGACCGCCAACGATGCCGATGGCGCGATCGACGCCCTGGGCCGTATCTATGACCCCCGAAGACTTCAGATCGGTCAGGTCGTTACAGCGGTGTTTCGCAGCTTCGACGAGACCGACGAGGAGCTCGCGGTGGTCTCTATTGCACTTGATGAGTCGGATTATGTCGTAGCGACGCGGCCGGAGGGCGGCAGCTTCGAGGCCGAACGGATCGACGAACCTCTGAGCGATGCGCTTCTCGCGCCGATTCCGGCAACAACCACACCCGACATCGACACCAATCTCATCACGCGTGAGATGGAGGTCCGCCGCGGCGACACGCTCGTGCGTCTGGCCGTTCGCGCCGGGGCCACGCGGAGCGATGCCAACATCGCAATCGACGCTCTCACCCGCTTGATCGATCCCACCTCTCTGCAGATCGGACAGATTCTTCAGGTCAGCTTCAGTGGCAGCGGTGCTGAAACCGCCCTGGCCGCCCTCAGCCTGCAGACCGGCGAAGAGACCTATGTCGTGTCCGAGCGGCTCGCCTCCGGCAATTTCGATGCCTACTGGAGCGACCGCCCCTTCACCGCTCCCTCACCGGCTCTGGCAGCAGGCGACCTCGATGTCGGTGGCGCCATCGACGCGCTGCGTGCCGAAGGCGCTGCCGTCGACCGCATGACGATCGCCCAGGGCGACACTCTTATGGACCTGATGGTCGAGGCCGGTGCAACCATCACCGACGCTCACGAGGCCGCGCGGGTCCTGGCCCGTCATTTCGATCCCCGCGGTCTTCAGATCGGTCAGCATCTTTATGTTGTCCGAACCCCCGGGCCTGCCGGGTCCGGCCTCAAGGTGCTTGGGCTCGTTGTTCTCGATGCCGGCGACGATGGTGTCGTGGTCGTGAACCGCTTGCCTGAAGAAGGCTTTGAAGGCCGCCGCATCGCCGACACCACCGAGATTGCTCTCGCTCTGCCCGGCACCGCAGCTCATGCAGACACCGAGTCTGCACTGGATGTCAGTGGCGCTGAATCAAAAACACCTCAAGAAGATGAGGTCGCCGACATTCCCGACATGATCGACTTCGGATCACAGCTCCGCGTCGAAGAAATGGAAGTTCAGTCAGGAGACACCCTGATGTCGCTGCTGCTGCGCGCCGGTGCGAACCGTGTCGAGGCCGACAGGGCGATCAGCGCGCTCCGCCCCCACTACGATCCGCGTCACCTTCAGATAGGTCAGCAGATCCGTGTGGCTTTCGATACGCTGAGTGGCGTTTCAGAGAGCCTCGTCACGATCAGCATACGGATCAAGGACAACCTCTTTGTCCAGGCCGACGTCGCAGGCGACAGTTTCGTGGCCGGCCGCACCACAACCCCGATCAACCCCGCCTTTGCGGCCAGTGCTCCGGCCACGCCACCGGCCGCCGATATCGATTCTCTGATCCGCGAGAGCGAAGGGCAGGAGGTCGTTCAAGAACTTCCGAACGCCGAGGCCAGCGAAGAGATCACCGTTGCCGATGCGCCTTCCACGGAACCCGCACCGCCGCCCGTGACCGACGCCGAGGGTCAGACCGAACTCTCCACCCTCGCCGAGCAGGTATGGTTCGTCACGGTCGAAGGCGATTCCATCGCTGCACTCCTGCGCACGCTCACGGCCAACGGCAAGGAGGTCACCGATCTCGTTGATCTGCTCTCTGAGGAGATGGACATTGTGGAGATCGAGGCTGACCGCGAACTGGTCGTGATCACAGATCAGGATGGTACCGGCACGCATATCGTCGCGCTCTCGCTCGACATCGACAATGGTGACACCATTGCAGTGGTGGCGCAGCTTGATGGTGGCTTCAAGGCCCGGCGGGCCAGCAGCCATGTCGACCTGTCTGATTTCGCCATGGCGGCGATCCAGGTGCCTGTCCCCGAGGAATCGACAGCCTTCGGCCCATGGCAGGGCGATGCCGATGCCCTCACATCGGCCTCGTTTGAGATTGCCGCGGGCGGCACACTTATGAATGGGCTGCTGGATCTGGGGATTGATGCCGTTCAGGCCGATACGGCCATCGACTCGCTGCGCGACGTGTTTGATCCCCGCAGCATCCGCGCCGGCCAGATGGTCGACGTCACGCTCGAGGGTGACGTCCTGCAGAGCATCTCTATGAGTCCTCGGGCCGGCGAGCGTGTCGAGATCGTTCGCGACGGCGACGACTTCGCCTCACGTATGGTCGAGTTGCCCACCGAGCTCGTGCTGCGCGCCGCCGTGGGACGTATCGACAGTTCTCTCTATCAGGCCGCTCTTGATGGTGGCGTCCCGCCCGCCGTTCTTGCCGACATGATCCGGGCCTACAGCTTTGATGTCGACTTCCAGCGTGAGATCCAGACCGGCGACAGTTTCGAGATTCTTTACGAGGAGTTTATCGACGAAGACGGCAACACCGTCCGCTACGGCCCACCGCTCTATGCCACCCTGCGTGTGTCCGGCGTTACCTTGCCGATCTACCGCTTCACGCCCTCCAGCGGGTTCATCGACTACTTTAACGAACAGGGTGAAAGCGTGCGCAAGGCCCTGATCCGGACGCCGATCGACGGCGCCCAGATCACATCGAACTTCGGCATGCGCACGCTCGGTGGCTACACGCGCATGCACAAGGGCACCGATTTCGGCGCACCGACCGGCACGCCTATCATGGCGGCGGGCGATGGTGTGATCGACCAGCTCGGCTGGTACGGAGGTTACGGCAACTATGTCCGCATCCGCCACAACAGCACCTACTCGACCGCCTATGCCCATATGTCGAGCTACGCCAGCGGCCTTGGCGAGGGCAGCCGTGTTCGCCAGGGACAGATTATCGGCTACGTCGGCAGCACCGGTAACTCGACCGGGCCACACCTGCATTACGAAGTCCTCGTCAACGGCGAACAGATCAACCCCCTCGACGTACGCCTGCCCTCCGGCGAGATTCTCGAAGGCGCCGAGCTCGATACCTTCCTGGCAGTGCGCGATGATCTCGACGCCCTGTTCGCGGATCACCTCGACGGACAGCTTGTCGCCAGCGGTGACTGATCTCCTGATCGACGGGCCGGATGACACCGCGGCCACGGTTGTGCTGGCCCACGGCGCCGGCGCGCCGGCCGATAGCGATTTCATGGTCGAGGTCGCCCAGGGCCTTACGGCCCGCGGTCTGCGTTGCGTCCGCTTCGAGTTCCCGTACATGGCCAAACGGCGTGACGACGGCAAGCGCCGCCCGCCGGACCGGCAGGCCGTCCTGCTCGAGACCTGGCACGACGTGATCGCCAAGGTCGGCAACCCCGAATCCATGATCATCGGCGGCAAATCCATGGGCGGTCGCATGGCCAGCCTTGTCGCCGATGAATGCGGTGTCGCGGGCCTGATCGGCCTCGGTTTCCCGTTCCACACACCCGGCAAGGAACCCGGAAACCGCCTCGATCACCTTGCAGCGCTGGCCACACCCACCCTGCTGGTCCAGGGCACGCGCGATGCTTTGGGAAATCGTGAAGAGGTCACCGGCTATGACCTTTCGCCCGCGATCACGATCCACTGGATCGAGGATGGCGACCACAGTCTCAAGCCTCGCAAGAAAAGTGGGTTGAGTTACCGAGACGCCATGGCGGATACCATCGGCGCGATCGCGCGGTTCTCCCGGGAGAGGACCGACTGATCACCTGTCGAGCCACTTTGACAGCGTGAAAGCTCCGGTCATAAGCCCACCTCGACGCGCAAGACGACGGGGACCGCATGCTCAAGAATCTGATGATCATCGACGATTTCTATGGCAAGCCTGAGAAGGTTCGCGAGTTCGCGCTGAAGCTCGAGTATCCGGATCCGGGACCCGATGTGCATTATCCCGGCCGTAACTCGGCGCGTTCCATGGCCTGGCCCAACATGGACCAGATGTTCAGCCAGATCGTGGGCGAACCGATTGAGCGCCGGGGCAAACTGCCCCACGACTTCGTCCGGATTTCTCTCGCCGGCAATCCACGCAAGGGTTGCGGTGTTCATGTCGATCCCAGCTGCTCCTGGTCGGGCATTATCTTTCTTACCCTCGACGAACATTGTCAGGACGACATCGGATTCTATCGGCACTGAGAGTACAAGATCGACCGCGCGCCACTCAGTGATCAGGAAGCCCAGGAGATCTACGGCCAGCCCCCTCAATAAGACGTCATGAAGATGGTGACGCCGATCGAGGGCAGCGAGAAGCGGCCCTATGACGGGACGACGGGCATGGACCAGTGGGAGCGCACCATTTTCGTGCCCATGAAGCTCAACCGCCTTGTGCTGTTCCGCTCCTGGATGTGGCATGCCGGCGGGATAGACTTCGGCGACAGCATCGAGAACGGCTGACTGGTCCAGCTCTTCTTCTGGCAATCACCCCAGGTTCAGGGCGCTCCGCGTTAGCCCGCATCACGCCAGTTCGCGTGGGTCGTCGACATGAATGTGCTCTTCGTCGTTGCGCGGGGTGGCGGTCAGCAGTGTCACACCACCGGCCGACCGGAACCGGTGCCAGCAGGTTCGCGGCACCACCACCAGCATGCCGGGCTCGAGCTCCAGGGTCTGAAGCCCCTCGCCTTCGATGATGTCGAACGCCGTCGAACCCGACAGCACCTGCACCAGCTCATCGCCCTTCATGTGACGCTCCCAGCCGGCCTCACCGTCAAAGCTGCCGAGGTAGACAGCGCAGTCAAGGAAGTCGCCGACACCCAGCTCGGAGAAAGCCTTTGACACCTCGGTCTCGGTCGTCTGCGGGCCTCGGCCTTTGATGGGGACGAGTTTGGCTACCTGCTCGTCGATCCTGATGGCTTCGATCATGGGTCTCTCCGGGTTCGTGTTGTGAGTCGCGAATTGGTACTATAGTATCATATAAAGTCGCAAGAGAGTATTCCGTCATGCCCGAGCATCCTCTTCAGATCGTGCCTTCAAACCCCAAAGACCCGCCCCCCAATCCGACTTCACTCGACCTCGGCGTTCGTCTGCGCGAACTGCGCACAGAGCGCGGCTGGAGCCTGGATGAAGCCGCCGAGCGGATCGGGCTTTCCCGCTCGTCGCTCTACAAGATCGAAAAGGGCAAGATGTCGCCCACCTTCGAAGCCCTGCGCAAACTCTCCGAGGGCTTTGGCCTTGACCTCCAGCACCTGCTGGGCGCCCCGTCCGGTCCCCACGCCACAGCGCGCCGCGCCATCACCCGCAAGGGCAGCAAGCCGCGCTACACATCGGATCATTACTACTACCGGCCGCTGGCTGAAGAGTTGGCGCACAAGGCCATGTTGCCCTTCGAACTCATCGTCCGCGCCCGCTCTCTCGATGACTTCGAGGACTGGGACCGCCACGACACCGAGGATTTCTGTCACGTCCTGTCCGGCACCATGACGCTCTACACCGAGTTCTACGAGCCGGTCACACTCAACACCGGCGACAGCATCTACTACGACGGCCGCATGGGCCACGCCTGCGTCTCCGCCGGCGACGAGGACGCCGTGGTGCTCTGGGTCAGCTCACGCTGACAGCTCTCCGGCGGCTCTGCTAAGGTCGGGCCATGTCCACGTTGCTCCCTCTCGGCCGGGCTGTCGCGCTGATCCGACCCGGCATGACCGTGGCGATCCCGCCCGAATACTGCGGTGTCGCGATGGCGGCGACGGCCGAACTGATCCGCCAGGACACCGGTAACCTCCACCTCGTCGCCGTACCCCAGTCGGGCCTTCAGGCCGACGTGCTGATCGGGGCCGGCATGGTTACCACCATGGAGGCCGCTGCCGTCACCATGGGCGAGCGTGGTCCCGCACCCCGCTTCGTCGAGGCGATCAAGACCAGTGCGATTACCATGAAGGACACCACCTGCCCCGCCATCCACGCCGCCTTGCAGGCCAGCGAGAAGGGCCTGCCTTATCTCCCCCTGCGCGGCCTCCTGGGCACGGACGTACTGGTTAACCGGCCGGACTGGCAGGTGATCGACAACCCCTTCGGCACCGACGACCCCATCGTCGCCCTGCCCGCGATCCGGCCCGACATCGCCCTCTTTCACTGCGAAATGGCCGATACGGACGGCAATCTCTGGATCGGCCGCCGCCGCGAGCTCGCCACCATGGCCCACGCCGCTGCAGCCACCGTCGCAACGGTCGAGGTCCTGCACGACGGCAGCTTCTTCGACGACGAGACCCTGGCCGCCGGCGCCCTGCCCGCCGCTTATGTCGATGCCATCGCCCATGTCCCCGGCGGCAGCCTGCCGCTGGCCATGCCGGGTTATCACGACGCCAATTGGATCGAACTCGATCTCTACTGCGATGCTGCCACGACGCAGGGGACCTTCGACGCGTGGCTCGCCGACTTCCTCGCCGGAGAGATCATCGCGTGAGCGATCCCGAGCGCCAGGTCTTCCTGATCCACACGCTGGCGCGCCTGCTCGTCGGGTCACGCCGGGTCGCCGTCGGTGCCCAATCGCCCGTCCCCGGTTCCGCCGCCTTCCTCGCCCGTGAGCTCGGCCTGGGGCCACGGGACATCACCGTGCTCGGCAACCGCCGCAACAACGACTTCACCGAAGGCGGACGCGAGCTCTTCGACCGCGCGGCCCAGGGCCGCATCGATGCCTTCTTTCTGGGCGGCGGCCAGATTGACGGCTCCGCCAACATCAACCTCGTCGGCGTCGGCGATTACCCGCAGACCAGGGTCCGCTTCCCTGGCAGCTTCGGCTCCAGCTACCTCTATTTCCTGATTCCGAAGGTCATCCTGTTCCGCGAGGAACACACGCCCCGCACCCTGGTCGAACAGGTCGATTTCATCAGCGCCCCGGGAACCTCCGAACCCGGCATCTACCGCCCCGGCAGCCCCGCTGCGCTCGTCACCGGCCGTTGCGTTTTTGACTTCGACCGCCAGGCCGGCCGTTTCACGCTGGCCAGTGTCCACCCCTGGAGCAGCATCGATGAGGTCAGCGAGCAGACCGGCTTTTCCTTCGACCTCCCCGCAGACGTGCCCGTCACATCGGTCCCGGACGCCGATGCCGCCGCTCTCATCACCGGCCCCGTCCGCCAGCAGATCGCCGAGACCTATCCCGCGTTTGCGTCGTCCCTGGCGCCGTGACATCGTTCCGACAGGGAGCAACGTCCATGGCCACACTCCAGCAACGGCTCACCGCTGGCGACACGCTCATCATCGATGGCGGCACGGGCACCGAGCTTGAAAAGCGTGGTGCCGTGATGGATGGTGAAGCCTGGGTCGGCGCCACCATGCAGACCGCACCCGACATGATCCGCAAAATCCATCGCGACTTCATCGAGGCAGGCGCCGACATCATCATCGCCAACACCTATGCCGCTGCCCCCCATGTCCTTAAGTACGCCGGATTCTCCCTCGAAGAGGCGCTCGAACTCAACCGGCTCGCCTGCCGCCTCGCCCACGAAGCCGTTGTCGAAGCGGCAGTGGACCGGAATGTGTACGTCGCCGGTTCGCTCTCCAGTTTCCGCGCCGGGCTCGACCTCGACAAGTTACCCGACGAGGCCGAGGCGCAGGCCAGCTACACCGCGCAAGTTGACGCACTTGTGGGCGAAGGCTGCGATCTCCTGATCGCCGAGATGTTGCTCGACAACGAGGTCTCGCCGATCTGCGCCCGTGCCACCGTGACCTCTGGCCTGCCAGCCTGGCTCGGCCTCAGCGCGCGGCTCGGCGACGACGGCACCGTCATGGGCTTCAGCCGACGCCAGGTGCTGCCCTTCGAGGACGTGATGGAGGTCTGCCTGCTCGACGATGCGCAGGCCGCCGGCATCATGCATTCTGATGTCGAGGCCACGCGGCCGGCGCTCGAAGCGCTTAAGGCACGCTGGTCCGGGCCGCTTTTCGCCTATGCCCATTCCGGCGACTTCATCATGCCTCACTGGCAGTTCGAAACCGTCATCAGCCCCTCGGACTACGCCGACGAAGCCCGCACCTACACCGCCATGGGTGTCAGTGCGGTCGGCGGCTGCTGTGGTCTGGGGCCGGAGCATATCGCGTCGGTCGGCAAGGTCCTCTCCTGACACCCTGCAAAAGCAGGGGCCCCTGCTACGCCTTAAGGTTGGCGCAAAGCTGTATGCCGTTGGCCGTGGACAGGTCGTTCCCTGAGCGCCAGCATGGCGACGGACATCCTGCGGAACCGACACCATGGCCGATCCCCTTCTCCAGCCGCTCACGATCAAGAATCTGACCCTGCGCAACCGCGTGGTCAGCACATCCCATGCGCCGGGTTATGCGCAGGACGGCCGACCCAAGGCGCGCTACCAGCTCTATCACGAGGAAAAGGCCAGGGGCGGGATCGGCATGACCATGTTCGGCGGCTCATCGAACATCGCGCCGGACTCGGCCAGTGTCTTCGGTGGCCAGATCTACGTCGGCGATGACGGGATCATCCCCTACTTCCAGGAGTTCTCCGAGCGGGTCCACAAGCACGGTGCGGCCCTGGTTTGCCAGATCACCCATATGGGCCGGCGCACGGTCTGGCATGCCGACAACTGGGTGCCCACCATCGCGCCCAGCCGCATCCGTGAACACCAGCACCGCAGCTATCCCCGCGAGATGGAGGCCGAAGACATCGCGCGAGTCATCGCCTGTTACGCCGATGCCGCCCGGCGCTGCTACGAGGGCGACCTCGATGGGGTCGAAATCCTCTGCCACGGCCATCTGCCCGACCAGTTCTTCTCGCCGCTGACCAACCGCCGCACCGACGGTTACGGCGGCAGCCTCGAAAACCGCATGCGCTTCCTGCGCGAGGTGCTCGAGGCCTGCCGCAAGGCCGTCCCCGACGACTTCATCGTCGGCATCCGCACCAACGGCGGCGAAGCGCCCGAAGGCGGTTTGAGCGAAGACGAGGCCGTCGCCATTTGCGAGGCCGTCGCCGCCGACGGCACCTGCGACTATCTCAACATTGTCTTCGGCCGTGTCGCGACCGATCTCGAACTGGCCGAGAACATCACGCCCACCATGGACGCCCCGCTCGCCCCCTTCCTCGCGCGCGTGAAGCGTTTCAAGGAGGCGACCCATCTGCCCATGCTTCACGCCTGCCGGGTCAGCGACCTCGCCACCGCGCGCCATGCCATTTCAGACGGTATTGTTGATCTCATCGGTATGACCCGCGCCCACCTCGCCGACCCGCACCTGATGAACCGGATGCAGGCGGGCGACGAGGAGCGCACACGTCCCTGCGTCGGTGCAGGTTACTGCATCGACAGCCTGTTCCAGGGCGGCCGCGCGCTCTGTGCCCACAATCCCGCCACGGGCCGCGAGGAGGAGCTTGCCCACGAGATCGACGACACCGCTGCCAACCCGCGCCATGTCGTGGTTGTCGGCGGCGGCCCGGCCGGCATGGAAACCGCTCGTGTTGCCGCCCTGCGCGGTCACCGCGTCACCGTGCTGGAAGCCGCCAGCGAACTCGGCGGCCAGGTCGTGCTCGCGGCCAAGGGTTCCTGGCGCAAGGACATGATCGGCATCCGCGACTGGCTCGCCGAACGGCTGGGCGAAACCGGCGCCAACATCCGCCTCAACAGCTATGCCGACGCTCCTGATGTCACCGCGCTTGACCCCGATGTCGTGGTCATCGCCACCGGCGGCCTCCCCGACACCGAACTCGCCTCCGAAGATCTCGGCACCTTCGAAGGCCACGAACACGCCGTCAGCGCCTGGGACATCCTGTCGGGCGCGGTCCCGGCGGGAGAAAGCGTGCTGGTCTGCGATCTTGCCGGCCGCCACGACGCCGCCAGTGCAGTCAATCTGATGAGCGACCAGGGCCGCAGCACCCTCGAGATCGTCACACCAGACCGTACCGTGCTGGCCGAGACCGGCGGCCAGAACTTCCCGATCTATCTGCGCCGCTTCTATCGCCAGGGTGTCGCACTCACCGTCGACACCCGCATCACCCGGGCCGAACCCGCCGGCAACCGCCTCCGTATCGACCTCGTCAACACCTACGGCGGTCCTGCGAGCCAACGCACCGTCGATCAGCTCGTCATCGACAACGGCACCCGGCCCAACGACGACCTCTACTTTGCCCTGAAGTCCGACAGCACCAACCGCGGCGAAATCGACATCGCCGCCCTGGTCTCAGGCAAGCCGCAGACCGTCAGCCACAATACATCAGGCGCCTACCAGCTCTTCCGCATCGGCGACGCCGCCAGCAGCCGCAACCTCCACGCTGCCATGCTTGATGCCAGACGGCTGGCGCGGGCTCTCTAACCCCCACACGCCGACATGGCCCGGCCTGACCGGGCGATCCATCCCGAATCCTCACCTCACGGCCGGACGGATCAGAAACGCTTACGCACCGACTCCGCAGCAACCGCTCGCACAGCCTTTCGCGCAGCCATACTTGGCACATGAAAATTGGCGCGGACGCCTCAACCCCGCACCCCGTCATGGCCCGGTTTAACCAGGCCATCCATCCCGAGCCCTCACCACACGCCGCCATCGATCAGAAACGCGCGCGCGCAGCACCTCGAATATGAAGTCCTGCGCGGTACGCTCGTGCCCGCGCTGCGACGGGTGCCGTACCAGATCCTGTGTGAACGCGACCTGATCGTCGAATCCCTAATCGACCGCCGCAATGATCCGGTCAGCCAGTCCCTGGTCGAGCATGGTGATATCTCTTCGTGTGTTCGTGCTTTGATCGCATGTTTTCCAGCACGGCTTAAGCGCGGGATTCTGATGCTATGCCCAGAGAACGCTCATCCTGCCGGCCAGTGCTGCCAACGTCCGATCAATGCCCCGCACCACTGCCGCCGTCGAGTGACAGGATCGCGCCCGTTGTGAAGCTCGCCGCGTCGGAGGCCAGATAGAGGATGCCCTGGGCCATCTCCCCGGCGGTGCCTATACGGCCCATGGGCACCCAGCCGCTGATATCGGTGAAATATCCGGCCTCGTCGCCGGTCTCGCGCGCCGGGATGCGGTGCATGTCGGTGTCGATCGGTCCCGGCGCCAGGCAGTTCACGCGCACCTGCCCCGCCAGCTCCAGAGCCAGCACCTTGGTCATGTTGATCAGGGCGCCCTTGGACGTGCAGTAAACCGACACCCCATCGGGATGGCCCATCAGGCCGGAGACCGAGGAGACCATCACCACGTTCCCGCCGGAATCGCGCAGGGCCGGCAGCGCCTCCTGGGTCAGGAAAAACGGCGCACGGACGTTCACATCCATCATGGTCTGCCAGAATTCCGGCGTCGTGCTGCCGAACTCCGAGGCATCGCCCAGCGCTGCGTTGTTCACCAGCACGTCGAGACCGCTCAGCAGCTCAAGGCTCCGATCGATCAGGGTCTTGCAGCCCTCCAGCGTGTCGAGCTCCGCGGCAACTCCGTGCCCGCCGCCGATCTCCGCCAGCGCAGCGTTCACCGATGCTTCGCTGCGTCCGTGCACCACGACCTCGGCGCCCTGCTCGACGAACAGCCGCGCGGTCGCAAGGCCGATGCCTCGTGTCGATCCCGTCACGACGATACGTTTACCTTCGAAGCTCATGGTGTTGCCCTCTGGTTGTCACCGGACAGCACCACACCCTCGGGCGCTTGGCAAACCGGGCTTTCTACAACATGGAATCCGACGAATGTGGATGCGGGCCAGCGTCGCGCTCCGAAAGGCCGCGTCGGGCCCGCTAAGTGCCCCGATGTCTGCTGTACATGGGGTTGAATGTCGAAAAACGCAGGAGACCCCCTCCCGTGAACCGAATCAGCACGCCATCCGGCCGGTGGAAGCCCGGCTTACCACCAGGTGATCGGCGAATTCGTGATGATTTCGTTGCGGTCGGCATGCACGATCAGGTTCTGCTCGTGGGCGGCGGTTCCCACGCCGTCGACATGCAGGAACGCCTCGATGCCCAGCACCATCCCGGCCTCGAAATGATCGTCGGGTTCGGACATTTTCACGCCGATGTAGGGATGCTCCCAGTAGAGCCCCGTGCCATGGCCGTAGAGCGGCCACTGGTCGTTCATCTGGCTGTCACCTTCGCTGAACCGGGCCGAGAGCACATCGCCGATCCGCGCAACATCGTGCACGGTCGCCCCGGGCCGGATCGCCTCGATTACGCCGTCGACGATCGCGATACAGTTTTCCATCAGTGCCTTCTGGTCGGCGTCGGGCTTGCCGCCCGCCACCGCCGTGCGGCCGGGGTCGAGCCAGTAACCCTCGAAGATGATGCTGTCGAGCCAGCCACGCACCAGGTCGCCCTGGGCCGGCACGGTCATACCCGCGCCGCTGAACGGTTCAGTCGCCCAACGCGAGATGTTCTCGCCATGGGCCACGGGGATCATCTGGCAGACCGCACCCGACCGGCGCAGCTCACCGATCGCTTCGGCCACGGCCTCGGCTTCGGAAACACCGCCCACCAGGCCCTCCATCAGCAGGTTCAGCGACCGGGTCGCGATCTCACCGCCCTCGCGGAAACGCTCCATCTCAGCCGGGCTCTTGATCCGGCGCACACGCTGGACCAGCCGCTCATCCTCGACCCAGTTGGTGCCCGGCGCGGCCTCCTTCAGTAGTCGCCAGTATTTGACCGGCAGAAAGTCCGCGCCCACAAGACCCACCGGCCCGCTGATCCCGCGTGCAGCCAGCGCCTTGCCCGCCGCCGTGATAGGATCGCTGTGGCCGCTCACCCGGCTGACAGCCAGCAGCTCGTGACGCGGGTCGGGCTCATCGATGATCAGTTCAGGCGCTTCACCCAGTTGCAACAGCACGGCACTGAACGAGCGCGCCGTGTTAAGCGGATTATCGACCTCCTGCCCCGAGGCGCAAGAATAGTAGTTCGAGAGGTAAAGGACATCGCCACAGCGGTCATAACTGCCACCGCCCCGGCCGAACACCAGAGCCGCCTCCAGCCCCGCTCCGGCCATCTCCTCGTGGATCTTTTGCCACCGAGCTTCGTACTCGGAACGCGCAAACAACCCGCTCATCACACAACCTTTCGAAACCGCGGCGCCACGCTGCCGCACTTCGCACGGCCTGCCAAGAGCGCTGCACAGCTTTCACGCCGCTGTGATCTCGACAGCAACGGTCGACGGCCCCACATGATGGGCACATGGGAGGCCGCATGAGAGACGGACTGAACGACGACTTTTCAACACAAGCCGTGATCGACACGACAACGGTGGACTGGCAGCCAAGCCCCAGCCCCACGGTCTGGCGCAAACGCCTCGACCGTCGCGGGCCTGCCGAAGAAGGCCGCGTCACATCGGTTGTCCGCTACGATCCTGACAGCGCCTTCCACGGCCATCTGCGACAAGTAGGGATGATACTCGATATGGTTGCACAGGATGTCGTGCCCCAGATTGTCGACCGCCTCAGCGACCAGTGCCGTCGAGAAGTTGCTGACTCCGAGATGGCGGACCTTGCCCGCGAACTTCAGCTCCTGCATGGCATCCAGCGTTTCGCCCAGGGGCGCGTCGTGGAACATGGGCCAATGAATCAGCAGCAGGTCGACGTAATCCGTTCCCAGCCGGGTCAGGCTTTCGTCTGCTGATCGGTGCACAGCCTCGAAGCTGTGGTTGTCGTTGTCGATCTTGGTCGTCAGCCAGATGTCCTCGCGGGCTACACCGGAGTTGGCGATACCGCGGCCCACATCAGCCTCGTTCTCATACATCTGGGCCGTACCGATATGCCGGTAGCCCATACACAGGGCCTGATCGACGGCTGCCGCCGCAGCATCGCATCCCCGCGCATGTCCCAGGTCCACAGGCCCAGTGACGGCATCGTGGCGTCCTGGCGGCTGATCATGATGATGGCATCCGTCTCCCGTGTTCCCTGGACATACTCACCATAACAAATGTCCGACGCTTGGCCCCACCGAAAGCATCAGCCAAACTGGCCCGAGACATCGACATGAGAGGGACGGCACCATGACAGGACGACTGCAAGGCAAGACTGCCATCGTGACAGGCGGCGGCCGTGGCATCGGGGCCGGTATTGCCCGGGTCTTCGCGGCCGAGGGTGCAAACGTGTTGATCGCAACCCGAACCGTCAACCGCGCGAAGGCCGTCGTGCACGACATCGAAAAGGCCGGTGGCACGGCCTCGGCCATGGCAACGGACGTTTCTGACGCCAAGGCGGTGAAGGCCATGATCGCCGAGGCCCGCAAGCGCCTGGGCAACATCGACATCGTTGCCCACAACGCCGGTATCTTCCCGTCTTCCGACATTGTGAAGATGAAAGAGACCGAATGGGACCGTGTTCTAGACACCAACCTCAAGAGCCTCTTCCTGATCTCCAAGGCCGTCCTGCCGCACATGACCCGGCGCAAGAAGGGCCGGGTCGTTGTAACGTCATCAATCTCCGGCCCACGCGTCGGCATGCCTGGCTGGAGCCACTATTGTGCCTCGAAGGCGGGCGTGAATGGTTTTATCAAAGCGGCAGCTCTTGAGGTCGCGCACAAGGGCGTGACAATCAACGGCGTCGAGCCCGGCAACATTGTCATCCGCGCAGACGGAACGGCCGAAGCCCGAGCGCATGAAGCCAAGATGAAGCAGGCCATTCCCATGGGGTACCTCGGCCAGCCCGAGGACATCGCCCATGCTGCGCTCTACCTCGCCAGCGATGAGGCGAGTTACGTCACCGGCCAGACCATCGTGGTCGATGGAGGCCAGATTTTACCCGAAAGCCAGGACGGCGTGCTCGTTTAGACCGTATCTAGGCCGCCTGATCGGCCTCCACCGGACTGCCGTTCATCACCAGACCCAGGGCCGACGCCGAGACAGACACAGCATCGCCATCCCTGATTTCACCCTTCAGGATGAGCTCGGCAAGCGGATTCTGAAGCTCACGCTGGATCACCCGCTTGAGCGGACGCGCGCCGTAGACCGGATCGTAGCCTTCGTTGCCCAGCCACGCACGGGCGGCGTCATCGAGGTTGATCGTGATCCTGCGATCCTCCAGCAGGCCACGCAGATGGCCGAGCTGAATGTCGACGATTGCCGTCATCTGGTCGCGATGCAGGCGGTGGAACGGGATGGTCTCGTCCAGCCGGTTCAGAAACTCCGGCCGGAAGTGACCTTTCACAGCCGCCATCACAAGTTCACGCACACTGTCGACCTCGTCGTCCTCACCCATGTTGGCCAGAAACTCGGCGCCGATGTTCGACGTCATGATGATCAGCGTGTTCTTGAAGTCGACGGTGCGGCCCTGCCCGTCGGTCAGACGACCGTCGTCAAGAACCTGCAACAGCACGTTGAACACGTCGGGATGTGCTTTCTCGATCTCATCGAACAGCACGACCTGATAGGGACGGCGGCGGACGGCTTCGGTCAGCACGCCGCCTTCCTCATAGCCGACATAGCCCGGAGGCGCGCCGATCAGTCGAGACACGGCGTGTTTTTCCATGAACTCCGACATGTCGATGCGCTGCATCGCGTGTTCGTCGTCAAACAGGAATTCGGCCAGCGCCTTGACCAGCTCGGTCTTGCCCACGCCAGTCGGGCCCAGGAACATGAAGCTGCCGATCGGCCGATTCGGATCCTGCAGCCCAGCACGTGCGCGGCGCACAGCGTTCGACACCGCGACCAGAGCATCCCGCTGGCCTACCACACGACGGCCCAGGCCGTCTTCCATCTGCAGCAGTTTCTCGCGCTCGCCTTCGAGCATCTTGTCGACCGGTATGCCGGTCCAGCGCGACACGACACCGGCAATGTGGTCGTCGGTGACGGCCTCTTCGAGCATGGTGCTGCCCTCGGCCTCTTCCGCCGTTTTCAGCTTGGCTTCGAGATCGGGGATCACGCCATAAGCCAGCTCTCCGGCCCGAGCCAGATCGCCTCGGCGCTGGGCCTGCTCCAGCTCGAGCCTCGCGTGATCGAGCCCTTCTTTGAGCTTCTGAGCGCCGGCCAGCTGTTCCTTTTCCTTCTCCCACTCGCTGGTCAGTTCAAAGGAACGGCCCTCAAGATCGGCAAGCTCACTCTCGAGTTTGTCGAGACGGTCACGCGACCCCGCGTCGTCTTCCTTCTTGAGCGCCTCACGCTCGATCTTGAGTTGGATGATGCGGCGGTCGAGCTCGTCGATTTCCTCGGGCTTGGAATCGACCTCCATTTTCAGACGGCTCGCGGCTTCATCCACGAGGTCGATCGCCTTGTCGGGTAGGAAGCGGTCGGTGATGTAGCGGTTCGACAGCGTGGCAGCGGCCACGATCGCAGCATCGGTGATCCGCACGCCGTGGTGCAGCTCGTACTTCTCCTTCAGACCGCGCAGGATCGAGATCGTGTCCGGCACGGTCGGTTCGGCCGCGAAGACCGACTGGAAGCGGCGCGCCAGGGCTGCGTCCTTTTCGATGTGCTTGCGATATTCTTCGAGCGTGGTGGCGCCGACGCAATGCAGCTTGCCGCGTGCCAGGAGTGGTTTCAGCAGGTTCGATGCATCCATCGATCCCTCGGCAGCGCCGGCCCCGATCAGCGTATGCAGCTCATCGATGAACACCACAATCTCGCCGGCCGCCGCCTCGATCTCTTGGAGCACGGCCTTCATGCGCTCCTCGAATTCTCCGCGGAACTTCGCGCCAGCGACCATGGCGCCGAGATCGAGCGACAGCAGCGTCTTGTTGCGCAGCGAATCCGGCACATCGCCGTTCACAATACGCAGTGCAAGGCCCTCGACAATGGCGGTCTTACCGACTCCGGGCTCGCCGATCAGCACAGGATTGTTTTTGGTCCGGCGCGACAGGACCTGCATCGTACGACGGATTTCTTCGTCGCGGCCGATCACCGGGTCCAGATCACCATTCCGGGCCGCTTCTGTCAGATCACGCGCGTATTTCTTGAGAGCGTCGTAGTTGCCTTCCGCGGAGACGCTGTTAACCGTGCGGCCCTTGCGTATGTCAGCGATGGCGGCCTTCAGGGTCTGGGGCGACAGACCCGCATTGGTCAGAATTCCCGTAGCCTGCGTGCCTTCGGCCAGAGCAAGCGCCAGGAACAGGCGCTCGGCCGTGACAAAGCTGTCACCGGCCTTCTCGGCGAGTGACTGCGCAGCGTCAAACACGCGGGCAAGATCGGGAGCGAGATGCACCTGTCCGGCGCCCGCACCTTCAACGACGGGGAGTTTCTTGAGGGCCGTTTCTGTCCCGACCAGAGCCTGTTTGGGATCGGCGCCGGCGGTCCGCATGAGTCCTGCCGCCAAACCCTGCTCGTCTGCAAGCAGGACCTGCAACAGGTGCTCGGTCGTCAGCTGCTGATGACCGCGCGTGAGTGCCAGCGTCTGCGCAGCCTGGACGAAGCCGCGCGAACGATCCGTGTACCGTTCGAATTCCATCATTCATCACCCTTTGGGATGCGTGTCTGGAATGGTATATGGTGTGATATTTTTACAACAAAAGGGGTTGGAGCCGAAAACCTGCAACAGATTATTCTGCGGCGGTCTGCTCCTCATCCGCTGATTCAGCCGACGCCTCGTCATCGGCTGCCGCCGCCGGCTTGCGCGGCGACCGGCGGGCTGGCTTGGGCTTTTCCTCTTCAACAGCAACAGGGCTGTCGCCCTCCCCACCGTCTTCAGACACGGCCGCAGGCGGAGGCTGACGGCGGACCACTTCGGCCTCACCGGTTTCCCCAGTGTCGTCATCGTCCTGACGGCCCCGGTCCTGATAGCGGTCGTCATTGCGCCCGCGATCGTCGCGCGCGCCACGGTCATCACGCTCGCCGCGTTCATCGCGCTCACGCTGCTGCTCGGCTGCACGTTCGGCATGCATGTTCACGATGCGCTGGTAATGCTCGGCATGCTGCAGATAGTTCTCCGCGGCGACCAAATCGCCGGATGACGATGCATCACGCGCCAGCGCAGTGTACTTGTCGGCAACCTGCTGGGCGGTGCCCCGCACCCTGACGTCAGGACCCGTGCTGTCGAACGACTGATTGCGTCCGCCACCACCACCGCCGCCACCGCGACGCATATGGCCGCGATTGTTGCGGGACCGCTTCCCGGAACCACCTGGTCTCATGCCTTGATCACTCTCTGCAACATGCTTGAAAGGGTTCAGCGCCACACAAACAATCAGAACGGACATCTCGGTCCGAAACAACAAAACCGATTGCTGAAGCCATCAGACCCGGCGCAAGCGTTGCTTAGTTCACAATCGCTTCGGAACCAAGTTCCGTGCCGGAGTGCGCAATCGCGACCGTACTGAGTGTCAGACACCATTCCAAGAGGTTTTTTGCGCTTTTTCACCAGCCTGTGACAAATCGCAGAACAGCACAGCGAAGGCGCCCGGCGAGATCCCGCGCCGGTTCCAGGACATCAAAGCCATGCTCAGCAGCCAGCGCGCCCAGTGCCGGAGCCTGTCTCTCACCGTGTTCCAGCACCACCAAGCCGCCCGGCGCCAGGACCATCGCCACATCGCTGAGGATGATGCGATAACAAGACAGGCCGTCAGCACCACCGTCGAGCGCCTGCCTGGGCTCATGATCGGACACTTCCGGTTCCAGACCTGCGATCTGCCCCGAGGGGATATAGGGCGGGTTGGACACAACAAGATCGAACGACCCGGTCAAGCCGGCAAGCCAGTCGCCCTCGACAAGACTCACCCGGCTTTCAAGGTCACAGGCCCTGGCGTTCTCACGCGCGACAGCCAGCGTGCCAGCCGACCGATCAACACCAACCCCCTTGGCCGAAGGCCACTCGGAGAGCAGAGCCAGCAACAGGCAGCCGGTCCCGGTGCCAAGATCCAGAATGTGGCGCGGCGCCTCCCGTTCCCGGAACAGCGACAGCGCTGTTTCGACCAGGGTTTCGGAATCAGGGCGGGGCGTCAGGGTCTCTCCGGTGACCTTAAGGTCAAGGCTCCAGAACTCACGATGACACAGCACCTGCGCCATCGGCAGGCGGCGCTTCCGGCATTCCAGAAGAGTGGTGAAACACTGGTGAGCCTCCGGCTCAACGATCGTTTCGGGGAAGGCCTGCAGCCAGCCACGATCTCTTTCCAGGGCATGCGCCAAAAGCAGCTGCGCATCACGCCGGGGCTCGTCAACACCTGCGTCGGCAAGCTCGGCGGCGGATGCCACCAGCAATTCACCGACCAAAACGGCTGTCATTCCAGTTCCGCCAGGCGTGCGGCCTGATCTTCGGCTATCAAGGGGTCGATCACATCGTCCAACGCGCCACCGGTCACGATGTCATCGAGCTTGTAAAGCGTGTGGTTGATGCGGTGATCGGTCAGGCGACCCTGGGGAAAGTTGTAGGTACGGATGCGCTCGGAGCGGTCACCACTGCCGACCTGTGACTTGCGGCTTTCGGCCCGTTCCTCATCGCGCTGGCGCCGCTCGTCGTCATAGAGACGCGCCATCAGGATCTTCATCGCCTTGGCACGATTCTTGTGCTGGGATTTTTCGTCCTGCTGCGAGACGATCACGCCGGTCGGGATATGGGTGATCCGCACTGCGCTGTCGGTCTTGTTGACGTGCTGGCCGCCGGCGCCGGACGCCCGGAATGTGTCGATGCGCAAGTCCTTCTCATCGATCGTGATGTCGACTTCTTCGGCCTCGGGCAACACGGCAACAGTCGCAGCCGAGGTGTGAATCCGTCCACCGGACTCGGTGACCGGCACGCGCTGGACACGATGGACGCCGGATTCAAACTTGAGGCGCGAGAAGACATCCGATCCTGAGATCATGACCTGGACCTCCTTCACCCCGCCGATGTCGTTTTCGCTGATGTTCATGACCTCGACACGCCAACGGCGTTGCTCGGCGTATCGCTGGTACATGCGCAGAAGATCGGCCGCGAACAGCGCAGCTTCATCACCCCCAGTGCCAGCCCGAATCTCCAGAATGGCATTCCTGCCGTCTGTCTCGTCCCTGGGGATCAGAAGAACCTTCACCCGCTGCTGCAACGCGGGCAGACGTTCAGCGAGGTCGTCGCGTTCGGCCTCCGCCAGTTGCCGCATTTTGGCATCGTCTTCAGCGGCAATCATCTCGTTGAGATCGGTCAGTTCCAGCTCGGAGTTTCTGAGTTCACTGATCGCCTCGACGATGGGCGACAGCTCCGCGTACTCGCGAGACATCTTGATAAACTCATCCCCGCCTCCAGCTTCCTCAGCCAACCGTGCAGAGAGTTCCTCGTGGCGCAGCACCACCTTGCTCAGGCTCTCTTCAAGGCTCATGTCTCTTTCTCCGAATGGAGCCTGAACAGGCGTTGCAACAGGTGTTCAGCATCATTGACCGACGCTGGATCGTCTTCCGCCATAACACGCAACATTTCGCTGGGGTCGTGCAGAAGCCGGTTCACCAGTCGCCGCGTAGCTTCCGATGAATCATCGCCGGCCTTACCGGCCAGGACCTGCTGACGTGCTGCCTCGAAAGCCGCCCTCAGGGACGCCACGGCAGGGACCGCATCGCGCTGCGCATCCGCAGCGCTGAAACCGGCCAATGCTTCATCGACAATCGCCCAGGCTGCGGCTGCTTCATCCTCACGCCCCGCCCTTCCGGCCATCGCGATGCGCTCGAGATGATCGAGATTGTAGACAAACACGTCATCAAGGCGATCAATCGCGGGATCAGCGTCGGGAGGTACACCCGCATCGATCACAAAGACCGGCTGCCGACGTCGGCTCCTGAGCGCCGCCTTCATATCCGCCTGATCCACAGCGTGACGCCCGGCGCCGACCGAGAGGATCAGGACATCCGCCGCAGCCAGCTCCGCCTCTCGATCGTCAGGCGACGCGATTCTTACATCCAGTCGTTCGGCAACCGCCTGAGCCAGACGAGGCCGTGCATGCAGCACCGCGAGATCACCAAGCCCGTGGCTCCTGAGCCGGGAGGCGATGAGCTCTCCGGCTTCTCCCACACCCACAAGCAAGCCTCGCACGCGGCCGAGATCGCCGTGGATCTCCCGTGCGACCTCGACGCCCGCAGAGGCGATGGAGACCGGCCGTTCGCCGATCCGCGTTTCATTGCGCACTCTCTTGGCGGCAGCGAAAGCAGCCTGCAGCCGTCGCTCCAGACCACGGCCCATCAGCCCGGCCGCGGCGGCACGGCGGTGGCTCTCCTTGAGCTGACCCAAGACCTGCGGCTCGCCGACAACAAGACTGTCCAATGACGCTGCAATGGCAAAGAGCTGCCTCAGGGCAGGCCGGTCGACCAGGCCATAAAACCGTTTGTCCAGCCCCTTTAGCCCGGCGCGCGACGCAAGCATGTCGCGCAGGGTTCCGACCGCCTGAGAAGGTTGCGGATGCATAGCGTGGACTTCGACACGGTCACAGGTCGACAGCAGGAGCACATCATCAAAGCCATGCGACTTGAGCGATGCGTAGAAGGCCTCGGTTTCGTCCCGCGGCACAAACAGACGTTCGCGGAGATCGAGAGGAGCCGAACGGTGGTTCGCGCCGACGGCGATATGGATGGGAGCGGTCATGGCCGCTAACCGCGCCGGGGCAGACCCTCACTCACCCGGTCGATCGAGAGTTCGGTCTGCTCGCCGCTGTCGAGGTCTCGCAGAATGGCGACACCGCGTGTCAGTTCCTCGTCGCCGAGAATCAGGGCGTGGCTGGCGCCGGCCTTGTTGGCTCGCTGCATGCGCCGCTTGAGGTTTCCGCGATAGCCCAATTCGATCCTATGGCCCTGACGCCGCAGGTCATGGGCAATCAGAAGCGCCTTGTGTTCTGCCGTCTCACCGACCGGAACCAAAGCGATAGGACGCTCCACAGAATCGCCACCCCCGGCCAGCATGGCCAGACGTTCGATTCCACCGGCCCAGCCGACACCCGGCAGCGCCGGCCCGCCCATCTGTTCCATCAGCCCGTCGTAGCGGCCACCACCGATCACCGTACCCTGCGAACCAAGCTTCTCTGTGATGAACTCAAAGGCCGTGTGGCAGTAGTAATCGAGCCCCCGCACAATCCTGGGATTGACCTCATAGGCAAGGCCCAGGGCATCGAGCCCCGCCAGAACAGAGTCGAAGAAGCTCCCAGCATCGTCAGTAAGGTGATCAAAAATCAGAGGGGCGTCGGCAACGATGGCCTTGTCCGCTTCAGATTTGGAGTCGAGCACACGCATCGGATTGCGCTCCAGTCGGTCCTTGCTGTCCTCACTCAGTGCGTCCTGGTGCTGCTGCAGGTAGGCAACCAGCGCTTCGCGGTAACGGGTCCGGCTTTCGGTGTCTCCGAGCGTGTTGATCTCAAGCCGGGTGTCGGCCATGAGCCCCAGCTCGTCCAGAACGTCAGCGCCCATGGCAACGATCTCAATGTCACCTGTGGGTTCCGGCACACCGAAGAGCTCCATACCAATCTGATGGAACTGGCGGTATCGGCCCTTCTGCGGGCGCTCGTAGCGGAACATCGGCCCGGCGTAGTAGAGCTTCAGTGGCACCTCGTTGAGCAGGCCGTTGCTCAATACCGCACGGGCCACACTAGCGGTATTCTCAGGCCGCATGGTGACCTGTTCGCCGCCCCGATCCTCGAAGGTGTACATCTCCTTCTGCACGACATCGGTGGCGCAACCCAGACTCCGGGCAAAGACGGGCGTCATTTCCAGGATCGGTGTCCGAATCTCGCCATAGCCATAGCGGCACGCGATTTCAGCACAGGCCTGTTCGACACGGGCATGGGCGCGGCAGTCTTCAGCAAGAAGGTCGCGGGTACCACGAATGGGTTGCAGTTTTGCGGCCATGTTGACGAAGCCTGCGGCTATTCGGCAGCGTCGGCGCGATCGGCGCTCTTGAGCTCCGAAGCGCGGGCTTCAACCAGCTCGACGATGTGCTCGACGATATCACCGGAGGCGACCTTGTGATCGGCGCTGCCCGAAATGTAGACAAGGTGGTTGCCCTTGCCGCCACCGGTGAGACCGATATCGGTCATCATCGCTTCACCGGGACCGTTCACGACACAGCCGATGATCGACACCGTCATCGGTACATCCACGTGAGCAAGGCGTTGTTCAAGTTCGCCGACCGTCTCGGTGACATTGAATTGCTGCCGCGCACAGGACGGGCAGGCAATGATGTTGACCCCGCGTTGACGCAGGTTCAGCGACTTGAGGATTTCCCAGCCGACACGAACCTCTTCCACCGGATCGGTCGCCAGCGAGACACGGATCGTATCCCCGATACCGTCCCACAGCAGCATGCCCAGACCGACAGACGATTTCACCGTACCGCCAATCAGTCCGCCGGCTTCTGTAATCCCGAGATGGAGCGGATAATCACAGGCCGCAGCAAGGCCCCTGTAGGCACCGGTCGCCAGAGTCACATTGGATGCCTTCACACTGATCTTGAAGTCGAGGAAGTCATAGTCTTCGAGAATGCGCGCGTGATCGAGCGCACTCTCCACCATGGCTTCCGGTGTCGGGCCGCCGTGTTTCTCCAGAAGATGCTTCTCAAGCGAACCTGCGTTCACACCGATCCGCATGGAACAGCCGTGATCACGCGCGACCTTGACCACCTCGCGCACCCGGTCGGCCGAACCAATGTTGCCGGGGTTGATACGCAGGCAGGCAGCCCCCGCCTCGGCGGCCTCGATGGCGCGGCGGTAGTGGAAGTGAATGTCGGCCACCAGAGGCACCGGCGACTCATAGGCAATATGCTTGAATGCCGCGGTCGATTCCTCGTCCGGACATGAGACACGCACGATGTCGGCGCCTGCCACCGCGAGCGCACTGACCTGGGCCAAGGTGGCATGGGCGTCGGCGGTCAGCGTGTTGGTCATAGACTGCACGGTGATCGGTGCATCACCGCCCACGGGCACGCTGCCCACCTTGATCTGGCGGCTCTTGCGCCTTGCCGGGCGGAGAATGTCGGGAGTGCTCATGACGGCCTTGTCCGAAGTTCGGCCCAGAGATAACGCACGCCATCGACAGGGTAAAGCGAAAGCCCGGCCAGGCGGACTAGATCGGGATCTTTAACCAGATCAACGTGACAACAATGCGTCGGCAGAGAGCGACACATTACGGACCACCATCCCTGCATCGCCCAGGGGCGCGATGGTCTCACCATCGACGCGCACCTCAAGCCCGCCGGCATTGCCGGTGTCGAGCGTTACATCATCGCGGTTGGGTACGTGATAGATATCACCGGGCAGGAGAAGACGTGTCAGCAGGATCACATTGTTGGGTGCTTCAACCTGAATCCAGGATTCGTCCAAGGCGACAATCTCGACCCGCGAATCCGTGTTCGGGCGGCCGTAGATGCGCGGAACATAACCGCTGTCGGTGTCCAGCAGGGCCTCGGTTTCGGCCAGGGCTTCGTCGCTGGCTATTTCTTCNGCGTCAGGGACCGCGACGTCAACGGCGGCATCAGGGGACACATCCTCGGCAGCAGTCTCATCCGGAGTGTCTGGTTCAACGGCGGCAAAATCCACATCCTGCTCTTCGGCACTGGANTCGTCGTCTGAAACGGCATCTTCGAGCGCGGCTTCGGCGTCATCGACGGCCTCGTCGACGACATCGGCCGCGCCGTCCACGCCATCTGATGCGGCTTCGGCAATCATTTCGGTCTCAGCGACCAACTCGTCGACAACCTCTTCCGCCACTGCCTCGACTTCCTCAACAGCCGTTTCCACAGCAGACGGATCATCCGACGCCCCCTCGTCGTCTTCCTCTGTTGTCATCGTCTCTTCGACGGCCGGCGCGGCANCGACCGTGGCATTCGAATCGTCGCTCGCGGTGTCATGTGTCTCCTCGACAGCAGGAACCAGCTCAAGATCGACAAGATCCCGCTCATTGTTGACAAACCAGATCGCCGCGCCCGCGATGGCTAGGATCAGCGCACCGATGATGATCCCGGCCGTCGGCTGACGTGCCTCGGAGGCAGGGACAGGGAAGCTGAGCTGCTGATGAACCAGCACGCCGCCCGTTTCATCCTTGAAGCGGCGCACGAGCTCTTCGGCATCCAGACCAAGGAAGTCGCCATAGGTGCGCAGGAAACCTGCGACATAGGTGGTGCCGGGCAGATCGTCAAAGCGTCCATCTTCCAGCGCCTCCAGGTAGACGGCACGAATACGCAGGGTGCCGGAGACATCACGCAGTTCCAGACCGCGCTCAAGCCGGGCCTGACGCAGATCGTCAGCGATGCGGCGCTGATTGCTGTCGGCGTTTACGTCACGAAACGGCGTGACGTTGGCGTCGTCCTGGGAACCGGTGTTGGTCATAATGTTTCCGTCAGTCCAGCCGCCGGTCAGATCGACGGACGGTGAGTGATTTTACCATTTGCCCCCTATCGGCGGCAAACAGCCAATGCGGCGCATCAATTCTCGTGGTCGAGTGCTTCGCAAGCCTGGTCGACCAGTTCGGCCATGATTTCAGCCATCGGCTGTTCGGACGTCACCATGCNGACACTCTGTCCGGCCATGAGAGAACCGTGTACGACATCGCCGTCCACCACGGCACGGCGCAGGGCACCGGCCCAGAAATGCTCGATCTCGAGCTGAGCCGCCTTTTCGTCGAGCTCCCCCGCATCATGGCGAGCAATGACCTCGTGCTGTTTTTGCAGGAAGTCACGTGAAGCCTGGTTTGTCAGCGCACGAACCGGGATGACGCGGAACCGCGGATCGAGCTGAACCGATGGCTGCGCATCGCGTGCCGCGGCCCGCAGGAAGGCCTTCTTGAAGTTGGGGTGAGCGACTGATTCCCGCGCGCAGACAAACCGTGAGCCAAGCTGCACGCCCGCCGCACCCATGCGCACATATCCGGCAATCACCTCGCCGCGTCCGATGCCGCCGGCGACAAACACGGGAGTGTCCCTGAGATAAGGCAAAATCTCCTGGGCCAGAATACTGGTCGAAACGGGACCGATGTGCCCGCCTGCCTCCATTCCCTCGACAATCACGGCGTCGACGCCGATCCGCACCAGCTTTCTGGCAAAGGCCAGGGTCGGAGAGAACGCCAGGACTTTGGCGCCGCTGTACTTGATACGGCGGATCGAGTCCGTGGTCGGAAGGCCGCCCGCCAGCACAACATGGGCAACACCATGATCGGCGCAAAGATCGACCAGGGCATCGAGATCAGGGTGCATGGTGATGAGGTTCACACCGAACGGCTGGGACGTCAGGGCCTTGGTCCCGGCAATCTCGGCCGACAGATGATCCGGTGTCATGGCACCACAGGCGATCACTCCGAAACCGCCCGCATTCGAAATCGCCGCTACCAGGTTGCGTTCCGAGACCCAGGACATGGCACCGCCCATGATCGCGTGCTCGACCCCGAGCAGTTTGCGGCCGTCAGCCCAGAGCTCCTCGAGCCGTTGGCGTCCACTAGCCATGAAAGGGACTACTCCTCGGCATCAAGACAGTAAGCGGTGTGCAAAGCCCTGAGCGCCAGCTCCAGATACTCTTCTGCAATCAGAACGCTGATTTTGATTTCGGACGTCGAGATGAGCTGGATGTTGATGCCCTTTTCCGAAAGCGCCTTGAACATGCGCCCGGCCACACCGGCATGGCTGCGCATGCCCACACCGATGACCGANACCTTCACAACCTGTGGATCCGGCTCGATCCTCTCGGCACGCAGTTCGTCGTTGTTGGCGTTGAGCACCTCGATCGTGCGATCGAGATCACCCTTGGCGACCGTGAAGGTCATGTCGGCGGTCTCGCCGTCGAGCGAGATGTTCTGGATGATCATGTCGACATTGATGTCGGCATCGGCCAGCGGCCCAAAGAGCGCGGCGGCGATGCCGGGACGATCAGGCACGCCGACCATTGTGACCTTCGCGTCATCCCGCGTATAGGCGATGCCGCTGACAACCTGCTGTTCCACGATTTCGTCCTCGTCAACGACCAGGGTTCCGGGAGCGCCCGTGAAGGTCGACAGGACCTGCAATCGGACGCGGTGATTCATGGCGGTGGCGACAGAGCGGGTGTGCAGCACTTTGGCGCCCTGCGAGGCCATCTCCAGCATTTCTTCGTAAGTGATCTTATCGAGCTTGTGCGCCTTGGCAACGAGGCGGGGATCACAGGTGAAGACACCTTCGACATCGGTAAAGATNTCGCAGCGATCCGCTCCCAGCCCAGCAGCCAGCACCACAGCGCTGAGGTCCGAACCGCCACGACCCANCGTGGACGTCCGCCCCTCCTCGGTCACGCCCTGAAAGCCTGTCACCACCGGCACCACGCCCTCATCCAGACAAGCCAGCAAATGGGTCGGCCGGAGCTCCTGCACGCGGGCGCGGCTGTGACCCGCGTCGGTCATCACCGGCACCTGCCAGCCCTGGAAGGACCGCGATTTCAGTCCCATCGACTGTAGAGTCAGCGCCATCAGGCCGGCCGTGACCTGCTCGCCGCTTGCAACAACGGCATCATACTCGCGGCGATCGTGCTGCCGGCTGATCTCGTTCACCAAGCCGACAAGCCTGTCGGTTTCACCGCCCATGGCCGAGACGACAACAACCACCTTGTGGCCGTCCTNGACGGCACGCTGGACGTGCTTTGCAGCCTTGGCGATCCGTTCGAGNTCTGCGACCGACGTTCCGCCGAATTTCTGAACAATCAGGGACATGTTTCCGCCCGATCCCGTGTTTGGTGACGATCATTTTCGGGAACCGCTCCCGACTTTGGGGCTTTCCGGGGCGGGGCGGGGCCTACATACTCCCCGCCTCATGACGACGCAAGCAGACCATAACGCCGGCAAAGGCACGATTGACGCGGATGAAGTGCGCTCCTTTTCGGCCGTCGCCGATCAATGGTGGGATCAAAACGGGCCGTTCAAGCCGCTCCATCGTCTCAATCCCGTCAGGGTCGGTTACCTTCGGGACAGAATGGCGGCGCATTTTGACCATCATGCCGCATCCGAGCGACCTCTCGAAGGCCTGCGTGTCGCCGACGTCGGCTGTGGCGGCGGGCTGGTGACCGAACCGCTAGCGCGGCTGGGCGCGTCAATGACAGGCCTGGATGCGTCGTCACAGGCGATCGACGTCGCCCGCAGGCATGCTGAAAACTCCGGTCTGACGATCAGCTACCAGAATCGTCCGGTCGAGGATCTGGCTCATGAGCAGCCGCAATTCGATGCCCTTGTCGCCATGGAAATCATTGAGCATGTAGCCGATCGCGAGGGCTTTGTCGCCGCCTGTTGCCGTTGTGTCAGACCCGGAGGGCTGTTGCTCTTTTCGACGCTGAACAGGACGCCGAAATCCTTTGCTCTGGCCATCGTCGGTGCTGAGTATCTTCTGCAATGGGTGCCGCGTGGCACCCATACCTGGTCGAAGTTCGTCAGACCATCAGAGCTGGCCCGTGACCTTCGGCGTAACAATGTCGTCGTCAACGACGTCAGCGGACTAGTTTTGGACATCAGCACAAACCATTGGTCCCTGGGACGCGACGTTGACGTGAACTACATCCTCAGCGCACCGAAGTCCGCATAGGTCGGACCATACAAATTTGATCTGGCACAAGGTCTCCGGGATGGNATACAGCCACCATCCTGNGCTAAGGTAGGCGTGCGGCAAAACGCAGGCGCACATAGTCCGCCGTCCAACGGCCCTTATCGTCACAAAGACTGTGGCTCAGAAGGTCGAGGGTTTCTTCCAGCGCTGTGGCTCTGTCCGCTTCAGGCAACGCCGCGAAGAAGATGCCNGCAAAGGTTTCAAGCCATCCCGCCATGCCGGTCGGCAACGGCGTGGGCCGCGGAATCAGTTCGATGCTGTCGACGGTGAAACCGGCCGCTTCGAGACGGCGGCTGTAGTTTTCGGGAGTGGGATAGAACCAGGGTATGACCCCAGCGGCATCAACACCCCTGGTCTTAAGAACGGCGGTCAGCGCCGTGACCACGGCCGCGACGTTGCCGTGACCGCCGAACTCACCGACAAAACGCCCACCTGGCTTCAGGGCACGCGCCACACCGGCGATCACGGCATCCACATCCCGCACCCAGTGCAGTACGGCGTTGGAAAACACCGCATCGAACTCTGTGTCGAAGGTCAGGGTGGCAGCATCCATCACCGAGGCGTCTATACCCAGCTCGCAGGCCGCCGTGACCATCTCCGACGAGCTATCGACGCCGCTGACCACGGCACCGGTCTCCGCGATCTCCTTGGTCAGCGTGCCGTGACCACAGCCCAGATCGAGAATCCGTTCGCCTTCTTTGGGATCGAGCAAATCGAGAACCGGCCGGCCCAGGGTGGGGACGAACCCGGCATTGGTCTGATAGCCTTGGGCATTCCAGGTCTGGCCCTGTGACATCGCGGCAACTCCGGTTGGAGTGCTGCGCGTAACATCGGGCCGCCACGACGGCAAGCGGAGCGACCCATGCCCAAAGGGATGATCACGACCCTACAACCCGACGCCGTGGAGGCCGGAGCCGAGGCCTTGCGCCGCGGCGGCAACGCGATGGATGCGGCACTCGCCTGCGCCTTCGTGCAGACCGTAGTCGANCCCATGATGTGCGGCATCGCGGGCTTCGGCTCTCTGCAGATCTTCGATCCCGGCCGTGGCATCCATGAGATCATCGATTTTCACGGCAGGGTCCCCGCGGCCGCGACACCGGAGATGTGGCAGGACCGCATTCTTGGCGAAACCGAGGATGGCTTTGGCTTTGTCCTGAAAGGCGCTGTGAACGACCTCGGTCCGCAGTCGATCACCACACCTGGAACCCTGAAGGCCTTTTCGGAAGCCCACGAACGTTATGGCTCCCTGCCCTGGGCCGACCTTGTCGAGCCGGCCATTCGCTANGCCCGTGACGGTTACCTGGTGACGCCCGGTGTCCATGCCTATTGGGTCTCCCCGGACACGCCAGGCCGGGTCGTCGTCCGCGATCGGCTGGGCTACTCGGAGGAAGGGCGGCGCATCTACTTCGATGGTATCGGTGAGGTCCGGCAGATCGGCGCGACGGTTCAGAACCCCGGCATGGGCCATGCCCTGGAGACCATCGCGCGTGACGGTGCGGAGACCTTCTACACCGGTGAGATCGCGAGGCGGATCGATGCGGATATGAAGGCACGCGGCGGTCTGCTTTGTACGCAGGATCTCGCCAACTACGCCACAGAAACAAACAGCCCGCTCAAAGGCAGCTACCGAGGTCTCGGCATCTCCACTAACCGCCCGCCCGGCGGCGGCATCATGCTGCTTGAGATGCTGAACATTCTCGAGAACTTCGACCTTGCATCCATGGGGCACAACGCGCCCGAGTACATCCGCACAGTGGCTGAGGCGATGAAGATCGCCACCGCCGACAAGGACAACCATGTCGGCGATCCCCGCTTTTATGACGTGCCGGCGGATCGGCTGACAGACAAGGCCTATGCCAAAGGCCAGGCTGAGGCCATTGCGCGCGGCGACAAGGCCCATGTCGAGCGCCTGCCACTCTCAGAATCTCCCGGCACGACCCATCTTGTGACCTCGGATCAAAGCGGTGCCATTGTGACCATGACGCACACACTCGGCATGATGTCGGGCGTGATCACCGACGGGCTTGGCTTCATGTATAACGGCGCAATGGCGGTCTTCGACCCGCGCCCCGGCCGCGCCGGTTCAATCGCGCCGGGTAAAGCGCGCTTCTCGTCGCTCTGTCCGACCATTGTGTTCGACGGCGACAGGCCTTTGTTGGCTCTGGGTGCACCGGGCGGCACTCAGATCGCCATGGGCGTCCTCCAGGTCATGCTGAACGTGATCGACTTCGGCATGACACCGCAGGAAGCCATCCACGCACCACGGTTTTCGGCCACCAGCGATGCTATCGCCGTCACCGCGCGCATTCCGCGCTATGTTTGCGCACCCCTTGAGGAAGCCGGGTACACTGTGCGCCGCAGCGCCTACAGCTACGAAATCGCGTCTGTCCATGCCATCGGCTTCGACGTTGCAGGCAACCCCTCAGGGGGTGCGGATTTCTCCTATGGTGGCGGTATGGCGCTGGCCGTCTGATCAGGTATGGAAACACCATGAAGATCGAACGATTAGACACTGCACTCGGCGCCCGGATCAGCGCCGTGAATCTCTCCGTACCAGATGGCCTGGATCAGGCTGGCTTGAGATCGGCCTGGCTCGATCACGGCGTTCTGCTGTTCCACGGTCAGAACCTTTCGCCGACCGCCCTGGTGCAGTTCAGCGCTCTGTTCGGCGATCTCGAGCCGCCGCCCGCGAGTGAGACAGGCACGCGTGATGAGTTGGCGGGCCAGCCAGTCTGGTACATCTCGAATGTTGTCGAGAACGGCAAGGCGATCGGTAGCCTGGGGGCCGGCGAGGCCGAATGGCATACCGACATGTCCTATCTGCCTGAGCCGCCCACAGCGAGCATCCTGTTCGCCCAGGAGGTTCCCCATACAGGCGGAAACACAAGCTTTGCCGACATGGAGGCCGCATGGGCTGCGATTCCCGACGATCTGTGCCAGGCCATCGCCGGACGCACTATCCATCATGACAGCAGCACGACCAGTGTCGGCGAGACCCGGCGTGGCTATGACGGCGTGAGCGACGTCCGCGAGGCGCCCGGCGCCAGCCATCCCGCGATCCGGACCCACCCGGAAACCGGGCGGCCGTCGCTTTATCTCGGCCGCCGTCGCAATGCCTGGATCGAAGGAATGGACCTTGCCGAAAGCGAAGCCCTGCTTGACCGCTTATGGGAGCACTGCCGTCGGCCGGAATTCGCGTGGACACATGTCTGGCAGGCAGGCGATGTGGTCATGTGGGACAACCGCCGCCTGATCCACCGGCGCGACCCCTTTGAAGCGTCCAGCCGCCGCATCATGTTGCGGACCCAGGTCGCCGGGGATCGGCCCTTCTAGGGCGACATTTTTCCTCATTCCACTGTGTAGGGTTGCCTCTGAAGGGGCGTGTTATATCCGAACGCCAATCTAAGGAGACGGACATGACCCATATCTGGCTGAACGTTGCCATCCTCCTGATGCTTGTTGCGGCCATGGGCATGACCCGAACCGAACACCAGGACGAACGGATCTACTGATCCGCCGCGGTCGACCGGCCGCATACCACACCACAGAGTTTCACCAGTTTCACGAACGGAGCGTTTCGCTCCACCAGTCCGGCTGCCCGCCGTCTTACCGACAAGTGTCGATTCACGCCCCCATCCCGGCGCTTGGCGGCATCTCTACCCGTCCTGGACGTGGCGGCGGGCGGTCGGAACTCCTCTGCGATAAGGCCCTTTGTGATCCGGCCCGTCTTGATCAGGCTCAAGGCCCGCCGGCTGTCCAACACAGCTGATGCGGTGGGCCATGAAGGCGGCGCTCTGTTCCAGGACCTCTGAGCCGCTGCTCAGGACGATATCGGGCGACCCAGAACGCGGTCGCGAACAGACTGCTGCCACTCGCGTCCCGCTTCGTTGCGCCACCACACCACAACGCGGAACCACGGTGCACATTCGTAAGGCCATATGTTGGGATTTTTCTCCGGATGCCACTCCCGCGCCAATTCGGGATAAAGAGCACGGAAGCTGTTTCGCGCATTACAACGCCCCCTGATATCGCGGGGCTGGTCCACCGGCTCACCGTCCTCGAACCAGGCGTCCATGCGGTGCCAGTAAACCCCTACGTAGTCCCTGAGACGGGCCACTTCCTTATGCGGTTCGTCGTAGTCCCACATAACATTCTTTTCCACACGGTCGCCGACCGTGAGAGTCCAGTAGCGGGCGAAACCCTTGTACTGGCAGTAGCTGCCGTGATCGGTCCGTTTGAAGAGCGACCAGTCCACGTCGTCTCTCGGCAGGTAGTAGACAGGCCCGTGTCCCAGTTCCATCACCAGCAACGCACGCGTGGTTCGGACGATGGCTACGCCACCACAGGTCACACTGACCTCCGCAGGGACAATCTCGAGCTCGATCTCGTACTCCGGATTATGCCGCCAACCGGGGGAGCTATCGGTGTCGACGTCCTCGAAAGCCGTGATGTCCTCGGCACCAACCGGCGCCTTGCAACTCCTTGCGACCTCATCGCCGAAAGCTTCACCATGGGCGAAAAATTCAAGATCACGTGTGTCGATCTTCCAACCGTCGCTGGCCTTCACGCCCATCATCTGGCCATAGTCAAGGCGATAGACAACCTCCCGCACCTCCATCCCGAGACGGCGGGCAGCTTCATGTTCATCGATGATTTCAGCCACAGCGTGTCCTTCCTCAGGATTGGTCCAGACGCCAAAGCAACTGGTCGAAGCGGTCCTGACCGTAGAACGGTTCGCCGTTGTAGCCGAACATTGGCGGACCCCAGTGTCCGGTCTCCCGCATCGCAACGTCGTTCTGCTCGAACCCGTCATCGAACCGCTCTGACGCTTCTTGGGCGCGGCGATCAAGCACAGCCATGTCGAGCCCCGCACTGGCGATGGCGGGCCCGAGCTTGTCGTCGTGATGCCAGTTCTCGGTTGAGCCATCTAAAGATCAGCCGCATGACCTTATCGAGAAAAGCCCAGCCCTGATCCTGCTCGTTCGCTGCCTCGGTGAGGTGATAGAGCCGCATCACACGGCTCTGGTCAGGCCCCGCACGGTAGATCCTTTCAGGGTCCATCTCGGTCGGATAGGGCCGCGGCGACGCATAGGGTAAATCCAGGAAGGACGCCGTCCGCACACCGTCTGTCTCAAAGTACCTCTGCTCGATCGGCTCGGCATCCTTGAAACTGCCGGCGTTGCGCAGGATGCCTGGAAGGACCAGCCGCAAACGGACATCGACATCCGCCCGCTCCCGCAGCGCCAGAATTCGGTCGAGCGCGAAGTAGCAGTACGGGCTGTTCATCGACCAGAAGACATCGACCAACTTCATCTGGCTTACTCCGAATGCGCCGGTAACATCACGCTAGACCGCGTGACTGGGGGACGACAAGCACGGGGATCGGCGACTATGGTCCAAACTGGAGGAGAGCGATGATAGTGCAACGCACCGCAGGTGAACCGGACAATCACAGTGACATTCGAGAGACCGTGCGCCGCTTGTGTGAGGCGTTTCCCGGCGAGTACTGGCGTGGCAAGGATGCCGAGGGGACCTATCCCGCCGAGTTCGTGGCGGCGCTGACCGAGGCAGGACTGCTCACCGCGTTGATCCCGGAGGACTACGGAGGCAGCGGCCTGCCACTTTCAGCCGGCTGCGCGATCCTCGAGGAAATCCACCGTTCCGGCGGCAACGGCGGCGCCTGCCATGCTCAGATGTACACCATGGGCACAGTGCTGCGGCATGGCTCCGACGAACAGAAAGACAGTTACCTGCCCGGTATCGCATCAGGCGATCTGCGTCTGCAGGCCTTTGGTGTCACCGAGCCGACCAGCGGCACCGACACCACGGCCCTGCGCACCACGGCCGTTCGCGACGGTGATCGCTACATCGTCAACGGCCAGAAGGTCTGGACGTCGCGAGCCGAACATTCCGACCTGCTGCTGCTTCTGGCCCGCACCACGCCCCTCGACAACGTCGAGAGGAAGACTCAGGGCCTCTCGGTCTTTCTGGTCGACATGCGCGAGGTGCTGGGCAACGGCCTGACGATCCGGCCGCTGCCGGCCATGCTGAACCATGCCACCACAGAGCTCTTTTTCGACGACATGGCGATCCCCGCCTCCAGCCTGATCGGCGAGGAGGGCCAGGGCTTCCGCTACATCCTTTCAGGCATGAACGCAGAACGCATCCTGATTGCGTCCGAATGCATCGGCGATGCCCGCTTCTTCATCGACCGTGCCACGGCCTATGCCAACGATCGTGTGGTTTTTGGCCGCCCGATCGGACAGAACCAGGGCATTCAGTTCCCGATCGCCCAGGCCTTCGCCCATATGGAAGCCGCCGCTCTCATGGTGGCCGAGGCTTGTCGCCGCTACGAAGCCGGCGAACAGCCCGGGACCCAGGCCAACATGGCCAAGATGCTGGCAGCGGATGCATCGTGGGAGGCTGCCGAAACCTGCATGCAGACCCATGGCGGCTTCGGCTTCGCCCGCGAGTACGACATCGAACGCAAGTGGCGCGAATCCCGGCTCTACCGGACCGCACCGATTTCGACCAACCTCATCCTATCCTTCCTGGCCGAACACGAACTGGGCCTGCCGCGCAGCTATTGAGCGCCGAGTTCAGGGTGTCAGGGAAACAACCAGACGCCCCGAAGCATGCGACGGCAGTGAGAACGTCAACACTTCGCCGTCTTCGGGGCAAAGCGGCTGATCGTCCAGGGCATCGTCGACGCTCGACGTGATCGTCACCGCTATCTCGGTACCACCGTGATCGAAGCTGAGTTCGATATGTTCGCTGTCGATGGTACGCGGCCCCAGAAGGACACCGTTGTGGTGCCCGGGCGGCAGCCTCGTGAAACGGCCCAGCGCATCGGAATAGGCTGTCACGGCGACATGGGCGCCGCTGGGCAAATGGATCCGTTCAGCGGGGTGGACCGGGTCCCACGTGTTCCACGCCCGCGAGGACCGGACCGTGTCCCGCGTCACGCAACACTCCAGGCGGCGATCACCTCGTCGGTCGTGCCTATCTCGATCTGATCCTCGAAGCGGCGATAGGTGTGGTTGAGCGTCGCTTCGTGGGAGGCCGGCGTGGACCCGTGCACGGCATCGCTGACCACGATCACGCGGTAGCCCCGGTCCATCGCCGTCATCACGGTGCCCAGAACACAAACGTCTGTTTCCACGCCGGTGCAGATCACTGTGGAACAGCCTATCTCGTCGACAATCTCGCAGAACTCCGGGCTTTCGAAGGCGGAATAGGTCGGCTTGTTGGCGATACGTGCGGGCGGCACGAAATCCTTAAGCTCATCCATCACATCAATGATGGCGGGGTCCATCTGTGCCATGGTCACACTGGTCCAGCGGCGGTAGTAGACCTGCCAGTGACCCAGAGCGTCTTCCGGGTTCTCGGGCGTCGTGAACTGGGTGAACACTGTGCGGTGCGGCGCATGGCGTGTCAGCCGCTGGATGTTGGGCAGGATTTCGGGGATCGACGGCGTGTGCCAGTCGGTTTCGCCCGCAAACAGGCGCTGCATGTCGACACAGACATGAACGGCGTCCTTGCCGATCGTTTTGACCTCTTGCATTAGTCCTCCACCGCCACGTTGTACTCCGGCGACCAGACGATCGCCCGGGTCTCGCCGACGTCGGCCATCGATCCGCCGGCGCTCTATTCAAAGGTCCTGAACGGGCCCGCCGGCGTAGCCAGGATGTAGGTGACGCTTGTGCCGGAGAAAACCCGTTGCGTCACGGTACCTTCGATCCTGTTTCCGTCGTGAGACTCGTCCGGCATGGCCAAGCGCATCTTGTCGGGCCGCACGGCCAGGGTCGTGTCGCCGGAGCCAAGCGATGCAATCGTCCGGACCGGACCGAGACCGTCGACCACAACGGCATCGCCTTCGGCCCTGCCCCGCAGGAAGTTAGCATCGCCCAGGAAGCTCGCCGCAAACCGGGTCCGCGGATGTTCATAGATCTCTGCGTGGACGGTTCGGACTTCGCGGCCCAGACTTGTTGCCGAAACGCTTGCACGCACCCCTGAACGTGTCAACGTAACCCGCCTTTCCTGTGGGTCTGCAGCCGCCTAAGCTACGTCACGATAACGGGAGGTGTTCGATGACGAACTGGATGGCAGAACTGAGTTGGTCCGCATTGGAAGAACGTGTTGCTGCGGGTGCCGTGGTGCTGCTCCCGGTCGGGGCCAACGAAAGCCATGGGCCGCACCTGCCTTTGGGCACGGACCGCATCTGTGCCTGCGGATTCGCCGAAGAGATCGCCGGACGCATCGACGCCGTGATCGCGCCTGAGATCCCCTGGGGCTTCCGCTCCCAGATTAAGACCGGCGGCGGCAGCCACTGGGTCGGCAACATCGGACTCGACGCCGAAGTTCTGGTCGGCCTGGTGCGCGCCACGATCCGCGAGCTCGCGATCAAGGGCATGACGAGGATCGCCATCGTGAACGGCCACTACGAAAACGTCTGGTTCATCACCGAAGGCTGCGAGCTGGCGGTGCGCGATCTCGACGCCCAGCCCGGCGGCGATCTCATCATCCAGACCGCGTCCTGGTGGGACATAGTGGGCGATGACGATCTCGGCGCCATCTTCCCGAATCCGCCCGAGAGCATCGAATACGAACACGGCGCCCTGGTCGAAACCTCGATCATGCTGGCCATGCGACCAGACCTGGTGGCGGCCGACAAGTTTCCCCAGCACGGCTTCAAGGTGTTCCCGCCCTACGACGTCTTCCCGCAGGACCCGGCCCGGGGGAACGAGACCGGCTCGCTGGCCACCTCGAACGGTGCTAACGCCGAAGCTGGAGCAGCGCTGGTCAAGCTGATCGCCGATCGCATGGCCGATGGCATCCGCACGGAACTCAAGGCCGGTCCATCCCATGGCGCTTGAGGGCCAGCATGTCGTCGTCACAGGCGCGGCGCAGGGGATTGGCGAATGCACCGCCCGAAGGCTCGCAGAAAGGGGCTGCCGCCTTTATCTGACCGATATACAGGCCGAGAAGGTGGCCGGTGTTGCCACGGACCTGGGCGCGGCCCACGGCCCGGTCGACATCACCGAACCGGAGAGAGCGCGGGCAATGATCAACGATGCCATCGTACAGCTCGGCCATATCGACAGTCTGGTGAACATTGCCGGGATCGACGGCCCTGATGACGATGCGCTGGAAGAGACCGAAGAGCACTGGCGGCGCATCATCGACGCTGACCTCTCCGGACCCTGGTGGGTCACCCGCGCCGTTCTTCCGCACATGATCGAGCGCGGCAGAGGACGCATCGTGATCACCAGCTCGATCACCGGCGTCATGGGGTTTTCCGACTTCGCCCCCAGTTATCACGCCGCCAAGGCCGGCCTGATCGGCCTCACCAACGGCCTCTCGGCCCGCTTTGAAGCCGACGGCATCCTGATCAACGCCATCGTACCCGGCTACATCGGCACCGGCCGGCCCATGAGCCAGACCGAGATCTACACCTACAACAGCCAGCACGCCCTGGGTATGGGCGGTCCCCAGCCCGTCGCCGATGCCGTCTGCTACCTTCTCGACGACAGCGGCAACTGGATCAGCGGCACCGTGATGAACGTAACCGGTGGGCTGTTGCGGGGTCAGTGACCCCCTACATCACCCGAACCAGCCGCAGGGCATCGTAGATCGCAGCGTGGATGTTGCGGCTTTCCACGGCGTCACCCAGGCGGAAGAGCTGGAAGTGTCCGTCCGGGTTGGTCGTGAGCGTCTGGGGCTGCACCGCGATCAGCGCCTCATAGTCGACCTCGCCGCGGTTCACGGACTGCGGCTTCAGGTCGAAGTAGAGATCATCCAGCGGCAGGGTGGCGTGTTCGATCACGACCTGATCGACCAGCCGCTCGCCAACCTCGCTTTCGGTGAACTCACTGTAGAGCGTGGCGCGGAGTTTGTTGCCGTGACGCACGATGCGGCTGACCCGGGTGTTGATCGTGATCGTGACGCCCTTCTTCTGGAAGAACTCGGCATGGGGCGCATGGGTCAGGGCACCGAGCTCGGGCGCGAAGGTCCGTTCCGGTGAGATGATCTCAACCGAGGCACCGGCATCGGCCGCCAGATAGGCCGCCTGCATGCCGGGCTGGTGACCGTTGTCGTCGAACACCAGAACATCTTCGGCCGGCGTCACATCGCCTGAGAGCAGGTCCCACGAACTCACAGCGAGGTCGGCGCCCTCGTCCACGATTTCCTTGTTCGGCAATCCGCCGGTGCAGACCAGCACGACATCGGGATCGAACGCCAACACGTCATCGGCCTCGGCATAGGTGTTGAAGCGCAGGTCGACACCCAGCTTCTCGAGCCGCGCGGCACGCCACTCGACAATCCCGATGATGTCCTTGCGGTTGGGTGTGCGGGCCGCCAGCCGGACCTGCCCGCCGGGCTCATCAGCCGCCTCGAACAGCGTGACATCGTGCCCCCTCTCCCCGGCAACACGGGCGGCTTCCATGCCCGCCGGTCCGGCACCGACAATCACGATCTTCTTTGTGGGGCCATCGCCGGGCGCAACAAGCTGCGGCATGGTTGCCTCACGCCCGGTCGAAGCGTTGTGAACACACAGCGCACCGGTCCCCGCGTAGACGCTCTCCAGGCAATAGGTCGCACCGACACAGGGACGAATCTCTTCCTCCCGGCCCTCGCTGACCTTCTGCACGATGTGCGGATCGGCGATATGGGCGCGCGTCATGCCGACCATGTCGAGCTTACCCTCGGCGATGGCATGCCGGGCCGTGGCGACATCGGCGATCTTGTTGGCATGGAAGATCGGGATTTCGGTCTCGGCCTTCACCTCACCAGCAAAATCAAGATGGGGTGACGAGCGCATCCCCGCGACCGGGATGATGTCGGTCAGCGCCCGGTCGTGGTCGATGTGGCCCTTGATGACATTCAGAAAGTCGATCTTGCCCGTGGCGATGAAGCGGCGGGCGATCTCGACGCCCTCATCCCGGCCGTAGCCCTTCTGCCAGGCCTCGTCGCAGGACATGCGGATGCCGACGATAAAGTCCGGACCCACGTTCTCGCGCACGCTGTCGAGCACCGCCATGGCGAATCGCAGACGGTTGTCGAGACTGCCTCCGTAGTTGTCGTCGCGCTTGTTGGTCGCCGGCGACCAGAACTGATCCATCAGGTGGCCATAGGATTCGAACTCGATGCCGTCCATGCCCGCTTCCTTCATGCGGGCGGCCGCCGTGCCGTAGTCCTTCACGACACGTTCGATGTCCCAGTCTTCCATCTCCTTGGGAAAGGCCCGGTGCGCCGGTTCCCGCACCATCGACGGCGCCATCACCGGCAGCCAGTCTTCCTTATTCCAGTTCGTACGTCGGCCCAGGTGGGTGAGCTGGATCATCACCGCCGCGCCGTGTTCGTGGCAGGCGTCCGTCAGCCGTTTCAGACCGGGCACGACCTCGTCCTTCCAGGCCTGCATGTTCATGAAAGCCTGGGCGCTGTCCCGCGCCACCACGGTGGAGCCCGCAATCATCGTCATCGCGATGCCACCCCGGGCCTTTTCCGCGTGGTAGCGGATATAACGGTCGCCCGCCAAACCGTCCTCGGTGTAGCCCGGTTCATGTGCTGTCGACATGATGCGGTTCTTCAGCGTGAGGTGCTTGAGCTGGTAGGGCTGAAGCAGGGGATCGGTCGCGGGATCGTACATGGCGGTTCTTTCGTGGCCGGACGGGGAAAGCTCGCAAGTCACCGCCCCGAACGCAAGATGCAGGCGTGCCCTCGCACTGCGGATCGTGCTAGGAGAACGCCATTCAGAGATACCGCGATGACCGACACCACGACCGTCAACATCCTGCCAAGGGATGACAACACCAACGGCTGGAGCCGCATCCTGCCGTCACGCACGCCCAAGCGCTCGTTGCAGGGTGACGTCAGGGCCGATTGGGTTGTTCTCGGCGCGGGCTGGGCCGGCCTCGCCGCAGCCCGGCGCCTCGCCGAAAATCGTCCCGATGATTCCATCATCCTGGTCGAGGCGGGCGAGGTCGGTGAAAACGCCTCGGGACGCAACTCCGGCTTTGCCATCGACCTGCCGCACAATGTCGGCAGCTCGCTCGAAGAACTCGAAGGCAGTTATCGCTTCATCGCGCTGGCCCGCGCGGCGATCGAGCACCTGGAGGCTTCGGTCAACAAATTCGGGGTCGACTGTAACTGGAGCCGACGGGGCAAGTACCATTCCTCGCATTCGGCGCGCGGCAAGACTGAAATCCTGGAGCCCTTCGCCCGAGAACTGGAAGCCCTGGGCGAACCCTTTCGCTGGCTCGACGTCAATAAACTCCAGGCCGAGATCGGCACGCCCTATTATCACGCTGCGGTCTACACACCGGGCTGCGTGCTGATGAACCCGGCGGCTCTGTGCCGCGGCCTTGGTGACAACCTGCCCGAGAACGTGACGCTCTATGAAAACACGCCGGTCACGCGGATGGAGAAGACCAACGGCATCACGCTCACGACACCGGACGGCAGCATCTATGCGCCGCGCATGATACTTTCGACCAACGGCTTTGCCGAACAGTTCGGCTTTTTTGCCAACAAGCTGATCCCGATCGCGGCCCATGCCAGCCTGACACGACCGCTCACACCGGACGAACGTCAGGCGCTCGGCGGCGAGGACGACTGGGGCCTGACACCGGCCAATGCCATCGCCGGCGTCACCATGCGTTTCACCCAGGACCATCGCCTGCTGATCCGCCACGGCTTCCAGTACAAGCCCGGCTTCCGGATTTCCGATACCGAGAGGGCCAGGGCCCGCGAACACCACAAGGTCTGCTTCCGCGACCGCTTTCCGATGCTGCCCGATGTCACCTTCGATCATACCTGGTCCGGCTTCGTTTGCATGTCGCGCAACAGTTCACCGGGTTTCGGCAAGATGGCGCCCAATGTCTGGGCCTCGGTCTGCCAGAACGCCGTGGGTGTCACCAAGGGCACAATCGGCGGCCTGCTCGCCGCGGACATGGCTTGCGAGCGCGAAAACGAACTGATCGGATTCATGGAAAGCCTGGGCGAACCCGACCCCCTGCCCCACAAGGCCCTGCTCAAGCTCGGCGTCCCAGCACGCATTACCTGGGACATCTTCGCCAACCGCCACGAAAAGTGACCCTTATGGCCAAGCACTACGACTGCGACGACTGCCCTGCCTACTGCTGCTCCTATGCCCGCATTATCGTGACTGATGAGGATATCGAACGGCTGGGACAGCACCACGGCATGTCGCCCCGCGAGGCACGCAGGACCTTCACCAGGAAGGGAGAAGACAAGGGCGAACGTATTCTTCGCCATCAGGCCGACGAAAACTTCACGACAATCTGCCGCTTCATCGATCCCGACACGCGCGGCTGCACGATCTATGAGGCCCGTCCCGAGATCTGTCGCGAGTTCCCCGGCGAAGGCCGCTGCGGCTACTACGACTTCCTGACGTTCGAACGCAACGCCCAGGACGATCCGGACTGGGTCGCAACCACGGGCTGACGCTCCCGGACTATTGCAAACTGTTGATAAGCTGATCGGCCTGTCCGTATTCGCCACTGTTCTCGGGGAAGAGATTCCGCAGGGCGGTCCAGCGCTCCCGTGCCAACTCCCGATCACCTGACTGCGCTCCGGCAAGACCTGTCACATAGAGAGCCTGGGCGTTGTCGGGCTGGAGCGCCAGAACGCGCTCCATATCCTCGACGGATGCGGCCGGAACCGTCGGCGCGCTCTGCGCGATGGCAGCCACCGCATTTGCGAACCCGTCGACCAGGGCCGGATCGCCCGGTGCGATCACCAGCGCATGGTCGTAGGCGTCTCGGGAGCCCTGCCACTCACCCAGAACCGCATAGGATTGAGCGAGGCGCATCCAGCCTTCGAGATTGTCCGGTTCGTCCTCAAGACGGGCTGCCAGCCCCTCGACCATGCCGCGGATCATCTCAAGCTGTTCGTCCGCCGTCATCTCGGCCGCTGCCGCGATGTCCTCTTCGGTCGGACCCGGCAACGCTTCTGCCACGGCCACATCGCTCTCGTCGCCCAACAACGCTTCGGCATCGGCGATGTGCCGCTGCAGCTGGGCGACCCAGGGATCATTGCCCGTGGACTCCGCCAACAGCGCCCGCCAGACAGCCAATGCGCCAGCCATATCGTCGTCCTGCGCCCGCGCGATACCTTCGTAGTAGCGGGCGACCGGCTGGCCGGGGTCCAGCGTAAGGGCCTGCACGAAGGCCTCGCGGGCCGCCGGTGTCACCGCACCATCACGAGATAGCGTGATGTATTCGCCATACCTCGCCAGACCGGTGGGATCGTTGGCATCCAACGCCAGAACTTCAGCCATGGCCCGCGTGGCGTCACCATAGCGCTGGGCGAAGGCGTAGGTGTTGGCCAGAAGGAACCAACCTTCCCGGTCAAACGGGTTGTCGCCGACCCGTGCTTCAGCACGGGCAACAAGCGCCTGCATCTCGAGATCGCCACCTTCCGGTGTCGCGGTGTCCATGCGGGCAGACAGCGGCTGGTTCGGCAGCCCCGGCGAACCGATGCTGCCGTAGATCACCACGGCCAGGACGATCACCGCCAGCGAAAGCACCACAGTAAAGCTGAGACCCAGGCTGGCCTGCGAGATTCCGGCGGCGCGGCTGCCCTTGTTCGCTTCGTTGAGGATGCGCCGTTCGATCTCGCGGCGGGCGGTCTCCACAGCATCAGCGTCAATGAGCCCGGCCGCCAGATCCCGCTCCAACTCCTTGAGCTGGTCGCGGTAGACCGCAAGTCCTTCCTCACCGGTGCCCTGCTGGCCACGGATCATAGGCAGCCAAAGAAGGCCCACGGTGATCACGGCCAGGATGACAAGAACCACGATCGTCATGTCGGTTCATCCTTGAGGATCGCGGCCAAACGCCGACGCTCCTCGTCACTCAGGTCTTCTGGATCCTCGGCACCTTCGGGCGATCCGCGGCGCAGAATGCGGACCACAATGAAAACACCGATCAACAGCGTGATCAGCGGCGCAGCCCAGAGCAACAACGTGGTCGCTTTGAACGGCGGCTTCAGCAGAACGTAATCACCGTAGCGGTCGACGATGTAGGCCATGGCCTCGTCATCGCTGTCCCCGGCCAAAAGGCGGTCCCGCAGCAGGATGCGCAGGTCACGGGCCAGCGGCGCATCGGAATCGTCAATCGACTGATTCTGACAGACGAGACAACGCAGATCGACGCTCAAGGCACGTGCGCGGCCTTCCAGGGCGGGGTCATCAAGAATCTCGTCGGGCTGAACCGCGAAGGCAGCGGCAGAAAGCAGCACCGCCGCAACGAGCGTGAGAAGAGCCATTCGCATCATGCGGGCTGGGCCTGAGCGGCAGGAGCCTTGCGGCGGGCCGGGATGGCAAGACGCAATCGGCGGTCGCTCAGGCTGATCAGCCCGCCGAACACCATCAGCAGACAGCCGCCCCAGATCCAGGGGACCAGGGGATTGTGGTAGAGCCGCACGGCCCAGCTTGACCCTTCGCCCTGATCGCCCAGCACGACGTAGAGATCGGCCATCAGCGTCGTCCGGATTGCCGCCTCGGTGGTCTGCATCGTCTGGACGAAAAACTGGCGCTTCTCCGGCTCCATCACGGCAATCATGTCACCGTCCGAAAACACCTCAAAGCGCCCGCGATCAGCCACATAGTTGGGGCCCTGGACCGGCTCGACGCCCTCGAAGACGAAGCTGTAACCGGCCACCTCCTGGCTGTCGCCCGGCGCCATCGAGCGGATGACCTCGGTCTGCCAGGCCGACGAGGCAGTCACGCCGGCGACAAGCACGGCAAGGCCCAGATGCGAAAGGGTCATGCCATAGGCCGCGCGAGGCAGCCCCGTGGCGCGACGCCAGCTCTCGCCCGGCGGCAGGCGGAACAACTGGATACGTTCGGCATATTCCAGCAACACGCCCAGCCCGATCCAGGTGGCGAGCGCAATGCCGAAGGCTGGCAGCGGCGAGAGGTCGGTCGCCCACCACCAGGCCAGGGCCCACACGACAAGCGAGACGGTCATCACCGCCTTCATGCGTGAAAGCACGCCTTTCAGGTCGGCCCGCTTCCAGGGCATCAGCGGCCCGGCCGCCAGCGCCAGCAACAGCGGCACCATCAGCGGAATGAAGGTGAGTTCGAAATAGGGCGAGCCGACCGACACCTTGCCCCCACCGACAACATCCAGAAGCAGCGGATAGAGCGTGCCGATCAGCACGGTGAAACACGCTGTGGCCAGCAGAAGATTGTTGAGCACCAGAGCACCCTCGCGGCTGATCGGCGCAAAAAGGCCATCGGCCTTCAGGGTCGGCGCCCGCCAGGCGTAGAGCGCCAGCGACCCGCCGATTGCCACGACCAGCAACAGCAGGATGAAGACACCGCGCGTCGGGTCCGTCGCAAAGGCATGGACCGAGGTCAGCACGCCCGAGCGCACCAGGAAGGTTCCGAGCAGGCTGAGCGAGAAGGTGATGATCGCCAGTAGCACGGTCCAGCTTTTCAATGCGCCGCGCTTTTCGGTCACGATCGCCGAATGCAGCAGGGCCGTGCCCGCGAGCCAGGGCATGAATGAGGCATTTTCGACCGGGTCCCAGAACCACCAGCCCCCCCAGCCGAGCTCGTAATAGGCCCACCAGCTTCCCATCGCGATGCCCAGGGTCAGGCTGACCCAGGCCGCCAGAGTCCAGGGCCGGACCCAGCGCGCCCAGGCCGCATCCACCCTGCCTTCCAGGAGCGCGGCCACGGCAAACGAAAAGGTCATCGAGAAGCCGACATAGCCGAGATAGAGAAACGGCGGATGGAACGCGAGGCCAGGATCCTGCAGCAGCGGATTGAGATCGCGACCATCGATCGGCGCGGGATCAAGGCGCAGGAACGGATTGGACGTGAAGAGTGAGAAGGCCAGAAAGCCGACCGCAATCAGCCCCTGCACCGCCAGAATACGCGAACGCAGGGTCATCGGCAGATTGACACCCAGGAAGGCTACGGCCAGACCGAACAGCGCCAGGATCAGCACCCAGAGCAGCAGGGAGCCTTCATGATTCCCCCAGACGCCCGACACCTTGTAGAGCATCGGCTTGAGCGAATGAGAGTTCTCGAAGATGTTCTGAACCGAGAAGTCCGAGACGACATAGGCCCAGGTGAGCGCGGCGAACGAGATGGCGATCAGCACGGCCTGGGCCAGCGCCGCACCGGGTGCCAGCGCCATCATGCCGTGATGGCCGCGCCAGGCGCCCCACAGCGGTACGGCGCCCTGCACAAGCGCGACACAAAACGCCAGAATCAGCGCAAAATGTCCCAGTTCTGTGATCAACGTGAGGTCTTCCCGGTTGGGCAGACTTTACCTAGCGGTTCTCAGCGTCCGTGCCTAGAGCGTGTCAAGATTGGTTGATCTCGCGTCATCGCGCTTTGCTCTAAATCGAGAACTGGAGATCGCCCAAACGTTTGGTCAGTTTCCTGTTTTCCGCGTAGTCGACGGGCACCGCCACCAGCGCCGGGCCTTCCTGCTGGAAGGCCTCTTCCAGCGTCGGGATGAGCTGATCGTGCGCGGTCAGCGTGCGGCCCCAGGCTCCGAAGCTATTGGCGAGCATGTCGAAATCGGGGTTGTTGAAGGCCAGATCGCTGTGTCGGCCGTCGAACTGGTTCTGCTGCTTCCACTTGATCAGCCCATACTCTCCATCGAGCCAGATCATGACCACGACGTTGAGCTTCTTGCGCACGGCCGTCTCAAGGTCCTGCACATTCATCAGGAACGCGGCATCGCCGCAGATCGACAGCACCCGCTGGTCGGGGAAAGCATACTTCGCACCCATGCCTGCCGGGAACGCAAACCCCATGGAACAGAACCCGTTGGAGATCAGGCAGGTGTTGGCCTCGTCGCATTGGTAGTAGCGGGACACCCACATCTTGTGTGCACCGACATCCGACAGAAGGATGTCGTCGGCATCAAGGAAGCCACGCACGTCGTTCAGGATCTTCTGCGGCTTCATCGGGAACGAGGGATCGTCCTTGTGGAAGGTCAGATCCTCGATGATGGTCTGGCGCAGGGCCTGACGCTCCGCAATGTCGAACAGAGGCAGATCTCCACCGCAGCGTTCGTTGATGCCCTCGTTGATCTGCCACAGGGCATCGGCCACATCAGCCACCACCTCGACATCGACGTCATAGTCCGCGTCGACCTCCGCAGGCTCGAAGTCAATGTGGATGATCGTCTTGCCGCCCCTTTGGTTCCAGTGGGACGGTGCGTATTCGACCAGGTCGTAGCCCACCGCGATCACCACATCGGCGGCGTCCAGTGCGGCGTTGGGATGGTCGCGTTGCTGCAGTCCGATTGTGAAGAGACAGTGATCATCTGCCGCGGGAATCGCGCCCTTGCCCATAAAGGTGTTGATCGCCGGAATGCCAGTCTTGCGCGCCAACCGGCGCAGCTGCTGGGCCGCGCGTTTCCGTACGGCGCCATTGCCCGAAAGGATCACCGGATTCTTTGCACCCACGATGGCATCGACAGCCGCCGCGACAGCCTTGTGATCGGCAGCCGCCCGGCGGGTCTTGTGCGGTGTGATCGGCTGATCGTTGACGTCCTGCTTGGCCACGTCCTCGGGCAGTTCCAGGACCGTGACGCCCGGCTTTTCCTGCTCTGACAGTTTGAAAGCCTTGCGCACCATCTCAGGGACCGTCTCGCCGCGATACACGCTAAAAGCCCATTTGCTGATCGGGCGCAGCATTTCGATCGAGTCCATGTTCTGGTGGCTTTCCTTGTGCAGGCGCCGTGTGCTGCCCTGACCGATGATCGCAACGACAGGAGCCCGGTCCATGTTGGCGTCCGCCAGGCCGGTCACCAGATTGGTCACGCCCGGACCCAAAGTCGAAAGACACACGCCCGCCTTGCCGGTCAGCCGACCGTAGCCGTCGGCCATGAAGGCTGCGGCCTGTTCGTGGCGGCACAGCACGAACTCAATGTCGCTGTTTTCCAGCGACATCATGAAATCAGCGTTTTCTTCGCCGGGCACTCCAAAGATATGCTCAACGCCTTCGGCCTCGAGACAACGCACAAACATATCAGACGCCTTCATTTCCAACCCCTCAGGAATAGACACCGTCTACACTGCTAGATGATGTAGCAGGCCACGCCATCAATGGCCATGACACAGGCCTCGCGAAACTGTGTGCCCCGTCATGACACCACAGCGTCAGTTGCGCTATGGAGCGGCCCCTTTTCATCTAATTGAACCGCCATGCCGAACGATTTTTCCTTTGCCGGCCGCATCGTGTTCCTGGGCTGCGGCACCGTTGCCAAATGCGCTCTGCCGATGATCCGCCAGCTCACCGGGCTGCCGGCCGATCGCTTCACGGTGATCGACAGTCTCGACCGATCCGAGCGTCTGGCGGCCGACATCAACGAAGGCCTCGTGTTCCGGCAACGGACGATGGCCCGCGACAACCTGGATTCGCTTCTGAGCGAAAGCCTCGGTAACGGCGATCTCCTGATTAACCTTTCGGTCGGGATCGACTCCCTGCCGGTGATGGACTGGTGCCACCGCCATGGGGTGCTTTATGTCGACACTGCGCTTGAGGTCTGGGACGACCAGATCGGCAATGCCGAGGTGCCGATCGCCGAGCGAACCGAGTATCACTCGCACCAGCAGACACGAAAACAGGCACGCGAAGGTTGGAACCCGAAAGGTCCCACGGCCATCGTGACCCACGGTGCCAATCCCGGCATGGTCAACCACTTCGCCAAGCAGGCCCTGCTCGATCTCGCAAGCCATGTCGGCCACGAACACGGCAGGCCCGCAGGTTCCGCCGACTGGGCCACAGCCAGCGACGCCTCGGGGTCATTGATCAGGATTTCGACGCCGACGACACAGTTCTCTGCCGCCGCAACGACCTCTCGTGTGATCCGGGTCATGCAGGCCATGGTTTCGCGTGCCGCCAGCAGCGCATGCGGCCGGTCGTACTCGTTTTTAACCAACGCACCATGGGCCCCGCCCGCCTTCAGCGCCGCGAGATCGGACAGCGCCTTGTCGATACATGCTTCAAGCCCCGGAGAGTCAGGATACCCCAGCAACGGTGGCAGGTGGATCACGCCGATGATCACACGCACGGCAGGAAAATGGTCGTGGTAGGCGCTCACACCTGCGCCACTCCCCAGATCTCGACGGTGTTCTCGACCGAGTGCATCTGGGGTTTTGCGACCAGCGTGGTCGGGGGCAGCGCGCCGCCGACACATTGCGCCACGGTGTCAAGGAAGAGACGGGTGGTCGCCTCGCCTTCCGCACAGGTGAAGTAGCAGACCATCAACTTCAAGTCGGCAGGGCGGCGATCGAAGCCGCGCATGATGTCTTCGATATAGGACATGGTCATGCGGGTCTGTCCGACCAGATCGCCCGGCAGCATCCGCGCGCGGGTATTCGAGAACGGCTCGCTTGGCACCTGACCGCCCAGCCAGATCATGTCGCGCAGCAGGATGCCCTGGCGGTAGGGCAGCGGGATCGACCAGTCCCACACCCGCTTGGGCCAGGAATCGCTGCGCGGAATGTACTTGTCGAAGCCATTCCATTCCTCGCGCATGGCCATGACCTCGATCTTGGTCACCGCACCCTCGGGATTCAGGCGCTGGCATGGGACCACGGTGGCCGGCGGGCCCGGCTCGGCAAAGTGGCTGGCGCGCGCCTGGGCGAGTGGTGCCCAGTCGTCGTGGCTGTCGCCGAAGTAGTAACCCTCCATCTTCACACTGTCCTGGGTCGTCGCACCGAGCTTGGCGAGCGTTTCCTCGTGGTAGCCCATGATCGTGTGGCTCTGGGCGACACCGTTTGCAGGATCGGCAATCCGGCCCTCGGCATCCTCGGCCGTTCGGTTGGCGACCGCGATGAACTCTCCCGCGCGCAAACCGCCGGTGACATCACGGCCACCGAACAGGCCCTGATGGGCCGGCGGCACCGGACGTGTCGCAACCCTGATGTCGCTGACCTGCCGCCAGTGGCGCTGGGCGATTGCCTGAATCTGGATGACCTGACCATCGAACGGCTGGAGCGGTTCGGGCACCACGCTGATAGCGGGCATCGGCTCTTGCGGAAAATGCGCCGCGATCTTCCCGATGATCTCCCAATCGTCGCTGTCGGTCGTGTGAAACGCCTTGAGCCTCACCACATCATCGAGTGTGCAGCTTTCGGCCACCAGGCCTTCGGAGATGTTCGCCACCGCACCTTCGATCTGTGCATCCAAGCCGCCGGGGTTCCGGATCGCCCCGTCAGAATCGAAATCGCCGCCGCCACCGACAAAGGTCAGCGGTCCGGCCGTGCCGGAGATATGGTGGACATGATCAATCGGCCAGCGCCACGTGTTGCTCATCAATACAGCTCCCCTGAAAGACGGTTCTGAGACTAGCGAGGTTTGTCGTCCATCACCACGCTGCCGATATTGCCTCGCATTCTCGAGAATTAGACACTTGTGTGGGGCGCTTGGGGAGTGGGCAGCCTCAACACGTCGGCCTCGGCGATCACCGCGGAAAGCTTGGAAGATCAATCGGTTGATGACAGTAAGCAGGCTGACACCACATCCAATCAGGACGATACGGACGACGCCGGCTGATGAGAGGACAAACGGGACACCCCGAATGCGAGGACGGTGGCACCCAGAAGACAAAAGAACGCGGCCGAACTGAAGGACACCTGAAGTGCGTGACCGAGGAAGGTCCGCATGGCGAGCAGTGCAACCGAGTCGCGCACGTGACGGGCGAGACTTGTGTCGCGCTGCTCGCAACTTGTCTCACGTAGACCATACCGACCCAGAGTAGCAGAACGACCGAAACCCCAATCAGCCCGGAGAAGGCCGCACGTCAGCCCCAAGCCGCCTCGAGCCAGCCGCCCGGCGGTGGCGCCAGCATCGTCACAAGGATCATCGCGGCTTTGAGGAAGCCGAGCCGCCCGGCCGTCTTTCCCGGGCCGTGGCAGTCGCGCAGGATCGCCCGGGCGATGGGAATTCCAGTGGCCGCACCCAAACCCTGCAGCAGACGGCCGGAAAGCAGCGTTTCCAGGTTCTGGCTGAAACACACGACCAGACTGGTAAGCACAAACACGGCAAGGCCGACAAGCAGCACCTTCCGTCGTCCATAACGGTCCGAAAGCGGACCATAGAAAAGCTGCCCCGCACCCAATCCCGCCAAGAACAGCGCCATGGCAATCACCGCCTGCCCCTGACTTGCCTCAAAGGCTGTCGCGAGGCCGAGCAAAACGGGCGTAACAAGTTGCGTGCCCAACGAACCAGCAGCAGTCAACGCAACCAAAAGCGCAAACGGCAAGATTCATTGCTCAAAATCGACACTCAAAATGCCATGGCCGGCCCCAGAACTCCGGGGACCGGCCATGATCAACAGCATTTGTTGCGCGGCGCAATCAGAAGATTGGCGGACGGCCCGCTCGAACACTACTCCGCAGCCATCGGCACGTAGCGGGAGCCTTCAAACGCGGGCATGACCTCTTCGATGAACAGGCGCAGGGACTCGCGCTGGTGCTTCATGGCGAGGCCCGTGCAGCAGCGGTAAAGGAAGTTGTCGACGCCGAGCGCCTCATAGGCGCGGAGCTTCTTGATCACCTCGTCGGGCGTGCCGAACATCAGGTTGGCCTTCAGCATCTGAGGGTCGTACTCGTCGCTGTTGTCGAACGTCGACTCATCGGGCATCTCGGCAAAGCCGTTTTTGATCTCGCCCAGTTCCTTGAACAGGCTCTCGAACTGGCGGCCCGAGGTCTTCATGGCGTCGGTGAACGGGCGCCAGCCTTCCTCGGCGTCGGCATAGACGGCCGAGTGGCGCATGGTCAGGAAGCGGGGGCGTTCCACGCCCGGCGCACGCTCGAGAGCTTCCTCGAACTGCTGTTTGTACTTTTCGACCTCATTGAACGGACGGGTGAGCGCCCAAGACATGATGTTGCAGCCTTCCTGCAATGCCCAGTCATAGGTTGAGGGATGACGCGCCGCGACCCAGAGCGGGGGATGTGGCTTCTGCAGCGGTTTGGGGCAGGCGGTCGAGGCCGGAAACTGCCAAAACTCACCGTCATGGGCGTAGTCACCAGCCCACAGATGCTTCAGCACCGGCAGCATCTCCTGCATGTAGGCCACACCCTTGTGCTGGTCCATGCCACCGGCCATACGGTTGAACTCGCGCTGGTAGGCACCGCGACCCAGACCTAGTTCCAGGCGTCCGCCGGACATCAGATCCAGCAGACCTGCCTCGCCGGCCACCTTGATCGGATGCCAATAAGGCGCCTGCACGACGGCCACGCCCAGGCGGATGTTGTCGGTGTTGCCGCCGAACCAGGCCAAAAGCTGGAACGGGTTCGGTGCGATGGTCATTTCGATGGCATGGTGTTCGGCAGCCCAGACTATTTCAAAACCGCCCGCATCGGCCATCTGGACGAGTTCCATCGTGTTCTTCGCGACCTCGCGAATGTCGACGGACGGATTGCCACGCGAAAGGTCGATCGAAAGGCTGAACTTCATGGTTGTTGCTCCCACGCCTGAAGGTTCCGCATTACCACTCTGCAGCACGTCTTGGTAAAGGGGCAATCGACTCGTTTTCCCATAACCTCAGGATCACGCGAAAAGCAGCGGCCCCACCCGGTTTCCGGGGCAGGGCCGCCATCAGCGCCGAAAAACTGCGGTCAGTTCAGGCCAAGCGTCTCGCGGGCCTCATCGGGGCCGACCACGCGGCCGCCCATGCGTTCGATGATCTGGGTGGCACGCTCCACCAGATCGCCGTTCGAGGACAGAACGCCACGATCGAGGTAGATGTTGTCTTCCAGACCGACGCGGACGTTGCCGCCCAGCAGCATGGCCTGGGCCACCATCGGCATCTGCATCCGGCTGATGCCGAATCCGGCCCAGTTGGCGGTCTTGGGCAGGCCGTCGGCCATCGCCATCATCGATCGGGTGTCAGCACCCGCGCCCCAGGGAATGCCCAGGCAGACCTGGAACAGCGCGGGATCGGCCAGCAGGCCTTCGTCGTACATCGCGTGAGCCAGACGAACCTGCCCCAGATCGAACACCTCGATCTCCGGCTTCACACCCAGATCCTTGATCTCTGTGGCCATCTCGCGGCACCAGGACGCGGGGTTGATGTAGGTTTCGTTGCCGTTGCCGAAGTTGATCGAGCCGCAGTCGAGCGTGCAGATCTCAGGCATGATGCGGCGGACATGCTCAAGGCGTTCCTTGGGTCCGATCAGATCGCTGCCGGGTCCGGCCGTGCCGTCGTCGGCCGGATTGAAGTCGCCGCCCATGCCGGCGGTCAGGTTCAGGATGACGTTCACGCCGTCCTGCTTGATCAAGTTCACAGTCTCCTCGAAGAGACCGGGATCGCGCGAGCCCTTGCCCGTCTCGGGGTCGCGCACATGGATGTGGGTGACGGCCGCACCGGCATTGGCCGCCTCGATCGCGGCATCGGCGATCTGGCGCGGCGTAACCGGCACCTTGTTCGATTTGCCGGTCGTGTCACCTGCACCGGTGACGGCGCAGGTGATGATGACATCAGTGTTCATGGAATCCTCCGTGGTAAGCGTATCTTGCTGTGTGCCTTGGTCTCTTCATGGGCAGTTAGCCGCGATATAACGCTTGGCCACAGGGAGCAGACGCTCCTGGGTCCAGCCCGTCACGGCCTTGTCGTGGTCGGTCCAGCTGCGCGGCGCAGCCATCGTACAGGGCTCCAGGATGCCGTAGAGCGTGCCGTCTTCAAGCAGCGGCGCATGGACCAGCGAATGGTGTTTGAAGTTCTCGAGTTCGTAGGGCCCGTTGACCAGCTTCTGATCGGCGGTCAGCACGTTGTCGATGTAGAGCGCTTCGGGATTGTGGAGCGCCATCGCGAACATGGGATCTTCCTCGGCTAGGCCTTCAGGCAGAGGCTCCCAGGCCTCGACCCGGCGTTCCAGCGCCCACTCGTCACGGGCCTGCCAGGCGTGGGTGCAGCGTGACAGTCCGCGGCTCGGCTCATAGAGGAACATCAGGCAACGGTCGGCACTGACCGCCTTGCCGTAGACTTCCATCAACGCGCCGATCAGCGCATCGGGGTCAGACGTGTCCGTGAACAGGGCTTCGAGGTCGGCGGGAATGGCGTCGCTCATGGTGATCCTCCGGTCGGGATCGCTTGTCGCCGGGAGTCTGCCCGACGTCAAGAGATACACGTGCCGACATGCGCGCGGCACAATGCGGTGCAACAGCTGGAGAATGACCATGCCCCCTGGCCCGATCTACGCCGAGCGTGTGTTTGTGTATGACCTCGACGCCATGGGCCCGTTCTATGATGCCCTTGGCTACGAAACCGTTCATACCAGCGATGACTTCCGCATCGACCGCACCGGCAGCGCCGACCTTATCATCGAGCAGGTTGATCCGTCTGATTCAGAGAATGCGAGTCTGGTCGGCCGATTCGTCAGCGCATCCTTCGCCGTCGGCGACATCGGACATGCTCGCCCACATCAACCACCCCGTCGGGAATATTTTCACGCTGGTCGAGGTGCCCAGCGCCTGAGGTCACACAGTGCGTGTCAATTCCAGGCGATTGGTTTCGTCGCCGCGCGACCGCAAGGCAGACCAGACCGCCGTGGTGCCGGGCATGTAATCCGCCGCCATCGCCGGATAAGACGCTTCGTACCAGAGTCGCCCTAGGTCCCGATGCTGATGATCTTCGAAGGCCTGGTCCTGCGACGTGTCTTCGAACTCGACGACCACGTGGTTCTCTGACATCTCAATCTCTCGCAGAGGCCATATGATCCGTTCCGGAAGGTCGTGTTCCCGCACGAACCGCTCCAGACTGATCCCGCCGCTCTTAGCTTCGTGCCGGTCGCGCAGCTTGCGGTCCCGTTCGGCGCCCCAGCTCTCCAGTGCCGCCACAACAGCCTCTCGGCCCTCATCGCCATGGCGTTCGATCATCGGAATCGCGCAAGTGAAAAAGTGCCCCGCAAGTAAACGGTTGCTGCGCTTGAGCGCCTTCCACGCCCCTTCGATCTCACTCACCGCAACATAGTCGTCGGCCAGACTCTCGCCCAACTCGGTCGCCTTGCCGAGATCAAGGTCGGGGGCATCGGGCGTCATCAGCCAGCGGAAATGGCAGTGGCCGTCACCCTTCATCAGGTTCCCGTGGATCGTGACGTTGCCGTCGGGGTGCTAGGTCCGAGCGGCAGCCTGATGGAACTCGTCACAATACCAGTGGCCCATGTGATGGAAGTCCACCTCTTTCCACGCCTCGGCAGTCGGGCAATGTGAGGTGTTGAACTCGACATCGCGGGGGCTGTAGCGGCCCTCGCCGATGATCGTGTCCTTGGCGACATAGACGCTGGCGTTGTCCCAGCAGCGCATCAGCGTCTCCATGTTGATGGGATGGCCGGCTGCGTAATGGGCTTCCTGCATCTCACGGCCCCGGCAAAGGCCATAGGCGCGCAAACGCAGCCTGACGCTGCGCTCGCCGTCGCGCCCGAACCGCTCGGTCGCCTCGCGCGCCAGCTGCATGTAGATCCGCGCCTGCGCCTTCAGCACCTGATCCATCGACGCCAGGACGTCTTCGAGACGGAGGTCGTTGGGCATGGTGAGAATCAGGCTCTACCCAGCAGTTCCAGAGCCACATCCCGCACACCCGGCGCGTCGAGCCGGTAGTGGGTGTAGAGAGCCGCCGGCGGGCCGATCAGAGCATACACGTCCTCGATCCCGTGACGGCGGAACGACACACGCTCACACTCAACCAGAACCTCGGCCACGGCACTGCCCAGACCGCCGATGATGTTGTGTTCCTCGACGGTGAGCACCGCGCCAGTCTCCGCTGCAGCAGCGCGTACCTCGGCGTCATCGAGAGGCTTGATCGTGTGCATGTCGACCACGCGCGCCTCGATACCCTGGCCCGCGAGATCATCCGCTGCAGCAAGCGCGGCATGAACCTGCGCACCCGTCGCGATAATCGTGAGGTCGCGCCCTTCCCGCAACCGGATCGCCCTGCCGACCTCGATCTCCGGCACCTCACTGTAGACCTCGGGATCACGCCCCCGACCCATGCGGATGTACATCGGCAGTGGATGGTCGAGCGACGCCCGCAGGACGGCGCGCAGATGGTTGGCGTCGGTGGTGCAGACCACGGTCAGGCCCGCGATCGGCCGCATCATGCCGAGATCCTCCAGGGCATGATGGCTGGTGCCGTAAAACCCCATCGACATGCCGGAATGATGGCCCAGCACCCGCACCGGCATACCGGTGTAGGCCATGTCGGTGCGAATCTGTTCGGCGCCGAGGATGGCGCAGAAGGCCGCGAAGGTGGCCGCGAACGGGATCTGCCCGCACGACGCCATGCCGGCGGCCGCGGTCAGCATGTTCTTTTCGGCGATCCCGAAATCGAAAAAACGGTCCGGGTGACGGGCCTGGAACTCGGTGGTTCGGTTGGCGCTGGCGAGGTCGGCGGTCAGCACCACGATGCGCGAATCGTGATCGGCCAGGTCGGCCAGCTCCTCACCCAGAACAAACGCCGGAAGACGGGATGCCGGGGTGCCCTTGACTGACTCGCTTTCACTCAGATCGGTGACACCTGTGAAGAGGCCGGAAAGGGCCGCGCCGTCGTCGCTGCTCATGACTGCACCTCGGTCGCGCTGACGGGCTTGAGGCCGGCCTGCAGCTCCTCGATCACCGCGTCGTAGTCGCGGCCCACCAGGTTGCCGACATGCCAGTTCAACGCCAGTTCCATCATCGCCACCCCGCGCCCCTTGATGGTGTCGGCCACGATGCATTGCGGTTTGCCCTGGGCGCCCCGGGGCATCTCGTCAAAGGCCTGAAGGATGGCGTCGGTGTCATGACCATCGATCCGCTGCACATCCCAGCCGAAGGACGCAAAGCGCTCGTCGATCGGCTCGACCGACATAATATCTTCGGTGGCGCCGTCGATCTGCAGCCGGTTACGGTCGACAATCGCCACCAGATTCTGGGTGCCGAAGTGACCGGCGGCCATGGCGGCTTCCCAGACCTGGCCCTCGTTCAGTTCACCGTCTCCCAGCATGCAGTAGACCCGGTAGTCACGCTGTTCGGCCCGAGCCGCAAGTGCCATGCCCAGGCAGACCGACAGACCGTGTCCCAGCGAGCCGGAGCTGAAGTCGCAACCCGGGATCTTCTTCATATCGGGATGGTCACCGAAAGCGCTGCCCAGCCGGGTGTAGTCGTCGAGCAGCGCAGCGTCGAAGTAACCGAGATCGGCGAGAACAGGATAGAGCCCGATCGCAATATGTCCCTTCGAGAGCACGAAGCGATCGCGGTCCGGCCAGTCGGGCTCGGCAGGATCGAGGCGCATTTGGGCATAGTAAAGCGTGGCCAGGAGTTCGGCCGCCGAGAACGTGCTGGAGTAGTGCCCGGCACCGGCGATTTTCGTCAGCCTGACGGTCTCGAGCCGGATGAATTTCGCCCGGTCTTCCAGAAACGCCTTGCTGACATTCCGGCCGTGAGTCTGCTGCTCGGTCATGGTCTCTCCCTGTTGCGGGCACCGTGCCACGCAGCCCGCCGTGGGGAAAGGCCGCGACCGGTCAGTCGAATCCGGCCTCGCGTCGAGCCTTGAGCACCTTCACCAGGCCATCGTTCATCTTGCGCGTCATGGTCAGGAAGTCTGCGCCACCAGCTGCCTCCTCGCTGCCTTCAACCATCTTTTCGGTCAACTCGTCCGTCAGCTCTGGCGCGATCAGGCGGGTCCAGGGGAACTTCAGCGCGGGGCCGAACTGCTCCAGGCAGTAGCGCATACCGCCCTCGCCGCCACCGACGTGATAGACCATACACGGCCCCATCAGCGCCCAGCGGGGGCCCGGGCCATTGGTCACGGCGATGTCGATCTGTTCGACCGTGGCCTCGCCTTCGTTGACCATGTGCAGGGCCTCGCGCCAGATCGCTTCCTGCAGGCGCGTGGCGACAAACCCGGGCACCTCGCGGTCCATCACCAGCGGCGCCTTGCCCGCCTGCTTGAAGAAGGCGCCGGTCCAGGCGACCGCATCGGCATCGGATTTCTCGCCTCCGACGATTTCGACCAGCGGCATCAGATAGGGCGGGTTGAAGGGATGGCCGGTGACGGTTCGTTCCGGGGTCGGGCACTTGGCCTGGATGTCGGTGATCGAGAGCCCGGAGGTCGACGAACAGATCACGACACCGTCCGGCACCAACGCGCCCAGTTCGGCATAGACCGACTGTTTGAGCTCAAGGCTTTCGGGCACGCTCTCCTGCACGAAATCCGCCTCGGCCACCGCTGCAGCCATGTCGGTGGTGATGGTCCAGCGGTCTCGCGACGCACCGTCAGCAAGGCCCAGCTCTGTCAGCGCCTCCCAAGCGGCATCGACCAGGCCACGCAGCTTCAGCTCTTCGGACGCATCGTGGACCCAGGACGTTACGTCGTACCCTCGCGACAGGAAGTAGGCGGCCCAGCCGCCGCCGATCGGGCCGGCGCCCAGGCAGGTGATGTTGCGGACGTCTTCAGGAGCTTTGCGGGCCATCTCGGATCTCACTGGTGCTGTGTTTGAAGCGTGTCGTGTGCCGCGCTCTAGCATCACCGCGCGGCCGGGGTCATCACCCCATCGATCAACATTGCCCGCGGAGCGCTTTGGCGTAACAATTCGGTCATGGCAAATCTGCGTCAGCACCTACCCCCGCTCAACAGCCTCGTCGCCTTCGAGGCCGTCGCGCGCCATGGTAGCATGACCCGCGCGGCCGAGGAACTTCTGGTGACGCGCGAGGCGGTCAGCCGCCAGGTGCACGCCCTGGAAGAACACCTCGGTACCAGCCTCTTCGTGCGCGTTCATCGGGCCGTCGAACTCACGGCGGACGGTCAGGCCTTTCAGGAGGTCGTGGCATCAGGCCTGGGATCCATCGCCAAGGCAACAGATTCGCTGCGCAACACCGGCGCCTCGTCACGGGTGACCGTCATGGCAACCATTGCGATCGCATCGTTCTGGCTGACGCCGCGCCTGCCTGCCTTCCGCGAACGTCATCCCGACATCGAGATCCGCCTCCGCGCATCCGACCTTCCGCTCGATATGCACCGCGAGGGGATCGATCTTGGCCTGCGCTATGGCCTCGGGGACTGGTCCGGACAGGACAGCACGGAGCTCTTCGCCACGGAGACCTTCCCGGTCTGCTCCACCACGTATCTGGAAGATCGTGGCCCCCTCACAGCGCCCGACGATCTGCTGAACCACACGTTGCTCAACCTCGACGGCCCCGCTCACTCCAATGAGGACTGGAGCTGGTGGTTGTCCGGCGCCGGCGTCACGCCAGTGCGCTCGCCCAGCATTCTGGGCTTCGATTCCTATGCCAACGTGATTCAGGCGGCACTCGACGGCCAAGGCATCGCGCTGGGTTTCTCACGTATCGTCGACGTGCTGCTGCAGCGCGGTCAGCTGATCCAGCCGATTGGCCCAGCGCTCCGGAAGGGGCGTGCGGTGCATCTGGTCACGCCACCGGGTTCGGAGCTTTCAGAAGCCGCAGTGGCGTTTCGCAACTGGCTGGTCGAGGAAGCCCGCTAGACGAGATCGCGCTAAACGAACCGAGCGGGCGTGTAGCTCGCTGAGGCTGTCGCGATCGCCTCCTTCAGGTCGACCTGACCGCCGAACAAGGCGCTGCCGACGTTGTCCGGATGCCACCGGCCACCTGAACCGGCACGGCCACGTTGTCGATGATCTCATAAATCATATCGGAGTTGTGACGCCCACCCTGCAGCGTGCCGTCGACATCAACGATATGCAGACACTCGGCGCCTGCGGCGGCAAAGGCCCTGGCAGCCTCCAGCGGGGCCATCTCGAACGCCTCGGGGGTTTCGTGCCGACCGTCGACGCGGTTCACCGCTTTGCCGCCCATGATTTCAATGGTGGGATAAATCTTCATGACGTGCCCTCCAGAGCAAACAGCCTGATCAGCGGCGCGGGCACTGCTTGACGGTCTGAAGTTCCAGCCCCAAGTCACCGGCCGCGACCTTCGTCGGCATCCTCTTCAGCCAGTCGGGCATCGCCTTCTTGGCCGGCACTGGCTTGGGCAGGATCGGCTCCAGCTCCGGCGGGCAACGAAAGATCACATCCATCAGCGGGCCTTTTCAACGTATCTTGCGTGCCAGTATGGACGCTCAGGCAATCGGCGCGCCACCTTCGGCAATGCGCCGCGCAACAAAGTCATCGAGCGCCTCGGCCCGATCCCCGGGCATGGCCGGTTGTTCATACGCATCAAGTGCCTGTTTGTAGAGCCTGTGCGCCCTCTGTACCGCATCCTGCGACCCCGCTTCTTCCCAGGCGCCATGGTTCTGGGTCGAAGCCACCATCGGGTTGTAGAAGGCTCCTTCGTAGTCGGCTAGGGTGGCCTCGGTTCCGAAGAAGTGTCCGCCCGGGCCGACCTCCGCGATCTCCTCGATCGCAAGCGTCCGGTCCGACACATTGATCGGCTCAAGATAGGCTGCCATCGCCTGCAGCAGATCGACATCCAGCACGAACTTCTCGAACGACGCACAGAGACCCCCCTTCAAGCCAGCCTGCTGCGTGCATCACGATGTTGGCGCCCGAGGTCACGGCACTCCAGAGCGTGCCCTGAGATTCGGCACCGGCCTGAAAGTCCGGCGCATTGGACGACGTGAAGTTCGATCCCCGGAACGGCAGGCCATAGCGCCGGGCAAGTTGACCGCCGACATGGATCGCCTTGTTTCCTTCCGGCGAACCGAAGGCCGGCGCACCGGTCTTCATGTCGACATTCAGCGTCCTAGCCGCCGTCACGAACGGTGCACCTGGTCTGGCCAGTTGCGACAAGCTGAGAGCCGCCAGCATTTCTGCATTGGACATCGCGATCGCACCGGCGAGCGCGACAGGCATGGTTGCACCGGCCAACGAGAACGGCGTCAACAGAACCGGTTGGTTGTGGCGCGCCAGCTCGATGATCCCGCCGGCCATAGGGCTGTCGTACTGCAGCGGCGAGTTGGAGTTGATGATCGCATAGGTCGAGGTCTCCAGCCGTTCACGGGTCGTGCCCTTGGCGATGGCAATCATGTCGAGCACATCGTGAATGCGTTGCCGCGGATGGCAGAAGACGTAAGGCACCTTGTCGGTCAGGCGTAGCATGGCGCGGGTCGATTCTAGGTGGCGGACCGGAACATCGATATCCATCGGCTCGACGGGCGATCCGCCCATCATGTGAATGACGTTGAAGTGGTGACCCAGGCGCACGAAGTCGCTGAAATCGTCAAGCCTACCGGGCCGTCTGCCGCGTTCGAGATCGCTGCAGTGAGGCGGCCCCAGCACGGTGGTGTTGGCCATGGCACCGTCACCGATGACCAGTTCGCGATCCGGGTTCCACGACGCGATCCGGAACGACGACGGCGCCCTGTTCAGTGCTTGCTCGACAATCTCGCGACCCAGGCGAACGGTATGCGTCTCACCATCGATCAGCACGCCCGCGTCCCGGAAGAGCCCGAGGGCCTCTTCGTCGTGAAACGAGATGCCGATCTCGCTCAAAATTCGGAGCGAGGTTTCATGGATCGATTCTAGTTCATCGGTCGACAACGGCTCGATGAAGCAACCGCGGAGGCGCGGCTGGCCCCAGGGCCTTTGCACCATGGCCGCGCCACGGCGGCGATGCTGGCGCCGTCCCGTTGATCGTGGAGTGGCGTCGGCCATGGCTGCGTTACTGCGGCTTGTAGGCCACGACCTCGATCTCGATCCGGACGTCCACGAGCAGCTCCGAGATCACCGCGGACCGCGCCGGCGGCTCCGACGGGAAGTACTCGGAATAGACCTCGTTGAAGCCCGGGAAGTCGGCCCGGTCGCGCAGCCAGACCATCGCCTTGACGACATCATCGAGCTCACAGCCGGCTTCGGCCAGCGTGTCGCGGATCATTTCGATTGTGACACGGGTCTGGTCTTCGATGGTGCCTTCTGTCAACGGTGCTCCGTCCTTCATGGGCACCTGACCGGTCAGATAGACCATGTCGCCGGAACGGATCGCACGTGACAACGAGAGCGTTCGCCCGTTGATCACCAGGGGGCCTCCGATCACTTCCTTCTTGCCGCTCATTCCTAAGTCTTCCTCATTCATCAACCTTGTGGTCACTTACCGCACGAACAGTTCTCGCGGCATGTTCGAAAAACTTTCGCCCTTGTCCTGACCGACCCGGATCGTCTCACTGAAGACGTAGGCATCCTCCTTCTCCCAGATGCCGATGATCAGATGCATGGTGTGGTTGGTCTCCAGCACGGTCTCGTCGTCATCCTGCAGGCTGAAGCAGAGATCCGACCAATCGACCCCGATCGAATAGCCGATGCGCGATTTCTTGCGAACGCCATGGGGCAAGAACGCGCGGGAAAATCCGCGATGGACATCTCCACACGTGACACCCGGCCGGATCGTTTCCAGCGCGGCATGGAATCCTTCCAGAACCGCGTTGTGGACATGCAACAGACGGTCGGATGGTGGGCCCACCACCGACGTGCGCGACAAGGCACAGGCGTAGCGGTGGACAAAGGCGGCGGTCTCGAAGTCGGTCTGGTCACCCTGACGGAAGGGTGCATCGGTCCATTTCAGATGCGGCGCCTGGGCGACACCCGGTCCGGTCGGCATGGTGACGGGACGGTTGGGCCCACCGCCGCACTCAGGGGTTCCGGCAATCAGGTCATGGGTGATTCGCGCGGCGACATCGCACTGGCGCACGCCTTCCGCGATCAGGTCGATGCCGTTCTGCAAGGCCCGATCAACGATCGCGGCGGACTGCCGCATGTAGCCAAGCTCGGCGTCGGACTTTCGGGCACGGGCCTGAGTCACGACACGGCTGCCATCGACCAATTCGCGATCCCCGAGAACACGCACCAGAGCCTGATGATCCGCATGGGAGAAATTGGAGGCGGAGAACTCGACGCCGATCCGTCCGTCACCGGCAATCTCGGCAATCCGTCGGCCGATCACATCCCAGGGTGACCGTTCATCGGTGCCGATGTGGTCTTCGGGGTAACACTCGATCCGGTCATGATCCAGGTAGACCGTTGGATAGGCGCAGTAGAGATCCATCTCCCGCAGAATGATCCGGGCATCGGTATCGCCCGCGCGCAGGATCGTTACCTGCGGAACGTAATCGGAGTCGCCCTCATAGCCGGTCAGCCAACTCATGTGCGACTCGAGAAGGATCACCAGGGTATCTATCCCGGCAGCCTCCATGTTGGCGCTGACCCGTTGCACACGGTCTCGGTACTCGCTGAGATCAAAGGCCGCCATCGATCTTCTCCTCCCTAAACTTGATCCGCCAGATGGTCCCAGCGGGTTGTTTCTTCCGCCACAAGCGCCAGCTTGTCGCCCTTGGCTATCCGACAGAAGGCGCGATGCTGATAGAGCACACCATCGACAGACGCCCGGCAAACGATGGGTTTACCGCCAGGATTGTCCGGACTCAGAATCCGACCCAGCGGTTGCTGCTTCGACACCGTTTCGTCGATCTCGACGAGTGGCTCGTAGAGACCCCCGACCGGTGCGTCGACGTAGCGCGAGAACGTCAGCGCTTCAAGCACACGCGAACGCCGTCGGTTGCGCCAGCGTGCCGTGCGCAGCCGGCCTTTCATCATGCCCAGGTGCTTGAGCACATTGGTCATGCCGGTCCAGGTCACATCGACGGACTCCGGCGTCACACGGCCGATACCACCGAGTTCACAGCAGCCGAAGATCTTGCCCATGCGCTCGACCGTGGAGTCAATCATGCCTTCACTGTCGAACTCCTTGATCAGAATCCCGACCGGCGCCCGAAAGGCTTTCATCACAGCAACGGTCCGCGCCAGACGCTCCTTGTTGCGCAGCTTGTGGATCATCACGCTCGGCACGATATCGGATGTCCGTCCACCGGCGTGCAGATCGAGGACGACATCGACAGGCGGCAACACCCTGCTGGTCACCAGATGCGCGATACGGTCGGTCACCGTGCCGCGCGGGTTGCCCGGGAAGACCCTGTTGAGGTTCTTGCCGTCGATCGGTGAAAGGCGCGTGCCGGCGTCCACCGCCGGCGGGTTGAGCATGGGCATCAGGATCACGGTCCCGCACACGAGGTCATCGTGACCCAGTTCGCGAATCATCCGCATGATCGCAAAGGGGCCTTCGTATTCATCGCCGTGGTTCCCGCCGGTGAACAGGACACAGGGCCCCGGACCGTTGCGGATCACCGTGACGGGCAAGCACACGGCCGCACGATTCCGCCCAGCAGCAACCTCGAAGAAGAAGCTCTGCTTGCCATCGGTCGTCAGAGCTTTTTCGAACTCACTTCCGCGCATCGCGACCTCCGCATCCTTTCAACCCGGCCACTGTGACCGGTTGCGTTTCCGGCGCAAGCCCCGTTGAATGCGGCCAACGAAATAAACACCTGCGGGGAGTGACAATCATGGCTGACCTGACGCGTTATCAGATGCTGATCGACGGCGACTGGGTCGATGCCGAGGACGGCGCCACCTTCGAGAGCATCAATCCCAACACGGGTCAGGCCTGGGCCGAGATTCCCGCGGCCACTGCCGGCGATGTCGACCGCGCCGTGAAAGCCGCGCACCGGGCCTTCAGCGAAGGCCCCTGGGCCAACATGCTGCCGACCCAGCGTGGTAAGCTGTTGCGCAACCTGGGCGACCTGCTGGCCGACAAGTCCGAAGACCTCGGCCGGACCGAATGTGTCGACACCGGCAAGATGTTCAAGGAGACCCGCTGGCAGGCCAAGTACATTGCGGAGTTCTTCCACTTCTATGCCGGACTGGCCGACAAGGTGACCGGCGAAACCCTACCCATCGACAAGCCCGACATGATGGCGATGACCACGCGCGAGCCGCTGGGCGTGATCGCCGCCGTGGTGCCCTGGAACAGCCAGCTTTTCCTGGTCGCCGTGAAGATCGGCCCGGCTCTGGCTGCCGGCAATACGGTCGTGCTGAAGGCGAGCGAGCACGCCTCGGCGGCCATGCTGGAGTTCGGCAGGCTGGTCGAGGAGGCCGGTTTCCCGCCCGGCGTCGTCAACATCGTCTGCGGCTTCGGCGACCCCTGCGGCAGCACACTCACGACCCATCCGCTGGTCGCGCGCATCAGCTTTACCGGCGGCCCCGGCACGGCCCGCCACATTGTGCGCAACTCGGCCGAGAACTTCGCCGAGGTCTCTCTGGAACTGGGCGGCAAGTCGCCGGTGGTGGTCTTCGAAGACGCGGATCTCGAAAGTGCGGTGAACGGTTCGATGGCGAGCATCTTCGGTGCCTCGGGCCAAAGCTGTGTCGCCGGCAGCCGGATCTATCTCCACGAAAAGATTCACGATAAGTTTCTCGCCGACCTCACCGGCCGGGCCGAGAAGATCCTGATCGGCGACCCGCTCGCCGAGGAAACCCAGATGGGCCCGCTCTGCACCCTGGGCCAGCTCAATGCCTGTGAAACCCAGGTGGCCAAGGCCATCGAACAGGGCGGCACCGTCCATCACGGCGGCAAGCAGCCGGCCCACCTCAACGCCGGCTGGTTCTATGAACCGACCATCGTGGAATGCCCGGACCAGAAGATGGAGATTGTCGATTCCGAAATGTTTGGCCCGGTTCTGTCGGTGCTGCGTTTCAAGGACGAGGACGAGGTCATCGCCAAGGCCAACGACACGAAGTATGGCCTGGCCTCGGGCATCTTCACGCGCGACATCGGGCGTGCGCTGCGTGTTCAGAAACAAATCCGTGCCGGCATCGTCTGGATCAACACCTATCGGGTGGTTTCACCCATCGCCGAATTCGGCGGCTTCAAGGATTCCGGCTACGGCCGTGAGTCCGGCGCCCAGGCGATCTACGACTACACCCGACCCAAAACCGTCTGGATCAACACCTCGGACGAGCCCATGGGCAACCCGTTCGTCATGAGGTAGACGTTCTATCCTCCACGCGATTGCGCCACCAGTCGCGCGCCACGAAGGGGATGAACACCGCAGTGAAGAGGATGAGCGACACCGTCAGGCCTGCCGGACCGACGTGATCGTTGATCTCGCCGACAATCGGCGGACCGATCAGCGCGCCCAGGCTCCACATCAGGGTGTAGATCGTGACCGCGCCGGCCAGCGCCGGTCCCCGGAACTTCGCGCCGATGATGGTCAAGGCCACGACATAAAGCCCGCTTGAGATGCCGCCCAGAATGAAGAAGTAGGCGAAGTCGAGCCAAAGCCACTGGACGAAGGTTTCCAGAGTCGCGACAGCCATCAGGGTTGCCGTGAGCAAGGCCAGACCGGTGAGCCGGCTGTTGCCCCGGTCGACGATCCAGCCGATCGGAAGCTGCAGCACGATCGAGCCAATCGCGAAGACCGAAAGCTGCAGATAGGCGTGCTCAACGCTGTAGTTCGTGTCGACCGCATAAACCGGCAGGAAGGTCCAGATCGCGACAAACACCATCGCGTAGGAAAGGTTCAGCATCATCGGCACCGGTGCGGTGCGCAGCGGCACCATCAACAGCCGGACCGAAGGCCGGTTGCCGTCATTATGCATGGTGGGTGCCAGATGCCGCGCCCAGATCACCGGCAGAACCGACACGACCAGCAGGACAGCCGCCAGAAAGAACGGCGCGGGGCCGGAGTGTCCGGCCCAGGTCAGCAACACGGGACCGGCTGCCGTTCCAAGCCCGAACGACGAGTTGTAGATCGCCAGCACCCGGCCGCGGGTCGCGTCTGTGGCGGCCTGGGTGATCCATACCTCGCCGGCCACCCAGCTCACACCGGCGATGAATCCCATCATCAGGCGGATGGCCGTCCAGCCCCAGAACCCCGGCACGACGATACAGGCCAGGAACAGGATGGCCTCCAGAATGCCCGACACGATCATCACCCGCGCCAGCCCGTAGCGGGCCAGGATCAGCGGGGCCAGGGGCGCCATCAGGAACGGAGCGACCGAATTGGCTGCCGCATTGATGCCTATGAGTTGGTCGGAGTAGCCCATCGCATCCAGACGTGTGGAAAACAGCGGCGCGTTGAAGCCGGCTGTCATCGCCACAACGGTCAGCCCGCCGATCACCGCCACCAGGCTGGCGATCGGCAGTGTTTCGCTTGTGTCCTGCGTCACGATGCTCCGCACTCCTCGAACTGACGGCAGCCTAGACATGCATGGCAGCGACCGCCAGCTCACACGTGACAAACAGATCACGCGAAGACGACCATTTGTTCTCTTTATCGACAATGAGCGCGGCAGGTCTAATGATGTCAACGTCAAGCGTCGTACATGGCGCATCAAGGGAGGAGCGAACTATGCGTATCAGCGACATGAACAGGCGCGAACTCATGCAGGCCATGGCGGCCGTGGGCGTGAGCATCGTCAGCTATCCGATGATGAACCGTCCGGCGCGCGCCGACGGCAACATTATGGGTGCGACTTGGGCGGGCTACGATCTGCCTGAACTCATGGGCCCGTATCTGGACAAGTACGAACAGATGCCCGAGTACAACTACATCGCCACCGATGACGAGATGTTCCTGAAGATCAACAACGGGTTCGATCTCGATTTCATCCATCCCGGCAGCTACATGCTGCACCGCTATTACAACGCTGGCCTGATCCAGCCGGTCGATCCCAGCCGCATCAGCAACTGGGAAAACCTGGCCCCGCGGATGCGCAATCTCGATGGCGCGGTACAGGACGGCGTGCAGTACTTCTGCCCGGCTGAGTACGGCAACACCTCGATCATCTACCGCACGGACATGATCGATGAGGAGTATCTCGAGGAAAACAGCTGGACGATCCTTTATGATGACCGCTACGCCAACCGCATGGCGTGGTACGACGATTCCGGCATCACCGTCGCGATCGCCGGTCTGGTGAAAGGCTACGACAACATCTGGCAGATGGATAGTGAACAGCTTCGGTCAGTCGAAGACCTTCTGGTTCGTCAGCGCGACCTCACCCGCTTCTACTGGACCGACGTGACCGAACTCGAGCAGGCGGTCGCCAACGGCGAGATCGTCGCCGGCTACGCCTGGAACCAGTCCTACGTGACACTCAAGAGCCAGGGCGTGCCGGTCGGCTACATGGTGCCCAAGGAAGGCAGCATCGCCTGGGGTTCGGGCTTCATCATCCATAAGGACGCGAGCGACCTCGACAAGGTCTACGACTACATCGACGCTTGGGTCTCGCCGGAGTCCGGCGCCTGGCTGATCGACAACTACGGCTATGGCAGCGCCAACCTGAAGGCTTATGACCTGCTGTCGCAGGACCGTCTGGACGAGCTCGGCTTCAGCGATCCCGCGGCGGCCCTGGCCAACACCTACTTCAACCCGGCCATGCTTCCCGAGTACGAGCAGGCCTATGAAGCTCTCTATCAGGACGTCCGCGCCGGCCTGTGAGCGCTGGACCAACCTGGCCTTGGGGCCGGTGCCATACGCACCGGCCCTTTTTCTTTGCCCAGTTCCGTTCACCAAACGGCTGGACAGTCCAGCTTTGTCAGCTCGCGCGAAAGCGCCGATAAGACAGCCTCGTTCCTGAGGAGCTCTCCGTGTCGCAGCACGCCAAAGGCCTTGTGATCACGGCTCTGGCGATGCTGGTCATCACGCCGGATGCCCTGCTGATCCGTCTGATCGATACCGATCCATGGACGCTCGCCTTCTGGCGTGGCGTGCTGTCTGCCGTCGGCCTTCTGGTCGCACTCGCCGTGATCTACCGCGGGCGCTTCTTAGCCGCGATGATCGCACCTGGCATCCCGGGCTTGTGGATCGGCACACTCTTCGGCGTCGCCGCCGTCGCCTTCGTCTGGGCGATCACCCACACAACGGCCGCCAACACACTGTTGATCCTCGCCACCGGCAGCATGTTCGGCGCCGCCTTCTCCTGGTGGCTTCTGCGCGAACCCCTGCCGATGCGCACCGCGCTCGCCATGGTTGGCTCGGCCGTGGGCGTGGTCATCATCGTCGGCGGCGATATCGGTGGCGGCTCACTCGACGGCGATCTCTCGGCCCTCGCACTGGCCGCGATCTGCGGCCTCACCTACACGCTGATCCGCAAACACGCCGTCACCGATATGGTGCCCACCGCTGCCTTCGCCGGCATCGTGACCGCCGTGATCGCTGCTCTGGTGTCCGTGCCCGTGGCGGTCCCGTCCGGCGACCTTGGCTGGCTGCTCGTGATGGGTCTGGTCATGTTGCCCCTTGGCTTCGGCCTGCAGTTCATCGGGGCACGCTACATTCCGGCGCCTGAGGTGAGCCTGCTTTTTCTGCTGGAAGCCGTGATCGGGCCACTGCTGGTCTGGGCCGTGGTCCACGAATACCCCGGCGAGACGACATTCATCGGTGGTGCGGTCATCCTGATGACCCTGGCGCTTCATGCCGCCTGGTCTCTGCGCGGCCTCAGGTGACCACGGAACGGCGAGTGAAGGCCGGGTCGCGCCAGGTACCCTGATCCATGATCTCCTTGAGTTTCTCGACGGCGGCTTCGACATCACAAAAGCGGATGTAGAGCGGTGCGAAGCCGAAGCGTAGGATATCGGGCGCGCGGAAGTCACCCACCGCCCCGTGCGCAATCAGGGCTTGCATGATCGGGAAGCCATCGGGGTGGCTCAGCGACACATGACTACCGCGATCCCGTGCGTCAGCCGGTCCGACCAGTGTGAGGCCATGGCCATCGCACCGTTCGCGGATCAGGGACACGAATAGATCGGTCAGGGCTGTGCTCTTGGCCCGCACGACATCGAGCTCAACGTCTTCGTAAACATCCAATGCCGCCGACAACGCGCGCATCGAGAGAATAGGCTGGGTCCCCGTTAGCATCGCCTTGATACCGGGCGCAGCCTGGTAGTCCGGCGAAAAGGCAAAGGGATCAGCATGGCTCCACCATCCCGTCAGCGGCTGCGTCAGTCCCTCATGATGGCTGCTGGCAACATACAGGAAGCCCGGCGCGCCGGGACCGCCATTGAGATACTTGTAGGTGCAGCCCACGGCGAAGTCCGCGCCGCACCCCGCAAGGTCGATCGGCATCACCCCTGCGCTGTGGCAGAGGTCCCAGATCACCAGCGCGCCCTTGCCGTGAGCCAGCCGTGTCAGGGCATGCATGTCGCGCAGAGCGCCGGTCTTGTAGTCGACGTGATTGACCAGGACGACCGCAACATCGCCGTCGATCAGGCTCTCCAGGTCCGCTCCGCCCCGGCCTTCCAGCCGTGTCGTCAGATCGCCGTGGCTTTGGCCGACACCCGAGGCGATGTAGAGATCGGTGGGAAAGCCGGCTTCCTCGGCAACCAGCACATGGCGGTCGGGCCGCAGAGCCAGAGCAGCGTGCAGGCACTTGAAGAGATTGGCGGACACGCCGTCACAAACGAGAAGCTCTCCCGGCAGGGCCCCGACCAGCGGCGCCAACCTGTCCCCCAGACTCTGCGGCAGGGCGAACCAGCCGGCCTTGTTCCAGCTCGCGATCAGGTCCTGCGCCCATTCCTCTTCGACAACGGCCGTGATCTCTTCGCGCGTGGCCCGGGGCGCGGGGCCCAGCGAATTACCGTCGAGATAGATCACGCCTTCGGGCAACACAAATCGATCACGCAGTGCCGCGAGCGGATCGTCACGGTCCAGAATGGCGATGTCAGTCGATGTGATCACCCGAAATCAACAGGGTCCGGCGCCATCTCCAGATGCAACGCGGTATCCTCATAGGGATGCGCCCGCGCAACATCCTCATCGAGCTCGACGCCCAGACCCGGCGCATCGGACGGGATGACGAAACCCTCCTCCCAGCGCATAGGGCTCTTCAGGACCTCGGCGTGGAAGCCGCCCCACTGATAGATGCTTTCAAGGATCAGGAAGTTGGGCGTGCAGGTCGCGAGCTGCGCGTTGGCCGCACCTTCAATCGGGCCACAATAGAGATGCGGTGCGATCTGCGCGTAATGCGCTTCGGCCATGCCTGCAATCTTCTTACCCTCCAACAGCCCGCCGACCCGCCCAAGGGCCATCTGCAGAATCGAAGCGGCACCGGTCTCCAGAACGCGGGCGAACTCGTACTTCGTTGCAAGACGCTCGCCCGTCGCAATGGGGATCGTCGTGGCGCGCGCCACCTTGCCCATCTCCTCGGGCCGGTCTGGCGGCGTCGGCTCCTCGAACCATAAAGGGTCATAGGGCTCCAGCCGGCGCGCCATGCGGATCGCACCGGAGGTCGTGAACTGGCCATGGGTGCCGAACAGAAGGTCCGCTTTCGTCCCCACCGCCTCGCGGATGCGCCTCACGAACAGTTCGGAAAGTTCCAGCCGCTCCTGGCTGGGCTGGCGCGGATCAAACGCACTGTAGGGCCCCGCCGGATCAAACTTTACGGCCGTGAACCCTTCGGTGACGTAGCGGGCCGCTCGTTCTGCCGCCAGATCGGGATCGGCATAGACATCGGTGGCGTCGCCGTCTTCCGGATAGATGTAGGTGTAGCTGCGGATCTTCTCGTGAACCTTGCCGCCAAGCAGCTCATAGGCGGGTTTGTCAACTGCCTTGCCCACGATGTCCCAGCAGGCCATCTCCAGCCCCGACATCACGGACACCAGTGACAGTTCGGGCCGCATGCTGAAGCCGCTGGCATACATGCGCCGCCACATCCGCTCGATATGGAACGGATCCATGCCGATGACATGACGGTGGGCGATGTCCTCGGTCATGGTCGCTACAACATGGGGCGAGAATGTCGCCGTGTAGACCTCGCCGTAGCCGACGATGCCGGTGTCGGTCATCAGCTTCACGAACACGAAATACTGCCCACCTAAATGGGGCGGCGGATTGCCGACGACAAAGGTTTCAATGTCGGTAATCTTCATGCGCTGGGCTCCGGTCAGGCGATGGCGCACTCAAGCCGAACTGCATCGGGCGCGCAAGGAGACAATTGCGTTGAGACCTCACTTTGCGGCAGGTTGCGCCATCAGCCATCGGGTGACGCCATGTCCATGCTCTCGCAACGGTTCCTCGACGACCTCTCGCAGGTGAAACCACCCTTCGACTGCTCGCCGTCCCTGCCGCCGGCAGCTTACCACGACCCCGGTGTGCTGGCCGCCGAGAATGCCGCGATTTTCTCCAAGGGCTGGGTCGGGCTGGGTCGCGCCGATCGCTGGAAAGCCCCAGGTGACTTCAGTACCAACGAGGTGGCCGGTGTTCCGGTCGCCGTGCTGCGCGACAAGCAGGGTGTGTTGCGCGCCTATGCCAACACCTGCCGTCATCGCGGCGCAAAGCTGCTTGAAGGCTGCGGTACCGTCCAGCGTATCACCTGCCCATTCCACGCCTGGACCTATGGCCTCGACGGCGCGCTGCGGGGCGCACCGCGCATGGGTCACGCCGTCGACTTCGACACCGACGAGTTCGGTCTCAAGGCTTTCCGCGCCGAAGAACGCGACGGCTTTGCCTTCCTGTGCATGGACGACACCACGGCCGGCATCGACTCCTGGCTCGGTGACTTCAGTGCCGTTCATGCGCCATGGCCGCTGGACTCCCTGGTCACAACCCGCCGCCGCGAACTGGAAGTCGGCTGCAACTGGAAGCTCTTCCTCGAGGTCTTCAACGAGTACTATCACCTGCCCTATGTCCACGGCGGCACCTTCGGCACGATCTACGGCGAGCCCGATCCCGCCGACGATGTCACCGGCGCCTTCACCACTCAGTTCGGTCTGACCAAGGGCACCGGCGGGCTGAAGGAAGACGAGCAGACCCACACGCTGCCGTCCATACCGCGGTTGGATGGCCGCAGCCGCGACGGCACGCGATACACCTGGGCCTTCCCCGCCATGACCTTTGCGGCAGGCACAGAGGCCATGTGGGTCTACGAAGCCCGCCCACTGGGGCCGGCCCGTTGTTATGTCACGATGTCGGTCTGCTTCCCGCAGGAAACCATCGATAGCGACGGTTTCGACACCAAGGCGGCGTACTACTACGAACGCATGGATGACGCACTTGAGGAAGACCGGGGTGTTCTGGAAAGCCAGCAGGAAGGCATGTCCTCGGCCTATGCGCGCCAGGGCCGGTTCTCCGAACTCGAGCCCAGTGTCGCGAACTTTGCCTTCTGGTACGCAGAGCAGATGAAGACCGCATAGGCCTCCGAGCGGCGTTTCCCATTATCGCCATCGAACTGATTGTCGTGTGCCTGGTGATCGGCGTCCTGCTTCGCCTGAGCGGGGGACTTCCGGAATCAACACCGACTGGTTGCTGGCTGCCGCCACGCCATGGCTCGTCGTGCTGCTGGCGATGGTCCTGCTGATCCCGCTGTCGCGAAGGCTCGGCTGGTCACGCCAGCGCCTAGGCGCCCAGCTTCTGGTTGCGGGTTGGGGCAACACGTCGTTCGTGGGCCTGCCCATGGTGACGGCCTATGCAGGCGCACAGTTTGCCGGGCTGGTCCTTTTCATCGACCTCTTCGACTCCTACCTGGCGCTTTCAGTGCTGGGCATCGCGATCGCCACCGACTGCAGCGACACCACGTTTCGATGGAGCACCGTGGCGCGGCGCATCGTCACATTCCCGCCCTTCCTTGCCATCGTCATCGCGTTGGCGACCAACCATCTGGACCGTCCGGACTGGCTGGAGGGTCTGCTGCAAAGCCTCGCAGCGACGCTCACGCCGCTGGCACTGGCGGCCGCAGGCTATGCGATCAGGCTCGACCGGCTGATGGGCCGACTGGCGCCGCTCATCACAGGGCTGGGATACCGCCTGCTTCTGGCACCGGCTGCGATGCTTCTGTTCTACGTCGCGCTGGGCTCTGCGCATGATCCCGTCGCACGCGTGACCATCTTCGAGATGGCCATGCCGCCCATGCTCGAGGCGAGCATCATCGCGATCGACCACGATCTGGAACCTGATCTCGTCGCGCTGATGATCGAGATCGGAATACCGCTCTCCCTGGTGAGCGCACCGCCGTGGTGGTGGCTCACCGGGATGATCTGAGAAGGGTCAGGAGGCCCGCTGCTGCGGGGCGCTGCTGCGACCCCGATGGGGCTTGCCGCCACCGCCACCACGTGACTTCCGCTGGGGACGGCGCGACACCTTGCCTTGCGGACGCTGGCCACGGCCCTGCTTGGGCGGCTTCGGGATATCACCGCTGGCATGCTGTTCGGCAATCGGCTCGGCGTGGAACTTGTGCGTGCTATCGATCGCGATCGTGGTCCGCGTCGTCTTTTCGATGTCACGCAGATAGGCTAACTCTTCCGAGCAGCAGAACGACAGGGCCTTGCCGTCCGCCCCGGCGCGCGCCGTGCGGCCGATCCGATGCACATAGCTCTCGGGCTCGTTCGGCAGGTCGTAGTTGATGATGTGGCTGATGTCGTCGATGTCGATGCCGCGGGCCGCTATATCGGTTGCGATCAGCGCCATGATCTTGCCGTCACGGAAGCCTTTCAGAGCACGCTGGCGTGCAGCCTGGGACTTGTTGCCGTGGATGGCATCCGACGTGACGCCGTACTTGTCGAGCTGCTGGGCGATCTTGTTTGCACCATGCTTGGTCCGGGCAAAAACGATCGCACGGGTCACGTCCTTTTCGGTCAGAAGGTCGTAGAGAAGCTCCATCTTGTCGCCCTTGTTGACGAACAGGATCTTCTGCTCGATCCGCTCGACCGTGGTGGCCGGCGGGGTGACTTCGACCCGCTGATGCTTCTTCAGAATCGATGCCGCCAGCTTGGAAACCTCATCGGGCATCGTGGCCGAGAACATCACGGTCTGACGTTCGGCGGGCAGCTTCGTGATGATCCTCTTCACATCGTGAATGAAGCCCATGTCGAGCATGCGGTCGGCCTCGTCGAGCACGAAGGTCTCGACACCGCCGAGGCGGATATGGCCTTGCTGCATCAGGTCGAGCAAACGTCCGGGCGTGGCGACGAGGACGTCGCAGCCGCGGCGCATCTTGTTGACCTGCGGGTTCTGGTTCACGCCGCCGAAGATGGTGACACAGGAGATCTTCAGGTGGCGGCCGTAGGTCTGGAAGCTCTCGGCAATCTGGATTGCCAGCTCACGTGTCGGCGTCAGCACCAGCACGGATGCGCTCTTGGGCGTCGGGGCGCCTTCAGCCTCGGCCAGCCACTGCAGCGCGGGCAGCGCAAAGGCAGCGGTCTTGCCAGTACCGGTCTGGGCGATACCCAGGAGATCACCGCCCTGCATCAGAGTTGGGATCGCCTTGTCCTGGATCGGCGTGGGGTGGGTGTAGCCTTCATCGGCAAGCGCGCGGCAAAGCGGCTTCATCAGGCCGAGTTCGGCAAAGGTCATGGTTGTCATCTAACAGGAATCCTTGCAGCACCGGCGTACGGACCCGCGGTCCGGCCGATGCACGAAATGGAGGAGGTTGTTGCGCTGTCGCGGGATCAGCGGCGACGGCCACGGGCCGGGCGTCGGCCCGTTCCGCCACCGGGGCGCGGCATCGAATTTTCGTCCTTGTGACGGAAATTGATGCGCGCCTTCGTCAGATCGTAGGGCGTCATTTCCACGGTCACCCGGTCGCCGGTCAGCACGCGGATACGCGCCTTCCTCATACGGCCGGATGTGTAGGCCATCACTTCATGGCCGTTGTCGAGTTCCACACGGAAATGGGCGTCAGGCAACACTTCGGTCACCACGCCTTCTGCCTCGATCAGGTCTTCTTTCGACATACAGTACTCCTCAAACCAGTCGCGCGGCCGACGTCATTACAACGGGAATCAGCCAGGCCTGCACACGGGTTCGATGATGGAGATGAATGCCGACAGCCAGCAGGCCTTGAGTCTGATCAGCATGCACAAACCGTTGCGGTTTGTGGTCAGTGTTCAGCCGGTCACCCGATGTCGACCGGGGAGGCGGAACGCTACTGGCGCACTATGTGCTCGAAAGACCGCGCAATTGCAAGGCTCAAGCACCACAGGGCAGGTATGCGGCTGTCGCATGTGACAAAAATATCGGCCCCTGCGGAAGTTGACGCCAAGCCCGCATCGTCGTCACGTACCGACCAGATCAAACCTGTTCGGTCCGTTGGGGATCACATTATGAATGAGAAGGTCGCCGGAGAACTCGGCCCGTTCAGTGATAAGGCCACGCAGTCCTTCACCCTGCCCTCGCGTTACTACACCGATCCTGAGATTCAGGCGCGCGAGGTCGAGGCCATCTTCAAGAAAAGCTGGATCAACATCGGTCATTTCGCCGATGTCGCCGAGCCCGGCGCCTAGATGACAGAGACGATCGCGGATCAGCCGGTCATGGCCGTGCGTGGCCGCGACGGCGAGGTCAGGGCTTTCTACAATGTCTGCCAGCATCGTGGTCACGAACTGCTCAAGGGCCGCGGCAAACTCAAGGTCGGCATCACCTGCCCCTATCATGCCTCGCTCTACGACTTTGAGGGCAAGCTCAAGACCGCACGCATGACCGACGACGCGCCGGACTTCCGGACATCGGACTTTCCTCTGCGGCGTCTGCCGCTCGTCATTGCCGACGGGCTTGTCTTCGTCAATCTCGATCCCGACCCGCACCCCTTCGACGATGGCTGCGGCAGCTTCGGCGGCACAATCCGCAAGCATCTGGAAGGGATCGACGGCTACCAGCGCGTTGCTAGCCTCGAATACGACATCGCTGCGGACTGGAAGGTTGTCGTCGATAACTCCTCGGAGGGCTATCACATCCCGATCGCCCATCCGCGTCTCTCCACACTCTACGACATGTCAGGCGGCAAACCTGGCCATCACGACTCCCTCTTCAACCACTTTCAGAACAGCGGCCACGCAAGCTACGTACACATGACGCTGGGCGAAAAGGAGCCCTATCTCGGATGGACCGTGTGGCCCAAACTCTGCATGCTGAGCCTGCCCGGCAGTCGCAATCTCATTGCGCTGCGCATGGACCCCGACGGCCAGGGCCGGTGTCACGAGCGGGTTGATGTCTATTGCGAACCCGACCCGGGCCACCCCGGGAATGTCGACGAGTTGCTGAAGCTGTTTGCCAAAATCTTCAATCAGGAAGACATCGCTCTGGTCGAAAGTGTGCAGCGCGGCCTTTCGAGCGATGGTTACGATCAGGGCCGCTACATCGCTGATCGTGCAGGCTCGTGGTTCTCGGAGTCAGGCCTGCATGTGTTTCATAAATGGGCCCTTGAGGCGCTGGGGGAGATAGCATGACACTCAGCCGCGACGAAGCCCTGGGGCGCGTCTATCATGCACGCACCCGCGATGATCTTCGCGAAGGCTATGACGGCTGGGCATCAGACTACGACGCCGACATGGATCGTCGCGGCTACAAACTTCCGGGCCTTGTTACCACTCTGGTCGCTCGCCATGTCGCACTGGGTGACGGACCGATCCTGGATGCCGGGGCGGGCACCGGTCTGCTTGGCGAATGGCTGCAGCTGGCTGGCTATCGCGACCTTACAGCCATCGATCTGTCACAAGGCATGCTCGACATTGCGCGCACACGGGAGGTCTACGACCATCTCGTCTGTGCCGCGATCGGGGATTCGCTCGACCATGCGGACGGTCATTTCCGTGTGGTCGCTTCGGCCGGTGCCTTCGGAGTTCACCACGCCCCGGCGTCAGGCCTGGAAGAGCTAGTCAGGATCACGCAGCCCGGCGGCCATCTCGTGATCACCGTGCGCGGCATCGGCATGGAAGACGGTGGCTTTCCCCAAGAAATCAAACGTCTCGAAGACACCGGCCGTTGGCGCAAGCTCGAGGAGCATGGGCCGTTCTTCGCGTTCCGCAACGAAGCCGACAGTCTCTATATGGCCTGGGTGTTCGAAAAGACCGCCTGACGGAATCAGACCGCACGCATCGCGTCGTGGACCATCTTCTGAAAAAAGTGGACGTGGTGTTCGCTGAACTCCGGGTGCTCGCGATCGACGACGAAGCGGCCCTGCTCATAGCCCAGCGAGTGCAATCCTCTCTGGACGCCTTCACACAGGGCTACATCCTCTTTCACCAGCGTGGTCTTGATGTAATCCATAAAGCGTCGTTCGAGATCGGTCGGCTCTGTTGATGTGAAGTAGAAATCCCAGCGTTCGCTCGTGGTTTCAGGGCCTGTCGGCAGCACCTGGAACATGGCGAGACTTATACTACCCGGAGACATCAGGGGGATGTGGATCGGCCAGATGAACCCGAACATACTCTCCTGCTCAGCCTCTTCGGGCTTGATCGCATAGGCCTCGTTCTCAAGGCTCTTCCCTTCGACCTTGTGGCTGAACGTAATGCCGTCGTCGGACCACACGGCCTTCTCTTCATAATTCACCAGCCCCATCAGCGTCTGATGGTTGGCGACTCCGTGTTAGCACTCGTGGTTGTTGTCGATCACCGCCTTCCAGTTGGCGTTGACGTCGACCTCCCAGCGCTCGGCACGAACCAGTTCGTCAAAGCGGGGACAGGCGTCCTTCATGTCCTTCAGAAGCACGGCCGCCTGGTCGATGAGCGGCCGGGTGTCGGGGTCCATGTTCACAAACAGGAAGCCGCAGTAATCCTCCCGGCGTGCGGGCTTGAGGTCGGCGTTGTCGGGAATCCAGTCCTTCAGGCTGTCGCGACCGCATGCCTGGCGGAACTTGCCGTCCGAGCCGTAACACCATTGGCGATAGGGACAGGTGATGAGCTTGCGGTTCCCGGAATCCTCCAGAAGAGGGTGCGCACGGTGGCCGCAGACATTGTGGAAGGCCCGGATCACGCCATCCTGTCCACGGATGATCAGCACGCTCTGATCGGCAACCTCGCCTGTGATGTAGTCACCGGGTTTGGAAGGTCACTGATGTGCCCCTGATACCACCAGGTCTTGTAGAAGATGGCCTGGTGTTCACGACGTAAGATCTAAGGCTCGTAGTACCGGCTTGCGGGCAACGTGAAGGAGTCCTCAGCCCAGCTGGAAAAGCGGCAGGGGTCCAGAGACGAGGGAAGAGTCGGATGATTCATGGCGGAACCAAACTCCACATCGGTGATCGTTGTACAAACGGCAGGGGCGACGAAACCGTCCGCCTCCTACATGTGCATACGTGTTCCCTCAGGATCGAATAAAGGTTCGGTGATCACGGTCGCTTTCCGCATGTCGCCCAAAATCTCGATCTCGAACTCCGCGCCTTCGGCGATCAACTCCGTCGGGATGAACCCGATGGCGACAGACGTTTCGGCGAAATGCGCATATCCGCCTGACGTGACGAAGCCGATCACCTCGCCATCCCTCCAGATCGGCTCATCGGCCACCACATCGGCGTCATTGGCATCGACCACAAAAGTCACGAGCTTGCGCTTGACGCCCTCGTCCTGTTCCTTCAGGGCCGCGTCGCGCCCGATGAACTCATTCTTCTTGAACGAGATGAACCGGTCCAGGCCGGTCTCGCCGGCCGTGTAGTCGGGCTTGTATTCGCGCAGCCAGGAACCGAACGACTTTTCGAGCCTCAGGCTCATCATCGCGCGCATGCCGAAGGGGCGCATGCCAAACTCCTGGCCGGCATCAGCCAGCGTTTCGTAGAGGGCCGCCTGTTCGTGGGGCGCCACATACATCTCGTAGCCCAGATCACCGGTGTAGGTCACACGGCAGACCAACGCGTCGGTCAGGCCGACGTTCATCCGCTGCACGGAGCGGAAGGGCATGGCTTCGTTTGAGACGTCGGAACGCGTCACCTTCTCCAGTACCTTCCGCGCATTCGGCCCGGCAAGCTGGAACCCGATCTGGTCCCTGGAGACATTGGTGACGCTCACGCCATTCTCGGGCATCAGGTCGAGCAGCAGGCGCATGTGGTAGTCCTGTGCGGCGTAACTCGCGTTGACCCGGAAGCTCTCCGGCCCCGTCTTGGCGACGGTGAAATCGCCGACCAGACGGCCCTTCTCGTTGAGCATCGGAGCGAGTGTCAGACTGCCTTCCTTCGGCATGCGCGCGGCCATGATCCGATTGAGCCAGACCTCGGCATCAGGTCCTTCGATCCGGAACTTCGAGAAGTTGTGACACTCGTTGATTCCAACGTTGGTTCGCACATTACGGCATTCCTCGCCCACGGGTCCGAATGCATTGGAACGCCGGAAACTCGGAGCCTCCCACAACGGCTCACCTTCGGGTGCGAAGTAGTTGACGTGCTCCATGCCAAAGGCGCTGCCGAACACGGCCCGCTGATCTTTCCAGATCGGATAGGCCGGCGTCGTGTGGAACGGGCGACCTGCGGGCAGTTCCTCGTTGGGGTAGCCGATCGCAAAGCGGCGCTGGTAGTTCTCCCGCGTCTTGGCCCGTGTCAGCGCGGGCGTCATGTAGCTTCCGAAGCGCGCCACATCCATCGCGAAGATGTCCTGGCTGAGCTCGCCCTCGATCATCCATTCGGCGAGGGCCAGCCCGACACCACCGCCCTGGCTAAAGCCCGCCATCACGGCACAACAGGCCCAAAACCCCTTCAGGCCCGGCACACGGCCGACCAGCGGATTGCCGTCACCGGCGAAGGTGAAGGGCCCGTTGATGATGGTCTTGATCCCGGCCTCGGCCAGGATCGGATAGCGGCGGAAAGCGATGTCGAGCTTATCGGAAACCCGCTCCAGTTTGTTGGGCAAAAGCTCGTGGCCGAACTCCCACGGCGTGCCATCGACCGCCCAGTGCTCGCAGTTCTGTTCGTACATGCCGATCACGAGCCCCTTGCCTTCCTGGCGCAGGTAACTCTCACCGGTCGGGTCCATGACGTGAGGCAGCTCCTTCTCACGTTCGTAGACCTCCGGAATCTCATCGGTCACGAGATACTGATGCTCCAACGGGTGGAGTGGCAGATAAACGCCGGCCATCATGCCGACCTCCCGCGCCCAAAGCCCCGCAGCGTTGACCACGTGTTCGGCTAAGATCGTTCCCTGCTCGGTCACGATCTCCCAGTGATCATCCGGCTTCTGGTTCAGTTCCAGAACCCGGTTCCGCAGATAGATCTCCGCACCGGCCATACGCGCGGCCTTGGCATAGGCATGGGTCGTGCCCGAAGGATCGAGATGACCGTCCAGCGGGTCATAAAGCGCGCCCAACAGCCCCTCGGTGTTCGTGATCGGGCTGATGTCGCGGATCTCGTCCGGCCCCACGATCTCGGTCGAGAGCCCCATGTGCCGGTGCTTGGCCCGCTCGGCCTTCAGGAAATCCATCCGCTCCGGCGTGTCGGCAATGGTCAGACCACCGACATGGTGCAGACCGCAGGACATGCCCGTGATCTCTTCGAGTTCGCGGTAGAGCCGGATCGTGTAGCCCTGAAGCGCCACCATGTTGGGATCGGCGTTCAGCGTGTGGAATCCACCGGCCGCATGCCAGGTCGAGCCCGAGGTCAGCTCCGAGCGCTCGATCAGGCAGACATCGGTCCAGCCACCGCGCGTAAGGTGATAGAGTACACTGCAGCCGACAACACCGCCGCCGATCACGGCCACCTTCACATGAGACTTCATCGCTATGGCCGTGCTCAGCCCAGCACGGAAAAGCTGGAGTTCTCGTTGATTTCCCGGTTGCGCGAGAAGAAGCCCAAATCGACATCAAGGTCGATGTTCTTCAGACGGAAGTGCACGGGATCGGCGTCATGGTCCCGGCCATTTTCGCAGGCCTCGATCAGGTCAGCCATCATCTCGCCAGCAATCGGTGCATTCTTGAACTGGTTTCCGCTGGTTCCGATCGCGAGATAGAAGCCCTTGAGATCCGATTTGTCGTAGATCGGCCCCCAGTCTTCGGTCACGTCATAAAGATCGATCGCCCCCCGTGCGCTGTTGGGAATCTTGAGATCCGGGAAGCGCTGGGCCTGACGCATAACCAGTGTCGTCCACATATGCGTGAACTCGGTCAGATACTCGTCGGGGTCGACCCATTCTTTCTGATCACAGGCCGGATCCTCACTGCCGATCAGAATGTGATTGCCGGTCTCTGGCCGCGTATAGGCGCCGATCTCGCTGTCCGAAAAGACGTACCCGTCTTTTTCGACGTCATACCCTTCGGGTGACGGCACATGGGCAACCTCATGGCGCAGGGCCCGGGTCGTGATCCGGGTCGTTCCGGCAATACCGGCCATCTCGTTGATCTTCGACGAATGCGGACCGGCGACATTGACCACGACGGGCGCGTCGATTTCCTCGCTGTTGTCGAGCGTCACACCGATGACACGGTCACCATCGCGACGGATCGCCACGACCGAGGTGTTAAAGTGGAAGGTTGCGCCCTTGGCTTCAGCAGCTCGCTGAACGTTGTGACCCGCAAGCTGCGGATCGGAGATGTAGCCACCACGGGGAAACAGCACAGCACCACGCACCGACCGGCCCTGGGGCTCACCGAACTGCGGATCGTCGGTCCGGCGCGGATGATCGAAGCTGTCGGTGCAGATCGGCGGCACCCGTTCCTTGACCTGTTCCGGGGACAACTCCTCATAAGGACAGCCGATCTCATCCATGACCTTCAGGATGCCTTCGAGAAAATCGTTGTGTTCGGTCTTTATCACCAGGCAGCCGCAGTTGTTGTACGTGGCCATGCCAAGCTCGTCTGTGACTCCGCAGAAATTCTCCCAGTCGGACCAGTAGAAATGACTTTCATAGGCCACGCCGGAGCCGTGGACCGTGGAGTAGTAGGGACGGATGATCGCGCAGGAGTTCGAGGTCGAGCCGTAACTGGCCGCCGGAAGCTTGTCGATCGACAGCGTCTTGAAGCCCTTGGTGGCGAGCTCACGCGCGACACTCGCGCCGATGATACCTGCGCCGATCACGATGGCGTCCCAAGTCTGGGCCATGGTCGTCCTTCTCCCCAATAAGTGCTTCGCGCATCTAAGCGCGATTCGGGGAAATGTCACGACCCCCAAAAATAAAAACGGCGACCCGAGGGCCGCCGTCAAGTTGGGGAGGACAAAGGTAAGAAAAAAGGGATCAGCGCATCCAGATGTCACCGGCGATCCAGGCGCGGTGACAATCAGTTGCGTCATGGTACATGTCCTGGTTCAGCAGGGGCGTTGTGGTCATGCCCGGCCCCGCAAAGCGCGGATCGTCGCATTCATAATCGAAGGCCCACTGGCTGCGGTCATCGCCGAAATCGATGGTGGCAGTGACGATTTCATCATAGGCATCGGTGTTGCGGGCGACGCCGGTCTTGCTGCTGTCTGTACCCAGTGAGATTCCGCTCGAAGCCTGGGACGACGCCTGCGGCAGTTCCGGCGTTTCCGTCAGAATCTGCGCCTGCGTCTGGCCCTCGGCCTGCGAGGTGTTCGGCTGTCCGCCGTCGGCCAGCCAGAGGTTGCCGGCCATGTAGGCATCCAGGCAGTCACTGGCATCATGATAGGTGTCCTGCGCCAGCAAAACTGTTTCGGTCATGCCCGGGCCGGCGAAACGCGGATCGTCGCACTCGCCATCGTTCGACCATTGGCTGGCATCGTCACCGAACTCGATCCCGTGCATAACAGCCGCCATCAGTTCAGGCTCGTCTGTCACGATCACGACGGGCTCTTCAACGACGATCTCTGTCGCATGGGCCGTCACGACGTCATCGAGCGGCGCGAGCTCGACCAGTCTGTCGAGATAGAGGCTGCTGCAATCGGCAGCATCGCGATAGAGGTCTTCACGGACCGGGGTCGCATGCACCATGCCCGGGCCTTCGAAACGCGGATCATCACATTCGCCATCATAGGACCACAGGCTCGAGTTGTCGCCGAATTGGATGCCCCAACGCACCAGCGGTTCACTCTGTGCCAGGGAAATCTGCTCCCCCTCAAGCAACAGGCGGCAATCGGTCGCATCGTGATAGGCGTCGACTGCCAGCAAGCCGGACATCGCCATGCCCGCACCGACGAACCGGGGATCATCGCACTGGCCATCCAGCGCCCAGATACTCGTATCGTCACCCAAGTCGATGGCGAGATCGGCAGTCGGAGCGGCATCCTCGACGATCACCGGGTCCAGTGAGGCGATTTCCGCCTCCGCTTCTGGCTCGATGTCTGTCTTAGCTTCGATCGAGCCGGTGTCATCGGTGCGTTTGCGCACTCCGCCCCGCACACCAGATTCATCGTCCACGAGTGCCAGCGTGAAACCAGCGTCGGGTGCGCTGCGACTCTGGACGAAGTCCGCCAGGGACGGCGTGGTCAGAGCCACCGCAGCACCCAGAAATGTTCCAATGACAAGTGTCGAATTCATGATCGTTCTCCCTTGAAGAACCGGCCTTTTGCCGGAGCTCCTTCATCCGTTCAGGATCAGCGCAGTGCGATGCGGCCCGCTTCGTGCTGGCGGCGGCAATCGGTGGCGTCGCGATAACGGTCTTCATCCAACAGCGGCGTCGTGGTCATGCCGGGACCGTAGAAGCGCGGATCGTCACACTCGCCATCGTAGGACCAGGCGCTGCTGTCGTCTCCGAAATTGATCGACGAGGCGTAGCTGTCGTAACCGCTGTTGTAATTCTGGCTTGAAGCGAGCCAGACCTGGCCCACGTTGAAGGCCGAACGGCAATCGGTCGCATCGCGATAGGCGTTGGCGCTGCTCAGGCCGGCCGTTGCCATGCCGGGACCACTGAAGCGTGGGTCATCGCACTCATAGTCATAGGCCCACTGACTGGAATCGTCGCCGAAGTTGATGTTGCTTTGGCCGTAACCGTTGCCGGTCGCGGCGTAACAGGCCTGAAGGCCGATGCTCAGGGCAGCCACGGCTGCAATCTTTGTGAAGGTCCTGAAGGTCATGGCGCTCTCTCCCGTGTTCGCCGTCATGACCCCTTCACGCAGGTGCTGTCCGAAACCTTATGCTGATTGTGGCAAAAACCCGGCCCCGTAACCGTGATCACGCATCGCCGGACACGCTAACGGGCAGGGTCACCGTCACGGTCGTGCCGCTCCCGACCTCACTTTGGTTGCCCAATGTACCGCCAAGTTTCTCGGCAAAACTGCGGGCCGGCGGCGAACCGTTCCAGGGCGAGCGTCAGGTTCGGGGCGATCAGGAGATGCCGCTCTTCCACCTCAGAGACCTCGCGTTCGAACGCGGTCGTCTGCACCCAGGCACCCAGGCACCCAGGCACCCAGGATGAGAACAGGTGCGCTGGCCACGGCCATGAACAGCGCCATTAAAATGGTGCGAAGACCGAGCTTCACCAGATGTTTCCCCTCAACTGACCAGATCCCGCCCGACCTGTGTCATCACGACGCGTTGAACCGGTTGCAATCGCGCGCCCCAAACGGAAATGATACACCGCAAGCGGCACGAAGCGGAACAGGCCTTGGTCTACACACGCTGCGTGCCAAATTACCGAAACGCCTCAGATTGTAAAAGGACACTTACAAATGACTGTTCGCCATGGCCGCGAGTTCCTCAGCATTCCGGGTCCCACAAACGTCCCCGACCGTGTCCTCTCGGCCATGCACCGCCCCGCCATCGATATCTATGCAGGTGAGATGGTCGACACGACCCTGAGCTGTCTGGCCGATTTGAAGCCGGTGTTCCGTACATCCGGCGAAACCTACATCTATGCCGCCAACGGCCACGGTGCCTGGGAAGCCTCTCTCACCAACTGCCTGTCGCGCGGCGAGAAGGTGCTGGTCCTTGAATGCGGCGTCTTCGCAGTGGTCTGGGGTGAGATGGCCTCGTTCATCGGGCTCGAACCCGAGATCATGCCGTCTCGACCGCGCCGCGCCGTGGATCCCGCGGCGCTGGAGGAACGCCTGCGTGCCGACACCGACGGTGAGATCAAGGCCGTCATGACGGTTCAAATTGATACAGCATCTGGGGTGGTCAACGACATTCCGGCCCTGCGTCGTGCAATCGACAACGCCGGCCACGACGCACTGCTCCTGGTCGACACCATCGCCTCGCTTGGCTGCATGACCTTCGAGATGGATAAATGGGGTGTCGATGTCACGGTTGCGGGCTCACAAAAGGGCCTGATGGCACCGCCCGGCCTGAGCTTCGTCGCAGCCAACGACAAGGCGCGCGAACGGCACAAATCGGCCGATCTCGTAACGCGCTACTGGGACTGGACCCTGCGCGAAGGCCCCGAGCACTACATGAAGCACTGCGGCACCGCGCCCGAGCACATGCTGTTCGGTCTGCGGGAATCCCTCGACATGATCGCGGAGGAAGGGCTCGACAACGCCATTCGCCGACACACGCTGCTTGCCGATGCCACCCGGGTGGCGGTCGGCGGCTGGGCGGAAGGCGGCGCAATGGAGTTCAACATCACCGAAGCCACCGAACGCTCAAACTCCGTCACCACGGTGCGCATGGAGCCCGAACCCGCCGCCGCCATTCTCGACTTCTGCCGTGAGCAATGCGGAGTTGTGGTCGGCATTGCCATTGGCGAGAACCTCGGCGGCAAGGGCTTCCGCATCGCCCATATGGGCCACACCAACGCACCGATGGTCATGGGCACGCTGGGCGCCATCGAAACAGCACTCATCGCGCTCGACCTGCCCCATGGCTCCGGCGGCCTCCAGTCTGCTACCGCGTGTCTGGGTGCGGCGCTCAAGGTTTGAAGGACATCAGCATGGACAACGCCGAACGCATGGCGATTGCCAGGGCCTGCGTCGATACATCCAATGACCATGACGTCGACCGCATCGCCACCATGCTCGCACCTGATGTTGCCTATCGTTCTAGCGGTGTCGGTGCCCATGATGGCGCGGAAGCAATCCTCGCCATGAACCAGGTCTTCTTCGCCGACTATCCCGATGTTTGCTGTGACCCGGAGAACTCGCGCTCGATCCCCGACGACGAGGTCGAGTTCGACTTCACAATCACGCTGGCAGGCGCCAGCCACCGCGGTGTCGAACGCGTCTTTGTCGGCGACAACGGCCGTATCACACGGGTCGAAGTCGAACGCTGATCCAGGCTCTGGACGCGACCATCAATTCGTGACCAAGATACTCTGCCGCTGACGTGAGGCGGCTGGGGCGAACGATCCGAGACAGCGGAGCGGCCCCGCGGTGGTGGAGTGTCCGTCGTCGTGCTGCGCTGGTACCAGACTGACAACCGTCTGCTTTGGGTGCTGCTGGCCCTGTTGCTCGCCACAGGCTGGAGCACGACGGGCCTCGTCATCCGTTTCATCGAAGAAGCCAGCGCGCCGGAGATCACCTTCTATCGCGGCCTGTGCCTTTCGTTTGCCGTCACGCTGTTTGTCGCCAGCCGCTATCGCATCAACACCGCGCGCGCCTTTCGCGCGATCGGCTGGCCCGGCCTCATGGGCGCCGTCGGCCTGGGCCTCGCGAGTGTCACCTTCATTGCGGCGATCGAGCGGACCACCATCGCCAACATCAGCTTCCTGATCGCGGCCACGCCGTTCTTCGCCGGTGGTCTGGCCTGGCTGATCATGCGTGAGGCCATGGCACCCCGCACCATCGCCGCCACCGGGATCGCCATGATCGGCATCGTCGTCATGGTCGGTGAGGGTTTTGCCGTGGGAAGCTGGCTGGGCAATCTGCTGGCCCTGGCCTGCGCCTTCCTGTCGGCCTTCTACGTCGTGGGTGTCCGCCTTGGCAGGGGTGTGGACATGGTTCCCACCGTCGCACTCTCGGGCCTTATCGCGGCTGGGGCGGCGGCCACCATGATCGACAGCTTCTACATATCGCTGCACGACTTCATGCTCTGCGCCCTGCAAGGCATTTTCATCAGCGCGGTCTGCAACGGGCTCTTCACGCTGTGCGCCCGCCATATACCCGCGGGCGAGCTGACCGTGTTGTCCATGCTGGAGTCGGTTCTGTCGCCACTGTGGGTTTTTCTCATTCTGGTCGAGATTCCGTCCACGCTCACGATCATCGGCGGCGCCATCGTTCTGGGGGCTGTGTCCCTCCAGGCCTTCTGGCCACGCAGGTGGCGTCGCAATCAGGCTCCATGATGTCCGCTCGGAATCACACCCGACCGGCCATGACTGGTTTTCTCGAACCCGACAGTCCACCTCCCATCACGGAATCACAGACATGAAGATCGGTTTCATCGGCCTCGGCAACGTCGGCGGCAAACTGGCGGGTTCAATCCTGCGCAACGGCTTCGACCTCACCGTCCGAGACCTCGACAAGGCGGCCGCGCAGCGCTTCCTCGACCAGGGTGCCCACTGGGCCGAGAGCCCCAAGGAGATCGCCGAGACCTGCGACCTCATCATCACTTGCCTGCCCTCCCCCGCCGCCAGTGCCGCGGTCATGGAGGCCGAGGACGGCGTTCTGGCCGGCCTCACCGAAGGCAAGATCTGGGCGGAGATGAGCACCACCGACGAAAACGAGATGAAGCGCCTGGCAGAGCTGGTCAAGGCGACCGGGGCCGAGCCGATCGAGTGCCCGGTCTCCGGCGGCTGCCATCGTGCGGCCACGGGCAACATCTCGATCTTCGCAGGCTGCGAACGCACCACCTTCGACCGCATGCTGCCGGTGCTCACCACACTGGGCCGACGCGCGCTCCACACCGGGCCTATCGGCAGCGCCTCGGCACTGAAGGTGATGACCAACTATCTCGCCACGGCCAACCTGCTCACGCTCTGCGAGGCTCTGACGACCATGAAGATGGCCGGGATCGACCTCAACACGACCTACGAGGCGATCCGCATCAGCTCGGGCAACAGCTTTGTCCACGAAACCGAAAGCCAGGTCATCCTCAACGGCAGCCGCGACATCAGCTTCACCATGGACCTCGTGCTCAAGGACATCGGCCTCTTCCAGGAAATCGCCGAACGCAACAACGTGCCGCTCGAGATCTCGCCCCTGATGATCGAGATCTTCAAGGACGGCCAGGACCGCTATGGACCCCGCGCCTGGTCCGATGACATTATCAGGCGATTCGAAGAGGCCTGCGACACGGAAATCCTTGCGCCAGGCTTCCCCGCCGAGATGATCGACGACGAGCCCGAAGAACCCGGCTACGAGGTCTTGCCCAAGGGCAAGGTCTGAGGTTCAGCCCAGCGCCCGCATCCCCTCGCCCGCCGCGCGTTCGCCGCTCCACCAGGCGCCGCCGCAGATTGCGTAATAGGCACCGGCCGCGGCCTCTCCGGCAAAGAACAGGCGGTCGTCGAGCGGCTCGGCCAATGTCTGGCGCGCACTCTGCGCGCCAGGACTGAGCGCGGCATAGGCACCAAGCGTCAGAGGATCATTGGCCCATTGGGTCAAGGCACCCTTCACGAAGGTCTCGCGGGCGCGGCTTCCGACCATGGCTTCGACCGCGCCGAGAGCAAACTCAATCGCCACCTCAGGACCTTCGGCCGACTGAATCCATGAGCAGCCGTGATCGAACGGCACGCCAAAGGTCTCTCCTTCAGTCCAGGCCCGACCGCTGACCCTGTCTCGTGCCTCGAGCACCACCACGGACTTGCCTTCAGCCATGAGCTTCCTGGCTGCGCCGATCCCTGCAGCACCCGCGCCGATGATCATGACATCAGGATCGGCCGGAACATCAGCACGGGCGTGTGAAGGAAAAAGTGCAGTCGACGCGCCGGAAGCAAGGAGTGTTCGCCGGGTCAGCAATGAAGGGGAGGATTGCTGGGGCATGGAACTGTCTTATCGCAGCGTCGGCTGCACTGGGGGTCTCGAAATCACCACAACTCTACAGCGTAGAAATATCAAGTTGGATGCGCCCAAGACCCCGCTTGTGTGCTAAAATCGGACCCATGTCAGGAACCGGTGTCATCTCCAAGCGTGGCACGCTCAGCCGTCAGAACATCATTCAGACCGCCGCGGCCATGGTTGATCGGGATGGCGCCGACGCCTTCAGCATGCGCCGCCTGGGTGCGGAGATAGGCGTCGACCCCATGGCGGTCTACCACTACATCCCCAACCGCGCCGCGCTCCTGCGCGAACTGGTGCGGCTCTTCCTCGATGCGCTCGACGTTCCGGGGCCAACGCTCATCTGGCAGGACTGGGTCCGGGCGTTCAGTCAGAACTTTCGCAGCACGGCCAAACGCCACCCCGGGCTGTTCCGTGTCTTCTCACAGTCCGGTGACTGGTCTGCTGAGTACCTCGCGGTGGAGGAAGCACTCCACGCGACCCTTGCCGAGGCCGTCTTCAGCCCGCAGCAGCGTGTTCGGGCCGGCCGTCTGGTGATGGCCTATACTGAGAACTTCGTGCTTTGGGAGCTGTCGGGATCGATTGCGTCGAACGACGCCGACGAACGCGCTCAGTTTATCGGCCTTATCGAGAGCCGCGATCTGCCCCAGGTTGCCGCGCTGTCCGAACACATTCTCAATGTTGACGCCGATGACGAGTTTGCCTTCGGCCTCGATGTCACCACCAGGGGCCTGGAAGCCATGCTCTGCCCTCTTGCGACAAGGGCCGATTCACCTTCAAATCACAGCTGAACGAAACCGGCTCTTCACATCGGAAAGCGACGCGGAGGCCGCAGAGGAGAAGGCCTGAGCCCATGACCAACCGCCACGACATCGCGCCCAATCCCGATCTCATCGTCGGCCCGGACCTGCGCGAGGCCTGGAACACGGCGGAACGGCGGCGCTGGGGATTTCACAATCTGCACCGCATCACGCGTTACGGCCTGCATCTCAGAAGCCGTGACGTGCTGGGCGTCAAGCGGCGGATCGATCGTCGTATCGGCGACATGGCCGAAGTCCACCGTCTGACCGAGACCACGATGTTCTCGGCCATGGTGGTGCTGCGCGGCGACACGCTGGTGTTCGACCGCTACGCCGCCGACTTCGGGCCTGACCGTCCCCACAGCATCATGTCGATCTCCAAGACGGCCATGAACCTATTGATCGGCCGTCTGGCCGCCGACGGTGCGCTCGACCTCTCTACGAAGGTGAAGCAGCACATCCCCGAGATCGGCAGCGGCTATGCCGAGGCGACCGTGCAGGACGTTCTGGATATGAACATCGTCAACTCCTACGACGAGGACTATTCCGACCCCTTCACCGCCGCGCTGATCCACGAGAGTGCGATGGGCTGGCGCCTGCCGCCCGACGGCCAGGCGGACGAGAGCGACCGCGACTTCCTCTGCACCATCACCAGCGACGACCTCACGAACTACTCAGACGAGCCGCAGTACAAATCCTCCAACACCGATGTCATCGGCTGGATCGCCGAGCGTGTCTCGGGCCGGCCGCTGCGCAGCCATTTCATCGACATCGTCGAGGCCGCCGGGCTCGAAGATACCTTCTTTATGTCCTGCGACCGCGACGGGGTGCCCAATCTCAACGGCGGTATCTGCATGAGCGCACGCGACCTCGCCCGCTACGGCCTGCTGTTCACCCGGGACGGCCGCGGTATCCTGGGCCAGGAGGTCGGCTCCGGCGCCTTCATCGAGGCCACCCGCGCCCAGACCGGCCCGCGTTACGGCGCACCGGCCGAACACATCACCTACGGCAACCAGATGCGGACCAACGGCCGCTGGCTTGGGCATGGCGGCTGGGGCGGCCAGTTCATGCTGGTCGACCCTGACAGCGACACCGTGGTAGTCTTTTTCAGCGTGCTCGAGAACGAGGACGCCAGCGACTGGGAGTACCAGCTCGAGACCATCGCCATGGCCGAGGCGATCACGCTGATGGATCAGGCATAACGCGCTCTCCAGCCGCGATTTTTCTTGTTCTCAGGACCTTCCCGCGCAAGTCTCACGCAGCGACGATGACTGAAGGAGCCGCCCCTTGAGCGCCGCCGAAGCACCCTGCTGTGGTCCCGGTTACGCCTCACCCGCCGAAGCGATGCAAGCGGTCCGTGAGAAGATTCTCTACACGGTTGCGCTCTACATCGGCACCGGCATCCAGAAGCCGGACTACCTGGCCACGATCGACGCCAACCCCGAGAGCCCGACCTACAGTCAGGTGATCAGCCGGCTCGAAATGCCGGGCATCGGCGACGAACTCCACCACATGGGTTGGAACGCATGTTCGTCCTGCCACCACGACGCCAGCAAGGAGCGTCGCTATCTGATCGTGCCGGGCGTCAGAAGCTCCAACATCCATATCGTCGATTGCGTCACCGATCCCCGCGAACCGCGTCTCCACAAGGTCATCTCCGGCGACGAAATCAAGGCCAAGACGAGCCTTTCCGCGCCCCACACCGTCCACTGTCTGGGGTCCGACATGATCATTTCCATGCTGGGTGATGCCAAGGGCGAGGCGCCGGGTGGCTTCCTGCATCTCAACGAGGACTTCGAGATTGTCGGGCGCTGGGAGAACGACCTGGGCGGCATGAAGTTCAACTACGACTTCTGGTACCAGCCGCGCCACAACGTGATGGTCTCCAGTGAATGGGCCGCGCCCAACACCTTCATGCCCGGCTTCGACCTGGAAGAGGTCGGCCACCTGAAGTACGGCCGCGAGCTCCACTTCTGGGACTTCGAGAACAAGCGCGTCGAGAACACCGTCTATCTCGGCGAGGACGGCCTGGTGCCGCTCGAGGTGCGCTTCCACCACGACCCCGATTCCAGCCACGGTTTCGTCGGCGCGGCGCTTTCGTCAAACGTGATCCACTGGTTCAAGCGTGACGGCGAATGGGTCATCGAGAAGATCATCGACGTCGAGAACGAGCGCCATCCCGAATGGCCGATCCCAGTGCCGGGTCTGATCAGCGTCATCCTGCTGTCGATGGACGACCGCTTTCTCTACTTCTCCAACTGGCTGCACGGTGACCTGCGCCAGTACGACATCTCGGACCCCAGCAATCCCAAGCTCACGGGACAAGTCTGGATGGGCGGGCTGCTGGGGAAGGCGCCCGAGGTCAACGGCCGGCACATCACCGGTGGGCCGCAGATGATCCAGCTCTCGCTCGACGGCAAGCGGCTCTATGTCACGACCTCGCTGTTCTCCACCTGGGACAACCAATTCTACCCCGATATCCGCCACAACGGCGGCTGCATGCTGATGGTAAACTGCGACACCGAAACCGGCGGCATGGAGATCGACCCCGAGTTCTTCGTCGACTTCGGCAAGGAACCAAACGGCCCGGCCCGCTGCCACGAAACGCGCTACCCCGGCGGCGACTGCACCTCCGACATCTGGGTCTGATCGCCATGGCGGCTGCCCGCACCTTCACCATCACGCTCGCCAACCGCGACAACCGCAAGGTCGAGGTTGCTGCCGGGCGCGTGCTGCTGAAGGCCCTGGAGGACGAGGGTTTTTCCCTGCCTTATGGCTGCCGCTACGGCGGCTGCATCTCGTGCGCGGCCAAGCTGATCGAAGGCGAGGTCGACCAGAGCCAGGGTGTCGCGCTCAATGGCCGCCAGCTTGCCGACAGCTACGTCCTGATGTGTATCGCCCGGCCGAAGAGCGACTGCACCTTCGAGATCGGTGTCGAAAGCCACGACACGCTCTACCGCAACCCCTTCCAGTCGCCGCTCCGCCCTGAGGAGCTGAAACGCGGCGTCCTGGCGGACAACGTCCCGGAGCAGAACTCATGACCTTCGCCGTCGATCACGACGATTATCCGCCCGAGTACCTGGCCACGATCCTCAAGGAGGTGAAGACCATCGCCATGGTTGGCGCCAGCTCGGATGCCACCAAGTTCAGCTATGGTGTTCTGCGGGTGCTGCACGAGACCGGCTACAAAATGATCCCTGTGAATCCGAAGGAAGCGGGCAACGAGGTTCGCGGCCTGCCGTGCTGGGAGAGCCTGCAGGCAATCGACGAGCCGGTCGATATGGTCCAGGTCTTCCGCACATCCGAAGCGGCCTATGGCGTGACCGAAGATGCGATCGAGATCGGCGCCAAGGTCGTGTGGATGCAGATCGGCGTACGCAATGACGACGCCGCACACCTGGCCGAGGCCGCCGGCCTCAAGGTCGTCATGAACCGCTGCCCCAAGATCGAACTGTTCCGTCCCTTCTGGAAACCCCGGCTAAACCAGAAAATCTGAGGGACGGCTCGTGACCTACCGCCTCTACCTCTCGACCAACACCTATGCGCTGACCGTCCAGGCGCTGATGGAGGACATGGGGCTGGACCACGAGCTGGTCTGGGTCGACATCTTCCAGGACACGCCCGACGAGGATCTGCTGAAGGTCAGCCCGCACAGCCGCGTGCCGGCACTCAATGCCGACGGCACGGTCCTGTTCGAGACCGGCGCCATCGCGCTCTGGCTCGCCGAACAGCACGGTGATGGCGACTACCTCATCCCGCCCGGTGATCCACGCCGGGGGATCTTCCTGCAGTGGTTCCACTACCTCGCCACCACCCTGCAGCCCGACGTGATGATGCAGTTTCATCCCGAGTCCTATGCCGCCGACGACGCCACCCAGGCCCGCCTGCGCGAGGCCGCCTTCGGCCGCCTCGACAAAGTCTTCCGCACACTCGACGACGCGCTCGCCGACGGCCCCTGGTTCTTCGGCGACACCATCACCGTGCTCGACTTCCTGCTCGGCATGCAGGCCACCTGGCCCGAGATCTACCCCGAAACCATCCACGCCTACCCGAACCTCACCCGCCACCAGCAAGCGCTTCTGGAACGCCCGAGCGTGCAACGCGTATTCGGCATCCATCGCGAGACGATGCGGGGGAACGGCGAAGAGCTCGTGCTGGCGATGGAACCGGCGGGATGGTGAAAAACCCGAACCCGCGCCATCAGAACTTTCTCGGAAAACGAGCGGTTCGCCTTAAGTGGGCTCATCATCGAGAACGACGGCGACAGATCACCCCTTCCGAGTTTCTTCAAGGAACAGGCATACGCACCGCGCTGTTACCTCTTGCAAAACCCATAATCTGGTGTGGAACAAACGATAAACATCAAAGAAGTTTTATCTTGGCAATCAACACCAAGGCCAGGGCCGTGAAGGCACCGCACCGCAACATTCAGGTGCCTTTCCCTATGCTGCGTCATGCCACGTCATCTAGTGGCCGGAGTGACGTTCCAACTACAACCCCTACGGTGCATGGGATTGAACTGGAAAAATGGGCACTCCTCCCCCTGTCAGGAAAGGAAAACGCTCCCCGGCCGTCACCGGGGAGCGCCTCGTCACATCAGTACCGGTACGATTTGCCAGCTTCGGCCATGACGTCGTCGTAGTCGCGGAAGATCGAGACGACCTTGGCAGCGGTGTTGCTAGTCTCGGCGATCTCATCCCAGAAGACCACCGTGGCGACCTCCACCTGGGCCCATTCCTCGTCGGGGATAGTTGTGAGCTCCATCTTAGTGCCCTGCGTGCGCAGGTGGGCCTCACCGCCCCAGTACCACCACTGGCGATAATAGTGGGAGCTGTCAGTCGCCAGGCTGAACAGGGTCTGCAGGTGCGGCGGCAGCTCGTTCCAGCGGTCCTGGCTGGCGAAGAAGTGGCCGACCCATGCGCCGGAGATGTTGTTGGTGAGGAAGTAGTTGGTCACATCGGCCCAGCCCACCGTGTAGTCCTCGTTGATGCCCGACCAGGCAATCCCATCCAGCTCGTTGGTCTGCACAGCGACCTCGACTTCAACCGGGACTTCTGGCCGGCGCAGCGGCTGTTCCCCCACCTTGTTGCCGTTCACCAATCAGCTGCCAGCCTTCGCGGCAGGGGTCAACCGGTGCCGGTGCAAAGATCACCCCGGAAGCCGTCACATCCCCTTGCTCCGCAGGGGCCTGCCGAGTATGGTCCGCCGCCCGTTCCTCCCAGGAACGCCTGACCAACGCGGAGAGGTGCCGGAGTGGTCGAACGGGGCGGTCTCGAAAACCGTTGTGCGCTTTGCGTACCGAGGGTTCGAATCCCTCCCTCTCCGCCATTTAACAATTATTTCTATAATAAAATCAACGAGATCGGGCATTTACAATATACTCGATCCCCCATTTGGTCCCCCAATATGGATTGATTTTGCGACCCGCCGGGACCAAATATTTCGATGAAGGAGCCATTCCCGGATGCAACGGGACTGAGAATCTGATTTTCTCAACGCATGGCTCGCATTCCAATGTTGGTGATCTATCGGTTCGTATTCAGGGGTATCTTGAATGACGAGGGAGTGCCTGCCTGGTGACACGCCAGAAGACATTGAGCGCATGATTGCCAAGGCCACCAATGGAGACGCCAACGCAAACGTCCTCCACATCAAGCGGGTCTTTGTTTGACCATACCCTCATCCAAAGAAGCTACGCCTGAAGGGATGTCGTTGTTCATCGAACGTCTTTTTGGCGAAGTAGCTAAGTGGCATGAGTGTGACGGAGATCATGGAAGCGGAAATGCTCCATGTCCGATCTCCGAATCAGGGCAGAAAACGCTGTTGAGAGTGAATTGGGTTTCCAAGGGCTTCCATCCTCTCGTGGGACTATCAAGCCGTAGTCCTCGAAGGCAGGTCCAAGCGCGAGCCGTTGTTTAGCCTGATCCCTACGATGGTGCCGCCGCTTAGCAGACTGCCTGCCCATTGCCGCTGAGCTGCTGCTGCAACTATGCTTCTGCCAGCTATATGGAGGTGTTGAATGGGCGGAATTTTTGAGAACAAGGTTGCTCTGGTGACCGGCGCGGCCGGTGGCCTAGGGCGCGCAGTCGCGGTCATGCTGGCGCAGCGTGGCGCACGCATTACCATGACGGACCGCTCGGGAACGGGTCTTGACGTGTCAGCAAAAGCGGTCGGGGGTTCCGTTCTGGATCTCGAAGCGGAACTCGCTGATAGCCAGGCGTGCAACGATCTTGTGGCTTGCACTCTCGAGCGATTCTGCCGCCTTGACATTCTTGTGAACGTCGCAGGTGACTACACGGGTGCGCCTGTTGAGGATCTCAACGATGAGATCTGGCAGGCGATGTTTGAGGCCAACCTGGTCTCCACCTTCAACATGATGAAATCAGCCGTGCCATCTATGCGTAAACAGGGCAACGGTGGAATAATCAATATCTCTTCGGTCGATGCCCACCTGCCCAAACCGGGGATGGTGCATTATTCGGCTTCCAAAGCGGGTGTGAACAGCTTGACCCGCAGTTTTGCCGCTGCTTATGGCCCCGACGGCATCCGGGTGAATGGGGTTGCTCCTGGGCCGGTCGCAACCGAGCGCGCCAAGCGGGCCGACTTCCTCGAAAGGGAGCGGGCAAATACCGTGCTGGATCGAGTCGCGGAACCTGAAGATATTGCAGAGGTGGTTTCGTTTCTGGCCAGCGATGCAAGTCGGAGTATCACCGGTGAAACGGTGGTGGCAGGATGCGGCTATGGCATGCGCTGAGGTCCTACTATCACGGAGGCGATTTTTCATCTCTGCAGGAGATGCTGGGTGGACTTCAAGAGCCGGCAGTGAGCGGTGGTGTGGTGACTGAGGTGGGTGGTCATTGCAGCTAAGCCACTGCTGTGACTAAGCCGCTTCCAGCTATCTGGAAGCGGCATCATGAGACGTTTGTTTGCGTTTGCTACAGTCTTGCTTCTGGCAGCCCCGGCATGGGCGGACTTTTGGGATGGGTTGCTCGCCTACGGGAATGGTGACTAGGAGACTGCGTTCCGTGAATGGCAGCCATTAGCCGACCAGCCCTGCTCCGAACTGGGGGCAAGCAGGAGCTCATGTCACTACCACCACACACAAAATTCAGGGTGAATTCGTCAGCGCCCGTTAGGCTAATGCTTGCGAGCACCATCGCGACCACAGCGATAAGCGCGAATTAACTCAGGCAAGCCAAAATGGGGTTAGGTGATCTGCCAAATACAGTGCAGCGTATCACCTACATGTAGCAAATAAGAGAAAAAATGCGTCAGCAAACGACAATCCTCCGAAACCAGATATTAATTCTCTAGAACCAGTTATGGAATACGGCATTTCGTTAATTCAGCATGACTTAGCCTCTTTAGCGGCGCTTTCCGGCGTGAACAAACTTGGCCTTCGTAAGGCGAAATACGTGAAAGGCTGAAAGACAGGGAAATACGATGATTGCTCTGACAAGAAGTACAGCTTTGGCTTTTGTATTTTTCATGGCGGCGCTTGAGCCTGCCCATGCCGAAATGCATGAAGTACTAATGCTCAATCGTGGCGAGTCTGGTGTCATGGTCTTCGAGCCTGCCCTGCTCCGGATTTCTCCTGGAGACACGGTCAAATTCGTGGCAGCTGATAACGGTCACAACAGTGAAAGCATCGATGGTATGACACCGACTGGCGGGATCACATGGCAAGCCAATATTAACGAGGAGGTGGAGATCACTTTCGAAGCTGAAGGAGTATATGGATACAAGTGCCGGCCCCATTACGGGATGGGCATGGTAGGCCTCATCGTGGTGGGCACCGACCCAACTAACGTCACCGCTGCTCAGGAAATCCGCCAACCCGGTAAAGCAAAAAGCATGTTCGAACAACTGTTCAGCCTGCTCTAACGTCAAGGTGCTTCGAACCTGAGTCAAACGATCGATTCATCTAAGATGCTACCTCTAGACGCTGGAAAAGTCATGAAACGTCAGTTGCATACATTTGCCACACTGTTGCTGCTTACGGCCCCGGCATGGGGTGACTTCGACGACGGTCAGGCCGCCTATGAACGTGGAGACTACGAAGCGGCGTTCGTGGAGTGGTTGCCATACGCTGAGCAGGGCGATGCCCATGCCCAGCACAACCTCGGCGTCATGTACGAGAGAGCCTTTGGCGTGCCACAGGACTATCTGGAGGCTATGAAGTGGTACCGGCTTGCCGTTGACCAGGGCTTCTCTGATGCCCGGGCCTCCCTCAATGCGATGTATTTCTCCGGTAAAGGCGTTCCAGAGAACTCACCGAGGCGGTGATAGTGATATTTCCTACTTCTGAGAAGGGCCTTACGCTCACTGATAGCACTGGTTGACCTGCTCCCCTAAAACTGGTCCAGCCACCAATGACATGAACGATGTCTGCCGGACACTCCACAGCTCTAAGGCGGTCGCACTAGCGGACTTTCGCCGATGGTACATCGAGACATGGATACCGTACCACCACCGCCGCTTATGACCAAAGGAACACGACCCAAATGAGCCGGGCTATAGCGTTTTATGCTGTTCTGGCTTGGGTTTCGTCTGACCTGGCTTGTCATTTCGCCAGTTGCTCGCTTGAGACCCATGCTTCGTAAAGAATAGAGTGTCGGCAATATGCGAATGGTAGCCAAAGTCACAACTCTGGGCGCTGCCAATTATATTTTATCCATTCCGCCTGAGGATGCCGGCCATGAAAGTTTCCAACGTTCTCGATTTTCTGTTCGATACAAAGTGGGATGACCTGCCACCCGATGTCCAAACCATGGCCGAGAGCTGTGTTTTTGATCTGCTCGGCGTTGCGGCAGGCGCGCTTGCAACCGATGCCACGCAGATTATCGGTGATCACGCGGTCCGGCACTTTGGTGCGGGAAGCGGCCCTGCTGCGCGGCTTATGTTCGATGGTCGGTCGGCCAGTCCAGTTGGCATGGCCTTGGCTGGCGCAATGTCAATCGACAGCCTTGACGGCCATGATGGATACCCGCCGGCAAAAGGCCACATCGGCGTCTCCGTATTGCCGGCGATTCTGGGGGTCGCCGATACCATGCCCTCCGCGCTTGACGGCCGGACATTGCTGAATCTGATCGTGATTGGTTACGAGCTGGCCGCTCGGATGGCGGTAGCACAACACAGCACGACCACGGACTATCACGCGTCGGGATCGTGGAATGGTGTCGCTTGTGCTGCCATCGTTGCGCGGATGCTGGGTCTTGATCAGAGCCGGGTGCGTGAGGCCATGGGGATCGCTGAATACCACGGGCCACGCAGTCAGATGATGCGCTGCATCGAGCACCCAACTATGGTCAAGGACAGCTCCGGCTGGGGAGCCATGACCGGTGTTTCATCGGCTTATCTTGCCGAGTCAGGCTTTACTGGTGCTCCGGCGATCATCGTTGAGGCCCCTGAAGTCGAGCCGATCTGGAAAGACCTGGGTAGCCGTTGGATCATTACTGAACAGTACTTCAAACCCTATCCTGTCTGCCGTTGGGCGCATGGACAAATTGCTGCAGTGCAAACCTTGCAGCGCGCTCATGACATCAGGCACGAGGCGGTCACGCATATTGAAATCATCACGTTCTATGAGGCGTGCTGCCTGAATCACCCGCGACCCTCGAACACTGAACAGGCGCAGTACAGCCTGCCGTTTCCGGTTGCAGCCATGCTGGTCAAGGGGAAGGTGGGAGCCGAAGAAATTACAACGGGCCTGAACGATCCCGATATCCTGCGTTTGTCTGATCTGGTCGAGATGACCGAGGCAACACTGCAGGATGCTCGCTATCCGGGACAGCGAATCTCAAAAGCCATCATCACGATGGTGGATGGGACCCGTTACGAATCTGACAACACGCCACCGATCGGCTCGCCCGAAACACCGCTCACTAGAGAAGAGCTGGAGGCAAAATTCCATGACCTTGCCGATCCATTCCTCGGTGTGGAACGCGCTACCCGTGTTAAGGAGAACGTTGCGGCGCTGAGCAATGGAGCGCCGATCGAAGAGTTTCTGGATACAGCCTTGACGGCACCGTAAGTCTGGCTTCGCCAGCTGATACCTGGGACCTCTATTTGAACTCCGTCTGGTACGAAGGTGACACAGACGCTCCCATTGCCGCTAAGCCGCAGCTGTGACTAAGCTGCTTCAAGCTATCTGGAGGCGGCATCATGAAACGGTTGTTTGCGTTTGCCACAGTCTTGTTGCTAACAGCCCCGGCATGGTGTGACTGGGATGATGGTGACTGTGTTCAGTGTGACTTGAGCGGCGCGGACCTCAGGGATGCTAACCTCAGGGATGCCAACCTCAGTGGTGCGGTCCTCTTCGGTGCCAACCTGCGCTTTGCCAACCTGCGCTTTGCCGACCTCAGCGGTGCCGACCTCAGCGATGCCAACCTCCTCGGTGCAGCCCTTAGCGCTGCCAACCTCAGCGATGCCGACCTCAGCGATGCCGTCCTCTTCGGTGTCAACCTCAAACATGCCAACCTCAGCAGTGCCAACCTCAGCAGTGCCAACCTCAGCGGTGCCGACCTGAGCTTTGTCAACCTCAAAGGTGCCGACCTCAGCGATGCCAACCTCTTCGGTGCCGACCTCACCGGTGTCAACCTCGGTGCCGCCTTCAGCGATACCGACCTCAGCGATACCGACCTCAACGGCGTCAACCTGGGCTTTGCCAACCTCAGCTATGCCAACCTCAGCAGTGCCGACCTCACCGATGCCAACCTCAGGAATGCCGACCTCAGCAATGTCGACCTCAGCGGTGCCGACCTCAGCGGTGCCGACCTCAGCGGTGCCAACCTCTTCGGTGCCGACCTCACCGATGCCATCCTCAGGAATGCTGATCTCAGCAGTGCTCGCCTCAACTATGCCGACCTCAGCGGTGCCAACCTTAGCAGTGCCACTTTTATCGATGCCGACCTCAGCAGCGCCACGATGACGGGTGCCCAGTTCTGCAATAGTGTGATGCCGGACGGCACCACACTCTCCTCAGGCTGCTGAGTGGTGGGAGGACTACCAGAGCCGGCAGTGAGCGTGGTGTGCTAGTGACTGAGGTGGGTGGTCATTGCCGCTACATGGGGGCTAACTCACAATGCAGGCTGCTGACGTGCGATCAAGGGGGCTGAAATGAACCAAGTTCGTGCTGTCGGGTTCCTGGCAGTGATGCTCTTTGCGACGATCACCAACGCACAGCAATCCACCATCCCAAGCTATGATACCGCGCGGGATACATACTTCTGGCAGATATTCTATGTGTTTGGCGGGGAGACAGCGTATTGCGGCGTGGAGTTCGGCCCACAAATGTCACTCAGCATTACTGGCCAGGGGCTCACGGTCGAACATGCCTATCCAGCGCAATGGATGGCGGAGAGTTTTGGCTGCGATGACCGCAACACCTGCCCATTCCCGGAGTACGGTTTCGCGGAAGCTGACCTGCACAATCTCTGGCCGGTTCTGAGCAGCATCAACTCAAGCAGACGCGATGTGCCTTATGGGACAGTCGAACCTGATGAGCGACGATTTGAAATCTTCTGCCCTGACTACGAACGAGCAAGCGCCCCTGACGCTAGGGTGGAGCCCCGTGACGATATGAAGGGCGATCTGGCACGATCTGTCCTCTACATGGTTTACGCCTATGGGCTACCTCTTCACGGGCTCGATGAGCTACTGATCGACTGGCATAGGTCAGACCCACCGGACGAGACAGAGCGGTGGCGTAATTATGTGATTGAGCGCCTGCAGGGGAATCGAAACCCACTCATTGATGGAATGCTGCTTTGGTGACGCGTCACCAGACGACTTCACGGCGTCCGAAGCGCGATGCGCTCAGGTCAGGAGGAAGTGGTTGCCTGAAGCCTCACCCCACGCTTCCATGAAGCCCGCAAGGTGTGGCCGGTCAGCGCCTTCCGCTTCGATGTAAGTCACGACCTGGGAGATCGTTTCG
>PBNE01000016.1 GCA_002722885.1 Rhodospirillaceae bacterium
CATCCGCGCCCTGATCGACGACCGCGGCAAGAACGTTAAGGAAGCCGGGCCCTCGATCCCAGTCGAGGTGCTGGGCCTGTCCGGCGCGCCGACGGCCGGCGACGAGTTCTTTGTCGTCGACAACGAGAAGCGTGCGCGCGAGATCGCAGCCTACCGTGACGAGCAGGAGCGCCAGCAGAAGATCACCTCTGTCGGCTCCAGCACCGTTGAGCAGCTTTTTGCCAACATCGCGGCTGGCGAAACCAAGGAGCTGCCGCTGGTCATCAAAACCGACGTGCACGGCTCGGCCGAAGCGATCACCCACAGCCTCGAGGATCTCGGCACCGATGAGGTGAAGCCGCGTGTTCTACTGTCGGCCGTGGGTGGCATCAGCGAATCGGATGTCACGCTGGCCAAGGCATCGAACGCGATCATCTTCGGCTTCAACATTCGCGCCAACAGCCAGGCGCGTCAGCTCGCTGAGAAGGAAGGCGTGGAGATCCGCTACTACCGGATCATCTACGAGCTTCTCGACGAGGCCAAAACCATGCTTTCGGGCATGCTGGCGCCGGCGACCGAAGAGAAGGTCCTGGGTGCCGCCCAGGTGCTCGATACCTTCGAGATCTCCAAGGTCGGCCGCATCGCCGGTTGCCGCATCATGGACGGCCTGGTGCGCCGCACCGCGAAGGTCCGCCTGCTGCGCGACGGCCACATTCTGTTCGACGGCCACATCAAGTCGCTCAAGCACCACAAGGACGAGGTGCGAGAGATCAAGCAGGGCAGCGAATGCGGCATCCAGCTCGACGGCCATCATGACATCGAGATCGGAGACGAGATCGAAGCCTACGAACTGAACGAAATCGCCCGGAGCCTGGACGACTAGCGGTTTTGTTTGTTTAGCCTCCATCGCCGGCCTTCGCGTCTTTTGTTTTTTTCTTGTTCCCTTGGACACCGGGCGCGGGCGTTTGTCGTTTCGTTAGCCTCAGTCGCCGGCGTTCCCTCCGGTCACTTGGCTTACGCCGCTTTCGCGGCGGGGTCGCAGTCGCTCCCCTCGGCCCCTTACGGGGCCTCTCGCCTGCAAGACGTTGGTGTTCGCTCCAATGGACACCGGTGCAGACGGCGACAGGGAGTTTCGGCGCCGCGCATGCGGCGGAAGCCAAGTGACCGGAGGGAACGCCGGCGTCTGAGGGAACAAACAAAAACAAACGGAGCGAAGGCCGGCGCTTGAGGCTAGAGATAGATAGAGAACCACCCGATGTCCAAGAAGAGAAATACCAACACCACCCGTAGCCAGCGCCAGCTAAGGGTCGGCGAGGAAATCCGGCACGTGCTGTCGGAAATGTTCACCCGCGGCGAGGTTCACGACAGCGCGCTTTCGGGCAAGGTCATTACCGTGTCCGAGGTTCGTATGAGCCCCGACCTGCGCCACGCAACCTGTTTCGTGATGCCGTTGGGCGGCGAGGACCTCGAGGAGGTGCTCGAAGGTCTGAAGCGCGCCGCACCCTATCTGCGCGGTGAGGTCGGACGGCGCGTCCAGCTACGGCTGACTCCGGAACTGGCCTTCAAGGCCGACCCGGGCTTCGATCACGCCGAACGCATCAGCACCCTGCTGCGGGACGCTGACGGCCGCTGACCGGACCATGGCGCGCAAACGCAGGGGCCTGAAGGTCGACGGCTGGATCATTGTCGACAAGCCCCGGGGCATGACCTCGACCCAGGCGATCGGCAAGACCCGGCGTGCGACCCAGGCCGCCAAACTGGGCCATGGCGGCACGCTCGACCCCGAGGCTACAGGTGTTCTGCCCATGGCTCTGGGCGAGGCGACCAAAACCATCCCCTATTGCCAGGACGCGACCAAGGTCTACGAGGTCACGGTTCGCTGGGGCCAGGCCACCGCCACCGATGACGCCGAGGGCGAAGTCATCGAAACCAGCGACCATCGGCCCGACGCGACAGCCATCGCCGAAACCCTGCCCGCATTCATCGGCACAATCAGCCAGATGCCGCCGCTGTTTTCAGCCCTGAAGGTCGAGGGCCAGCGCGCCTACGATCTCGCGCGCCGGGGCGAAACACCGGATCTGAAGCCACGCGATGTCAGGATCGAAGCGATCAGCCACTGCGACAGCCCCGATGCCGACCACAGCCGGTTTGAGGTCACCTGCGGCAAGGGAACCTACATCCGTTCGCTGGCGCGCGACCTGGCTGTTGCCCTGCGCACGGACGGCCATGTCGCCGACCTGCGCCGGACGCGGGTGGGCCCCTTCACCGAAAGCATGGCGATTTGTGTGGATAAACTCGCCGAATATGGTAATGAAACGCCGCCTTTCGGGGCGCTTTTGCCCGTGGAGACGGCGCTGGACGACATCCCGGCGTTTGCCGTCACGGAGACCCAAGCCAGCCTACTGCGGCAGGGGCAGACGGTCGAAGTACCCGAAACAAGCAACGGCACCGTGCAGGTCCGCCATGATCGGAACCTTGTCGCTTTGGGCGAGGTCGAGGAAGGCATCCTGCGTCCGGTGCGCGTCTTCAACCTAATGGAAAAGTGAGATCCCGATGTCGATTACCGTTGAACGCAAGGCCGAGCTCGTCAAGGAGTTTGGCAAAGCAAAGGGTGATACCGGTTCGCCCGAGGTCCAGGTTGCGATCCTCACCGAGCGTATCGTGAACCTGACCGAACACTTCAAAACCCACCGCAAGGACAAGCATTCCCGCCGCGGCCTGCTCATGTTGGTCAGCCGGCGCCGAGCCCTGCTGGATTACCTGCGTGGCAAAAGTGAAGAGCGCTATCAGTCGCTCATCAAGACTCTCGGCATCCGACGCTGAGCGGGACGAACGGGGAGACAGCCTGGCTGTGCCCCCGTTATCGTTTCCCGTCACCGGCACGGTGCAGGACCGAGACAAAACGGCGATTTCGCTGGGCATCCAAGGGGGTGTCATGAACCCGTTTTCCATGGGGGAAAGCGGCGTCACACGTCGTGTTTGCGCATACGGGCGCAGGCATTTGGAAGAATCAAGGACGTGAGCGGTTCGCCGTGTGATCCGTAGGAAGAGGAAGAGAAATCCATGTTTACCATTCACAAGAAAGAAATCGTCTGGGGCGGCCGCAAGCTGTCGTTTGAAACCGGACGGATCGCTCGCCAGGCCGATGGTGCCGTGTTGGTGAGCTACGGCGACACCACCGTGCTGTGCACGGCCGTTGCCCAGCGCCAGCCCAAGGCCGGCATCGACTTTTTCCCGCTCACCGTGAACTACCAGGAAAAGGCGTTCGCAGCGGGCAAGATCCCTGGCGGCTTCTTCAAGCGTGAAGGACGCCCCGCCGAGAAGGAAACCTTGTCCTCGCGCATCATCGACCGGTCGATCCGTCCGCTGTTTGCCGACGGCTTTCGCAACGAGACGCAGGTCATCTGCACCGTGCTGAGCCACGATCTGGAAAACGATCCCGACATCGTGGCCCTGGTCGGCACCTCGGCCGCCCTGACCATCTCGGGCATTCCCTTCATGGGCCCGATCGGCGGCGCCCGTGTCGGCTACATCGATGGCGAATACGGGCTGAACCCGACCCAGGAGCAGATGGGCGAGACCCAGCTCGACCTCGTGGTCGCGGGCCGCTCGGACGCCGTCATGATGGTCGAATCGGAAGCCCATGAGCTGTCCGAAGAGGTCATGCTGGGCGCGGTTATGCATGCCCAGGAAGGCTTCCAGCCCGTGATCCAGGCGATCATCGAACTGGCCGAGGCCTGTGCCAAGGAGCCCTGGGATATTCCGGAGCCCGAAGATCACAGTGCCCTTGAAGCCAAGATCAAGCAGCTGTGCGGCGATGCCCTCGTCGAGGCCTTCAAGGAGCCCGAGAAGATGGCGCGCCAGGACAAGGTCGCGGCCGCCAAGCAGATCGCCAAGGATCACTTCGCCGATGACGAAGACATCGAACCCGGTGTGATCTCCGGCCTGCTGAAGAGCCTCGAGAAGCACACGCTGCGCGAAGCAACGCTGTCGACCGGCATCCGTGTCGACGGCCGTGACACCAAGACCGTCCGCCCGATCGTTTCTGAGGTCGGCGTGCTGTCGCGGTCGCACGGTTCGGCGCTGTTCACCCGCGGCGAGACCCAGGCGCTGGTCACGACCACGCTGGGCACCGGTCAGGATGAACAGATCATGGACGCGCTCGAGGGCGAGTACCGCGAGCACTTCATGCTGCACTACAACTTCCCGCCCTACTCGGTCGGTGAAGCCTCGTTCCTGCGTTCGCCCGGACGCCGCGAGATTGGCCACGGCAAGCTGGCCTGGCGTGCCCTGCGCCCGCTTCTGCCGGCCAAGGAAGACTTCCCCTACACCATCCGCATCGTCTCGGAGATCACCGAGTCGAACGGTTCGTCCTCGATGGCGTCGGTGTGCGGCGGGTCGCTTGCGATGATGGACGCCGGTGTGCCGATGAAGCGCCCATGCGCCGGCATCGCCATGGGCCTGATCAAGGAAGACGAGCGCTTTGCCGTTCTCAGCGATATCCTCGGTGACGAGGATCATCTCGGCGACATGGACTTCAAGGTCGCCGGAACCGAGGAAGGCATCACCAGCCTACAGATGGACATCAAGATCGCCGGTATCACCGAGGAGATCATGCAGGTCGCCCTTGGCCAGGCCAAGGACGGGCGCATGCACATACTGGGCGAGATGGGCAAGGCGATCGGTGCCGGCCGCGAGTCGATCTCCGACTTCGCACCGCGCATCACCACCATGCAGATCCCGACCGACAAAATCCGCGACATCATCGGCCCCGGCGGCAAGATGATCCGCGAGATCACGGAAGTCTCTGGCACCAAAATCGACATCGATGACGACGGCACGATCAAGATCGCGTCTGCCGACCAGACCGCGACCGAGATCGCGATCAACATGGTCAAGGACATCGTGGCCGAGCCGGAGATCGGCGTGATCTACGACGGTACCGTCGTGAAGTGTATGGACTTCGGTGCGTTCGTGAACTTCATCGGCAAGCGTGACGGCCTGGTTCATATCTCCGAGCTGGCGGAGGGCCGCGTGGCCACCGTCAACGACGTGGTGAACGAAGGCGATGTCGTGAAGGTCAAGGTGCTGGGCATCGATGACCGCGGCAAGGTCAAGCTCTCGATGCGTGTCGTCGACCAGGAAACCGGCGAGGACATCTCCGAGCAGATGGCCGAAAAGGACGCGCAGCGCCGCGCCGAGCGGGAGGCCAAGCGTGCCGAACGCGGTGATGGCGATGGTGAGAGCGAAGGCCGTCCGCACCGCCGTCGTCCGCGCAACGACGACTGAGGTCATAACGGCATGATGCGGCCGGGCGGTGCGCTTTCACCGTCCGGCCGTAGCCGTTATGTTGGGGCGCAGGGAAACTGGAAGAATCGTGAAGCCGCTTAACGCAATCCGCATTTCAGGTCGTGAAGCCTTGCCGCTGGTCGAGGGCGGAAAAGGCATTTCGGTATCAAACGGTGAGAGCTCCGGTGCATGGTCGTCCTGCGGGGGCGTTGGCACGTTTTCGGGCGTGAACGCCGACTTTCTCGACGACAACGGCGAACTGATCGAACAGGTCTACTATGGCAAGAGCCGCAAGGAACGCCACGAGGAGCTGATCGCATTCGGCATCAAGGGCGCCATTCACCAGGCTCAGGTGGCCCACGAACTGTCGGACGGCCGCGGCGCCATCCACATGAACGTGCTGTGGGAAATGGGCGGCTGCGAACATATCCTGCACGGCGTGCTTGAGGGCGCGAAGGGCATGGTCCACGGCGTCACCTGTGGTGCCGGCATGCCCTACAAGATGGCGCAGATCTGCGCCGAGTACGGCGTCTACTACTATCCCATCGTGAGTTCGGCTCGCGCCTTCCAAATTCTTTGGAAGCGCGCCTACAACCGTTTCCCCGAGCTTCTGGGCGGTGTGGTCTATGAAGACCCCTGGCGTGCAGGCGGCCACAATGGCCTCTCCAATGTCGAGGATCCACAGAAGCCCGAAGATCCCTATCCGCGTGTAGTTGCGCTGCGCAAGGTGATGACCGACTGCGGTCTCGACGAGACCCCGATCATCATGGCCGGCGGTGTCTGGCGCGTTGACGAATGGGAAGACTGGCTCGACAACCCCGAGGTCGACCCGGTCGCCTTCCAGTTCGGCACCCGCCCGCTGCTGACCCAGGAAAGCCCGATCAGCGACACCTGGAAGAAGCGTCTGCCGACCCTGCGCGAGGGTGAGATCTACCTCAACCGTTTCAGCCCCACGGGTTTCTATTCCTCGGCGGTCGAGAACAGCTTCCTGCTGGAGCTCAAGGACCGCAACGAACGTCAGGTCGCCTATTCGACCGAGCCGGTCGGCGATCATGTCGTCGAGTTCAAGTTCGGTCCGCGCGGCCGTGCGATCTACCTGACCGAACACGACCTTGAGCATGTCGAAGCCTGGGTCGCGGCAGGATTCACCGAACAGCTCAAGACACCGGATTCCACCATCGTCTTCGTTACGCCGGAGAAATCGCGGCAGATCCGCAAGGATCAGATCGAATGCATGGGCTGCCTGAGCCAGTGCCGCTTCTCGAACTGGAAGGCGGACGAGGGCGGCACCACGGGCCGCAAGCCCGATCCGCGCAGCTACTGCATCCAGAAGACCCTGCAGACCATCAGCCATTCCGACGATATCGAAACCCAGCTGATGTTCGCCGGCCACAACGCCTTCCGCTTTGCCTCCGACTCCTGGTACGCCGACGGCTTCGTGCCGACCGTGGCCCAGCTCATGGAACGGCTCCAGACCGGCCAGTAGGCATCTCGGCAGGCTTCAGGTCTGTTTGTCGTTCCCGGTCTCGACCGTGCCCGGAATCGTGTAGTCCCAGTTGCCGGCGAGGCTGTTGCCGGCGACCAGCTCGTTCTTCTTGATCTTTTCGGACGGCGTGTGATCGAACGCGGTGACGATCTCGATGTAGCGCGGGATCTTGAACGATGCGACGTGTTCGGCGCAGTGGGCATGGAGCCTGGCGTAGTCGAACGCGGTGGCATCGCGGCCCGGCCGCAGGGTGATGAGGGCCTGGATCGCGGGATCAGCGCTCATCGTTGGCCTCCTCCATGGTGGCAGGATGCATCACAGCACCTTGCCGGGATTCATCAGACCCTGGGGGTCCAGCGCGGACTTGACGGATTCCATGGCGGAGAGCTTTCCGCCAGAACCGTAGTGCCGGAGATAGGAACGCTTCTCAAGACCGATGCCGTGTTCGGCGCTGAACGACCCGCCGGCCTCCACCAGCCCATCAAACAGGGCGGCGTTGACCCGGTCATGCAGCTCTTCCATCGGTTCACCCTTGGTCACCGTGAGATGAAGGTTGCCGTCGCCCAGATGGCCGAACATGAACAACACCAGTGCGGGATCAATCGCTGCCATACGCTGGAACAGCGCATCGGTGTAGTCCTGCAGGCAGGCGTGGGGGACCGAGATGTCGTACCAGAAGCCGTGCGGCATGGTCTTGTCGGCCTCGAAGCTCTCCTCGCGCACCAGCCACATGCGGCGGCGGTCCTCGCCGCTCTTGGCAAACACGGCATCGGCCGCCTCGCCCGCCTCCAGGGCATCGGCCAGGGCCTCCTCGAGTCGCTCCTGGGCGTTGTCGGCAGCGGCAAGATCGACCAGCAGATAGACATGATGGTCCGGCGCGAAGTCGACCACCGCGTCAAGCTTGAGGTTGCGCGCCACCCCACGGGCGAAATCGGGCCACATGATTTCCGCCGCCAGCAGGGTCGAGCCCGGGGCCTGGTGCAGACGGTGGAACAGCGCTAGGGCATCGCCCGCGGTGGAGCAGGCGACGAGCGCGGTCGCCGGATCCGGATCCTTTGGCACGAGCTTGAGCGCGGCGCGGGTGATGATGCCTAGGGTGCCCTCAGCGCCGCACAGGAGCTGCGAGATGCCGTAACCTTCGTTCGCCTTCACAACGCGCTTGAGATCATCGACCACGTCGCCGTCGGCCATCACGGCCTCCAGCCCCAGAACCCGGTGGCGCATGGTGCCGAATCGAAAGGCTTCGATGCCGCCCGCGTTGGTCGCGATCAGTCCGCCGATTGTGGCACTGTCCCGCGCGGCGAGATCGATCCCGGGCGACAAGCCATGCTCGGCGGCGGCCTCCTGCAAAGCAGAAAGCGGCACACCGGCGCCGACCAGCGCGGTGCCACCCGCTGCGTCGATTTCCAGCGGCTGGTTCAGCCGTGCCGTGGCGACGATCAGCTGGCCCGTCTGCGAGACCGCGCCGCCCGCGAGTCCCGTACGACCGCCCTGTGGCACCATGGCAACCGCATGCTCGGCACAAAGGCGCACAACAGCCTGCATATGGTCCCTGCTCGCCGGCAGTGCGACCACACCGGCACCGAGATTGCCGGCATCCATACCGGGATCGAGGGTGACGGCGACACCGTCGCAGCGCAGGCCGGTCTCACCAAGAACCGACCGGAGTTCGTTCAGGAAACTGTCGGAGAGTCTGCTCATGGCGTGATCATGACCCGGCTGTGCAGGCTTTGGTAGCCGGTTTCGCCATGCTAGAGCGGACGGCCACGCGGAGGGTGTGATGACAGGTTCGATCATTGTGACGGGGACGGCGGGGTTCATCGGATCCTGGGTCGCCAAACAGCTCCTTGAGCTGGGCTGGTCTGTGACCGCCTTCGACCGGGAGGCCGACGACCGCAAGCTGCGCGCCAATGCCGGTGACGAGGCCGCCTCACGGGTGACCTGGCATGCCGGAGACATCGCCAATCCTGATACCGTCAAAGCGCTGTTTGAAGCGGCGCGTCCTGACAGGGTGATCCATCTCGCTGCCGTGCTGATTCCCGTCTGCCGCGACACGCCGGTGACTGGCGCCCTGATCGATGTGATCGGCCACATCAACATCTTTGAAGCCGCGCATGCCGTGGGCTGCGATCAGGTCGTTTATGCAAGCTCGGCAGCTGCGACCGCCCGTCGCGGCGACGGCACGCTAACCACGGTCTACGGCAGCTACAAGCGCTGGTGCGAGGAGTTCTCGGCCGTGCGCCATCACGAGCGTGGCACCCACAGCATCGGCCTGCGGCCGGCCATCGTTTATGGGCCGGGCCGGGAAGCCGGAGCCACCGCCTTTGTGAATGCAGCGATCACCGAGGCCGTGGCCGGGCGTGAGCACACACTGCCGACCCGCTGGAATCACCGCGTGGAGCATGTCGAAGAGGTCGCCGATGCCTTCGTACGTTGCGCCACCACGCCCATTGAGGGCGCACACGCCAGCGACATCACGACCACCAACACCAACGACGAGGATTTCCTGGCTGCTCTGCGCCAGGCCATCCCCGACTGCCGCGTTGATCCGGCCGACAGCGAGAGTTTCCGTGAAGCCGCTCCGGCGGACACCTCGGTTCTGGAAGGGCTGATCGGACCGCTCCACGGCATCAGCCTCGAGGAAGGGGTCGCGCGGACCGTGGCGGTGATGCGGCAGTCCGGCGGATCCTGACGATACCGTCTTGTCGGATTTTCAGCCTTTATTTATAGTAATTCCAGATAGCGGCAACATATTTTGACCATGAACGAAACAGAGATCTATTCGACCGAGGCCTTGCACGAGCGATTGCGCGCCGCGGGCATGCGCCCGACCCGGCAGCGCGAGGAGCTGGCGGAGCTTCTGTTCCGTGACGGCAACCGCCACGTCACCGCAGAGGTCCTTCACCGCGAAGCTGCCCAGGACGGCATCCAGGTGTCGCTGGCCACGATCTACAACACCTTGCACCAGTTCACCGAAGCGGGCCTGCTACGCGAGGTCGTGGTCGATTCCGGCCGCGCCTATTTCGATACGAACACGGGCCCGCACCACCACTTCTTCAACATCGAGAGCCAGGAGCTGACGGACATTCCGCCCGACAGCGTGGCCGTGGGTGATCTGCCGGTGCCGCCGGCCGGCACCACGATCGACGCTGTCGATATTGTCATCAGGGTCGCGCCCCAAGGGCGCTGACAGGACCGGCCGGAGATTTTCGGCCGGTCCCTTGAAACCTTCTTAGAAGAATTCTAAGTAAGGAGAATGGAGCGCCCGGTGCTCCATAGTTGGGACCAACGGAGACCGCCGCTCAAAGGGAGCAGCGGGACAAAGGGAGAGACAACAGATGTCGCTTGCTGGCACCAAGACCGAAGAAAACCTGAAAGCCGCGTTCGCCGGCGAGAGCCAGGCCAACCGCCGCTACCTCTATTTCGCACAGAAGGCCGACGTTGAAGGTTACAACGACGTAGCCGCCGTGTTCCGCTCGACCGCTGAAGGCGAGACCGGTCACGCCCACGGCCACCTCGAGTTCCTCGAGGAGACCGGTGATCCGGCCACCGGCGAGCCGATCGGTTCGACCGAAAACAACCTGAAGGCCGCCGTTGCCGGCGAGACGCACGAGTACACCGACATGTACCCGGGCATGGCGCGTTCGGCCCGTGACGAAGGGTTCGACGAGATCGCCGACTGGTTCGAGACTCTGGCGAAGGCTGAAAAGAGCCACGCCGGGCGCTTCCAGAAGGCTCTGGACACCCTCGACGACTGATCCGACTGGGGAGCCTGCAGCGCGCAGGGTCCCCGCCACCCCTTTCTCTTTCATGGCTGGCCGGCTGACGCCGCGAATCCACGGGTTTGCGCGAACCCTGCCGCCTTGCCCGCACCGGAGATGACATCATGACCGCACGTGAAGGCAGCCTGGATGCGCCGACCCGCCACGTCATCGATTGGCAGAGCCCCGATTTCACCGACCCCGACAAGATCGACGCCGAGCTGCGCCACACCTTCGATATCTGTCACGGCTGCCGCCGCTGCTTTAATCTCTGCGACAGCTTCCCGCAGCTGTTCGATCTGATCGACGAATCCGAATCGGGTGAACTCGACACGGTCGACAGCAAGGATTTCAAGCCGGTCACCGACGCCTGCACCCTGTGCGACATGTGTTTCATGACCAAGTGCCCCTATGTCCCGCCGCACGAGTTCGATCTCGACTTCCCGCATCTGATGCTGCGGGCCCGCGCGGCCGAGTTCCAGCGCGGCGAGGTCGGCTTCATCGACAAGAAAATTGCCGACACCGACGCCAACGGAAAGCTGGGCACGACCTTCTCACCGATCGCTAACTGGGCCTGCAGGAACGGCAACAGCCTGACCCGTCCAGTGATGCAGAAGGTTGCCGGCATCGATGCCCGGGCAGAACTGCCGCGTTTCAACGCCAAAAGTCTCGTGGCCAGCGCCAAGGCCGATCCGGTCCAGCCGAACACAGCCGCCCCGGCACATGGCCGCAAGGCCGTGATCTATGCGACCTGCTTTTCCAACTGGAACGACGCGGCGATCGGCGAGGCGACACGCCGCGTTCTCGCCCACAACGGTGTTGAGACCGAGCTTGTCCACCCGGCCTGCTGCGGCATGCCCAAGCTGGAACAGGGCGATCTCGCAGAGGTGACCAGGCGCGCTAAGACGGTTGCTGCCGCGCTTCTGCCCTATGTCGACAAGGGCTGGGACGTGATCACCTTGGTCCCGAGCTGCGCGCTGATGATGAAGTTCGAGTGGCCGCTGATTGTGCCCGATGATCCCGACGTGAAGCGTCTTGCCGAGGCGACCCGCGATGTCAGCGAGTACGTCATGGAAATCTCCAAGAACGAGGGCCTTGTCGACGGCATGGACGCGATCGAGGTGCCGGTCACACTGCATATCGCCTGCCACGCCCGCGCCCAGAATATGGGGGCCAAGGCCGCGGAGATGCTGCGCCTGATCCCCGAGACCAAGGTCAACGTGGTCGAGCGGTGCTCGGGTCACGGCGGCGCCTGGGGCATCAAGAAGGGCAACTTCGAGCTCGGCATGAAGGTCGGCAAGCCGGTCTTCCGCCATGCCGCCAAGCACGACCCCGACGGCTCCGGCTACGTGGTGTCCGAATGTCCACTGGCCGCGCTTCACATTCATCAGGGTGTTGAGGACACCAGCGGGCGCGAGACGCCCCCGCCTGCCGCTTCAACACCCATTCAGCTCATCGCCCGCGCCTTCGGCCTGCCGGGCGCCTGACGGAGAGACCCATGACGACGCTGACCCGCGACGACATCATCCCGCTCGACGACTACACCGCCAAGCGCAAGGAACACCGTCAGACCGTGCGCGCGATCAAGCAGCACCGGCGCATCGATGTCGGCCCCTTCGTGTCGTTCTACTTCGAAAACCGCGACACCATGTGGCACCAGATTCAGGAGATGCTCTACATCGAGAAGGGTGGCGAAGAGCAGATTGCCGACGAGCTCGAGGCCTACAACCCGCTGATCCCGCAGGGCCGCGACCTGCGCTGCACCATGATGATCGAGATCGACGACGAAAAACGACGCAACACGACCCTGCGCAAGCTCGGCTGGATTGACGAGAAGATCGTGCTGCGTGCCGGCAAACACACCGTCCGCGCCGAACCGTTGCAGGAGACCGAGCGCAACACATCGGACGGCAAGACCAGCGGCGTGCACTTCCTGGTCTTCAACTTCGATGACGCCGCAGCGGCCGCGTTCAAGAATGGCGACGTGCGCGCCTGCGTCGACATCGAACACGAGAACTACAGCCATAGCGCCCTGATCATCGGCGCCACGCGCGGGTCACTGGCCGCCGACCTGGCCTGACGACATCTCGGCAACTGGCTGCTGTTTGGCTTGCTCCGCGCTGAAGCAAGCGGGCATAGTGCCCGCGTGCAGACACCACAGGCTACAGATCCCGCGCAGCTTCAGGCTGTCGTGCAACGTTTCCAGGGCGGCGACCGCGCCGGTGCCCTGAGTGCCTGCCGTTCTCTGGTTGAAGCAGCACCCCAGGACGGCAACAGCCGCTACGCCCTGGCCCTGATGCTGCTTCAGTCCGGTGATTTGACCGGCGGCGTGCGCGAGCTCGACACCCTTCTGGAAGGCGGCGACGAACGCGCCGATGCTCTGGCCAGTCGTGGTGCGGCGCGCCTGCGCCTGGGCCAGCTCGATGGCGCGGCGTCCGATCTTGACGCCGCCCTGCGTCACAACCCGCAGCTTCCCGACGCATGGCTGGCTCTGGCATCGCTCTATCGCAATCAGGCCGATTGGGACCGTTGCATCACCGTGTTGCGCGATGCGGCACAGGCCCTTCCGGGTCACCCCGGCCTGGCGAGCAACCTGGCCGGACTTCTGGCCCAGCACGGTGATGCGGCAGAGGCCGTCACGCTGCTCGAACCCGCGTTGGCCACAGACCCCCAGAACAAGGCCGTGCGCTACAATCTGGGAACGGCGCTGCATCGGCTCGAGCGCTTCGAGGAGGCGCGCGACCACCTGCGCAAGGTGGTCGAGCTCGATCCCGATCAGGCCCCGGCCTGGCACAACCTCGGCAACACACTCGTCGACCTGGGTGAAGTCACCGACGGCTTCGCTGCCTATGACCGCTCCCATGCCCTGCGCCGGAAGATCGGCGTCCAGCGGCACGGAGAACGCGGCCTGACCATGACCAGCCGCACCAAGCTGGAACACGATATCGAGCAGCTCCGTTACCTGCGCAGGCGCGACATTCTGCCGCCGCAATACGACGAAACCATCACGGCCCACGAAGCCGCTCTCGACGCGCTTGGCACACCGGAGGCCGATACCCACATGGTGCCGCTGCCGCTTGCCGCCAGCCCGACCCTGGCGCCGTTCTACAACCGGCTTGTCCATCGCGATCCCGGTGCGGCCCTTGATGGTCCTGCGGTGTCCCCTGATTTCGACGGGGCCGCTGCCGAGGCGATGTATCGCGATCATGCTCCGGGGATCGCCTGGGCCGATGGTCTGCTGACACCCGAAGCCCTGGACGCCCTGCGCCGTTTCTGCCTGGAATCTACGATCTGGTATGAGTTCCGCTACGACAACGGCTATCTCGGTGCATTCCAGGAAGAGGGCTTCTCCTGCCCGCTGATCCTGCAGATCGCCGAGGAACTGCGTCGTGCCATGCCTGGTGTCGTGGGCCCGCACGCCCTCCGCAAGACCTGGGGGTTCAAATACGACAGCCGGCTTTCGGGCATCCGCATGCATGCCGATGCGGCTGCGATCAACGTCAACTTCTGGCTGACCCCCGATGATGCCAACCTGGATCCGGACGGCGGTGGTCTCGTGGTCTGGGACAAGGAAGCGCCGCTTGATTGGGACTTCGCCCGTTACAACCGCGACACACCCGCCGTACGCGCCTTCCTGGATGAGGTGGGCGCCCGCCCGGTTACCGTGCCGCACCGCCAGAATCGTGCCATGTTGTTCAATTCGGACCTGTTCCACGAAACGGGTGCATTGACCTTCAAACCGGGTTACGAGAATCGCCGCATCAACGTCACGATGCTGTTCGGCCGGCGCGGCGACGAACAGCAGGCGTGACGGTCCACCGGCCCCGAGACTGACCCGCCATGGCGATTACCGATTCCATGATCCAGACGGCCATGAGCCACCTGCGCGCAGGCGCGCGGGGCGAGGCCGCGAAGGTACTGCGTGATGTCTGCCGCATCGAACCGTCGCATATCAGGGCCCATTGCATGCTGGCAATCGTGACCTATCAGGATGGTGATTCCGGCGGTGCCCTTGCGATTCTCGATGAGCTCGAGAGCCGCCATCCCGACAAGCCGGAGGTGGTGCGGTCGCGCGCCGAGGTGTTGCGCGGAACCGGAAATCTGGAAGCCGCACTCGACGCCCAGCGCAAGGCGCGGGAGCTGAACCCGCACGATCCCGTTGGCCACCTTCAGGAAGGTGTGTTGCTGGACGCGATGGGGCGGCGCACCGAGGCGATGGCCGCAGCCGAACAGGCATTGACCCTCAAGCCCGACCTGACCGGCGCCCAGCAGCTTCTGGGTGCGCTGACCTATCGCACCGGCGAAATCGGGGAAAGCGCCCGGTTGATGGCCGAGGCACGCCGGGCCGGCAAGGCCGGCATCGATCCGAACCACCACCAGGCGCTGTCGCTTTTCGGACTGGGCAGGATCAATGAATTGATGGCGTTGACACCTGCCATCCATCCGACGCAGCGGTTCGGCGAAACCATGGTCAAGGCGATCGCAGCCTGGCTCGACAACGACCCGCAGCGTTGCGGGGACATGCTGATCGAGGCGCAGCCGCTGGCCGGAAACGCCGCTATCGATGCACCCAACCGTTCGGTCTTCATCGTCTATGGCGCCATCCTCGACGGTCTCCTGTCATGGCGTCGTGACAACCCGGATTCCTATGGCCGGGAGGCCGAACAGACCTTCCATGTCATCGGCGACAGCCATGTCCTGACCGCCGCCAACCTCACCCTGCCCGTCGCAGGCGTGATGACACGCTTAAAGAGCCACTTCACCTTCGGCTGCAAGGCCTGGCATCTGGTGCGCGACGAACCGAGTCCCTATCGCAGTTTTTTCCAAGCCGCCGCCGACGGCATTCCGGCCAGCAGCACCGTGGTTGCCGGATATGGCGAGCTCGACTGTCGCTACAAGGAAGGCATCATGCGGGTTGTGCGCAACAACCCCGCACGTGACTGGCGCGCCCTGGTCGACGACCTGGTGCCGCGTTATGTCGCCTTCGTCATGGCCGAGGCCGAGCGGCGCGGCTGGACTCTGTGGCTCCAGACTCCGCCGATGTCGAATGTCAACACAAGTCTGTTGCTGACCGACGACCGATTGGCCTTCCTGGGCATCATCGAACGCTTCAACGAGCGCCTGCGCGCCGAAGCCGAAGCCCACAAACTTCCCCTGATCGATGTGAAGGCCACGACCACGACGCCTAAGCGCACCCCACGCCACACCCACTACATCGACACCAACCAAGTCCGCCCCACCGCCCTGATCGAAGCGTTGAGGTTGATGACGCTCTAGAGCGTCAGGCGCTCACACTCTCTTTGCGGGCGCGACCTCACTGAGCCTTGCATCGACCGCAGCGGCATCAGGCAGGGCCGGCATGGCGCCATGTTCGAGGCAGGCGAGCGAACCGGCAACCACGCCGCAGCGCAAGGCATCGGGAAGATCGAGGCCGTTGTCGAGCGCGGCAGCCAGGGTGCCGCAGAAGGCATCGCCCGCGCCCACGGTATCGATCGGCCGGATCGCCAGGCTGCCGATCGACCAGCGCGCCTCGGGCCCGATGGCAATCGCGCCCTCTACGCCCAGCGTGACGATTGTGGTGAGGCCGTGGCTTTGGGCCAGTCGCGTTGCGACATCGGCGGTTGCGCGTTCCTCGAGGCCGATTTCGATGGCCACGGCGCTGGCCTCGCCTTCGTTCACGATCAGGATGTCAAGCGTCTCCGGCATGATCGGGCCCGCCGGGGCAGCGTTCAGGATGACACGTTTGCCCTGCTGTTTGGCGCGTCCGGTCAGCATGAAGACCTCGCGCAACGGGGTCTCCATCTGCAGCAGCAGGGTCGAGCAATCGGCGAGCAGTTCGTCGTCGACCATCTCGTGGGACGAAGTCATGTTGGCGCCGCTGGCGACAAATATCTGGTTCTCACCGTCATCTGCCACGGCCACCACGGCAATACCGGTGGGCGCTTCGACATGGTCGATCAGGCTGGTGTCGATGCCTTCGGCTGAGACGATTTCGAGCAGTTCGTCGCCATAGCCGTCGCGGCCGACACAGCCGACCATCACGACCTCGGCCCCTGCACGGACGGCGGCCACCGCCTGGTTGGCACCCTTGCCGCCCGGCGCTTTCACATGGCCCGGTGACAGCACGGTCTCACCCGGTCCCGGCAGGGTCGGGACCGGCACGATGAGATCCATGTTGAGCGATCCGAAGACGAGAATCATCGTGTCTGTCCCCCTCAAGAAAACGGGGCGACCCCGTTCACGACGTCACAAGATGTCGAACCACCTCAGCAATCCAGCGTGTTGTCACGCTCCCACTGGGTCAGGTGACGGGCGTATTCGTTCCATTCCCGCGCCTGCATGCGCAGGAAGGCGTTCATGGTCTCGTCGCCCAGGTACTTGCGCAGCATCGCGTTCTTCTCGGTCACACGCAGCGCGTCCATCAGGTTGAGCGGCAGGCGCTTGACGTTGAGCTTCTTGAGGTCGGCATTGCGGCGAAACTCATACATGTTGTTATCAAGACGCTTGCCCGGATTGGTCTTGTTCGCAATCCCGTCCAGCCCCGCGGCCAGCAGGGCGGCCTGGGCAAGATAAGGATTGGTCGCGCCGTCCATCAGACGGAACTCGAAGCGACCCTCGTCGGGGATACGCACCATATGCGTCCGGTTGTTGCCGGTGTAGCTGATCGTGTTTGGAGCCCAGGTCGCGCCAGACGTGGTGACCGAGCCGTTGATCCGCTTGTAGCTGTTGACGGTGGGATTGAAGATCGACGTCAGCGCCTCGGCGTTCTGAATGACACCGCCCAGGAAGTGATAGCCGAGCTGAGAGATGCCGAGCTCGCCCTTGGGATCGTGGAACAGGTTCTTCTTGCCCGCCTTGTCCCAGATGCTGGCATGGGTGTGGCAGCCGTTGCCGGTCAGGTGCGCGAACGGCTTGGGCATGAAGGTCGCGCGCAGGCCGTGCTTTTCGGAAATCGACTTCACCATGAACTTGAAGAAGGTGTGGCGATCGGCCGTGAGCAGGACGTCGTCGAAATCCCAGTTCATCTCGAACTGGCCATTCGCGTCCTCATGGTCGTTCTGGTAGGGGCCCCAGCCCAGATACAGCATGGCATCACAGATTTCCGAGACGACGTCGTAGCGGCGCATCAGGGCCTGCTGGTCGTAGCAGGGCTTGGCCATGGTATCGCGCTCGTCGGAGATATCGGAGCCGTCGGGGTTGATCAGGTGGTATTCACACTCCACACCGGTCTTGAGGTAGTAACCCTTCTTCGCGGCCAGGGCCATCATGCGGCGCAGCACGTTACGCGGTCCGTGGTCGACCTCCTGGCCGTCCATCACCAGATTGCCGGCCATCCAGCCGACTTCGGGCTTCCAAGGCAGCTGAATCAGAGACGCGGGATCGGGCACCGCGAACATGTCGGGATGCGCCGGGGTCAGGTCGAGATTGGTGGCGAACCCGGCGAAGCCGGCGCCGTCCTTGACCATGCCGTCGATCGCGGCGGCCGGAACCAGCTTGGAACGGGCAACACCGGCCAGATCCGAAAAACTGATCAGGAAGTACTTGATGCCCTTCTCTTTCGCGATCTGCGAAACCTTCTTTGCTGCCGCCTGGCGTGCCATGGATGCCCCCGAATGTTGGACGTTGCTGTGTGGGCGGACTCTACCCATGGAGACCGCCATGTCCATGCTTTGCTTCACACTTTGACTGTCCTACCGTCGCGGCTCGGCAAACAGAGAGGTGGGCTATGGCGGGCTTCGACGAGATTGCAACGATCACCTATCACGAAGCCCTGGGTGCCCGGTTCCGTGTCGCGCAGGCAGGCAACGGGCCCGACATCGTCTGGCTGCCCGGCGGCGACAGTCCCGCCCATTACTGGGCCGACCAGTTCGAACACTTTCACGGCGACCATCGCTGCACCGCCATCATCGAGGCCTATTGCAATCCGCCGGTGATCCTGTCGGGACTATCCATGGGCGCGCTGATCACCCAGCAGGTCGCCATCGATTTTCCCCATCTGGTGCGGCTTGCGATTCCAACGGGCAACGCCGCGGCTCGTGACAAAGGTCGCCGACGCCGCCATGAACGGCCACTACCACGAGCTTCCGGGCCTCGGTCACGTCTCGCTCAACCGTCACGCGCCCGAGGTCGTGAACGCCTACCTCAGCAAGCTGATCGCAGAACACGGGTAGCGGTGTCTCAAGCAGTGCCTCAGAACTTTTCGTCGCCGCGGACGCGGTTGTCGTCGGGGAAGTCTCGGTAGAGCGCAAAAAAGACATCCTCGACCTTCGACTTCATCGCGTGGTGGAAGCTCTCGACCGGATCACCGCGGCTGGCGACGGCCCCAAAGGCCGTGTCCATCTGCGCCATGGATTCGAACTCCAGCGTGATGTGCCATTCCGGCAGGTTGGGGTGGCCCAGCCCCAGCTTGCGCCGCGTCACACGGTATCCTGCGATGCCGCTCTCGGCCTTGAGATGGCCCAGGTAACTGTGTGGGGCGTCGGAGAAGTCTGTGTCCTTCGCCCTGGCCTTAAGGCTGGCCTAGATATGATAGATGTCCATCGCGTTCTCCTGATGTTGGACCTCGAGAAAACCGCCCGTTGGCCGGGACGGCCACCCGAAACGTGCGCTGTCTTACTCCAGCACAGGCGCGTTGTCCTCGGCGGCGGCGGCGCGGCGTTTTTTCTTCGCCGGCGGCGGAACACGGGTGAGCGCCCATTTGATTTCGGTGCGTTCGCCGTTCAGGCCGCCGGAAATTACGACCTGCTGGCTGCGCTTCATCGGTCCCGCGCCGAGATAGACACTGTCGGTCAGCGACAGCACGCCACCCGACATGCGTAGACGCCAGCCTTCGCCCGAGGGCAGGCGCAGCAGAGCGCCCTGGCCGTCCTGAACCACCGCGGCCTGGACGTCGGGATGCAGGTGGAAGCGCAAGGTGAACTGCTCGCCGCCGGGGCCGACGACCACATCCTCGCCCCTCACATCTTCGCCATCGGCGCTGAGGTAGAGGCTGCGCCGATGGACCAGGCGGCCCAGCGGGCGGTAGCCGTCATGGCTCATGGAGACCAGGCTGGCGCCTTCCTCGTCCCGGCGCTCGACCGTGACCTGGCGGGGCACACGGCCCAGGTTGCCGTCCTTGCGGATCTCGACCGCACTCTTGTCGTCGACACTGAGCGTCGAATGAGCCGCGGTCTCCCGCACGGCCTGACGCCAGGAAACATCGGCCCCCAGCCAGGTGCCCATGTTGACGATCAGCCGTTCGGTGCCGATGCTCATCTCAAAGGCCATCGGCGCGGCATGGGCATGGGCCGCGAAGTCGGCGTGCGGCGGGCCCGCCGCATCGACCAGCAGCAGGGTCTTGCGCGCCGCAAGCCGCTCGTAGCCCGTGTGCTGGGCTCGGCTGACCGGCTTGCCCGTGGCCTGGCCGATCGCCAGCACGTTGTCAATCAGCC
>PBNE01000017.1 GCA_002722885.1 Rhodospirillaceae bacterium
CGGCTTGGCCATGGCCTCATAGACCGTGGCGCCAACCGAGATCGGCACGCCATGATCGGCCACCGCATCAGCCAGCTCGTGCTGGGGCCGTTCGCTGGAGAGATCGGCGACACAGGCAACATCGACACCCGCGGCGATCAGATCAAGCGCGGTGGCATAGCCGTCAGGATTGGCCGTGGCGATCACCGCCCGGTTACCAGGCTTCACGCCGTGGCGGTTCATCAGGCGCTGGGCCGCCGATCCGTACATGACGCCGGGCAGATCGTTGTTGCGGAACACCAGAGGCTGCTCGTAGCTGCCTGTCGCCACAACGACCGACTTGGCCCGCAGCTTGAACATGCGGGTGCCCTGTATGACCGGCAGGAAGTGATCAGTGAACCAGCCGTTGCAGTAGGCACCGGCCAGAACGCGGATGTTCTCTTTGGCTTCGACCGCCTTGATCAGGTTCTCGTGCTCCTTTGCAGCGCGCTGGCCCTCGGCGTCGAAGCGGGCATAGGTCAGCGACCCGCCGAGACTGGGGTTCTCCTCGATCAGGATCACTTCGATGTCATCGGCGGTTTCGGCGGCCTCAAGCGCGGCGGCCATTCCGGCGGGGCCGCCGCCGACCACCACGACATCGGCCCAGAGGTACTGCTTGTCGAAGTAACCGTGGGGTGCATCGAGATTGACAGTGCCCAGGCCCGCCATGCGGCGGATGATCGGCTCCCAATACTTCCAGGCGCCCTTCGGCTTGAAGAACGCCTTGTAGTAGAAGCCGACCGGCATGAACTTGCCGAACTTGTCGAGCATCTGGGCGCGGTCGTGATCGACGCTGCCGAAGGTGTTCTGTGCGGTGACCGCCATGCCTTCTTCGATCAGACGTGTGTCGGCGACCACGTTCGCCTCATCACCGACCTGGACCAGGCTGTTGGCGTCATGGCCGGCTGCCGACAACGTGGCGCGCGGGCGGTGATACTTGAACGAACGTGAGATGATTTTCACGTCCTCGGCCCACAGCGCGCTAGTGATGGTATCGCCAGCGAAGCCAGTCCGGGCCTTGCCGTCGAAGGTGAAGTTGATCGGGTTGGAACGGTCGATCAGCGAGCCGTGCGGTGCATCGAGACGGTTGCGTGCCATGAAGGTTTACTCCTTCGTCTCAGGTGCGGTGAACTCGACGCGATCCTTGTAGACGTCGCTCGCCGCGTAGGTTTTCAGAATCTCGTCGGACCGGGTGTCACGTTCGGCGATGAACCAGAAGGCGGTGGGCGTGTGATACCACCATTCGCGCACCACACCTGCCGTGTTGTTCTCCAGATAGACGTAGTCAATCCAGGTCTCGTTGTCGCAATCAGGCGCGGGCAGGTCCGCAACTTCGCCACCATAGGCGAACTCGGAAATGTTCCGCGGACCATTGAGAGGGCAGGGCATGATCTTCATAGGCAAACTCCCATGAAACGGGATTCGGAAATAACGGTCATAACAGGACCAACAGGACACAGAGCATCGCGGAGATCATCACAGCCGACATCTTGATGGCCGTATGAGATTGATCCCCCGAGATCCAAGTGGCATCGCTGTCGGTCTGCTCGACCAGCAAGGCGTCGCGTGCTTCGGCTTCGAATGCTGCCGGGACCGAGATGATGCGCCGGCGATAACGCACCAGGTCGGAACACGAACGATGAAGGAAGTGAAGAAAGGTCGCCATCACGATGAGCACCAGCGCGGCAAAGGCGATGTCGCTGCCTGTCCGATGACCGAAGTAGTCGTCGATCACCACAACCGCCGCAAAGAGCAACAGCGAGTAGTTCACGTAGTTGAACTGCATCTCCTTGACGAAACGCACATTGGCCATGGTTTCGGTGAAACCGGCCAGAATCTGGCTGTTGGCTGGTTCGTCCGTCATTGCTGATCTCAGTGGCCGACACTGGCGGCACCCTTTTCACCGACCAGTTTGAAGTCGTGATAACGCTGCAGCGCGAAGGGTGCGATGGTCTCAGGCACCTTACCGGTGGCAAGCATCTCGGCGTTGCGCTTGCCGCAGACCGGCGTGGCCTTAAAGCCCCAGGTGCCCCAGCCTGCATCGATGTAATAGTTGTCGACCGGCGTCTCGCCCATGATCGGGGCGAAGTCCAGCGTCATGTCGGTCATACCGGCCCACTGGCGCAGGAGTTTCACCTCGCCGATGTAAGGCAGTAGTTCCATCATGTGCATCATCAGACCCTCCTTGAAGTCGAGGGTCGAACGGGTCTGGTAGACACCATAGGGATCGGTCGAACCGCCCATGACCAGCTCGCCGCGCGAGGACTGGCTGACATAGACGTGCAGGCTGCCCGACACGACGATGGCATCGAGAAACGGCTTGAGCGGCTGGCTCACACAGGCCTGCAAGGGAATGGTCTTGAGCGGCAGCTTGAAGCCCGCCATGTCCGAGACCACGCCCGACATGCCGGCGACGCACTGGATCACCTTGCCCGCCTTGATCGTGCCGCGCGTGGTCTTCACGCCGGCCACCTTGCGCGGGCTGCCGTTCGCCTTGGTGATCTCGAAGCCGGTCACTTCGGTCTTTTGGTGGATGTGCACGCCCCGCTTGGCGGCACCGGCGCCATAGCCCCAGGCCACCGCATCATGGCGCGCAATGGCGCCGGGCTGGTGATAGAGCGCACCCATGATCGGATAACGAACGTCTTCGGAGTAGTTCAGCTCCGGCACCAGCTTCATGAGGTCGTCGCGCAGCACCAGTTCGGACTGGATGCCGAAGTGCTTGTTGACCTCGGCGCGCCAGCGCATCGTCCGGACCGCGCTGTCGGTGTGGGCCAGCGTGTAGTGACCACGCTCCGAATACATGAGATTCATGTCGAAGTCGTTGGCGAGGTCCTTATAGAGGTTCACCGACTCGTCGTAGAACTTCACGCCTTCGGGCGTCAGGTAGTTCGAGCGGATGATGGTGGTGTTCCGGCCGGTGTTGCCGCCGCCGATGTAACCCTTGTCGAGCACCGCGACATTGGTGATGCCGTGGTCGACCGCTAGGTAGTAGGCCGTCGCGAGGCCGTGGCCACCGCCGCCCACGATCACGATGTCATAGGAGTCCTTGAGGTCCCTGGCGCCGGGCAGCGCACGGGGCACAGGATGACCCTTGTTGAGACCGAATTTTAGCAATCCGAACGGCATGAAAACTCTCCCGGCACGGGCATGAGGCGCAGGGCGGACGTGGCACGTGACACCAGCAACCGACCATTACGAAGCGATCTGCGGTTTAGACCAGCACCGCGTGGCTGTCCATGCTGCGCAGAACCTTTTTTGGACCAAATCCATACCAAATTCATCCAATAAGAACCGTAGGCGCGGCCACCTGCCCTCATGTTGCCGCGATCATGAAACAGACAGAATGCTGCTCTTGAACCGACCCCTCAAAGACGCGACAAGGCTCCATCATGCTGCGTTTCCTTGCCACCCTTCTGATCGTCGCCCTGACGCTTGTGCATCCCGCCCTTGCTGACATCGACGCCGACATCCAGGCAGCCGATCTGTCGGCGCAATCAGGTGACTTCGAGGGATCCCGCGCGATCCTGACCCGACTGATCGAATCCGGCGAGCTTGATGCCGAGCGCCAGGCCGTGATGCTGCACAGCCGCGGCACCATCGAGCAGATTCTCGGCAACCCCGAAGCAGCGATCGAGGATTTCAACAGGGCTATCACACTCTCGGCGACCTACACTGATGCGCTCTACAACAGGGGTGTGGCCCTGATGGCGGTGGGCCGGCCGGCTGATGCCGCCAATGATTTCGCCGCCGTGTTGCGCGAGGAGCCCGATGCCGTCGATGCCTATGCCGTTCTGGCCGAAGCCCAGCTTGAGATGGGCCTGCTGGATCAGGCCGTGGCCAACCTCGACCACGCCCTAGCCCTGGCGCCGGGCGAAGGTTTCCTGCTGGTCGCGCGTGCCCATGCCCGTCGCCTGAACGGCGACATGACGGGCGCGATCATCGACTACGACAACGCGCTCGCCTACTTCGGAGCCGACCCTCAGATCTATTTCGAGCATGGCCGCACACGGTATGCCGATGGAGACCAGTCCGGCGCGCTGGAGGACCTCAACCGTGCCCTGGAGCTCGATCCCCTATGGGTCGAACCGATGATCGAGCGAGCCTTTCTGTTCATGGATTACGGCGAGATCAGTCTTGCACTGGCCGATTTCAACGATGTTCTGGCCCGTTCACCCGAGCATCCTCTGGCTCTGTTCGGCCGTGGTGTGGCCCACGCCGAAACCGGCGACATCGCCGCCGCCGACGAGGATTTCATGATGGCCTATGCCATGGGCATGAGCCACCCGATCCTCGACGAACGCCTGCGCGAACTCGGTGTGATCGAGTAAATCTGCATCATTTTTGCAAAGTATCTTGTTTGCAAAAATGATGATGGCTTCATCATCCTTCGCAACAAAGGAGGCAATCTCAGGATGGGCACGTCAGCCGAAAACGTGGTGAGAGAGGCGGGAGCACCGGGCAATGCGCCGCTTGCCGGCCGTACCTTTGTGGTCACCGGCGCGGGCCGCGGCCTGTGTGTGGCCTTTGCGATGGTGTTTGCCGATGCCGGCGCCGACCTGCTGTTGACCGGCCGCGACCTCGGTCATCTGGAAGCGGTGCGCGTTACCGTGGTCCGGCGGAGCGGAAGAACCGCCACGATCACAGCCCTCGATCTGGCCGATCCGTTGAATGCAGCAAAGACGATGCGCAGCCTCGCCCATACCTCTCCGGGGATTGACGGTCTGATCAACAGCGGAGCGGCATGGCAATCAGGAGCCTTGCTGGACCACGAAAACGCTGAAATTGCCGGCGTGATCGCCTCTCACATTACCGGCACACTCCTGGTGACCCGCTCACTCGCGCCGGCACTTCTCGCCGCTCCCCGCGGGGATGTGGTTAACATCGTCTCGATCTCGGGATTACCCAACACCCCGCTCTCGGGCGCCTCACCGGCCTTCCATGCCGGCAAGCACGGACAGGCCGAGCTGAGTGATGCACTGCGTCAGAGCTTTGCCCGCAGCAGCTTCCGCGTCACGGCTCTCTATCCACCTGACCTCGACACCATGACTCCTGAGGACGACGCTTGGCACTTGACGCCGACACAGGCGGTCTCATCCCTGACAACAACAGCACAACCGCCTAACCGTCCCGTCAAACTGTCCTACATGTTCCACTCGCGCGGCACGAAGAGGCCATCGGCGGCGAACCGTGTCTTGGCATCGGGATCGTCGTGCAACACCTCGCCGAGGCGACGCATCACCAGGCCAAACGAGCTCTGGGTCCAGTACCAGCGCCGAATCGCAAAGGGTGCATCGCCGCTCCGATGGGCCGCGGTCTGTGAGAAGGCGTCGGTCAGATCCTGCGAACCATGCTTGATTACAAAGGCCCGCTCGCGCTTGGGAATGTTGTCGGTGGGGCCTTCCAGAAGATAAGATACAAATATCTCACCCAGCTCTTCGAGCGACCGGCCCACCAGACCGAAGGTCGACCAGCCGTGCGCACGGGTCGCTTCGGCATGGAGCGGCGCCAGGGCGGCGAGGTCATACCGGAACCGGTTGACAAGCTCAGCATCGGAAACGGTGTCCTCGACCGGCTCGATATACCAGGACGGCGACCATGTCTCAGGATCGGCCGTCGGCGGCGGCTCCTCTTCATAAGTCTCCAGGACGAGTCCGGTCGGGCGGCCCAGAAGATCGAGAGCCGCGCGCAGCACACGCGTCTGCAGCGCCGGATTGTTCGGCGCACCGAAAGTGCGGCCATACCAGTAGGGCACCCAGATCGCGCGCGGCGGCTTCTGGCCTTCGGCATGGCGATACACCAGCGCGACCAGCGTGGTCGCAAGGCCTGCCCGTTCGAACACATGTGCCAACACGCTCACGGCGCGCGTACACGCGGGTCAGACCGGGGCCAGAACCACCGTGTTGACGCCCTCGGCCTTCATGGCCGCTATCGCCGATTCGGCATGGGGCAGAAACTTCTCTGGGGCGCTGGAGCCCCCCATAAACGAATAGTGTGTCGGCGCCAGGGACCCCAGAACACCCTCATCAACCAGCTCGTTGAGACGGTCGAAGGGCAGGTAGAGATTGCGGTCCTGCATGAAGCCGCTCCGATCGAAGTTGGTCGAAGCATGGCTGACGCGAAAGCTCTGCTGGTCACTGGAAAAGCTGCGCCAGTCGTGATCGTTCCAGGCGAAGGGTTTGTCGTCAGGCTTGTGGACGCCCGCCGACGACACCAGAGCCACGCGCCGTTCCTTCGGCGGCGGCGGTGTCACCCAGGGCTGGTCGTCGAACGCGACGAACCCGTAGTTGGCGAATGAGGTTCGGGACACCTCACTCAAATCACTCCATCTGACCACGGTCTCACTCCTCTCAATCGCGACAACTCTAGAGGTGCCTGAGGCTGTGGCAACTCACGTTCGCGAGGACCGTCTCCAGCGTGGCAGCTTGCCCTCGAGCGCGAGGATGCTGACGATCACAAGGCCCGCACCGGCGAGCTGTTCGAGGCTCATGCGTTCACCGAGCAGGAGGGCGGCAAGACCGAGAGTCGCCACGGGACCGACGGTGGATATGAGCGCCGAGCGGGATGCCCCGACACGCCGGATGCCTTCGGTCACCAGCAGGAACGGCACGACCGAACAGAAGACCGCCATCGCCAGGATCATGGCAAAGGCCGGCCAGCCGGTCGCCAGGGAATCCAGCGGCATGGTCACCAGAAAATGCCCGTCGATGCCCAGGGTGGCGCCGGCAACCGCTGCGAGCGCCATCCGCGCACTGCCCAGCCTGGGACCCAACGCCTGGTTCACCATGAAGTAGAGCGAAAACGCAAAGGCCGAGGCAATGGCGTAGAGCCCGCCTTCGAGGTTGACAAAGAACACACGTGCGTCGGTGATGCCCATAACCATGAGGATCCCGGCCTCGGCAAGCAGCAGCGCGATGGTCTGACGTCGCGGCGGCAAACGTCTGCGGCGCAGGCTGTCGAGCAGCAGCACGAACACCGGGAAGCTGAACAGAAGCACGCGCTCGACCGAGACATCGATCAGTTCGAGTGCGGTGAAGTCGAGAAGGCCTGCGATGTAGTAACCCATCAGCCCGCCAGCCATCCCGATGGCGAAATCACGCCATGGCATCCTCAGGGCAGAGAAGCTTCCTTTCAGAATCAGGGCGATGCCCACAAGCATGGGCAGGGTGAGGCTGTAGCGAATTGCCAGCAGAGTCGCGACATCAACGCCTTCGGCGAAGATGTACTTGGCGAGAATGCCTTTGAGCGATAGCGCCAGGGCCGAGGTGATGACACAGGCGATCCCGATCAGCTCGCGCCGCCGGTCCTCCGGTTCTGCAACCGAGACCACGCTAAGTGGCGATCAGCGGCCCGAGATTCTTGCCCGCCAGAATATGAACGTGAAAGTGCGGGACCAGCTGTCCACTCGCGGCACCCTGATTGGCGATCAGGCGGTGGCCCTCGGCAGCTACACCGAGGTCGCTGCAAATGGCCGTGACCGCGCGCCAGAACGCGACAATCTCCTCGTCGCTGGCATCGCGATGGAAATCGTCATGGGCGATGTAGCGACCCTTGGGGATGACCAGGACATGAACCGGCGCCTGCGGCGCAATATCGTTGAAGGCCAGAACATGCTCGTCCTCGTAGACGGTGGTGTTCGGCAGCTCCCCGAGAAGGATCTTTGCGAAGATGTTGTCGTCGTCATAGGTCTCGAAATCCATGGTCATGGCCCAGTCCTCAGCTCACGCCCTGTCCATACCCCGGAACGTCGCGGGGAGTCACGGGCATGTCGACGTCACAGAATTCCGAGAGGCTGCTTCGACGACGGTAGCGGAAAGGCACGGTCGAGGGCGGCAAGGTCGTCTTCATCAAGTTCGAGGCGGGCCGCGTCATGGTTCGCGGTGATGTGTTCAGGATGGGACGCTTTGGGGATTGCAATGAGATCATCACGGCGCAGGACCCAGGCTAGCATGATCTGTGCGGCTGTTACGCCGTGACGCTGCGCTACAGGGTCGAGTTCCAGATGACCGACACGACGCCCCTGTTACAGCGGCGAATAGGCCATCGCCGGCAGGCTTCGGCCCTTCATCCATGGCAGGAGATCATACTCGGGCCCGCGCCGGGTGATGTTGTAAAGAATTTGGTTGGTGGCGCAGGCACTGCCGCCCGGCGCCTGCCACATCTCCTTCATGTCGGCCGTGTCGAAGTTCGACACGCCCCAGCGCAGAATCATGCCGTCGGCCACCAGTTGCTGAAACCCGGAAATGGTCTCGGCGATGGGTGTGCTGCCCGGCCAATGAAGAAGATAAAGGTCGATCCGATCGGTCCCCAGCCGCCACAGGCTGCGCTCACAGGCGTCGATGACGCCCTGGCGCGTGGCGTTGTGCGGATAGACCTTGGAGACGATGAACGCCTCGTCACGCCGCCCTGCCAGAGCCTTGCCGACAATCTCCTCGGCACCACCCTCGCCATACATCTCCGCGGTGTCGATCAGTGTCATGCCGAGATCGAGCGCCCGGCCGACCGCTGCGATCTCGCGCGAAGCCTCGGACGCAACCTCTCCCATACGCCAGGTCCCGAATCCCAACTGCGGAACCGCGGTGCCGTCGGGGAGTGAAACAGTTTTCATGAAAGGTTCCGCTGCTGACCGTCCCAAGGATGACTGCAGTGGCTTGACGTGTCACGCAGCGTCGAGCGCATAGCCGGCCGAGCGAACCGGTCAGAATCAGAACCGCAAAACCCAGGGCTTCGGCCCCGAACAAGGGAGCAAGCAGCCGCAGCCCCACCCGTTTCAGGGCGCGGCGTGCATCAAGGCCGCCGACCGGCACGGTCAGATGTCGACCGCGGCGAGCGCCGCCATGTTCATGAGGTCGTTCACTGTGGCGCCCAGCCGGACAATCTGCACAGGCTTCTCGAGCCCCATCAAAATCGGACCGATGACATGCGCCCCGCCCATCACCTCAACCAGCTTGTAGGAGATGTTGGCCGTGTGGAGATTGGGCATCACCAGCACGTTGGCGGTGCCGCTGATCCCGGCGAAGGGATAGTAGGCGAGCGCTTCGGGCTCCAGCGCCGTGTCGGGGCCCATCTCGCCATCGAACTCGAAGTTCACGCCGCGCTCGGTGAGGATTTCGATGGCTCCGCACAGGTTCTTCGTTTGTGACGCGCCCCGGCTGCCGAAGTTCGAGAACGACATCAGAGCCACCCGGGGCTCGACACCGAAGCGCCGCACCTTCTCAGCGGCCTGCACCGTGATGTCGGCCAGCTGTTCGGCTGTGGGGTCCTCGTTGATCGTGGTGTCGGCAACAAAGATGGTGTGGTGGTCGGACACCAGGATCGACATGCCGCAGATGATTTCGCCCGGCTTGGCGTCGAGCACGCGGCGCACATTGTTCACCGCGCCCGCATAGCTGCGCGTCAGTCCGGTCACCATGGCATCAGCCTCGCCGCCCGCCAGAAGGGCCGCTGCAAACACGTTGCGGTCAAGGTTGATCCAGCGCTGGCAGTCCCGCAGTAACGCGCCCTTGCGCTGCATGCGTGCATAGACGAACTCCACGAACTGGTCGCGGTTTTCCATCTTGGCGGCGTTGGCAATCTGGATGCCGACCGGGCTGACACCCAGCGATTCCATACGCTCGAAGATGCGCTCCTCGCGGCCAACCAGAATGGCGGTCCCCATGGACTGATCGCGCCAGAGGGCCGCCGCACGAATGGTCTTTTCCTCTTCACCCTCGGTGAAGACGATGCGGCCCTGTTTGGCGCGCGCGACTTCGAACACGTCGTACATGTGGCCCGCGACGGGCGAGAGCCGGCCCGTGAGCTGGGCGCGGTAGCCGTCCATATCGATGATAGGGCGGCGGGCCACGCCGGAATCCATGGCCGCCTTGGCAACGGCCGGCGGCACCTTGCTGAGCAGGCGCGGATCGAAGGGCTTGGGAATGATGTAATCGGGCCCGAACTGCAGGTGCCCGCCGGTGTAGGCCGAGGCAACCTCGTCGGGCACATCCTCACGCGCCAGCGAGGCGATGGCCTCGGCTGCAGCAATCTTCATGGCATCGTTGATCGTCGTCGCACGAACATCGAGCGCGCCACGGAAGATGTAGGGGAAACCCAGCACGTTGTTGACCTGGTTCGGATAGTCCGAACGGCCGGTCGCAATGATGCCGTCCTCACGCACCTCCAGAACCGCTTCGGGCGTGATCTCTGGATCGGGATTGGCCATTGCGAAGATGATCGGCTTGTCGGCCATCGAGGCGACCATCTCGCGGGTTACGGCATCCTTGACCGAAACACCCAGGAAAATGTCGGCGCCTTCCATGGCTTCGGCCAGCGTTCGTGCCTCGGTCGGCACGGCATGAGCCGACTTCCACTGGTTCATGCCCTCTTCGCGGCCATGGAACACGACACCCTTGGAATCGCAAAGCAGCGCATTCTCATGCGGCAGACCATGCGCCTTGATCAGCTCCAGGCAGGCGATGCCGGCAGCGCCGGCGCCGTTCACCACGACCTTGCAGTCCTTGATATCCTTGTTTGCGATCTCGAGCGCATTGATCACACCCGCCATGCAGATGATTGCGGTGCCGTGCTGGTCGTCATGGAAGATCGGGATGTCGACCAGCTCGCGCAGGCGCTGCTCGATGATGAAACACTCCGGCGCCTTGATATCCTCCAGGTTCACGCCCCCGAAGGTGGGGCTGATCAGCCGCACCGTGTTGATGATCTCGTCGACATCCTCGCTGTCGATCTCGATGTCGATACCGTCGACATCAGCGAAACGCTTGAACAGCACCGCCTTGCCCTCCATGACGGGCTTGGCGCCCAGGGCTCCGAGATTGCCGAGGCCAAGCACGGCCGTGCCGTTTGACACGATCGCAACGACATTGCCCTTCGAGGTGTAGTCGAAGACACAGGCCGGGTTGCGATGAATCTCAAGGCATGGCGCGGCCACACCCGGCGAATAGGCGAGCGAGAGATCGCGCGCCGTGTCGAGCGGTTTGGTCGGCGCAATCGCCAGCTTGCCGGGCCGCCCCTCGGCGTGAAACTGCAGGGCCTCCGCATCGGAGACCTTCACTTGGTCGGACATTCTTGTTGTTCCTTGGTGTCGTGAACCAGCGTAGTCGGGCGAGCGCCGGGGTCAAAGCGAAGATGCCATGACACGACATGCCTCATCTAATCCACCGTTTCCACTCCTTGCCCATGTGGTCGCGGTTGCAGACCTGATCAATTGCAACCACCGTGCGCTTCGGCTTTCGCTCAGGAGATGACGCATGGCGCTTGCCCGATCCGTTGATCCCGACGTCGCGCGCATTCGCGACCGCATGGCGTCCTCGCCGGTCACCGACTCCGTGGCCAAGGACATCTGCACCTGCAACTCGTGGCGCCGCGATCCCGAACCGCGCCTGCACACCCCGATCATCACCAATCGCTGTTCATCGTGAACCACCATGTCACTCACCTGCCTGCCGACGGCTCCGTCTACTTCACGGACACGCGCGGCTATCACACCGCGCTCAACGGCGGCGATGTACGGGTCCATCTGGTTGCCGCGCTGGTCGACTGAAGGAGAGTTCTTATGTCCCAGGCATCCGCCTATCCCGGATCATCGTCGGGCACTGTCAACCGGCCCGACGCCGTGGACCTCCGGAGCGACACGGTCACCCGGCCCGATGCCGACATGCGCCAGGCCATGGCCGAGGCAGAAGTGGGTGATGATGTCTACGGCGACGATCCCAGTGTGAACGCCCTGGAGGCTCATGTTGCCGGGATGATGGGCAAGGAGGCAGCGGTTTTCTGTACCTCCGGCACCCAAAGCAATCTCTCGGCGATTCTGGCCCATTGCCAGCGCGGCGAGGAGCTGATCGCCGGAGCAGGTTATCACGTCCTGGTCGCCGAGGCCGGTGGCAGCTCTGCTCTGGGCGGCATTGTGCACTGCGCCCTGCCCGTCGGCGATGACGGCGGCCTCGATCCCGTCGATGTCGAAGCTGCAATTAAACCCGATGATGTGCACTACCCCGTCAGCCGGCTGCTCTGCCTGGAGAATACGATGGGCGGTCGGGCTCAGACCGAGGCGCGCCTGAAGGCGGCCTCCACCGTGGCCCGGCGCCACAGGTTGAGCGTGCACCTCGACGGCGCGCGCCTGATGAACGCGGTCACGGCCCTGGGCACGTCGCCGGCCGACTTCGCGCGCCATGCCGACACGGTGTCGCTCTGTCTCTCGAAGGGCTTGGGCGCACCCTGCGGCACGGTTCTGTCCGGTCCGGTCGATATCATCACGAACGCACGCCGCCAGCGTAAACTGCTGGGTGGATCCATGCGTCAGGCCGGGATTCTGGCCGCCGCCGCGCTACATGCGCTCAACCACAATGTTGAGCGCATGACCGAGGATCACGCCAACGCGCGCCACCTTGCCGAGGCGCTCTCCAACCTACCCGGGGTGACGGTCGATCTCGACGCCTGCCAGACGAACATGGTGTTTGCCACCCTTCCCGAAGACGGCTGGCAGGCTGCGCTGGCCCGCGTGGGGGATGCAGGAATCATCACCGCGCAGCATTCCCGCCACCTGCGTCTGGTCTGCCACAAGGACGTCAGCAGCGACGGCGTCGAGCGTACCATCAAGGCTTTTCAACAGGCCTTCACCTGAACCGGCGTGAAGCTGCCGCAGCGGGCGCCATCCTGTGATAGCGTTGGCCCCGAATCAGACCCATCACGGATGACCATCCCGTGTCCGAAGACGCCGGCACAGGCATGACCGAAACCGCGGATCCCGACCGGGATTCCGATGCTGCCGCGCGCGCCGACACCAAGCACGCGAAGAAACCGGGCACCAGCCAGATGACACCGATGATGGCGCAGTACTGGCAGATCAAACGCGAGAACCCGTCGACCCTGCTGTTCTTCCGCATGGGCGATTTCTATGAGCTGTTTTTCGACGATGCCGTGAAGGCCGCCGCCGCGCTCGACATTGCCCTGACCAAACGCGGCAAGCACCTGGGCGAGGACGTCCAGATGTGCGGCGTGCCGGTGCATACCGCCGAAACCTATCTGGAGCGCCTGATCCGACACGGCTTCAAGGTGGCGATCTGTGAGCAGATGGAAGACCCGGCCGAAGCCAAGAATCGCGGCTCGAAGTCGGTCGTGAAGCGCGATGTCACCCGCATCGTCACGCCGGGAACAATCACCGAAGACAACCTGCTCGACGCCCGCCGCGCCAATCATCTTGCTGCGCTGGCCCGCGCCCAGGGCGGCATGGCCGTGGCCTGGATCGAGATGTCGACCGGCGCCTTTGCCGTGGAGGCTGTCGACAGTGCAGGCCTGGCCGCCCTGCTTGAGCGCATCGATCCCGCTGAGCTGGTGCTGTCCGAGGCGCTCTTCGATGATGACGAGCTCACTGACGTGCTGGACGACCTGCGCGAGCGGCTGTCGCCGGAAGCGGCCGCACGGTTCCACAGCCGCACCGCCGAACGGCGCCTGAAGGAGCTCTTCGGTGTCGCATCGCTCGACGCCTTCGGCAGCTTCGGGCGGGCCGAGCTCGCGGCGATGGGCGGGCTGATCACCTATCTCGAACTCACTCAGAAAGGCCGCGTGCCACGCCTTGCGCCGCCGCGCCCGATGGCTGCCGGCCAGACCATGGCGATCGATGCTGCGACCCGTCGCAATCTCGAAATCATGCAGGCGCTCGATGGCTCGCGCCGTGCCAGCCTGCTGGGCGTCATGGACCGCACGGTGACAGGCGCAGGTGCACGCCTGTTGGGCCAGCGCCTTTCGGCGCCGCTCACCGATACCGCCGCCATTGTCAGGCGGCACGAAGCCGTCACATTGCTGGTCGAAGACCGCGCCCTGCGCGAAGGCCTGCGGGCCATGCTGGCCCAGGCCCCCGATCTGGAACGCGCGCTGGGGCGGCTTGCGCTGGGGCGGGGCGGCCCGCGCGATCTCGTGGCCATCCGTGATGGTCTCAAGGCCGGCGACGCCATGGCCAGTCACCTTGCGGGCGTGGCGCACCTGCCCGACGAGCTGCGCGATGCGACGGGCCGTCTGGGAACTCTGCCCGAGCTCGTCGACCTCCTGTTGCACGCACTGGTCGACGAACCTCCGCTTCTGGCGCGCGACGGCGGGTTCGTGCGCCCGGGCCATGACGAGGCCGTCGACGAAGCCAAGACGTTGCGGGACGACAGTCGCAAGCACATCGCTGCCTTGCAGTCGCGCTACCAGGACGAGACCGGCGTCACCAGTCTGAAGGTCCGGCACAACAACGTGCTGGGCTACTACGTCGAAACGACCCAGGTCCATGCCGACAAGCTGGACCGCGAGGTCTTCATTCACCGCCAGACCATGGCGAACGCCATGCGCTTCACCACCGTGGAGCTCGGCGAGCTCGAATCGAAGATTGCCCGTGCCGCCGACCGCGCCACGGCCGGCGAACTGGAGATCTTCAACAACCTCGTCGACAGCGTGCTGGCTGAGGGCATGACGATCGCCGCGTCAGCCTCGGCGCTCGCCACCATCGATGTCGCCTCGGGCCTCGCTGAACTCGCCGCCGAGCGCGGCTACATCAGGCCCCAGATCACCGCCGATCTCGACTTCACCATCGAGGGCGGCCGCCATCCCGTGGTCGAGGCTCTGGCCGATCCGGCTGCCGGTCAGGCTTTTGTCGCCAACGACTGCCGACTCGAAGACGACCAACGCCTGTGGCTGCTGACCGGCCCCAACATGGCGGGCAAGTCGACCTTCCTGCGCCAGAACGCCCTGATCGCGATCATGGCGCAGATGGGAAGCTTCGTGCCTGCGGCCACGGCACGGATCGGTGTTATCGACCGCCTGTTCAGCCGTGTCGGCGCAGCGGACGATCTGGCGCGCGGCCGCTCCACCTTCATGGTCGAGATGGTCGAGACGGCTGCGATCCTGAATCAGGCGAGCCGGCGGGCGCTTGTGATCCTTGACGAAATCGGCCGTGGCACGGCGACCTTTGACGGGCTTTCCATCGCCTGGGCAACTTTGGAGCATCTCCACGAACAGAACGGTTGCCGTGCGCTCTTCGCCACGCACTACCACGAGCTCACGGCCCTTGCCGCACGCCTCGACACCCTCAAGCCCCACACCATGCGGGTGAAGGAATGGCAGGACGACATCGTCTTTCTTTATGAGGTCGGACCGGGCGCCGCCGACCGCAGCTACGGCATTCATGTCGCCCAGCTTGCCGGTCTGCCGGCCGCCGTAATCCGACGTGCCGAAGAGGTGCTCAAGACCATCGAGTCCGGAGAACAGGGCAGCGCGCTGGTTCGTCTGGCCGATGACCTGCCGCTGTTCCAGGCCGCGGCTCTCCAGCCCGAACCCGTAACGGCGGCCTCCGCCGATTCGGCGTTGCAGGACGCCGTCGCCGCCATCTCACCCGACGAGCTGACGCCGCGCGAAGCGCTGGACCTGATCTATCGCCTCAAGGATCTCGCGGAGGACAAGACGTGAGCCGCCGGACCAGGGTTACCAAGCTCGGTGAGGTTATAAGCCGCAAGAAGCTCGATTCCGCGCTGGCGGCCCTCGATGCCGGCGACAAGAAGGCCGTCGTGGCCGTGCTCACCGAGACCATCGATACCGGACGGTCCGTGATCGAAGCACGGCTTCACGACCGAGCACCAGGAATGGAACTGGTTGCGGCGATGTCATGGCTGATGGACGAGACGCTGCGCGCGATCATGACCCATGTCACCGAACGGGTGATGCCGAACGCCAATCCCCTAAAGGGGGAACGCATTGCGCTGGTGGCTGTCGGCGGCTACGGGCGTGGCGAACTGGCACCCTATTCCGATCTCGATCTCCTGTTCCTGCTGCCGTGGAAGGTGACACCCTGGCAGGAGCAGGTCATCGAGACCGTGCTCTACCTGCTCTGGGATCTCGGCCTGAAGGTTGGCCACGCCGTGCGCACGGTCGACGACACGATCCGCCGCGCCCAGGGCGACATGACCATCCGCACGGCGCTCCTGGAAGCGCGCCTGATCAGCGGCGACCGCTCGCTGTTCCGCACTCTGGAGCGTCGCTTCACCCGTGACATCGTGACCGGTTCCGGATCGGAGTTCGTCCGCGCCAAGCTCGAAGAGCGTGACGGCCGTCATCTCAAGCTCGGCGACTCGCGTTATGTGCTGGAACCGAATGTGAAAGAGGGCAAGGGCGGCCTGCGCGACCTGCACTCGCTGTTCTGGATCGCGAAGTACCTTTATCGCGTCAAGCTGGTAGCCGATCTTGCCGAGGTCGGCGTGCTGACCCGCGCGGAGCTGACCCGTTTCCAGCGCGCCGCCGACTTCCTGACCCGCGTGCGGTGTCAACTCCACATCATCAGCGGCCGCGACGAGGAACGCCTGACCTTCGACCTGCAGACCGAGATTGCCGAGCGCATGGGCTTTTCGGGCAACCGCGGGCAGCGCGCGGTCGAACGGTTCATGAAGCGTTACTTCCTGGTCGCCAAGGATGTCGGCGATCTCACGCGCATCTTTGCGGCGGCCATCGAGGACAGCCAGATGACCGTGCGCAACCGGCCGCGTTACGGCGTGGATCTGGGCGAACTCGAGGGCTTCCCGTTGCGTGGAGGACGTCTGGCAGCACCGGACAAACAGCACTTTGCGGACACACCCGGCGACATGATCCGCATCTTCCACGCGGCCCAGGCCAGCAATGTGGAGCTGCATCCCCGGGCCCTGTGGCAGATCACCCAGAACGTACAGCGCATCGACGCCGACCTGCGCCAGGACCCCGAAGCCAACTGTCTGTTCATGGATATCCTGACCTCGGTCAACGATCCCGAACGGGCGCTGCGCAGCATGAATGAGGCCGGTGTGATGGGCCGTTTTCTGCCCGACTTCGGCCGTGTCGTGGCGCAGATGCAGCACGATATGTATCACGTCTATACCGTGGACGAGCACTCGATCCGGGCAATCGGTGTGCTGGCCGGGATCGAACACGGAGACCATGCTGAAGAGCTCCCGCTGGCGACCGAGATCTTCCCGAAGATTCTGCAGCGCCGCGTGCTCTATCTCGCCGTGTTACTGCACGACATCGCCAAGGGCCGGGGCGGCGACCATTCGGTTCTGGGCGCCGAGGTCGCTGACCAGCTCGCACCACGCCTGGGCTTCACCGCAGAAGAGACCGAGACCGTCTCCTGGCTGGTGCGTTATCACTTGCTGCTGTCGAATACGGCCTTCCGCCGCGACCTCACCGATCCCCAGACGATCGAGGACATGGTGGACACCGTCCAGTCGATCGAGCGGTTGCGCCTGCTTCTGATCCTCACGGTGGCCGACATCCGCGCGGTCGGACCGAAGGTCTGGAACGGCTGGAAGGGCGAGTTGCTGCGCGAGCTCTATTACCGCGTCGAAGAGGCGATTTCGGGCGGTCACGGTGAAGCCATCGCCAAAAAGCATCGTGTCGATGCACGCACTGATGCCTTGCGCGAAAGGCTCGGCACCTGGGATGCAAGGGCCCTTGATGTCCATGTCAGGCGACTGGTGTCGCCCTACTGGCTGGCCTTCGACGCCGACACGCACGTCCGGCATGCCGAGATGATCCGTCGTGCCGAGGAGGCCAACGACGATGCCGCCGTGGCCGTGGACACACGCACCGATCACTTCCGCGCCGTCACGGAGGTCACCATCTTTGCGCCGGATCGCCGGGGCCTTTTTGCCCAACTTGCCGGCGCCATTGCCGTGGCCGGCGCCAGCATCGTCGATGCTCGCATCTTCACCACACTCGACGGCATGGCGCTCGACACCTTCTGGGTCCAGGACGAACAGGCCGGGGCCTTCGACGACGATCGCCGGCTCAACCGCCTTTGCCACACCGTGGAAGAGGTCGTGCGCGGCACCTTAGATCTCGAGGGTGAGATTGCTCGCCGCCGGGAAGGCTGGCTGCACGGACTGGCGCTTTCGGTCACACCGCGCGTCTTGATCGACAACAACGCCTCGACCAAACACACGCTGATCGAGGTCACCGCCCGCGATCGCCTGGGGCTTCTTTATGATCTCGCACGGGCCGTCACAGACATGGGTTACTCCGTCATAACTGCCCGGGTCGCGACCTTCGGCGAACGCGCCGTCGACGCCTTTTATGTGAAGAACAGCTTCGGCCTGAAGCTCACGAACAAAACCCAGCTCGCCACCACACGCGACCGCCTGCTCGAGGTCATCGCCGAAAGCGATGCCCGGTCCCTGCCCGGCGCGGCCGAGTGACAACCGCCATCCCGACACGCGCGCACTGGCATGGCCGGGTGTGGAAACTCGCTCTGCCGATCATGCTGTCGAACCTAGCGGTTCCCATCGTGGGCGCAGTCGACACCGCCGTGGCCGGGCACCTGCCGGGGCCAGAGTACCTGGGCGGTGTCGGCGTCGCCGTGATGATCTTCAGCTTTGCCTTCTGGACCTTCGGTTTTCTGCGGTTCTCGACGACGGGTTATGTCGCGCAGGCCCTGGGGCGGGGTGACTATGAGACTCTGAAGGCGGTTCTGATCCGGGCCGGCGTGCTGACTCTTGCCATCGCGCTGTCGCTGCTTGTGCTGCAGGTTCCGATCCTCTGGCTTTCCCTGTTTCTGATCGACGCCAGCCCGGAAGTGTCCCATCAGGCCGCGCTTTATTTCGACGTGCGCGTCTGGGCCGCACCCGCCGTGATGGGCAACTACATCGTGCTGGGTGCAATGATCGGCTTGCAGCGCACCGGCTGGGCACTGGTGGTGCAGACCGTGGTGGCGGCTGTGAATGTCGCGCTGGACCTCTTGTTTGTCCTGGAGTTTGGCTGGCAGGTGCCGGGCCTTGCGGCCGCGACCGTGATCGCCGAGTACACCGGTCTTCTCGTCGGCATCGGCGTCTTGCTCTGGGTCATTCCCGGCAGCCGGTGGCGCTGGTCGCTTCAGGCCGCCACACAACTGGCAGCCTACCAGCCCCTGCTGGCACTCAATCGCGACCTCCTGATCCGGACCATCGTCCTGAGCTTCGCCTTTGCCGTCTTTGTTGCGCTCTCCGCGCGGGAAGGTGATGCCACACTCGCAGCCAACGAGGTCCTGATGATGTTCCTGAGCTTCGCGGCCTTCGCACTCGATGGCTTTGCCAACGCCTGCGAAGCCGTCGTGGGCGAAGCCTATGGCCGCCGGGACCGGCGCACGCTCTCTCAGGTGGTCGGCGTCTCAACGATCTGGGCCGGGATCGCCGCCGCTCTTGTCTGTCTGGTCTTTGCGCTGAACGGCGAAGACATCGTGCGCCTGATGACCGATGTCGAAGAGGTCCGCGAGATCGCGATCACCTACCTGCCTTACGCCGTCCTGATGCCGCTGTTCGGCGTCTGGTCGTTCCAGCTCGACGGCATCTTCATAGGCGCGACGCGCGGCCCCGACCTCAAGAACTCGATGCTGATCACCGCTGTGCTGTTCCTGCCGGCGATGGTTCTGTTGTGGCTTACCCTGGCCAACCACGGGCTCTGGATCGGCCTGGTTCTGCTGTTTGTGCTGCGCGCCCTGACCCTTTGGGTTCGTTATCCGGCGCTGGTCCGCGAGGTCGAAACCTCAGCGGCCTGAGCGCGGCTCGAAGGGCAGCACGGCGAGCCGCGCGAGCGGCAATTCGTCAGCCCCCTCCACGCCCAGTGTCATATCCGGCGTGCGCTGCGTCGGGCTGCGGCTGCCGAATAGGTGATCCCACACCGACAGGATCGAAGCGTAGTTGGAGTCCGTGTCGGCCTGGCGATCGTGATGGTGCACCCAGTGAATGCCGGGCATGACGATAACGCGGGAGAGCCAGGCTTCTGTCTTTGGGCCCAGCGCGAGATTCGAGTGGTGGAAGGTCGTTGCCAGAAGCAGCAGGGCTTCGAAAACCAGCACTGATGACAGCGGCATGGCAAAGACCAGGATCAGCAGTGCGCGCACGAGCGCTGACAACAGAACCTCGCCGGGATGAAACCGCACGGCGGTGGTCACATCGAGTGACGTGTCGCGGTGATGCACCTAATGAAAGCGCCACAGGAAAGGAATCCGGTGGTTCAGCCGGTGCCAGACGTAGATCCAGCAGTCGATAAGCAGGAGATCAGCGATCAGCCCCGGCGCACCGGACCACCAGCCCGGCCGCCAACCCAGATTGTGCGCTTCAGCCAGAGCCGTCACCGGAATCACGACGGCCATGGACAGTGCGATGTTGGCCACAAGAAACGACAGGTTGCGGCCCAAACGGGCCGCATCGAATGCCTGGTCGACCGCCGGACGTCGGCGTTCTTCGACGAACATGGCCAGCACCACGACAAAGACCACGCCCTTGAGCAGGGTGGCTGCATCCAGTACGGCCATGGCCCTCGTTCGGCAGTTTCACGGTTCGGCGGGTATGGTACGGTGTCGGACAATGAACACTCATACTTTTGGCCAAACCACCGGCGCATCATGACACAACACGGCCCTCTGCCGCTTGTCGGCATTCCCTGCGATCTCCGCCAGATCGGCATTCATCCCATGCATGTCGTGGGCGAGAAGTACATCAACGCCGTGGCTCATGGCGCCGGTACCATTCCGATGCTGATGCCCTGCTTCGGCGAGGGCGCCGGCCTCGAGCCGCTGC
>PBNE01000018.1 GCA_002722885.1 Rhodospirillaceae bacterium
CCGACAGCGAATGCCAGGCCTGCCAGAGAGATCACATTGATCGACCGCCCAAGTGCCGCCATAGCGACGAAGCTGCCGATGACGGACACGGGAATGGCAATGGAGATGATCAGCGTCGCACGTGGGGAACGCAGGAATACCAATAGCACCAGCGCGGCCAGAATGCCGCCGATCCAGATGTTGTTGGTGACAAGGTCGATCGAGGCGTTGATGTACGTCGTTTCGTCATAGACCTGAAACATTTCCAGGCCCTGCGACGGCAGTTCGTAGGCATTGAGTTCAGCAACCGCCTCACGGATTCCATCCATCGTCGTGATTACATTGGCGCCTGGTTCGCGATTGGCCCGCATGCTGATGGCATCGACACCGTTGAACCGGAAGAGAATCTGAATGTCCTTGTAGGCATAGTCGACGGTCGCGATATCGCCGACCGTCACGCGGGCGAGCCGGCCGCTGAAATCATCCTCTGTACTCAGAACCACGACTTCACGAATGTCATCAAGTGACTGAAACTCACCTTCGGTCCGGACGGTGTAACGCCGTTTGCCTTCATCTACATAACCTGCGGTGGCCGCGCTGTCGGCCGCCTGAAGGGCAGCGACCACATCGGGTACCGTGAGGCCGTAGCGCGCGAGATTCTCGGGCAAGACTTCGACCCGGACCTCCCGCTCCGACCCGCCCCAACGCACGGCATCCGCCACACCCGACACCCGCTTGAGCCGGTCGGCGACCACATCGTCGATGTAGTCGGTGTATTCGTACATCGGCCGTTCGTTGCCTTCGGCAGCGATCAGATTGAACCAGGCGATGGGAGTGTCTTCGCTCGACGCCGTATCCAGCACCGGCTCGTCGACCTCTTCGGGATACCCGGACACCCTGTCGAGCCTGTTCGAAACCAGCAAGAAGGCCTTGTCCATATCCGTGCCGACCTGGAACTCCAGCGTGATTTCGCCTTCGTTCGACTTGGCACGAGCCAACATCTGGGTCATGCCCTCAATGCCGGACAGAACCTCTTCCTGGGGCAAGATGATCTCACGCTCGACTTCGGCCGGCGACGCGCCGGCCCAGCGCGTTTCAACCGTGATGATCGGCCGGTTAACATCGGGCACAAGCTGGATCGGGATCGTGTAGAGCGCGACAACACCGAACAGCAGAACCATCAGGACAGCCGCCACCACGGCGACGGGTCGCTCGATCGCCAGGCGGATAATGGCGTTCACGGGCTGATCACGATCAACGTTTGATCCGAGAGTGCTTCGTTGCCCAGCACCACAGCGAGGTCACCGGGCGCAAGACCGTCGAGAACGACAAACCGGTTGCCCAGTCCACTTCCCAACGTCACCTTCCGCTCCTGCGCTCTGATTTCGCTATCGTCGCCACTGCCTTCTTCCATAACCGCGACATAGACCAATGTCTGACCTGCGGACCGTATCACGGCATCCTTGTGGACGGTGATCACGTCCGTTTGTGGTCCTGCCGGGACACTCAGGGTCACCGACTGCCCCTGGGCCAAAGTCCCCGGCATCACCTCCCACGCCGGCGTGAAACGAACCAGACGTGTTCTGGCCTGTGGATCTTCTGAAACACCCACGGCACGGACAAACGCCTCCTTCTGAGTGCCGTCATCGAGCGTGAGTCGCACCGCGGTCCCCTCCGAAAGGGCAGATACCCTGCTTGAGGGAACATCGGCCTCGATCTCGACCCAGCCATCGTTCATCAAGGAGATCACGGACTCACCGACGTCAACATAGCCACCAACCTCGGTATGGCGGACTGTTACCACAGCGTCATAAGGGGCGGTGATCGTAGCATCGGCCAACTCGTCTTGAGCCAGCGCCATGTTGGCCTGCGCGCTCAAAAGTTCCGCGCGAGCAACTGCAACACCCGCTTCACCGATGGCTACACGCTGCTGGCTGTCATCGAACCGCGCCTGCGAAAAGGCGGCAGACTCCATGAGGCTTTCGAGGCGCACCAGTTCCTGCTGGGCAAGCGCCAATTCAGCGTGCGCAACACCGAGAAGCGCTTCAGCACTAAGGACTTCGGCAGCCCAGATTTCCCGGTTAAGGGCGAGACGGTCGGCCACCAACAGCACCATCGGGTCTCCTGCGGCGACACGGTCCCCGATGTCGACCAGAACATCCTGGACGGCGCCTTCCGATTGCGCCGCAACAACACCGGCCTGGCGAGACACGAAACGCCCGATCACCAGAGCGGTTTCGCTCACGATCTCTTCAAGGACGGTATCAATACGCACCGGCAGCGGCGACTCCTCGTCCTCGGCCAGGGCCGGTGACAGCAGCAGTACGAGCGCCAAAAGCGCGGCAAGGGCGGGGTTCCTTCGATTCATCGGACCTGAGGTGTAGACTCTCTGGATCTTACTCACGTTCGGAACACAATCCGAGCTGATACGTTAGACGCAACGGCGGCGTAATCCCTACGCCGGTTTTTTTGGGACATCCGGGCCAGCACTGCATGACCACGCGCTACTATACGCACCACGCCTGTCTTGGCCATGATACCGGCGCTCACCATCCTGAGCGAATCGACCGGTTGCGTTCGGTTCACGATATTCTTGATGGGCCTGACTTTGCCGGCCTGGATCGGCGTGAGCCGTCGCGGGCGGCCCGTGACCATCTCTCCCTGATCCACCCTACCGACTATGTCGACGCGGTGCTCGATGCCGTACCGTCAGAGGGCTATCGCCACCTGGACGCCGACACCGTTTTGTCGCCTGGTAGCGGCGAAGCGGCCCTGCGTGCCTCTGGTGCTCTGGTCGATGCGGTGGATGCCGTGGTTGGAGGCGAGGTCGACAATGCCTTCTGTGCCGTGAGACCGCCCGGACATCATGCCGAGCCGGCCCGGCCCATGGGCTTTTGCCTTTTCAACTCCGTCGCGGTCGGCGCCGAACATGCCCGCAACGCCTTTGGCTTGGCGCGCGCTGCCGTGGTTGATTTCGATGTTCATCACGGCAATGGCACACAAGCCATGTTCTGGGACGACGAAGGCCTGTTCTATGCGTCGACGCACCAGTTTCCGCACTATCCGGGAACAGGCGCGGTAGACGAAACCGGTGCGCATGGCAACATCGCCAATGCTCCGCTGGCGCCAGGGTCCGGCAGCGATGCCTTTCGCAAGGCCTTCGAGCGCATCGTGATCCCGGCCCTGGATGGGTTCCGCCCTGAAATCGTCTTCATTTCGGCCGGTTTTGACGCCCATGAGCGTGATCCTCTCGCCCAGATCAATCTTGTGGAAGAAGATTATGCCTGGGCGACCGATCAGCTTGTGGCCGTGGCGGATACACACGCGGAGGGACGCGTTGTCTCTGTGCTCGAAGGGGGTTATGACCTCTCAGCACTGGCATCCAGCGCAGCAGCCCATGTGGCGCGGCTGATGGCGGTAGGCAAAAAGGAACAGTGATGAGCAAAGCGGCCAAACACGACGATATCAAGGCCATGAGTTTCGAAGACGCCATGGCCGAACTCGAAGCTATCGTGGGACGCCTTGAGAGCGGCGAAGCCAAACTCGACGACGCAATCGGCGCCTACGAACGTGGAGCCGCCCTGAAGCAGCACTGCGAAGCAAAGTTGCGCGAAGCCCAGGACAAGGTCGAGAAGATCCGCCTGAACGCTGATGGCGGTGTCGAGGCAGAGCTGACGGAGATTGCATGAGCGTCGCCACCCTGGAACGCTCGGTCGATATCTCTGAAAGCCTCAGTGCCACAGCACAGAAGGTCGAAGCGATGCTGGACCGGCTGTTGCCTCGTGGGGAGGGTCCTGAACGTCCTCTTCTGGAAGCCATGCGCTACGCATGTCTCAACGGCGGCAAGCGACTGCGTCCCTATCTGACGGTCTGCACCGCGCACCTGTTCGATGTGGATGACGAACGTGCCTATCGGACAGCAGCGGCAGTGGAAATGCTGCATTGCTATTCGCTGGTTCATGACGATCTGCCGGCCATGGATGACGACGAGCTTCGTCGGGGCCGGCCGACCTGCCATATCGCTTTCGATGAAGCCACGGCCATCCTGTCGGGCGATGCCTTGTTGACCCTGGCCTTTGATGTCATGGTCGACGACGCGACCCATCACGATGCCGCCGTACGCATTGACCTGGTTCGCGGCCTGACCGAGGCTGCGGGCGCCCATGGCATGGTCGCGGGGCAGATGATCGATCTGGCCGTCGAGCACTGCGCCGTCGACGAACATACCGTGCAACGCCTGCAGGCACTGAAAACCGGAGCCCTGATCACCTATTCCGCTGAAGCCGGGGCGATTTTGGGCGAGGCAGACCCTGATCAGCGCGAAGCGATCTTGTCCTACGGCCGCGATGTCGGCTTTGCCTTCCAGATCATCGATGATCTCCTCGACGAGGAAGGCGATCAGGACGCCATGGGCAAGGCTGTCGGCAAAGACGCCGCAGCCGGTAAAGCCACCTTGGTCGGCGTGTTGGGCCGGGACGCGGCCCGCGCCAAGGCCGAAGCGCTTTCGGACAGAGCCATTGCATCCCTTGAAACATTCGGCGAGGCTGCCGAACTCCTGCGAGAGGTGGCGCGCTTCATCGTTGCCCGCAGGTCGTGAGCGCAGGAGCCCTGTTTCGGTGACAATCTCAAACTCAACCCCGCTTCTGGACCGCATCAAGGCTCCCGCCGACATGCGCGACCTCTCACCTGAGGAACTGCGCCAGCTTGCTGATGAGCTGCGTCGGGAGACTATTGACGCTGTCTCCACGACCGGCGGGCATCTCGGTGCCGGCCTGGGTGTGGTGGAACTGACGGTGGCAATCCATCACGTCTTCGAGACGCCACACGACCGGTTGATCTGGGATGTCGGACACCAGTGTTATCCGCACAAGATCCTTACCGGGCGCCGCGACCGTATCCGTACCCTGCGCCAGAAAGGCGGGCTGTCGGGATTCACCAAACGGGCCGAAAGCGAGTATGACCCGTTCGGGGCGGCACACAGCTCCACCTCGATCTCCGCCGGCCTGGGCATGGCGGTGGCTCGTGACCTCAAGGGTGAGCGACGCGAGGTCATCAGTGTTATCGGTGACGGCTCGATGTCGGCCGGCATGGCCTATGAAGCCATGAACAATGCCGGTGCGCGCGATTGCCGCCTGATCGTAATCCTGAACGACAATGACATGTCGATTGCTCCGCCCGTGGGTGCCATGAGTGCCTATCTGGCACGGGTGCTCTCGTCTGACACCTATCGCTCGGCGCGACATATGGCAAAGGAGATCGCCTCTCGGTTCCCGCGCACGGTCGAAACGGCCGCCAAGCGTTTTGAAGAGTATGCCCGCGGCATTGTCACCGGTGGCACTCTGTTCGAAGAGCTCGGCTTCTACTACATCGGCCCGATTGACGGCCACAATCTGGATCACTTGGTTCCGATTCTGAAGAACCTGCGCGACACCGATGAAGACCGCCCTGTCCTGATCCATTGTGTAACGCAGAAGGGCAAAGGTTACGACCCAGCCGAGAAGGCTGACGACAAGTACCACGGCGTCGCCAAATTCGACGTGATCACCGGCACGCAATCCAAGCCGACGCCCAAAGCTCCGAGCTACACCAATGTTTTCGCCAAGGCCCTGATCGCCGAAGCCGAAGTGGATGACCGCATCTGCGCGATCACTGCGGCGATGCCATCGGGCACCGGCGTCGACAAGTTCGCCAAGGCCTTCCCGGACCGTGCCTTCGATGTCGGCATCGCCGAACAGCATGGCGTGACCTTTGCGGCAGGTCTCGCCTGCGAAGGCTACAAGCCATTCGCGGCTATCTATTCAACCTTCCTGCAGCGCGCCTACGATCAGGTCGTCCACGACGTCGCCATCCAGCGAATGCCGGTCCGGTTCGCCATAGATCGCGCCGGCCTTGTCGGTGCAGACGGCCCGACTCATGCGGGCTCGTTCGATGTCACCTATCTCGCCACCCTGCCCGGTTTCGTGACCATGGCTGCGGCCGACGAGCTTGAGCTGATGCACATGGTGGCAACCGCCGCCCAGATCGATGACCGCCCTTCGGCCGTGCGCTATCCGCGCGGTGAAGGCGTAGGATTGGAGCTTCCCGAACGTGGTACTCCCATCGAACTCGGAAAGGGGCGAGTCATGAGGGAAGGAACCACGATTGCCATGCTGTCGCTGGGCACACGGCTTCAGGAGTGCATGGAGGCCGCCGACGAACTGGCGGCTCGCGGCCTGTCGACGACCGTGGCCGACGCCCGCTTCTGTACGCCTCTCGACACCGACCTGGTGACGCGCCTGGCGCGCGAGCATGAGGTGCTGATCACAGTCGAAGAAGGTTCGATCGGCGGGTTCTCATCGCATGTCCTCGACCATCTCACCCGGAATGATCTTCTAGAGAACGGCCTGAAGGTCCGTCCCATGATCCTGCCGGCGACGTTCATCGATCAGGCCAAGCCTGACGACATGTACGATGCCGCGGGTCTCAACGCCCCGCAGATTGTCGAAACGGCTCTCACGGCACTTGGCAGGGACACTTCGGAAACACCGGCACGCGCCTGAGCGCGGAGACGGACCGATGTTTTTTGCCAAGCTCCTGAGCCGGGCCGTTTTGCTTGTGGCGGCCATCACTGTTCTTGCGCCGCACTCCCGCGCCGAAAACGGCATCTTCAACCTCTCCGAAGTCGATTGCCTGACTCTCAACATGTACTGGGAAGCTCGCGGCGAAGGCGAGGTCGGCCTGCGTGCGGTGGCTCACGTCACCCTCAACAGAGTAAGGAGCTTACTGTTTCCGGATTCTATCTGTGACGTCGTTGCCCAGGGTGGTCAGAATGCTCAGGGCGGGGCGTGCCAGTTCAGCTGGTGGTGTGACGGTCTCGATGACTGGCCCTACGACATGCGCATGTGGCGGGCGTCCCACACCATCGCACGCAAGGTCATGCTTGGGCGGGACAGCGATCCTACCAGCGGCGCACTCTGGTACCATGCGGACTATGTCATCCCCTACTGGGCTGACGATTACATACAAACCGTTCAGATCGGGCCGCACATCTTCTATCGTTGAACGATGGCAACGGTGAAGCGCAAACGGATCGACCAGCTTCTTGTCCAGCGTGGTCTGGCCGAGAGCCGCACGCGTGCCCAGGCTCTGATCATGGCAGGTCTGGTGTTCACCGGCGAGACGCGAATCAACAAACCGGGCCAGCAGTTTGCCCCCGACATCAAAGTTGAGATTCGCGGACGTGACCACCCATGGGTCTCGCGTGGCGGACTGAAGCTGGATCACGCACTCGAACACTTCGGGATCGATGCCAGCGGTGCGATCGCGATTGACCTTGGCGCATCGACAGGCGGTTTCACGGATGTGCTCTTGAGCAGAGGCGCCGCCCATGTCACCGCCGTCGACGTCGGTCACGGCCAATTAGCCTGGTCTCTGCGTCAGGACACGCGCGTGACGGTCCAGGAGAAAACCAACGTACGGACACTGGATGCGGAAAGTATCACAACACCGCCCACGCTCGTTGTCGGCGACCTTTCTTTCATTTCGCTGAAGGTCGCGCTTCCGGCATCATTGGCGCTCGCCGCACCTGGCGCGCATCTCGTTATGCTGATCAAACCGCAGTTCGAAGCAGGTCAGGACCAGGTCGGCAAGGGCGGCATCGTGCGTGACCCGGAGATCCATGACGCCGTCTGCACCGACATCTCAGACTGGCTCTGCAACGACGCCGGCTGGGCCGTGCTCGGCATCACCGACAGCCCCGTGACAGGCGCCGACGGCAACCGGGAGTTCCTGATCGCCGCGCAAAAAAACAGTTAAGCGGTCACTATCGCGCGACCGGCCCCGCCTTTTCGTTCTCGTTGTACATCATGAACACGGAGATCAGAATCAGGGCGATCGAGACAACGACGATGATCGTGCCGATGGCGTTGATCTCCGGGGTGATGCCACGCCGGATGACCGACCAGATGTACATCGGCAAGGTGTTGTCGCGACCGGTCAGGAAGAAGGTGACCGGAATCTCATCGAACGAAAGCGTGAACGAAATCAAAGACGAGCCGATGATCGCAGAACGGATGTTCGGCAGGGTAACGAACCAGAAGGTCTGAAGCGGGGTCGCGCCAAGATCAGCCGATGCCTCTTCGACACGGCGATCGAACCGCTGAAGCCGTGCAAAAACATTGGTGACGACAATCGCGGTCAGTGCTGTCCCATGGCCGATGATGACGGTCCAGATGCTGAGGTCGACACCCACCGAACGGAAAAAGGTCAGCATCGACACGCCCGTGATCAGACCGGGCAGCGTAATCGGCAGGATCACCAGACGACGGAACACGGTCTTGCCCGGAAAGTCGTAACGATCGAGCGCAAGAGCTGTGGGAATGCCGATGGCAAGACAGATCACCACGGCGAACGAACCTACGAACACGGAGTTCCAGAGGGCATCCATGAGGTCGGAATTGCCCAACGCTTTCGTATACCAGTCGAACGTGAAGCTCTCGAGCGGCAGGCGGGTGATGCTGTTCGAGTTGAAGCTGAAGATGATCAGCGTGACGATCGGCGTGTAGAGGAACGCCAGCACGCACATCGCAGCCACGCCAAGTCCCGTTGTGCCCACATCCATGGGCCGCTTGCGGGGATCTGCGCCATTCATGCTTGTGACAGCCATCATCTATCCCTAACCCATGTTGAGCCGGCCGACACGCTCAAGCTTGTCGGAGGCCGTGATGATTCCAAGAACAATAAACAGCAGAACGACACCCAGCGCCGAACCGAGCGGCCAGTTCATGGCCATGCCGAATTGTGTCGCCACAACGTTGGCAATCATGTTCGAGTACGGCCCCCCGACCAGGACCGGCGAGATGAAGTCACCGATCGACAGGCCGAAGGTGAAGGTGAAGCCAGCCAGCACGCCCGGCATTGAGAGCGGCAAGGTAATCTTCAGGAAGGTCCGGAATCGCGGTGCACCGAGATCCTTTGACGCCTCAATCAGGCTCTTCGGGATTTTCTCGAGCGACGCGTAGATCGGCATCACCATGAAGGGTGTGAAGATGTAGGCCATGGTGATGATCATGGCACCCTGATTGTAGAGAAAGATCGTTGACGGCTCGTCGATGATCCCGATCCACATCAGGAACGAATTCAGGATGCCCTCGCTGCCCAGAATAGTCTTCCAGGTGTAGGCACGCAGCAGGTAGCTCACCCACAGCGGTACGATCGTCGCGGTATAAAGAAAGAGCTGCAGGCGGCCCGAACGCATCTTGAAGGCCAGGAAGTACGCCAGAGGATAACTCAGCAGGAAGGCCGTGACAGAGACCGCAAGTGAGATCCAGAGGCTGCGGAACAGCACGGTGTAGTACTGCGAATCCTCAAGAAGCGCCGCGTAGTTGCCGAACTGGAAGTCCGGCACGTGAAACGGAAACTGGCGCGAGTAGAAGCTGATCGCCAACATGATGAGATAGGGCACCAGAAGAACGGTGCCCCACCACAGGGCCGGTCCTGAAAACAGGGCCCAGAAGTTGAAGATGCGGCGAGACTTGTGTTTCATGCTGCGGCCTCTTCGGCCTCGATAGCCGCCACCTCGGCCGTGTCGAACAGCCGGACCGTGTCGGCGCGTACCGAACAGGTCACCGTGGCACCGACACCCGGAAGGCCCGCTTCGTTGAGACCGGTATCAAGCTGGTGATGCACCATGACCGGACGGTCGGCCCCGACGTCGAGATCAATGCGTACGGCATTGCCACTGAAAAACAGCTCCTTCACCACGCCTGAGAATGTGCTGGCACCGTCCGATGCAGCGGCATCCCTGGCGAGCTTGATTTTCTCTGGCCGAATGAAGAGGGACCGCACAGCCCCGTCATCGACGTTGCCTTCAGCGCCATCAACCTTGATTTCCATATCGCCTGCCCGGGCGATCAACCCTGCAGCGCTCCTGGTGATTGAAGCTGGTATCATGTTCGAAGCGCCCAGGAACTCGGCCACATAGGCTGTCTCGGGCCGGTCGTAGAGTTCCGTGGCCAAGCCGATCTGCTCGATCGCGCCAGCGCGCATGACCATGATCCGATCAGACATGATCATCGCTTCAGTCTGATCATGGGTAACCATGATGAACGTGATTCCGACCCGGTCATGAATGTGGCGCAGTTCAACCTGCATGGTTTCCTTCAGCTTGGCATCGAGCGCGGACATCGGCTCGTCCAGCAGAAGGACACGCGGGCTGTTGATCAGGGCACGGGCTAGCGCAATGCGCTGGCGTTGCCCGATCGAAAGCTGCGACGGCATACGGTCAGCCATCAGGGGCAACTCGATCATGTCGAGCATGCCGCGCACGCGCTCTTCAACCTCGGCGCGGCTGACACCTGCGATCTTGAGGCCGTAGCCGATGTTCTCGGCCGACGACATGTGGGGAAAAAGGGCAAAGTCCTGGAACATCATGTTCACGGGGCGGCGGAACGGCGGGTCATCGGTGATGTCCTTGCCATCCAGAAGAATCGAGCCGCTGTCGGGATAATCGAACCCACCGATCATACGCAGGGTCGTCGTCTTGCCACAGCCGGACGGGCCGAGCATCGTCAGGAATTCGCCTTCGCTGATGTCGAGTGAGACATCGTCGACAGCGACAACGCCGCCGCGGAAAGTCTTCGTGATGTTGCTCAGTTCAAGGATGTTGGTCATCGCGCCGCGCCCGTGTTTCTAAAATCAAAAGGAAAAAGGAAGAGGGCCGGCTCAAACGTCGGAGCCGGCCCACCTTACCAGTCAACAAGCGCTTACTGCGCAGCCTTCACGGCATTCCACGTGTTGATGTAGGCATCGACACGGGCGGGCTCCTCCCACAGGACGAGACCGTCGATGTAGGTGAAGTCGGACATGTTGAGCGCCATCATCTCGTCGTCCGTCAGGCAGGTCGACAGAGCAACGGGATTGGAACCGGAGTACCCGGTGACACCAACCACGCCACACTGGCCTTCAGCGCTGACCGAGAAGTTGAGCCACTGGTAGGCACAATCGTCGTTCGGCGAATCCTTGACGATCTGCCAAGCATCGGCCCAGCCATCGGCATTTTCGACCGGGATGAACTCAATCATCTCGATGCCCTCGTCAGCCAGCAGAGCCGACTGATAACCACCCCAGGTGTTGGAGATGGTGACTTCGCCGTTGGCATAGAGGTTCACCAGCTCACCGGCGGTCGACCAGTACTTACGGATCGCAGGCTTGAGTTCGATCAGCTTGTCGCGCACGGCTGCGAGCTGGTCGTCGTCGAGATCATAAACGTTCACATCGGTGCCATAGATCATGCGGGCGACGATATAGATGTTGGTCTTGTCGTCCCAAAGGCTGATCTTGCCGTTCAGCGAATCGTCGCCCCAGAACTGAGCAATGCTGGTCGGCGCCACATCGAAGGAATCGGCGCGGTACATGAACGGAATGGCACCCCAAGTGTAGGGAACACCGTAGACACCGCCGTCATAATTCACACCGACATGGCTGCTGAACTGCGGGAAGATGTCGTCCCAGCCTTCGATCCGGCTCGTGTCGATTTCTTCAACCAGACCGGCCTTCATCAGGATGGTCGTGGTGTCGACCGACGGCGAGACCAGGTCGTAGACACCGCCACCACCGGCCAGCTTGGCCGGGTATTCGTCGTTCGAGCCGACATAGGTCGGCGTCACGGTGCAGCCCGTCGCTTCTTCGAAGACTGACACGAAGCTCGGGTCGGTGTAACCCTCCCAGGTCAGAATGTTGAGTTCGCCCTCGGCCTGTGCTGCAGCAGCAAACCCGGTTGCGGCAAAAGCAGCGGCAGCGACCGCCGTACTCAACCTTTTGGTTATCAACTTCATCGCTTTAAGACTCCTCCATTACCCTGTTGTGTCCACCGTCCTCTTGGTGAGGTCGAGATGTTCCCTGACGGTGTTCGGTACGCACTTATCTTAACGCCGAACAGGTAGCGATGAAACGACCCATTCCCCGCGAATTAGGGCTGGCCGGGGCGTCGAAGCCCGGATTCTTGGATTTCATGATCTTGATCATCAGCGATGACCCCGCTGGGTCTTCCGCACCACGGTGCCGATATCAACACCCAGGGCCCGGGCGGTCGCTCGTTTGCTGCCGTGGCGGCGCACGGCATCTTCTATCAGGCCGCCGCCATGTAGTCGTCGATCCAGGGCGTCCGGTAGCCGTCCTCTGTCCACAGGATCGGGAAGTAGGCTTCATCCATGACCGGGTTACCGTCGTGGCGCATGTAGCGGCCATAGATCGGCCCGACGCCGATACCGATGTGTTCGGGAACGAACTTCGTTTCCGACGAGATGCAATGGACCACCAGAGAGCGCCGCGGGTTGTCGGACTGGTTCGGTCCGGAACCGTGCCACGTCAGGCCGTGGTGGAACGAGCCACCGCCCTTCTTGACCACGATGGGAACGATTTCAGCCTCCGCAATACCTTCCCGCTCCGCAGCCATACGCATGTATTTCTGGTAATCGTCCGGCCCGTGGAATTCACCTTCGGGCTTCGAAACGGCCCATTTGTGCGAGCCCTTCACGACTTCCATTGTGCCGCCGTTTGCCGCCGTGTCGTCGAGGGCAATCCAGCAGGACACCATCTCCTGCGGATTCATCCACGGCAGATAGGCTGCATCCTGATGCAGACCCAGGGACCGTGTACCGGCGGGTTTCCACAGAACATTGTCGACAAAGACGCGAGCGCCCGGCCAGCCGGCCAGTCGCGCGCAGGCCTTGCCGATATCAGCACGGAGCACCGTCCGGGCGACATCGTAATCACCCTTCCAGCCGCAGCAGATCTGACGGGTGAGAGACGGATCGCTCTTGCCTTCCTGCCAGTTGACCTCGTCCGGCAGAACGCCGGTCGCGAAGTCTCCGCTGAACATACGCTCATAGCTGCGACGCACCGTCTCAACAGTTGCATCGTCGATCATGCCATCATGAAAGACATAGCCATCAGCACGGAAACCATCGATCTGATCCTGTGTCAGTTCGAACATGTCGTCCTCCTTCGATCAGGGTAGGCAGTCGAGGTACTTCTCGAGATCCCAGCTGCTCACCTCGGCGTTGAAGCGATCCCATTCATCACGCTTGTATTCGTCATAAACCTCGTAGAGGCGGCCCGGCATGCCGGCCTGCACCACCTTGTCTTCAGCCAGAGCATCGAGCGCATCGCCGAAGTATTTAGGCAGGCGCTTGACCTGCTTTCCGGCCTCCATAGCGTCATAGATATTCCGCTGCTCGGGCTCACCGGCATCGACGTTCCGCTTGATACCGTCATCCATGGCGGTCAGCAGGCATGACGCCATCAGGTACGGGTTCACCATCGAATCCACGGCCCTGTACTCGAACCGGCCCGGGGCGGATACACGCAGCGATGTCGTACGGTTCTGATAGCCCCAGTCGGCATAAACCGGCGCCCACATGCCAAGGTCCAGCATGCGCCGGAACGAGTTCGGCGTGGACGACCCGATGGCGGTCAGCGCGGGCAGATGCTCCATCACACCGGCGATGGCATTCAGTCCGATCGGGCCGGGCATCCAGTCCTTCGGATCACTGATGAAGAGATTGCCGCCGCCCTTGCTGTGTTTGTAGACGTCATCGACGCCCGGACGCGGATCACCACAATGCGCAACGACCTCATCGTCACCGCCACGCCACAGCGACATGTTGTGGTGACAGCCGTTGGCCGGCATGCCCATGAAGGATTTCGCCATGAAGTTGGCGATCAGCCCTTCTTCGCGGGCAACCTGGGCACAGATCTGGCGATAGGTCGTCAGCCGGTCGCAGGTCCGCAAGGCGTGGTCGTAGGTAAAGTTGAGCTCCAGCTGGCCCGGTGCGTCCTCATGGTCACCCTGGATCATGTCGAGCCCCATGGCCTGGCCGTAATCGACCACTTTCATGTAGACATGGCTGAGCGCCTCGAACTGGTCGATGTGATAGGCGTAGGGCTTGGTCGGGCCGCCGTCGGGCATGCCGTCTTCACCGCGGTTCAGCCAGTTCATCTCCGGCTCGCAGCCGTGACGCATGTGGAGACCGTCATGGTCGTCCATGAACTGTTGGTGAATCCGGCGCAGGTTGCCGCGGCAATCCTCTTCCATGAAGCCGCCAGGGTTCTCGTCTTCCTCCCGGCCATAAAAGACCGTGCAGAACACGCGCGCGGCACGCTTGTTCCAGGGAAGCTGACAGAAGGTGTCGGGATCCGGGATGCCGACCAGCTCATGAGCGTTGGAATCGAACCCGAGCAGATTGCCCGCACGATCGGGGAAGACATTGGCGATGCCGCCGTACCAGGTCTGGATGCCCTTCATCGCCATGGTTTCCCAGTGCGGCGATGGCACGGCCTTGCCCATGATCCGGCCGGTGATCGAGATGTACTGGTAGTAGATAAAGTCGATACCCAATTCGTCGATCTTGGCGCGAACCTGCTTGATCAGCTCATCGCGCCCGGGCGAATGGCAATAGACGTCAACATCTTTGTCCACGTGAATTCCTCCCCTCGGCCGCTTCAGACGGCTTCGATGTAACGCGCCCGTTCGAAGGCGCTGACGTGTTTGCGGATCACCGCTTCTTCGTGGCGGCGTGTGGCAACGAAATGATCGACAAAGCGGTCACCGAACAGCGCGCGTGCCGGCTTGCAGACGTCCAGACGGTCGGCGGCTTCAAGCAGATCGTGCGGCAGGCCGGGCACACCTTCCGGCGTTTCATCGGGTCCGCCGCGCGTGATCGGCGCGGGCAGCTTGGCCTTGGTCTCGATGCCGTGAAGCGCACCGGCCAGGGTCAAAGCGATGGCGAGATAGGGATTGGTGTCCGATGCCGGAAGGCGGAACTCCATGCGTGCCAGTTTCGCGGGCGACGGCACGGCGCGCACCGCAGCAGCATAATTCTGGACCGCCCAGGTCGCCGTCTTCGGGGCCCAGTTTCCGGGCGTCAGGCGCCGATAGGCATTGGCCGTATGGGCACAAAGCGCCAGGGCTTCGGGCGCAAGGTCGACCAGGCCCGCGATGGCGTGGCGCATGGTCTTGCTCATACCGTCCTTGTCCTTGGCGTCATGGAACAGGGGCTTGCCTGTCCTGGCGTCGGACAGCGAGAGATGCACATGGCCGGAAAGGCCCGCGTGTTGTGCGCTCAACTGCGCCATGAAGGTCGCTGTCAGGCCGCGGCGGCGCGAAAATGCCTTGGTGAAGGTCTTGAACAGCACGGCATCATCGGCCGCGCGCAGCGGATCGGTCGCCCGCAGGGTGGCCTCGAAACAACCGGGGCCCAGTTCGAGGCCCAGACCATAGACACCCACGCCCAGCGTATCGAGCACACCGTTCAGATCGGCGACATAGTCGCTGTAGATCGCAGCCGACTGGCTGGCCCAGCAGCGGTTGTCGGGCGCGTACATGCCGAACCCGTCGAACCCCTGATCGCGCAGAGTCTCAGCTGCCTCATCGAGAACATGGAACTCGAACTCCAGTGCTGCCTGGATCTTGAAACCCATGGCCCTGGCCCGCTTGATCTGCGCCTTCAGCAATTCGCGCGGACTGAGCTGAGCCGACGGACCGGCATAATCGGAAAACACCAGGGCGGCATCGGCCTCGAAGGGGTAATCCCTGACGCTGTTCCAATCGAGCGACATGGCCTCGCCCACGAAGGGCGGTTCGCCGATCACGCTCTCGCCGGAATCCCATTTGTGCAGCACGTTGACGAAGGTCCCGCCCGGCCCGAAGGCCGTCTCGACATCGTCCAGCGCCAGACGACGCTCACGAAGACTGGCATCGAGGTCTGGGATCGCGACATGGACGGTTTTCACACCACGCCTGCGCAGGCCTTCTTTGCCCCCACGACCCGCGGCCTTCTTCACCGTCTTTTTCACCGCCATCAATCATGCCCCCAGGTGTTGGCGATCGTTCGATGCAGAAACGAATCGACCGCTGCCCCACAATCCTAACCCGCAAGGGCCGTGCCAGTTCAATCACTGAAGCCGGTCTTGTTTTTCTTCCTTGTTTTCCAACAGTTAGTCGGCCCATCAAAAAACCGAGGAGCAAGCTTCTGTTCTTGTTGATGTAGAAATGCAGCAATGCTGCAGTTTCTCAGCGAGAGATTGACGTCGTGACTCTCTGGAAATCTGACTGTGCAGCGCAAGAGTTTCCCGTCAGGCCGCGCGACTTTCCAGACTCAGAACAACACAGCGCAGGTGGCTCATGATCTTACTTCGGGGCCCGATGGCGCGAAGCTGTTCAAAGTCTATCGGCGCACCAATATGCACATCGATCGGAGAGCCACAGCGCCGGCAAAACTCGCTCGCCATGAGCGTTCGCCGAAGATCGATTTTGATCTTCCCAAGCGCGTGGGCCAATCTGCTGGCTCTACCCGGCAAGAAGATGGGAACAGTGGTGGCCCGCGTCTCCAGGATCAAACTGGCGTTCAACCGGCCCCAGGGCTGATCAACGGCCGGGCCGAAGGGATTGCGCGCAATTGCGACTCCAGCAGTCGGGAACACAATCACGATCTCGCCTCGTAACAAGCAGGCGCGCGCCTCGCGGCGGCTTTCGATGTTGGTGGTCTTGGCCGCAGGCGCATCGGAAAAGTCGACAGATAAGGCGAACTTTCTTAGCGGCTCAAATCGCAACAAGGCCTGATCGATCAAGATACGAAAGCGACGGCCCATTTGTTCGGCAAACGCCAGCATTGTTAAGCCATCAAAAACACCCAAAGGATGGTTTGCCACCATAAGAACCGCGTCGTCTTTCGGAATCGTCGGCGGCCAGCTTTCACCGTGAAGACGGCGCTGAATTCCGAGACGACCCAATCCGTCATTCCAAATCAGAGGAGTGTCGCGTTCAGAGGCTACCAGCCAAGGAGTGAATTCATAGCGATAGTCGCGCAGAAATCGGGCACACTCGCCCACCGATTCAATTAGACGGAACGCCACGCGCTGCAGAAGCGGATGTTCTTCACGAACGTAGGTTAGAATCCTGAGACTCATCGTTCGCTGGGGGCTTGCAAGCTTCAAATGAGGTTCGGCGAAGCAGCAGGGAAATTCGGTCGAGTTAGCCTAGCCCGCACGGATCAGCTCCGCCGCACGCTCGGCAATCATCATCGTCGGTGCGTTGGTGTTGGCTCCGACAAGCCTCGGCATGATCGAGGCATCGACCACCCTCAATCCTTCGACCCCGCGCACGTTGAGCGACGGATCGACAACGGCCATGTCGTCGATCCCCATCTTGCACGTCCCGGCCGGGTGATAGTGCGTGGCGTAGAAACGGGCAATGTGCCGATCGATCTCATCATCGCTCTGGCACTGCTCGCCCGGATCGACTTCCTCACCGCGGTAAGGCTCGAAGGCCTGGGCGGCATGAATACGCCGCGAAATCCGGAAGGCCTCGCGGTTCACACGCTTGTCCTCCGGATCGCCGAGATAGTTGTGCCAGATGACCGGAGCGTCGTAGGGAGAATCCGAACGCAACGTCACGTTGCCGCGTGCATAGGGTCGCAGCTGCGCCCAATGAATGTTGTAGCCGTCGTAGCTGGCGTGGTGCAACGCATCGCTCTCGGCCGGTTTGGCCACAGGAAACATCAAGAGCTGAATGTTGGGTCGTTCCAGAGCCGGGTCCGATTTCACAAACGCCTGGGCATTCATCGGGAACACAGAAAGCGGTCCGCTGCGGGTCAGCGCGAGCTGTATCAGAGCGCCGGCGAGCCGGATCGGGTTGCGCAGCTGATAGTAGGTGATGGGCTGTTTGCAGCGGTGCTGAACCATGGAGCCGAAGTGATCCTGTAGGTTCGCCCCCACACCGGGCAGCGGAACGATCACATCGATTCCCAGTTGCCGCAGATCATCCGGGTTGCCGATCCCCGACAGCATCAGCAACTGGGGTGACTGATAGGCGCCCGCCGACAGGATCACCTCCTGGCCGGCATGAATGACGTGCTGCTTGCCCCGGATTTCCACCAAGAGACCTGTGCAGCGATTCCCGTCAAAGAGCAGCTTCAGCGCCCTCGCCCCCGTTTCGACACGCACGTTCCGGCGCCGTTTCGCTGGTGTCAGATAGGCATTCGACGACGAGTGCCTCAGGGGAAAGGCATGGGTATGCGTGTACTGCGACGGCCCGAACCCTTCCTGTTGCGCGCCGTTGTAGTCATTGGTGACCGGATAACCCAGTTCTGAGCCGGCATCGATGAACGCCTGATAGAGCGGGTTGTCGTAACGGCCCAGGGCCGTCCGCAGCGGGCCGTCTGTGCCGCGCCGCTCGCTGGGCGGGCCGTTCCACCGCTCGGACTTCTTGAAGCAGGGCAGCACATCCTCGAACGACCAGCCGCGGCAACCAAGCTGTGCCCATTCGTCGTAGTCTCTGTCGTGGCCGCGGACGTAGAGCTGGCCGTTGATCGACGACGACCCCCCCAGCACCTTGCCCCGTGGCAGGCCGACACGGGCGCCTTCGAGCTCTCCTTCGGGCTCGGACACGAACTTCCAGTCATGCATACCGCCAACGGTGAAAACCTCTCCGATCGGCATCCGGATCATCGGACTCCAGTCACGCGCACCGGCTTCCAGCACAAGCACACTGACGCCGGAATCCTCCGAGATCCGGTTGGCGAGGACACAGCCCGCCGAACCGGCGCCGACAATGATCACATCGTATCGCGAGGCAAGGGTCATGGGGTCAGGCTCCCGTCAGGTGGTTTCGCAGGGTCCCGATAAGCGCATCTGCAGCCCTGTCGTCGTATGGTTCCACCGTACCGACGCCCCAGACCGGGCCGGGCCAGGCATGGTCACCATCATGGCGCGCAATGACATGCACATGGAGCTGACGCACCATGTTGCCCAGCGCCGCGACGTTCATCTTGTCGGCGGACATGATGGAACCGAGGACACGCGATACGCCGTCGATCTCCTCGGTAAGAAGATGGCGCTGGTCGGGATCGAGCTCCGTCAGTTCGACAAGGTTCGGCTGCATCGGCACCAGGATGAGCCACGGAAACCGTGCGTCGTTCATCAGGCGCACAGTGCTGAGCGTCAGATCGCACACCGGCCGCGTGTCGGCCTCAAGCCTGGGGTCGAGAACAAAACTCATGGCACCATACTCGACCTAGATGGCAAAACCGCCAAGCTTGGTTTCGAGATATTCATCGAGGCCCTCGTGAGCGCCTTCCCGGCCCAGACCGCTGTCTTTCATGCCGCCGAAAGGCGCAGCGGCTGACGTCGGATTGATGTCGTTGATCCCGATGATACCGAATTCGAGCGCCTCGAAGGTCCGGAAAGCCCGAGCGATGTCACGCGTGTAGATGTAGGCCGCCAGCCCATAATTCGTATCGTTGGCCATGGCGATTGCCTCCTGCTCGCCCTCGAAGGGCACGATTGCGGCGATCGGACCAAAGGTTTCCTCACGGTAGATCAACATGTCGGGCGTGACATCGGTGAGGACAGTCGGCGCAAAAAAGAAGCCGCGATCCAGTCCGCCATCGGTCAGACGATCACCACCACAGGCGACACCGGCACCGAGACTGCGTGCGTCATCGACCTGACGCGACATCTTGTCCAGCGCAGCCTGATTGACCAGAGGTCCGATGCTGACACCCTCTTCGAGGCCGCTGCCGGCCTTCATCCTGCCGACCCGTTCGGTCAGCGTCGCGACAAAAGGCTCCACCTTCGACCGGTGCACGAAGATCCTGTTCGGGCTGATACAGGCCTGGCCGGTGTTGAGGAACTTCAAGAGCTGGGCGCCTTTGGCGGCATGCACGGGATCAGCGTCTTCCAGCACCAGGAACGGTGCATGACCGCCGAGTTCGCAAGAGACACGCTTCATGTTGGCAGCTGCCTTGCCCGCCAGCATCTTCCCCACGGCGGTTGAACCGGTGAACGTGACCTTGCGCACCTTGGAATGGGTCGTCAGCACCTTGCCCACTGGAACAGGGTCGCTGCAGGTCACCAGATTGACGACGCCCTTGGGCACGCCGGCATCTTCAAACAGACGCATCATGGCGATTGCGGTCAGCGGCGTCGCTTCGGCTGGTTTCAGAACCGCCGTGCATCCAGCCGCCAGCGCAGGCGCCAGCTTCCGCGTAATCATGGATACGGGATAGTTCCAGGGCGTAATCGCCGCCACGACACCGACCGGCTGCCGCACGGCAAGAAAGCGCTGATCGCGCCGTGCCGAGGGGATTGTACGGCCCTCGATACGCTTGGCTTCCTCGGCAAACCAGCTCAGGAAGTCAGCCCCATAGCGCACCTCCGTTGTCGCGGCCCGCAACGGTTTTCCCTGCTCAAGGGTCATGGTGCGAGCAAGCTCGTCGCGCCGTTCCAACATGAGAGCATGGGCTTTCATCAGGATGGCGGCGCGCTCATAGGCCGTGGTTTCGGCCCAGGCCGGAAACGCTGCATGAGCCGCTTCAACAGCACGGACGGCATGGTCGGCACCACCATCGGGCACCGCCTCCAGAACGGAGCCATCGGCGGGGTTGATCACATCGAACTGCTGGTCGGCCTTTTCCCAGGCTCCATCAATCAGCATGGCGCATGTCCTTCAGAAGAAATGGGATCTCACTGTCTGCTTCGGGCTGGTACCACGACAATGCAACTCCGTCATGCCGGTTCAACCGCACGCGGCGACATCGAGTGCGAGTTGCGGCAGATGAGACACCGAGCGCAAGACCTTCCGCAGCCTCTTCCGCGTCGGGCGATCCAGAGCGGCGATATCGACCTTTGAACCTGGCGCTTTGCCCTGCCCAATGTCTTGAAGCTGCTGTGCCAGAACCAGGCGCAAGAACAGATCGTGTGCGTCGAGTAAAGCTGAAAGATCTCCCTCTCCCACCAGACCGGGACATCTTTGCCTTCACCGACCACTCCTATCGCAAGCACGCTTACATGACGGCCCATGAGTTTGCCGCATTATGGAACAAATAAAGAACTTTCAATTAAGACCCGCCGAATGCAATTCTGACGTGGGTCTCAGGTGACGAAATCAACGAAAGTGAGATAACAATAAGCGGCGCGGAATGGCGTGGCGATGGACGAGTGACATACCCATTCACCGTCACAGCCGGAGATCTGCCAGTGAGAAGTTTGATGCGAGCTTCTCTGTTCGTGGATCGCACTGAAATAGGTAGGGGATGATTTCGGCACTTTCCCACTCTGTCTGAGTACTACTCCATCTCATTCAACACTCAACAGCCTGAGTAGAGTGTGGTGCCTTCCGGCATCTTGGTATTGCAGAAAACGGCACAAGACATCGCAGCACCGCTGAGGTTGGCACCTATGATGATACAATCGAAGTCAGCCATTTCATTTTACGCTTTAGCGTTTGCGACGAAGTCGCGGGACTCGCTGTGGCGATCGTTGCCCTGAGCCGCCGCCCAGTTGTAGCGAGCGTGCGCCTGATCCTAGGCTCGTAGAGCTCTCTGGCCGTCTTAAAACATAACGACCTCTATTTATATGTTCCTCGTGTCCACGTCTGATAACGACCATTCTGGACGCGATAGTCAAGATACAGTTCGAATCTGTCTCTGACGGCAGTTATTCAAGTCAGTAATTTTAGAGTGATACATCTGCACGCGCCTGAGGTTGGCCTCGGGCGCGTGCAGATGCCATTGGGTAACTTACCCAGTTACGTCTACGCTCTCTTTCCTAAGAGATGCAGAATGATAGCGATAGCAACCAGACCAATAACGCCAGCTCCGCCGAGTTCGGCGACAAGGCCCATAATGTTGCCAGTCACGTCACCGGTGATGAACGCGACATTCTGACCAAAGAGAAGCTGAAGCACGATACCTAGGGCCAAAAGAGCGAGCCCAATTTCCGTTAACTGCATTACCCAAGATTTAATTTTACCAAGAACATCCATTTTAAAACCTCCTAGCTAGAGAGTTAGTTGTTTGATGCACCCTCCAAGGACCTACTATATAGCATATTTAGTAGCGGCGACATCAATTAGTATCCTGCCCCAAAATTGGAGTGCGCGTCAGTTCAAAAGTGACACGTCAGCAGAGAGGACTCGGACTTATCGGGAACAATGCTCAGCCCTGGTTGTTGGGAATCGTTCTCAAACCGGCTAGCCATGCATGAAGAGGTTCTTGGAAGCCGGGCTCTCGTAGATGACGAGGCCATTATCCAGACGTGTCATACCAAACCGCACCGGACAGGCATCAAGCAGGCGAAGAATGAACCCATTGCTGGTACGCGCGGATTCTTCAGCAGCCTTTAGCGATGTGATGTCGTTCCGCAACAGGCCGGCCGATTGCGTCCCTGGATGTGTGGCCGAACAAAGCCTCTGCCGCCAGATTGAAACCAACGACAATCCCGCTGATGTCGACGGACACGATTCCGTACTGCGAGGCTGCGAGAATGTCATGGTTGAACGCCTCGGTGTGGCGAAGGGCCTGCTCGGCCTCCTTCTCTGCGGTGATGTCGACCATGCAACCAACATACTCCCGCAGCTTGCCCGCCTCACTGGGCAGAAGGCGTATTTCATCTCGTAACCAGAGCCACTCATCGGATGCGGTTCTGTAGCGATAGGTCTGATGAATCTGTCGTGTCTCGGGCAGATTGGCGACCTTGGCCTGATAGGCGCCGAGGTCGTTGGTATGTATCAGACCACGCCCGAGCAACCGGTCCGTCGTGAAGTCGGTGGCCTTGTGGCCTGTGATGCGGGTGACGTTGTCGCTGACAAAGCGCAACGGAGCGCCCCGTTCCACGGCATCTTCGGTGGCCTCGATCTCGGCGGTGCAGAAGATCGCTCGTGATTGCGCCACGGCGAAGTCAACAAGGGCCTGTTCTCTCAGACTTTGCTGCACATCATCGGTGTCAGGTGTGCTCACGCGCGCATAATCCGGTCAAGAAGGGCGGCAAGCGGCTTTGTCAACCTCCAACCAGCAACCCTCTCAAACCTGAGTTTCAGGCTTGCATCACCGTTTGTTTCAATTGTTTCAGCGGCGCTGAAACAATTCGATCTCAGTGCTTTCCGGACAGGACGATGTCCGTCGCCTCGGCTGTTGCCAGGGTCAGCGCACGCATGTCCTCAGGCTCGAGATTGTGGAGATTGGTCTTGCCCGTGCAACGCGCCATCATCGACGCCTCGCCGGACGCCGACTTCAGGATGTTGGCCACGGCATGGCCCCGCTCGTCTTCCGAATGATCCGGAGCAAACGCCAGTTCGTGGTCACCCACGATTTCCGCACCCGCAGCAAACGCCACGGTCATGCCCATCACCACGGATTTGGCACCCATGCCGATGATCTTGGCGGCATCGGTTCCCGAGCGCACACCGCCAAACCACAGAAGATCGATCTCTTCTTCCTGATTGAGGCGGCGCAGAATGCGGATCGCATCGCGCATCATACTGAGATCGGGCGGCCCCGACAGCTCAGGCCAGTCACGACCAAGAGTAGCGTTGCCGTTCAGCAGAAGAACATCGAACTTGTTCTCCAATCCGAACACGATGGCCTCCTCTAGAGCGTCGGCATGAGAGACCGAAAGACCCAGAAGCTGATCGTCATGCAGGCGGCCGACGTTTTCGGGCGCCTCGAAGCGGGGCCCGATGACATGAATCTGACCTGCGGCATCGGCACTCGGCGCAATCTGGCCGGGAATCACGAGCTGGAGCCACGGCGTCTCATCGTCGATCGGCTGCACACCGATGTAACCACCGGCGGCGCCCTTCATGCCCGCGCCCACACCGGCCTTCACGGACGACGGTGCGTTGTCGAAGCCGGTCACGAAGAACGGCTGGGCCACATCCATACGGCCGAAACCGAGATCGGTCGCCACATTGCAGGCCTCGCGATAGGGATCGATCACCAGACGCGAGAGGTTCGCCGGTAGGAAGACCAGATCGTCGACCGTAGCGACCCGATCCTCCGGGAACGGGTTCTCGCGGGGACGCAGGCGCTTGGCCAGCATCTTGGCCTGGCGCGCGACATCGGCCTTGTCCATGCGAGCCATGAGGAAGATGTCCTCACGGTTTTGCACGGAATAATCCGCCGAACCGGTTTCGGCATCGCAGCGATAGCACCGCGCGGCCTCGGCCTGGGCCTCCTCCCAGGTGTAGGTCGACTCGATCTCCGGGAATTCGACCGGGTTTTCGCCCACGCCGTGGAACTCGGGGTGGTGAAGCTGGTTGATCTCCCACTTCAGGTCCTGTGCGACCGGCACACGGCGTGTGCGCCACGGTGTCCGGTAGGGTACTGGACTCTCATCACCGTCGAGGAACGAACGCACGTAATAGGCGACACGCTGGCCATGGCTCATGGCCATCACGATCGTGGACCCGCCAAAGGCACCGTCACCGGCGGCAAAGACCTTGGGATCACCGGTGCGCATGTTCTCCCAGGCGGTGTCGACCCGGTCGGAACCCATCAGTGCCTTGGTTCCCGCATCATCACAGTCACCGAACTGACCGACTGCAGCGATCACCATGCCGCAATCGATGTCGTGCTCAGATCCGGCAATCGGCTCGGGACGGCGGCGGCCGTCATCGTCGGCTTCGCCCAGACCAGTCTGAACGCAGCGCAGTTTGAGGTTGTCGTCGCCTTCGGCGATCACCTCGACCTGTTGTGTGTTGTAGATGAACTCGATGCCTTCCTCGATCGCGCCTTCAAGCTCGATCTTCCGCGCGGGGATCTCGTCGGGCCCACGGCGGTAAACAACTTTGACCTTCTCGCAGCCCGGCAGTCGAAGGGCGGCACGGCATGCGTCCATCGCCACGTCACCACCGCCGATCACAACCACGGTCTTGGGCATCTGGGGCCGCTCGCCACCGTTGATCCGGCGCAGGAACTCCACGCCGTCCACGACGCGGCTGTCGTCCTCGCCGGGAATGCCCATCTTCTTGCCCCACCAGGAGCCGATGGTCAGGACTACTGCATCATGGCGCTGCTTGAGCTCATCCAGCGAAACATCGCGACCCAGCCCGGTGTTGGTGTGGATCGTGAGACCCGGGCACCGCGCCATCAGGCGGTTCATATCTTCTTCGATCGTGCCTGCCGGAAGCCGGAAGGCCGGAATACCCCATATCATCATGCCGCCGGCGCGGTCAGTCATCTCATAGACGTCGACCTTGAAGCCCGCCACGGTGAGATTATGCGCCGCAACCAGGCCCGCGGGACCTGCACCGACAATGCCGACACTCTGCTCGCGCGTCACAGGTGCAGCCTCGGGCGTCCAGGTCGCGCCGAGCTTGTCCATGACAAATCGCTTGAGATTACGGATCTGGAGGGCGCCATCGCTCGCCTCACGGCGGCAGGCAGGTTCACAAGGCGCATCACAGACACGACCACAGATCGAACTGAACGGATTGGTCGCCGTGATTGCCTCGAAGGCTTCGTCGAACTGGCCGTTCCAGATGTAGCCGATGTATGACGGCGCATCGGTGCCCACCGGGCAAGCGATCTGGCAGGGCGCGGGAACGTAGTGCTTGTCGCCGGCCGCACCGATCTGGTCGGTAGGCATCAGGTTCGCGTTGGTTTCGGTCATGGCCTTGGTCTCTCTTAACCCGCCGCTTGGAACAGCTCTGCGTTCCGGCGTTCGGACTCATAGGGCAATCCAGTGATCTCGGCGGCTTCCGGTGTCAGGGCGACGAGATCGTCGCGCGACAGGCCTGTCACGTTGCTGTGGCCGAGCGCCTTGGTGATCGCGGCAATCTGCCAGCGCACACTCTCCAGGAAGGTGTAAATGTGCTGGGCCTCGACCTGTGACTTGTAACGCCGCTCGTGCTCGGGATCCTGCGTCGCGATGCCGGTCACACACTGGCCGACATGACACTGCATGCAGGCGATACAACCGCCGGCGATGATGGCCGCGGTGCCCAGCGCGATGGCATCAGCTCCCAGGCACAGGCCCTTCACGGCGTCGATACCGTCACGCAGCCCGCCCATCAGAACGATCTCGATATCCTGGCGACGGCCGATGCTGGCGAGTGCTGTCTCGGCCTCGCAGATCGCGGCCAGGGTCGGAATGCCGACATACTCCATGACCTCGGCACCACCGGCACCGGTCGAGCCCTGCATGCCGTCGAGTTCGACAAAGTCGAAGCCGTCCTTCACCGCGATCTTGATATCGTCGTGGATACGGCCCGCACCCAGCTTCACGCTGACCGGCAGGCGGTATCCCGTGGCCTCGCGCAGCTCCTCGACTTTGATGACAAGATCGTCCGCACCGAGGATGTCCGGATGGCGTGAAGGCGAACGCAGGTCGATACCGGCCGGAATGCCGCGGATCTCCGCCAGTTCCTTGGTCACCTTCTTGGCCATGAGCTGGCCACCGAAGCCCGGCTTCGCGCCTTGGGAGATGTAGATCTCCAGGCCGTCGGCACGGTTCATATCGTGAATGTTCCAACCCAGGCGTCCGCCCAGCATCTGGAAGATCAGCTGGCCGGCCGCATCGCGCTGGGCGTCGCTCATGCCGCCCTCGCCCGTGTTTTCGGCAATGCCCGCCATACCCGAGGCGATGGCGATGGCCTGCTTGGCCGAGCGCGACAAGGCACCATAGCTCATCGGTGCGATCAGCACCGGCATGGTCAGGTCCAGCGGATTGGCGCCGTTCTTGCCGCCGATTTTGGTGTGCATTTCGACATCACCGACGGGATCGTCTCCAATCGCAGCCATGGTGATGTCCTTGCGGAAGGCGATGTCGGCCAGATGCGGCAGCTCACGTGCGCCGCCGTACCCGCGCACACGGTACCGGCCGATCTGCGACTTGATATAGACGTCTTCCTGGATTTTGCGATTCCAGTAGTCGCTATCGCCCGAGAAGTTGAAGTAGGGGATCGAGCGCATCTGACGCTCTGATGTTCCGTAGCGGAGCTTCTTGCCCGCGTTGACGACCTTCTTAAACGTTCCCTTGAAGGGGATCTCGTAGCGGTCGAGGAACTCCATGATCTCGTCGGCTTCAGCCGAATCCATGTCGGTCAGTTCGGCATCCGAACCCAGGGAGTTCAACTTGCCGCCCAGGAAAATCTCTCCACCTGACATGTCTTCACCTAGGCGCTCACCGGATTCACCCAGGATGATCATGCGGCCGCCGTACATCATGTAGCCGGCCATGAAGTTGGCATTGCCACAGCACAGCAGCGTGCCCTTCTTCATCACCTGGCCGGCACGACTGCCCATGTTGCCCTTGATCACCAGTTCGGCGCCGCGAATCGCGACACCGGCAATGGCTCCGGCGTTGCCGCCAACAACGACCGAGCCGCGGTACATGTTGTCGGCCACCCCCCAGCCCACATTGCTTTCCACATGAAAGCGCGGCGTATCGGTCAACCCGGCCAGGAAATATCCGGCCGATCCGCGGACATGGATATCCACGGGGTGGATGACGCCCACGCCAATATGATGGCGGGCATCGGGGTTCAGAACCTCGATGCTTTCGCCCTGGCTGGCTGCTTCGCGGATCCGCTCGTTGGCCTCGCGAATCTCAAGGTCGCTCAGGTCAATCGTGACCATGTGTTGTAACTTCCCGGCGGTGGTTCACGGGTGTCGAGTGCCTGACCCGGGAACAGCCGGTTCAGCGACACCTCTTCGGATGCAATGGCGATGAGATCATCGTTCTCGAACATGATCATCGGCTTGGCGGCCAGACGATCCTTGGCGTAACCGATCTCTTCCTTGGTCGAGACTAGGAACGAGAACGTGCCGTCCATGTCGTCAATCGAAGTCTTCAGCGCTTCCTTGAGCTCGATGCCATGGCTCATCTTGTCGGCCAGGTAGACTGCCAGAAGCTCGCTGTCATTGTCGGTCGCGAACTCGAAGCCACGGCGCTCAAGACGGCGGCGCATCTTCCAATAGTTGGTGATCTGGCCGTTGTGGACGATCGCGACATCGGAGAAACCGGTGGCCCAGAACGGATGAGACGCTTCGGGCTCAACATCGGATTCGGTCGCCAGGCGCACATGGCCCAGGCCATGGGTACCCTTGAAGACATGGACGTCATAGACGTCGTCGACATCGTGGGCACCACCGATATCCTTGACGATCTCGAGGCTTTCGCCGATCGACATGGTCTTGGCGGCATGTTCGACCGCATAGGAGAACTTCTGGAGATCGCCGCCGAAACGCACGATCACTCGGTAGGCACCGCCGATGCGCTCATCCTCGACAATCTCTGCACCGTGCTCGTCGAACACGGCCTTCAGGCGATCAATCGCGTCACCGGCCTCGTTGTCGTTGCCGACATAGAAACGCAACTTCAGCTGACCCTGGTTGTCGTCGCCATAAAGGGCGAATCCGGTGGAGTCAGGGCCGCGATGCTGACAGCCGTCTAGCATGTCGATCAGCGCACGACCCGTGTCGACGGTGGTACCGTCGCGCTTCAACAAAATCCCTGCGATACCGCACATGACTTGTTTCCTCTGATGAAACGAAGTTTCCTGCTCGTATTATCAGGATATAGCGAGTCATGCCGGTCAGTGCAACGGAAAGCGGCACATGGTTCGGACCATCCACATCTTACCCCTCGATCCGGCATGCTCACTTTGCCTCAGAACAAGTTGCGAACCTGTACCCGGCTCTCTCCGTACAATTCCGCAACTCATCGGTGACGACTGGGCCGGACCCGCCATAAACTCCCTTTGTTACGCAGCACAGTCGAAAGGGCGCATCGCATGGAACTGGGAGACATTCTTAAAGCAAGATTTTCGGTGTCGCGCGGTACTGACCAGCCTCCGTATTGGGCCCTATGCGCTTCCTGATCGGCGAGTTCAGCCACGAGAGCAACAGTTTCTGCGAGCATCCCACAACGCGGTCGGACTTTGCCGCGGCCACCCTGCTCGAGGGCGAGGCCGTCGTCGCCGGACACGAAGGCAAGAAGACCGTGGTCGGTGGTTTCATCCACTTTGGTGTCGAGCACGGGCATGACCTCGTGCCTGCCACTGCAGCAACGACATTTCCCTCCGGTCCCGTCGAAGCGGCGTTCTTTCACGAGATGCTCGATCGCTTCATTGCGGTCATTGATCAGGCCGGTGATCTGGACGGCGTTCTCCTTTCCCTGCACGGCGGGATGAGCGTGACCGGTGACGGGCCGGAGGCTGATGACCCGGAGGGTGTCTTCGTGGCCCGACTGGCTGATGCGTTACCTCCCAACACGCCCATTGCTGTCGTAATGGACCTGCATTCCGACACATCAGAGCTTCTATTGGACAACACGGCGATCACGCTGGCCTTCAACGAGGAGCCGCACCGCGATGCCTGGGATCGCGGTCTTGAGGCCGCCGGACTTCTGTCACAGGTGGTCCGCGGCGATCTGAAGCCCGCTCGGGTCCGGGTCCGCGCCCCCATGCTGCTTCCGGCCATCAACATGGCGACCGACCACGGCCCCATGGAGGTGCTTCACGCCCTGCGGAAAGATCGGGAAAACCGGCCGGAAGTCATCGACATCTCGATCCACGCCGGTTTCTACGGCGCGGATCAATCCCAGGCCGGGTTCAGCGTCGTTGCCACGACCCGCAACGAGCCGAATCTCGCTGAGACGATGGCCCGTGACCTGGCTCTCGATGCATGGAACCGCCGCGAAACCTTTCTGATCGATCTTGTCACACCCGAGGCGGGTGTCACCCGGGCACTCCGGTCCAACGCCCCCACAGCTCTCGTCGATGAAGCTGATGATCCCGCAGGAGGCGGCTCATGCGGCAGCGTGGTCATTTTGAAAGCCATGATGGACGGCGGTATCACCTCAGGTGGTGTCTCATCGATCCACGATTCCGAAATCATCGAATGCGCAGCTTCGGCCGGCGAAGGAGGCACAGTCACAGCTCCGCTGGGGGCAAAGACCGATCGTCTCCACGGCACGCCTGTCCACATCAGCGGTCGTGTGGTCCGTCTCAGCCGGGAACCTGTGCCCACGGACACCTGGTCGGGCCGGACCGTCGATGTCGGGCTTGTCGCGGCCATTGATGTTGACGGCATTATCGTCCTGGTCACCGAACGCAAGCTTGTGACCGAGAACATCGATCTCTTCGCCATTCTCGGCTTCGATGTCACAGCGATGCAGGCCGTTGTCTTCAAGGGGCTGACCCTGCACGTCCGACAGGCACTGGCGGGAAAGATCGACGAGTTTCTTCCGATCGACGGGATCGGCATCACGCATCCCGATGTCACCCGCCTGGGCCCCTATCTCCGGTTGCAGCGTCCCTGTTGGCCCTTCGACCCCATCGATCATGCGGCATGGCTGTCGCCAAGAACCGGTCCTGAAGAGCCTCAGCGATGATCGTCGTCACGCCGGAATGCGCGTCTGTTTGTTGATTTCCTGCCGCCACTCGCCATGTCAGGTCTCGTCGGTCACATAGTTTGACCGAAGATCGACCGGCGAGATAACCCAGATGAACGTTGCCACGTCGGGTCCGGCATTGAAGAATCGGTGCGGCAGCGTGCGTGGGAAGGAATAACTGTCGCCGGCCACCAGCACAAAGCTCTCTCCGTCGATGGTCAGATCAACCGTTCCGTCGAGGATGTAACCAGCTTCCTCACCGCGATATGTGTAAGCATCATCGCCGGTCGATCCCTGGGGCTCCAGATTGGTCAGACCCATCGCCAGATTGCTGTCGACATTGGTCGACAACAGAAAGTCGCTCATACCGAGATAGTCGGTGAATCCCATATCGGAGTATGCAATCCGACGACGGTTGCGGGCCCGAACGATGTAGCGCTGCTCCTTGGGATCGACATCGTCTCCGGGAGGGAAAAACCAGCCGACATCGACACCCAAGGCCTCGCTGATGATCTGAAGCACACCGGCCGAAGGCTTGGTGATATCCCGCTCGACCTGGCTCAGGTAGCCGATCGACTTGTGGGTCTTCTCCGCAAACTCGGTCAGCGTCATGCCCTTGACCTTGCGCAAGGCACGGATTTCGGCTCCCAGAGAGAGGATCCCGTTGAACTGCCGGTCAGGCTTTTTGGCGGTGGCCACGTCGGTGTTTCCGGTTACAGAGCGACACGGCACCCATCCTAGAGCTTCAGGCACACCGCCGCAAAGCGGCTGTTCACAACCAGTCGGACTGTGTGTCCAGAACCGTTGGGTCGCCCAGTTCCGTCGGAGCAAGCCAGGCACGGGCAGGACCAAGTTCGTGCTTCACCATGTAACGCATGGCCTGCACCTTGCCGCGATAAAACAGGTCATCGTCAGCGCTGCAGCCGGTTTCGAGCGCCTGATGCGCAATCGCCGCCTGACGCAGCCACAACGCCGCGACGACATGATGGCCAAAGCCGTAAAGAAACGTCGTGGCATGTGCCAGTGCCAGCGCGATGTGGCCCTCACCCAGTCGCGAACGCGCGGCATCAAGAGTGTCCGAGACGGCACTCCAGCCTTCGCGCACAACCGAAGCTTCATTTGTGAACCCGGCAGCATCTGCCTCCTGGGCCATGGATTCGATGTCTTCCGACAGAACCTGGAAACAAGCCCCCCCATCCATCATGGCCTTGCGCCCAAGCAGGTCCAGGCCCTGAATGCCCTGCGTGCCTTCGTGAATGGGGTTGAGCCGGTTATCGCGGTAAAGCCGCTCGACCGGAAAATCCCGGGTGTAGCCGTAGCCGCCATGTACCTGGATCGCCAGGCTGTTCGCCTCAAGGCCGAAATGGCTGGGCCAGGCCTTGGCGATCGGCGTGATGATGTCGAGCAGCTGTTTGGCCCGCTTACGGTCCTGTTCGCTCTCTGCCGTCTTTTCGTGATCGACCATCATGCCGCACCACAGGCCAAGGGCCAGACCTCCCTCCACATAGACCTTCTGCTGCAACAGCATGCGGCGGACATCGGGATGATCGACGATCGGAATCGGCGGCGATGTCGGGTCACGACCGTCAAGCGGCCTCCCCTGCCTGCGTTCCCGCGCATAGGCCAGAGAATGGAGATAGCCGGAATATCCCAGCATCGTGGCGCCCAGGCCGACCCCGATCCTGGCCTCGTTCATCATGTGAAACATGGCGATCAGACCGCGGTGCGGCTCACCCACCAGCTCGCCGATAGTCTCGCCCTTCTCACCGAAGTTCAGCAGGCAGTTGGTGATGCCGCGATAGCCCATCTTGTGGTTAAGGCCGGCGAGTTCGATGTTGTTGATCTCGCCAGGCCGGCCTTCGTCGTCCAGCCGATACTTCGGCACGACGAAGAGCGAGATCCCCTTCACGCCCGGCGGTGCATCGGGAAGCTTAGCCAGCACAAGATGGACGATATTCTCGGCCAGCTCATGCGCGCCGCCCGAAATCCACATCTTGTTGCCGGTGATGGCATAGGTGCCGTCGCCACGCGGCGTCGCCCGCGTACGGATATCGGCCAACGATGAACCAACGTCGGGTTCCGAAAGGCACATGGTGCCGAAGAACCGTCCCTCGTTCATCGGCGCCATGTACCGTTGCTTCTGTTCCTCGGTGCCGTGTGCTTCCAAAAGATTGGCCGCCGCCCGTGTCAGCAGCAGATAGCCGGTGGTCGAAACGTTCGCTCCCTTGAACAGGGCTGCGCAGGCCTGGCCCACGGTGAACGGAAGTTGCATGCCGCCCAGCTCTTCATCGAACGTTGCCGCAAAGAAACCGGCTTCGCGCAACTGCTCGAGCGCCGCACTGGTCTCAGGAATCTGCACAACCTTGCCGTCGGCCACAAACGGTTCTTCGACATCGGCCCTTGCCGCATGGGGCTGCAAATGTTCGTCGGCCAGCCGGAACGCAAGATCGATCACAGCGTCAAACGACACACGATCGTGCATGGCATAACGCGGCCGTTTCGCCAGCCGATCGGCCCCGAACACCTCGTAGAGCAGAAAATCGAGGTCCCGCCTGTTGCACACGGTCGACATGGTCGGGCTACAGCACCTTGAACAGCCACACCCTGTGACGCACCTCGGGCTCGCCGCCGGGCATCCCCTGGAACGGTTCACCGACGAACTGCTGCTCCCAGCGGCCCTCATTCGTCAGGCGCTCGAAGGTTTCGTAGAAACCGTCGGGCACGACATCATGGCGCAGCGTGAAGCAGATCACGCCTCCCGGCTTCACGATCCGGATCAGCTCACCAAAGCCTTCGGGCGGCGCATGGCCGGGCGTGAAGGTGCCGGCGCTGACCACGGCATCATAACTGTCGGTCTCGTAATCGAGCGGTTCACCCAGAATGCCGACCCGGATGTCGCGGTAGACGCCGTGATCCCGGGCAATCTCCAGCATGTCGAGCGAGAGATCCAAGGCATCAAGCGTCGTGAACCCCAGCTCACGCGCGGCCAGTCCCACGGCACCCGTGCCCGCTCCAGCGTCCAGAATCGCGGCATCATCGGCCAGTAGCGGTCGCACCTGTTGGGCAATCAGCCGCGGTCCCGACCAGCCGTAGTCGACCATGATCTGCTTGTCATAGGTCCTGGCCCACGCGTCATAGGCCTCGCGCAACTCATTGGTGGTCGAGGCGTCGTAGAGCTTCTTTAAGGCGACATGGTCGCTCACGGCACTCTCCCCGTTTCGGTCCCTGTGATGACCTCTCTGCGTGACCCTACCATCGCACATGATCCGTGTCAGACTGTCTGCAGATCATCTGAAGGCTGGTGGTGACTGTCATCGAACGATTGCGCGGCGGCAAGGCGGTCGTGCTGGACGGTGCGAACGGCACCGAGCTTGAAGAACGCGGTGCGCCGCAGACCTCCGACGCGGCCTGGGCCGATTGCAGTGCCACCCATCCGGAGATCGTGCGCGCGGTCCATGAGGACTACATCCGCGCCGGCGCCGACATCATCACCACCAACACCTACTCCACCGGCGCCCATGTTCTGCGAACGATGGGGCGCGACGAGGTTATTGCACCCTGGAATCGCGCCTCTGTCGACATTGCGCGCAACGCGATCAACAACACAGCCCGGGGTCGCGAGGTTCTTGTCGCGGGATCCGCCTCGCCCTTCGGCAACGGGGCGATGCGCTATCCGAGCATGGACGGCGCCTTTACCTGGGGTGAAGACGATCCCAACCTGCTTGCCGCGAACTACCGGGAGCAGATCGGTCACCTGGTTGAGGCAGGGATCGATCTCATTCTGCTCGAGTTTCTTGCCGGGACCGCTGCCGACATCGAGATCGGTGTCGCCGTGGCGCGGGAGTTCGACAGGCCCGTCGTCGCGTCGCTGAGCGCAACCATCGACGACCAGGGCACGGCGATCCTCACCAGCATCTCCGAAGCCAGTGAGGTCACGCTCGGGCATGAGACCGTGACCGACACCGTCCAGCGTATTGCGGGTTCGGGCGTCGACGCGATCTACGCCATGCATTCGGAGATCGACGAGATCGACGCCATTCTGGCGGCCATTCGCGCCGCATGGCACGGCCCGCTGGGCGCCTATCCTAACAGGACCGGATACTGTGATGGCAGCCAATGGGTTTTCACAGAGCAGGTGACACCGCAGGGCTACGCCGCCCGGGTGCAACGCTGGACCGAACTGGGGGCAACCATGATCGGCGGCGGCGGCGGCACCACACCGGCCATGATCGAAGCCGTGGCTGGAACCCTCAAACACTAGATTGCCATCGCGGCCTGAAGCCCTTCGACAACGGCTTCTTCTGCCGTTCGCGGCGACAACACGTCACCGATCACGTGGAGCTCGCCTGACCAGCTTTCCCGGAGTTCATCGAGCAGGGCCGAATCCCGCCTGTGGCCCTGGGCCAGGACGAGAGTCTCGACCTCCTCGGCAACCAGGGCTTCACCGTTGGTCATGTGCTGGAAAAACACGCTGTCGTCATCGGCCCCGAACAGGCGGGCGTAGGACCTGGTCTCGACGCCCAGGCTGTCGAGCACGCCGATCCAGTGATCCCGCAGATAGGCCTGAAGGTTCTGGCCGGGCTGCGTGCCCTGGCAGTAAAGCCGAACGTGGCAGCCGTTCCGAGCCAGCATCTCAGCCACGCCCATGCCAACCCAGTCGCAGCGCCAGTCCGCAATCACGACCTGCCCGCCGACATTGGCTTCACCGCTGATGACAGGCCACGCATCCACGGCATGCACCTCATCCAGCCCGTCGAGCGCCGGCAAATAAGGCATCGCACCGGTGGCCACCACAACGGCGTCGGGCTCAACGGCCGCGACCATGGCCGCATCAACAGCCACGCCCTTCTTCACCGTGACACCCGCGAGTTCCATCTCGCGGCTGAGATTAGTGACGATCCCGCCGAACTCGGCACGATCCGGCAGCATCTGGGCCAAGCGGACCTGCCCGCCCAACTGATTGTCCTTCTCATAGAGCGTCACCTCATGACCGCGTTCAGCCGCAATCGCCGCGGCCTTCATGCCACCGGGTCCACCGCCTATCACCATGACCTTGCGGACCGTGGCTGTCTTCTCCTTGGCATGGGGGAAGGTCCGTTCGCGGCCGGTCTCCGGATGCTGGATACACGAGACGATCGCACCCATGTGCCGGTGGCCGATGCAGGCCTGATTGCAGGCGATGCAGGCACGTATGTCGTCCGGCCGGCCGTCTTCGGCCTTGGCAGCAAAGAAAGGATCGGCAATCAGGGCGCGCACCAAACACACCATATCGGCCTGGCCCGAGCCGATGATCTGCTCAGCCGTCTGCGGCTGGTTGATCCGGCCTCCGAGCATCGTGGGCACAGACACGGACTGCTTCAGCGTCGCGGCCGGATCGGCCAGGTACCCCTGCTCGACAAACATCGGCGGCACGATGTGAACCGCCCCGCCGACCGAGGCACCGGAACCGCCGATGACGTTGACGTAGTCGATCAGCCCGGCGTCGGCGAGCGCCTTGGCCACAGCACTGCTCTCTTCCTGCGACAACCCGCCATAGTCCAGTTCGTCGACGGAGATCCGGATGCCGACCACGGTCTTGCTGTCGACCGAAGCACGGATGGCAGCGAGAGATTCCGTCACGAACCGCATCCGGTTCTCGAAGCTGCCGCCGTAGGTGTCGGTCCGCTGATTGGCGCGCGGATTGACGAACTGGGCCGGCAGATAGCCCATCGAAATCATGTATTCGACACCGTCGAGCCCCGCCTCAGCCATGCGCCGTGCGCCGTCGCCGTAGGACCGGATTATGTCCCGGATCATCGCTTCGGACATCGGGGCGGGCATCACGTGGTGACGCTCATCCGGCAGCTCCGACGGCGCATAGGCCGCGAGCAGCGCACCGTTCTTCCGGTTCGCAACGGCGCGGCCGGGGTGAAAGAGCTGCCCGAACATGCGGGCGCCATGCTTGTGGGCCACGCCCGCCATCTCCCGAAGTTCGGGAATGGCGTCATCGTCGCTCACGGCCAGCAGGTTGTGCCGCACCTCATAACTCTCATGCACCGTATGGGCCTCGGTGATGATCAGCCCCACGCCCCCCTGTGCGCGCGCCTCATGATAGGCCACGAGATCAGGCATGGTGCCCGGAGCGCGGCCCTGGCTGGTGCCGTGCGGCCCGAAAATCACCCGGTTCTTCATTTCGAGGGCGCCCAATTCGATGGGCTGGAAGAGATGCGGAAACCTGGTCATGCCATCACACCTTGAACGCCACTTGCAGGCCTTCCAGTACGGCCTCTTCCACCGTTCTGGGGGCCAGAGCATCACCGATGATGTGGAGCTCGACATCGCCGCCGTAAAGCTCCTCCCACAGCGCCGCCTCGCGTTTATGAGGCGCGGCCAGCACGAGGGTCTCTACATCGTCACAGATGATCGGCACACCGCTGGTGACATGCTGCATAAAGACGGAGGTGTCGTCACAGCCATAGAGGCGGGGGTATGGAATGACCTCGACCCCAAACTTGTGGAGCTGCCCCATCCAGCCGTCGCGCACCATCATCGGCAGGTGTTCGCCGGGCATCGGCCCATTCACGCACAGCCTGACCGAACAGCCATCCCGTGCCAGCTTCTCGGCGACGCCTAGACCGATCCAATTAGCGTGCCAGTCATAAACCACAACCTTGCCACCCACATTGGCCGTACCCCTGGCCACATCCCAGGCACCGACCACATGCGCCTGGTCCATGCCTTCCAGATCGGGGCGCTGTTCGGTCGCACCGGTCGCCATGATCAGGACATCGGGCGCCTCGGCCTCGATCAGAGCCCGCGTCGCTTCGGTGCTCTTGCGGATGTCGACGCCATGAATCTCACATTCACGGGTCAGGTTCGTCACGATGCCGCCGAACTCAGCGCGTCCAGGGAGGAGCTGGGCGATGGCCGCCTGGCCACCGAGCTGCGGTGAGCGTTCAAGCAAGATGACACGATGGCCTCGCTCGGCCGCCACAGCCGCCGCTTTCATGCCACCCGGTCCGCCGCCGACCACCAGCACATGACGTGCGGTCTCGGCCTTCGGTTTGGCGTAATAGTCGAGCTCACGGCCTGTTTCCGGATGCTGGATGCAGGAAATCGGGAACCCTCGCAGACGATGACCGATGCAGGCCTGGTCGCAGGCGATGCAGGCACGAATGTCATCCACCCGTCCGTCACGCGCCTTGTTGACAAACTCGGGGTCGGCAATGTGGCCCCGAACGATGCCGACCATGTCGGCCTGGCCGCTGGCGACGATCTCTTCGGCGATCTGCGGCTGGTTGATTCGACCTGCGATCATCACGGGCAGGCGCTTCACTGCGGATTTCAGTTCGCCCGACTTCTGGCCCGTGTAGCCGGCGTCGTACTGCATATGCGGGATAATGTGCTGCCAGCCTGTGTAGGTCGCTGTCGAGCCCAGCACAATGTTGAGATAGTCGAGCACACCATCGGCATCGAGCGCGGCGCAGGCTTCGCGCGACTCCTCAATTGTAAGCCCCTCTTCGTCCATCTCGTCAGCCGAAATGCGCAGACCCAGGATCATGTCATCCCCGATCTTGGCCCTGATGTCGCCCGCGACCTCTCGCACGAAGCGCATGCGGTTTTCGAAGTTGCCGCCGTACTCGTCGGTCCTGCGATTGAGCCTGGGATTGATGAACTGGCTGGCGAGGTAACCCATCGACGAAATTATCTCGACCCCATCGAGTCCGGCCTCCGCCATCCGCGCCGCGCCATCACCATGGGCCGTAACGATCTCCCGGATCAGGTCGGCCGTCAGTGGCGTGGGTACGGTCTTGTACATCTCATCGGGCACCTCGGACGGCGCATAGGCCGTCATCTTGGTGCCGTCGATCGAGGCTGCCGCCACCCGGCCGGGATGGAACACCTGACCGATGATAGTCACACCGTAGTCCCGGCCCTTCTGTCCCAGCCGTTTTAGACCCGGCAAGCACTCGTCATTGGAAGCCCAGGCGCGGCCCTGTGGCATGTAGGTCGGATGCACGCAGTGGACTTCTGTCATGATCATGCCGACACCGCCTCGCATCCGCGCCTCGTGATAGGCGATCATCGCATCACCAACGCGGCCACCCTCACTCAACGCGGTATTGTGGCCGGGAACGAAGACCCTGTTCTTGATTTCCTTTCCGCGAATCTCCAGCGGCGAAAACAGGTGGGGAAACTGCGGGTGACTCACGTCATCGCCTCCACGATGAGATTGGCAAAATGCTGTGCCTGACGGTCCCAGATATCCGACAGGACGCCGCCGTCGAAGGCCGGGGAGTGGCGGCCGGTCTGCATCCACTCGATCGCACCGATGTCTTCCCGGTTCAACTCATCCCACATATCCGCAACACTCTGTGCCGCCTCGGCATAGGCGGGATCGGTTGTCGCCTCACCGATCAGGAAGATGTGCAGGTTCTCGACCGTGTGTTCGGGCCCAATGGGGAAAAGCTGGAAAACAGTCAGCTGGTCGGGCCAGAGCTGAAGACAACAGCTCGGAAACAGGAAGTACCCGCCCGCGAAGCGCGCTTGGTCTCCAGTGAGCCCCGGATACCAAGGCAGCCCCACGCCCCGTCCCTTCTGCGGCTCATCGATCAGGTATTCCGTGCGCAGCAGACCACCGTCGATCTGAAACGCCGACCGCTTGCTCAGCGGATAGAAGGCGTTAAGGCGAGGGTGAATTGTCGGGATGTGGTGGTTGTCGAAGTAGTTCTCGAAGACCAGTTTCCAGTTTGCTTTGAACTCCCACTCGACCGTCTTGTAGAGACGCAGCGCACCAAGGTCGTGTTTCGGAAGCCGGTTGGCCAGGGTCGCAATGAAATCCTCGAACGGCGCGGCCTGACCATCGAGGTTGAGAAAGATCATGCGGAACCAACGGCCCAGCCGTATAGGGACCAGACCGGGCCCGCTCCGCGACAGGTCGTGACGGTTCGCCCCCTCGAAGTGCGGTCGTGTTCGCAGCGCACCATCCAGACTATAGGCCCAGGCGTGATAGGGACAGGTCAGGACCGTCTGGTTGCTGCAGGGCTCTTCAACAACGATTGCCCCCCGATGACGGCAAACATTGTGGAAGGCCCTGATCTCACCATCGTGACCGTGAACAAGAACCACAGGCTTGCCTGCGATGGTTGTGGGAAACGCGTCGCCGGGTTCGGCAATCTGATCCAGACACCCGGCAAACATCCATGTTCTTGCGAACAGGCGCTCGTTTTCGAGCTCCAGCCAGGCAGGGTCGGTGTAGCAGGTGTTGGGCAGACAGCTTCCACCGTCACCGGTAGGCCGTGACAGCCGGTCCCTGACTTCGGGTGTGATGAACGGCTCGATATTCACGCCATGGACTCGACAACAAGTTTCGCGAAATGCTGATGCGACGGATCCCAGTGTCCCGACAGAATCCCGCCGTCGAAAGCCGGTGAATAACGGCCTTGCTGCATCCACTCGATTGCGTTGATGTCTTCACGATTCAGCTCGTCCCACATGTCGTAGACACCTTGCCGTGCGCCTCCAAAGGCACCGTCCGTCGCGGCATCGCCGATCATAAAGACATGCAGGTTCTCGATCGTGTGATCCGGTGCAACCGGCAGGACCTGAAACACCGTGAGTTGATCAGGCCAGATTTGGTAACAGCAGCTTGGGAACAGGTGATAGCCGCCTTCCAACCGCTCAAGCTCCGGCGTCAGGCCGGGGTAATAGGGCAGCCCTACACCGCGCCCTCCCTCGGGTTCACCGAAGGCTACCTCGGTGTGGAACAGCTTGTCTTCGAATTCGAACCCCTGACGTGAGGTCATCAGTGCAAAGGCGTCGAGCCGGGGGTGGATGGCGAAGATGTGGTAGTTTTCGAAGTAGTTCTCGAAGACCAGCTTCCAGTTCGCTTTGACCTCCCACACCAGAGTCTTCGCCAGCCGAAGCGCGGAGAGATCGTGGCCGGAAAGACGCCGTGCGAGCGGAGCGATATAGTCTTCGAACGGCGCAGCCTTGCCGTCGAGATTGAGAAAGATGGTGCGGTGGAACAGGCCCAGCCTGATCGGTACAAGCCCCGGCCCGTCCCTTGAGACGTCATGCACATCGGCACCGTTGAAATGCGGGTGCGTCCGCAGCTTGCCACCCAGTCCATAGGCCCAGGCGTGATAAGGGCAGGTCAGCACCGACTGGTTGCTGCAGGCCTGTTCGGCCACAATCGCACTGCGGTGCCGGCAGACGTTGTGAAAGGCTCTGATCTCGCCATCACGTCCATGAACCAGAACCACAGGCTTGTTGCCGATGGTCGTGGGAAACACGTCGCCGGGTTGCGGCACATTGTCGATCGACCCCGCAAACATCCAAGTTTGCGCAAACAGGCACTCGTTCTCAAGTTCGAGCCAGCCGGAATCGGTGTAACAGGCATTCAGCAGACACGCGGCGCCCTCGCCTGTCGGCCGCGACAATCGGTCCATGGTCTCTTTTGGGATCAAGAACGGGATGCCCATGGCCGCCTCGCCTCGTGGGCGATCATGAGGTCGGCGATCTGGCGGCCGAAATGCTGTGTCGCCGGATCCCAGAAAGGCGAGAACGCACCGCCGTCGAAGCCCGGCGAGACACGTCCGGCCTGCATGGATTCCAGCGGGTGGATATCCTCCTGATTCAGGGAATCCCATGTCTCGAACACCTTCGCACGCGTCTCATCGTACTGCCCCGCCATCGCCTCGCTCGGAAAGACGATGTGGATCATCTCCCTGGTCCTGCCCGGTGCTACAGGCTCCGCCACCAGAAAGGCGATGTGATCGGGCCAGATGTTGATGTTGCAGGTCGGCGTCACGGTAAACATGCGCCCTTCCCGGTGCAGCACGTCCGGCAGCCCCTCAAAGTAAGGCAGGCCTTGCCCCCTGCCCTCATGCGGTTTGGCGATCACATGCCATGTCATTGTCATGTGCTGTGCGACCGGCGTCATCGGGTTGCTGGTTTCCATCGGAGCGAACTCACACAGCGCCGGGTGGATCGCGAACTTGTGGTAGACGTCGATGAAGTTCTCGTGGATGTGCTTCCAGTTGGCGTCGATGTCGTAGGTCAGGCACCCGCCGTGGGTGAAGTCGCGGCTTTCCCAGCCATCCAGGTGCGCGTCGGCTGGCGCCATGTGTTCGGCCAGCGGCGCGGCGTCGCCCGAAATGTTCACGAACAGCACCCCGCGCCAGCTCTCGCAGCGCACGGGACGCAGGTTGCCGCGCTCATCGCCATCCTGCAGGACATCATGGTTGCCGCCACCCCGGAAATGCGGACGGGTCCGCAGCTTGCCGTCCAGGCCGTAGGCCCAGCCGTGATAGGGACAGGTGAAGGCCGCCAGCCTGCTGCAGGGTTCAGTCACGATCACCGCGCCGCGATGGCGACAGACATTGTGGAAGGCCCCGATCGAACCGTCGTGATGCCGGACAAGGACGATCGGGCAGCCGGCCACGCGAACCGGCAGAGCATCGCCCGGCGCCAGAATCTGGCTTTCAAATCCGACCAGCATCCACATTGGCCATATCAGGTGACGTCGTTCCAGTTCGAGCCAGTCGTTGCTGGTGTATGCGACATTGGGAAGAGCGCTGCCGTCGTCCACACCGGCATGAAGCCGGATAAGGGCCTCCGCACCCAGAATGTCGGTCACACGGCTCGCAGCCGTCCGGTCGGCAGATGACACGGCGATCTTACCTCTTACTTATCCGTGAAAACTCTTCCATGTAATTTCACGCAACACAACACTCGAGAGCGGAGGAACATCCAGATCGTCAGGGATCGTTCGGCTGCACCACGACGTGACGTAGTCCGAGACCGCTTTCCTCCGCCTTGAGAAGCGCAGCCATGGTCTCCTCAAGCGGATAAACGATCGGTTCAACCGCCGAAAGATCGAGCTGCCCGGACGCGATCATGGCGACCATGTGGTGGCCGGCCTCACGCGGGAACCAGATCGAGCCGATGATGTGAAGTTCCTGGAACAGGATGTCTTCATAGACAAGCGTCAGCGGGTCGGTGAACCCGACCCCCACCAGAGCGGCGCGCCCACCCTGGCCGAGACCGGCGAGCGCTGCCATCGTAGCCTCAGGCGCTGCCCCGTATCCGATCGCATCCAACATGACATCGGCGCCGCCACCGGCGGCATCACGGATGGCCGCGCCGTCGCTGTCGTCGCCGTTCAACACCACGGGCACGATCCGATTCGGCGCGAGCGCGGTCAGTTCATCGAGCAACGCCCGCCTGCGCCCGGTCGCCACAATGCGTGTGGCACCCATGGCAAGCGCCATCAAAACGCCCGACGCGCCGACCTGTCCTGTGGCGCCGCTGACAATCACGGTCTCACCCGGCTGCAGGTCCGCGTTCAGAAAGCCGCCGTAGGCTGTGCCGATCCAGCCCAGGCGCACCAGTTGCGCTGGCGTCGCTTTCTCTGTCGCCCGGCCCAGGCGCACCATGCACTCGGCGGGCTGGATCATCTGTTCCGCGAAGTTACCGTTCCGCCAGCGGGCCAGCGGCCGGTCCGATTGCTCCCCGAGCCCGAAGGATGCCAGCAAGCACCGGTCGTCGATGCCACCGGCAACCCGCGAACCATAAAAGTGGTCGCAATAGACGAGATCGCCCGGGGCCACATGTGTGACACCGTCGGCCACGGCTCTCACGCGACCGATCGTATCCAGCCCCGGAACAAAGGGCTTCGGCGGAAACATCATGTCGGGCGGGTTTCTGATCCGCTCGGCCAGTCCACCAGTGCCGAAGGCCGCCACCACGTCCACAATTACGGAATCAGGCAACATCTCCGGCTCCGGAATGTCTTCCATCACCAGTTCGCTGTTGTCTTCGTGCCAGACCGCCGCACGCATCGCTGCCTCCCCTTTTGCGAATGAAAACGCTACCACCCTTCTTCGTGAAATTGTTTTCCATCTTTTTCACGAACTGAGTTAGAATGTCATCAACGCATTTGCCGGGGTCATGCCATGTCCGCAAAAACCGCCGAAGCACTGGGCTTCGACATCGCTGAAATCGAGGATAGGATCGCCAACAACTGGAGCCTTCCGACCCGCTGTTACTGGGATCAGGACATCTTCGATTTCGATCTCGAAGCGATCTTTGCCAGGCGCTGGCAGTTCTTCTGTCCCGTACACAAGGTGATGAAGCCGGGTGACGTGGCCGTCCGGCAGGTAGGCCGGTATCCCGTTGTAGTCACTTGCGACCGCAACGGCAGGCTGCAAGGCTTTCTCAACATCTGTCGCCACCGAGGCTACACAGTGGCCGAACGGGATCAGTAGAAGTGCCTCAGGCTCGTGCGCCGCTATCACGGCTGGTCCTACAACCTCGACGGAGCGCTGGCACACGCCCCTGACGCCGACGGCGAAGCCGGGTTCTGCAAGGACGATCTGAGTCTCAGGCGGGTTGCGGTCGACCAGTGGGGAGCAGCGATCTTCATCCATCCGGATCCCCAGGCCGCCTGCATGCGCGAGACGTATCCTACTTTGTTCGAAACCGCCGACGAGATCGCCTTTGATCCCGATCCGGCAGAGTGGATTCCGTACAAGGAGGTCGTCTACGACATCCCGACCAACTGGAAGCTTTGGTACGATAACGGGACGGTGTGCTACCACTGCCCCACGATCCACGAGAGCTCATTTGCCGACAGCTATGACTCCGGCGAAGGCAGCTACAGTTCGGAGATGGGGCCGGGCTATCTGATGAGCCACTATCTCAACAAGCCCGGCGACCGGCGCAACGCCCCCATCGAGACCGAGCAGTATGCCTTCCAGGTCTTCCCCGGCTTCGTCTGCATCGGAGAGGGCGACATCCTGCATATGACCGGCATGGTGCCGATCTCAGCCGGACGAACCCACCATGTCACACACTGGCTGGCGCGTCCTGGAACCGATCCGGACTACTCCAGAACGTTATCGGATGTCTGGGACCAGACCTACCGTGAAGACAACGCGGCCACATCCGACCAGTACAACAACCTTGCCGTGGGCCATCAGGACTGGAATCGTTATGTGGCAGGCCGGGAGTTCGGTGCGGTTCACATGAGCCGCACCATCTGGGACCACTACAAGGCCGCACTTTCGCCTGTCCACTGAACAACAGCACCCGCCAACGGGCACACCACCAGGACACAAAGGGACAAACACATGACCGATCGACGCAAGGAACTCGAAGAGCTCACACATCAGTTCGTTGACTGCTTCAACCGTCAGGACATTGACGGGATCGCGGCCTTCTTTGCCGAAGACGGAGTCTATGAGGATTCCAACGGCGGCAGCCACACGGGGCCCGCCGCTATCAAGGAAGCGTTTGTGCCGCTGGTCTGCGGCAGTCGCGGCAAGATCAGCTTTGATGACGAGGACTTTTTCGCTGAGCCCGAGTCCGACAAAGTCATGGCGAGCTGGACGCTCAACATGGAGATCGAAGGCAAGCCGATGAGGCTGCGCGGGCTGGATCTACTTCATTTCCGCGGTGACAAGCTCGTGCGCAAGATGGCGTATTGCAAGGCCGCAGCGCCCCAGCTCACCGAGGGCTGAAGACACCAACCGGGCCTGTCTAAGAATCGGTTTCTTCGGTTGCATAAGGACTCGCAAATCTAAAAAGTACGGGGCATGTTTGTCATCTGACTGCACAAGAATGCGGCTTCAACGGCTGCGGAAACTACGCATCCTCGAGAGATGTTTGAGACAAGGGAGAACACCATGGGAGTTCTGAGTAGAAAACTGTTGGGTGCTGTTGCAGGCACCGTTATGGCGATGAGTGTTGCTGGAACAGCAACGGCCGACGTACCGGAAAGTGACCGGGCGATCATTATTCCGCTCCATAACTGGACCGGAGCCACCATCGGCGGTGCGATCGCCGGCCAGATTCTTCAGGACATGGGCTACAACGTCGAGTTTGTGGCCGTGGGTGCGCTGGCTGCAGCACAGGCCATCGCAGACGGTGATGTGACCTTCACACCTGAACTCTGGGACAACAACCTCGGCGAGCTCTATCCGACCCTGATGGCAGAAGGCAAGATTGTTGACTTGGGTGAGGTCGGCATTGACGCACGCGAGGGCTGGCTCTATCCCATTCATGTCGAAGAACTCTGCCCCGGCCTGCCCGACTGGGAGGCCTTCTTGGGCTGTTCCGAGATTTTCGCAACGCCTGAGACCTTCCCCAACGGCCGTTACCTCGACTACCCCGCCGAGTGGCTGAGCCGTGGTGGCGATATGGTGCGCAACGAAGGCCTGCCGTTCGACGTCGTACCCGCCGGATCGGAAGGCGCTCTGGTTGCCGAGCTGAACTCCTCTGTCGACCGTCAGTCTGCCCTGATCATGATGTTCTGGGCGCCGCACTGGGTCCTGTTCAAGCATGACTACAACTGGGTCGAGATGCCGACGGACCTGGTCGAGAAGTACAGCATGCAGAAGCCGCGCGTGTTCAAGGCCGGTTGGCCCGGTATGTTCGATGAATGGCCGGTGGCTTCGAACTTCATCCAGAGCTTCCAGATCGACAACGCGGCGCAGGAAGTCCTGATGGATGAGATCGACAACAAGGGTGTGCCCCTGATGGAGGCCACCCGTGCGTGGATCGACGCCAATCCCGACAAGTGGCAGCCCTTCGTGGACGAAGCCATGGCGGGCAGCTGAACGAACCCGTCTGACTGAAACGGCAAGGGGCCGGGTGGCAACACCCGGCCCTTTCCATTTTGTGTCGGCCCGAACTTGCCGATCATGGCCACAACAGGCTCGGGGCAAAGCAACTCAGGCTGCTTGAACCCGCCGATACAACCCGTCACGATGGCCGCAGCGAACCAACTTCGAGGATCCGACATGGCCGCCACCGCACAACCCGTCAGCCAGGAGTTCAACGAACGCCGCGTCCGCGTGGAACTTGCGGCGATGTACCGTATCTCGCACTTCTACGGCTGGACCGATGTGATCGACACACATCTGACCGCACGTGTACCGGGCACCGATGATCAGTACTTCATCAACCCCTATGGCCTGATGTTCGATGAGATCACGGCCTCGACCCTTCTGAAGGTTGATTTCGAGGGCAATGTGCTGGAAGGCGACTATCCCACCAACGAGGCCGGGCATCTCATTCACACCGCCGTTTTGAAAGCGCGCCCCGATCTCAACGTCGTGCTCCATACGCACGCCCGTGCCAGCAGCGCCGTCTCGGCCATGGAATGCGGTCTGCTTCCGATCAGCCAGCAGGCCAACGAAGTCATCAAGCTGGTGCGTTATCACGACTACCACAATGTCGTCGCCAGCCCGGAAGCCGAGTGTGAAGCGCTCGCCCGTGACATGGGCGACGATGCCAAGCTCATGATCATGCGCAACCACGGCCTGCTCTCCGGCGGCCGCACGATGTCCGAAGCCTTCTGGCTGATGATGCGCCTGGAAACCGCCTGCAAGATTCAGGTCGATGTCCTAGGCTCCGGCCAGCCCTATGTAACGCCTTCGCAGGACGCCATCGACGACCTCGCCGCCTACGCCGTGAACGCCGAAGCCGACGACTACGACCGCTACTGGCAGGCTGCCTTGCGCCTGGCCCACCGCAAGTATCCGGGCTTCGACGCCTAGATCAGGTTCTCCCGCCCTAGGTCACATCCGGCATCGGCGTGTAGGCGTGCTCACCATCATTGAGCGCGGCATCGCGCCCCCCCAGGTCTGCAACCTTGTCCGCCTGCTCGGCCATGCATTGCGCGTTGACCGCTTCGTAATCGACAATCGAACGCAGCTTGGTATCGCAGGCAGAGAGGGTCTCTGCATGGGCAGGGTCGCCCATCAGATCATGCGCTTCGATCGGATCAGCGACCATGTCGAAGAGCTGGGGTGGATAGCCCGGATAGGCAATGTACTTCCAGTTTCGCCAGCGCAGCATGAACATGCCTGTGATCGCTCCAGTCTCATGAAACTCGCTGATCACGCCCCGGTCCCTGTGATCGCCACTGATTAGGTCCTGCAGGGCCAACCCTGACAGCTCGCTGTCATCATCTCCAAGCGCCAGATCGTGCGCCTTCAGGATCGTCTGGTGCAGATCGACGTGGGACGTAGCGGAATCGCAACGCTCACCCTCAGGAATGCCGGGGCCCGCCACGATCAGCGGGATGGCCGAGGATTCCTCGTACATGTTCATCTTGGCCCACATGCCGTGGTTGCCCAGCATCTCGCCATGATCGCTGGTGTAGATGATCAGTGTGTTGTCAGCCTGGCCCGAGTCCTCAAGTGCGGCCAGGATCTTGCCGATGTTGTCGTCCAGGAATGAGACGTAGCCGTAGTACGACAGCCTCGCCTCACGAATATGGTCGTCGTCGCGGAAGTGCTTGTCGTAGTCCCAGACCGTCTGTGTGACATCGAGCACAGGATGATCCGGGCGTTCATCTGCCCCCCGCAGACGGGGCGTATCAATCGCATCGCGGTCATAGAGGTCATAGAACGCGTCAGGCGCTACGATCGGATGATGGGGCGCCACGAAGGAGGCGAACAGCGTCCAGGGTTGCTCCTGCTTCGGGGCCTCATCCCGCAACCACGCCGAGGCGAGTTCACACACCTTGCGGTCGTAGCTGGTGTAACGGGATTCACCCCGGCCGATATCGTTCGCGAAGTCCTCATTGCTTGGGTAGCCGAAGTCCCGGTCACGGACCATGGTCGAAGTGAACCCGATGCCGTCCAGGATGTGGACGGGAATCACCTCATGGGAGAACCCATTGTTGTCTTCGTTCGAACGGAAGTGGAGCTTGCCGATCGAAAAGCACTCACGTCCTTCCGCAAGCAGACGATGACCCCAGCCCTCGATATGCCCGGTGTAGGGCTCCGCACTCGACCATGTGCCCAGCTGATGCACCCAGCGGCCGGTCTGCATCGAAGCCCGTGTCGACACGCAGATCGGCCCGGCGCAATAGGCCGTGTCGAAGATCGTGCCGCGCGCCGCGAGGCGATCGAGGTTCGGCGTCTTGACCAGCGGGTCACCGTAACATCCGGTGATGTCTCGCTGATGCTGATCCGAGCAGATGAAAAGAACGTTCTGCGCCACGACGAAGCCTCCTCAGTTCAGACCGATGGACGGTCAGGACACTGTTCCATCCCAGGGGTCCCGATGGCAACGCCCGCGCCTGGAGCCTACCGGCGTTCGAGTTTGGCGCGCCATCCCGGATGGTCGACGACCGCCGTGTTCACGAGGTTGCCCGGCACCTCACCGCGTTTGACGGCCAGCACCGCCCCAATGGCCTCTTGCGATGCGTCACTGTAACTCCTATCGGTCATACACATGGAATGGGGCGTCACCACGACGTTGGGCATGCTGAGCAACGGATTGCCGTCCTCAATCGGTTCGGGCCTCAAACACACCGCTGTGAATCACGAAGCCGGTCTTGGGCGCCAGTCCCTCACCGTCGATCACCTCAATCGTGTTGCCCTCCACATCCACCTTCACCAGCAGAGAAGCGGTCATCTCGTCCCAGCGCACACTCATGGGGTTAATCAGGCAGTGGTTGGGGTTGTCCGGGCAGCGCGCGGTGATGTGGTTCCACACCAGCTGATACCATCCGAACCGGTCGGCGAGCCGGAAAGCAGCCGCCAGGTCGACCCTGAGATCGTGTTCAGTCTGCCACATTCGGCCCTGATTCATCGCGACAACGGACGACATCATCAAACTTCTCGTCTTTGAACAGCATCCGAATAATGAAACATTGCTAACGAATTTTCACGCCAATTCGTGAACGGGGTCTGGCGCACCGAAGCACAACGCGTCAGGCTCTGCACGCTCGACGGAGGGCACCATGGCACGCGATCCGCGCTACGACATCCTCTTCGAACCGGTGAAGATCGGTCCGGTCACGGCCAGGAACCGGTTCTATCAGGTTCCCCATTGCAACGGCATGGGCCGGAAGCATCCCACGGCCATGGCCGTGATGCGGGGTGTGAAAGCCGAAGGCGGCTGGGCTGTCGTCTGCACCGAACAGTGCGACATTCATGTTACTTCGGACACTGAGCGTGAAATCCGCCTGTGGGACGACCGCGACATTCCCTACCTCGCGCGCGTGGCCGACCAGGTGCACAAGCACGGCGGCCTCGCGGGTCTCGAACTCACCCACATGGGTTATCACGCCGGCAACTACATTGGCCGCGAGGTCGCCATGGCGCCCTCGGGACGCCCGGCCTACGGCAACATGCCCTTCCATGCCCGTGCGATGGACAAGACCGACATTGCGGACTACCGCCGCTGGCATCGGGCCGCCGCCCTGCGCGGCAAGGAGGCCGGCTTCGACATCATGTATGTCTACGCCGGACACAGTCTCAGTCTGCCGATGCACTTTCTGTCGCAGCGCCACAACACCCGTACTGACGAATACGGCGGCTCAATGGAGAACCGCGTGCGCCTGCTGCGCGAGGTGATCGAGGACACCAAGAACGCTGTGGGCGACACCTGCGGCATCGCCGTGCGCCTAGCGGTTAACGAACTGCTGGGTCCCGGCGGCATCACTCCCGACAAAGAAGGCCGCGCCGTCATCGAGATGCTGGGTGAGCTGCCTGATCTCTGGGACGTTAACGTGGCGGATTGGGAAAACGACAGCGAAACGTCGCGCTTCACCGAAGAGGGCTACCAAGAAGAACACACCAGCTTCGTAAAGTCGCTGACCTCCAAGCCTGTCGTTGGTGTCGGTCGCTACACCAGCCCCGACAAGATGGTCTCGCTTATCAAGAACGGCGTGCTCGACATGATCGGCGCGGCGCGGCCCTCGATCGCCGATCCCTTTCTGCCGAAGAAGATCGAGGAAGGCCGAATCGAGGACATTCGCGAGTGCATCGGCTGCAACATTTGCATCGGCACCGCGAACCAGAACACCTACATGCGCTGCACCCAGAACCCGACCCAGAGCGAGGAATGGCGGCGTGACTGGCATCCCGAGGTCATACCGCCCAAGAACACAGACGACCGGATACTGATCGTGGGTTCCGGACCAGCCGGCCTGGAAGCGGCGCGAGCCCTTGGTCAGCGCGGCTACGACGTCATGCTGGCAGAAGCCCGCCACGAGTTGGGCGGACGTGCGGCCTGGGAATCGGGCCTGCCGGGCCTTTCGGCCTGGGGCCGTGTGAAGGACTGGCGCATCGGCCAGCTTCACAAGTTGCCCAATGTCGAGATCTTCATGGATTCGGAGATGACCGCCGAGACCGTGCGCGAAACCGGTGCCAGCCTTGTGGCCCTGGCAACCGGCGCCACATGGCGGCGCGACGGGTCGGGCCGCTATCACGACCATGCGATGCAGAGCGCCCTGAAGTTCGCCCAGAAAATCTTCACACCCGAGGACATCGTGGCCGGCGCCGATGTGGAAGGCCCCGTCGTCGTCTTCGATGATGACCACTACTACATGGGCGGTGTCATCGCCGAAGCCCTGGCCCGCGCCGGGCGCACGGTCAGCATCGTCACGCCCTCCGCTTCGGTCTCGTCATGGACCGCCTTCACGCTCGAGATCGGACGCATTCAGGCGCGCATGCGGGAGCTCGGCATTGCGCTCCACCTCGACCACACCCTGACAGATATCGACATGGGCGAAATCGAGATTACCGACATCTACTCCGGCCGTACAGAGTGGATCAACTGCAGCAGTGTGGTGATGGTCACCGGCCAGAATCCGAACGATGCGCTCTACCACGAGCTCATGGCCGACAAAGCCGCGAACGAAGCCGCCGGCATCCGCCGCATCTCGCGCATTGGCGACTGCTACGGCCCCGGACCCATCGCCGCCGCCGTCTTCGGCGGCCACCGTTATGCCCGTGAACTGGGTGACCATGTCGGTGACGGCGTACCCTTCAAACGTGAAATCGTCGAACTCGTGGCCGAGATCTGAGCCGCCCCTCGCATGTCTCAGTCCGGTTCCAGTCTACCACCGCTGCCGGTCTCGATCCCGCACATGCTGTCCGAACGGGCACGCGCAACGCCGGATCGTGAAGCGTTTGTCTTTTTCGACCAGAACAAGACAATTACTTACCGGGGACTTGAGGAGGAAGTCAGGCGGGTTGCCGCCGGCCTCTCTTCCATGGGTGTCCGCAAGGGGACCCATGTCGCGCTGATGCTGCCCAACATCGCTGAATTCCCGTTCACCTGGCTGGCACTAGCCTGGTTGGGTGCCATTTCGGTCCAGCTCAACCCGAAGTTCACCGGCCGGGAGCTCGACTACGTTCTGAACGACGCCGATGTCGACTACCTAGTGATCGACGAAACCTGCCTGTCGTCGTTCGATGCGATGGAACAGCGCAGCGCACGCCTGCCCGACGCCAACATCATCGTTTGCAGCACGGAACGCACCGACAGTCCCTATGCCCTCTGGGCTTCATTGACCGACTCCGCCCCACTGCCCGAGGCCCCGCGCGACGACGTCACCCGGCACGATGTCGTCGCCATTCTCTACACCTCAGGCACCACAGGATTTCCCAAGGGGTGCATGCTCGATCATCAGTACTGGCTGCAGATCGCCACCTGCGCGCTGTTGGCCCAGGGCGATCACACGCCGCGCCGGTCTCTGATTCAGGAGCCGATGTTCTACATCCAAGGCAACGCCATCTTCGTTGCCTCATTGCTCGCCAACGCCACGGTCTACTGCCCCGCGAGGCCCAGCATCGCGAAGTTCCTCGGTTGGGTGCAGGACTACGCCATCGACTATTGCGCGATCCCTGTCCCGCTGCTCCATGTCATGGAAGACTACCCTGCGGAGATGGGCCAGAGCCTTTGCTTTGTCCATGCCTGGTACTATCCTGGCGGTGCCCTGGAGCGCCTCGAAGAGCGCTTCAGACTTGTCGGCAGAGATTCCTATGCGATGACCGAAAATGGGCTCTGTCTCTACGTGCCCGTTGACCGCCCCGACCTCGCGGGCAGGGGCTCGGTCGGTGTCCCGGCACCCGGACGCGAGATTCGTATCGTCGATGAGGATGGCAACGATGTGGCCGACGGAGAGACCGGTGAAGTCTGGACGGCCGGCCCCGGACATTTCCACGGCTACTACCGCAAGACCACCGCCAACCGTGAGAGCTTCCAGGGACGCTGGTTCCGCACCGGCGACCTGATGCGGCGTGACGCAGACGGCGGCCACTATCTGGTCGGACGCATCAAAGACATGATCAAACGCTCAGGAGAGAACATCTCAGCAGCAGAAGTCGAAGGCTGCCTTGCCCGCCTGCCCGGGATTGTCATGACCGCTGTGATCTCCGTGCCTGATCCGGAGCGCGGTGAAGAGGTCAAGGCCTACCTTTGTCTCGCACCGGACCTGACGCCGGAGGACATCACGCCGCAGATGGTCTTCGACCACTGCGCAGACGGCCTTGCCGCCTTCAAAATTCCTCGCTACCTCGCCTACGTTGAGAGCCTTCCCATGACCGCCAGCGACGACAAGGTTTCGAAGGCCGAGCTGACCGTTGGCATCGATGATCTCACGTCCGGTTCGTTTGACCGAATCGACGGCGTCTGGCGCTGAGGGCGGACAGAGACAATGAGCTCCGAGACATCGATTATCCTGGAACGGTTGCACCGTCCGGACACCGAGCTTGGTGTCTCCGGTTGGCTGCTCGTCGACGCGACTCTCAATCAGGCCTTCGCCGATGCCACGCTTGATCCCGTCGCCATAGAGATCGAAGGACAGGCTCATGCTCACGGTTTCCTCACCATGTCCCTGCTTTCCCATTTGTGCTCGCAGGCGCTGGGCCTCGTGACGCCGGGCGACATGACGGAGGAAGGCTACACCCTTAACTACGGCTTCAACCGTCTGCGCCTGATCGAACCGGTGCCTCTGGGATCCCGCATCCGCGGGCACTTCAGGACCTCTACTGACGGCCCGACGGAACGGGGGGAGGTTACCCTGCTGCCGCTCGATGTCAGGATCGAGATCGAGGACAACGAACGACCGGCCATGGCCGCCCAGTGGCTGCTCGCCTGGCGACCCTGAGCAGCGGGTTTAAGCACCTTCCAACCCATCGATCAGGGCCGGCAGGTCAGCGACGGAATCGATGACGTGATCGGCGCCGGCGGCCCTCAGCTTAGCCACGGCGTGGTCACGCAACGGTGCGATCTCCGCTTCCGACATGGCCGCTAGCTCGTCCGGAGTCTTGCCGACATAGTTGCCCGACAGCGATACACCCACGGTCAGGCAGCCCGCCGCCACACCCTCGGTAATCCCCGGCTCGGTATCGTCGACCTTGATCACAGCTGACGGCGGATAGACGTCGAGATCAATGAAGCATTGGTACATGCCCAGCGGCCCGGGTCTGCCTTCCTTAAGATCATCGGAACAGACGAGGTTGTCGGGTTCATAGCCCTGGGCTGCAGCCACCGGCAGGACGTGGGCCATGATCGAACGGGTGTATCCGGTGGTCGAACCAATCTTCATGCCACGTCTGCGAAGGTCCTGGATCGTGCCAAGCGCACCGGGAACCAGATCGGCATACTTGGCCACAACCCGTTCGTTCATCGGTACAAACATCTCGTAGAGCGCATCGACATCCCGATCGGTCGGCGCGGCTCCGTTCAACACTTGCCACTGCGTCGCAATTCGTCCCTCGCGCAGCATCGTCCGGATGTGGTCCCGTTTGGCCATGCCCATTGGCGCGCGGGCCTCCTCGACGGTCGCCTCGATGCCGAACGCTGCAAAGGCCTCCACGAACACGCCCATCGGCGCAAACGATCCGAAGTCGACCATCGTACCGGCCCAGTCGAACACCACCGCCTTGAACATCGTCATGTGCGTCACCTGTTGTTGCGGCACTCTTGTTGACCTCAACCTGCCTGTAATCCTTCCAGCCGCGACAAGATTGTGAAGCCAATCAGATTGTAAACAATTGCATCCTTTATTGATCTGCCGGAGCCGAGCCGATGTCTTCCCTGCCAAACAACACCGATGTTCTGGTCATCGAGGCATCCAGGATGGCCGTGCAGCCCCAGTCTCCGCTCTCGCCGAGATGTTCCAGCCAACCCTCAGCGGCGTCGCGCCAATTGTCGTTCACATCATTCCTCCCCACGGGCCGCATTGTGCTACAGGAGTCTGGAAGACACGAACACCTGATAACCTTTGGGAACCCGTGAGGCACGAGGCCATGCGACACGCCCCAGACGCCAGCAGCGAAACGACCGTAAGCTATCGTCGGTCGCCTTCCGAGGTCATGCGGCTCGACCGGCTGGGTTCGTTTCATGCCACGCGCCTGTCCTTCATGCAGACGCTGCTACGGCGGGTGGAGCGCGAAGACTGGCGCTTCGAACGGCGGCTATGGGAAATCGACGAAAACGGTTTGGGTCGCGCGGTCTACACCGTCTACGGCCCGGAACGTGACTATTCTCTTGTGGCCTTTGCCCATGATCTGCCCGACGACATGCGCTCGGACCGCGTCATCGCCACAGCCTGGGACGCCACCTTCAGCCTGTTTGACGGCATCCCCGACGAAGCGGACCTGCAGCGCCTGGAAGCCAATGTGCCGAAGCAGGAAGCCGGTCGGGTGTCCGACAACGAACTGTCACTTTCCCGCGCCAACCGTTCCGTGCGCCTGTTCAACCATGTCGTCGAAAGCCTGGCATCCGGCCAGCAGCCCGACCGCGAGCGGGTGGAGAGCACCGGCTACCTGATGCGGACCACGGCCGTCTACGGCTCCGGCAAGTTCGGCGCGGCAGACCGTGTGAAGATTGCCGACCGTCCGGATGTCAGCGGCCCCTTTCAGGCCGAGATGCTCTCGGTCTGGCTCACCCGCGCCTTCACCCTCGATCTCGCAGAACATCTGGCCCGTTGTCGGGGCGGCGAGCGGGCGACGACGCTTGATCCGGACCTGCGCCGCCTGTTCGGCGTCGGCAACTCCACCGGTCTGGGCATGGCTCCGTTCCTGATGAATCATCCCGTGCTCTTTAACAATTGGATCGCCGCGCGTGAGGAGGCCTTCGCCCGCGTCCGCGCCTTGCCCATTGCCGGGACGGAAGAGATTGCCACCTTCCGCGACACGCTCCAGGCCGCCATTCGCAACGCCCGCTTCTGGACGTCCGATCATCCGCTTCAGCAGGACAAGCTGGCCGTTCTGCGCCGTGATCTCGAGACCATCACCGGACACACGACCGATAATGCTGCATTTGCCGGGGACAGACCGTGGGATCGCCTGTGGCACTGGGGCCAGCAGACACTGGGTCTCGAAGGACAGGAGGCACTCGTCCCGTTGATCCTTGAGCCGCACGGAGATCTGATCGACGACCTCACCGCCTGCATGGCGGCTGATGAGGACTCGGAGTTCCGCATCAATGGTGGCCAGACCGTCACGGAGCTTCGGGATCTCATGGTCCGAAGCTACGACTGGGCGCTCGACACCGACTACGACACACCGGACCACAACGCCCGCTTCTGGTACGTCTCCGAAGAGAAACTCGAGCCGCGCCTGGGCGAGCGGCACAGCGAGGACGGCGGCCACCTCGAACAACCCCTCGCCACCGGCCGCGACGCGGCGCGGCTGAAGACAGCGCTGGATGCCTGGCGGGGCGGAGACCTCGTGGCCGACTTTCTGCTCGCCCACCCCGAGCACCGTCATATGGTCCGCCGCGCCCAGATTGCCGCCCGATTCCCCTATTCCGAGATTCGCGACAACCTGATCGACGCCACCATGCTTCCGATCGACCTGTTGCGCTGCAAGCTCTCCTTCTTCGGCGCCTCACGCTTCGATCCGCGTTCGGACCGTTGGGTACGCATCTGCATGTATCAGGGAGCTACCTTCCCGCACGAGCTGCTTAAGGCACCGGCATGAGTGATCCCACCGCGCAAACCCCGGCCGCTCCAACCACCGACGTCACTGGAGCCTGGGATGTCTCGCTGGCCGAAATCGACGCCATGGGGCTGAAGGCCGCACGCGGGGCCGGGTTTGCCTGGGGCATGGCCCAGGAGGCCGGACGTGCGGCTCGTTGGCTTGCCTCCTACGGCCTGCCGGGTCCAGAAACGCTGGCCAACCTGCTGCAGATCATCGACGGCGAAAACGAACGCCACACGCCGGTCGCCGACGGTCCCGTCTGGCACGGCAGGGGTGGACCCATGTGCCCCATTCATCTGGGCACCGTGCTTTCGGATCGCGCACACGAGATCACGGATTCTCGACACATGGCGGCCGGCGCTCTTGACCTTCCGATTCTCGTTCTGCCCTTCCTGTGCCGTGTTGCCCGAGACCTCGACATGACCCTGATGATGGAGCTGCAGGCTCTGACAGCATATGCAACCCCCACGGGGCCGGCGCTTGAGGATCTGCAGGCACCCTGGCCCGGTACCACAGAACGCCTGGTCGTGAGCCGCGTCGCAGCTAGCGCCTGGACGCCCCGTTCCAATAAGCCCGATGCCCACACCATTCGCCTCGACATCTGGCGTGTTCTCGATGGTTTCGCCCAGCGCACCTATGTTCCGACAACCGAACAGTCCCGTGCCACCGGCGCCGGGTCCGGGCTTGACGACAACGACTGAGCCCCAACGGTTCCCAAGGGCCGGCCTCGGCACTATCGTGTCCACCGCATTATCGAAGTTGAGGAGTGTGTGATGCCTGATCCCAAGAGCGGCGAACTCAGAGGCAACCGGAACCTGAAGCGCCTTGAGCGCATCTCGCAGACCAAGCAGCAGCAGGAGATCGAACGCGGACTGGAGCTCGGGCTCGAAGCCGCCGAGTCGATCAACGACCGCACCATCTCGAACTTCAGCCGAGGCCACCTCCCGGCCTTTGCCGGCATCAACACCTTCATGAAGACGCCGTATTGCGAGGACATTCGCAAGGTCGGCGAGTACGAGGCCGCCTTTGTCGGCGTGCCCTTCGACACCGGCACCACCTACCGTCCCGGAACCCGCTTCGGACCCCAGGGTGTCCGGCGCATCTCGGCGGTCTATGACGGCTACTGTGTCGACGGGGCCGTCGATCTCTTCGAAGAGCTCGATATCTGCGATGCCGGCGACATCTTTGTCATTCCCGGCAACATCGAAAAGACTTTCGATCAGGTCTCCAAGGGCATCTCGCATATCTTCCAGTCTGGCGCCTTCCCCGTCATCGTCGGCGGCGATCACAGTCTCGGCTATCCCAATGTCAGGGGTGTCGCGCCGCACATCGACGGCAATGTCGGCATCATCCATTTCGACCGTCACCTGGACACCCAGGACATCGACATGGACGAGCGGATGCACACCACTCCGTGGTACTGGACGACCAACAACCACGAGAGCGTCGATCACTCCAAGGCCCATCAACATCACCACCACATGCACGATGTCGGGCTTTCCAACTGCCCGCCGAAGAACCTGGTGCAGATCGGCATCGGCGGCTGGTACGGCAACCGTCCGGGCTCCGAGGTCGCGCGCGACCGCGGCACCAGCGTCATCACCATGAAGGATTTCGAGGAGCTGGGTATCGCCGGCACCGCCGAAATGGCGCTGGAACTCGCCTGGAAAGACGCTGAGGCGGTTTATCTCTCCTTCGATATCGACTCGATCGATCCCGGTTACGCGCCGGGCACCGGCACACCGGAACCGGGCGGCTTCACACCGCGCGAGGCGCTCGAGATGGTACGCCTGATCGCCCGTGAAGGCCTTTGCGCCATGGAAGTGGTCGAGGTTTCACCGCCCTATGACGTGAACGACAACACCTCCCAGCTCGCCTGCCGTGTCATCCTGGACACGTTGGGTACCATGGTCAGCGAGGGCAAACTGGGCCACCGCGATCAGGTCATGCGGCCCGAGTAGAAGGACAGGAGTTTCCCTCGTGACATTTGCCGTTCCCCCGCTTGATCCTGTCGGGCTCGCCATCGAGGACAGCGAGGCGTTACTCCCTGTCGCCCGCGCCTATTGCATCGGCCGCAACTATGCCGATCACTCCATCGAGATGGGCGGAAACCCTGACCGCGAGGAACCGTTCTTCTTCACCAAACCGGCAACAGCCATCGTTCCCGGTGGTGGCGAAATCGCCTACCCCAGTGCCACGTCGGATATGCATCACGAGCTTGAGCTTGTCGTGGCGCTCGGCAAGGGCGGGCGGGACATTGCCGTGGGCGACGCTCTGGATCATGTCTTCGGCTATGCCGTCGGCATCGACCTCACCCGCCGCGACCTGCAGGCAGCCGCGAAGAAGGCAAGTCGTCCCTGGGACATGTCCAAGGGCTTTGACCAGTCAGGCCCCATCGGCACGCTCATGACGGTCGATGCCTGCGGCCATATCGACGATGCGCCCATGAGTCTCACGGTGAACGGCGAGACGCGTCAGAGCGGTAATGTGAACCAGATGATCTGGAAGCCGCCCGAAGCGATCGCCTATCTCTCCGGTCTTGTGGAGTTGCGCGCCGGCGATATCATCTTCACCGGCACACCCGCCGGCGTTGCTGCGGTGGAGCGGGGCGACAGCCTTCATGCCGACGTTGCCGGACTTCCGGCCCTCGACTGCACCGTCGTCTGATACGCCCGCGACCCGGGTCTAAGTCAGGTCCGCGCGGTCGATCACTGAGCAGATCATGGCGAGGTGATCACCGGGTTTGACGACCGGGTTCCGCCGCCGCACGGCCAGGAGGCCGCTTTGCGGCGCCACAAGTGTGCCGGCAATCATGCCAAAGCGATGAACATCGTGAATCGTCGCCACAAGAGCACCTTCCTCGACTTCCTGAGCCAGTACGAGATGTGGCTCGGCCAGGCCGTGACAATCGGTCGTAAGCAGTGAAGCGCCGTCGGTGATGTTCAGGAAGGTGGTAGCGGCTCCCTGCGAATCACCGCCCAGCGCATCGCGCAGGTCGCTGTCGATCAACCCTTCGCGACACAACAGCCGCAGGCAGCCTCGCCAGCCATGATCGAGCGAGGAGGCCGAGACCGTTCCCATACCGCCAAGCTCACAAGACAGGAATCGCGTGTTCTGACGGTAGGCCGCCGTATCGAAATCACCGGAATAGGGTCCGCCGATGGGACAGATCATGGTGTGCGGTGCTCCGAAACACTCGGCTGACGCCAGATTGTCCGCATCAAGCTCGGGCTGATCGCCGCGGCAGAGGAAGGCGCAATCGACATACTGGGTTGCCGTGCCGCCTGAATGGAAATCGAGGATCAGGTCGGCCATGGCGATTAGATGCTCGTTGACCCATCCTGCAATGGCACGGGTCGGTCCCTGATCGGTCGCACCGGGAAAGGCCCGGTTCATGTTGCCCTTGTCCAGTGGCGAGACTCGAGCTCTGTCCAGCATGGCCGGCGTGTTGAGCGCCGGCATCATGATCAGCCGGCCCGAGATCTGATTCGGTGCCAGCGCGGTCATCAGCTGCCGCAAAACGATCTGTCCTTCGTACTCGTCTCCGTGATTGCCGGCTGTCAGCAGGATCGTCGGCCCGTCACCACCGACAAGAACGCCGATTGGCACACGAATGCTGCTGAAGGCATGCTCGCTGTCGGAGTGATCGAGATCGACAAATCCGGCCCGTTTCCCTGGTGCCTCAAAATCAAGGGCGCAGCGCGCCGGCCCAAAGCTCAGCATCAGTTTTCCCCTTCTTCGTTCGTGAGGCGCCGCCGCAAGGCAGTCGTCGCGTCCCCATCGACTCCGCCCGATGTATCGAGCACGACGCCGTAAACATCCCGCGCCCTTTGCACCGACACCAGACCTTCGGCAACATCATGGGCCACACGGCCGGGTTCCCTTCGATGGGCAGCACCATAACCGCCGCCACCCGGTGAAACACCGGTGACGCAATCGCCCTTCTCCAGCACTAGGGTCGCCCAACCGTCGGCCGCCTCGTCGTCTCCGGCACGGCGGGTCACGGTGTTGCGTGCCGGGGCACCCGCACCACCACCCCGCGCACCCAGCGCCGGGAAGGTCGTGCCATCACTTTGATAAAACACCTCCATGCAGGCACCATGAGCCGCAAAGGTGACCTGCGACGCCGGAGCCCCCCGGAACGTCCCGGCACCCTCGCGATCCGGCACCAGGCGTCGTTCGGTCACGAGCACGGGATGGCGCAGCTCATCGACCTCGACGCTGTCAAAAAACGACATTCCGGCCGTGCCGGTCGTGATCATTGCAAGCCAGCCGTCGGCACGCGGGCTTCCTGCTCCCAGCGTGTCGCCCAGGATCAACTGGTCGACGAAGGGCCTGCCGTCCCGTCCCTCCTCGTGGCCGGAGATCACCGCCTGCGCTGCGGTCTGAACGCCGCCGACCTCGGCCATGCCGTAGCCATCCGCCAGATTGGCAAAGGCTAGGTGCACCGCATTGGTCAGCCGGTCTGCGACGTTCTGGGTCGCCACTGAACAGCTCGTCGGATGGCGCGGAATTCCCACCACGCAATTCTCGCGCAGAGCCATATCCAGTCGCCGGAAGCTGCCTGCGTTGGTCGGCACATCAAGACCCAGACTGTTGAACGTCCCCACCATGGCGGCCGTTCGGGCGCAGGCCTCGCTGAGGTTGAGCCCGTTGGGCAGACAATCGGGGTTGTCGGTGAGATCAACCGCGATCCTGCCTCCCTCAGGGTCGACCGCAATCTCGGCCTTGATCGGGATGCCGTCCGCGGGCGTGCCGGGGAACGGATCGTGCCGTGTCTGACCGACTGCCGACCCTGCGGGCAGTTCCGCGACGGCCAGCGCCATTCGGCGTTCGCTGTAATCGAACCAGGCGGCGATCATCTCGTCCAACCGGTCCCAGCCCATCTCACCGGCCAGCGTGATCAGTTCTCGCTCGCCCACACGCGCGGAGCCGACGCCGGCAAGATAGTCCCCGCGCCACTGCTCCGGGCTCCGGATGCGCAGTTCACACATTCGAATAAGGTCATCGAGGTCCTCGTAGTCACGCTGCACGCGGGTCGCGGCAAAGATCAATGCACCTTCCTCGTACACATCACGGGCGGCAGCGTGATAGGTCGTGGGCACAGAGTTGCCGATGTCGGCCTGGTGGGCCTTGGCCATCACTGTGAAGCGATGGCGACCCTGATCATCCATGACAGGCACCAGAACCGAGAGATCGGCCGCGTGGGAACAGCCGTGATAGGGCGAGTTGTGCAGAAACGCGTCGCCAGCCGCCAGGCCAGGGTGAAAGTCCTGCATCGTCGCTGCCATCTGGTCCGGGCCCGCCATCACGTGGATGGGAAGGCTTTCGGCAGCGGCCACCAGTTCGTTGCCCGCCGTAAGCACGCAGCAGGAGAAATCCCGACCCGTGTTGATCACGCCGGAGCGCGCAGAACGCAGCAGCGTGTTCTGCATCTTGCGTGCGACCCCTTCCATGCGCTTGGAGAAGATCGCGAGATCGAGGCCACTCACGGTCATGACGTCATCTCCCCGCCGACAGTCACAATGAGATTTCCGCTCTCGTCGCGCCTAAAGGTCGCATCGTCGTCGACCACCAGGGTTGTGACGTCGGTTTCAACAAAAGCAGGCCCCGTGAACATCGCTCCGGGTTCCAGCGAACCGAAGCCGAGGACCGGCACCGATTGCCAGCGCCCGCCCAGGAAACCCTGCCGTGTGTTCACCGAACCGATGCGATCACCGCCTTGTTCCAGCATTGCCAGCGGCCCGGAACGCAGGTCAGCCGAAACACGCGCGCGCCAGTTCACGAATTCAATCTCCGCCCCGCGATCGTCAAACGCAAATATGTCCCGATGCAGTCGGTGGAAGTCCTCGATCAGCGCGCCAATACCATCTTCGCAGTCGAAGGTGCCATCCCGCAGAGGCAACTTGATCTCCCAAATCTGTTGCGCGTAGCGCGCTTCAACACTGTAGGACACGCGTGCCGCCTGTGGATGGGCCAGCCGCTGTGCAAAGGCATCACACCGTTTCTTCAGGCTGTTCAGGACCGCTCTGGCGCGGCCGATATCGAAGGCATCGCTCCGGATGAGCTGAAACTCTGCAACGTCGTCGCTCAACGGGCACAGCAGCCCTCCGACGGCACTGATCGCCGCCCCCGCACCGGGGAACAAAACTGTCGAACAACTCAGTCGTCGAGCAATCGCCACGGCATTCAGACCGGCCGCACCGCCACCGCCGATCAGCACCGTCTCACGGGGATCGACACCCTGATTGACTGTGATGTCCTCGATCGCGCCGGCCATGGTTTCGGTTGTCAACGCCAGCACAGCCGCCGCGGCCTCCTCCACGTCAAGGCCCATTGGCTCGGCAACTTCCCGTACAAGCGCCTCACGCGCCAGGTCAGGGTCAAGCGCCATCCGTCCGCCCAGGAAGTAAGCGGGATCGATGTGACCCAGCACGACAGAGGCGTCGGTCACCGTGGGAAGCCGGCCGCCTGCGCCATAGCAGGCCGGACCGGGCACGGCCCCCGCGCTTTGCGGCCCCACGTACAGGAGCCCGGCGTCGTCCACGCCCGCAATGCTGCCGCCGCCGGCTCCCACACTCGAGATGTCGACCGACGGAAATCCTGTCATGTGGCCGAGGTAGGGCTGACCGATCCAGGTTTCGCGGGTCTCCGGGATCTCGCCATCCCGGACCAGCGCCACGTCGTACGTCGTACCGCCGGTGTCCGCCACGATAGCGCGGTGCCCCAATCCAGCCCGCTCGATCAGATGGTTGGCCGCGACAGGGGCCATAGCCGGGCCCGATTTGACGACGTGAACCGGTGATGCTGCGAGCTCGGCCGCTTCCTTCATCATGCCCTGTGAAGTCACCACCAGTAGCCTGCCTTCATAGCCGGCACCACGAAGCCGTTCCTCAAGCTGTTCCAGATATGACGTCATGACCGGCTTCAGCGCCGCATCCAGTGCCGTTGCCGACGCACGTCTGTATTCGCGCAGCGACGGATTGACTCGGTGAGAAAGGCTGACGGGAAGATCCGGAAAGCGTTCCTGGAGCATTGCACCCACACGCTGCTCGTGAATCGGATTAACGATCGACCAAAGAAGGCAGACCGCGATGGCCTCAACTTCTGCAGCCTCGAGCCTGTCCATGACATCAACCAGCCCGCCTTCATCAAGCGGCTGCACCACGAAACCTGTCACGTCGATCCGTTCAGGCACCTCGTAGGTCAGCGCCCGCGGCACAAAGGGCTCGGGATAGGCAATGCCGTGATCGAACAACGGCAGTCCAATGCGGCCGCCCTCGCGCAACATCAGGATATCGGGATGGCCCTTCGTTGTCAGAAAGGCAGTGCGGGCCGTCAAGCCGGTGATCACAGCGTTGGTTGCCGTGGTCGTGCCATGCACGAAGAGCTCGCAGCTCGCCAGAAGTCTGGTTGTTGTCAGCTCCAATTCGCGTGCAGCCACGTCCAGGACACCAAGCACGCCGTCCACCGGATTGTCCGGGGTGGTCGGCGCCTTGAAGAGACGCAGCGTGTTACCGTCCTCGATCACCAGATCGGTGAAGGTGCCGCCCGTATCGACCGCAAACCGCATGGTAATGGTGCTGCCTTCCCTGAGGCTGGCAGCATGGCCTGCGACAAGGTGCGATGTCGAGCAGGCGCTTGGAAGTCACCATAGCGTGTCGGGTCTTGCCGATCAGTGCGATCGGGTTCAACGTCGCTCGACAAGACGGCCTAATCGCCTGATTTCTGTAGGAAAGGACACGACATGCTCGCCTATGTGATGGTCGGCAGCGCCAATCTGAAACGCTCCGCAAAGTTCTACGACGCGGTGATGGATGCACTCGGCTACATCCGAACTGAAACTGAGAAGAGCTACATCGGCTACGGGACCAAACGTGCCCCGGATCAGACGGTGTTTTACATCACCCGCCCCTACAACCGTCGCAAGGCAAGCGTGGGCAACGGCACGATGATCACTTTGAAGGCGCGATCCCGCAAAGCACTCGATGCCTTCCACGCAGCTGCCCTTGCGAACGGCGGAACCAACGAAGGCAAGCCCGGACCACGGCTCGACGGCGACCCTACCTGTTACGCATATGCCCGCGACCCCGACGGCAACAAGATCTGCGCCTGCAGCCCCTAGATCGGTTCGCTGGCGATGGCGCCAGTCAAGAGCGTCACGTCGGCGTCCCCGATGACGTTCCAGACGTCGAGCTGGATCGAGCCGCCGGTCAGGTCCGCGAAGTCGCCAACCGTCGAAACCAGTCCCTGATCGGCCGTGTAACGTTCCCAGTCAAACACATCGTTGCTGGCGAAAAACCCATAGGTCTCCGTCCTGTCGGTCGTACCGCCCCGTCAAAGTCGCACGTGACCTGTGCCTGCGTGCCATTACCTACCTCGCCGCCAGCATCGAGCGGCAATGTGAACACCGAGCTTTTTGTCAGCCTTGCAAACAGATGTAAGCTCTACAGTTCCGAGAACTATGCCGAACTGCCAGCCCTATACTTCAAGGATATGGAGACCGACGAGTTTAGCGTTGTGCTTGCGTAAATGTTGTTGAGATACCGCGGGTTCCGAGAGCACCACTACTTTCAACTGGCCAAGGCTCGGTTCTGAAAGGTAAACACGCGAAAACCGGAGGCTTTAGCTTCCAGTTTTTCTGAATTTCTTAGCGAATTTCACAACATTTTTACAAACGAATTATATTTGTTATCATTTCATGAATATCAAAATGAGTGTGACATGAAAAACGAGTCTGTAAAACGTGAGAAATTTGTGCGCCTAGCTGAAGGTCGAACTCAAGCAGCTTTGAACGCAATTCGGAAGATCGGAAATTTATCAAACATGCGTGCTTACGAGTACACAGATGCCGATATCAAGAAGATCATCAAAGCACTGAAAGATGCAGTTAGCGATGCTGAACGCAGCTTTTCGTCGACGGGCGAACAATCCGACGCGTTTAAGCTTTAGGAGAAGTCCATGGGCTCGGAACCTCTGACGATATACGATGTAAAATTCACGATTCGGCGTATGATCCAGCAGGCACCGAAGAGCACTCTGGTCCGCGAGTTCTTCAAGAACGCGGAGGAAAATGCTGCGCTAACTCCAGGCGGGCAGGGAAAAATCCGTATCTATCCAGTAACTGTTGATGGGGTTAGAAAGCTCGCCTTTTGGAATACCGGGATTGGCATGGACGAGGTTGAGCTTCGGACGGCGACCGAGATCTCCGCTTCAATCAACAAGCGGATGGGGTTGGATGGCAACTTCGGCATTGGAGCGAAAGTGTCGGGGCTAGCCGTATCACCTGCGGGAATCCGATACAGGTCCTGTAAGAACGGTACAGTCAACGAAGTAACAATCGGTTATGACGAAACCGAAGGCGAGTATGTTCGTTTCGCAGTTCAATTTGATGATGGAAAGACGGACACCGTATTTGATGTCACTGAGGTAGTAGAGTCCGAGGGTCACTCAACGGATAGCGATTGGACGGAAGTTGTTTTGCTTGGTGAAAGCGACGGACATGACACTGTAGACCAACCCCTTAAGGAGGGGGATTCCCTAGAGCGGAGCTATATCCCAAGTGAGATCTTTCGCCGCTTTTCGAGATTTGCGCCCGATGTTGAGCTCGATGTCGATACGGCAATGACAAAGGGCGGAGGAAAGGATGAAACCGGCAGAAACCGATCGGTCAAACCGCTAGAGGCAATTCTCGATGACTTGCCCAGACACGAAATTATCAGCGACGACGAAAGCCGTGTTTCCGTTCGATACATCCACGATCCAAAGCACGCCACCTCGAGCCACACTGAAAGTGCTCGTAAAATCCCGGCTGTCGCATCGACGACATTCTGTGCGTTGGTTCATAAAGGCGAGCGTTACGACTACAAAACCAAGAAGGCTTGGTCGTCGGCGGCGCCGAACTTTGGTATCCCTTTTGGCTCAAAAGTGCTGACAATTGAAATTCATCTCTCAGACGATATGGCCTCGCCGAACCAGTACCGGGATGGGTTAACCGATCCAAATGATCGTTCCCCTCTCGTTGCGCAGGATTTCGATGACTCGGTGCGGGAACTAATGCCGGATTGGGTAAAGGCGATCATCCAAGCAGAATCTCCAAAGTCGGGAGAAAACCTTGATGACTTGCAGAGTGAGCTGCAGAAGCTGCTAGATGAGTTCAAGGTGCCGACCCCTGCGTACCGTGAGATTTCCGCAAACGATTCGGTGCGATCCGATACATCGGACCAAGGTGAAGATTCATCAGAGCCGGTTGATGTTGATTTCAGTCAGTTCCCCGGCGACATTGACTTCACATTGAGAGAACAGGTCGATGAAGCAATAACGGGGCAACGGGCTAACCCAAATAAGGTCCGCCGCGCTCCACAAGGCGCAAAGGCGTCAAAAGCACTCCAAGCTTTGGAACGCGTCCCAAAGATCCACATTCTCGATGATCCAACTGATATCGACGATAAGTCGATCAAAGGAAAAGCCGCCTGCTACTACAAAGACTCGCAAGAGATTTTTGTTAATGGCTTTTATCCAGCCGTCGATCGAATGGCCACAGAACTAGAAGCAGAACTGGCCGGTGAGGGTGATGCCGAGGTGCGGCGTACAGCGATAATTATGGCGTCAAGACGCTCCATGGCCTTCCGTGTTGGCAAAGCAGTCTGTTATGCGATCAGTAAGCGCCTAGTTGACGAATGGAATGCAGACGATCTCGATAAGGCAACCTCACCCGAGGCGCTATCCCTAATGGCTGACGATTATCGGCAGGGCATAAGCGAGGCCAAGCGGCATGCTAAGCAGCAAATCAAGCTTGAGGATGTGGAGAAACTCATAGCATCTAGCTAATATCCTTAATCTCCTTTCCACCCAAAATGCCCCCCCGAGCACGACGCTCGGGGGAGATTTTGCGGCAAAAACTGTTTATGCCGCTGACTTCGAACCAAGGCTTTCAGACGCCACAGCCGCTCGAACTTGCATAACAATCAATTCATGGCTTGCTGAATTCTTCGAGATCTTCTGCGGATCCCACGCCCCCATATCCAGGGCGAGCTTTTAGGCACCGACCAAACGGTCTATGTGACGGTGCAGAAAAGCGACAGGGTCATCGACGGCCCAAAGTACCTTTCCCCCGTCAACTTTCATCAAACCTGTCAAACCGTGGAACATGGGCGCAACCAAACCGTCGGGGTAAATGAAAAAGGGCCTAGCCCATATGAGCTAAGCCCTTTTTCAATTGGTAGCGGGGGTAGGATTTGAACCTACGACCTTCAGGTTATGAGCCTGACGAGCTACCGGGCTGCTCCACCCCGCACCAAGCTCGCGAAATCATCGTAAAGGACATGTCGTGTCG
>PBNE01000019.1 GCA_002722885.1 Rhodospirillaceae bacterium
AAGATCTGCCGGGAGACGGGATTGTGTTCACATGGTTTTGACAGTCTCGCCCTTGCACCGGTCAGGAATCTCCCGTCCAGTCTGATGGATTGCAAAGGGTGAATGGGGCGGCCAATGAAGCGACGGTGAATGTAGTCACTGACCGCAAGAAGTGTCGCCAGCAGCAGCACGCCGACCATCGCTGAGATGGAGAGACGCTGACGCGCGGCTGCCACCAGATGACTGTTTGTCATCTCAATGGTCAGTAACCCGATAGTTCTGATTTCTTCGGCGTTGCCCATCCTGATTGTGCGTTGCGCGATCAGGCTGCCGGATCCCGGTTGGTCGCGTCCCAGACTGGCCAATGTGACGCCATCGTCGTCAGTAACCGCGATGTGTATGATGTCGGGGTCGCTGATGGCCGACGACAGCACCAGTTCGGTTTGAACCATGTCGTGGCGGCCCACCGGGTCGGCCAAAAGAATGGAATGATTCGCTGCGACGCGATTCAGCTTTTCCGTGAGCTGAACTTCGACGGCGTTGCGGTTCACGACGTCCATCACAACCACAAAGACGGCCAGGACCAGTGACGCCGTGGCAATGCAGGACAAGAAGAATCGCGCCTGAACGCTCCGTGCCATCGAAAATGGCCGCATTCGATCGCGCGGGGTCGCGCCAGCTGGGGATTCTTGTTCGCTCACAAGGGTCTCTTTACCAGCCGCCGAAATCTCTGCACGCTCACCGCAGGTCACAGAGTTTAGCCTTCTCCGCCAACGCATGCCACCCGGACCCAGCACATCTTCGCGAGTTTTGTCATTGTGAAAGCCCGGGCGTTTGGCCAGTGTCCCTGGTCGGACTCCAGGCTTTCAGCTGCCGCTTTTCCGAATTACGGTTGGCGCCATGAATGGCAAGACAACCAGCGCTGCCGCAGGTGCGCGCAATCTCTTGTTGAACTGTCTTGGTGCCTCACCAGGACAGTCCGTACTTGTGATCGGCGAGTCCGGAGATAAAGCCCACTACGACCCAGCCTTGTGTGATGTCGTAACGCAGGAAGCCAGGATACTCGGCATGCAGGCCGAGTCGGTGATCGCACCGGTGACCAACACCGCTGCAGACGTGCCCGATGATCTCAGGGATAAGATTGCCGGCACGGATCACACGGTGTTCTTCGCCCGGATGGCCGACCAGCTTCGTTTCCTGGGCGTGGAGGGCAGCCGGTCCATGGTCTCCTGTTACACCCTGACCCCGGATGTTCTCGCGGACCTTTTCACGTCGACAGATCATCGTCTGCTGCTCGCCGTGCATGATCGTTTGGTAGAACACATCGAGGCTTCTGCGCACTATCGCATCACCTGCCCGGACGGCAGCGATCTACACGGGGAGGTTTCCTTCACGGAAGGTACCGAGGCGCTGACCGATTTTATGGTCCGGCCGTTCCCTGTGATGATCTTTCCACCAGTCGACAGCTCTCGCATGTCAGGGCGGTTGCCGATTGTCTATCCCCTGACATCGTCGTCGACCAACATCTATGAGGATAGTGTGCTGACGCCGCACAGCCCTGTGGTGGCCATCGTCGATAACGGCGTGATTGTGCGTTTTGAAGGTGATGCCGATGAAGTCTTGCGCATCGAGGCGCACTTTGCCGTCGTCGGCCGTTACGTGAACGGAAATCCACTGGCCGTGAACTCCTGGCATACCGGCATCAATCCACTGTCATACTTCGAAGGCGATGCCGATGCCGATGTTGAGCGATGGTCGAACGCCGTGTTCGGATCGCCGCGCTTCACCCACTTCCATGCCTGTGGCTCCGAACCCGGTGATATCGCCATCAGCCTGTTTGACGCCACGATCAGCTTCGATGGTGTTGATCTGTGGCGTGACGGTCGCCTGGTCTTCCTCGAGGCGCCGCAGAACCGCGATCTTCTGGATCGTTTCCCTGACCCCGGTGCGGTCATCGCGATGCGTCGCGAGATCGGCATGCCCCACCACGTGGGGCTTGCCAGAGGCTGATCTCGGGAACATGGTCGGTCCTTCCATTCCTTCGTGCTGGAGCATGTCCTCATGGCTGAAACCAAGTTCGCCAGCCAGGGTGATCTCGAAGCCAAGAACGCTAGCTTCACGCAGCTCAGCATGCATGCCTGGGCCTACACGGCCGAAGGGGATCCCAACACCGGCATCGTGACCGGCGACGATGGAGTCATGGTGATCGACACCCAGGCCACACCGGACATGGCGCAGGATGTCGTCGCCCGCATCCGGGAGGTGACCGACAAACCCATTCGCTATGTCATGCTGTCGCACTACCACGCCGTGCGTGTCCTTGGGGCTGATCGTTATGCCGGCGCACCGGGTGTGACCTATCTGATCCGCCCGGAACAGCACGCCGCCGCACGCGGGATTGATCCCGACCCTGCGGAGATCACCACAGCACACCAACACGCTCTGGGGAATGTCTGATGCTCAACACAGACCCGCAACTGAAACGTGCCGATGATGTCTACGAGGCCTTGATCAACGCCCAGCAGCATCTTTCGGACGAGGTTGCAGAGCGCTTCCGCGCACACCTTATCCTGCTGCTCGCCAACCAGGTGGGTGACGACGAAGCCGTGCTGGAGGCCATTGCGGAGGAAGAACGGATGGTGTCTTCGTGACAGCCATACGTGACGTTCTTGATCTCGATCGCTTTCCCGTTGACCGGCTCGACAGTGTCGAAGGGCGCGCTCTTGTTTCTGAATGTCAGGCGGCGCTGGCCCGTGACGGGATGTTCAATCTGGGAGGCTTCGTGCGGGCCGGCGCGATTGCCCGTGCCGCCGAAGAGCTGCTACCGCTGATCGCCAGCGACTCCTTTCATCAGTCGCGCAAGCACAACATCTACTTCCTTGCCGAGGTGCCCGGAGTCCCGGCCGATCACCCGGCACTGGCGAGGTCCGTCACCTCCAGTCACACGGTCTGTGACGACCGGATGACGGAAACCATCATCCACCAAATCTACGAATGGACGCCGCTGGCCGACTTTCTGGCCCTGGTGACGAACAAACCCCGGCTCTACCTGATGGAGGACCCGCTCGCCCGTGCCAATGTCATGGCCTACACCGACGGCGAGGGGCTGGGCTGGCATTTCGACCGTTCGGAGTTCACCACGACACTGCTGATCCAGGCTCCTGAAGCAGGTGGGGCCTTCGAGTACCGCACCGGCCTGCGCGCGGACGATGACCCCAATCTCGACGGCATCGCGCGGCTCTACGCCGGAGACGACCCCGAGAAACATTCCCTCACGCTGTCGCCGGGCACACTCAACGTCTTCAAGGGCAAGAACACGGCCCACCGGGTAACAGCGGTCGAGGGCGCGCGCAAACGGCTGATTGCCGTTTTCTCCTACTACGAACGCCCCGGTGTCCTGTTCAGCGCCGAAGAACGCCTCGGCTTCTACGGCCGTGTTGGTTAGCGGGATTCCCGAATCCCTTTGTCATATCGGCCAAGGCAGCGACGCGAGTGCGAGCCGGGATATCGTCCCGCGCAGGACGCGATGGGGTGCTTGATCGCGATCCCGGATAGCCTGCGGTTTCCGGGATGACGTCATGGAGAGGCAACGAGCGTTACCCCACAGGCTTCATGCGGGAGCGGTCGATAAAGATATCGAAGTTGTCGCGGATGACCTGATCGATCTCATCGGAGATATGGCCGGGGAAGTGTTCGGCCAGCATGGCGTTCTTGCGCCCGATGGCATTTTCAATCAGGTCCGGCTTGCCGACCTCGAGCCATTCTTTCGGGCTGCTGCGGTCGCCGATGGTGGGGTAGACGTATTCCGTCTGCATCAGATTGAGTGTCTGACCGGCGCCGAGGTAGTGGCCGGGCCCGCCCATGCAGACCTCCTTCATCGTCTCCAGCGCCATCGTGTCGTCGTTGACCTCGATCCCGCGCACACAGCGCATGCAGGCGCCGATGACATCGTTGTCGACCAGCAGGGCTTCGAGGCAGTGGCTAAGCAGCGACGCATGCATGCCGACACTCTCGTAGACCATGTTGAGCCCCGAGAGACCGGCCATCACATTCGCCATGCCGCGCTCGTAACCGGCCTGCATGTCCATCTCCTTGGAATCGGACATCGCACAGGCCGAGCCGCCCGGAAGGTTGTAGTAACGCGCCATCTGGCCGCAGGCCGCTGTCAGCAGGCCCTGTTCGGGAGAGCCGCCGGACATCGCACCGGTGCGCAGGTCCGAAACGAAGGGCCAGGTGCCAAAGATCGTGGGATGTCCGGGCTGCATGGCATTGACGTAGACCACGCCCGCCAGGCATTCGGCGACAGCCTGCACCACCGCGCCGGCCAGCGGGGCAGGGGCGGTGGCTCCGGCCTGTCCGGCCGACAGCAACAGGATCGGCATGCCGCCCCGGATCAGGGTCTCCATCACCAAGCAGCTTTCGGTCGCGAACTTCATCGGCGGTACGACAAAGCAGTTCGAGTTCGAAACAAACGGCCGCTCGCGCCAGGCCTTCTCGGAGCCTGCGATCATGTGCAGCATCTCAAGGCCCTTGGCCGCGTTTTCGGCCACAGTGAACGAGGTGCCGACATGTTTAGTCGTGCCCGACACGCAGGCGTAAAGCGTGTTGAGGTCCATGTCCTTGGGGTCGACCGTGTCGCGCGGGGTGAGCGTGCGCTGGAAGAAGTGGATGTTGTCGAGCTGGTCGACGATCCGCGCGGAGTTGTAGAGGTCTTCCACCGTTGGTTCGCGGTTTTCGCGTGTCACGGGGTCATAAACGAACACCGCCGCGCCGGCGGTGCCGAAATGCACGCGGTGGCCGCCGGGCTGAATGTCATACTGCGGATCCTGGCCATGCAGCGTGAGATCACGTGCGGCCATGGCCACCATGTCCTCAACCAGGGTGCGGGGGAAACGGATGCGTCCGTCATCGCCCTGAACAGCGCCGGCGCCGGTCAGTATCTCGACGCCGCTCTCAGGGGCGTCGGCCAGGCCGACCTCCTCGAGCGCCTGCATGGCCGTGCCATGGATCTTGTCCATGTCGCCGTCGCTGAGCGGCTTGTACCAGCCCCCCTCCATGCCCGGTCTCACCGGCCTCATGTTTTCCGGCAACGGTGCGGCGCGCGCCGCCTTTCGGGCGGCGCGGCCACCGCCACGGCGGCTGCGGGGAGCGGTGTCGTCGGAGACGCTGGCGTCGGTCATGGCTGTGTTCCCTTGAGTGACCGTGGCAACGAAACAAAATTACATGCGTACGCGTTCTGCCTTGGGATCGTACATCGGCTTCAGCGAAGCTTCTGCCGCAAACCGCGTTCCCGCAATTTCGACCTCCCAGGACGAGTTCAGAAGCTGCTCACCGGTTTCGCCGGTTTCGATTGGCACATAACCCATGCCGATCGCACCGCCGAGGTGATGGCCGTAGTTGCCCGAGGTCAGGTAGCTCACCATCTTGCCGTCACGGATGACGGGCTCGTTGTGATAAACCAAGGGTTCCGGGTCCTTCAGTTTGAACTGCAGCATCCGTCGCTTCAAACCCTCTTCCTTTTTGCGCATCACCGCATCGCGGCCGATGAAGTCAGGCTTCTGCACACGCACGGCAAACCCCAGACCGGCTTCGAGGACATGGTCCTCGTCGGTGATGTCATGACCGAAGTGGCGGAAGGCCTTTTCGATCCGGCAACTGTCGAGCACGTGGAGGCCGGCCATCTTCAGGCCATGGGCCGCACCGGCCTCTTCCAGAACCTCGAAGATATGGGCCGTCATGTCGGCACTGGGGTAGAGCTCCCAGCCCAGCTCACCGACGTAACTCACACGATGGGCTCGGCAGATGCCGTAGCCGATCTCGATCTCCCGCATGGTTCCGAAGGGATGAGCCTCGTTTGACAGATCAGCGGGCGAACAGGTGCTCAGCACGTCGCGGGCTTTCGGGCCCATCAGGCAGAGCACGGATTCCGCCGACGTCGTATCGGTGTAGATGATGTGCGCGTCGTCCGGCGTATGGCGCTTCAGCCAGGCCATGTCACGGACCAGCGAAGCGCCGGGTACCACGATCAGATACTCGGTCTCTGAAAGACGTGTGACCGTGCAGTCGCTTTCGATGCCGCCGCGGCTATTGAGAAACTGGGTGTAGATCAGCTTGCCCGGTTCGACATCGACCTCGTTGGCGCAGATCCGGTTCAGAACACTGGCCGCATCCCGGCCCTCGGCGCGGATCTTGCCGAAGGACGTCATGTCGAACAGGCCGGCACCGTTTCGCACGGCGAGATGCTCTTCCCTGGCGTACTCGAACCAATTCTGGCGCTTCCACGAGTACTCGTACTTCGCTTCGACGCCCTCGGGTGCAAACCAGTTGGCACGCTCCCAACCGGCCGTGACGCCAAAACACGCACCGCGTGCTTTCAGGTGCTCATGAATGGGCGAGCGGCGCACGCCACGGGCGGTTTCAGGTTGGCGGAAGGGGAAGTGGTCGGCATAGAGCAGGCCTAGCGATTCCGTGACCCGATCCTTCAGGTAGAGACGGCTCTTCTGGAACGGCTGCACGCGACGGATATCGACATCCCACAGATCGAACGGTGGCTCGCCGTCTTCCATCCACTGGGCGAGCGCCATACCCGCGCCGCCGGACGAGACGATGCCGATCGAGTTGTAGCCGCAGGCCAGGAAGTAGTTTTTGAGCTCCGGCGCTTCGCCCAGATAGTAGCTGTCGTCGGGGGTGAAACTTTCCGGGCCGTTGAACCAGGTGTGGATGCCCGCATCGGCCAGCATCGGCATGCGCTCGATGGCCTTTTCGAGAACCGGCATGAAATGCTCGATGTCCTCGGGCAGCTGGTCGAAGCAGAAATCCTCGGCAATACCGTTCATGCCCCAGGGTTTGGCATCGGGCTCGAAGGCCCCCAGCATCATCTTGCCGGCATCTTCCTTGTAGTAGGCCCATTCCTCGGGCACGCGCAGCACCGGAACCTGCGTGAGGCCCTCGATCGGCTCGGTGACGATGTAGAAATGTTCGCAGGCATGGAGCGGAATGTTCACGCCGGACATCGCGCCCAGCTCACGGGCCCACATGCCCGCGCAGTTCACGACGAACTCGGACTCGATGGTGCCTTCGGTGCCGTCGTCTCCGGCCCAGGAGACGCCGGTCACCTGCTTGCCGTCGTCGTGCACGGTCTTGACCTTCACGCCTTCGATGATCTTCACGCCGTTCTGGCGTGCACCCTTGGCCAGGGCCTGGGCGATGTTGGCGGGGTCGCACTGCCCGTCGAGCGGCAGATGGACCGCGCCCACCAGGTCATCGACATTGAGGTGTGGGTAGAGCTCCTTGACCTCTGCGGCACTGACCTCGTTGACATCGACGCCGAAGGCGCGGGCCAGGCTGGCAGTGCGGTAGATCTCTTCCTTGCGCTCTTCCGACAGCGCTACGGTGATCGAACCGTTCTGCTTCATGCCGGTGGCAACACCAGTCTCGTCCTCAAGCTTGGTGTAGAGCTCGGCTGAATACTTCGCCAGCCGGGTCATGTTCTGGCCGTTGCGGAGCTGACCGACCAGGCCCGCCGCATGCCATGTGGTGCCGCAGGTCAGCTGTTTCCGTTCCAGCAGCACAACTTCGGTCCAGCACAGCTTGGCCAGGTGATAGGCGACGGAGCAGCCGGAGACGCCGCCGCCGATGATGACCACGCGGGCCTTGTTCTGGATATCGGGCATGCCCTTAGCTCCTCAGGCTTTCGTTGTCGGGGTCGAACAGCGGCTGATCGGGCTGCACGGTAGCGGGATAACGCTTGCCGTACATCTCGATTTCCAGCTCGGTTCCCGGCTCGGCAAGGTCGGACCGGACCATGCCCAGCGCGATCGACTTTTCGATCCGGTGGCCCCAGCCGCCCGAGGTCGTTTCGCCGACCATCTCGTCGCCCTTCCAGATGATCGACATGTAGGGTGCATCGAACGCGCCGGTATCGACCACCATGGTGGCGAAGCGCTTCTTCACGCCCTGCTGGCGTTCGTTCTCCAGCGCGGCTTTGCCCTTGAAGTCGTCCTTGTCCCACTTCACGAAACGGTCGAGGCCGCCCTGCAGAATCGTGTAGTCGGTCGAAAGGTCGCCCTTCCAGGCTCGATAGCCTTTCTCGAGGCGTAGGCTGTTCAGTGCAAACATGCCGAACGGTTTGAGGCCATGTTTCTTGCCGGCCTCGATCAGCGCGGCATAGACCGTGGGCGTGTCGGCAGCCTGGCTGTGGATCTCCCAGCCCAGCGCACCCGCGTAGCTCACGCGGATCATCAGCACCTTGCATCCCGCGATGGTCGCATCCTGGAAGGTCAGCCAGGGCATCGAAAGGTCGGCATCGCTGATCTCGGCAAACAGCGCGCGGCTGTTCGGGCCCGACACGATCTGGCAGGCGCGCTGGCCGGTCTGGTTGGTCAACGTGATCCCGGAGCCTTCCGGGATGTGACGCTGTAGCCAATCGCGGTCGTGCCACTGCGCCGCACCGGCGCTGATCAGGTAGAGTTCGTCTTCGTCGAGACGCAGAAGCGAAAGCTCAGTGATGATCCGTCCGGCGTCGTCGGCGAAGTAGCCGAGGCCGATGCGGCCGATCTTCGGAATGCCGCCGGTGATCATGGTCCGCAGCCAGTCCTTGGCGCCTTCACCCTTCAGGTGAAACCAGGAGAAGCCGCTGAGATCGAGCACGCCCACGGCATCCCGCACCGCATGGCATTCCTCCTTGATGCGCGGGAACCAAGGACCTTCACGGCCCCAGGTCTGGGTCGCCTCTTCCGAGATGTCGTCGCCGGGTTGTGCGAACCAGTTGGCGCGCTCCCAGCCGCCGTAGACACCCATCTGGCCGCCCATCTCCTTGATCGTTTCGTGCAAGGGTGACAGGCGCTTGTCGCGTCCGGCAGGCCAGGCGTGATGGGGGAAGTGCATGGCGTATTCGTGGCCATAGATTTCCTTGGCCTTGGCGATGGCATGATCACGGTCGGCATAGTCGGTAAAGCGGCGGGGATCGCAGGACCACATGTCCCATTCGGTCGCGCTCTCGGTCACCCATTCGGCCAGCACCTTGCCGGCGCCGCCGCCCTGAGCGATGCCGAAGGTGAAGACGCAGGCTTCGAAGGCATCGGGCACGCCGGGCATGGGGCCGATCAGCGGGTTGCCGTCAGGCGCGTAAGGGATCGGGCCGTTGATCACGCGGCTCACACCGCCGGTCGCCAGCAGCGGGACACGCGCCATGGCGTCTTCGATGTACCACTCCAGCCGCTCCAGATCGTCGGGATAGAGCTGGAAGGAGAAATCGTCGGGCATGGGATCGTCGGCATCGACCCAGTGCGCCTTGCAGTTGCGTTCGTAGGGGCCGAGGTTCAGGCCGAACTTCTCCTGGCGCAGGTAGTAGCTGCTGTCGACATCGCGCAGCAGGGGCAGCTTCTTGCCGGTCTCGGCCGAATACTGCTCCAGTTCGGGAATCTGCTCGGTCAGCATGTACTGATGCGACATCGAGACACAGGGGACGTCGCGGCCGAACATCGCGCCGACCTCGCCCGCGCGGTAACCGGCGGCGTTGACGACATACTGGCAGCGAACTTCGCCGTGTTCGGTCTCGACCACCCACTCGCCGCCCTGGCGGCGCACACCAGTGACCGGGCAAAAGCGCACGATCTTCGCGCCGAGGTCGCGGGCGCCCTTGGCCAGCGCCTGGGTCAGCTGCGCCGGATCGATGTCCCCGTCATAGGGATCGAACATGCCGCCTTCGAGGTCATGGGTCTCCAGGAACGGATAGAGCTCCTTGAGCTCATCGTTCGTGCACATCCGGACATCCATGCCCTGGTATCGGCCCATGCCGCAGACACGCTCGAACTCCTGCATCCGGTTTTCCGAATGCGCCAGGCGGATCGAGCCGGTGACGTGATAGTTCATCGGGTAGTCGACTGCATCGGCGAGCCCGCGATAGAGCTCGGTCGAGTAGCGCTGCATGTTCATGACCGACCAGCTTGCCGAGAAGGTAGGCACATTGCCGGCGGCATGCCAGGTCGAGCCCGACGTCAGCTCGTTCTTTTCCAGCAGCAGGCTGTCAGTCCAGCCTGCCTTCGCCAGATGGTAGAGGCTCGAGGCGCCCACCGCGCCGCCGCCGATGATCACGACCCGTGCCGTGCTAGGGAGATCAACCATGTCCTGTCCTCCTGTGTCGCCGCCTAGTAGACGGGCGGCGAAATGACCCAGATCACAACGGCCTCGACATCGCCGGCATTGCGCCAGCGGTAAGGCTCTTCCTTGAAGCGAAAACTGTCGCCGGGCTCCAGGTGAAACCAGGTGCCGCTGATTTCCATCTCGAACGTTCCGGCGATGACATAACCGAGCTCTTCGGTCTGCCGTGTGACGCGCTCCGATAGAGAGGCACCCGGTGCAAAGACAGAGCGCACCACCTCGTAGCCGCCGCTGAGATCGGGCGAGAGAAGCTCTTCGACGAGGCCTTCCTCGTTGTTGCCCAGGGGGCGCCGCGAGGCGGCACGCATCACGATGCCGCGTTCATCAGCGGGAGCGTCGTCGTTGCGGAAGAAGAAGCCGATCGGCAGGCCGAAAAATTCGGCCGCACGGCGCAAATCCTTGATGGCGGGCTCGTTCACACCGCGTTCGACCTGGCTGAGCCATCCCACGGAGCGGCCCAGCGCCAGCGCCAGTTCGGCGATGGTCAGGCCGCGCGCTTTGCGCAGGGCACGCAGTTCGCTCCCGACACCCTGCGTGTCGGGACCGACAGACCTTGCACCTTGCGTGGCAACCCCAACGGCCATTTGGCCCGCCTTCATCAGAATGAATTTCAATGGCAATTTATTCATTTTTCTGAGGATCGCGCAAACAGAATTCAGCCGCTTCCACAGAAGAAATTGCATGCCCGGCGTTCGTTCCACCGGGTCTGGGGTATGGTGGGGTGTCCTCACAAGACGGTGTGCCATGGCCCTCGCCGCTGACAGCGCGCGGCGTCGTCTCGATCTCGATTTCGACGGCCGTTACAAGATCAACGTGTCGAAGGTCGACACGGGTGTGCTGTGGCGTATCACGGGCATGGCGTTCAAGAACCGCTGGCGTATGGCCTTGGCGATCACGGCCACGCTGGCCGCCGGTGTCTTCCAGATTTTCGTACCCCAGTTTCTCGGTCAGGCCGTTGATGAAGCCCAGGGGCTTCTGGGCTTGGCCGGGGAGGCCGCCAGCCGTTTCGAGGCCGAAGAAGCGCTGCTGACGACCGCGCTGTTCTTGATCGGCGCCAGCACTCTGCGCGGCTTCTGCACGATGATGCAGAACTACCAGGGCGAGGCCGTCGGCCAGATCATTGGCTACGACCTGCGCATGGCGTACTACCGCCAGCTCCAGCGGCTCAGCCTTTCGTGGCACGACAAGGTCCATTCCGGTGACCTGATGACCCGCGGCATTCTCGACATCGAAGGTGTCAGGCTCTGGGTCGACACCGGCATCCTGCGTTTCATCCTACTGTCGACGCTGATCATCGGCGGGGCGATCACACTGCTGCAGATCGACGTCGTGCTGGGCTTGCTTTCGCTCAGCTTCGTGCCCATCGTTGGCATCACGGCATCCTTCGCCCGCCTGAAGCTGCGCGACACCTGGCTCGCCCTGCAGGAAGAGCTGTCCACGCTGACCAAGGTGATGGAGGAAAACCTGGGTGGCATCCGTGTCGTGCGGGCCTTCGCCTCGCAGGCCTTCGAACTTGTGCGCTACGACAAGATCTCGGCCCGTGCGCTCGCTATGTCGCACCGGCGCATCGCGCTTTTCGTGAAGAGCACGACATCGATGACCTTCGTCTACTTCTGCTCAATGGGCCTCGTGCTCTGGATCGGCGGCGAGAAGGCGATGGAGGGCGAAATCACGCTGGGCCAGCTCGCCGAATGTCTTGCCTTCATGACGATCCTGCAGATGCCGGTACGCCAGATCGGCTGGATGATCAACTCCATTGCCCGGGCCTCGACCTGCGGCGGTCGCCTGTTCAATGTGCTCGATCTCGAACCCAGCATCGCCGACGCGGCGGATGCCACGCCGCTCGTGGTCACCGATGGTGTGATGCGTTTCGAAGACGTCGACTTTGCCTATCCCGCTGCGTCGCGCGATCACCGCACACTGACCGGAATCAACCTGGAGGTCCGTCCGGGCAAGACCTTGGGCGTCGTGGGTCCTCCGGGCAGCGGCAAGAGCACTGTGGCGCATCTGATGGCGCGCTACTACGACGTTTCGGCCGGGCGCATCACCATCGATGGCCAGGACGTTCGTGGCGTGACGCTGGAATCGCTGCGTCATGCCGTCAGCATCGTGCAGCAGCAGCCAGACCTCTTCACGGCCAGCGTCGACCACAATGTCGCCTATGGCGATCCCTGGGCCGGGCGCAGCAGCATCGAACGGTCTTCGGCTACAGCGCAGCTTCACAACTACATCAAGAAGCTCCCGGGCGGGTACGGTACGCTGGTCGGAGAACGCGGCGTTTCGCTCTCGGGTGGGCAGCGTCAGCGTCTGTCGATCGCGCGCGGGGTCATGGTCGACAGCAGCTATCTCATCCTCGATGACTCCACGGCGGCGGTGGATGCCGCGACCGAGCAGCGCATCCGCGCCGCGATCAGGGAGGTCGTGGAGGACCGCGCGGTCATCATTATCGCGCATCGCCTGAGTTCGCTGATGCATGCCGATGAGATCATCTTCCTGGAAGAGGGTCGCATCGTGGAGCGCGGCACCCACGACCAGCTTCTTGCCCTGGGCGGGCGCTACCGCGCCCTCTATGACCTCCAGGCCAGCGACGATGTGGAGGGGCCGTCATGACCGACACCTCTTCGACCGAGCAACCACCGCTCGCGGTTGTCGGCTCCCAAGTCTCCTATGACGAGGAGCTCTTCGGCAGGGTGTTCGACCGCTGGGTGATCCGCCGGTTCTGGGAGTACACGCAGCCCTACAAGCGGCGCATCCTGTTCGCGGTGCTCGGCGTGCTGCTCTTTACGGGCACACAGCTTGCGATGCCGCTGGTCATCCGCTGGGCTATTGATGACGCCGTGGCCACCGGTCCCGACGCGCGCGGATTGCTGCACGCCGCCGTCGCCGTCTTCTTCGGTATCATCCTGATGAACTACATCGCCAACCATCTACAGGAATCCACCGTTGGCCGGGTGGCGGGGCACCTGCTGTTCGACCTGCGCCGGGCGATGTACGCCCATCTCCAGATCGTCTCGCTCTCGTTCATGGACAAGACCGAGGTCGGCCGGTTGATGTCGCGCCTGCAGGGTGATGTCTACGCCCTCCAGGAGTTCATGGAGTCCTCGATCTTCGCCATCGGCGATCTCGTCTTGCTGCTGGGTATCGTCGTGGTGCTGCTCAGCCTCGACATGCGTCTAGGGGCGCTCACGCTCTCGGTTGTGCCGATCCTGCTTCTGGTGCGCATCGTCTGGCTTCCGCTGGCCCGCAAGACCTTCCTGCGCGCCCGCGAAACCAACAGCGCGGCCAATGCGGCTTTGGCTGAGAATGTCCATGGCATCCGCGCGGTCCAGGAGCTCGGCCGCGAGGACGTGAACTTCGATCTCTTCGACGAGAAAGCGACCGACAATCTCAGGGCGCATCTCACGGCCTCGAAGTTCACCAACATGATGATCCCGATCGTCGACACGCTCACGGGCCTCGCCATGGCCATCGTGGTGGTGATCGGCGGCAGCCTTGTGCTCGACTCCAAGCTCGATATCGGCGTGATGGTCGCCTTCCTGTTTTACGTGCAGCGCTTCTTCGATCCGATCCGTTCACTCACGATCCAGTACAGCATCATGCAGCGCGCCATGGCGGCAGGGCATCGCATCTTCGAGGTCATGGACGTCGAGATCGACATCAAGGACAAGCCTCGTGCCGTGGAGCTCGACGGCAGCGACGGCTCAGTCGAGTTCGATAACGTCACCTTCGGTTACGTGAAGGACCAGCCGGTCCTCAAGGACGTCAGCTTCACCGTCGCCAACGGCGAAACCGTTGCGCTGGTCGGCCCGACAGGTTCAGGAAAGACCAGCGCCATGGCGCTGGCGCACCGTTTCTACGATGTCTGGGACGGCACCATCCGTGTCGGCGGCCACGACGTGCGCGACGTCACCCAGGAATCTCTGGGCGGTCACGTCGCGATGGTCCTGCAGGAGCCGTTCCTGTTCACCGGCACCGTTTTCGAGAACATCCGTTACAACAAGGCCGATGCTACCCGGCATCAGGTCATCGCCGCAGCCCAGGCCGTCGGCGCCCATGACTTCATCGTCAATCTGCCCGAAGGCTACGACACCGAGCTCGATCAGGGGGCGGCCACGCTGTCGGTCGGCCAGCGCCAGCTCTTGAGCTTCGCCCGTGCGCTGGTGGCCGACGCCCGGATTCTGATCCTCGATGAGGCCACGGCCAACGTCGACAGCTACACCGAACTCAAGATCCAGCAGGCGCTAGCCCGCCTCCTGGAAAACCGCACCGCCATGGTGATCGCCCATCGCCTCGCCACCATCCGTGGCGCAGACCGCATCATCGTGCTGCAGGACGGCGTGGTGATCGAAACCGGAAGCCACGACCAGCTCATGGCGCTCGGCGGGCTCTACAGCCGCCTCTACCGCATGAACTACGCCAGCTTCGACGATATTCCCGAAGAAGAAATCGCCAGGCTCACCAGGGCCGACGGCGAGACCTGACCGGCACCGATCTCGGCGCCGCTGACCGGCCGGTCCCCGCCCTCGAACTGTGGCAGACCGTTAGTGATCTCGTAGTAGTCGGCCTTGTCCTCGACGAAGATGTGGCGCTCCAGCTTGAGGCCTGGCGGCTGATCGAGGCTGCCCATGTTGATGCCGATATGATCCCCGCTACCGTTCCAGAACAGGTTCGTCCCGTAGTCGCGACAGAAACCGCGCCGGGCATTCGGTGAGGACTGGTACCAGGCCAGCACATTCTCGCCGGTCAGGGTAACGTCGGCGCGTCGTGCATTGGCGCCGGTGACGAAATCGCCGCTCTGGCGGCGGCACATGGTGCAGTGGCAGGCATGTGAATCAACCAGCGGGCCTTCAACGCGGTAGCGAACGGCGCCGCACAGACATTGTTCGGTGTAGACCGGGGGTGTCGCTGGCCATGGCGTCGAGCCTCTACCTGTATAAGGTTCCGGGCAGACTAGCATGCTGGAGTTTTGGAGGCAGGTTTTAGCGTTGTTTTGGATTACACTGCGCGGAGCTAGCAGGAGAAAATGCGATGTCTGCCAAACTTCATGATGTCGTGATCAGTGGTGACGCCCATGTCGGCGAGCCCGATGCGATGCGCGCCTACATGCCCAAGGAGTTTCTGGCCGATCTTCCGGAGCTCAAGACCGGCGAGGAGGGCAATCTCGCCATCACCGTCGATGGCGGAGAGCTGACGCGGCCGCCCAAGCGCAAGCCCGGGCCGATCGATCTCATGAAGGAGTTCCGCAAGGATCCCAGCCAGGGCACGAATCACGATCTGCGTCTTGAGCATATGGCGCTGCAGGGTGTGGATGCGGCGGTGCTGTTTCCCAACATCGGTCTCAGTGTCTCGATGGGCAACTCGTCGGCGGCCTTCAACCATGCCTGGGCCCGGGCGCACAACGAGTTCACCTGGGACACGTTTTCCGAACACCGTCACCGGCTGAAGCCTGCCGCGGTGATTGCGATCGACGATCTCGACGAAATGCTGGTCGAGGCCGAGCGGTGCATCAAGCTGGGCTTCTGCACGCTGTTCCTGCCCGCCACCGTGCCGTGGCGGCCCTACCGTCTGCCCGACTACGACTCGCTCTGGGCCATGGCCGAGGAAGCAGGCATCCCGATCAACTTCCATATCTTCAGCGGCAATCTCGCCCTGCGCGGCGATATGACCAGCGTGGCCGACCTCACCGATGACCGGATCGAAGCCCTGCGCGGCCTCGACGAGATCGAGAAGGGGGCACCCGAATACATCGGGATCACGGTGATGGGCATGGCCGCCGGCATGTCGCCGCTCTGCGAGATGATCGGATCGGGCAACCTCGAAGCCCACCCCGACCTCAAGGTCGTGATCACCGAGAGCGAATGCGGCTGGCTGGCCTGGTGCCTGCATGTGATGGACCAGATGAACCGGCAGCGTCATCTCGGCATGAAGGAACTGAAGCTCAAGCCCAGCGAGTACTTCCACCGTCAATGTGCGGTGACGATCACCGATGATCCTGTGGCTCTGCACAACTTGCCGCTCACCGGCAGCGACTGTCTGCTTTGGGGCGACGACTACCCCCATGACGAAGGCGTCTTCCCCGACGGTGCCCGAGCGGTCCGGGAAATCCGCGATGCCCTGTCAGCCGAGGCGGCGCATCATGTCCTGTGCGGACACGCTGCGGAGCTCTATGGCTTCGATCTCGATCTGCTGCAGGCCACCCACGATGAGATGATGCAGCACGCGGCCTGAACGGCCAAGGTTCAAAAGGAGGGATCAGTCCATGCGAACGTATCTTGCTTGTGTGTTGCCATGGTCCTCGCCGTCACGCCGAGCTTTGCGGCCGACAAGGCCAACGACGTCTTCACCGCACTCAAGATAGAAGCCAATCTCTGGGAGGCCACGGCTGCCGTGGCGGTGTTTGCGGCCAGCAGCAACGAGACCCCGGCGCATCTGCAACAGCTGAACCGCATGACGCTGATGTTCTCGGCCTTTGAAGGCGATCCTCTGGCACTGCGGGTCTACGGATCGGCCGCGCTGCTCCATCCCCGAGATACGGGATGGGACGACCTGATCGGGCTCTTCCCTACCATGGACGGCTCACGTCAGATCATCGACGTTGCCATCGAACGTGTTGAAACGTCCTGCGGCAGCGGCGTGCCCTTCCATGAGTTCAAGGGCCAACGCGGCGAGACCGAGCTTGTGCCGCACTACGACCGGATGGATGAAAAGACCCTGCGACGTTCCCGGACGGACAAGAACACCCAGAGCATCGACGGCTTTCCGGCCAACATTCTGGACTAGGCTTTCGGGCGCGCGGGATCGGCGCGGCCTATGCGAAGCGGTTCGGTGTGATCTCGGGCTGATGACGCAACCACACCGGCGAGGCCGCAGTGCGTTTTGTGACCTCTGCCGTCAGCCTTTCGACTTTGGGCATGTTCTCGGGTCGCCACAGGTCCTGCTGGGGCCATAGGCTCACATCAAATTCGCTTGCCTTGTGCAGTGAAATTTCCGGGTGTAGCTTTCAAGAAGTTGCAAGGCAGGATTCTCGGCCATGACGACACTCACGGATATCCGTCAGGTGCTGGCGGGCGACGCTTTGGCAAAATTCGACCTTCCGATCGAAGAAGCCCGCGGTTTGCCCAACGACGCCTTCACATCACAGGCCTATTTCGACCTTGAACGAAAGACCCTGTTCGCCAGGACGTGGGTCTTTGCAGGGTTGGCCAGTGACATGCCGGATCCTGGTGATGTTCGTCCCGTCGATGTCGCGGGTCGGCCGATCATCCTGACCCATGGGCGAGCGGAAGAGATCAACGCCTTCCACAACGTTTGCCCGCATCGCGGTGCTCGTCTGGTCGTCGAGAACCTCGACGGTAGTGCGATGATGACCTGCCCCTATCACGCCTGGACCTATGCCATGGACGGCAAACTCAAGGCCCGGCCGCATTTCCACAAACCCGACTGTCACGACAACAGAGGCGACGACAACGTTTCGTTGTTCCCGGTGCGCTGTGAGGTCTGGCACGACTGGATTTTTATCAACCTTGACGGCAAGGCCGAGCCTTTCGACGAGCATATCGCTCCGGTCGCGGCATGGTTTGATGGTTACCCGCTGGAGCCGATGCGGTGCGCCGAACACCGGGTCTACACGTTCGAGTGCAACTGGAAGCTCGCCGTCGAGAACTATTGTGACTTCTACCACGTCTTCATGGTGCACCCTGCACTCCACCGGACCATGACCAAAGAGGCGCGAAAGTCGATGATCACCATGGGCCGGCATCTCATGAACGAGTACTGGTTCGAGGCCACCGGGCGCGGCGGCGAGGGCGACAAATCCGGCTATGGCATGCAGACGATTCCGGGCCTTAAGCCCGAGAACACCAACCGGAGCTGCTACAGCGCGGTCTTCCCCAATGTGGCGATCAACGTTTATCCGACCGCTGTGCAGTTCGTGCTGTTTGAACCCGTCGCGGCCGACCGCACGCGGATGCACATGTGGTTCTATTTTGTTGACGGTGATCACGACAATCCGGACCTTGCGGACCTGCGCAACAATCTCTGCGACGAATGGGACGCGCTGAATCTCGAAGATGAAGGAATCTGCCGCCGGCTGCAGGAAGGCCGTCTCTGCGACGCATACGACGGTGGTCGTCTGGCGCCCTACTGGGACAAGGGCACAATCCATTTCCACAAGCAGCTTGTTGAGGTCATGACGGCATGACCGGTGCTGCGCGCATCGCCCTTGTCGGGGACTTCAGCGATGAGGTTCTGGCCCATCGAGCCATTCCCGGTGCGATCTCGCTCTCGGCGACTGCCATCGGTGCCGAGGTTGGGGGCCTGTGGCGGATTTCAGCACGCGCTGATCGAGATTGTCCGCCATGTCTCCGGTGAGGCCGCTGCCGACCACGCGGAGTCCAACCCTGATGCCGAGCTCGCGGTGATGACGTCGCTGGCCTGGATCACACAGGGGCCGTGCTCGACCATCTCTATCGCCAAACCGACCGACCGTGCGGCTCTGACGCGGGCGCTCATTGTGCCGGCGCTTGATACCCCCTCAAATCTTCGCGACCCCGCGAGATTATTGTTGTCACAATTCTACGCCATGAATGACGCTTAATCCCAGACCTGCCGCGCATCGGATTTCACGCCATGGATAATCTCGACTTCAGCCGACCTGACTCGTTCTTCAAGGGCAACATGCACACCCACAGCACGAACTCGGACGGCAGCCATGCACCCGAGGCTGTCTGTGCCGCCTATCGGGAGCAGGGCTACGATTTCCTGGTGATGACCGACCATTTCATGGAGATGTACGGCTTTCCAGTAACCGACACGCGGCCATACCGAACCGGTGATTTCACAACGATCATCGGCGCCGAACTCCATGCTCCTGAAACGACCGTCGGCGAGATCTGGCACATCAAATCCATCGGTCTGCCGTTCGACTTCGAACCCCTGCGTGATGGCGAAACCGGGCCCGAGATCGCGAAGCGGGCGCATGAGGCCGGCGCCTTCATCGGCATCGTCCACCCTTCCTGGTACGGCCTCACCCATGCCGATGCCCGTGAGTTGCCGTTCGCTCATGCCGTCGAAATCTACAACCACGGTAGCGCCATCGAGGTCGATCGCGGCCACGACTGGCCGTTTCTCGATGTTCTGCTGAACGACGGCTGGAAACTCTCGGGTTATGCCGTCGATGACGCCCATGAACTCACCCACGACTGGCTGGGCGGCTGGGTCATGGTGCAGGCCGAGGAGAACGAGCCGGAGCTGCTGCTCGAGTCCCTGAAGGCCGGCCGTTACTACTCCAGCATGGGCCCGGAGATTGACGACATCACGATCGAGTGCGGACAGATTCATGTGGCCTGTTCTGAGGTCGATCTGATTGCCGTACAGGGCAGGGGGTCGCGTTCCAAGCACGCGATGGGCGACGGCATGACGTCGGCCAGCCTGGATCTCTATCCCTTCGAGGAGAGCTGGTTCCGCGTCACCGTGATCGACAGCCACGGCAAACGTGCCTGGTCCAACCCCTACTGGCTGGATTGATCCCGGCGCAGGCGCCTACTTCAGTTCGCCCACGTTGTCCTTGCCGGGCCGGGCCCAGTCGGCGCCGAACTCGTCGCTCGTGCCATAGGTGCTCCAGGGCTTGAAACCCATCAGGGCGCGTTCCTGATCGCTCAGATCAGCAGTAACTTCGGGACGCAATCCATAGGTAAAGTTCAGCAGCTGGCGCAGGAAAGGGGCGGCCCAATAGGTCGTGATGCCCACGCGCGGGGTGGTGCCGGTGTTGAGACTTGCGGCATGCCAGGTGCGTCCTTCCCACACCACCAGACTACCGGCTGGCGCCTCGGCAAAGGTAACGTCGTAGTCCGTGTCGGGGGCGGGATTTCGTCCCGACAGATGGCTCCCGGGAACCAGCCGTGTCGCACCGTTTTCTAGCGTGAAGTCTGTGATCGCCACCATGGCGTTGCATACGACCGGTGGCGGGATCGGATGATTGGCCTCCACGGGATCGCCGCACAGCCGGTCAGCGCGGTGCGCATTGGCGGGCCGCTCATAGTCTTCGCCTGGCATCATCGGCTGGGGCATGAACCACTGGTCGATGTGGAGCGCCATCTCTTCGTTGTCGGGCCAGGTGATGTGGGCGGAAAACTCGGACAGGATTGCATCCTGACCCAGCACGTAACGGACGATCTCCAGAACATGGGGATTGTTGATAAGGGCGCGGTGGATCTTGCCCTTGTTCGGCAGAAAGGCGACCCACTGGTTCACCGCATCTTCCGGTTCCACCGCAACATTGCTCGTGACCACATTGCCGCGCCGCTCGGCGGCGGCCTGCTCCAGCACGCGATCACGGATCGCTGCGGTGGTGTCGGGATCGATCGCGCCCTCGAAGATGCCGTAACCGTGTTCGGCAAGATCGGCTTTCATTCGGGCCATGTCCGTGGTGGGACGTGGTGCATTGCTCATGGTCAGCTCTCCCTGGGCTGTCGTTCGCTGAACTCCCGCTTCAGGGTCTGCTTGTCGATCTTGCCGATCGGCAGGCGCGGCAGTTCGGAACGGATCTCGAAGGTCTTGGGAATCTTGTAGTTGGCCAGCCGCTCGCGACACCAGGCATCAAGCTCTGCGGCGTCCAGCGTCGTACCAGGCCTTGGCTCCACGAAGGCGTGGCCGACCTCGCCGAAAGCTTCGTCGGGCACACCCATCACGGCCACCATGCCGGTCGCGGGGTGCTCTTCGATCGCCATCTCGACCTCGCGGGGATAAATGTTGAAGCCGCCTGAGATGAACATCTCCTTGGTCCGGCCCACGATCTCGAGATTGCCGTCGTTCCACACCTTCACGACATCGCCGGTGCGGAACCAGCCGTCGGCGGTGAAGGCCTCCGCCGTCGCCTCCGGGTTGCGGAAGTAGCCGGCCAGAAGCCACGGCCCCCGCGCCTGGATTTCGCCCTGCTCGCCGGGACCCGCCACCTTGCCCTCGGCATCGGCGACGCGGATGTCGAAGGCGGCGTGTGGCTTGCCGATCGTGCGCGACAGCGCATCAAACGGCGCATCCTTTTCCGTGAAGGTCACGTAGAGCCCCAGCTCGGTCATGCCGAAGCTGGTGCGCAGTTCGCCGGGCAGCGTGTTGAGGCGTTCCACGAGCGGGACGGCGATTGGACCGCCGCCCCAGGTCAGGAACTTGAGATTTGAGAGGTCACGCGCTTCAAGGTCGGGATGATGGGCCATCATGTGGAACTGTACGGGAGAGCCCAGCAAGTGATCGATCGTCTCTTCTTCCAGAAGACGCAGCAGGTCGCCCGCTTCGAAACGGTCCTGGAACACCAGCGTGCCTCCGGCATAGAGGCCGAACACGCCGGTCATGCCCACACCGGCGATGTGGTTCACAGGCATCATATGAAGGATGCGCGGCCGATCCATCGGCCAGTGTTCCAGCTCCACTGCGCCGCCGATCAGGAGCGCCCTGTGTTTCACCCTCGCCGCCTTGGGCCGCCCCGTGGTGCCGGAGGTGAAAATCAGCACGGCGGTGTCATCAATCTTGACCGCACCGCGCGCCGCCGCGAGCTCGTCGTCGCTGACCGCATCCCCGGCGGCCAGGAAGGCGTCGGCTGGCACGCCGCCATCAACAGGCTCATCGAGCAGAACCAGTGATTGGACTGAAGATACTTCACTCTTCATTGCGATGAGGTCGTCGGCATAGTCACGGCCGTGAATGTGACGGAACCCGATCAGGACCACCGGCTCGGCCAGTTCCGTGACATGGCGGAACTCCGGCCGCTTGTACCGCGGGTGATAGCCGCACCAGATCGCGCCGATTTCTGTCACCGCCAGCATCACCGTCAGCCATTCGGTGCAGGGCGGCGTCAGCATCGCAACCCGGTCACCGTGCTTCACGCCTGCGGCCAGAAGGGCTTTCGCCCACCGCGTCATGGCCTGATCAAGTTCGCCATAACGCATGCGCGTGGTGTCATGCACGGCAGCTTCGCGGTCGGGATCGCGTGTGGCGTGGTGGCTCACGCACTGGCCGATGCGCACCGCCTCTGTCGGCAAGGGGATCATGCGTCTTCGGCGTCCAGTTCGGCCCACTTGGCGCGCGCCCAGTCCTTCAGCATCAGGCCTTGATCCCAGCGGTCGACCAACTCGGTGCCGTCTGCGCCGGTGATGCCATAGGGCGGCGGGCCCAGCTCACACAGGAAGTTCAGGATCGCCCCGTCGGGCTTGCGCGCGCGCCATTGGCGCATAGCCTGCTCCCACCAGGTGTGAAACAGCGCCACCCATTCGGCGTGCTGGGGCCAGTCGATGGCGATCTGGACCTGTTCGCGGGTCGCGACCCGCCCCTGCAAGCCGGCGCAGCGGGCGAGCATCTTGTCGAAGGCAGCCCTGTGCACGTCATCAAGCGGCAGGACGATTTCCCGGCTGACCACGGCGTGGCTCAGATCACAGACAATTTCCATCTCCGGCACCAGGTCCATGACCTGCTCGGTGTAGAAGAGATCGTTGGTCAGCGTGTAGCGGTGCAGTTCGAAATGGGCCTCCACACCCATCTCGTCGGCTAGTTCCAGCGCCCGCTGGACGTAATCAGCACCTTCCTGGGGCGTGTAAGGGAAGGCCACGGCGTTGATCGCAACAAAGCGGCTGCCGAGCTCGTTGGCCATGTCGTAGACCGGCTTCATCTCCTCGACGTCGCGCGGGAAGGCGACCAGGATGTTTTCGAGTTCAAAATCCCGGAACAACGGCTTGGCTTCCTCGACGGTCGGGATGTCGTGGGAGGCCATGTCGATCGACATGCCATCATAGCCCCCTTCCTTGACCTTGCGGAACTTCTCTTCCATCAGCCATTCCATGCCGTCGGGCGCGCGCCGCTCCATCGCCCAGATCGACTGGAACACCTCGAGTTTCTGCCCCATCACATCCTCCCTGCCGGGATCGTCAGCTTAGGAGGGATCGGTGGCAACACAAGGCTTGAAGCCGCGGTGCCTCCGCGCGAAGGTCAGCATCATTCCGAGGAGGCTTGCGCCATGTCCGAGATCGTCAAAAAGGACGCCATCGATACCTTTCAGAACGATGGGGTCGTCTTCATCAAGGGGATGTTCACCGAATGGGTCGATAGCCTTGCCGTGGGTGTGGAGCAGAACCTCGATGAGCCCAGTGCCGACGGCAAACTTTACCACGATGATGAGGGCCGCCGTTTCCTCAGCGATTACTGTAACTGGCAGCGCATTCCGCAGTATGAAGATTTCCTGAAGAACTCACGCTGCGCCGAACTCGCTGCCGCCCTGATGCGGTCGAAGACGGCGCGCCTTTTCCACGAACATGTTCTGGTCAAGGACGCCGGCGCCCAGATCGCCACGCCCTGGCATCACGACCAGACCTACTACTGCGTCGACGGCAGCCAGAACGTCTCGATCTGGATTCCACTCGACCCCGTGGGCCGGAACACCAGCCCCGAATTTGTCGCGGGTTCGCACAAATGGGGCCGCAGCTTCACGCCGGAGCGTTTCAACACCCAGCCGCTCTATGGCGATGCCGACACCTTCGAGAAGCTCCCGGACATCGAGGCCGATCGCGATGCCTATGACATCCGCGGCTTTGATCTCGAGCCTGGCGACGCCATCTGCTTCCATTACCTCACGGTCCACGGTGCTCCGGCGAACCGCTCGCTCGCCACCCCGCGCCGCGCCGTCTCCGCCCGTTGGATCGGCGACGACGCCCGCTTCGCCACCCGCCCCGGCCCGACATCCCCGCCGTTCCGCGACGTCACCCTGAACCCCGGCGACATCATGGACGCCCCGGAGTTTCCACTGGTCTGGCAAGCTGCGTAGCTTCGAATGAGCCCCTGCGAAAGCAGGGGGCCATATCCCAGAGACGTTGACCACGCAGCAAACTTCGCGTTCTCCTATCCCGCCGCTGCAACCACCCTGGGCCCATACTACGTCGCGTTCACGTCCGGACGTCCGACTACACCTGGTTTTTCCTCATAGACCATCACCGCCATCATGCGGAGGTGGTCGCCGGTGACTTCGCTGACGCGGTGGACGCTGCGATCGCCGCGGAAGATCACGATGCTGGCCGGTGAGCAGGGGACACGTCTCACCAGATCGCTGCGCTGTGCTTCCAGCACGGTGCGCAGAGGGGCTGGATCGGTGTCGTCATGGGGCCAGATCGCCGGGGCGATGTCGAAATCACCGCCGGCCTCGGCGTCCTGCAGCATCAGGGTCACGGTCAACTCGGTCCCACGGTCGAAATGCCAGGTCGGGCGGTCGCCGTCGCCGATCACGTTGGCCGGCTGGAACGGATCGTCGTTCAGATAGAGTGTCCCGATGCCCAGAATTTCGGTGATGGCTTCTCATGCCGGCGGCCAGCCTTAGAACCGGTGCAGCGGACCCTCGGCGTCGAACAGGTCATAGGCCATCATGCGGTAGCGGGCGTCGAGGAACATGTCCATCGGGTGATCGGCGGTCGGTCCGGCATCGGCTGCTGGTTCAGGAAACAGATGCGGTGAGAACGGTTGGTGTGCGCGGCGGGCAGGGTGTGGCCAGAGCTTCGTCGACCATGGTCTGACGTGCTTCTTCGGTGATGAAGTTGTCGATCAGGCAGACGTGATCGCGGTCGATGTCCGCCCGCGCCTTAGCGATCATCGCCTCACGCGTAGGATCGCCCGGTTTTTCGATGGGATAGAAGGTCCAGCCGGACGAGGTCTGAGCCGTCGGTATCGTGGGCCATGCGCGGTCTCCAGGGCAGCAGTTCGGACTATCTTGTCGAATACTAGACGTTTGTCTAGTTTATTCTGACTTTCACTGAACACGCCGCCAGGGCATCGTGGCTCAACCCCTGACCCGGATGTCTCATGCTTTCCGTTCCCGTCGGTGTCACCCGATCGCAGACCTTCCAGCCCACCATAGACGACACGGCCGCTGCCGTGGGCAACGTCATTGTCGAAGCGGTGGAGACGGTCACCATGATCCTCTGGGTCGAGGCGACTTGTGGCGGCCTGATCCATCCGTACTTCGAGGATAATGATGCCAGCGTCGGCTTTCGTGTCGCCGTCGAGCATACCGGCCCCGCCTTTGCCCACCGTCCGGTGGATGTCCATGCCGAGATCACAGACGTCTCAGGCCGCAAGGTTACCTTCGCGGTTCGCCTTACTCAGGACGGGCGCGAGGTGATGACCGGGGAACATGTCCGAGCCATCGTTGATCTTCCGCGTTTCCTTGACGGCCAGGCGGAACGGCCGCAGCGGCCCGAGATCACCTTCTATTTCGATGTGCACAGTCCGTGGGCCTATGCCGCGTCCACGATGATCGGATCGCTGGGCCGGCGTCACAACGCGCCGGTTGTGTGGCGAACCCTGCATCTGCCCAACCTCATGGAGCAGATCGACGGCCTGCGGCCGCTCGACCAATCAGCCGCCCGTGTCGCCTGGTACGAGCAGGACGTGATTGACCGCATGGTCGAATGGGGGCTGGCTTATGACCCGCACCCGGACTATCCCCTACGCCCGTCACGTGCCCAGCGCGCCTGTGTGTTCGCGGCGGAAGAAGGCAAGGCCGACGCCTTCGTTCAGGCCGTCATGAGGGCCTATTGGGCCGAACAGCGCGATATCTCTGATCTTCCGGTGCTGCAGGACCTTGCCGATCAGGTCGACCTCACATCGCGCCCCGTCACCGAGGTAGTGGAAGACGCGGCTGTTAAACAGGTTGTGATCGACAACACGCAGGCCGCCATCGCTTCCGGCGTCTTCGGCGTCCCGAGTTTTTTCTTTTGCGGCAAGCTCTATTTTGGTGTCGATCACCTCGACATGCTCGAACGCGCTGTGGCGTCCTGGCAACCGGGAAGCTAACGCTTCCGGGCGAGCAGGGTACCGGCCACGATGATCATGGCCATGCCGACCCAGACGGCTGTTGTCGGGATATCCCCAAACACAAGGTAGCCCATCACTACGGCGATCGGCACCGAAGCGTATTCAAAGGGCGCCACCAGGCTCGCCTGGGCCCTACGGTAGGCTAGGATAATCAGGAAATGCGCCGTGCCGGCGATGAGTCCCGCGCTGACAATCATCAGGAAGTGGATGTCGGAGACAGGGCCCCAGTGGCCGGGGATCAAAGTCACGGGAATTACGCCGGTCAGCAGGAAGGCGATCGTTGTGTAGAAACTGGTGACCGGTGGCGGCTCTGTTGATCCCAAGCGTCGCGCCAGCAGAGATGTCACGGCTGCGGCCGCGGCACCGGTGACACCCCAGAGCGCCGCGGGCTGGAAGGCGTCGGTGCCGGGCTGCACGATGATCAGGGTTCCGGCAAAGCCCAGAAAAATGGCAATCCAGCGGATCAGCGGGACGTGTTCGCCCAGAAACCATCGCGCGAAGAGAGCGACCAAAAACGGTGACGAGAAGATGATCGCTATGGCATCGGCGATCGGCAAGGTCTGGATGGACTGCAGATAGCAGGTGTAGGCGGTTGCCATGGCGGCCCCGCGCGCAATCTGGCCGCCCAGCCGCTGGGTCCGAAGTTGCTGCCATGTTCGGGTGACATGCAGTGCGATCAGGACAGGGATGAAGGCGAAGGCGCTGCGCAACAGCACATAGTTGAAGGGTGTCATGTCCTCGGTGACGATCTTGGCGAAGATATCACCACAGGTGAGCAGACCGACGCCGGCTACGATCGACATGATTGCCACGCTGCTGCCGTCGCCACGGTGGTCGTCGTTCACGCTGCTCATGCCAGACCATCCGTTGGTATGCCGGTGTCTCGATCAGTTGTGAGAGTGGGGCACAAAGCGAATCTCCACAGCCCATGCCGCGGGTGCATCCTGCTACACCACCACAGAGGCGAACAGCAAACGTTGATACAGAAGTCGTGCCTCAGCCTGCAGGTTCCTGCACAGAATCGTCCGGCATCGACCTTGGGAAAGACCGCCTCGTGCCAGAGTCCGGGGTGGATGTAGAGTCCGCAGATGCCATCGAAGCGAAAGGCCACGAAGTCATCGGGCTTCACATCGTCGCCGGTAAGAGCCAGCGGTGCGACAAAGGCTTCCCCGCCTAGCGGAAAGAAGACCTGTCCGCCGTCGGGGTGGCAGTTCGCATGCCAGAGAAAGTCATGCTCGCGTGATCCGGCAGGCACATCGTGGCGCGCCGCGGCGGGATCTGTGCTGTAGCCCAGGATGTAGTCATCATCGACCGCCTCGTTCGGCACAACACAACGATGGATGACATCGCAGCGGTGTCGCACAATGCTCGCTGCTGGTCAGGAAAGGTTTGGCATGTCGTTCAGGGGAAAGGTTGCCGTCGTGACGGGTGCTGCCGGCGGCGTCGGCAGTGTGATCGTGGAGAGCCTGCGGGCGGAAGGTGCGGTGGTTCTGGCCGCGGACCTCATCGCACCGGAGGGAGATCAGAACCACTCTCTCGTGGTCGATGTCACGCAATCGGCGTCCTGCGAATCCCTGATCGACACGGTCATGGACCGCTTCGGCCGGCTCGACATCCTCGTCAACAACGCCGGTGTGATCCATGTCGGTGAGGCCGTAGACACCAGCGATACGCAGTGGCGACACGTCCTTTCGGTCAATCTCGACGGTGCGTTCTACATGAGCCGTGCCGCGATCCCTCATCTCATCGAAACACGCGGCGTGATCGTGAACATCGGCTCGGACTTTTCGTTCGTCGGGGGTGACAGCCTGGTGGCGTATTGCGCCAGCAAGGGCGGCATGCTGCAGATGACCAAAGCCATGGCGCTCGACCACGCGGCCCAGGGCGTGCGGATCAACATTGTCTGCCCCACCGTGATCGACACACCCATGGTCGACGAGCTCGCACGCCAGCTCGGCAACACACCCGGAGATCAACGCCGAATCTACGACGCCACGGTTCCCGATGGCCGCATGATCAGCCCCGATGAAGTCAGCGACGCTGTGCTCTACCTTGCCGGCGACCGTGCGCGTCACGTCACCGGCACGTCGCTGGTAATCGACGGTGGTGTTACGGCACGCTGATCAGGTGTTCTGACCGAAATGCTTCTTGCGTTCCCGGGCCCAGGCGTTGATCAGGCGGTCGGCCGTCAGTCCCATGAACGCGACGCACAGGCCGATCACGATGCCCTTGCCGGCATCCTGGAAGGTCAGAGCGCGGAAGATCTCCTGGCCCAGATCGCGCGTGCCGATGAAGGCGGCGATGATCACCATGAACAGGGCGAACATGATGGTCTGGTTCACGCCCAGCATGATCTCGGGGAAGGCTAACGGCAGGCGCACCTTCCAAAGAAGCTGCAAGCGTGTACAGCCCGACGTGCGGCCCGCTTCCTGAATCTGTTCAGGAACGTTGCGCAGGCCGAACATGGTATAGCGCACGGCCGGAATGGTCGCGTAAATCACGATGGCCGCGATCGCCGCGACGTCGCCCACGCGGAACAGCATGATCACCGGGATCAGATAAATGAACGACGGGAAGGTCTGGAAGGTGTCGCAGGCGAACTGCACCGCCTTGGCACGCCACGCGGACCCTGCCGCCCAGATTCCGATCGGGACACCAATCAGGACGCAGATCACGGTCGCCACGCTCACCATGTAGGCCGTGATTAGGGCGCGTTCCCAGAACCCGGCGAACACGATGAACCCGATGAAGGCCGACACGACGGCCGCCAGCCGCCAGCCGTGAAGCATCCAGCCCGCCATCGCGGCAAGCAGGATGGCGGCCGGCCACGGGGTCCACTGGAAGGCCGTACGCAGGGGAATCAGAACGTGGACCAGCAAGCCGTCGCGGAAGATGGCCAGAGCATCGAAGAAGTGGACCTGAATGAAATCCACAATGCCGTCCCACAGGGGCGCCGTGGTGATGGCGGCTGATCGCGGCCATGAGACCGCCCACTCCGTGACAAACCCCGCGAGTAGGGAAGCCACGACCACCCCGGCGCCCGCGATCAGATAGGGATGGCGTTTCCACCACGGCCTCTCCGGAGCGTGTTCGGGCTGCCGTCGTGCCAGCGCCTGGCTCAGGCGGTCCAACGTAATCGCCATCAGCACGATGGCGACACCAATCTCCAGCGCCTGGCCGATGCGCAGGGATTGCAGGCGGAACAGCAGGTCGTTGCCCAGGCCCTTGGCGCCGATGAACGAGGCGATCACCACCATCGCCAGGCACTGCATGATCACCTGGTTGACGCCGACCATCAGGGCGTTGCGCGCTGCGGGAATCTCCACTCTCAGCAGCATCTGCCGTTTCGTGCAGCCACCCATCACACCGGCCTCGCGAACCTCGGGCGAGACGCCGCGCAGCCCCAAAAGCGTCAGACGTGCCATCGGCGGCATCGCAAACAGGATCGTGGCGATTGCACCGGCCTTGTGGCTGACGCCGATGAACACGGCAACGGGAATCAGATATGAGAAGTGAGGCATCGACTGCATCACATTCAGGAACGGTGTCAGAATTTTCTCGAACCACGGTGCCTTGAATGCGGCGAGCCCAAGGCCGAGTCCGATCAGTCCGGCGACAGGAGCTGCGACCATGACCAGCGATAAGGTCAGCATCGACGGCTTCCATTTGCCGAACAGCGCGAAGTAGACGAAACAGCCGCTGGCTAGCAGTGCCATACGCCAGCCGCCGATCCACCAGCCGATCACGGCAGCCAGACCGGCGATCATGACCCAGGGCAGGGGCGGCAGCTTCCAGGGTTTGCGGAAGCCCGAGATGAGCACGCTCTCGGCAAAATCGAGCGGCGCCTCGATCAGTTCGGCAAGAAAGCGGGTCATGTCCTTGAAGGTGAACAGCCCGAAGATCTCGTCATCGCTCAGCGCCGCTACCACGGCGTTAATCCAGTCGATGAAGGGGATGGTCCAGGTCTCGGGCGGGACGATCAGGTTCTCCGACAGTAGCGGCCGCAAGGCCATCAGAATTGCGAACGGTCCCAGCACCAGAGTGGCGCGGCGCAGGGTCCGGCCGTGATCGGTCGTGTCTTCAAGAATGCTGGGATCGATGGCGGTCACGGTCAGGCGTCCGGTGTGAACAGCGCGTCGATCACGTTTTTGCGGCTCACCGTGCCCACCAGGGCATTGTTGTCATCGACCACGCTCACCGGGGCGTCCTGTTCCAGGATCATGGCTGCGGCATCGGCGATCCGGTCGCTCTGGCTTACCCGGCGGTCGCCGACGACTTCGCCGGATGCCGGGGTCATGATCGTGTGAATACGTAGGATCTTTTCGCGCGGCACGTTCTTTGTGAACTCGGCGACATAATCGGTCGCCGGGGCGGTGATGATCTCTTCGGGCGTGGCAAGTTGCTGGATTTCGCCTTCGAACATGATGGCGACTCGATCGGCGAGACGGATCGCCTCGTCGAAGTCGTGGGTGATGAAGACGATGGTCTTGTTCAGCATCGACTGCAGCCGCAGGAACTCATCCTGCATTTCGTGGCGGATCAGCGGGTCGAGCGCCGAGAACGGCTCGTCGAGGAACCAGATGTCGGGCTCTACCGCCAGGCTGCGCGCGATGCCGACACGCTGCTGCTGACCGCCGGACAGCTCGCGCGGATAGTACCGCTCACGTCCATTTAGACCCACGAGGTCGATGATCTCCGCTGCCCGCTGGCGCCGGGTCTGCTTATCGATGCCCTGAACCTCCAGCGGGAAGGCCACGTTTTCGAGTACGGTCCGGTGCGGCAGCAGGGCAAAGTGCTGGAACACCATACCCATCTTGTGACGACGCAATTCGATCATGTCCGATTCGCTCGCCTTGGCGAGGTCCTGGCCATCGATCGAGATTTCGCCTGCCGTGGGATCGATAAGTCGTGACAGGCACCGGATAAGGGTCGATTTGCCCGACCCGCTCAAACCCATCACCACCAGGATTTCACCCTCGTGAACATCGAACGACGCGTCGCGCACGGCCGAGATGTAACCGTTGGACTTCAACAGTTCCGGGTCGGGATTTCCGCCGTGCTCCTGCAGAAACTGCTTGGGATGATAGCCGTAGAGCTTCCACACTCCACGGCACGCGATCTTCGCCTCCGTCACGGTGCCCCCCGGCCTTGTGGCCCTTGTGCGGGTTCAGGAGACCATGCCCGGCCCCCATGCTCCACTACTGCGGAACGATTCTTAGTTGCATGAGCGGGAAATGAATGCAATATGGTACAGTTGCCATAGTAATTGTGACTAATAAACGAGTCACCTACGGCAACAGCCTGGCAGAACCTGCCAGGAAGGGGCTTCACGCGCAACACTATCAAGGGAGACGACACAGATGCGTATCATGAAAGGAGTCGCGGCCGCCGCCGTGGCATTGATTTTGTCGTCGGGAGCCGCCTCTGCGGACAGCGACGAACCTATCAAGATTCCGATTCACAACTGGTCCAGCCAGATCGTTGGCGCCTACATCGTCGGTGCGATCTACGAAGAGGCCGGCTACGAGGTTGAGTACATCCCGGCCGACAGCCAGGTCGTCTACACCTCCATGTGTGAAGGCGATATGGACATCGTGCATGAGGTATGGCAGGGCGCGTTCGGCGTGGCCTTCGAGAAGGTCGTCGACGAGGGCTGTGTCATCGATGCGGTCACCCACGATGCCAAGACCCGTGAAGAGTGGTGGTATCCGGCCTATGTCGAAGAGGCCTGCCCGGGCCTGCCCGACTGGGAAGCGCTCAACGCCTGTGCCGAGATGTTCTCGACGCCGGAGACCGAGCCCAGGGGCCGTTTCCTTGCCGGTCCCGTCGACTGGCTGAAGCATGACCAGGAACGTGTCGATGGTCTCGGCATGAACTTCGAGGTCGTGAATGCCGGCTCGGCTGCCGCACTGTGGGCCGAACTCGATGCCGCGCAGTCGCGTGGTGAGCCGATTGTGCTCTTCAACTGGACCCCGAACTTCATTGAAGCCGTGTACGACGGCAAGTTCATTGAGTTCCCGGAGTACGGCGAAGGCTGCCTGGACGATCCCTCATGGGGCATGAACCCCGACGCCACCTATGACTGCGGCAACCCCAAGGGCGGTTACCTCAAGATCGGTGTCTGGGAAGGCTTCCCGGAGCAGTGGCCGGGTGCGTATGAAATTACGCAGAACATCAACTTCTCCAACCTCGACATCGCCGTGATGTCGAAGCTGGCCGACATCGACGGCATGGAGCCGGAAGATGCCGCTCAGCAGTGGCTCGACGATAACGAAGATCGTTGGCGCGGTTGGCTCGGGGCCGGTTCGTAAGAAACCCTCTGAGTGTTGTTTCAGAGGCCGCCCGCTTGCCGGGCGGCCTTTTCTTTTGCGCCGAATGCTGGAAGATGGACCATCTGACCCGTGGTGAACGATGCCCTATGCAAAGGCCCGGCCGGTCACGGCCGAAGAGATCCCGATCATCGATGTCGGCCCGCTGATGGCGGAACAGCCCGGTGCGCTGGAGTCGACCGCTGAGGCGATCATGGGCGCGTCACAGGGGCTGGGCTTCTACTACATCCGCAATCATGCCGTGACGACCGAGATCAGGGAGCAGGCGTTCGCCGCCTCGCGTGCCTTCTTTCTCGGGTCTGTCGAGGCCAAGCGCGCCATCGCGACCAACGACATCAACCGCGGCTGGATGGGGATCGGCGAAGCCCTGATGACCGGCGCGACCCGGACCGATCTCAAGGAACTGTTCAGCTGGGGCCTGGAACTCGGCCCCGATGATCCAGAGGTTCAAGCAGGTACACCCTTTCGAGGTCCGAATCAGTGGCCACAGAGTTCACCTACGATGCGATCTGCGATCTACGACGGTTTCTATGCGGCGGGCTGCAGGACAGGTGCAGCACTCTTGCGGGCGGTCTGTGTTGGGCTGGGGCTGAAGCCTGACGCGCTGGCCTCGTGTTTCGAGAAGCCGATGGCGCGCGGCCAACTGATCTATTACCCACCGCAGCCGGCGGATATGGGCGAAGAACAGTTCGGGGTCTCGGCCCATACCGACTTTGGATGTCTCACCATGGTATGTCAGGACGATCTGGGTGGCCTGCAGGTGCGGAGCCGGGATGGCGAGTGGCTCGCCGTTCCGCCTGTAGAGGGAACTCTGCTTGTGAATGTCGGCGATCTTCTGGCTCGCTGGTCAAACGGCCGTTTTGCCTCGACGCTGCATCGTGTCGTTAACAGCTCAGGCAAGGAGCGGTTCTCCATGGCGGTGTTCTATGACCCCGCCTACCACACCGTCATCGACCCGCGTGATCTCGGCCTGCCACCCGGTGATGAGCCCCGTTTCGAGGCCACGGTTGCGGGTGAACACCAGCTTGCGCGGTTCAACCAAGTCTTTGCCCACGACCTCAAAGGCATCGACAAGGCGGCTGCGGCGCACGCCCCAACGTCATAGCGGAAGGCGCGAGTACGACGAGACCGCACGCTCGATCACGGGCCTGGGCTCCAGATCAGCCCGCTCGATCCTCAGGTCCAGCTTCCGCAGGTAGTCGTTGTAGGCTTTGCGTTCCTTCATTTCGGACGCCAGGCCGGCAATCATCAATGTGCCCACCGCAAGGGCGATGACGACATGAATGGCATGGCGGCGTGTCTGCTGATCGAGCCTCGTCATCGGGCGCTCCAGTTGCTAGGGAAGGTTTGTGGCTTGCAAGCCGGTTTAGGCTGGGTCGTAATCGTTTTACCTGGATGACACTCATGAACCGCACTCAACCCTACGGCGCCATAGACCCTTTCCGTGTAGAACAGCTCCCGCTGGAGCACCCACACGTGATGTATGTCGAACAATCGGGCAATCCCGACGGTGTTCCCGCGGTCTATCTTCATGGTGGCCCCGGTGCCGGCACGTCGCCGCGCAACCGTCGCCTGTTTGATCCCGAGCATTACCGGATCATCCTCTTCGAGCAGCGTGGGGTAGGTCGCTCCACACCGGTCGCGGATCTCACCGACAACACGACCTGGCACCTGGTGGCCGACATGGAGCGTCTTCGGGAGCATCTTGGGATCGAAAGGTGGCATGTGTGTGGCGGATCCTGGGGTTCGACCCTGTCGCTCGCCTATGCACAAACGCATCCCGACCGCTGCCTCTCTCTCGGGTTGCGCGGCATCTTTCTGTGCACCGCTGCGGAGATCGATTGGTTCCTCCATGGCATGGGAACGTTCTTCCCGGAGGCCGAACGCGCCTTCCATGCGGCCATCCCCGAATTCGAACGGGGCGATTTGCTCACGGCCTATGGAACACGGCTCGACGATCCCGACCCTGCCATCCATTCGCCGGCCGCACAGGCCTGGGCACGTTACGAAGGGTCCTGCGTCAGCCTGATCCCTGAGCCCGCTGCTACCGATGACTTCGCCAGCACAGACAACGCCCTCGCGCTTGCCAGACTCGAATGCCACTACTTCCGGAATTCCTGCTGGCTGGAACCCGATCAGCTTCTCAACAACATGGATCGCATCCGTGACATCCCGGCGACCATCGTCCAGGGCCGTTACGACGTGATCTGCCCGCCCTGGACGGCTGATGCCCTGGCCCGTGCCTGGCCCGAAGCCACCTACATCATGGTGCCTGATGCCGGCCACGCCGTGAGCGAGCCTGGGATCACTGCTGCCCTGGTTGAGGCCTCTGATCGGTATCGCGCGATCGCGTGATGAGAAGGGCCAAGCCTTAGAGCCTAGGGATCAGGCATCCAGTTTACATGGAGCCCTTCAGGGATGCGCCTTGGCATCAGGATCCGGCAGGTTGGTCCATCCTCGATGGCCCCGGCATCCCACAGCACAAGGTGGCTGTTGTCGCTGGCATCATCATAGACAAAGGCCATGACCCAGCCGTCATCTTCGGCATTGCTTGATGGATCAGGTGCGAAAACCGGCTCTCCGACCGAGTCATATGTTCCAAATCCATAGGTCGAAGTCTCGCCGTTTTGAGCATCGACACGCATCATGCCGTTGAAGCCAGTGGCCTCGCCCACCGTGGTGGGGCTGTACATGTAGCGTGTGGCCAAGCCGTCGTGCCGTTCATCAAAACGAGGAAATTCACAGACTTTGTCGTTCCAGCGGTGGCCGTCGATTCTGCTGGTCTCGAGATCGATCTCTGTGTGCAACAGCCCCGGTGGCGGAGTGGGTTCGTCGCTTGTTCCGCCAAAATCGAGCCAAGCGTGATGGGTGCCATCGAAGACCACCTTGTCGCGCTGTTCGAAGGCGTTGACGAAGTGGAACACGAAGGACGGTTCGGTTTCGTGCCAGGCGATGTCTACCGCATCCCCGTCCTTGGGCATCACGCCGTACCGAGAGCCCCGCTCGTTATCGGACCACCGCAACGGCGATTGCCCTTGCATCGCGGCTTCCCAGTTGAAGTCGACCGGTCCGTGGCAAAGAGCAACGTTGTGTTCGGTGACCATGAAGTCATGCATCATGGTCGGCAGGCCGGGGAGTTCGATGGGAACCGTTCGCTTGATCCGGCCTGCTGCATCGATCAGACGAAGCATCACGTAGGGCTGTTGCTCGACATCGTAGGACAACGTACAAAGCTCGCCTCTAGCGGGATCGTGCCAGACATGGGCGTTGGCCGGAACAGGTTCGTTGCCACCAGCGTTCCAGCGACCGATCGTTTCGAGCGTGCCAGTGATTTGGTAGGACGGTGCAGCTCCATCGAGGGTAAGGAAGATCCCGGCATGGCAGATCACATTGATGAAGCAGCCCGCCCGGAACGGGTCGGGCGTGTCACCGGGGCCCAGGACAGTCGGATCATGGGTCTGGGATCAATGATGCTGCCGTAGAGTGCATGTCCCACGCCCAGCTCGGACTTGAGCGATCCCGTCATGACAAAACGATTGCGGTATGACGCTTCACCATTCCGCAGCGAGACGGCATTTATCATTCCGTCGCCGTCGAAGGGGTAGTTGTAAGAAAGGGGTTCGAAGTACGGGTTGGGTCCGTTGCGCATGCAGACGCCGGAGAGTCCGGTGGGAAGCGTTCCTTCGATCAAGAGGCCTGTTTCGTCGAGTTCGTCGTGAACAGGGGCGAAGTTTCCCGCAAGATGATGATTGGCGTGGGGGCGGCGCATCTGGTCTTCACTCAAGTTCCGTCGTGTGATGTCATTGTGGCCTGCCGGGCACTCTCTGTCACACGTGAGCCTGAGTTGCTGCACTTGCATCGCGACGGAATCCGCTATGATCTCTGCAGTGCCCCGACGCCCGAATTGTATGTCTGGAATTCACCCATGATGCTGACCCCGACAGAGATGGAACGATTGACCATCTTCGTCGCCGCCGAGATGGCACGGCGCCGGAAGGACAAGGGCCTGCAACTCAACCACCCCGAAGCACATGCGTTGATAGCAGATGCATTGCTGGAGGGCGCCCGGGAAGGGCGCACGGTCGCCGATCTGATGGGTTGGGGCGCCACGCTGCTGACCACCGATGATGTTCTGCCGGGCGTGCGCCGCCTGTTGCCCATCGTCCAGGTCGAAGGTCTGTTTCCGGACGGTGCAAAGCTGATCACGGTGCATGATCCGATACGGCCCGGGACTCAACCGGTCGATGACAGTCACGACGCCCGCGCCGGTGAGGTCATCACGCCCGATGAGGCGATTGAGCTCAACTGTGGCCGCGAGACCACCACGCTTTCGGTGCTCAACTCCGGGGACCGGCCGGTTCAGATCGGCAGTCACCATCATTTCTTTGAAATCAATGCGGCCCTGGAGTTTGACCGCGCCGCGGCCTTTGGCAAGCGGCTGGATGTACCCGCCGGCTCATCCCGTCGTTTCGAACCGGGGGAGAGTTGCGAGGTCTCGCTGATTCCGATCGGCGGTGCAGGCGAAGTCTCGGGCTTCCAGGGCCTCACCGAGGGTTCGGTTCACGATCCCGACGTTCGGGAACGGGCTCTGAAACGCGCCCGCGAACGCGGCTTTCGGGGGGCATGATATGGTCGAGATGACCCGCGCGGCCTATGCCGCCACCTTCGGGCCGACCAAGGGCGACCGTGTCCGCCTGGGCAACACCAGCCTCTTGGCTGAGGTGGAACACGACCACGCCGTTCCGGGCGAGGAACTCACCACGGGCGGCGGCAAGAGCTACCGCGACGGCATGGGTATGCGCGCGACAACCCGTCACGCCGATGGCGCCCTCGACCTCGTGATTCACAACGTGCTTGTTATCGATCCCGTTCTGGGCATCGTGAAGGGTGATCTCGGTATCCGCGAAGGCCGCATTGTCGGGATCGGCAAGGCGGGCAACCCTGACGTGATGGATGGCGTCCACCCCGACCTTGTCTGCGGCCCGTCAACACTGGTTGCTCACGGCGAAAAGCTGATTGCGACGCCGGGCGGGATTGATGTCCACGTGCATTTCAAGACACCGGATCTGGTCGACCACGCCCTGTCGACCGGCCTGACAACCCTGATGGGTGGCGGCCATGGCCCGCTGTTCAGCGTCGATGTCGGCGGGGGCTGGACCGCAGCCAACATGCTGCGTGCCGTCGAAGGCATGCCCATTAACTTCGGATTTCTGGGCCGTGGCAGCACACATGACCCCGAGAGCATCCGGGAGCATCTGGCCTCGGGTATCATGGGCGTGAAGATTCACGAGGACTACAGTGCCTCGCCGGCGGTGATCGACAATTGCCTCAAAGTCGCCGACGAGATGGACTTCCAGGTCCAGATCCACACCGACACGCTCAACGAGGCCGGCTTCTACGAGACCACGATGGCGGCCATCGGTGGGCGCACGATTCACATGTATCACACAGAAGGTGCCGGCGGCGGCCATGCGCCCGACATCATCCGCTGCAACGGCGAAGCGAACTGTCTGCCGTCCTCGACCAATCCGACCAATCCGTTCACCGTCAACACCTTCGACGAACACCTCGACATGACGATGACGATCCATCACCTCCTGCCGGACATACCGGAGGATGTGACCTTTGCCGAAAGCCGCATTCGCGCCCAGACCATCGCCGCTGAAGACATCCTCCATGACCTCGGTGCGATTTCTATGTTCGGCTCCGACAGCATGGGCATGGGACGTATCAACGAGGTCGTTGCGCGTTGCTGGCAGCTCGCCAGCAAGATGAAGGACCAGCGTGGTCCGCTGGAGAGCGAGAGCATTGACGGTGCCGACAACGAACGCATCAAGCGCTACCTCGCCAAGTACACGATCAACGCAGCGCGCGTGTTCGGCATCGACCACGAGGTTGGCAGCCTGGAGCCCGGCAAGGTGGCCGACATCGTGCTCTGGAAGCCGGCCTTCTTCGGCCTGAAACCACAGACCGTGCTGAAGGGCGGTTTCACCGCCTGGGCTGCTCTGGGAGATGGTGCGGCCAGCATCGGTGCAGCCGATCCCGTCCGCGAACGGGCGGCGTTTGGCGCCATGGGGGCCACGCCGGCCGCCATCTCCACCACCTTCGTCCATGGCAGTGCTGTCGACGCCGGGCTCGGCGACCGTCTCGGACTCGCCAAGCCGCTCACGGCCATCGGATCCACGCGCAGCCTCACCAAGGCCGATATGCTGCACAACACCGCGCTGCCGGAAATTCAGGTGAATCCCGAGAGTTTCGATGTATTCATTGACGGAGACAAGGCGTGGTGCGAACCCATCGACAAGGTTGCTCTGGGCCAGCTTTATCTTCTTCGTTAGCTGAGATTGCTCATTTGTAAAGGGTCCGTGAACTGCCACGAAATCGTTTTGTTCCGGGAAAAAATCGCTAAACTTTTACCCAGATGTCCGCACGCAGGCGGGCCGAACCACAGACGGGAGACTAGTTGATATGAGCAAACAACAACTCGATTGGATGATCGATCAGGTTAAGGCTGGCCGGATGAACCGACGTGAATTTATGGGCCGTGCTAGTGCGCTCGGTGTTGCAACAACAGCGATAGGCGGACTTTTGACCAATGCTGGTGTGGCACAGGAACCGGTAAAAGGCGGCGAGGTCACGGTTGGCAGTGAATATTCGGGCGCTGAGGAAACCTTCGATCCGACGAAGATGACTAATTCCAGCGATATTCAACGCGCGTATCAGGTTTATAACCGGCTCACTAATCTAGACCGCGACATGAATGTCGTGCCTAATCTCGCCACGGAATGGGAAGGCACAAACGGTGCTAGTGAATGGACATTTAAACTGCGTGAAGGCGTCGAATTTCATGACGGAAAACCTTTCACGGTCGATGATGTGATTTATTCTATTAATGAGCACATCAAAGAAGGTTCAGAATCGCCGTCAAAGCCTGTCCTGCAGCCAATTGTTGAGATGAAGGCAGATGGACCGCACGTACTCAAAATAACTCTTGATTCGGGTAATGCGGATTTTCCAACGATTCTGGCTCACGATTACCATACGTCGATCGTCGCTGAAGGTTGGAAAGATGGCGATCCAGTTAACGGCACCGGCCCCTACAAGGTGACAGACTTCAATCCGGGTCGCGAATCAGTGACCGAGAAGTTCGACAACTACTGGAAAACGGGTGTTGGCCACGTCAACACGTTCATCACGCGTGGTATCCCGGACAACGCCGCACGCGCGAGTGCGCTCCGTACCGGCGACATTGATATTGACATCAATGTTGAACCGCGTGTCGCAGGTCTTCTCGACCAGGATCCCAATGCCAACGTAATTTCTACTCCGTCGGGTTCTTGGTTTGCATGGATCATGGCTGTCGATCGTGCTCCGACAAACGATCTTAATCTGCGCCTTGCTATGAAGCACAGTGTTGACCGTCAGTACTTGGTTGATAACGTGCTGCAAGGACATGGCATTGTGGGCAACGATTTCCCAGTCAATCCTGGTTTGCCTACCTATAGCTGGGATATACCGCAGCATGACTACGACCCTGATAAGGCGAAGTGGCACTGGGACAAGACGGGCCTGAGCTCTGTTGAGATCGCGGTTTCAAACGCTGCCAACCCTAACGCCATCGATTGCAGCATGATTCTGCAGGAACAGGCGCGCGAAGCGGGCATTAATATTGATATCAATCGTGTGCCGGATGACGGTTATTGGAGCCACACATGGATGCAGGTTCCGTTCTGCGCGACAGGATGGAACTCACGGCCAACAGCTGACCTGATCCTCACCATCGCGCATCAATGCGGAGGATCCTGGAACGAGACTTTCTGGTGCAACGAGCGCTTCGATGAGTTGCTTGTAATGGGGCGCCTGGAAACCGATCCGGACAAGCGTCTGGAAATTTACCACGAAGCTTGCACGCTTCTTCATGATGATGGCGGTCTATTCCAGCCGTTCTTCACCAACTACATTGAAGCAACGTCAGCGCGTGTTCAGGATTACCATGGGAGCTCTGCATTCGCAGGCGGTGCAGGTTGGCCTTATGAGGAGATCTGGGTCGACGATTGACAGGCGTAAACCAGACGCCCTGTTCAGGATTGACGCCGGCGGAGTTCTCCGCCGGCGTCTTTCTTTGGAGCGACCGAAGTTGGCGATCTCGTTCTGAGCCCGTGCTTGCCACGCAGCCGTGGGTTTCAGGTGATGCCGGCCTTTGACGACAGGCTGGTGGCGCTCGTGCCCGCAAGCAGTGCGATGGCGGCGCGTGACTTCCTGGAGACGGCTGACTTCTCCGAACATCCCTATGTGACCTATTCCACCGTGCTCGAAGGCGGGCTGGATCATTAGTTGCTGTTTCGCGACGGGCAGGCCATGCCGACCTCCTACATACGGACGGCATCGATGGATGCGATGGCGGCTCTAGTCGCCGTTGGCGCAGGTCTGGCTATGGTGACCGGTTGGGCGGCCCGACCAGTGTGTGAACGCAACGCTGCGCTGGTGTCTCGCCCTCTCACTGCAGAAGGGCTGGGTTGCCGTTGGGGCGTGGTTCTGGCGACAGATGTTCCGCCCGATCATGCGACGGCGTTCGTGGGCCGCAACCTGGCGTCATGGCTTAGCAGAAGGTTCTCCAGTTCATAAGTATGCTGAATGAACTTGTCCGGAACCATCGATTGGCCTGGTCGACGTTTGTCCAGCATGATGGGTGCTGAGGGCGACAAGAAGGGCTGGAGTGATGGCCAGACGTGCGAACAGACAGGCGGCCGGAAAACGGCGCAGTCAGGGGGCGGGACGCAAGGTGCCGCAGTTACCCTGGACCGTGGTTCGCAACCGCCTGCCTCCAATCGAGATTGCTGGCGCCGATGAGGTCGAAGCCGTTCATGACGCGTCCCTGCGTGTTCTTGAAGACATTGGGATCAACATCCTGCTACCGGAGGCCCGCGACATCCTGAAGGACGCCGGTGTTGCGGTGACCGATGGGGAGGAACGTGTCCGGTTCGACCGTGGTTTCATCGAGGAAGCCGTCGACAAGGCCCCGTCGGAATGGACCCTGCATGCGCGCAACCCCGAACGCAGCCGTGTCTTCGGTGGCAATCACATCAACTTTCTGCCGGTGGCCGGCAATCCCAACATTTCAGACATCGAAGGCGGGCGCCGCTCGGGCAATCTGAAGGACTACCGCGACCTGCTGCGTCTGGCGCAGGTGATCAATGCCGTTCACGGCTGCACGCCGATGCTGGAGCCGATCGATGTCGAGCCCAACATCCGTTATCTCGATATCGTCGGCGAGCAGCTGCTGATCACCGACAAGATTGCCTTCGGCTACTCGCTCGGCCGCCGGAAAATCCTGGATGCGATTGAGATGGTTCGTATCGCGCGGGGTATTGACGATGAGACCCTGCTGCGCGAGCCGAGCCTGTGGACGGTGGTGAACTGCAACTCACCGCTTCAGCTCGATATCCCGATGCTTCTGGGCATGATTGAGATGTCGCGCCGCAATCAGGTGGTGGTGGTCACGCCGTTCACGCTGGCCGGTGCGATGGCTCCGGTCTCTATCGCCGGCGCTCTGACCCAGCAGAACGCCGAGGCTCTGGCCGGCATTGCGCTCTGTCAGACGGTCAACTCCGGCACGCCGGTGGTTTATGGCGGGTTCACAAGCAATGTCGACATGAAGTCGGGCGCGCCGGCCTTCGGTACACCTGAGTATGTGAAGGCGGTGTTGCTGGGCGGTCAGATGGCGCGGCGCTACAGCTTGCCGTACCGCTCGTCGAACGTGAACGCGTCGAACTGGCCCGACGCCCAGTCGACCTATGAAGGGGCAATGTCGCTGTGGGCGACTGTGATGGGGCACACCAACATGATTATGCACAGCTTTGGCTGGCTTGAAGGAGGCCTGCGCGGGTCGTTCGAAAAGATCGTGATCGACCTTGAAATGGTGCAGACTCTGATGAAGTCCCTCGAACCCGTGGACTTTTCGGAGCCCGAGCTGGGCATTGAGGCGATGCGCGATGTCGGTCCCGGTGGCCACTTTTTCGGCACGCAACATACCCTGGACCGATACGAGACCGCCTTCTACGAGCCGATTCTGTCGGACTGGCGAAACTGGGAGACCTGGCAGCAGGATGGCGCCGTGGATGCGACGCAGCGCGCTCACAATGTCTACAAGCAACTTCTCGCCGAATATGAGGCGCCTGCCATGGACCCGGCGATCCACGAGGAACTGACCGGCTTTATCGCCCGCAGGAAGGCTGAAGGCGGCGCCACGGCCGACGACTGATGGCGTCGTTCTATCTGACGGACGGACCGCTCAGCTCTCTGGGGAAACATCACGAGGTTGCGGCCACCTTGCGTGGAGATCGGGATGATCGATTTGCGCAGGTTGGGCCATAGTCTGTCGCTGTAGGCATTGGTGCAGATCACGATGTGCTCAGTGTCGACCGATCCTCCCTTCGTCACCACCTGCCAGCCGCCACCCTTTTGGTGGAGCGCATCGACGCGGCTGTGACCGTGGATCGTTGCTCCTTGAGTGATCGCCGCACGTGCCAGACCACGGGCATAGGAGAGGGGCTGTAGGTGGCCGCCACGGGGATCGTGCTTGGCGAAGTGGTAGAAGTCCGTGCCGATGAATTCTTGCAGTCCGGCGCGATCGTATCGCTCGACGGCCAGGCCCAGTTCGCCCCACTCGCGAATCCAGCCATCGAGGAAAGCCTTGCCCAACGGATCGAACCCCGCGTGCACAAAGCCGGGACGTTCCACGTCACAGTCGATGCCGTGGCGTGAGATTACATCGAAGGCCGCATCGCAGGCTTTGTTCAGCATGTCGAGAACAGCCGGCCCCCTGTTGCGTCCGTACTTGGCCGTGATCTCCGACGGCAGCATGCGCCAGCCCGGATTGACCTGGCCACCATTGCGGCCCGAGGCACACCAGCCCGGTTCACCGGCTTCCAAAACGATGACGGACTTGCCTGCTTCCGCCAGGTGAAGCGCTGTGGAAAGGCCGGTGAATCCGCCACCGATGACCACCACATCGGCGGCGTTCCGGCCTTTCAGAGGTGGGGCGCCGACGGCAGGTGCGGCGCTTGCAGCCCATAAGCTGTCGGGCAAGATCATTTGGATTTGCAAAGGTCTCTTGCCAGTTTAGTCCGGGCACGCAACATTGGGTCAAGAAAGAACGTTTCGTAGAGGCTCCCATAACCAAACAGCCGAATATCCTTTACCTGATGATGGACCAGATGGCGCCGCAGGTGCTCAAGCCCTATGGCGGCCAGGTCTGCCGTACGCCAAACATCGAGCGGTTGGCGGGAGAGGGCGTGGTTTTCGAGAACGCCTACTGCAACTACCCGATCTGCGCTCCGGCGCGCTTCAGCTTCATGTCGGGCAAGATGCCCAGCAAGGTCGGCGCCTACGACAATGCCAATGAGTTCCCCTCGGAGGTTCCGACTTTCGCGCATTATCTGCGTTCGATGGGCTATCACACCTGCCTGTCCGGCAAGATGCATTTCGTTGGTGCCGACCAGCTTCACGGTTTTGAGGATCGCGTCACGACCGACGTCTATCCTTCGGACTTCTCGTGGACGACGGACTGGTCGCTGGGGCCGACCTACTGGGAGCCCTGGTATCACTCTATGCGCGCGGTGCTGGATGCGGGCCCTTGGCGGCGCAGTGTGAATGTGAACTACGACGAAGAGGTCACGGTGGCTGCTTGCCGCTGGCTGCATGACCATGCCGACCGAGGCGACGGCAAGTCGTTTTTTCTCGCGACCAGCTTTATCTCGCCGCACGATCCATACCTCGCGCCACCCAGCCATTGGGACATCTACAGCGACGACGAGATCGATGAACCCAGGGTCGGCGACATTCCGCTAGACGAACGCGATGCCCACAGCTGGCGGCTCTACTACACGACCGGCCGTCACATGGACGAGATCAGTCCGGCCGACATTCGCCGGGCGCGACGTGCCTACTACGCCGTCATGAGCTGGCTCGACGACCGGATCGGACGTGTGCTTGATACGCTGGAGACCATCGGAGAGAAGGACAACACGATCATCGTGCTGTCGGCCGACCATGGCGACATGCTGGGTGAACGTGGCATGTGGTTCAAAATGAGTTTCCACGAATGGTCAGTGCGTGTGCCCATGATCGTGCACGCGCCCGGCATGTATCAGCCGCGCCGCATCAAGGAGAACGTCTCACTCCTCGATCTTTTCCCGACATTCCTGGAGTGGGCCGGCGATGGCGAGATGCCCGAACTGGTGAGCGAGATTGACGGTGCGAGCATGACTGGCCTCACCGCCGGCAGTACGGACGGTTGGCCGGATGTGGTTTACAGCGAGTACTGCGCGGAGGGCGCACAGGCACCCCTGTTGATGGTGCGGCGAGGACGTTGGAAGTACCTCTACGGCGAGGGCGATCCGCCGGTTCTGTATGACCTCGAGGCCGATCCGGACGAGCTGACCAATCTGGCGGGATTGGAGTCCGTCAGGGAGATCGAGGCGGACCTCCATGCCGAGGTTTTCCGGCAATGGGATCCGCCTGCTTTCAAGGACGCTGTGATCGAAAGCCAGAAGCGCCGGCATTTCCTGCACAAGGCGCTTGCGACGGGCAAGCGCGTGCCCTGGGATTGGAGCCCGAGGCGGGATTCGTCACGCGAGTACATCCGCGATGTGGGTGACGCTCAGGGCATGCTCTCCACAGAGTGGAGCGATCAGAAGAGGTGAGGTTCCATGGCGGATTACGATTACATCATCATCGGCGCGGGATCCGGTGGCGGTGTGCTCGCAAACCGTCTGACCGAGGATGCGGACAACCGCGTTCTGCTGCTCGAAGCTGGAAGTGAATCCGACCACTGGTCGATCCGCATGCCGGCTGCGTTCGGCATGCACTTTCTCGGAGGCCCGTGGAACTGGTCCTACGAATCCGTGCCGCAGAAGAACTTAGCCGGGCGCAGAATCTATCAGCCATGCGGAAAGGGACTGGGCGGTTCGTCGGCCATCAACGGCATGGCCTACATACTCGGCCATACCTGTGACTACGAGAGGTGGGCGCATGAGGGCGCAACAGGCTGATCCTATGCCGACGTGCTGCCCTACTTCAAGCGGTCCGAATCCAACAGCCGTAGTGAGAACGCCTGGCGCGGTGGCGCAGGGCCCGTCGCGACGCGAGCGCTGCCGATTGATGATTTGCTGACCCGGGCCTTTGTCGAGGCCGGGGTGCAGGTTGGGTTACTTGCGCACCGATGACGTCAACGGGTTCCAGCAGGAGGGTTTCAGACCCTACGACATGAATGTCGATCGGGGTGAGCGTGCCAGCACGGCACATGCCTATGTCAACCCAGCGCGCAGCCGTCCCAACCTGACAGTGCGGACGAAGACCACGCCGTGGCGCATCGTTGTGGAGGGAACACGCGCCGTGGGTGTTGAAATTGACCGTGGCAACGGTCCTAGAGTCTTGCGCGTTGAACGTGAAGTCATCGTCGCCGCCAGCGCCTTTTCATCGCCGCATCTTCTGATGCTCTCCGGCATCAGCCCAGCGGAACATCTGCGGGAAAACGGTATAGACGTGGTGCACGATCTGCCTGGTGTCGGCGCTAACCTGCATGACCATCTGGAGGTGCATGTTCAGTGGGGCGGGGAATTGCAGCTATCCCGCAACCGCCATGCGTGGCCGGGTGGTGGTGATCAACGAGACACGCGACAGCGCGATCTGTTTGCGCGCCGACGGCCGGAGAATCCGACAGATCGTCCTGCACCTTGTCTCCATCGCGGTGAAGTTCTCCCGTGACGAAGGGGCGGTGCGTGTGTCGATTGAAATCGAGGAGGGCGGCACGGCTCTGCTTTGCATCGAAGACAGTGGTGTCTGGATAGAACAGCACGAAATTGATGGTGCGTTTGAGCCCTTCGTGCAGTTTGGCGGGCCCGGCCGGACACGGGAAGGTACCGGGCTT
>PBNE01000020.1 GCA_002722885.1 Rhodospirillaceae bacterium
CGTGACGATGAGGAGCGGCTTGTCGCCGACATGGTCGAGCTGGCCCGCCAGTACGGAAGCTATAGCTATCGCCGGATCGCGGCACTGTTGCGCGACGCGAGGGGCTGAAGGTGCCGTCACGCGGTGGTCAAGGCTTGGTGCGGGTTGCGTGACGGCGACCGGGTTCCGGTGCCACGGAATGGCTTGACCCGCCCCGTTCCGCGCGCATGCTGGCGTCTCACAGCAGCGTGTGGGAGCGAGAGATGTCCGATCGGCCAAACGAGCGAATTGCCTATTTCAACGGTGACTATGTGCCCGAGAGCCACGTTCTGGTGCCCTTTCGTGACCGGGGTTTCCGCTGGGGCGACGGGGCATTCGATACCGAGCGTACGATCAACGGCAGGCTGTTCCGGTTGAAAGAGCACATCGACCGCCTTTATCAGTCCATGCGCTACATCGGCATCACGGTCGACGAGACACCCGAGGAGATGGCCGCGGTCACTGAGGAGGTCGTGAAACGCAACCTGAGCCTGCTGCCCGAGGGTGAGGACTATTGGGTCTATCAGAATGTGTCACGCGGTGCGGACTGGGTTGGTGACGAGCCCAACATCCGCCACGGCCCGACGGTGATCGTGCATGTCCAGCCCATACCCTTCCGATCACGCGCCAAGCTGTTCCGCGACGGTATCGAGCTTGCGATCGCACCGTTCCGCCGCACACCGCCTGAGTCCCAGAGTCCGCGCGCCAAGCTGACCAACTATATCAATGTCACACTGGCCGATATGCATGTTAAGGCGCAGAACCCGGATGCCTGGGCCGGATTGCTGGACATCAACGGCAACCTCAACGAAGGCACAGGCCAGAACATGTGGCTGGTGCGCAACGGCGCGCTCTACACGCCTCGCCGGGAGATGATTCTGGAAGGTGTAAGCCGCGAGACCGTGATCGATGTGGCGGCCGAGATCGGGATCGACGTGCATGAGGTCGATCTTGACCTTTTCGATGCCTATACAGCCGACGAGATCTTCCTGTCGTCAACCAGCCTCTGCGTCTGTCCCGTGCGTTCGATTGATAACCGGGAGCCCGCCAGCGGTCAGATTCCCGGCCCTGTCACACGCAGGATCATTGACGGCTACAAGGCTCTGGTCGATTTCGACTTCGAGCAGCAATACCTGAACTTCCTCGACGACTGATCTGGACAAAGCGGTCAGTCCTCGTCGGGCTGTTCCATGGTGATGTCGGATACGAAGAGTTCGCCGTCCTTTTCGACGAGCAGGACATCGCCATCGACCCGGTCCTCCTCATCCGCGGCATCGTTAAACAGGAACCAGATGGTTGCCGTGGCGACGATCTGGGCGTCGAGCACATCTTGGGTCAGTGAATCGTCGTGCATGCGGACATTGGCCGAAAGCATGGCGACCGCGGTTTCCAGAGCATGGTCGAGATCGACACCGTCACGCATCAGGTTCGAGACAACGTGATTGTACTGCGTGTCGTCGACCTCGAAGACAAAGGAGTCCCGCGTCTCGTCGATCTCGAGGTTGTAGTAGATTCGCCGGCTCATGGCGTGCGCGGCGGACTCAAGGTGTCGGCGGACACGGCGGCGCTGACCGCGACCTGTTCGCTGGTGGTGCCCTCTGGCGACCAGCCGCCGAGCCAGGTGGCGAGTTCGACAACCTCGGCCGGATGGCCATTGGGATGAAACCAGGAATCGATGGCGTAGCTTGCACCATCGTCCTTTGCAGCAACCACGGCGCTGGTGTGTGGCCAGCCGTTCACGAAGAAACCGCGCGACATCGGCGCCTTGACGTCGTGCCAGTGCAGCAGGCCGTCATTTTCCAGAAGGGTCAGGATCGTCGTCGTGTTGGCGGCCTCGTCGATGCAGTCAAGCTGTCCTTCCTGGGCGAAGCCCGCGAAGGTGCCACCCACATCGAGATCGGTGCCGAGCCCTGCGTCCACGATGCTCTCGACTTCGGCTATCAGCACAGCCATGCGCTCGAGCTCTTCGGCAGCATTTTCGGCCGGAATGTGGAACGGCGTCGTGAGCGATGCCCACTCTCGCGACAGACTGGCCCGGTCGGTCAAGCGGCAGCCATAACCATGGCAGATCAGCACATTGCCGACTTCGGGTTCCGGATCGGCGAACTTTGCTAGAAACCGATCATGATTGCCGGTCATCATGCAGCCGGTAAGACCCATGGCCAGGGCAGATAGGGCAAGAAACTTCACGATATGACCATTTTGGAAAAGCTACGGAAAACGTGCCGGACCCTAATGCCTTTATCCGGGGAACCTAAAGCAACAGCGTGTTATTCGCCACCCAGAAGGGTGCGGAGCATGCGGCCGCCGTAGCGGCGGTAGATGCGAAACTTGCGCAGGGCTGGGATGGGGAAGGGTTTGAGCGGCTGGGTCATGGTGGCCGGAATGTTCCGATTGGCGTGGCCGGAGATCAGCCCGGCGACCGCCCGCCCCGACCAGGTTGCCATGGCCACACCGTTGCCGTGATAGGCGAGGCTGTAGAACACGCTGGGATCATTCTCCACAGGGCCCAGGTGCGTGAGGCCATCGCTGCTGAGGCAGACAAAGCCGCGCCAGCAGTATTCGACCTCAACGTCGCGCCATTCCGGCCAGATTGTCGCCAGACGTTGCTTCAGCCGCGAACGCCAGCGCTCCTTTGACGCGGGCGTGCCCGTCATGCCGCCGGGGCCGCCCATATGGACCCTGTTGTCGGGCAGAACGCGGTAGTAGGCGAACATGGGCCGCTTATCGTAGAGCGGCATGGTCGCCTGGTAACGGTGGCGCGCGAGTTCATTCTCGGTCAGTGGTCGGGTCGCAATGATCTCCGAAATCACGGGCAGCAGACAGCCATCGACAGCCGGATGGAGCTCGTCGCGGGTGAACCCGTTGGTTGCAATCAGCACCTTGTTGGCAAGAACGCTGCCGCCGGGTGTTACCAGACGGTGACGTCTGCCTTCGCGGTGCCAGCGGGTCACCGGGCTACGCCCGTGGATGGTGACGCCATGCTTTTGCGCCAGACGGGCGAGCCCTCTAGCGTACTTCATGGGATGCAGACCGAACCCGAAAGGAAACAGCATGCCACCGGAGATGCCGGGGGCATCATACATCTGTTCACGGACTTCATCGGCCGCGTAGAGCTCACAGTCGAAACCGCCCAGACGTTTCCACAATTCGGTTTCGTCGCGTAGCTCATCCATCGAACGGGCGTTGTGGGCGACACAGAGTTCGCCCTGGCCCTGCATGTCGATGTCGAGGTCGTTTGTCAGGGCAAGATCTCGAACGAGATCGATGGCCTCACGCTGGGTCGTGATGTTCTGGCGTGCGACGTCTTCGCCGAACTCAGCGGCAATCTCATCAGGGTCGAGGCCCGCGCCACCAAAACAGCAATGGCCACCATTGCGGCCCGAAGCACCCCAGCCGGGTTCGACGGCTTCAATCACCCGCACGGCGATCTGGTCGTCGCGCGCGAGGTGGAGTGCTGCCGAAAGGCCGGTGAAACCGCCGCCTATGACGGCGACATCGCAGGTCACATCACCATCGACGGGGGCACAACCGGAGACAGGCTCGCCCGCGCTCGCCTCCCAGTGGCTCGCAACCGGGCGGTCGGGATTGTACATCGCATCATGGAAGAGCTTGGCCATAACCCACTGTGTGACGGGCGCAGACAAAAGAAAAGGAGCCGGCGAACCGGCCCCGAAGTCGTTTTCAACAGAGGGGACACCCATGGAGTTATAGAGGACATGTGGGCATGGTCCCGGATCCGGGAAGTGACAGGGATGACCTTCGTGACAGACATCCGCAACTGCGCCACAGTCGCCCGATGACGTTCAATCCCGTGCCGCTACTCGCAAGTCATGGACTTCTGCCCGAAAGAGCCTGGGTTGAGGTTATGCCGCTGTGGGGCGGATTCTGGAATGACGTGATGCGGGTGCGCAGCGAGGAGCGTGATCTGGTGGTCAAACACTATGGCGCGCGATCCGAAGGCTGGAGCCTGTTCCCGATTGTGCCGGAGGTCGAAGCGCGCGCCATGGCGCTGTTGCAAGGCCGCAGTATCGCACCGGAGTTTGAAGCGTTCTGGCCTGCCGTGGCCGGCGAACACGGGCCGGTGCTCGTCTACTGTTTCGCGCAGGGATCACCGGGGGCGACCGACCTCAAACGCCTGGGGCAGCTGCTGCGCCAGGTGCACACGATTCCGGCCGATGGTTTCCGTCAGACCCCGGTCAACGCTCGTGAGATTCTGGCTGATGCCGACCGCCTGGACGATCCGTCCGACGGCAACAAGATCTGGATGGCGCTGCAGGCGTTACGTCCTCCACTTCCGGACGATGAGCCCGATGCCGCCCGGGTCTTCCTTCATGGTGACTTCGGTTCGGGCAATGTGGTTTCGGGGCCTGATGGGCCCTGCATCATCGACTGGCAATGTCCGGCCCTGGGCGATGCTGCTGAGGATCTCTGGAGCTTTCTTTCGCCGGCCTTTCAGGCGGTCTATGGCGAGAAGGCGTGGACAACAGAGCAGGTCGAGGCCTTTCATGCGGGTTATGACGATGACGCAGCGCGCCGGCGACTGGCGTTCATCGGTCCGTTCTTCACCTGGCGCTACGTCAAATACGCGCTGCGGCGTTCGGAAGATCTTGCTGCGGATGATCCGGCGGCTGCAGGCCTTTACCGGGCCGCAGCTGAGGCTGGGCTGGACGATCTGGAGAGGTCTCAGGCGTCGACCCCTTCGTAGCGGAAGGTCATGCGCAGTTCCCCGGCGGTGTTGGCCACGGTAGCGAGACAGGCATCGGTGCGCCGTTTTGGGAGATAGACGGCGAAGCGGGTGACATAGCGGTCGTGGCCCTTCTCAGGGAATCCGTTCGGAGTTCATGCGCACGATGTTGGCGCTGTCGTCATGGACGGGCTTCATGTCGAAGGTGGCCACGGTGACCGCGGCGTCATCCATGCCGGGCAGGCGTTAGATCTCCTGCTTGACCGACCCAAGGGTCAGGTCGTCGCGGATTTCAGCCAGACAAGTGAACTCCGCAGCTTCGCCCAGAACCGCAAAGGTGGTATCGCCGAGATTGCGGTTGAGATCGAACAAGCGCCCGGCGAGATCGGCAACAAGGCCGCTGCGGTCGTGGCAAATGACGGAAATGAGTGCGTTGGTCGCCATGATGTATCGCCTCAGGTGGTTGTCGCGGCGGTTTCGTCCCGCTCGGCCAGCTGTGGTTGCCGGTGCATCAGCCACAGAAGAACCACAAGTCCCGGTATGGCCGCAAGGGTCGTGAGGATGAAGAAGCCGATCCAGTTGACCTGGAGGGCGACGTCGTCAGGGGGTGCTGTGCCCGTCACCCAGGTCCATGCCCCGGCCCAGTTCAGGTGCTCGATCATCCAGCCTGCCGGCGACGAGAGCAGGGTACGCCCGCCCGCCATGAAGGAAGAGAGCAAGGCATATTGTGTGGCCGTGTAGGCGACATTGCAGAGGGAGGAGAGATAGGCCACGAAGGCCGCCGTGCCCATGCCGCCCGCAAGATTCTCAGCCGAGATCGTGAGGATCAGGACGTTGATGTCATAGCCGTACCAGGCCTGCACGGCGAACATCAGATTCGAGGTCAGTTGCAGGATGCCAGCGATCATCAGGCCCCGCAGCAGGCCGACGGCACGAATCAGCAGGCCGCCGAGTGCAACGCCGATCATGGTGGCGGCAAAGCCGTAAAGCTTGGCGACCTCGGCGAGTTCGACCTTGCTGAAGCCGATTTTCAGGATGAAGGGTGTCGTCATGTTGCCCGCGAGGGCGTCGCCGAGCTTGTAGAGCAGGGCGAAGAGCAGAATGGGGATAGCGAACCGGCGCATAAAGAATTCGAGGAACGGCGCAACGACGGCAGTGTAGAGCCAGGCCCCAGAGGCGCGCAGCGGCGTCGTTGTCGTGCCGCCGGTGAAACGTTCGAACTGTTCACGCCGCAACTGCTCTTCCTCGCCGCGTTCCGTTGCACGGGCCGGCTCTGACGAAATCAGGACCGTCGCAAGGCCAACACCCATCAGCGCGGCCATGGCGAGATAACTGACATCCCAGCCGCAGAACTGTGCGAGATAGAGCGCACCGGCTCCTGAGACGAGCATGGCGACACGATAACCGCCGATGTAGACCGCTGCGCCTGCGCCCTGCTGGTCCTCGTTGAGACTCTCGATGCGGAAGGCGTCGATCACGATGTCCTGGCTGGCCGAGAGGAACGTGACGATGACAGCGATGATGGCAGTCAGCGCAGGCTGGGCCAGCGGGTCGATGCCCGAAAGCGCCAGGATGGCGAGGGCAAGCAGGACCTGCACGACAATCAACCATGCGCGGCGATGTCCCATGCGGCGGCCCAGCACGGGCACATGGATCCTGTCGATCAGGGGTGCCCATATATACTTGAATGTGTAGGGCAATCCGGCCAGGGCGAAGAAGCCGATGACGGTGAGATCGACGCCGACGTCGGTCATCCAGGCCGACAAGGTGGCGCCGGTCAGGGCGAGCGGCAGGCCGCTGGAAAAGCCCAGGAAAAGGACTGCGAGAACGCGGGGCTGCACGTAGACGGCTAGCCCTGCGAGCCAGTCGGGTTTCTGCCGTTCAACCGTGCTCATGCGTCCAACCTAGACAAGTTGCCCAATCAAGGGAATCGTGCCGGAGAAATCAGGCCGCGCCGTGGCCGGAGCAGCACACAGGTTTGTGAAGTGGCTGCCCAAGTCTCGCCACGAAGCGACCCTAGTTAACGACACACCAGGGTGCCCCTTGTGTCCGGAACCATGCGGTCGGGGACGCCAGACCGGACCGGCACAAGATCCACAGGAGGTTCCATTGAGGTTTAAGTCATCCCTTGTCGCCGCCGTCATCGTGGCGTTTGCGGCAACCACGGCACCGGCGGTCCAGGCGGCCACCGGCGCACTCTTTGTCAACGAGAAAGGCGAGCCCACGCTTGCGCCCGTGATCCAGGAAGTCAGCCCGGCGATTGTGAACATCGCGACACGTGGCATGGTCGAGGACGGGGTCGAAAACCCCCTGTTCAAGGACCCGCTGTTCGGCGACCTTCTTCCGGGTCAGCCCGACGGCCAGGGCCAGCCGGCGCAGAGTGTCGGCTCCGGCGTCATCGTTGACGCCGACAACGGCTACATCATCACCAACCATCACGTCATCGCCCATGCCGACGAGATCATGGTCACGCTGACCGATCGCCGTCAGCTTCCCGCGACCCTGATCGGGTCCGACCCGGAGACCGATGTTGCGGTGCTTCAGGTTGAGGCGGTTGATCTCGTGGCCATCGACACCGGCGATTCTGATCTCCTGCTGGTCGGTGACTTCGTTGTTGCGATCGGCAACCCCTTCGGTCTCGGCCAGACCGTGACGCTGGGTATTGTCAGCGCGGTCGGCCGCAGCGGTCTGGGCATCGAGGGTTATGAGGACTTCATCCAGACCGATGCCTCGATCAACCCCGGCAACTCCGGCGGCGCGCTGGTGTCACTCTCGGGTGACGTGATCGGTATCAACACGGCCATCCTGGGCAACCAGGGCAACATCGGCATCGGCTTTGCCATTCCGATCAACATGGCGACCTCGATCATGGACCAGATCATCGAGCATGGCTCGGTGCAGCGTGGTCTGCTCGGCATCAATATTCAGGATCTGACGCCCGATCTGGCGGAAGCCCTGGGCCTGCTGATCGCAGAAGGCGCTCTGGTCTCTCGCGTGTTCGACAACTCGGCGGCGTCGGAAGCCGGCGTTCAGAACGGCGACATTGTGATGTCGGTCAACGAAACCCCGGTGGCTGATGCCAGCGATCTGCGCAATGCGGTCGGCCTGATGCGTGTCGGCGAGACCGCCATGCTGGAGATCGTGCGCGACGGTGACATGATCGAGCTCGAAGCCGTCATCAAGCCGCGTCCCGATGCGGTCGAAATGGCGTCCGTTGAGCCCGGCAAGGAAAAACAGCGCACCGACGGCGTTGAGTTTGCCGGTGCGGTGATCGGCCCGATCGATCCTGCGTCCGAGATGGCCGGTGTCATCGACGGTGTGCAGATCATCGACGTCACGCCCAACAGCCCGGCCTGGGTTGCCGGCCTGCGCCCCGGCGATGTCGTGACCGAGGTCGCACGGACCGAAGTGACGACACCCGACGAGTTCGCGGCGGCGATCGAACGCGACGCCGACGGCCGTGTGGCGCTTCATGTGCGCCGTGGCGATCAGGCTTTCTACATTCTTATCTGATCTGTCGTCTGACCATCCCCTTGGGGTGCGACTCCGGCCAATGGAGCGCCAGATGACCTGAACCTTGGGCGGGACCTCGCGATCCCGCCCTTTTTCTTTGCGACAATCAGCTTCAGGCCGCTTCCAGTTCGCCCTTGCGTTCTTCGACGATCAGGTCGGCATCGCGGCCAGAAAGTTCCTGAAGGTGATCGAAGGTGGCGCCGAAGTAGCCAACACCTTGGGTGAGGGAACGCAGCTCACTGACCAGATCCTGGATTTCACCCTGGGGCATGTGAGCGGTGACCTCGTCCCAACCCTTCCAGCCCTCCCGGGCCTCATAGCCCAGCAGCTGCCCACGCCGCCCGGTGACGAGCTGCTGCACGCGGGCGGTCGCCGAGTTGGGAGCATAGATTTTGACCTCCATGATCGGTTCCAGCAGCACGGGTCCGCAGTTGGGCATGCCGTCGGACATGGCGAGCTTGGCGGCGAGCTTGAACGCCATCTCGTTCGAGTCGACGTCGTGGTACTTGCCGTCGAACACCTCGACGGAGACATCGACCACTGGGAAACCCAGCGGTCCTTGTTCCAGGTACTCCTTGGCACCGGCCTCCACGGCCGGGATGTACTGCTTGGGAATGTTGCCGCCGGTCACTGCGTTCTTGAATTCGAACCCGGTCCCGCGCGGCAGGGGTGCGATGTTGATCTGGACATCGCCGAACATGCCGCTGCCACCGGTCTGGCGCTTGAAGCGGCCATGCTGTGTCGTCGGTTTGCGGATGGCTTCGCGATAGGGTACGCGCGGCCGGCTCGAGGCGACCTCCACGCCATAGCGGTTCTGAAGCTTGTTGAAGGCGACCTGCAGATGCATGTCGCCCTGGCCCCAGAGTACGAGCTGGTGCAGGTCGGAATCCTGCTCCGGTTCGATCGAAGGGTCTTCCTCGTGGATCCGTTGCAGGGCTGTGGCCATCTTGACCTCATCGTCCCGCTTGGCGGCGTGGATCGCCAGACCGTAGAGACGGGGAAGGGGTTCTGCGCGAGGATAGGCGGAATCGTCTGCTGGCGCATCACCGCCGACGACAAGCGTGTCGCCGGTGTGGGCGTTCTCGAGCCGTGCGAAAGCCACGATGTCGCCGGCATCGGCGTGGTCGACCTTGTCCTGATGGGCACCGAGCATGCGGTAGACACCGCCGATGCGCTCGCCGTTGACGGTCTCGCCGTCCTTGATCGGGCCGCGCCAGACACGAACCAGAGACAGCTTGCCACCGTGCTGGGTGTTGAAGGTTTTCAGAACCTGCGCGGCGCCGGCACCGTCGAGGCCGTGGCGTGCGGCATGGCCTTCGGGCCCGGGTATCCACTCCACGATCTCCTGGAGCAGCCGGCGCACACCGTTCTCCAGTTCTGCGGCGCCGATCAGGACCGGTGCGATCTTGCTTTCGGTGAAGGCAACACGCAGGTCACCGACGACTTCCTCGATGGAGGGAATTTCGTCTTCCAGGAGCTTCATCATCAGGTCGTCGTCGAAGTCGGCGAGCGCTTCGAGCATCATGGTGCGTGCTTCTTCCTCGCGCTCCTTCACGCTGTCGGGCATCTCAACGACGTCGGATGCCTCGCCCTGATTGTAGTGGTAGGCCGTCTCGGTGATGAGATCGACATAGCCTGTGACGTCTTCGCCGTCGCGGATCGGGACCTGCGTGATCAGAAGGGGGGTTGAGGCGACATCCTGCATGGCGGGTAAGAGCTCACGCATCAGTGTAGCCGTGCGGTCCATCTTGTTGATGAAGACCATGTAGGGGATCTGATTCGATTCCAAGAAATGGAAGATCGGACCCAGGGTCGACGCCCGCTCGACAACCGGTTCGTAGACCACAACGGCAGCATCAGCACCCATCAGGGCGTTGCGCGCCTCGGCCTGGAACTCGATGGAGCCGGGACAGTCTATGAAGTTGATGGTGGTGCCTTGGAACTCGGCCGTGGCGGCGCTGACCTCGGTCGACATGTTGCGTTCGCGCGCTTCCGGCGCCGAATCGCCCACTGAGTTACCTTCCTTGACCGAGCCCTTGCGGCCGATGGCCCCCGAAGCAAACAGCATACTTTCCAGGAGCGTCGTCTTGCCGCTTAGCGACGGTCCCACAATGGCAACATTTCTAACGTTTGGCATGAGTCCTCCCCGCGCTTGTTGTGCGCCTCACCCCAACGGGGACAGACTGGCGGGGCCGGCACCTGTTATGGTCATGACGGTAGATCGGAATCTGCCATTATGGAACCGTGAAGTCTGGTCTGCCCCTGCTTGAACGCGTCGGGCACCTGTGATGGAACGGAGCAAGGTACTGGAACCGGGGAGGCGTTATGGCCTCAGGGGACGATCTGCAGATCATGGAGCGACTTTCACCCAATCACGGCGAGCGGCTTGGTTCCGGCATGGTCGACATGCTGATCCTTCACTACACCGGGATGGAAAGCGCCGAGGCGGCGCTGGACCGGTTGTGCGATCCCGAGGCCCAGGTGAGCGCACATTACCTTGTCGATGAAGACGGCACCGTCACGCGGATGGTGCCGGAAGACCGACGGGCGTGGCATGCCGGTGTGGCGTGTTGGCGGCGCTGTGATGACGTTAACAGTGCGTCGATCGGGATCGAGATCGTCAATCCCGGCCATGAGTTCGGATACAGGCCCTTTCCCGAGGTCCAGATGGCAGCCGTTGCGGCGCTGTGCCGTGACGTCCTGGGGCGTCATCCCATTTCTGCCCGCCAGGTGCTGGGCCACTCGGATGTGGCCCCAGGGCGGAAGCAGGACCCCGGAGAGCTGTTCGACTGGCGGGCGCTGGCCGAGCAGGGAGTGGGGCTTTGGCCGCGGGAGCGTACCATGCCGGGGGGTGACTATGTGCTGGGAGATCACGGTGAGGATGTCGAACGGTTTCAGGCCGCCCTCGCCACCTTCGGTTATGGCCTTGTGGCGGACGGACGTTTCGGTCCGCGGACCCGTGATGTCGTCACGGCCTTCCAGCGCCATTTCCGACCAGAGCGGGTGGATGGACAAGCCGATGACCAGACGAGGGCACGGCTCTCAGGGCTTTTGGCGCAATGCGACACCGCGCAGCGCTGATTGACCCCGCAAGGGCAAAGGACTAGTCAACGCAGCGGATCAGGCGGCCGGATGATCGCTGGTCGGCGTTTATGCGCCGCCTGGAGGAAAGTCCGGGCTCCACGGAAACACGGTGCCGGGTAACGCCCGGCGGGGGTGACCCCAGGGAAAGTGCCACAGAAAGCAAACCGCCTGCTCAGGCTTCGGTCTGGCGGGCAAGGGTGAAAGGGTGCGGTAAGAGCGCACCGCGCGGGTGGTGACACACGCGGCAGGGCAAACCCCACCGGGAGCAAGATCGAGTAGGGATGACGCGCCGGCGCTTCGGTTCCGGCAGGTGCGTTTCCGGCCCAGTCATCCGGGTTGATCGCGTGAGGCGTCCGGCAACGGACGTCCCAGATGAATGGTCATCAGCCGAACCCTTCGGGTTTGGCGACAGAACCCGGCTTACAGGCCGCCTGATCCCTCAACTCCGGCGTGACGGAGGACACACCACATGCAGTAGGATACAAGAGGGGAACAAAACAAGATTATCCTAGATGTTCCTTATCTTGTGGTGCGATTCGTCATGAATACAAGATGTTGTGTCATGATAGGGTGTGGCAGCCCTGCAAACACAATCGAAAGGGAAATTCTCAAGTTATCCCAAGTACTTACGCAGCGATTCCATTGACGCCCATGTAATCCCATGCTATCCCATAATATCCCATAACGGATTAGACCCTGGTTGCGCGGCCAGATCGTCATCCCCCGGGACGCTGTTGGGGTAGAGAGGTGCATCGTGCCGGTCTTCGTCGGTACGCATATCAACAAGATCGATCGCAAGGGCCGTGTGTCCGTGCCGGCGCTGTTTCGTGCCTCGTTCGGCGAGGCGGTGACGGCCGGTGCCTATGCCATGCGTTCGATCTCCGGCGTGAAGGCGCTCGACGTCTTCACGCCCGACGCCTTTGCGCGCCTCGCCGAAAGCATCGAGAACCCCTTCGCCGAAGAGCATGACGACGTGACCAACGCGATCTTTGGTGCATCCCAGCACATCGGGATCGATGGTGAGGGGCGCGTGATGCTGCCCGACATGTTCCGCGCCTACGCCGGGATCACCGATCAGGTCTGCTTTATCGGCCGCGGCAACTACTTCCAGATGTGGAACCCCGAAGACGGCGTGGCGCAGCAGGAAGAGGCCTTCCAGCGTGCCGTGGCCAACCGCGCCAATATCCGGCTCAGCCTCTCGGGTCGTGGGGAGGGTTTGTGATGAGCGCTCTTCAGACTGATAACGGCCACGTCCCCGTCTTGCTCGATCGTGTCATCGCCACCCTGGCCCCACGGGATGGTGAAACCATGGTCGATGCCACCTTCGGTGGCGGTGGCTACAGTGCCGGCCTGCTGGATGCCGCCGATTGCTGTGTGCTGGCGATCGACCGTGATCCCGATGCCATCGAACGCGGGCGTGCCCTCTCCGTCCGACACGGTGGCCGCCTGTCGGTTCTGGAGGGGCGGTTCTCCTCTCTTGATCGCGTTCTGGACCGACACGTCGATGACGGTGTCGACGGTGTGGTGTTCGATCTCGGCGTGTCGTCCTTCCAGCTCGACCAGGCCGAGCGCGGTTTTTCGTTCCGCCATGACGGTCCACTAGACATGCGCATGGGCCGCCAGGGCAAGAGTGCCGCCGATGCCGTAAACAGCCTCGATGAGGCCGAACTTGCGCGATTGATCGGTCACCTGGGCGAAGAGCGTCGGGCTCGTGCTGTGGCACGTGCCATTGTGGCGGCTCGGCGTGAGGCGCCGATCGACCGCACGGCGCAACTGGCAGACATCGTGCGCGGTGCTGTGCGCCGCTCGCCGGACAGCATCGATCCTGCGACCCGAACCTTCCAGGCGCTGCGCCTTTGGGTGAATGATGAACTGGGTGAATTGGAGCTGGGCCTCGACGCCGCTGAGGCTGTTCTCCGCGAAGGTGGTCGTCTGGTGGTGGTCGCGTTCCATTCGCTGGAAGACCGCATCGTGAAACGTTTCCTGGCCGAACGCAGCGGCCAGACCGCCCGTCCCAGCCGCCACGCTCCGCCCGTTTTCGACGCGCGCCGTCCGACATTCGAGCTGCTCGAGCGCAAGGCTGTGAAGCCGACCGATTTAGAGGTCGCAGAAAACGCGCGAGCCCGGTCAGCGCGTCTGCGTGCCGCCGTGCGAACCGATGCACCAGCCTGGAGGGACGCCGCATGATCGCGCGTGGTGGTGTCATCTGGATGAGTCTGGCCCTGGTCTCGGCTGTGGCCGCGTTTTCGCTGAAGTATGAAGTGCGTGACCTGAAGGACGAGCTTGCCGTTTTGGAGCGCGATCTCGCAGACAGCCGCGAGACGGCCCATGTGCTGCGCGCCGAATGGAGCTACCTGAGCCGGCCTGAACGGCTGGCCGAACTGGCCGATCGTCATCTTGAGCTGGCTCCGATGGCGGCCGGTCAGATGGGTGATCTGCTTGAGGTGCCGCTGCGCCCCGTGGCCGCGCCTGATTCCGAGTCGTCCACTGTCGTCTTGAGTGACGGGACCCTGATCACACTTGAACTGGACAACCCGTGAACCGCCCGGTCGATCATCACGTGGTCGAAGCGCCGATGAGCCCGGCAGCCCCGACTGCGGCGACGCTGCATCTGGAAGGCGCGGTCAAGGAGGCGGCTGACACCTGCCGTGCCCGTATGGTCGTGCTGGCGATGTGTTTCCTTGCGGCATTCGTTCTGGTCGGTGGCCGTCTCGTCGAGTTGATGGCCGTACCGGTCTCGCCGGATGCCGGTATCGCACAGAGCGCTGCCAGCGCGCCGGTCGGTCGTGCCGATGTGGTTGATCGCAATGGTGTCCTGCTCGCGACCAATCTTCCCACGGCCTCGCTCTACGCCGAACCGCGCCGCGTTCTCGATGCCGAGGAGACCGCCCAGCGTCTGGCGCAGATCCTGCCTGATCTCGATGTTGCTGATCTGGCCCAGGACCTCGACAGCGATCGCGGCTTCCTGTGGGTCAAGCGTAATCTGACGCCAGGCCAGCAGGAAGACATTCATGCTCTTGGTCTGCCGGGCCTGGCCTTCATGCGTGAGGAGCGCCGTGTCTATCCGCAGGGTGCGCTGACCTCCCACGTCGTCGGCTTCACCGATATTGATCGTGAGGGTCTCGCCGGTGTGGAGCGTTCGCTCGAGGACGAACTCCAGGCGCGTGCCGCCGAAGACTCAGTAGCTCTCGCGCTCTCTCTTGATGTCCGGTTTCAGCAGGTCGTGCGTGAAGAGCTTGCGACGACGATTGAGACCTTCGGGGCCCTTGGCGGCACCGGGGTCGTGCTCGATGTTCACACCGGCGAAGTGCTGGCGATGGTCTCGATGCCGGACTTCGATCCGAACCAGGCAGGTCAGGCCGACGAGGAGAGCCGCTTCAACCGTGCGAGCCTGGGGGTCTACGAACTGGGTTCGATCTTCAAGGTCTTCACGGCGGCGATGGCGATCGACGCCGGGCTGGTCGATCTCTCCGGTGGCTACGATGCGTCTGAGCCGCTGCAGGTCGCGCGCTTCACGATTCGTGACTACAAGCCGAAGAATCGTTGGCTCTCGCTGCCCGAAATCCTGGTTTACTCCTCGAACATCGGTGCGGCGCGCATGGCGATGGACGTCGGGGCCGAAGGGCAGCGTGACTTTCTGACCCGCATCGGCCTGATGACGCCCACGGCAATCGAGCTACCTGAAGTCGGCCATCCGATGTATCCGGCGACCTGGCGCGATATCAACACGATGACGATCGGTTTTGGCCACGGTATCGCCGTGACCCCGGTTCAGGCTGCCGCTGCTTTGGCTTCGATGGTGAACGGTGGCACGCTTTATGAACCGACCATTCTGGAGTGGCAGTCCGAACTGCCGCCGCCCGGTGTTCGTGTGATCTCCGAAGAGACCTCCAACACGATGCGCCTGCTTACCCATCTGGTTGTGCAGTGCGGTTCCGGGCGCAATGCGCAGGTCGAGGGTTATCTGATCGGCGGCAAGACCGGCACGGCGGAAAAGCTCGACTCCGATGGCGGCTATGCCGAGGATCTGCTGCTGTCGTCGTTTGCGGCGGCCTTCCCGATCGATGACCCCGAGTACGTCATTCTGGTGTCTATCGATGAGCCCCAGGGTATCGAAGAGAGCTTCGGTTATGCCACCGGCGGCTGGACCGCCGCACCGACCGTGGGCCGCATTATTTCTCGCATCGGACCGATCGCCGGCATCGAGCCGCGCGAGGACCTGTTGCCTGAACTTCCTGTCGCCGAAGGCGATGCCGACGAACAACTGGAGGCGATCCTTGCAGCTTTCAGTGCTCGTTGACGGCGCCGAGGCGCGTATCGTGAAGGGCTCGGCCGACGTCGAGATCCTGAGCCTGAGTGCAGATTCACGCGCCTGCGAGCCGGGAACCCTGTTTGCTGCGCTGCCGGGCACTGCGGTGGATGGTCGCAACTTTGTGGGCGGTGCCGTCGCGGCCGGCGCGTCTGCCGTGCTGGCCGGCGACTGGGATCTCGATGTGATCGACAGCGGCAGCGCGGCCCTGATTGCTGCAGACGCGCCCCGCCGCAGCTTCTCGCTGATCTGCTCAAACTTCTTTGGTGTTCAGCCCGCAACGGCAATTGCAGTGACCGGGACCAACGGCAAGAGTTCCGTGACGGAGTTCTGCCGCCAGTTCTGGTCGGCCCTGGACCAGCGTGGCGCGACCATCGGAACCCTTGGCGTGATCGGCCCCGACGGGTCCGCCAGCCTGGCCCATACGACACCCGATCCCGTGACCCTGCACGGTCGGCTTCGTGATCTTGCCGACGAGGGGATCGATCGGGTGGCGCTTGAGGCTTCGAGCCATGGTCTCGATCAGCATCGGCTGGATGGTGTCTCGTTGAGGGCTGCCGCCTTTACCAACCTGACTCAGGACCACTTCGACTATCACCCCTCGGTCGAGGCGTATCTGGCGGCCAAGACGCGGCTGTTCGATCTTGTCGTGCCCGGCGGTACGGCCGTGCTGAATGCCGACATTCCCGAGTTCGAAGGACTGGTACGCCATTGCCGTGATCGCGGTCTGGAGGTCGTGTCCTTGGGTGAATCCGGAACCAACCTGCGGCTGATCGAGCAGGAGAGTCTGGCGAACGGGCATCAGCGTCTTGTGCTCGATGCCGGTGGTGAGCCGGTCGACATCGAACTGCCGCTGGCCGGCTACTTCCAGGCCATGAACATGATGTGTGCTGCAGCCATGATTGCTGCCGTGGAATCGCTGTCGCTGGCCGAGGTCTTGAGGCTGGCCGAAGGACTTTGTGGTGTGCGCGGGCGGCTTGAGCCTGTCGCGGGTCATCCGGCGGGTGCCCGAATCTATGTCGACTATGCCCACACGCCCGACGCGCTGGAGAACGTTCTGGAGGCATTGCGCGGCGATGTGGCCGGTCGTCTCGTGGTCGTGTTCGGATGTGGCGGCGATCGTGATGCCGCCAAGCGGCCGCTGATGGGAGCGATCGCCCGGCGCATCGCTGACCGGGCCTATGTCACCGATGACAATCCGCGCACCGAGGATGCAGCAACAATCCGTGCGGCGGTGTTGGAGGCTGTGCCTGACGCCCTTGAGATCGGCGACCGTCGCGAGGCAATCCGCACCGCTGTCGCCGAGCTGGCGCGGGGCGATGTTCTGGTGATTGCCGGCAAGGGTCACGAGCCCGGCCAGACGGTCGGGACGACCGTGTATCCGTTTGATGATGTCGATGAGGCACGCGCCGCGATTGCGGCACTGGAGGGTGGGGCATGACCCGCGACCTCCTCTGGACTGACAAGACCGCTGGCAAGGCGACCGGCGGCGAAGCCACCGAGACCTTTGAGGCCGAAGGTGTGGCTTTTGACAGCCGCCAGATCGAAAGCAGTGATCTCTTTGTCGCTCTCAAGGGTAACGAGACCGATGGACATCGTTTCGTGAGCCAGGCCTTTGCCAAAGGGGCAGCGGCCGCCATGGTCGACCACAAGCCTGAAGATGTGGCCGATCAGTCACCGCTCCTTGTCGTGGTCGATACCTCCAACGGTCTGGAAGACCTCGCCCGGGCGGCGCGTGCGCGCACAAAGGCGAAGATCGCGGCTGTTACGGGCAGTGTCGGCAAGACCGGAACCAAGGAAGCGTTAAATCATGTGTTGTCGGCTCAGGCCGAGACCCATGTCAGCGAGAAGAGTTTCAACAATCATGTCGGCACGCCGCTGAGCCTGGCCCGTATGCGGCCGGAGACGCAGTTCGGTGTGTTTGAGGTCGGAACCAACGCACCCGGCGAAATCGCGCGCCTGGCAGAACTCGTTCGGCCGCATGTTGCCCTGATCACCACGGTGGAAGCCGTGCATGTCGCCAACTTCAGTGGAGAAGACGCCATCGCGGACGAGAAGGCGGCCGTCTTTGCAGCGCTTGAGGACGGCGGTATCGCCGTGATCAACGGAGACAACCGGCACGCCGCCACGCTTATGAAACATGCGCAAGCCTCACCGGCCGGGCGAATCGTGCGGTTTGGAACATCGGACGAGTGCGAGCATCGCCTGATCGAACGTGTGGCGACGAACCAGGGAAGCAGGATCACGGCCTCGATCGATGGTCAGGCCGTCACATACATCCTTGCGCTGCCCGGACATCACCAGGCGCTCAACAGCGTGGCCGTGCTTGCGGTGGCTCACCATCTGCGAGCCGATGTTTCCGAAGCCGCCGCATCGCTTGAGACGCTTCCTGCACTGGCGGGCCGTGGTGAGCGCCACACCGTAGCGGTGTCCGGCGGGCAGGCTGTCGTGATCGATGAGAGCTACAACGCAAGCCCCGTCGCTGTCCGTGCTGCCCTTGATGTGCTGGGCGAGACCGAGACCGAGACTGTGGCGACGGGACGGCGCATTGCCGTTCTGGGTGACATGCTGGAACTGGGTGACGATGCCACGTCTGCACACACCGGACTGAGCGGCGACCTGATCCGCAACAAGGTTGATCTGCTGTTTGCTGTTGGCCCACTGATGAACCGGCTCTACGGCGAGCTGCCCCCTGCGCGGCGAGGCGGCGCAGCCGGTGACGCGGGAGCGATCGCGATGCTCTTGCGTGATGTCGTGCGGCCGGGCGACGTGATCCTGGTCAAAGGTTCCAGGCGCATCGGCCTTGAAGCCGTGGTAGCGGCCTTGACGACAACAAAGGCGGCCCGGCGGGCCGCGGCGAGGGGGTAGGGCGATGCTGTATCACCTGCTTCCCGGCCTTGCGGACGACCTCGGTGCCCTGCGCCTGTTCTCGTTCATCACCTTCCGCACCGGCGGCGCCATCCTGACGGCCCTGGCGATCTGTCTGTTGTTCGGCGGCCGGATGATCGTCTGGCTCAAGTCCGTTCAGGGAGCGGGGCAGCCGATCCGTGAAGACGGCCCTGAATCTCACATCGTGACCAAGGCCGGTACGCCCACGATGGGCGGCGTGTTGATTCTGATCTCGGTGACCTGCTCGACCCTCCTGTGGTCGGACCTCGGCAACGGATTTGTCTGGGTCGTGCTGCTCGTCACGCTGAGCTTCGGCGCTCTGGGCTTTGTCGACGACTATCTCAAGGTGTCGCGCCAGACCAGCAACGGGCTGTCGACCCGGACGCGAATCCTGATCGAGATCGTGATCGCCCTCGCCGCCGCCTTCGTCATTGCGATACTCTCGGGGCAGGGCACCGGTACCAGTCTGGCGCTGCCGTTCGTCAAGAATGTGCTGATCGACCTCGGCTGGTTCTTCCTCGTCTTTGCGGTCTTCGTCATCATCGGCGCATCGAATGCCGTAAATCTGACCGACGGCCTGGATGGTCTGGCGATTGGCCCGATCATAATCTGCGCGATGACCTTCGGTGTCGTGGCCTACCTCTCCGGCAACGCGCTCTACTCGGAGTATCTCCAGCTGCCTGCCGTCGCGGGCGCCGGGGAGCTTTCCGTGTTCTGCGGTGCGCTGGTCGGAGCAGGACTCGGGTTTCTGTGGTTCAACGCGCCTCCCGCCATGGTTTTCATGGGTGACACCGGCAGTCTTTCCACCGGTGCGGCGCTGGGCACGATCAGCGTCGTCACCAAGCACGAGCTGGTGCTGGCGATTGTGGGCGGGCTGTTCGTGCTCGAGACCGTCTCGGTGATTGTCCAGGTCGTCTCGTTCAAACTCACCGGCCGCCGTGTGTTCCGCATGGCGCCTATCCATCACCACTTCGAAAAGAAGGGCTGGGCCGAGCCCACGATCGTGATTCGTTTCTGGATCATCGCGATCGTGCTGGCGCTCATCGGGCTGGCCACACTGAAGCTGAGGTAGTGCGATGATTGATCTCTCGCGACACGCCGGCAGTTCGATGGCCGTTTTCGGCCTCGGGCGTTCCGGTATCTCTGCCTCCCTGGCGCTCGCCGCTGGGGGCGCGGAGGTGAGTGCATGGGATGATGATCCCGCGCGCCGCCGTCATGCCGCCGAACTGGGCGTGACATTGAATGATCTCTACCGGATCGAGTGGGAGGGTTTCCGCGGTCTTGTCCTGAGCCCCGGTGTGCCCCTGACCCACCCCGCCCCGCATCCCCTGGTCGCGCGTGCGCTGACGGCCAAGATCGAGATCCTGGGCGACATGGAGCTTTTCGCCCGCTCACGGCCTGCCGGCCGTGTGGTCGGTGTGACGGGCACCAACGGCAAATCGACAACATCAGCCCTGACCGCGCACCTGCTGAAGGCCGCAGGCCATGATGTGCAACTGGGCGGCAACATTGGGATCCCGGTCCTTGATCTCGACCCCATGGATAAGAACGGCATCTATGTGCTGGAACTCAGTTCGTTCCAGCTCGACTTGATCCGGACCCTGGTGAGCGACGTCGCGGTGCTGCTGAATGTGTCGCCCGACCACATTGAGCGTCACGGCGATTTCTCGAACTACATTGCTTCGAAAACGCGCATCTTCTCGCGCCGGGCCTCGACCCAGACCTCCGTGATCGGCATTGACGACGATGTCTGCCGCCGGATTCATGCCGAATTGGCCGGTCGGCGCGGGCGCTCGATCATTCCCGTTTCTGTCCAGCGGCGGATAGCCGGCGGAATCTACGTCAAGGATGGCGTCCTCATCGACGAGACCAGCAAGAAGCCGGTGGAGGTTGCTGATCTCTCGCGCATTCGCTCGTTGCTGGGTGTCCATAACTGGCAGAATGCTGCGGCGGCCTATGCTGCATTCTTGGCCCTTGGTTTCCCCGGTGAGTCGATCGCGAAAGGATTCAAGACCTTTGCCGGGCTGTCGCACCGTCAGGAAGTGGTCGCGAAGATCGGCAAGGCGACCTTCGTCAACGACAGCAAGGCGACCAATGCCGCAGCGGCTTCGCGCGGTCTGGCCTGTTACGACAACATTTACTGGATCGCCGGCGGACGCGCCAAGGAAGGCGGGATCGCGACCCTGTCGCCGCACTTCCCGCGGATGGCGCATGCCTTCCTGTTCGGTGAGGCGGCCGGCGCGTTTGCCCAGACCCTGGACGGCCGCGTGCCCTACACCATGTGCGGTGACATGGAAACGGCCGTCAAAGCCGCCAGAGAGAAAGCCCTGACCGAACGGCGCGCACAGCCGATTGTGCTGTTGTCACCGGCCTGCGCCTCGTTCGACCAGTTCACAGACTTCGAAGACCGGGGAAACCGGTTTCGGGACCTCGTCGATGCCGAAAAGAAGCAATGGGACGCGGAGAACACCAAGAGCACCACCGAAGACCAACCCGCAAAAGGATTGAGGGGAAGTACGATGAAAAAGCCAGCAAAGAAGGCGCCAGCCAAGAAGAAGGCTGCACCGAAGAAGGCTGCACCGAAGAAGGCTGCTACCAAGAAGGCCCCGGCCAAGAAGAAGGTTGCACCGAAGAAGGCTGCCGCCAAAAAGGCTGCACCGAAGAAGGCTGCTGCCAAGAAGGCCCCGGCCAAGAAGAAGGTTGCACCGAAGAAGGCTGCCGCCAA
>PBNE01000021.1 GCA_002722885.1 Rhodospirillaceae bacterium
AAAAGAAAAAGCGCCGAATAAATCGACGCTTTTCCAATAACTTAGTAGGTTCCAGTTTTCTATAAGCACTAGCGCTTCGCTATTCGGTATGTTTAATAAATCCATATAATTGAGTCGGTTAGAACACTCTCAAATTAACTGCTAACAAACTGCTTACCAAAACGAACGTCATCTTCCGCTCGTCGTTTGCAGCTTCCAATTAGCATCAAACCCTATCACCTCACTTCGCCTTTGTCTTTCGCTTCTGCATGCTCGCATGCTGCTCAATAGAGCTGTCCAATTCGCCAGCTTCAACGGCCTCCGCAATCAGCTGTAGCGTTTTCACAACGTCATCATTGGATGCGAGTTTGATGGCTTGCTTGCCCTTCGCCAACTCCAACGGCTTACTGCCATAACGGACGGTAAGAACAGTGTCGCCGTTTGCATCCCTACCCCACCACTGCTTAACCCGCTTTGGTACATCGACGCGCTTACGTTCGCCGTCAGCGTCCATAACCCACTTCTTTGTCATTGGCTGGTAAGCGCTATCTTCTGCCAGCTTCACCTGCTCTTGCAGTTTGGTGAGCAGTTTACGGCGGCGTTGAAGTTTCGGATCGCTGTTGTTAGTGCGTTCGTAAGCGACAAGATTAAGTGCATTAAGTTTCGTCATATCGTCCTCCTGTGTCTGTTTAAGCATTGTGCTTTCAGAACCAGAAGGTCGTCATCCGAAATCTACACCAAGTCACCCAAGTTCTTATGATACAGCCATATCATTCCGCTATTTGCGCCCCTACTCGTACTAACCAATCCCAACGCCTTGTAGTAATCTGCGTGCTTATCAACGAGTTGCGGATCCAAACTGCACATTTTGACGTTGTGATTTTCAATCAAACCTTTAGCAGTTCCTTCAATACGCCTTTGCTACGATATGCTGGCTTTACATATGCATCGGCGGCATTCCAAACCTGCGTATCGTCATCAATGTCAAACTGATTAGTCTTGTCGTTAATTCTAATAAAACCAAGTTCATTGCCGTCTTTGACAGCAACGAAAAACCTTACGTTATCGCCAAACGTCTGATCTGAAATACGCACCTCGCCTAACGTATATGCTTTAGCAAATCGCTTTTGCCACTTCCGCTTTTCCGCAAGGCTCTCAATTTCTACGATATCCATTACTTACCTTACATATGTTTGTTGTCTTCGCTGCACACCATCTGACAGTTACACGCCATAATCCGGTTGCGATCATCACCCTGCGAATTTAAAGTATAACTACGCAAGGTTAAACATCAGAAATTAAAGAGTTTTCCATGTCAGAAGAGCGCACAGGCTACTCCGTATACAACGAAGACGCAAAGCGTCGAACGAAAGTGAATACGCTTGAAGACCTTTACCCAAAGCTTCCAAGTAGTCACTATGACATCATTTACGCTGATCCGCCGTGGGATTACGGTGGCAAAATGCAGTTTGATAAATCAAGCACTACGAAAGAAAAAATTGATTTAAGTAAAAAGATTTTTATCAGTTCCGCGTCATTTAAGTACCCTACCCTTAAGTTAAAAGAACTTAAGAAGCTGCCACTAACGAGCATCGCTAAAGATGACTCACTTTTGTTTATGTGGGCTACCAATCCTCATTTGGCGCAGGCAATAGAGTTAGGTCAAGCGTTGGGTTTTGAATACAAAACTGTCGCTTTTGTTTGGAATAAGATGGTCCATAACCCAGGTCAGTATACGTTGTCGTATTGTGAACTATGTTTGCTTTTCAAGCGTGGTCGTATTCCTACGCCGCGTGGTGCAAGAAATATTAAGCAGCTAATTGAAAGCCCTCGTAGGGATCACAGTGAGAAGCCATTAGAAGCTGCTAAACGCATTGAAGCGATGTTCCCTACCCAGTCTCGTATTGAGTTATTTGCCCGCCGGCGGGACCCAAATTGGGACTATTGGGGATTGGATACAGTTATGGATAGTTTCGCTACGTTGCCTAATGAAGATGATGTAAAGACAACAGACGAGTCACAGCAAAAGCTGTTTTAAGTGCGTTTCAAAATGCGCGACTATTGGATCAGCATTCTTAAGGTCCCGCCACATAAAGAAGTGATTACGGTGGTTTCCATACCATAGCGTAATCTCTCTAACGCGACACGGATCCCGTGTTATGTCTCCAATAAAAACTGTCCAAAAAGGCAGATTAGGCCGCGCTATTCCGCTCTCTTCGTGCAACACATCGAGCAAGCCAGGCGTAAAATATTTGCATGACCGCTCATGTGCATTACCACGCCCGGCGCTGCGAGGTTTTCCTTCAACCCAACCATCTTGTCTTTTCACTTCGACATATAGCGTCTTGCCAGTGACCCGGTTACGTATAGCATAATCAGGCGTAATGCCATGGTTTTTGATCGGCTCATCAGGTGTATAGATTTGAGATATAACATGATCGCTTAACGGCTGATCAACATAGATACGTTTGAACTCTTTTGGCTTTGCATCGATCCAAAAATCAGAGCCAACAAGGTGCTTGTCGAAAACTTCGTAGAATCCACGTTCAGCTATACCTGCATTTGCCCCGCTATAGTCCTGCCAAACGTCACGCCCGCGTAACTCTTTCGTACCCATTATCAGCCCCTCAATGAGAATGAGGGACTATGCTACCAGATTCTCAGAAACCGACAACAATCAGATCGGCGGAGCCTTACGAACGCTTACGCCCTAACCTGTAACGTCAACAGAACTGCGGCGCTGCTACAAAACTGCTACAACGAAAAAAGGGATGCAATTTCTTGCATCCCTTTGAAATCGTTGAGGAAATACCTCGTTCGATGCTAACGCTTCGAGAACTGGAAGCTGCGGCGCGCCTTGCGCTTGCCGAACTTTTTGCGTTCCACAACGCGCGGATCGCGGGTCAGGAAGCCGTGAACCTTCAGGATGCGACGCAGGGCCGGCTCGTAGGCGACCAGCGCCTTGGAGATGCCGTGGCGCACCGCACCGGCCTGGCCGGAGAGTCCGCCGCCCTTGACGGTGCAGTAGACATCATACTGGTCCAGACGATCGGCAACCTGGAAAGGCTGCGACAGAATCAGACGCCAGGTGCCGCGCGTGAAGTATTCTTTGATGCTGCGACCGTTGACTAAAATGCGGCCGGCGCCGGGCTTCAGCCAGACACGGGCGATCGCGTTCTTGCGCTTGCCGGTGGCATATGAGCGGCCATGCTTGTCGATCACGGGATCAGGTAATTCGACCGGCTCGGTCTCCATGACGGGAGCGGTGATCGGCGCTTCGGCCTCTGCGGTAACGGCTTCGGTTTCGGCGACCATGATCAGGCTGCCCTCTTGTTCTTGCGGTTGCGTGAGGCGAGGTCGAGAACTTCGGGCTGCTGGGCCTCATGCGGATGCTCGGATCCGGCGTAGACCTTAAGCTTGGTCATCACTTGGCGGCCCAGCGGATTGCGCGTGATCATGCGCTCAACGGCCTTGATGACGACCCGCTCGGGGTGTTCACCATCCAGACGGGCGCCCAGGGTCTGCCCCTTGATGCCGCCGTGGTGGCCGGTGTGCCAGTAGAAGGTCTCACCATCGCGTTTGTTGCCGGTGAGATGAACCTTCTCGGCGTTGACCACGACAACGAAATCGCCGCAATCGACATGAGGTGAGAAGGTGGGCTTGTGTTTGCCACGCAGAATGTCGGCGATTTCGACAGCCATACGGCCAAGGATCATTTCCTCGGCGTCAACGATGTACCACTTGCGCTCGACGTCTGCGGGTTTAGCGACGTAAGTCTTCATGATGCTTTTTGTCTCATACCGTCAGGGGCCGCAGCACCATCTGGTCACCGCAGCCCAAGGGGCGCGGAACCTAACACAATAAAACCCGGAGTCAACGCGTGGATTGACCTGATTTTCCGGGCGTTTTTTGTGGCTTTCCACGGCCCCGCCGGAGCCATGATTGGCACGGACAGAGAGCTATGAAAAGCTGCGCCCGCCCGACGAGGAAATCCGCATGACCGCCAGCAATGCCGACGCCCAGACAGTGAGCGCACTCCAGAGCGTTTTGGTCGCGATGATCGATCCGATCGACCAGCTCTTTTTCCATTCCCGCATGCTGCGCGCCTGGGGCCACAACCAGGGCATGGCGCGCAATATGGAGTGGATCTTCAAGATGCAGCGCACCAAGGAACTGGTCGGTGTTCTGGCCGGCCTCGGCGGCGTGCCGACAAGCCGGCCCGCCAGAACACTCGACATCGGCGCCGACCCCCGGTCGATTTATCAGGCCGATGCCGCGCAAACTCGCTGGTTCCTTGAGGTTGTCGAGGGGGCCCACGCCCAAAGCAGCGATGAAGCAGCCCGTGCCGTGCTTGAGGACATCCTTGGCAAGGAATGGGCCGATCTGGCCGTCCTTGAGCAGGCTCTGGAGGATGGGTCTGTCGACGAAGAACCTCGCAACGCCAAGTTCCTGTTGCCCAAGCCCGGCGGTGCCGAAGCCGCGATCAAGGCGGCCAACATGGCCCTTGCAACCATGACCTCAGCGGTGAGCCAAATTTTCTTTCACAGCCTGATTTTCGATGGTCAGGGACGCAAGGAACTCGCCGAACGAGAGCTGAACGGTGCGCTCTCCATGATGTATCGCTCCGAAGCCCTGCTGGAACGGCTGCTTGATCTCGGCGGCATCCCCTCTGCTGAAGGACATGGCGCGATTACGCTTCACAAAGATGAACAGGGCGCCGATGCCGCAGCCTGCGCCGCCCATGATACGGCGATCAGCGCCCTCGAGTCGGGGCTTGCTCTGCTCGATGGTCGGATCGATCCGATGAGCCACAGCCTGGTCGACGGGATCCTGCGCGCCGAACGCGACGACCGTGCGGTGATTGCCGCGCGGCTGGCAGCCTGACAGAGTGGCACTATGAGTGACCCCATTCTTCTTCGCCAGGATGACAACGGCATCGCCCGGCTGACCCTGAACCGCCCGAAGCAGCGCAATGCACTCTCACTCGGGCTGATGGCCGCGCTGCAGGACGAAATCGTCTCGATCGCGGCCGACCGCTCTGTTCACGTCGTGATCCTCGATGCCGCCGGACCCGGGTTCTGTGCCGGTCATGACCTCAAGGAAGTACGTGCCAACCCGGGGCGCAGCAACTATGAGAGCCTGTTCGAACAGTGCAGCAACCTGATGACCGGGATCGTGCGGCTGCCCAAGCCGGTGATCGCCAGCGTGCATGGCATTGCCACGGCGGCAGGCTGTCAGCTTGTCGCGAGCTGCGATCTTGCCGTCGCGGGTGCCGAGGCCCGCTTTGCCACGCCTGGGGTCAACATCGGGTTGTTCTGCTCCACGCCGATGGTCGCGCTTTCGCGCAATGTGGCAGCCAAGCACGCCATGGAGATGCTGCTGACCGGCGAGATGATCGATGCCCAGCAGGCCCTGGCCTTCGGTCTGGTGAACCGTGTCGTGGCTCAGGACGATGTGGCAAATGCGACGCAGGAGCTCGCGGCAACGATCGCATCCAAGTCGCCCCTGACCCTGGCTGTGGGCAAGGAAGCGTTCTACCGCCAGCTCGAAATGCCGCTCGACGACGCCTATATCTATGCCAGCAAGGTCATGACCGAAAACATGCTGGCGCGCGATGCTGAAGAGGGCATCGATGCCTTCCTCGAAAAACGCGAACCGGTCTGGAAGGGCGAATGAGCGTGGGCCACAGCCACTATGACGATAACTGGTTGCGCGCGATCCTGCGGCGCTGCCGGACCATCGCGATGGTCGGCGCCAGCCCGAATTGGGTTCGCCCCAGCTCCTTCGCGATGAAGTATCTCCAGGCAAAAGGTTACCGCGTCATCCCGGTCAACCCTGTGGCCGCCGGAGGGGTGATCCTGGGCGAAACCGTTTATGGCTCGCTCGAGGAGGTCCCTGCACCGTTTGAGATGGTTGACATCTTCCGGGCCTCCGGGGCCGCCCGCCTGATCGTTGACGAGGCCATCGCTCTGAAAGAGGCCAAGGGGATTGACACGATCTGGATGCAGCTCGGCGTAATCAATGAAGAGGCGGCCTGTCGCGCCGAGGCGGCCGGCATGGATGTGGTTATGGATCGCTGCCCGAAGATCGAATACGGCCGACTGTCCGGTGAACTGTCCTGGGGCGGCATCAACTCCGGCATCATAAGTGCCAAAGCTCTGAAAATATGAAGCCCCTACCCCATCTCGCTGTCGTGCTCGCAGGGCTGCTGCTTTCAGGCTGTGCCTCGATCGACTGGCAGAGAACCGGCCAGGCCTGGCTCGGCTCGCTGTGTGATGCAGCATCCGAATGCAGTTATGACGCCGACGGCGACCCCTACACACGCTGGTAGATCACCATGAGTTCGGACGACAACGACTACGGCCTTGAAACCCGCGCGGTGCATGCCGGAGCACGCTCGGATGCGACCACCGGCGCACGCGCCACGCCGATCTACCAGACCACCAGCTATGTCTTCGACGACATCAATCACGCTGCCTCGCTCTTCAATCTCCAGACATTCGGCTACATCTATTCGCGCCTGACCAACCCCACGGTCGCGGTGCTGGAAGAGCGTATTGCTAATCTTGAAGATGGCCGGGCCGCGGTGGCCTGCGCCTCAGGCCATGCCGCCCAGTTCATTGCCTTCTTCACCCTGCTTGAACCCGGCGATCACGTCGTGGCCTCCAAGTTCCTCTATGGCGGATCGGTTACCCAATTCACCAAGTCCTTCGCCAAGCTGGGCTGGCAGGCCGATCTCGTGGATCCCAACGACATAAGCGCGGTCGAGGAAAAAATCGGTCCCACGACAAAAGCGATCTTTGTCGAGGCGCTGGCCAATCCCGGCGGCGTGATTGTCGACCTGGAGCCGCTGGCGGAACTTGCCCGCAGCCACGCCATCCCCGTTGTTGTTGACAACACCCTGGCGACGCCCTGGCTCTGCCAGCCGATCCACTGGGGGGCCGATATCGTGATCCATTCGGCCACCAAGTTCATCGGCGGACACGGCAATTCCATGGGTGGCGTGGTCGTGGAATCCGGCAAATTCGACTGGTTCGCCAGCGGCAAGTTTCCGGGCATGACCGAACCGGAACCGGCCTATCACGGACTGGCCTTTGCCGAGACCTTCGGCGACTTCGGCTTCACCATGAAAACCCGTGCCGTCGCCCTGCGTGATTTCGGCCCGGCGCTGTCGCCGGCCAACGCCTTCAACCTGATCACAGGCTGCGAGACCCTGCCTCTGAGAATGCAGCGGCACTGCGACAATGCGATGGAAATTTCCCATTTTCTGGAATCGCATCCGAAGGTCGACTGGGTGTCTTATGCCGGTTTGGAATCGAGCCCCTATCACAAACTCGCCAACAAATACCTGAAGAACGGCTTTGGAAGTGTCTTCACCTTTGGCGTGAAGGGCGGGTTCGAAGCCGGCTGCAAGATGGTGGAAGCTTCCAACCTCTTCAGCCATCTCGCCAACATCGGTGATACCCGCAGCCTGATCCTGCATCCGGCCAGCACGACCCACCGCCAGCTTACGCCGGAACAGCGCGCCGCGGCCGGCGCCAGCGATGACACGATCCGGGTCTCCATCGGCATCGAGACCGCCTCCGACCTCATTCGCGATCTCGATCAGGCGCTGGCGAAGGCGTGACCGGCGCGGGCCGGTTCCCCATTCATGGCACGTCCAGGGCATGAAGGACGGTCCTTAGCCATGTGTCATTGTCGCTATCGATACGCTCGAAGCCCTTGATGTGATGGGGACGATCAACAAACAGCAGGTAGGTTGAGCCGATTTCGAAAGAGGCATAGATCAGACAGTCCGGACCTTTGGAGGAACGGCCTCCCTCTTCCTCTCAGAACTCCGGATCGTTGTGGCCTTGAAAATCACCCTCATTGACGTCCAGTGGCGCCGCGAGCTGAACCTCGAAGGCCGCGCCGAGGTCGCCGCGGAACAGATCAATCGTTTCGAAGGCATAGATCACGAAGTAATCGTGAGCGTTTCTTACGCCAATCACTTTGGCCAACACAATCTGCGTCGTGCGGTCCACGAGATGTGCAAAGGGCGTCGACGCAGCAGACATTCGACTGTCGCAGGCTTGGGCCGGCTGCGAGATAGCGATCATCAGGGCTACGACAAAGAGACAGAAACGCATCTGTCCTCCACGAGATCAGTCCGACGCACGCGTTCAATCGACTCCCTAAGATGACGCGCCGCGTTGGCTCGAGGCAAGGCACCAGCCCAATGTCACCATCACGATGGCGCCACCCACAAAGGTGGGCGCGCCCGGAATTTCCGAAAGGAAAAGCCAGCCCAAGAGCGGAACAAGCGGCATTTCAAGCGCACCCAGAAGTCCGGCTTCTGACGCTTTGATCCGACGCACGTCTTCGGCGAGCATAATCAGCGCGGCGGCGTGAGCGAGTCCGAAACCGGCGAGGAGCACGAACTCCTCGAGCGAGACGTTCCACGGGTTGGTCATGGCCCAACCAACCGCGACAAGCTGCAGGCTCGAAACCGGCCCGACGGCCAGCGTCATCGGCCGGTCGGGCCAACGGCGCATGATGACCATCATTGGTTGCCATCAGAACGGTCATGGCGATCGCCAGCATGTCGCCGTGAGGTTGGGCGTCCCGGCCCAACCGCTGACCATAACAACAACACCGACAAGACAGAATCCGGCAGCCACCATCGTGGCAAGCGCCGGGCGTTCCTGCATCAAAAGCCAACCGATCCCCGCAGCCGCGAAGGGGGCCGTGGCATAGATGATGCCGACATTCGCGATGGCGGTGTTCTTCAAGGCCGCGATGAAACAGATCGTTGCCACGCAGCCGGCGGTGGCCCCAGCCAAATCAGGCGCGCCGAGTTTCGTCGCATCGATGATGTCGCTGGGACCGTGCCGCCATGCGAGATAGGCCAGCATCATGCCGGCCGCCAACAGGCCGCGCCAGAACAGAACCGTCCAGACATTAGCCTCGACGCCCTTGGTGAAGGTGCCGGCAAAACTCCAGGCCACCGCGGAGCCGATGACAAGGAGGCGTCCCAGAGACGCCTGTGGTTGGGATATTTTCAAGGGAGTCCCGCAATCTGACTGGCGCGCACCGTGTCACGGGCCGGCTGACAGCTCCCTGTCAGGACATTTGGTGGACGTTGTCCCGACAACGCCGTAACGAGGGGCCATGTCCCTGCCCTTATCCCCGGACCGGCGGACTCTTGTGACCGGGTTTGCATTCGCTGTTCTGGTTGCCGTGATCTGGAGCGGCTGGATGGTCGCGTCGCGTTATGGTGCGACCAACACGCTGCTGGTGTCAGATGTGACGCTACTGCGTTTCGTCGGTTCCGGCCTGATCATGCTGCCCGTGTTCATTGCCCGGCGGCGCGAACTGCTGGCAGCGGGATGGCGGCCCCTGCTGGTGCTCTCGATGATGGGCGGCGTGCCTTACAGCCTGACGTCGGTCGGCGGCCTGCTGACGGCTCCGGCAGCCCAGGGCGCGGTGATCATTCCGGGCTGCTTGGCGGTGTTCGCAACCCTGCTTGGCTGGGCCTGGCTGAAGGAGCGGCCGGACGGAACACGTGTGCTGGGTCTAGTTCTGGTCGTGGCGTCCCTGGCCCTGCTCGGCCTTGACCAAACAAGCGGCGGCGCCTGGCAGGGCTACGCCTGGTTCATCGTGGGCGCCTTCATGTGGGCGGCCTTCACGGTGGGCACGCGGTTCTACGGCCTGCGCCCTCTCACAAACGTGGCCGTCATCGCGGTGATCCCGATGCTCTGGTACGTGCCACTGGTGCTGGCCTCCGACCCCACGATGATCCCCGTGGCTCCCTGGCACGAATCCATCCTGCAGCTTGTCTACCAGGGGCTCCTGGCCGGAGCCGTCGCGCCAATCCTCTACACCGGCGCCATCCGCACAATCGGTCCGCAGCGATCAGCTCTGGTGATGGTTCTGGTGCCGGTGCTCGCGACGCTTCAGGCCTGGCTGCTGCTGGCCGAGGAACCGGGCTCGTTCACCATTGCTGGCATTGTTCTGGTGCTGCCGGGCTTGGCTCTGGCCGGCGGTGCGGTCAGGCTTCGCCGGGCTCGGTAGTCCGGGATTGGGGCGCAACACAGGGCGCTCCCCCGCAGCACAGATCGACATTGGTGTGGCAGACCGAACACTGAACATGACCGTGAACGTCAACGGGGTATGCAGTGGGATCGTTGCAAAACGGGCAGACAAACTCAGCCACAAAAACCTACCTTAACGACAGAGGCCGGATGACCCTTCGGCACAGATGCGTTCGCCGTCGGTCCAGATCGCGCCTGACAGATCGGCTCCCGTGAAATCCGCGTCTCGCAGGTTCGCGCCGGTGAAGTCGACACCGCGGAGATTAGTAAAGAGGAACTTGGCGTCACGCGCCGAAACATCCCGCATCGATGCTCCCGTGAGATCGGCCCGATCAAACCGTGCGGCCGTGAGCAAAGCACCATCGAACAACGCATCAACCAGGATCGATTCAACAAAACGCGTGCGATAACCGTTGATCTCGCGGAAGTCACCCGCAGCCAGGTCGGCACTGCTGAGGGCGGCGTTGCGCAGGTTCGCGCCAAACACCTCCAGACCGGAATAGTCGACGCCGGTCAGGTCACAGGTGCGCCAGTCGACCCCCGGCTCGGGCAGGTCATTGCATCCGGCACGCGCTTCGCCGGTCACCAAAGCCAAAACAAAAGCGGCGGCAACGAGCATCGTCCATGGGGATTTGATCATGCTGCCATGACACCATCGTCGCGCGCGGCTGGCAACCGGGATTGTTCGAAGATCCTTCATTCCGGGAACAGGCAACCGGTACAGGGGTTGTAGCCCAGCCGTTGCCCTTCGCGCCAGGCTTTGGGGTGGACCCAATCGCCCTGCCACACGCCGCGCCCGGCGCTGAAGGCCCGCGACTCGGCGGACTGAAGATTGTTCGCGAAATAGGCATCAGATGTCCCCATGCCCGCGCGCAGGACATGTTCACCAATATCGAACTCGCCGTCGCGACACAGCATCGTCTGTGCGCCATCGGGCTCGTAGCCGCACGGCAGGCAGCTGAGCTGGCGCCCCTCGAGCAACGCGGCCAGGGTGTCGCGCGCCTCGATCCCGCAGGACCACCACTCACCATCAACCCGGCATACCTGGTAGAGCTCCGGCGCCTCGATACTGACCAGCCGGACCACATCGGTCAGCCCGTTCGTGCGGGTCAGCATCAGCGTGTCGCCATCGATCGCCTCCCCTGTCCCTTCCACGGCAGGCGGTTGGCATTCCGCCGTGATGGGATCCCAGAACGCTTGGGCAGCTAGCATGCAGGCAGCGAATGACAGGGCAAGAACGAAACAACGAAGCATGGCGCATGCTAACGAGCACACACGGTAGACGCACAGCTCTTGTCGATCACATTTGGGAAGGGATGGGGTGGCTAGTCGGATTCGAACCGACGACCTCCTGGACCACAACCAGGCGCTCTAACCGACTGAGCTATAGCCACCACCGGGGTTGCCGCAGGCAGGGCACGATGACATGAATTGACATGGCGCGCACCTTGGGCGGGCGCGCGTCTGTACGATGAAGGCCTGCCGTGGTCAACATTCTCGGCAGCGATATCTGCACCCGGAACAGGCGGACCGTTTTCATGATCCCTGCCGACAATCTCCAAAACATGGGCTCTGAATCCGCCTTCGCCGTTCTTGCGCGTGCCACGGAGCTGGCGACCCAGGGACACGACATCATCAATCTGGGGATCGGCCAACCCGACTTCCGCACACCCGAACACATCGTGGAGGCCGGAATCAGGGCCCTGCGAGACGGTCATCACGGCTACACGCCGGCACCGGGCATGATGGCTCTGCGCGAGGCCGTCTCCGCAGATGTGCTTCGCCACCGCGGTGTCTCGGTATCGGCCGAGCAGGTCATGGTGGTGCCGGGCGGCAAGATGACGATGTTCTTCGCCATCCTGATGTTCGGCCAACCCGGCGCCGAAATTCTCTATCCCAATCCCGGCTTTCCGATCTACGAATCGATGATCCGCTACGGCGGCGCCACGGCGGTTCCGATCGAACTTCATGAGAGCACCGGATTTTCGTTTCGGGCCGACGAGGTGCTGGCGCGGCTGAACGACAGATCCCGTCTCCTCATCATCAACAGCCCCGGCAACCCCACAGGCGGTGTGATCGACGACGCCGAACTCGACCGCCTGGTCGCAGGCCTCGAAGCCTTCCCCGAGGTTGCTGTTCTCTCGGACGAAATCTACAGCCGGCTGCTGTTCGACAAGCGCCGGCACAAAAGCCTTTTGGACTATGAGAGCATCCGGGATCGGGTGATCGTGCTGGACGGCTGGTCGAAGACTTATGCCATGACCGGCTGGCGCGCGGGCTACGGCATCTGGCCCGACGCCCTGGTGCCCTACATCGAAAAGATGATCGTGAATGCCAACTCCTGCACCAACGCGGCAACCCAGATGGCCTGTATCGCCGCGCTCGAGGGGCCGCAGGACAGTGTGGAGACCATGCGTGCAGCCTTTGCCCAACGGCGTGAGGTCATTGTCGACTTGCTGGATGCCCTGCCCGGCTTCCGCTGTATCAGGCCAGGGGGTGCGTTTTATGCCTTTCCCAATATCGAGGGCACCGGACGCACGTCCCGCGATCTGGGCCACGACCTTCTGGAAACCTGCGGCGTGGCGACCATCCATGGCACCAGCTTCGGCGCGATGGGCGAAGGCTTTGTGCGCTTTTCCTATGCTGCATCCATGGACAACATCCGCAAAGCCGCCCAGCGGATCAGCGATTATCTGGGCTAGTGCAAAGATCGAACAAGCGCATCGAGCACCTTCGTGTGGTTCCCAATGGATGACTCCAACTCCGGGGTTTCTGTCACAAGCGCCAGGTCTGTGGAAACGGCCTGACCAGATCGCCCCGACGAATTGAGTCCTCGACCAAGAGGTGATGCCCAATCAGGATTCCGGCTCCAGCCAAAGCCTCGGCAAGGGCAATGCTGTAATTGGGAGTATCTAGAACCTCTCTGGATATCGGGAAGCAGGCAGGACACGGAAACACACCACACGGCCCAGTCTTCCGACCAGGTGTCGTCGTGCAGGAGAGGATGGAAACCGAGGTCACTGTGCTTATGGATGTTCTTGGCAAGGCCCGGTGTACAAACCCGAAAATCTGATCCTCGGCTATCACAGTCTCACCGCAGTCGCCGGTCGGCTGACTCATGAACAGACTCAGATCAAACAAGTCTCGCGAAAGATTGGGGGCATCTTCGAGCACCGTCACTGCGACTGACGTGTCAGGCAGCGCCTTTCTGATCCCGGGCAATCTCGGCATGAGCCAGAGTTGTGCAATGCCGCGACCTGAAAGAAGTGCTTACCGGCCGACGCCCTGAGGTTTCGCACCGCGTGACCCAACGCATCAAACCCCTGTTCGAACTCCGGTGCCAAACACAAGCCATCAGCCGTAAGCCGGACGCCCTGCGAGCGCCGCTCGAAGAGCGCAACGCCCGCCCAATTCTCCAGGGCCCGGATGTGCTGTGAGATTGCACCGGGTGTGACACCGAGTTTTCCGGCAACCAATGAAGCTCTGGCCGAGGCCGGTGCCAGTGTCGCCAAGAACAGCTACCCCCCTCTACGGCCAGGACGTGGACGTGCGCCTTTCGGACCGCACGTCAAGCCAGATCCACTGGGTTGCGCTTGACGTCGCCGCAGGCGGCGTGGGTCACTACCCCCACTCAAACTTAGTTCACATCGACAGCGGTCCGGTCCACACTTGGTAGAACCCGGTTTCACCGGCATCAGTTAACAAGCAGAACGCGCCGTGACCTGGGCATGTGAACGCCCAGCCATGATGTACGCCTTCAGGAAAGGGCGTTGGTGCTGAACGGCGCCTGACGGTCCAGGCGACAACATCCGCGCGCGGGGTGACCATTCTCCCAGTGCGGCACCCTGAATACTTCGCGCCCTGCACCGGATTCGCCACGATACTGATTCGCTGTTAGTCTTTACAACAAGAGCAAGAGCCAATTTCAAGGCCACCTCAGCTATCAACGAATTCGGGAGATAACATCATGGTTTCACGTGACCCAGTCGACCAACTGCTTTCAGGCCGCATGGACCGCCGCACGCTGCACAAGACAATGAGCGCGCTCGGGTTGAGCCTTGCGGCCACTTCGCTCGGCGGACAGGGTGCGTCAGCACAGGACGGCAACGAGGTCGAGTACTTCACTTGGGCGGGCTACGAACTGCCGGAGTTCCATCAGGCGTACATCGACAAACACGGCGTATCGCCTGACATCAGCTACTTCAGCGGAACCTCGGAAGCCAAGAGCAAGATCCTGGCTGGCTTTCAGGTCGATGTGATTCACCCCTGCTCGGGCAGCGTCACCGAATGGTATGCCGCGGGAATCATCGAGCCGATCGACACCTCACGCCTGAAGTACTGGGGTGACTACTTCGAGCCCCTCAGGAACATCAGCTCGACCAAGACCCCAAACGGCGAGAGTCTTTTCATTCCTTGGGACTGGGGCAATTCGTCGATCCTCTACCGCACCGACCTTGTCGACATTGAGGAGGAATCCTGGGGCCTGCTGTTTGACGAGCGCTACAAAGGCAGGCTGGCGACTTACGATGCCCCGCAGCCCGGGGTGCAGGTCGCGGCCCAGGTACTCGGTTTCACCAACCTCGATTCCCTCAACGACCAACAGCTCGCCGAAATCCGGGTGCTGCTCGAAAAGCAGAGGGAACTGCTGCGCTTCTACTGGGAGAGCCAGTCGGAAGCCGGACAGGCCATGGTCAATGGTGAACTGGTCGCGACCTATGCCTGGAACGACCTCTACAAGACGGTCAGCGACCAGGGGCTGCCGGTGAAGTACATGGCGCCCAAGGAAGGTGCGCGCAACTGGGTTTGCGGCTTCGTGCTGGCCAACCAGGAATCCCGCACCGCAAGCGACGAGAAGATCTACGATTTCCTCGACGCCATGATGTCGGCCGAGGCCGGCGCCTATCTGATCGACGCCTACAGCTACGGTGCCTCGAACGAAAAGTCCTTCGACATGGTTCCGGCCGAGCGGATTGCCGAGACCGGCCTCAGCGATCCCGAGGCCTTCCTGGCCAAAGGCATCCTGGCTCCGATCCCGCCGGAGTTCGACGAAAAGTACATCCTACTGTGGGAAGAGGTGAAACTGGGCATGTAAGAGCCGCAGTGCCCCAGGGTACTGTTTGGCCAAGAGGTAGGCTCATACAGGCGTCGCGGTGCGACCTTGTGTGAGCCTTCTTCGTTCTTCAGGCACCGAAGTGGTCGCTGAGTTTCTTGCTGGCGTCATCGAGGATCGCGTCCTGCTTGGAAAAGCAGAACCGGGCCAGGTCTTCGACCTTGGCCGACCTAAAAAAAACGCTGACCGGCACCGCCGTCACCCCGGCCTCGACCGTGATGTGACGGCAGAACTCCACATCGGTGCCGTTGAACCCGAGCGGCCGGAAATCCGCACTGACGAAATAGGTGCCTTCTGACGGCAACACATCGAACCCGACCTTCTCGAGACCCGCGACGAGCCGGTCTCGCTTGGCCTGCATGCCGCCTGCCAAGCCCTCGAAGTAGCTGTCGTCCTTGGCCAAACCGTAGGCGACCGCCTTCTGCAGATTGGGCGGCGTCGTGAAGGTGATGAACTGGTGGGTCTTGGCAATCACGCCCATCAGCTCGGCCGGGCCTTCGATCCAGCCGACCTTCCAGCCCGTGAGGGAGAAGATCTTGCCCGCGGAGGCGATCCGCAGCGTGCGCTCGCGCATGCCCGGAAGGCCGGCGATCGGAATGTGCTGCAGACCGTCGAACAGCAGGTGCTCGTAGACCTCATCGCACAGGCAGATGACATCGTGCTCAATGCAGAGCCGGGCGATGGTTTCGAGTTCCTCGCGGCGGAACACCTTCGACGCCGGGTTCATCGGATTGTTGAGAAGGATCATCTTGGTCTTCGGACCGAACGCCGCTTCGAGCTCAGCCAGCGGCAGCGACCACTCGGGCGGCTGCAGGCTGACGTAGCGCGGCACGGCACCCGACCGCTCGACGATGGGCGGATAGGAGTCGTAGAGCGGCTCCAGCAGGATCACCTCATCGCCGGGGTTGAGCAGTCCGAAGAAGCAGTCGGCCAGAGCCTCGGTCGCCCCGGATGTCACCACGATCTCGCTCCGCCAGTCGTAGTCCAGACTATAGAAGCGCCGGGCGTGCGCCTGGATCGCCTGGCGCAGCTCCGGCAGGCCGGTCATGGGCGGGTACTGGTTGGGTCCCTCGAGCAGAGCATCGGCAGCAATGCGGCGCACATCTTCGGGCCCGTCCTGATCCGGAAAGCCCTGCCCCAGATTAATCGAGCCGTACTCCATCGCCAGGCGCGACATGACCTCAAAGACGGTCGTGCCCAGGCCCGCCATGGTGTTGTTGGCCGGTTTCATGCTCTTCTCCCTGGAAACCGGCGCGACCTTGCCGAACTCGGCGCATCGTGGCAACAGTTCGGACACACTATGGGTGATTTGCGGGAAACCGATCTCTACGAACCTGTCAAAGCCTTCCTCGAAGGCCAGGGCTACTCCGTCAAAGGCGAGGTCGGGCGCTGCGATCTGGTCGCGGTGAAGGAGGATGCCGAGCCGGTGATCGTGGAGCTCAAGCTTGGCTTCACCCTGCCCCTGGTCTTCCAGGGCCTACAGCGCCAAACGCTGAGCGATCTCGTCTATCTCGCGATCCCGACACCGCGCGGCAGTGGCCGCGGTGTCTGGGCGCAACATCGCCACAGTGTGCTGAAGCTCTGCCGGATGCTGGGATTGGGGCTTCTGTTTGTAGAAGCCCGAAGGGGGCGCATCGAAGTCATGCTGGACCCCGCACCCTACCAGCCCCGCAAACAGCCAAAGAAAAAGCAGCGGCTGCTGGGTGAGTTCCAGCGCCGGGTCGGCGATCCCAATGTCGGCGGCGGACGCGGACGCACCGTGGTCACAGCCTATCGACAGGATGCCTTGCGCTGTGCGCATCACCTCTCAGAATACGGCCCGTCTAGCCCGCGGGCTCTGCGCGACGACGCCGGTGTCGAGAAGGCTGCCGCGATCCTGCAACGCGATGTCTACGGCTGGTTCGAACGGGTAGAACGCGGCATCTATGCCGTCACCCCAAATGGTGAGACGGCGCTCGAAACCTTCGCCGACGTAGTGGCGGTGCTGGCTGGCGATCTCCCGCCCAAAGCGTGAGCAACTGCACAGAATTTGTGCAAGTTTAGTGAAGAAATAATATGAGAAAATAGCAGTAACCCTTGTTTTTAAATATTTTATGATTCTTTCTTTGTCTGGCACACATCCTGCTTTTCTTTGCGCGTGTTCAAAGGATGTGCGCGATGAAAAAAATCGAAGCCGTGATCAAGCCGTTCAAACTGGACGAGGTAAAGGAAGCGCTTCACGAGGTCGGCCTGCAGGGTTTGACCGTGACCGAGGCGAAAGGGTTCGGCCGCCAGAAGGGTCAGACGGAGCTCTACCGCGGTGCTGAATATGTCGTCGATTTCCTGCCCAAAGTGAAGATCGAACTGGTCGTGGACGACAACATGGTCAACCGCGCCGTCCAGGCGATCCAGGACGCGGCCCGCACCGGCCGCATCGGCGACGGCAAGATCTTCATCATCCCCGTCGAGGACGCCATCCGCATCCGTACCGGCGAACGCGGCCCCGACGCCGTCTGAGCCTCCTCCAACCATCAGCATCCACATCACCCTAGACCCCAGGAGTTCCCATGTCTGACGCCGAGAGCATTCTGAAGAGGATCAAGGACGAAGAAATCCCCTATATCGATCTGCGCTTCACCGACCCCCGGGGCAAGTGGCAGCACCTGACCATGGCCGCGCGCATGATCGATGAAGACGTCTTCACCGACGGCATCATGTTCGACGGCTCATCGATTGCCGGCTGGAAGGCGATCAACGAAAGCGACATGACGCTGATGCCCGATCCCGCGTCGGCCGTGATGGACCCGTTCGAGCCGCAGCCCACCTTGATCATGAACAGCGACATCCTGGAGCCGGCCTCGGGCCAGCCCTATGACCGCGATCCCCGCTCCACGGCCAAGCGCGCCGAGGCCTATCTGGCCTATACCGGGATCGGCGACACCGCCTTTTTCGGTCCGGAGCTGGAATTTTTCGTATTCGACAGCGTGCGGTTTTCCACCGAGCCGCATGCCATGGGTTATCACCTCGATTCCGAGGAAGGCCCCTACAACGACAGCACCCACTATGACGACGGCAACCTGGCCCATCGACCGCGCGACAAGGGCGGTTACTTCCCCGTGGCCCCGGTCGACAGCGCCGGCGAACTGCGCGGTGAGATGCTCACGGTGATGGCCCAGATGGGCGTGCCGATCGACAAGCATCACCACGAGGTCGCTCCGGGCCAGCATGAGCTGGGCATGACCTTCGGCACGCTACTCGATTGCGCCGATCTGGTGCAGACCTACAAGTACGTCGTGCACCGCGTGGCGCACTCCTACGGCAAGACGGCGACCTTCATGCCCAAGCCCGTGATGTACGACAACGGCTCGGGCATGCATGTCCACCAGTCGATCTGGAAGGACGGCAAGCCGCTCTTCGCCGGTAACGGTTATGCCGATCTTTCCGAGATGGCGCTCTACTACATCGGCGGCATCATCAAGCACGCCAAGGCACTGAACGCCTTCACCAACGCCTCTACCAACAGCTACAAGCGTCTGGTTCCGGGCTTCGAGGCGCCGGTCCTGTTGGCCTACAGCTCGCGCAACCGTTCGGCCTCGTGCCGCATTCCGTTTGCGTCCTCCCCCAAGGCCAAGCGTGTCGAGGTTCGTTTCCCCGATCCCACGGCCAACCCCTACTTCGCTTTCTCGGCGATGATGATGGCGGGCCTGGACGGCATCGAGAACAAGATTCATCCCGGCGACGCGATGGACAAGAATCTCTACGACCTGCCGCCCGAAGAGCTCAAGGACGTGCCCACCGTCTGCGCCAGCCTGCGCGAGGCGCTTGAGAGCCTGGATGCCGACCGCGACTTCCTGAAGAAAGGCGAGGTGTTCTCCGACGACCTGATCGACGGCTACATCGATCTGAAGATGGAAGACGTCCAGCGCTTCGAGATCACGACCCACCCGGTCGAGTTCGACATGTACTACAGCGTCTGATCCCACAGACCAGACCGACCTAGAAAGGGGCGCGGCACCGCAAGGTCCGCGCCCCTTCTTCATTTTCTATACTAAGCGCTTTCGCTGTAGGGTCGCCCGCCCACCAGCCTCCCTCGAAGGGAGGAGAAAGAACAACACGTGACACAACAGGCCACAGAAACGTCCAGCACCCTCACCCCAGCACAGAGGCGGCGCGGCCTTGCGGCGGTGCTGATGGGGATGCTGGTGATCGGGGTGAATGTGGGGCTGTTCAACCCGCTGATCTCGCTAAATCTCGAGGCACGCGGGGTGTCGACCACATTCAACGGCATCAACGCCGCCGTGCCCTACATCGCGGCCATCATGTTCGCGCCGTTGGTCCCAAGGCTCGCGCGGCGGATGGGACTGCTGGGCGTGCTGTTTCTGTCCGGTGCGATCGACATCGCGGTCATCCTGGCCTTCACGCTAAACGACGACACCTGGGTCTGGCTGGGTCTGCGCTTCCTGATGGGCCTGGGCATGCTGTTCCACTGGGTCGGCAGTGAGATCTGGGTCAACGCCGCGGTCACCGACGCCAACCGGGGCAAAGTTCTGGGACTAAACGGCGCCTTGTTTTCGGCCGGGATGATCTGCGGACCGCTAGTGCTGGGCTGGACCGGCACGGCGACCAACCTGCCCTTCTACATCAGCGCCGGGCTGATCGTGGCGGCCATGTCGCCCCTGTTTTTTGCCTTCGGCACCGCGCCCGACGCCAGCGGCTCGCACAAGACGCGGCTGCTACAGACGGTCCGCGATGCGCCGACCCCCATGGCCGGCGCCCTGCTTGAGGGCATCATCTTTGTCGCGCTGTTTGTGCAGCTTCCGATCTACGGCGTGCGCAGCGGCCTGATCGAAGGCGACGCGGTGAGCCTGCTTTCCGCGCTCGTGATCGGCGGTACCGCGGCCCCGATGGGCATCGGCTGGCTGGCCGACAGGATGGACCGCCGCGTGCTCCTGATTATCTGCGGCGTCATCACACTGGCCGCCATTCTGATGCTGCCGCTTGTTTTCACCTCGGTCTGGATAACCTGGGCGCTGCTGATCGTGTGGGGCGGTGCAGGCAGCGGCTTCTACACGGTGGGCCTGGTGCGGCTGGGTGAAAAGTTTGGCCCGGCCCAACTCGGCATGGCGACCGCCGCCTTTGTCATGGCAACCCACGTCGGCAGCCTGGCCGGCCCCGTGATCGCCGGGATCGGCATGGACCTTTGGGACCCCGACGGCTTCATCGCTGCCATGGCGATCGCCGTCGCCCTCTTCGTGGCCTTCGCGATCTGGCGCTATCTCAAGAGCAACGAGAGCTGACCGCTCGCGCCAACTGAGCGTCAGTCGAAGACCCTAGGGTCCGTGAGAGGATCAACCAGCTCGCGGTAAAGCAGACTGGCGGCGGAGACGATGGTCGAGACCATCACGATCAGCACAGTGGTGACCACAAAGCTCGCCAGCATGTTGAGAACGACGCCGAGGTCGCGCTCGGCGACGCTGGTGACGATCTCGATAATCGCCAGATCAATCAGGCCCAGAGGCACGACCATCAATGCCAGCACAGCCGCGACGCGGAACACCTGCCCCGAGGTGGCGCGCCAACTCAGGGCGAGATCAGCCCCGCGTCCTATAGCGATAGCCGGAAGCACCAGAAGGCTGCGACCAACCAGCATCAGCACCAGGCCCGGGCCCATGACCATGGCCACGGTCATGGAGACCGGATCGGCGCCCGAAGAGGTCCAGACCATCGGCACAATGGACACTGCCATCATCACGAAGACCATCAGAAACACCGCTGCGACCGTGTAGAGCAGTTCGTTCCGGCCGAGCCTGAAGTAAATGCGTCGGTTTTCCTGGTGTTCATCGCGAAGGATCGCGCGATGCCAGCCGACCGCGACCATGGCGTGAACCATGGCCGTCACGATGGCGAGGATCGAAAACACCAGCATATAACTGGCCGGGAGTGTTTCGGTCTCGGTACCGGCCACAGATTCCGGCAGTTCACCACTGACGATGCGGCCCACGATCGCAAGCAGCAGTGCCGCAAACCAGCTCAGGCGCAGGATCGTGTCGAGACCTCGAAAGGTCACGACATAGGACTGCCAGACGAGCTGCAGGGGGCGGATTATCGGTGTCGCCGTCATAACGAGAAGCGGTAACACAGGGCAAGCAACATTGGCGACAGTGTTCGCACCCTGCGGATCACACTGTGCGGTGCCTCAAATAAAATGATCCTCCGGCCGCGCCACAACCTGTGCATGAATGAGGCCCAGCATGGCGGCGAACACGACGTGGCCGGCAACAAACAGCACGTTGAATAACGAGGACAGGATGATCCACAGCGGCAGCATGTCGGCGATGGCCTGTTCGATATCGGCATCTCGCTTGAACACGCCCTCAGGCATCGCGGCGTAGAGCACAAAACCCACCAAGGCCATGCCGATCAGGAGGACAACAAACGACAAAAAGCCGATGTTCAGCGCCACACAGAAGATCCGCCAAGTGTTGCCCCGGGTCCGCCGCCAGACGGCAAACAGGTCGAGCCCGCCGTTGCAGGCGACCTGGGGAAACAGCAGCGCAAGCCGGGTTATCACAACAAACAGCGCGACATAAAGCACCAACATTACGGCGTAGCCGATGGGGCCGGCGACAGCGACTGCAAGCGTGGCAACGATGAAGACCGCAATGAAACCAACGAAGAAAATCAGGCCCCAGATGATCAGCGCACCCAGCATTTCGAGTTCGAGCGAACCGAAGCGCAACACCATCCAGCGCCCGACCGCGTCGTCACCCAGCGCCGCGAAACGGCACCAGCGCACCAACAGCATCGCGCCACTGCCCAGCCAGACCAGCAGGCCGAGCATGTTGAGAGCACCAACGAGGTTCATGGAATCCTGTGTCGCGCCGTAGCGGGACAAAAACTCCTCTTCCGACGTCTGGCCATTGGCCACCTGCTCCAGAGCCTTGGTCATCTCCGGAAACTGCTCGAACAGCGCCTGCATCGCATCCATGGTCAGCAGCGCGGATCCCAGGAGGATCGCCAGGATGATACCCAATACCAGCGCCGAGAGCCGGAACCAGGTACCAAAATGAGCCACGATGACCGCGATCGATGCGAGCGAGGTTTTCCAGATGGGAATGGTGTGTATCGTGTCTGCCACGGCTGCTGCGTAATTTTGAACTTATCCGGCGGAGCTACAACATACAGGGTGTTGTCCCGACAGACACCCATCATCTGCTTGCGGCGGGTAATTTGTTCCCTCTATAGTCCCGCGCAGGATGGAAGACCTTTTCGACAGCAAATCGGCCGCCAAATCGAGCTATTCCGCCAAGGACATCGAGGTCCTGGAGGGGCTGGAACCGGTGCGGCGGCGCCCTGCGATGTATATCGGCGGGACCGATGACGGCGGACTGCATCATCTCTTCGCCGAGGTGCTCGACAACGCCATGGACGAGGCGGTGGCGGGCCATGCCGACCGGATCGAGGTGCATCTGGCGTCAGACGGCATCTGCACGGTATCCGACAATGGCCGTGGCATCCCGACGGACCCGCATCCGAAGAATAAGAAGCTTTCGGCGCTCGAAGTGATCCTGACCACGCTCCATGCCGGCGGGAAGTTTTCGGGCAAGGTTTATGCGACCTCCGGCGGTCTGCACGGGGTCGGTGTCAGTGTCGTGAACGCGCTGTCTGACACACTCACGGTCGAGGTCGCGCGCGACAAAATGCTGTGGCGCCAGTCCTATGCCCGCGGCGAGCCGACTTCGAAGCTGAAGCAGGCCGGCAAGGTGCAGAACCGGCGTGGGACCACGGTGATCTTCCATCCCGACCCCGAGATCTTCACCGAGAACACCGTGATGCGTCCGGCCCGCCTGTTCCGCATGGCGCGCTCGAAGGCCTATCTGTTCCGGGGTGTGAAAATCCGCTGGTCGTGCGACGCCGCCCTGATCAAGGATGAGACCCCGGCCGAGGCAGAGTTCCACTTTCCCGGTGGTCTGGGTGATTTTCTTTCAGCCATTGTCGAGAAGCGACCCACCGCGAACCCCAAGCCGTTCCTGGGCAGCGCGGCGCTGGCCGACGATGCCGGCAAGGTCGAATGGGCGATCACCTGGCCCTATGACGGCGAGGGCTACATCTCGACCTATTGCAACACCGTGCCCACGCCCGAGGGCGGAACGCATGAGAACGGTATGCGCAACGCGCTGACCAAGGCCCTGCGCGCCTATGGCGAGCGGGTCGGCGTCAAGAAGGCCGAAAAGCTCTCGGCCGATGATGTGGTCGGCGGCGGTGTGATCCTGCTGTCGGCTTTCATCCGCGATCCACAGTTCCAGGGGCAGACCAAGGAGAAGCTGGTTAACGCCGATGTGAACCGGCTGGTCGACCAGGCCATTCGTGACCATGCCGACCACTTCTTGACCGGCGACCCCGAAGGGGCGAACGACCTGTTGCAGCTCGCGATCGACCGGCTGGACGAACGGCAGCGCAAGAAGGCGGAGAAGGAGGTCAAGCGTAAGGCCCCTGCCCGCAAGCTGCGGCTGCCCGGCAAGCTGGCTGACTGCACCCGCTCAGGTTCCGACGGCACGGAGCTTTTCGTGGTCGAGGGTGATTCGGCGGGCGGATCGGCCAAGCAGGCGCGCAACCGCGACACCCAGGCCGTGCTGCCGCTCCGCGGCAAGATCCTGAACGTGGCCAGCGCCTCGGACGACAAGAAACGCGCCAATCAGGAGCTGCAGGACCTGATGCAGGCCCTGGGCTGCGGCACCGGCAAGGGCTACAACGGTGACGACCTGCGCTATGACCGCGTCGTCATCATGACCGACGCCGATGTCGACGGCGCCCACATCGCCTCGCTGCTGATGACCTATTTCTATCGTGAGCTGCCGGACCTGATCCGCGAGGGTCATCTGTTCCTTGCCGTGCCGCCGCTCTACCGCCTGTCGAAGGGCGGCGACGTGGTCTATGCCCGCGACGACGCGCACAAGGACGCACTGATGGAAAGTCACTTCAAGGGCAGCAGCAAGGTGGAGATCAGCCGCTTCAAGGGCTTGGGCGAAATGCCCGTAGCACAGTTAAAGGAAACCACGATGAACCCCGCCAGCCGCACCATGCTGCGGGTCGACATCGCCGAAGACGACGAACGACGCACGATCAAGCGAGTCGAAAGCCTGATGGGCCGCAAACCCGAACTGCGCTTCAAGTTCATCCAGGAGCACGCCAGTGAGGTCGCCGACCTGGATATCTGATCGGGCGTCAGTCGGTATCCAACCCTGCGCTTCGGCAGGCAGGCGATGATGGTGATGCTTTGCAGAAGGGATTGGCCCAAACTGCAACACCCGGTTCGTGCTCGTAGATATCGCGTGCTACATTGCTCCCGTCGCCAAACCAACGCGTATAGGCAGCGTTGTAGCTGGCACGGAAATCCGCAGGCTGGGTGTCCATGTCGATCATCGTCATGGTGTCGTCGAGGGTGACGACGAAATCGTTCTGACAGATCCGTCAACAGTTCGTGTCTTCACCCTGATAGCCGCCTCTGTTGCCGGCGACATCACGCATGAAACCCCGGGCGCCCTCGGCATAGGAGGAACCGAACCATTCGACCAGCAGGGCGTAATAGAGCGCCTGGAGATGCTGGGGGTCCTGGGAAAACAGTCACAGATGACGGTAAAGCCGAGGAACCGGCCCAGTGTGTCGGCAGGGACATGGTCCTGAGCAAGGCTGCGCTTCGGTTGAGCAGAGTGACCAGGACCAACACAATCAGGAGCGAACTAAATGGTAAACGTGCAGACATTCGATGATGTTTCCCCGTCGCCACAACGGGATCAAGCAAAGACCCCGCGCGACCGTCACCGTGACGTGGCTCTCTTGTGGTTCGCACCATCGGCCGAAATCTCACAGGATCGGGGGCATGAAGCTGGTGCTATTACTCTCTGTCCTGATGGTCCTGTCGGCGTGCGCCAGCCTCGACAACGGCGTGGTCGTGCGCAATGTGCAGCACCAGCCGTTCTATTCACCGGATATCGTGCATTGGGCTGGCGCCGGGCGTGACATTCGTCTGGTGATGACGGTGCCTGGTAAAACGGGCGATGCGCAACCTTTGTCTGAAGCGACAACATCAGCGGTCGCCAGCATGCCGTGGCTACCCTTTGGACGGGTGACCGATGCACCCGACGGCTCAGAACGGGACAATTTCCATTTGGCCATTGTGTTGGACGCACCGGAGACCATGGCTGGCAAAGACGCCTGCGCAGGGACCGTTGAGCCTTCGAATCTGGCTCCGGTCAGCGGACAAAGCCATATCCTCTTCGCCTTTTGCAACGATGCCAGGATCATTTCGACGGCACACTCGGTCGTGCCGGCTGTGTCTTCACCGTCGGATCCAAACTTTGCGAGGGCCGTCACCGCAGCTGTGACCGAGGCGATTCCCCTGCGCGACCCCAACCGTGTAGGCAACGGCAGAGAACCGTTTCTTGCTCCCTAGAAGGCCGCCAAAACACCCCTTCTGATTGACGAAAGGGGGGCGAAACAGGTATGGAAGCCGCACACCAGAGGCGAAATGACCATTGGAGACGCGAGAGACGCGTCGGAAGCCCCTTAAGGTATGACATTTGAAGACCTGGGCCTGAGCCCTGAAGTCCTGACGGCAATCGCAGAAGCCGGTTACCGGGAACCCACACCGATTCAACAGCAAGCCATTCCGGTCGCCCTTCAGGGCCGCGACCTGCTGGGCTGTGCGCAGACCGGAACCGGCAAGACTGCCGCATTCGTTCTGCCGATGATCGATATCCTAGCCGGCGGTAAGGCCAAGGCGCGCATGCCGCGTGCCCTGATCCTGTCGCCCACGCGCGAGCTGGCGCAGCAGACCCTCGAGAACTTCGGGATCTACGCCCAGCACACCGACCTTGCCGCAGCCCTACTGATCGGCGGCAACAACATGAAGCAGCAAGAACAGGCGCTGAACGGGAACATCGATATCCTGATCGCGACACCAGGCCGCCTGCTCGACATGGTCGAGCGCGGCAAGTTGTTGATGATGGGCGTGAAGCATCTCGTGATCGACGAGGCCGACCGTATGCTCGATATGGGTTTCATCCCCGACGTCGAGAAGATCTGCGGCATACTGCCGCCCCTGCGGCACACGCTCATGTTCTCGGCCACCATGCCGAAGGAGGTGCGCAAACTGGCCGAGCGGTTCCTGCACAATCCCAAGGAAGTCACCGTGGCCCCGCCCGCTTCGCCCGCCGAAACGGTGGAACAGTGGCTGGTCGCAGTGGGCAACGAACGGGACAAAGGCAAGGCCCTGCGGGAACTGCTGGCATCGGACACAGTGTCGAGCTGTATGATCTTTGCCAACCGCAAGAAAGACGTCGACACGCTCCATCGTTCGCTGAAACGCCACGGGTTCAACGTGGTGCGCATGCAAGGCGACATGGCCCAGCGTGAACGTGAGGTTGCGCTGAATGCCTTCAAATCGGGCGAAGCCAACATGCTGGTCTGTACCGATGTGGCCGGCCGCGGCATCGACGTGTTCGGAGTGAGCCACGTGTTCTGCTTCGATGTTCCGGTCAACGCCGAGGACTACGTCCACCGGATCGGACGTACGGGCCGTGCCGGCCATCGCGGACGGGCCTATGTTTTTGCCACGCCTGAAGACGTGAAAGCGCTGCAGGCTGTCACCCGCCTGATCAAGCGCGACCTGCCCCATGCCGAGATCGACGGTGTGAAGACCGTGTCGCTGCCCGGGATTCCCGCAGGCAAGGGCCCTGCTGCCAACGAGGCCCCGGAGAAGGCCGCCGAGGAAGCAACCGAGGGGAAGGCGCCGCGCCGCCGGCTTCGTGGCGGTGCGAAGAAATCCGCAGGCCAGGAGACTTCGCCGGACGCTGACGCTGACGCCGAGGTCGAGGCCGATGTCACCGAGGACGCGAAACAGTCAGCTGCTGAGAAAGCTCCGGCCAAGGCCGAACCTGCAGAGAAGAAGAAAGCTGATTCCGGCGACAAGAACGATGGCCGTGTGCCCTTTGGCGAAAGTGACAACGTTCCGGCCTTCCTGTTGCGTCCCACGTTCATCGAGCAGGACGCCGACGCCCGCTGACCCCCAGGAAAGGACCAGAGCCATGCCACGCGGTGGAAAGATGCGCGATGCCCTGAAGGACGGGCGAAAGCAACTGGGCGGCTGGGTCAACATGGAAAGCCTGATCGCGACCGAAATCATGGCGGGCGCGGGCTTCGATATCCTGATGATCGACCAGGAGCACGGCCCCGGTGATTTCCTGAGCGCCATCGGCCAGCAACAGGCTATCCGCGCCGGCGGCCCCTGCGGCGCCTGTCTCCGGGTCTATGCCAACGACATCAACGTCATCAAAAAAACACTCGATTCCGGCATCGACGGCCTCATGGTGCCCATGGTTGAGACGGCTGAAGCCGCCGCTGACGTGGTCGCGGCCTGCCTGATGCCGCCGCTGGGCCTCCGCGGTGTCGCGCCGGGCAACGTGCGCGCAGCCCGTTACGGATACGAGAAAGACCACTTCATCGCGACCAAGGGTCAGGATGTCTTCATAATGACCCAGGTCGAGACCGCGACGACGGTCGAGAATCTCAAAGCCATCAACAAGCTCGGCGGCATCGACATACTGTTCATCGGGCGTAACGATCTCGCAAGTTCCATCGGCCGCCTGGATGATCAGGATTCCAGTGAACCCCGCGAACTGCTCGCCGAAGCCGAACGCAAGATCAAGGAATCGGGCCGCTGGCTTGGCGGCATTTCGGCCCATGGTGACAGCGCCGCGGTCATGTTTGAGCGTGGCTATGACATGGTGATTGCCGCCGCTGATCACACCCTGCTGCACGACGGTGCGGGCAGTCTGGTGCGCTCACTCGCGGACCGCTGACACCGTGGCCGGTTTCAAGCCCATCCTGGAAATCGCTCTGGAGCGCACCGATGGCGCCGAACGCCTTGAGGCTTCCCTGCCCGTTCCCGCGACAGCCGATGAACTCGCTGCAATCAGCGACGACCGGTATCTGTCGGACATGTGCCGCCGCGTGTTTCGTGCGGGCCTCAAGCATTCTCTCGTCGACAGCAAATGGCCCGCCTTTGAAGAGGTCTTCCACGACTTCGTACCGGGACGCGTGACGCTGATGAACGACGAAGAGATGGAAGCCTGCATGGGCAACAAGGCCATCATCCGCCATTGGGCCAAGATCAGTTCCGTGCGCGCCAATGCAGCGGCCATGCAGGCAGTGATTAAGGATCACGGCAGCTTCGGCCGCTGGCTAGCCGACTGGCCGGGCGACGACATCATGGGCCTGTGGGACAGGCTGGCGAAGGATTTCAGCCAGCTCGGCGGGAACTCCGGCCCCTACTTCCTGCGTATGGTGGGCAAGGACACCTTTGTCCTGACCGGGGATGTGATCCAGGGTCTGATCGATGCCGGTGTGGTGGCCAAAAAACCCACGACCAAGACCGACAAGGCCAAGGTTCAGGCCGCGTTCAACGGCTGGGCCGAAGAAACAGGATGGCCACTCTGCCAGGTGTCTCGCATCCTGGCGTTGTCTGTCGGCTGATATGGCGCAGATCAAGTCGTTCGATCACTCGAGCTTCACCGTCGCCGACATTGACCGTGCCGTATCCTTCTGGACCGATGTGATGGGGTTTGTCCTCGATGACCCGTCACCGAGAACGCAGCCCTGGCTTGGTGAGGTCGTTGGAGCCCTTGGCGCAACTTGCCGGGTGACCCATCTCTCGGTACACGGCTGTCATCCCGAGCTCATCGGCTATGATGCACCGCACCAGGGCGAAAGCGTGTTCGGCCCCACCGTGCGGCCCGAAGCATCCGACCTCGCCTTCTTTGTCGACGACATCGAGGGCTTCTGCGACGCCATGGTTGCGGGCGGCGGGACAATGCTGGGCTCGATCACCCGCTGCGGTGCAGACGGCCACAGCGGTGGTGCCAGGGCCGTCTACATGAAAGATTCCGAAGGGATCATCGTCCAGCTGGTCGAAGACGCTAGCTGAGCTTGCGGTAGATGTTGCACCTGGCGAAATAACCCTCGGACGACACCCCGACATTCACGAAGCGGTTGCCGACAGCCTGAAAGCTCGGCTCGACGATCAAGCAGGCCAGAGTAGCCTTGTCGATGGCATCCTGGAAGGCGTGCATGGTACGCGCGACCTCGTTGGCCAGACCCTTGACGGCGGTGTCCTGCGTCTTGCGTGCCGGAACGGGAGCCTGAAATTGCGGCGCCTGGACAGACTGTGTGACGGCTGAGCGTGATTCCTGAAGCATGATTTTGATCCCCATTCGGTAACCCCGCTATCCCAAGCGCAAACTATGGGACCGGAGGTTTTGCGTCCAGCCGCTGCCGGCGATTTGCCCTTGTCGCGAAGCTTCCGGCGCATCATCGTTGTGTCCTTGGCCCCGCTTCCCCTCAAACGTGGCAACTCAGACTGCAGAAATGGAGTCCTCTTCCCGAGTCGCGGTACCACCGTCACGGGGGTTAAAACAAACTAGACACGCAGGAGCCGCCATGACCTTTCGCATTCTCGTTCCCGACGCCAAAATCGTTGATGACAGCCTTTTTGCCTCAGCAGGCCGCAGTTCGGTCGATTTCGACCTGATTGCCGTCCCCAGCCTCGCCGATCTGCCGGATGATCTCGTGCGGGCCTGTGACGCCTTCTGCATGTTTTCCACCATGCCGGCAGGCGAGGATTTCATCGACAAGCTCGAGAACTGCCGCCTCGTCGTGCGGGCGGGTGTGGGCTTTGACAACGTCGATATGGCGGCCTGTTCCAGCCGCGGTATTCCGATTTCGAATGTCCCGGACTACGGGATCAACGAAGTCGCCGACCATGCCCTGGCGCTCATGATGAACCTTGTCCGCGGCATCAGGGTCTACGCCAACCGTATCCAGGCCGACCTCGCGACAGGCTGGAACTGGCAGCACGGCGTCCACAACCGCCGGACCTACCGCCGCCGTGTCGGAATTGTCGGGTTGGGACGCATCGGAACAGCCTTTGCGCGGCGCTGCCAGGGCATGGGCATGGAAGTCTGGTGTTACGATCCCTATCTGCCGAGCGGTGGAGAACTGGCGATGCAGGTCACCCGCGCCCAGAGCCTGGAAGAGCTGCTGGGTGCATGCGACATCATCAGCACCCATGTTCCGCTCTCACCGGACACCGAAGGCCTGATCGACAAGGAAGCCATCGCGGCCATGGCGCCCGATACCATCCTGATCAACACATCCCGCGGACCCGTGGTGGACATCGATGCACTCTACGACGGGATGAAAAGCGGCAAGGTGCTGTGTGCCGGCCTTGATGTGCTCGCAAAGGAGCCGGCCGACCCCGATCACCCCCTGATCAAGGCCTGGTTGGCACGAGAAGACTGGATCGACGAGCGCCTTGTGCTGACCCCGCACGCCGCATTCTACAGTCCGAACGCCGTTGCCGACATGCGCAACAACGCGATCCACCTGATCGCCGATTACCTCGAAGGCAAACCGCTGAAGAACTGCGTGAACGGGCACATGCTGGCGGAGGCAGACCGGCGCTAGGTTCGAGCCGCCTCTCCATCAAGGACCTTGCCGGAGATCCACTGCATCCAGCGCAGGATCGGCTCTTCCATCCAGGTCAGTTTGCCCGCGGCTGCCTTGCGCGAACGCACGCCCTTGGCAATATGCGGCATGCTTTCACCGTCTTCGTCGAGCGCCCGCATGGAATCGTATGCTTCCCCATCGGGGTCACGGCGTTCGAGTTGGCCGCCCTTCGGCCGGATCGAACCGGCACGGTAGCGTACCTGATCGACTCCCATCGGCCCGATGGAATAGAACCCTGCTCCGCCGGGATAGATGACGAAGGCATTGGCCGGGTGGATCATCATGATGTCGAGCGCGGGGACATTCTGTTTCATGTCGCCGGGCTGCCAGTTCGTCTGCTCGACCAGATAACAGGCAACTTGCAGGTCCATGTCATAGGACACCTGGTAACGGATCCAGTTTTCGCCCCAGGTAATGTTGGTCGTCAGCCGGGTCGGCGAATAGGTCTCCAGCGTATTCTTGTGGAGACCCATATGGTGGTAACCTTCCATGTTGTTCTCGCAGAAATTCTTCCAGTTGCCGGGCCAGACCTTGTTGTAGAGATTGGTCATCTCCCAGCTGTCGCCGGGCGCATAAACCGAATAGAGATCATCGAGTTCGGCAACGCGCGGCGCGAACGGCCGCCGACGTAGTTGGCAAGCGCCAGGGTGTCGATCGCGGCCGCGACGGGAGCCAGTGGAAACTCCGGGGTCAGCAGGAAGCCGCACCGTTCCGGGCTATCCTGCATCGCGTCATCTCCCTGCCGGTCATCTGCCGACGGCTAGAGCCGATCACCATAATATGGAAACGCTTGGCGATTGCGTATCATCGTGTGAATCTTCCCTTCCTTCAGAGTGTCGAGCGAATCAGCGAATGACAAGAATCCGCCTTGGTCTGTTCAGCAGGAGCACGGTTCATGAGTGTCACGATCTATCACAACCCCCGTTGCAGCAAATCGCGCCAGACCCTGGCGCTGCTGGAAGAGCAAGACGTAGCACCCCAGGTCGAGCTCTACCTCGAGACCCCGCCGGATGCGGCAACACTCGACCGCGTACTTCAGCAACTGGGCATGGAGCCGCGCGACCTGATGCGCAAGAAAGAAGAGCCGTACAAGACCCTGGGACTGGACGAAGCCTCCAAGAGCCGCGATGAGCTGATCGCCGCCATGGTCGCCAATCCAATCCTGATCGAGCGGCCCATCGTGACCAAGGGCAACAAGGCCGCTCTGGGCCGTCCGCCCGAACAGGTGCTCGACATTCTTTGAGTGGAAACCAGTGAGATTTGGCCCAGATCTGGTGATCCTGGTCACACCTGCCACGATATCGGGTCAATTCTCATAGATTCACGAATTTTTCACGATAACGTTCACGGTGGTTTGACGCCAGCACGTCATATCCCTCCCATCACGAGCAGCGCCGGCGCGTCGCAGATCAGCATGGGTTCAGGACGATGTCTGCAGCTTTCAACACCTTTGCCAAAGAACGCAGTGCCCAAGCCTTCTCGATGGCCCAGGACCACGTCGCAAGTTTCGGGACCACGGCGATGCAAGCTCTTGAGGCTTGGGCCTGGGCACGGGCCAACCGGCGCCGCCGTGTGATGACTCTCCGGGCGAACGGCCTGGATGCCCATCTGCGCCATGACCTGGGCCTCGTCCAGGGTGTCGCGCTTGAAGTTGCTCAGGCGCCGACACCTGACGGCGTTCCGACCGTCGCCACCTTCGATGATCCGATGGATCGTTGCACGCTGCCGGCCCAGCAGTGGCCCGTCACCGGAGCAAACGACAACGTCTCCTGGACGCCCGGCCGTTCCTATCTGGCGCTGGCCCGATGTCCCCCAAGATCAGCCTAGCAAGGCCCAAGTGGCGAGTGCCGCCTCGTCGATCGACAACCCCAGACCGGGTTCGTCACAGGGCGCTGCCAGCCCGTCATCCAGCGTGACATAAGGCTTCTCCACGATCTCCTGCCGCCACGGCAAGGGGTCGTGTTCGTCTTCAAAGTAATCGCCGTGCGGCACGGCATAGAGCATCGCCAGCGTCGCGGCCTGGCCCACAGCAGTGCTGTAGTTCTTGCCGGTGACATGCAGGTGGCGAAGCCCGGCATAGGCCGCGATCTTCCGGAACTCCGTCAGCCCGCCGACCTGCACCACATCGGGCTGGGCGATCTGGATGGCACCGGCATCCATCAGCTGCGCGAAGGTGTTGGCTGTGGTTTCCGATTCGAAGCCGGCAATCGGAATCCGAGTGCGACCCGCCAGGTCAACACAGCCTGAGATGTTCTCCGGCGCCACAGGTTCTTCGAACCAGCGCACCTCAAGACGTTCCAGCTCTTCGGCATATCGCATGGCGACCCGGGGATTAAGCGCGCAGTTGGCGTCCACCATCAGGTTTCTGTCGGTTCCGATAGCTTCGCGCGCAGCCCGGATGCGCGCAATGTCCTCGTCGAAACTCACCGTGTAGGGACGCTTTTCGTGGTGGTTGACCTGCGGGATGTTGCCGATCTTCATCTTGTAGCCGCGATAACCTGCGGCGCGTGCGTCGGCGATCCGGCCTGCCAGAGCCTCCGGCGAATCGAGACGGCGGTAATATCCAGACGACGCGTAGGCCGAAACCGGCCGGCCGTAACCGCCCAGCAGTCTCCACAAGGGCTGGCTCGACGCCTTGCCCATGATGTCCCAGCAGGCGATGTCGATACCACTGAGACAGGCGATCACCATGCCCTTGCGGCCATGCATGTAGGTGCCGTGGAACACCTTGTCCCAGATGTGCTCGGGCCGCCGCGGATCTTCTCCGATGACCAACGGCGCCAATTCCTGTTCAATCACGGCCACCGTGGAGCCATGCGGCCCGCCCCAGAGCGCTGATTCGCCCCAGCCCACGATGTCGGGATCGTCGGTGTGGACCTTCACCAGAACGGCGTCCCTGTCCTGGTATTCGCCCTTGGCGAAGGCGATGGGATAGGGCATCCGCCAGGCGAGGCAGATCGTTTCAATGCCGGTGATCTTCATGACAGTGGAGTTCCCCGTGACTGCATTCTCGTGCCAACATGCATCGTAGGCCGGATTTCAACACAAAGCAGCCGGGAGGTGACCGTGGCCCAATCCATGCCGATGGCGTTCTGGCTCGAGGCCGACAATCCTCATGCCTGTGAGATCGCCGCCCGGGCGGGCTTTGACATCGTGATCCTGGACATGGAGCACGGCATGCTCGACCTCGTCCATGCTGACCGGCTGATCCCGTTCTGCATAGGACTGGGCATGACCGTCTATTCGCGCGTGGCGGAGCCCGAACGCGCACCGATCCAGCACGCGCTCGATTCCGGAGCGGACGGCGTGATCCTGCCACAGATTCGCAATGCGGAACACGCGGCCGAGGTCACCGCCTTCGCTAAGTATCCGCCGCTGGGAACAAGGGGGCTGGGTTGGAACCGGACCATGGGCTACGGCGGCACGCCCCGTACCTGGCCCAGACAGCGGAACAAGACGACAGTGTGCTACGCACAGATCGAGACACTTGGCGGTCTGGCTGAAGCCGAAGCGATCGCCCGCCTCAAAACCGTCGATGGGCTGTTCCTGGGCCCATCCGACATGTCGATGGCCCGGGGACGTGGCCCCAACCGCTGGACCCAGGCCGATCTGGATGACCTGAAGACTGTCGCAGCCGCTGCCCGTGACGCCGGCAAGCTGTTCGCCACCACAGGCGCAGAAAACTCCGTGAGCCGCAGGGCCGGGCGCGCGGTCAAAGCCGATTTCATGACAGCGGGCGATGATCTCAGTGCCATGGTCGCCGGTTTCGATCATCTGATCCAAGCCGCACGCGGACGCTGACAGCCATGAAGATCTCGCGCATTGATGTCTCCCTGATCAGCGTGCGCTTCGTCGCTCCGATCCGTTGGTCCGGTGGCGCGAACGAGGACTGGACGCGGATTATCGTCGAAGTTCACACCGATGACGGTCTGGTGGGTCTGGGCGAGACGCTGGGCGGCAGCGTCACCGCGCAGCTCATCGAGAGCGAAATTGCACCGATGTTCCTGGGAGAGAATCCTTTCCATGTCGAAAAGATGCTCTCCAAAGCCACCTTCGTGCCGCTTTATTACGGCAAGGCGGGGCTCTGCGCCATCGCCGCACTCGAGGTCGCCTGCTGGGACATCATGGGCAAGGCCACCGGTCAGCCGTTGTGCAATCTTCTGGGTGGCCGTCTGCGCGATGAGATACCCTTTGCCGCCTACATCTATCATCGCAACGCCAACCGGGACGGCACCGGTGAGATCGACACCACTGAGCAGGTTGTCGACCATGCCCGCGCGCTGGTCGAAAGGCACGGCTTCACGACCATCAAGTACAAAGGCGGCGTGAAGAGCGAACGCGACGAAATCACCAACATGTGGGCCCTGCGCGAAGCCTTCCCCGATCTAAAGCTCCGGTTCGATCCCCAGGCGATCTACAGTCCGGCCACGGCCCTGCGCATGGGCCACGTCTTCGAGGAGATCAGACTGGAGTACTACGAGGATCCCGTGTGGGGGAATGTCGCCATGGCGCGCCTGCGCCAGCAGGTGAGACTGCCGCTGGCGACCAACATGTGCGTCATCGACCTCGACAGTCTGGCAGAAGGCCACCAGCTCGGCAGCGTGGACGTCATTCTGGGCGACATCTTCGAATGGGGCGGTATCGCCAACGTCAAGAAGCTCGGCGCCGTCTGCGAGGCCTTCCAACTGGGCCTGAACTTCCATTCAGCAGGCGAGCTGGGCATCGGCCAGGCCGCCTATCTCCAGATGGCCGCGGCCTGTCAGGCTCTACCGTTTGCCCTCGACACCCACATCACCGAGCTCGCCGGAGAGGTGATCACTGACGGTGTCATCGCGTTGACCGACCACGGCACAATCCGGGTTCCCGATGGCCCGGGACTGGGCGTTTCGCTCGATCCGGACCGCTTCGCCGAAGCTAAAGAGGCCTATGCGCGTCTGGGCGACAAGAGCGTCTACGAGGAAGACGAAGCGCGCGCCGGCGTGATCCCGGTCAAATCGATGCTCTGACGACAGGCGTCAGGCCGCCGCCTCGTCCGACATTCGGATTCGCTTGTGCTCGCGCAGCGAGATGTAGATGCCGCTGGCCACAATGATGGTGATGCCGACCCAACTCCAGACATCCGGAAAGTCGCCAAAGACCGTGAGCCCGATGATGGTGGCCGCGACGATCTCGAAGTAACCAAACGGCGCCAGCAATGAGGCCGAAACGTGGCTGTAGGCGCGCAGGATCAAGTAATGGCCGGCGGCTGAGACCGCGCCGATTGCCAGCATCAGCGCCCAGGACGACAAGTCCGGAGTGCGCCACTCCAGGGCGACCACAAAGGACAACACGACGGCGGCAATCAGGCCCTGGATGAAGATCGCCATCATGGGCTCGGCGCTCAGCGCCACACGCCGTGTCAGCACAATGTAGAGGGCGAAGGCAACACTGCCCGTCAGTGAAAACAGCGCACCCTCATCAAAGCTGCTGAAATCAGGTTTGATGATGAACAGCGTACCGGCAAACCCGACGACACAGGCCGCATAGCGGCGCCAGCCCGTTTGCTCTCCCAGCAGCCATGGGGCCATGGCTGTCACCAGGAAGGGATAGGCGAAGAAGATCGCGATGGCATCGGCCAGCGGCATGCGGGCAAAGGCCATAAACACCAGAAAGGTGGACGTCGCATGCAGGATGCTCCGGCCTACCTGTGCGGCAGCATCAGGGGGCCGCAAAAGCGCCGTGCCGTGGCGTTTCCACGCCAAGGGAAAGGTCAGCAGGGTCTGGAACAGATAGCGCGCCCAGACGATCTGGAGGACCGAGTAGCCGACCCCCGAAAGATACTTCGCCATGCCGTCGACCCCCGAAAGAATCGAAACGGCAGGAAGAAGCAGGAAGAGTGCAGCGGCGAGTCCACCGCGGGGCAAGGCCATACCGATCAGCTTTGAAGTAAGGTTTTGCGCAAAAAGTCGAGCAGGCTGATCACCGCATAGTTGCGCAGCTGCTGGCGGTCTCCGGGCAGCGCCACGGTGGTAGCATGTTGGCCTCCGTCATGGTCAAGACCCAGGTAGACCGTGCCCCGTGGTGCATCCTCGTCGTCCTGGGCGGCGATGGCAGCGATACCGAGATCGGTCCCGAAACGCCCCCGGGCCTTGGCGGCAGCTTCCAGCGCGTGTGCTTCACCCATGTGGGCACTAACCCCACCGGCAACGATGGCGCCCTGGAAGATCTCCAAAGTGGGATCGGCAGTCGTCATCCGTGAAGCCATCACACCACCGGTCAGGCTTTCATGCACGGCCAGACGCCAACCTCTCTGCCTCAGAAGTTCGAGGACCACAGTTTCCATCGTGTCGTCATCGACGGCAAAGAGATGATCCCCCACGACCAACCGGACCAGCGCCTCTTCCTCGTCAAGCAAGGCCGTGGCGGAGCCTTCATCGTCCGTCTTGGCAGTCACACGGACCTTGATGCCTTCGATGCCACTGGCCTGAAACGCGATGGTCGGATTGCCCGCCCGGTCGAGCTCCTGCATCCGCTCATCAAGCATTTCAGCAAGTCCGGACTCACTCAGACCCCAGGTCTTGAGAACGCGGCTGCGAATGACTGCGGCAGCTCCACGTCGGCGCTGGAGATCGGGCAGAATGGTGCCCACCATCATCTCCCTCATCTCATAGGGCACACCAGGCACCGCATAGATCACTTTGTCACCCACCGGGCAGACCATGCCCGGCGCGGTGCCCGGCATTTCCGCGATCACGCTGGCGCCCTCCGGGACATCGGCCTGGCGCCGATTGTTGTCCGTCATCTCGCGGTCACGTTCGTCGAACATGGCCTTGATCGCCGCCACAATCGCCTCGTCACGGACTAGCGGCACACCCATGATCGCGGCAATGACGTCTCGCGTGATGTCGTCCTGCGTGGGCCCCAGGCCGCCGCAACAGATCACCGCATCGCTGCGCTCCAGCGCCTGGCGCAGCGTGGCCTCCATACGCGCAAAGTTGTCACCAACCTTGGTCTGATTGAGCGAATCAATTCCAGCCAGAGCAAGCTGCTCACCGATCCATGACGAGTTGGTATCGACGATCTGCCCCAACAGGAGCTCTGTCCCGATGGCCACAACCTCACAACGCATCGTATCCCCCGATGATCCAACCACGTGAAGCGGTATGGCACAGCGGCGATCTGGTGCAAGCTTCACGACCGATGACCACATGGAGCCAACGATGTCAGACCTCGTTTGCAATCCCCTGCACGACGACTTCGGCGCCTCTGTCACGGGGATCGATCTTGGCTCGCCACTCGAATCGGCGCAGGTCGCGGCCGTGAAGCGGGCCATCGATCGCTTCTCATTTCTGGTGTTCCCGAATCAGGATATGGACGACCCGCGCCAGCTGGCATTCACGCGCTATCTCGGAGAGCCAGAGGTCGAACACGTGAGGTTCGGGCAACAGGGTGTGGTCGACTACTTCGGAACGATCGGCAACATCGACGAGAACGGCAACCAGCAGGGCAACGATCACGCCGTCACGAAGTATGTGCGCGGCAACGAGATGTGGCATTCAGATTCCTCGTTCCGCGAGAACCCGACCTACGTCACCATCACTTGTGCCTATGAAGTCCCCGACAAGGGCGGGACGACAGAGTTCGTCAGCGGTCGTGCCGCCTATGGCCGGCTCGCGGCCTCAGAGAAGGCAAAGCTCGATCCGCTGGCGACCATTCACGACTATGTCTTCTCGCGCAGCAAGGTCGCGGAGGTCACAGCCTCGCACGCGGCGTCCCTACCGCCGGTCGAACAGCGGCTTGTCCGCACAAACCCTGCAACCGGTGACAAGAACCTCTATCTCGGTTCCCATGCCCGGGAGGTCGTGGGCTGGAGTGTGGAAGAGAGTCGCACGCTGCTCGACGACCTTCTGGAGCGCACGACACGTCCTGAGGACATTCTGAGCCACCGCTGGCGGTCCGGCGATCTCGTGATCTGGGACAACCGCTGCCTTCTCCATCGCGGCCGCCCCTACGACGCCGACCGCTACCGCCGACGAATGCGCCAGACCCGGGTCTGCGGTACGGGGCCGACGCTGGAAGAATGACCACTAGAGAGCGGCAGCCTGTTCGCGCAGGACAAACTTCTGAATCTTGCCCGTAGAGGTCTTCGGCAGCTCCGTGAAGACGATGGTCTTGGGGCATTTGAAATGCGCCATGTTGTCGCGGCAGAAGGCGATGATCTCCACCTCCGTCGCTTCCGATCCGGGACGCAGCGTGACAAAGGCGCAGGGCGTTTCACCCCATTTTTCATCAGGCCTGGCCACCACCGCGGCTTCCGCGACAGCGGGGTGACGATAGAGCACACCTTCGACCTCGATAGTCGAGATGTTCTCGCCGCCGGAGATGATGATGTCCTTGCTGCGGTCCTTGATCTGGGCATAGCCGTCAGGGTGCATGACGGCGAGGTCACCACTGTGGAACCAGCCGCCTTCAAAGGATTTTTCTGTCGTTGCCGGGTTCTTCAGGTAACCCGACATTGTGATGTTCCCGCGCATCATGATCTCACCCATGGTCTCGCCGTCGGCCGGAACCGGCTCCATGGTTTCGGGATCGGCGACCATCATCGCTTCCTGAACGACGTAGGTGACGCCCTGACGCGCCTTCTTGTCGGCCTTGTCCTGGGCCGACAGCATGTCCCATTCGGGATGCCAGGCGCAGACTGTGGCCGGGCCATAGACTTCAGTGAGGCCGTAGACGTGTGTGATCTCCAACCCCTTCGCCTCGATCCTCTCCAGGACGGCGGCTGGAGGCGCAGCACCAGCCGTCATCATTTTCACCGGATGTGTGATGCTATCCCACAGCGCATTATCACCCGACAGCATCATCGTCATGACGATCGGCGCACCACAGAGATGGGTGACCTCGTGTTCGGCAATGGCCCCAAGGATCGCTTCGGCGGAAAGCCCGCGCAGACAAACATGAGTTCCGGCCATCGCGGTCACGGTCCAGGGAAAACACCAGCCGTTGCAGTGGAACATCGGCAGGGTCCAGAGGTAGACCGGGAAATGGGGCATCGCCCAGGTGATGATGTTGCCGAGGCCGTTCATGTAGGCGCCACGGTGATGGTAGACGACACCCTTGGGATCACCTGTGGTGCCGGACGTGTAGTTCAGGGCAATCGGCTGCCATTCATCGGCCGGGCCCGAGAACACAGCATCGGGATCGCCCTCAGCAAGAAGGTCCTCATAGCTGAGATCACCGATCAGGCGCCCATCCTCACAGAGCGGATCGTCAATATCGACCACCAGCGGTCGGCTCTCCGCCTCTTCGAGCGCCTTTTCGATCACATCGGCAAAGCTGGAATCAGTGATCAGAACCTTTGCTTCGCCGTGGTTCAGGATGAACGCGATGGCATCCGCATCGAGACGGACATTGAGCGAGTTGAGCACGGCATCGACCATCGGCACACCATGGCTGGCCTCAAGAAACTCCGGAATGTTGGGCGCCATGATCGCTATGGTGTCGCCCAGACCGATTCCGCGCTTCCGCAGTGCCGACGCCAGACGCCGGCAGCGCTCGGCTGTTTCGGCCCAGGTCCGGCGAAGATCGCCGTGAATGACGGCAATGCGGTCGGGGTGGACGGCGGCGGTTCGGTTCAGAAACGCCACCGGTGACAGCGGAACATAGTTGGCGTCATTCCGCCCCAGACCCTGCTCGTAGATGTTTGCCATGACTGCCTCCTTCCCGGCCACTGACCTCTCCCGACATTTCCCGATCAGGGGCGCAATTTCCAGCATTCAACTCGCCGCAAGACCGAGGCAGACTGCATGACACACTCACGGGAGACACGAACATGTCCCAACCCGAACCAGCGCTCGTCACACACAACGGAGGCTGCCACTGCGGCCGCGTCCGGTTCGAGGTGGACGCGCCTGTAGTGCTGGAACTCGACGCATGTAACTGCACGGTCTGCGTGATGTCGGGCATCGTACACCATGTCGTTCCCGCCGAGCGGTTCCGACTGACACAGGGTGAGGACGTCCTGACGAACTACACCTTCGGCACCGGCATTGCCCGCCACCCGTTCTGTTCGGTCTGCGGCATCAAGTCGTTCTACCACCCGCGTGCCTATCCCAACGGCGTGAGTGTCAACGCCAACTGCCTTGATCCCGACACGATCGAATCGATGGCCGTGACGCGCCGTTTCGACGGTCTGAACTGGGAGGAAGCGCTGCAGGGTGACAATTACACCCCGCCCAGCGGTTAGCCTTCCAGCAGCCCCTCTTCGGTCAGGACTTTGCGAGCCACGCGGAAGCACTCAAGGGACTGAGGCACACCGCAATAGATGCCCACGACGTGGCAAGCTGCGCGGATCTGCTCCTTGGTGACGCCGTTGCGAAGGGCGCCACGGCAGTGAATCTCCCATTCGTGCATCTTGCCTAGGGCGCCGATCATCGAAAGGTTCATGAGGGAGCGGGTCTTGGGATCGATGGCATCATCGCCCCAGCCGAAACCCCAGCACCACTCGGTCATTGCTTCCTGAAACGGCCGGGTGAATTCGTCGGCCGCAGCGAGATTCTTTTCGACATACTCGGTACCCAGCGTTGCCTTGCGCTGCGCCAGTCCGAGTTCAAAACGTTTCTTATCCATGTTGGGCTCCCTGAAAGACCGTCTGATCGACACCTAGCACCTATCGGTCCTGTTCGGGCATCTAATCGTCACGATAAATGGCCAGCGCACGCCGCTGTGCATGAAAGCGGTCTATGTTCGCGACGACCTCTTCGTTTGCGTCTGCGATGACAAAGGCCATCAGTGTTTCGAGGAGAGCACCAGCAGCCACGGTGGAGTTGAAGAAATGCGCCGTCTCGGTCTGCACGACAAAACCGTGCTCGCTGCCCGCGACCACCGGGGAGGCCGGACTGTCGGACAGACCGATGACCGTCACGCCCTGACGGCGCGCTATCGCTACCGCATCCACGATCTCACTGCGATAGGGCTTGAAGGTCATTGCCGGCAGAACATCGCCCGGACCGGCCCGGGCGACATCATCGATTGCGAGACTGCCATCTCTTGGAATGGCGCGAACGCTGCCGAGCGCCATATCGGCGAGATAGGCAAAGTTCCGGGCGAGCGTGTGATTGATGCCGACCCCCAGAACATAGGAATGCCGTGCCTCGACGATGGCGTCGGCGGCAGCCTTGATGCGGCCGGTGTCCGTGGCTGCAAAGGTCTGTTCGATATTGTGTTCACGGATGGCCCGGTCGCCAACTACCGCGACGCCAAAGGATCGGATCAGGTCCGCACGGCACGGTTCAACGCGCGGTTGCGTGAAAAGGGTATTCTGAAGCCCCCCGGCAAGGTCTACCCCTGCCTGGCGCTGACCGAGGCCGACCTCGAACAGACGGTCGATGCCATCAGCTACACGGCTGCAAACATCGACGGCTGACGTTCACTCCTGAAATGCGAACCGCGCTTCAAAGGGTTCGAGTTGAGGCTTGCCGAGGATGTAGTCGGCGGCGCGTGAGGCCATCATCTGGGTCGGGGCGTTGAGGTTGGCGCTGATCACGCGGGGCATGGTCGAGGCGTCGACAACTCGCAACGCCTCCATGCCATGGACCCGGAACTGGTCATCGACCACCGCCTGGGCATCGTGGCCCATGCGGCAGGTTCCGCAGGGATGGAAATCGGTCGAGGTCAACTCCCGCACGGCCTCTTCAATCTCCTTGTCGGTCTTCACGTCCGGACCGGGACTAAGCTCAAAGCCACGCAGGTGATCGAAGGCCGGCTGTGCGATCAGTTCGCGCATCTTCTTGATGCCCTCGACCAGTTCAGCGAGATCGAAGGGGTCGTCGAGATAACGAAAATACAGGGCTGGTTTTGTGCCAGGATCAGCCGACTTCAGGGCGATGTAGCCCGAACTCCGAGGCCGCAGCTGGTCGACCTGAAGCATGAAGGCCTGCTTCAGCTTGATGTGCGTGCCATCATAATCATAGCCCACGGGACCGAAGTGATACTGCAGATTAGGATAGTCGACGCGGTCGTTCCCCCGGACCAGCCCCCCCGCTTCCCAGACATTCGACGCCGCGATTCCGCTGCGGCTGAGCATCCATTGTGCACCGGCCATGAGCTTGTTAAGCGGACGGTCAACACGATGCATGGGAAAGGACTGAGTACAGGCAACCGTCATGGGGACCGTCGCATGGTCCTGGAGGTTCTGGCCGACACCGGGGAGGTCGAGGCGTACGTCAATACCATGCTGTCTCAGGCCGTCCGCGGGGCCGATGCCCGACAGCATCAGCGCCTGCGGCGAGTTGATCGCCCCGCCTGACAAGATGACTTCCTTTTCGGCTTCGACCCTGTGCCGCTCGCCTCGATGGTCAAAAACCACGCCCGAGGCGCGGTTGCCGTCGATGATCACACTCTGGACCACCGCATCGGTCTTCAGCGTCAGATTGCTGCGTGACAGGGCCGGCTTGAGATGCGCCACAGCGGCGCTGCACCGTCGGCCATCGCGCTTGGTCGCATCAAGACGCGTTACCCCTTCTGGCTGGTAGCCGTTGGGATCGTCGGTCCGCCCCTGCCCGGCCTGCTCACCGGCTTCCAGGAAGGCATCATAGAGAGGGTTTTCGTAGCTGCCCTTTGTGACGCCCAGCGGACCGTCTCCACCACGCCAGTCACTGGCGCCTCGGTCGCTGGTTTCGCCGGCCTTGAAGTAGGGAAGACAGTTGGCGTAACGCCATTCCTTGAGGCCCAGCTCGTCGGCCCAGCGGTCGTAGTCCTGTGGCTGGCCGCGCATGTAGACCATGGAGTTGATCGACGATGACCCCCCGACCACACGCCCGCGCGGCATCACGACCTGACGACCATGGAGTTCCGGCTCGTCCTCGGTCTTGTAGTTCCAGTTGATCTTGGGATCCCGATGCGCCTTGTAGACGCCGGCGGGAATGTGGATCAGCAGGTTCCGGTCCATCGGTCCCGCTTCTAGGACCAGAACCGAATTCCGGCCGTTGGCACTCAGCTTGTTGGCAAGCACACAGCCTGCCGAGCCCGCACCGATGATGACATAATCGTACCGCGCCATGGAGATCGCCTTTGCTTGTGTAGGGTCGTGTCCTCGTGGCGGCAATCTAGCGCATACTGGGGCCGGCGCTCCAAGCTCAACGGACAGAATTTTGGCCAATCGTCACGTTCTGAAGGACGGCTACTGGAAGATGCGGATCAAGCATCCGTATTCCATGGTTACTGCCTGCGATGATCTCGCAGCCACCTGCGGTCAGGAAGCTATTGCCGAACACGGAGAAGTGCTGCACGGCGGCGATCTCTTAGCCCAATCGCGCCACATTATCGCAACCAAGCAGCGCACCTCGCGCGATCTCAATCTTCCTGCCGGCGACCTCTCCCGGGTCATGCTCTACACCAGTGAAACCGACCCCTCCCGCCTTGAGGCCTGTGCCTCGCTCTTCCGCCAGCAGACACGCAACAGCCCACCGGTAATGGCGATCTCGATTCCCGCGCCTTGATGGCAACGAATTGAAGAACATCAGCCTATTGCGGGATTTCATTCGCCATGCCCCATCATGGTGTGGAGTTTGTCTTCGGGAAAGCGTTACGTGGCAGTCGACTGTGCTAGGTTTGCCGGACTTTCTCCAAGGTACGGTAGCATGCGCATCACGATCGAAATCTCTCCGGGCGAACTGCTCGACAAGATCTCCATTCTTGAAATCAAGACAGAGAGAATCCCCGACGGCGACAAGCTCGCCCACATTCGCCGCGAACTTGAAACCCTCTCGCGTTCGCGCGCGCAGGACATCCCCGACAACGACGGCATCCGGGGCCTGTTCAGCGAGCTCAAGACCATCAATGAGACGCTCTGGGAGATCGAAGACGACATCCGTCTCTGTGAAAAGGCCAGAGACTTCGGTGAAAAGTTCATCCGCCTGGCGCGGGCTGTCTACATCACCAACGATCGTCGCGCGGCGGTGAAGAGCCGCATCGACCGACTGATGCAGAGTGACATCGGAGAAATGAAGTCCTACGCCTGACAGAACACCTGTCGTTCAGGTGACATAGACACCTTTGTTGATTTGCAGCGCTTTCGCCACCAGCTCCATCAGCATGTCGCGGGGTGCACGGACACGTTCACCATCGACATCAGCCCCGGCCCGCCGCCAAATCTCGAGAGACGGCTCGTGACGGAACTCAACACCAACCTCCTCGATGATCCGCATGGCCATGTCGTCAACCTTCTCGACACCGTCGGCGTCGAGCAGATCAGTGACGGGAATATTGCGGGCCAGCGAGGGCCGATGCACAACCGGGGCTGTCTCAATCGCTTCATGACGGGCCGAACGTCCACCGTGGTGACGGGTGCCCGCGCCCCGTAGCGGGGCCTCGATATCAATGCCCCGATCACCAGTCACGCTGCCGAGCCTCGGACGCGCCTGAGCGCCTCACCGAGCCGTTGTGTGCCTCCCTCGATTTCGGCGACGGTGGGATAGCCGAACGCCAGCCGGACATAAGGTCCGGCATTGTTGTGGATGTGAAAGCTCGATCCATGCGCGACGTCGACACCGTGTTCGTTGCCGACCTCAATCAGGCGGCCGGGGTCGACGTCATCGGGCAGCTTGACCCAGATGAAAAGGCCGCCCGGCGGATTGGAAATACGGCACTCGTTGCCAAGGTGGCGGCGCAGGCCGGAGACCATCGCGTCACGTTTCACCTTGAGCCCGTCGTTGGCCATCTCGATATGGTCCCAAAGACGGTCCTTCAGGTACTCGTGGGTGATCGCGGAGGCCAACGTGTTCGGGCCGGCGTCGTGCCGGCGCGCCAGAATCCTTTCCAGCATGGGAGGTTTGGCCACGATGTAACCCAAACGCACCCCTGGTGCGAAAATCTTCGAGAGCGAGCCCAGATAGACCTGCCTAGGGTCGTCATCGAGAGCGTAAAACGCGCGTGGTTTGTCACCATCGTAGTGGACATCGCCATAACAGTTGTCCTCGACGACCGGAATGTCGTGGCGCCGCGCCAGCGCGATCAGCTCCATGCGGCGGGCCTCTGACATCACCGCACCGGTCGGGTTCTGGTAGGTCGCCAGCGTGTAGATGCAACGCGGAGAGCGGCCTTCACCCTTCAGCCGTTCGAGAGTTTCTGCCAGGGCATCGATCCGCATGCCTTCGCCGTCGAGGGGAACACCGACCATTTCGATTCCCATGTCCTCGAAGGCGCGGATGCTGCCAACGTAGGTGTACTCCTCCAGAACGATCAGATCGTCTGTCCCGGTGCACTGCGCCTGGACTCCCATGGTCACCGCCTGCATCGACCCGTGCGTGATCACGACGTGTTCGGGATCGACCTCCACGCCCTCACGATCCCGCTCGCGTTGCGCCATCAGCTCGCGCAGGCCCGGGTGCCCCAGCTTGCCGGGATAGGTGTTGAGATCGACCGCCATGGTACGCATGACACGCTGGGCCGCCTCGGCAAAGGCATCCACCGGGAAGGTCTCGGGGTTTGTGTTGCCGGTCGCAAAACTAATGATGTCCAAGGCGATCTCCTAATCGTTGATCGAATAGCCGCCGTCGAACGCTATCGAAGCGCCAGTGATGTAGTCGGAGGCATGACCCGACAGGAACACGAGCTTGCGGGTCTTGTTACCGCCGTTGGCAAGGTCGATGCAGTCATCCCGCTTGACCCAAAGGCGGGGACCAACCAGGACCGCTGTGACGTTGTCCAATGGTTCAATCGGTGTCGGTGCGTGCGCGAGCGCGATACGGGGGAATCGGTCGAGGTCCACGAGAACAATCTGTGTCTGAGATGAAAAGTGTGTGCGTCAGGCTGCCGACATCATCGGGCCGCGGGACCTGTCGGCGCAACTTTTCCTTCAGGTGACAAACTCAGGGAAAGCCGGTCGCCGGGCACGCCGCAATGGTGCGTCATCGCTCGGCCCGCCTTGAAACCGGACACCGATCCCACGCATGCTCTCGCCCTGCCCCGTTGGGGCATGGCCTCATTGTTCGGGAGAGAGACGTGTCGGACCAGCGTGATGTCGTCATCATCGGGGCAGGCTCATCCGGCCTGTCGGCGGCCAAGGAACTCCAACGCCTCGGCATCTCTACAACCGTGATCGAAGGCTCGCACCGCATCGGCGGCCGCGCCTATTCCGAAGAACTGGTGCCGGGCACCTGGTTTGACCTGGGTTGCGCCTGGCTGACCGACGGGGACGACAACCCGTTCGCCAGGATCGCCGACAGCCTGGGTATTCTCCTGGGGCGTTCGACCTGGGAAGCCTACAACAACACCGACAACCATCGCTTTATCCACAACGGCGTTCGCCTGGGCCGTGAAGAGCACGACGCCTGCCGCCGCTACTACGACGAAAGCTACGAGGCCGTGGCGGTCGCCGCCGGCACCGACCCCGAACCGTCGATGAGTGATGTGATAGACCTCGAAAGCCCCTATGCGCCGCCGTTTCTGGAGAGTGTCGCGACCGGCTGGGGCGTCGATGTTGATGGTGTCTCCTGTGCAGACAACACAACATCGACCGGCGAACTCGGCTATCCCGTTCCGCACGGCTACGGCAACCTCGTCGCTGCCTGGGGTGCCGATGTCGAGGTCACCCTGAACGCGAGAGCGGAGCGGATCGACTGGTCAGGCCCCGGCGTCGCCGTCGAAACACCGAAGGGGACGGTCAAGGCCGATCTGGTACTGGTCACGGTCTCAACTGGCATGATGGCCTCCGGCGAGATCGCCTTTGATCCCCTGCTGCCGGACTGGAAACTGGAAGCAATCCAAGGGCTGCCCATGGGTACGGAAAACAAAATGGGCCTGGCCTTCGACACCGACGTCTTCGGACCGGAAGGACGCGGCCACCACACCGTCTGGAGCGACAACGCGGACTCCGCGAAGGTCGACGTCAACGGCATGGGTTTCAACTCCGTGTCGGTGTTCACTGGCGGCCGTCATGGCATCTGGCTCGAAAAGCAGGGACCGCAGGCCTGTCACGACTTCGCCGTCGACCGTGTGGCAGAGATTTTCGGCAACGACATCCGCAAACACGTCGTCCGCTCGATTACGACAGCCTGGAGTTCAGAGCCCTGGACCTACGGCTCCTGGGCCTGTGCTCTGCCGGGCCAAGCGCACCAACGCGAGCCTCTGGGGCAAGCCCTCGACGACCGCATGTTCTTTGCCGGTGAAGCCACGAGCATCGGCAGCCAAGGAACCTGCGATGGCGCCTACAAATCTGGTATCCGCGCAGCAGAGGAGATTGCCGCTCACATCAAAGGCACCGCCCGAGATCGCCGTCCGCTACGGACCCCAGATCCGTGCTTTTCTCGGCTGCATGCACCACGGCGCTGATAAGGATCTGTGTAGTGGCTTCCGTGGTGACTGCGAAGCCTGGGTCGACACCCTGCCTCGGCCAACGTGGCGAAGCGAACGCGGAGGCCCACCCACTGTTGAACACCCGAAATCCCATGGTGCAGGCTGACGGTGACGCAATATCACAACATGTGGCAAATGCGCCGTTGGCCTTCCCGGGAGTAGATGGAGAACACGATGGACGAAGACGACCTCTACAGCGACGCCTACAATGACTTCCTCTCCGCGATCTGGGGTGAGGGATATCTCTCTCCCGGCGGCCCCGAAGAGGTCGCGCGCATTCTGGAAGGCCTCGATCTCACGGGCGCCCGCGTGCTCGACATCGGTTGCGGGACCGGCGGCATCGCCGTCACGCTCGTCAAGGAACACGGTGCGGCCCACGTCACCGGCATCGATATCGAGGGTCCGGCCTGTGCGACAGCGACACAGCGCGCCGAAGAGCAAGGGCTTTCCGATCGCATCACGATCAGACAGGTCAAACCCGGCCCGCTCGACTTCGCCGACAACAGCTTCGATGTCGTGTTCTCGAAGGATTCGATCATTCACGTGCACGACAAGGAAGCACTGGCCGCCGACGTGTTTCGTGTGCTCCAGCCCGGCGGCTGGTTCTCTGCTTCCGACTGGCTCATCAGCCATGACGGCAAACCCAGTGACGACATGAAGCACTACATTGCCTCAGAAGGGCTCGACTTCGCGATGGCCCCGCCTGCGCACTACGAGTCAGCGCTGAAACAGGCTGGTTTCGAGAACGTTCGTCTGGTCAATCGCAATCCCTGGTACGCCAGGGTCGCCCGCGAGGAGCTGAACCAGATGAGCGGCGAGGCGCGCACCGATCTGGTGGCCCAGCACGGCGCCGATTTCGTGGACCACAACATCGAAATCTGGGAAGCCATGGTGACGGTCCTCGAGTCCGGCGAACACTGCCCTCACCATCTGCGCGGTCAGCGCCCGGCCTGATCACAACAAAAGTTTGGAAGCACACATCATGACCCGCGATCCCCGCTACGACATCCTGTTCGAACCGCTCAAGATCGGCCCCAAGACCGCACCCAATCGGTTCTACCAGGTGCCCCACTGCAACGGCATGGGCCGGGTCTATCCCAACGCCATGGTCGGCATGCGTGGCATGAAGGCCCAGGGTGGCTGGGGCATTGTCTGCACTGAGCAGTGCGACTTCTATGCCAGCGGCGATGCCTCGCCCTATGCCGAAACCAACATGTGGGACAAAGGCGACGAGGTCTATCTGGGGCGTATGTGCGAGGAGGTCCACAAGTACGGCAGCCTCGCGGGCATCGAGTTGGTGCACAACGGGCACGACACGCCGAACCTCTACAGCCGTGAGGTTCCGATCGGACCGATGCATCGGCCGATGAACTGGAGCATGGCCCCAATCCAGGCGCGCGCCATGGACAAGCAGGACATCCGCGATTACCGTCGCGCCCACCGCCAGGCGGCGATCCGCGCACGGGACATCGGCTTTGATCTGGTGATCGTCTACGCCGGCCATGACGGCACGGTGCCCAGCCACTTCCTGGCCAAGCGGCACAACCAGCGCACGGACGAGTACGGCGGCAGCCTCGAAAACCGCCTGCGCCTGTTCCGCGAATTGCTCGAGGAAGCCAAGGACGCGGTCGGCCACGACGTTGCCGTCACCGCGCGCTTCGCCGTCGATGAGATGATGGGACCCGATGGTTTGGAGTGGCATGCCGAAGGCCGCGAGGCCGTCGAGATGCTGGCCGAGATTCCCGATCTCTGGGACGTCAACGTTGCGGACTGGGATAATGACTCCAAAACCTCCCGCTTCGCGCCCGAAGGTTATCAGGAAGAGTACGTCGCCTTCGTCAAGCAGGTAACGACCAAACCCGTCTCCACGGTCGGGCGCTACACCTCACCCGATGCCATGATCTCGGCGATCAAGCGCGGCATTGTCGACCTGATCGGCGCGGCCCGGCCCTCCATCGCCGACCCCTTCCTGCCGAATAAGGTCGAGGAAGGCAGGCTGGAAGACATCCGCGAATGCATCGGCTGCAATGTCTGTGTCGGCTGGACCCAGATGACCGCCCCTGCCCGCTGCACCCAGAACCCGACCTTCAGTGAAGAATGGCGCAAGGACTGGCATCCGGAGAGCCTGCCGCCCGCTGAGGCAGACGGCCATGTGCTCATCGTCGGCTCCGGACCGTCGGGCCTGGAGGCGGCCCGTGCAGTAGGTCTGCGGGGCTATCAGGTCACACTGGCCGAGGCCGAAGACGAGCTCGGCGGACGGGTCACGCGCGAGAGCAAGCTGCCGGGTCTATCGGCCTGGGCTCGCGTGCGCGACTACCGGGTCGGCCAGATCCAGAAGATGACCAATGTCGAGATCTACCGCGCCAGCCGCCTCAGTGCCGAGCAGGTTCTGGAACTCGGCGCAGACCACATCGCGATCGCGACCGGCGCCACCTGGCGGCGCGACGGCTATGGCCGTAACCTGACCTCACCTGTTCCCGGCAGCGACGCGGGTCATGTGCTGACGCCCGACGATATTCTCAACGGCAGCCGGCCGTCCGGCAAGAACGTGCTGATCTTCGACGATGATCATTACTACATGGCCAGCGTCATGGCCGAGTTGCTGGCTTCGGAAGGTTATGAGGTCAGTCTCGCGACACCGATGCCGACCATCGCGACCTTTATGACCCATACGCTGGAACACGGCGCCAATCAGGACCGGCTTCTGGAATCCGGTGTCGCACTTCTACCGAATGCCGCGCTGGAGGCCATCGAGTCCGGCAAGGCCCGGCTCTTCGACGACATCCTCGGGCGCACGGTCGAACGCGATGCTGACGCCGTCCTGATGGTCACCTCCCGCACACCAAACGACGGGCTCTACCACGAGGTCCAGCAGGCCCTCGAGGCCGCGTCCGACACAAGCGTTCAGACCTTGAGCCGGATCGGCGACTGCCAGGCACCTGGGATCATCGCCACGTCGGTCTATGAGGGCCATCGCTTCGCCCGCGATCTCGGCAAGACGGTCGACCCTGTCGATGTTCCGTTCCGCCGCGAACGCATCGCGATCGAGCAGGCGGCGGGAGGCGCTGGTTAAGGTCGGCGGGAAGCGATCCTCAACAGACGAAAAGCAGCACTCCGGGGCTTAGTTGCCGATCCTGAGCGCCGCCAACAAACCATCGATGTCGTCGCAGACATGGATGCCCAGGCGTGCCAGGTCATCGCTGACATCAACCGGCACGGGCGCGTCGGGACGGTCCTGGTTCAGCTTGCCGCCCATGACGATCGGAACTGCAAGCTCGCGTGCCTGAAATTCGCGCTGAAGCCGCTCCGCGTAGTCGAGCGCCATGCCGTTATGTGTGGAGATCAGGACCGCCGTGGCACCGTGCTTGTGAGCCAACTCAGCGAAAACATCGGGATCGACGTCGACGCCCGCCACAATCGGTTCGATATCCAGCGCGCGCAGGGCTTCGACCACCAGATCGACGGCGTATTCGTGAATATCGGTCGAGCCGACGACCGGCCTGATGTGCTGCATCTTCGGCCTAGTCCTGGCCGAGAAGGTCGCATGGATCCGGCTGCGCCGTTCCACGAGATCACGATAGGTGTCGGTCGGAATCAGCGGCTCTATGCCGTCAGCCTCGGCCCGTGGAACGTCACCGGCGGCGTACCTGGCCTCGATCTCGTGCGGCCCCATACGGCGCACGGCAAGAAGGATCTGGAGCGGATCGATCATGTCGACACCTAGCTCGGCCAAGCCTGCCAGGATGTTGTCATGGAAGCGACGGCCACCGGCGACCAGCCGCGCACTGAGTGCCTCGATATGGGGCCAGTCGATCGAGTCCATCAGCCCGGCCGCTTGTTCGCCGATACGCCGGGTGACGGCGTGAGCGTCGACGATCTCCTGCCAGGTCGGCGCGCGGACCGCCTCGGTCACCGGCGTCGGATTGATCGGGACGCCGCTTCCGCAGCGCAACTGGGCCAGAATCATGTAAAGCAGGTCGGTGACCAGGACCGCATGGTTGGCTTCGATGTCAGCCGTGTAGGCAGTCGTGTCACAGTAGTACGCCGAGTTCATCGCGCCATCCGGCTTGATGGCTTCAAGCGCCAGCACCATGGCTGCCTTGACGACCGGGCTGCGGGTCAGTCCGCCATAGCTGATCGAAAGGCGCGCGCCGACGAGCTCGTCAACAATAGAGCGTTCGAACAGGGCCCAGCCAATGTAGGAACAGTAGTCGTCGAACTGGGCGCAAAATCCATCGTCCAGATAGGACGAAACCATGGCGTCGTTGTCGGCATGAGTGGCCATCACGCCGAGCGCCTTGACCATCTCGGCCATCTGTTCGACATCGTCGCCCGGCCAGCCGGGATAACGCCAGTTGAACTGCGACATGTTGCCGACGTTGCAGACGCCGGCCTCGATGGCACGGCATGCGTTGGCCACCGACATCGGTGTACCAATCATCATGTCGCCAAGGCCGGGCTGAATGGGCACGGTCTCGGCCGTGGCACGCCAGTCCTCCGGCGTCTCGAGCATGGGCCCGGTTTCCTTCGCCGCCTGGCTCCAGAACTCCGGCGGCAGGCCCATCCGGCGGTCAGCATTCATGTTGTAGCGATCAATACGGAAACCGCGTCGTTGGGTTTCGTCGTGAATACAGCGCAGCGCCTCGGCGGTATCGGCCCAAGTCTGCATGCCCAGGTTCATGCTCGTCATGAGACGACCCTCGGCGTGCATCTTCTGTCGATAGGCGCGTTCAGAGCGAACGCCGTGCTCACGGCACAACAGGCTGACACCCATCGTGATCTCGTTTCCGAGGCGCCGTCCCTCTGCAACGAGATCGCGGCCGTCTGGCATATCGGCGGGGAGCAGCGGACGTTCTGGGTCTAAGCGCATGTCGTCGGCCTCCTCAGCTTGATGCTCGCTTGGCTGAAAGAACACTCGCACCAAAGCTTTCGACTGCCAAATCCCGCTTGCCGCACCCTGCCTGATCTACTCTCGTGTCAACCGCACAACGGAAAAGAGGCGCTAAGTATTTGACTTAGCGCCTCTTTCGAATGGTAGCGGAGGAGGGACTTGAACCCCCGACAAAGGGATTATGATTCCCCTGCTCTACCAACTGAGCTACTCCGCCTCAGGAAGGCCGGACGCATATAGGAGCCACGCCGGAGCAAGTCAAGACGCAAGGAAACCCGCCCCATAGACGGGCCAAAACTCACCGCGCCGTCTCCTCCAGAAGTCCCAGATCTTCGGCCAGACCGAGAGAATCATAGAACTCGTGGCCTTCAACCAACTTCCCGTCCCGGATCACGACACGGTGCATCAAGGTGAAGCTGGTCTGCTTGCCGTTCTGTCTGTTGATCGTCGTGCAGCGCCCCCAGGACGCCACCATGTCTCCCTCGGCCACCATGCCTTCACATACGAACTCCTGATAGTCCAGGTGCTGGGTCACGGCAGCGCCAAGCTGAAGCATTGCATCGCCCCCTTCGCAGAGACCGCCCACGGGGAGTGTCTTGGAGGCGTATTCGTACATCAGTAACGTGTCGGGGGTCGCCGCGTAGTTGCCTTCGATGCTCTCGTCTTTACCGTCATAGGCATCATAGATCGACGCCATGATCGCCTTGTTCTGTTCTTCCCGGGTCAAGGCAGCCTCGGTCCTGCAAGCGCCATAGTTTAGCGCAGGTCGAGACTTTCGCCCAAATTGCAGCGATCGTCAGGCCGCAGAACGTTCGATCCAGCCGCCGCCCAGAACGCGGTCGCCATCGTACATCACACAGGCCTGCCCCGGTGCGACGCCTTCGGCCGGTGCGGTAAGCTCAACCTGTGCCCGGCCGTCCTTCAGCGGAATCACGCGCGCTGCATGCTGGGGCTGGGCTGAGCGCAGCTTGACCTCACAGGCAACACCATCGTCAGGCATGGGCGCCGAGCCCAGCCAGTTCACATCACGCATGGTGAGTGTCGTCTTCATCAGGGCCTCACGCGGACCGACCACAACGCGATGGGTCTCGGGCTCCAGGCGTACGACAAACAGCGGCTCCTCGGCAGCGAGGCCGATGCCCTTGCGCTGACCTACGGTAAAGTTGATGACCCCATCATGATGCGCCAGCACGCTGCCATCGATGTCGACAATCTCGCCGGGCTCTATAGCACCGGGCCGCAGCTTGGCCACCACGTCGGCATAGCGGCCGTTGGGAACGAAACAGATGTCCTGGCTGTCGGGCTTGTCTGACACCGCAAGATGAAGGCGGCGTGCGTGGTCCCTCACCTCAACCTTGGTCATGGCACCCAGCGGGAAGCGAAGGAGGTTCATCTGTTCGGCTGTGGTCGCGAACAGGAAGTAACTCTGGTCCCGTGCCGACTCACGACCACGGTGAAGCTCAGGCCCCGCTTCACCATCGATGCGGCGAACGTAATGCCCAGTCGCCAGAGCATCGGCGCCGAGATCGCGCGCGGTCTGCATGAGGTCGGTGAACTTGACCGTCTGATTGCAGCGCACACAGGGGATCGGGGTCTCACCGGCCAGATAGCTGTCGGCAAAGTCATCCATCACGGAACTGCGAAAGCGGCTCTCGTAGTCCAGCACGTAGTGCGGCATGTCGAGAGTCGAGGCGACCCGCCGGGCATCGTGAATGTCCGAACCCGCGCAGCAGGTGCCCGGACGGCCTACGGTCTGGCCATGGTCATAGAGCTGCAGCGTGATCCCGATAGTGTCGTAGCCCTCCTCCTTCAGGAGCGCTGCGGTCACAGAACTGTCGACGCCGCCCGACATAGCCACGACAACCCGGGTGGCGTTGACCGCCTTGTTGATGCCGAGTGAGTTCATGGCCCGGAACATAGGCCCGTGCCCCGCGTTATCAAGAGCGCAGAAGAGCGCACAACCGATCAATCGGCGCGAGAAAACGTGTCAGCCCGATCGCCTTGCTGAAGTGGCCCTGCCAGGTTTCCAAAAGATTGTCCGGCGGAATGCCCCATCGCTCCGCAAACGGCCGCCCGCTCCCGTAGGGCGTGATTATGTCCGCCGTTCCCATGACCATGACGACCTGTTCGGGCGGAATGCCGGGTTCGCCAAGGGGGTGATCAACGGCAGCCAATGTTCCGCCGCCTCCCGTGCCCATCCGGCCTGCTCCATGGCTGCAGCGGCCCCGAAGCCTCGGGCCAGCCATGGCAATGGGCGACAGCCATCTGGGGGTTCAAAGCACCCAGGCTGATACCGCCCACCACTACTTTTCCCACCGCACTCTCACGCGCCAAGCCAATCAGGGTTCCGGTCTCCGGCACATGGCGTTCGAACATATCCATCGCGCCGGCCAGGCCATGGGCAATGATCGGTTCTCCGCCGTGGCGGCCTCTGCCTGTAACGATGAAATATTCTTCAGGACCTCGGCAACACGGTCACGTTCCACACCCGTGAGCAAATCCATCGGCACTTCAGCAAAGAACCGGTCGGGGTCATCACCGGCCAATTCGGCGGCGGCCCACAAGCATGACCGCGGAAAGTAGCCCTTCAACAACGTCGCCAGCGCCAGGCGGTCGAACCACGGGCGAAGGATGAAACCGGCGGGAAACCCGGTCAGCCAGCAGGATTGGCGGTCACCCGCCAGCGGTGCTCAGTCGAGCAGCATGTTGTGGGTTTCCTGCGGTAGCGTTACGGTCATGCCGTCAAGCTCTTCGGTCAGGATTATCTGGCAGCCCAGGCGCGAGGTGCGGGTCAGGCCGAAAGCCAGATCCAGCATGTCTTCCTCGTCTTCGGTGGGTTCCTCAAGGCGCTCGAAGTCGTCACCGTCCACGATGACATGACAGGTCGAGCAGGCCAGCGAACCTTCGCAAGCACCTTCGATATCGATGTCGTTCTGACGCGCGATTTCCAACAGCGACAGGCCTTCAGGCGCGTTGATATCAACGCGGCTGCCGTCACGAACGATAAAGGTCACCTTTGGCATGAAAAGCTCCTGATTACGGCGCGGTTTTTGACAGAATCAGGCGCACTCGTCCACTCGGGACATCCAAGGGATGGGAAAATTGTCCAGGATGCGATCAGGCTGCCGAAGCGCGTTCCCGGCATTGCCGAATAGCCGTAGCCAGATGATCGGCGGCAAAATCGATCTCGTCGGCCGTTGTGAAACGCCCCAGACCCAAACGCACCGACGAGCCTGCCTCGTCGTCCGTCAGGCCGATCGCACGCAACACGTAGGAGGGCTCGACCACCGCCGAGGTGCAGGCAGAGCCTGTCGAGAAGGCCAGATCAGGCGCCAGATCGATCAGCTTGAGAGCATCCACGCCTTCGAACCGGAGATTGATGTTACCGGCCAGGCGGTCGTCGATGTCACCATTGATGGCGAAATCCTCGACCCTTGTACCCAGCCGATCGAGAAAACGCTGGCGCAGTCGCACGAGACGATCCGCCTCGTCGGAGAGTTCAGCAGTGGCCAGAGCGCAGGCTTCACCGAACCCGATCACCAGCGGCGCCGGAAGCGTACCGGACCGGACCGTCCGTTCCTGTCCGCCACCCGAGAACAACGGTTCCAGGCGTGCACGGGGCCGACGCCGAACATAAAGTGCGCCGATACCGTTGGGGCCGTAGAGTTTGTGTCCCGAAATGCTCAGGAGATCGATGTTGGCGTCGTTGATATCGAGTGGAATCTTCCCGGCAGCCTGCGCCGCATCGGTATGCAGAAGCACACCACGATCGCGTGTCATCGCACCGATCTCGGCAAGCGGCTGGATCACACCGATTTCGTTGTTCGCGGCCATCACCGACACCAGAACGGTCTTGTCGTCGATCGCCCTGTCGAGCACAGCCAGATCGACCTTGCCGTTCGGCTGGACCGGCAGGAAGATCGTCTCAAAGCCCTCCTGTTCCATGTCCTTGACACTCTCGACGACGCACTTGTGCTCACTGACCAGCGTAACAATCCTGTTCCGCTGATCCCTCTGGCGGCGCTCGAAACGCGCAGCACCCTTGATCGCGAGGTTGTTGGATTCCGTAGCGCCGGAGGTGAAGACGATTTCACGTGGATCGGCGCCGATCATTCGTGCCACCTGGCCCCGCGCCATTTCGACCGCCTCAGCGGCCTCGTGGCCAAAACTGTGGCTGGTGGAGTGGGGGTTACCGAACTTCTCGGTGAACCAAGGCAGCATGATCTCCAGCGCCCTGGGATCGACCGGCGTGGTTGCGTGATAGTCAAGATAGACCGGGATCTTGATGTTGTCGTGTGTCATCGCTCGCCTGTGCTCCCGTCACGCGGCATGGCTGGCGGCCGGGAGGCTGCCGACGATGCGCGACCATGCGGCCACAGCCTGCTCGCAATCGTCGGCAGTTGTCGACCAGCCCAAACTCAGTCGGATGACATGACGCGCCAGGTCTGGCCGACCCATCGCCTCGACCACGTGCGACGCCGCCATCTTGCCTGACGAACAGGCCGACCCTGCACTGATCGCCACCCCTTCCAGGTCAAACCGCATTACCAACGTTTCGGCGTCCACGCTAGGGTGCGCGATGGCAAGAGTCTGCGGCAAGCGCTCTGCATCATCTCCCAGCACCACCGCATCGGGAGCAACCTCCATCATGGCTGTCTCAAGGGTATCGCGAAGGCCACGGAGAGATTCTCCGTCGTCGTTCGATGCCTCGTCTGCGGCAGCCCCAAAGGCCGAGAGAGCCGGTAAGGCTTCCGTACCCGATCGCAGACCGAGCTCCTGACCGCCGCCACGTCGAACGGGCCGGAGCACGGCACCGTTCTGCGTCACCACGGCCCCGGCTCCCTGCAAACCGCCCAACTTGTGCGCCGATATCGTCAAGAAATCCGCCCTCTTCCAAGCACCATCGAATTTAGTGGCCGCCTGCACGGCGTCGCTGTGAACCAGCGCACCATGGGCATGTGCCAGATCGATGACTGCCTCCAGCGGCTGCACAACCCCGGTTTCGTTGTTGGCCGCCATCACGGAAACCATGGCGTCGCCTTTGCTTTGCGCCAGCAGTTCCTTGAGAGCCGCGAGATCGACGCGCCCCTGTGCATCGACCTGAACAACGGTCACCTCATCATGACATTGCAGGACCGACGGATGCTCGACAGCCGAGACCAGCAGGTGCTTCCGACCGCAGCCATGGAGAACAATGTGGTTCGCTTCGGTCCCACCCGACGTGAAGACAACAGCGCGCGGCGTACAGCCGATCACAGCCGCGACCTGTTCCCGCGCCCGCTCAAGCCGGGCCCGGGCGCGCCGACCTGCTGCATGGACAGACGAGGCATTGCCTGTTTCCTCTATCACCTCCAGCGCGGCAGCCCGTGCCGCCGGACGCACAGGCGTCGTTGCGTTGTGATCGAGGTAAGCGGTCATGCTGTCTACTCGGCCGCCAGCAGGTCCGCACGTGCGGGACAAAGGCGTCGTTCACAGACATCCTCCAACGAGACATCATGCAGAAAGCTGCGGATGTGATCGCCCAGGTCTTCCCACAAGTCATGGGTCAGGCAGCGGCTGCGATTCTGCATGCAGCCTTCGGTTGGTGACGCCTCTTCTTTGCAGCGTGTCACACGCAGGGATTCATCGACCGCATCGACGACCTCAAGGATTGTAATATCTCCAACACGCCGTGCCAGCCGGTAGCCCCCGCCCGGCCCCCGGACACTGCTGACCAGGCCCCCACGACGCAGTTTCGAAAAGAGTTGTTCGAGGTAGGAGAGTGAAATCTCCTGACGTTCGGCGATCTCCGCCAAAGACACCGTACGATCTCTGCCATGCACGCCAAGATCGACCATTGCCATGACGGCATAACGGCCTTTCGATCCAAGCTTCATGAAACATCCCTCCCCGGTGTCAACAGTCGGCGCGCTTGTCGGCCGGGTCGACGGCGGGTTCAGCAACCTGTGTTGTTGACGAGGACTTGTCGTCATCGGTCTCCAGCTCGGCGATACGGGCATCCAGCTTGGCTATATGTTCCAGCAAGCCGTTGATCGCCTTGCTCACGGGATCAGGCATATCCGGTGTGGTTGCGCCATAGGCGGCGAAATGCTCGTCGTCGGTAAGCTTGGTCGCGCCGCGGTCCACCACGCGGGCGGGAATGCCGACCACTGTGGCTCCCGGCGGCACGTCTTTCACCACAACGGCGTTCGAGCCGACCGCCGCACCATCGCCAACCGTGACAGGTCCCAAAATCTTGGCGCCGGCGCCGACTACCACGTTGTCACCCAGTGTGGGGTGACGTTTGCCCTTGTTCCAGGTTGTGCCGCCCAGCGTGACGCCGTGATAAAGCGTAACGTGGTTGCCGACCTCGGCCGTTTCACCGATTACGACACCCATGCCGTGATCGATGAAGAACTGCTTGCCGATCGTGGCACCGGGGTGAATCTCGATGCCGCTGAAAAAACGTCCCAGATGGGAGACAAAGCGGCCCAGAAGTTTGAGATCCTTGCGCCATAACCAGTTACTCGTCCGGTAGAACAGGATCGCATGGAATCCGGGGTAACACAGCGCCACTTCGAGCCTCGAACGAACGGCCGGATCGCGCCCGAACACGGCAGAAATCTCGTTGCCGATAGACCTGAACATCGCCGTTGTCCTTGCTGCGTGAGACCAGAACCGCAGACGCGGGCGGCGGGCACGCGAAAACGGGAGCTATAGAAATAGAAAACCCGACTCCGGTAATCAAGTATTCTGGGTCCTCTCCGCCTCACATTCACGCTAAACAAACTCATCCACCATGAGGCGAATTCATGCCCGAAACCCTGATTCCCGGCCCCGCGGGTCACCTGGAGGCGCGATTTCAGCTCAGCAAGGCCGCTGCCGCGCCGCTCGTGACTGTCCTGCACCCGCACCCGCTGCACGGCGGCGCGATGAACAACAAGGTCACCTACACTGTGTTCAAAGCCTTTGCAGGACTGGGGTTCTCCGCCCTGCGCTTCAACTTTCGTGGTGTCGGCCGCAGCGATGGCAGCTATGGCGAGGGCGATGGCGAGACAGATGACGCCATCGCCGCCATGAACTGGTTCGAAAGCCAACATGACGACCACGGTGACGTCTGGCTTGCCGGGTTTTCCTTCGGGGCCTGGATCACAGCCCGCACGTTTATGGCACGACCCGGTATTGCCGGCTTTGTGCTGATCGCTCCCGGCGCCATCAAGTACGATTGGTCCTTCTTCGACCCCTGCCCCTGCGACGGATTGATCATCCAGGGTTCAGTGGACGGCATTGTCGCTCCCGACACCGTGGAAGCTCTGGCCGGGCAGCTCAATCAACAGGGCTGCTCGGTGGCCTTTGAGATGATCGAGGGCGCCGGGCACTTCTTCGAGAACGACATCGAACTGCTGCAGCAGACCATCGCCGACTATGTCAGTGACCGGATCGCCGACTGATCACGCCCGGTGCAGCGCACCACCGGTCACCGGTTCACAACATCCGGTGGTGGTCGGCAGGCTCAACGGTAGCCCCTTGAGCGCACGCACGGCGAGGTAACCGAACGCTTCGGCCTCCAGCGCATCACCATCCCAGCCGACATCTTCGGCGATCTTCACGCCATCTCCCAGCCGCTCGCGCAAGGCGGCAAGGATTGTTGCATTCAGACGGCCACCACCACACACGATCCAAATGGCCGGGGATGACGGCATGTGGTCCAGGGCTCGCTCGACGGCAGAGGTGGTCAGGGCCACCAGCGTCGCAGCGCCATCCTCGGTGCCGAGATTGGAGAGATCGACATCAAAGCTGTTGCGATCGAGTGATTTCGGCGGCGGACGCGCAAAGAACGGATCGGCGCCGAGCACCGCATCGACTCGCTCCTGGTGAACACGACCAGCCGCGGCCAGCGCACCGTCGCCATCAAACCGGTCGCCCGTGCGGTGCGACACCCAGTCATCGAGCAATGCGCCGCCGGGGCCCGTATCAAAGGCGATGATCCAGTCACCGTCGATCCAGGTCACGTTCGCGACTCCGCCAATGTTGAGAACCGCCACCGGAGCCTCGTTCAACGCGTGAGCCAGGGCCGCGTGGTAGAGCGGCGCGAGCGGTGCGCCCTCACCACTTGATGCCATATCCCTACTGCGGAAATCGTTCACGACATCGATGCCAGTCAGGGCCGCCAGCCGAGCACCGTCTCCGATCTGCCAGGTCAGTCCTTCCTGGGGGCGATGCACGATCGTCTGGCCATGAAATCCGATCACATCGATCGAACCGGCCTCCCGTCCTTCCTGCCGCAGCAGGGTTTTCACAGCCTTGGCATGGCGCTCCGCAAGCAGCCGCGACGCCAGGGGAACGTCACCGCCACCCTCGAAACAGGCCCGCACCACGGAACGGGTTTCGTTGTCATAGGGCAGCGTCAGCGTCCCGCCCGTACGATCAACGGTGATGCCATCGGTGATCACCAGGGCTGCATCGACCCCGTCGAGCGATGTGCCGCTCATCAGTCCGATGGCGGTCAGAGGCGTTCTTCCGGGGCTGGCTTTCGGTGATGACATGGATACACCGTGCCCGATCACCACACCTTCCGTCGAGACCCATCACAGCGCGAACCGCGTTGTGGCCTCGTGGCCCGTGTGTTAGAGCCTGCCCGCGCCAACGAGGCGCTCCAGAACACCAGTGAAACCCGATTGCCATGACCGAGCCACGATCAGACTTTCTGCGCGACATCGTTGCCCGCGGATTCATGCACCAGTCCACCGATCTCGAGGCGCTGGACGACAAGGCCGCCAACGAAACCATCGTGGCCTACATCGGATACGACTGCACCGGTCCCAGCCTGCATGTCGGCCACATGGTCTCGATCATGATGCTGCGGCGGATGCAGCAGACCGGCCACAAGCCGATCGTCCTGATGGGCGGCGGCACCACGAAGGTTGGTGATCCCTCCGGCAAGGATGAGCAGCGCCAGCTCCTGACCGATGAGAAAATCGGCGCCAACATGGCCTCGATCCGCAAGAGCTTCGAGAACTACGTCACCTTCGGCGACGGCGAGACCGATGCCGTCATGGTCAACAACGACGACTGGCTTTCCGAGCTGATGTACATTCCGTTCTTGCGCGATGTGGGCCGCCATTTCAGCGTCAACCGCATGCTCTCAATGGATTCGGTCAAACTCCGCCTCGACCGTGAGCAGCCGCTCTCGTTCCTCGAGTTCAACTACATGATCCTGCAGGGTTACGACTTCGTCGAACTCAACCGGCGATACGGCTGCTGCCTGCAGATGGGTGGTTCGGACCAGTGGGGCAACATCGTCAACGGTGTCGAGCTCGGCCGCCGCGTCGCCGATGTCCAGCTCTTCGGCCTCACGACACCGCTGATCACCACCGCTTCGGGTGCGAAGATGGGCAAAACCGCCGATGGTGCGGTCTGGCTCAATGCCGAAATGCGTTCGCCCTGGGATTACTGGCAGTTCTGGCGCAACACAGAAGACGCCGATGTCGGCCGCTTCTTGCGCCTGTTCACTGACATGCCGCTTGATGAAATCGCCCGACTCGAAGCCCTCGGTGGGGCCGAGATCAATGAGGCCAAGAAGATTTTGGCCAACGACGCAACCGCCCTTTGCCATGGCCGTACTGCGGCCGCTGAAGCCGCCGAGACGGCCCGCCAGACCTTTGAACAGGGCCAGGCGGCCGAAGGCCTGCCCACCGTCACCATCGACGGCGCAAAATTTCAGGACGGCGTTCTGCTTTACGAAGCCCTCAAGGAGGCCGGCCTTGCCCAGTCAAACGGCGAAGCCCGTCGTCTGATCAAGGGGGGCGGAGCTAGGGTCAACGACACAGCGATCTCCGATGAGATGCATAAGGTCTCTGAGGCCGACGCTGGCGACGACGGTACGATCAAGCTGTCGGCAGGCAAGAAGCGCCATGTTCTCCTGAAGGCAGGTTAGAGCAGATCGCGAACTGCTCTAGCGGCCACCGTCCGGCTTTGACGACCCCTGGATCACCTGTTCGAACTCTTCGTCCGTCGGCGCAGTGAACATGTTACGCAGAATGCCCGGCGCCAGAACCGACAGTGGATCGACCTCAATCTCGGGCTCCTCGCGCGGCCCATTGACCTCAAAGGTGAAGGCAAAGATTCCGCCTCCTTCCTCGGTCCCCGTCAGGATGTCGCCGATCAGCGGTATCTCGCCCAGGACCGAGTTGACGACATAGGCGGGCACGATCGTGCCGTTGAGATCGAGCATGTTGGTGCCAAGATCGACATCGCCCGCGATCGTGATGCCGAGACCCGGCCCGAAGACACGAGCATCTTCGACCGTCACGATATCGCCATGTTTCTCGAACGGCAGCAGTGCGCCCTCGAACTCCAAGCCCGATCCCGTCAATGCATTGCTGATCGCCGTGAGCGAGGCGATCGACACGATATGGCCGAGGATCGGCGGATCGTGCAGAACGAACTCCTGCAGACGGATCGCACCCCGGGCCGGCCGGTCTTCTTGGCTGTCGTCGATGCGTGCACGAATCTGGATCGCGCCGCCTTCAGCCGTGTCAAACAGGCCAAAGGCGCGAATTGCATCACCAGCATCGCCCGCGTTGTACTCGAAGCGGCGCTCTCCCTCTGAAAAGCGCCAAATGTTGACCGACATCGGCGTGTCATCCTCGATCACACCGGTCATCGCGAGATCCTCCCAGATCGTGCCGGTGTAGGTGCCGTCGATGTGAACATTGCGGACGGCGTCGTCGTCGGTGATCCAGATCTGATCGACACGTCCCTGCAGGCGAAAGGGTGGAAGCTCCGGCCCGCTCGATGCAGTGATGTCGTCCATCAGCGGCTCAACATCGACCGTACCGCCGGCAAGCTGGACATCGAAAAAGCCGTCTTCTCGAACGGTGAGCGCCGCAGCAAAATCGTTTCGGGCGAAAGCGAAGCGCGAGAGGTCCAGACGCGCCAGGCTGAGATCGCCCGAGCGCACCACGCCACTACCCTCAACCACGGTTTCCCCCACCCCCAGTTCCAGAACCTCGACAAAGATGACAGCACCGCCATCGTCGTAAACCTGAATTGCCGCACGTCCGGGCTCACCTGCGGTCTTGTCGATGCCAATGATCGGGAAATCGATCGCGGCCGGAGTCAGGTCCGCGACGGCACTCCAGTTCATGGTCAGATCGGCCGCCTGGCTCATATCGAGAACAACGCCGACTGGACCATCGATCGTGATGGGATCGGCCAGCCCCAAGGCCGCACGCTGATCATCATCGACCGTACCGACCAACTGCGCCACGCGCAGCACGGCAGCCTCCGGATCCAGGTTCTGGCGGTAGGTTGCCTCAAAGGGCACGCCATTGAGCATCACGTTGCCCTCGAGCAACGCGGTCTGTGAATCAAGCACCATGAAACCGTTGCCGCCAGACAGACTGAATCCCCGTAGTTCGGTGGTCAGCGCGACATCGACGGCTTCTGCGGCAACCCGATAGCGGATGTCCGACGGCGTGAGCCCGGCCAGTTTCGGCACAACGAGCTCCAGCCGCCCGCTGAACGACCCCGAGACCAGCGACAGATCAAGTCCCGCACGCGACGACAACGCGAAGGGTTCGTGGTCGGCGACGGCCAGCACCTCCGTAACCGGTCCGCTCATCTCGATCCCGACCAGCATGCCTTCACTGCCGTTGAGTCTGTCCATGGAGACAACAGCGCGATTTGAAGTGATCGAGCCGACATGGCCTGCGGTCAAATCAATCCGCAGCGTGTCGTTCACGATGGCGACATGACCGTCCGCGCCCCGCACCACGGGCATACCGGCGAGATACTCGACGGAAACATCCGAAACATCGAGATCAATTACCAGATTGGCCAGCGGGATCGTTTTACGTGAAAGTTCTTCGACGGTAGCGCCGAAGGCGATTGAGGCCTGGTCCACGGTACCGTCATAGATATGTCCCACAAGCCAATCACGCGCAGGCTTCACCAGCCCCACGGGCCAATAGGTGCTGACATCATCGATCGGCAGACTGGCAACATCGATCCGGGCGGAAACGGTCGACTCCAGATCGAAACCGTCAATCACCACGCGGGCATGGGCTTCTTCCGGACCGAGATCAAGTTCCAGATCCGATATCTCAAGCCCCGAGAATCCCGGCCGGATGAAGCCCTGGGCCAGTGACGGCCCGATGTCGAATGGTGCCTCAAACAAGGCCGGCAGATCGATGCGCCCCGCTTCAGCATCGACCAGAAAGGAGCCGTAACGCAACGCAAGATCACGATCGAACAGCAGTTCGAGCTGTCCATCAGCCGAGATACCGAGACCATCAAGGCCTGGAAGCTGCGGCACGAGATCCGAAAGACTTTCCAGAGCAAAATCCGCCACGCGAGACGAAACCGAAACCTCCTCGGTTTCGAACCGGTAGAACGCGTTGAGATCGGTATCCAGCTTGTGCTGTTCAGACCGCAGGATCATCTGGCTGTCGAACGCCACGCCATCGTCATGACGCACGATCCCGATCGTGGCGGCCGGTGCATTCCAGGTCAGCCCCAACATGCGGTCATCGACCCAAAGGTCGGCACCCAGAATTCTCACTTCTACCAGACGGTCGAAGGGCGGGGTGGCACTGGCGGAAAGGAAGGTCTCGAAGATGTCCCGTGCGCCAAAGACCGATTCTTCGGTAAACACGGGGTGAGATGCGCCCTGATCTTCTGACGAGTTTTCCCCGAGGCTCTCCACCAGCGCGAACGACATCGAGCCGTCATGGTCACGAATTGCCGAGAGCCGTGGCCGGACCAGGGTCACGCTCTTGGGCCTCAGCTCACCGCGCACCAGGGGCGGCAGCGAAACATCGAGGACAATCTCATGGGCGGCGATAATCTGATTGCCGGATAGATCGAAGACCTGAACATCCAGCACCCGGATTTCCAGCGCCTCCTGCCAATCACCCCAGGTCAACTCGGCCTCGCTGACCTCCACATGGACCCCAAGATTCTGGTCATTAATCGCCGCTTCAATGAACGGCGTGACAGAACCCAGGATGATAGGCCCTTGAGCCAGACGCCAGGCCAACCCGGCCAGCAGCACTGTCGCGACACCAACGAATGTGCCGAGAATATTGATGACGAGTTTTGAAGCCTGACGTGTCACAAGGGCTCGCAAGCGCCGACTGGCGTCTTGACCCGGGTGACACGCTTGCCCACCGTGACAGCAACCTCAATGCACCAGGACATGACCTTTCCAACTCTCGCCCCGATTACATCGCTGCCACGGCCGTATGACCCGGAGCGTGCAACCGTGCGGCGCGAGCGCTGGCTCAACGCCGCCGACGATGGGATATTGCATGACTTGAGCGCTGATGCCACAGGCAGCGCCCTGCTCGACGCCGTCTTCGGAAACAGCCCCTTCCTCTCCCAAAGCCTGGCCCGGCATCCCACTGTAATCACGCGGTGGGCATCCGAAGGACCTGAAGCCTGCCTCCATGCGGCCTCGCAGCGGTTCAGGGAGCCTCTGGCGGAGCGGGATCTGATGGTCCAGTTGCGCAAGGCGCGTGCCGAGGCCGCCATCGCCATCGCACTCAGTGACATTGCCGGGCTCTGGGGCTGGCGCAAGGTCACAAGTGCCCTGTCGGATTTTGCTGAGTCCGCCACCCGGGCGACGCTGGCACATCTCCTTCACCAGGCCAGCAACAGCGGGAAGATCGGCGAGCTTTCGCCTAACGATCCTGAGCTTGGCAGCGGGTTCATCGTTCTGGCTCTGGGCAAACTCGGCGGCCGTGAACTCAACTATTCCAGCGACATCGACATCATCGTGCTGTGGGACGACGAACGGTTCCCCGCATCCGAATCGGACGGTGCCCAGGCCGTTTGTGTCCGCATCGTCCGCCAGATGGTCAAGATACTCGAAGAGCGCACGGCCGACGGTCATGTCCTCCGCACGGACCTTCGCCTGCGCCCCGATCCCGGTGCCACCCCGGTCGCACTCTCGGTCAACGCAGCCGAGCTCTACTACGAGAGTCTCGGCCAGAACTGGGAACGCGCAGCCCTGATCAAGGCCCGGCCCATCGCCGGTGACATTGATGCCGGCAATGATTTCCTCGACCGCCTGCGGCCCTTTGTCTGGCGACGGCATCTCGATTTCGCCGCCATTCAGGACATCCACTCGATCAAACGTCAGATCCATGCACATCGTGGCGGCGCCGAGGTCACGGTGCCCGGCCACAACGTGAAGCTGGGCCGGGGCGGCATTCGTGAAATCGAGTTCTTTGCACAGACGCAACAGCTGATCTTCGGCGGCCGGGAGCCCGATCTTCGGACGCGGGCGACCTGTGAGTCACTGGCCGCTCTGGCGCAAGCCGGTAGGATCGCCGACGACACGGCATTCGATCTCGAGGATGCCTACAGTGAGCTGCGACGTGTCGAGCACCGCCTCCAGATGGTCGACGATGCCCAGACTCATTCTCTACCCGCCGACGATGATGGGCTGGATCACATCGCCGCATTCCTCGGCCACGAAAACCGTGCCGTGTTTTCCGATGCCATGACGTCGATTTTCCGGCGGGTCGAAAGTCACTACGCCGATCTCTTTGAAGATGCGGCTCCGCTGTCGGGCGACGGTGACGGGGCCGCCGGAAACCTCGTGTTCACCGGCAACGAGGATGATCCGGATACGCTGGAGACGCTGACCCGTATGGGGTTTGTCGGTGCACCGGCCATCGCTTCGGTGATCCGCGGTTGGCATCACGGCCGCGTTCGCGCCATGCGCAGCGCTAGGGCGCGGGAGATTCTCACCGAGTTGATGCCGCGCCTCCTTGGCGCCTTTGCCCGAACAACAAACCCGGACGCCGCCCTGATGCGGTTTCACGAATTCCTCGACCGGTTACCCGCAGGCGTTCAGCTCTTTTCCCTGTTCCAGAGCGAAGAGGGCCTGCTCGACCTCGTCGCGGAGATCATGGGCACGGCCCCCCGCCTGGCAGAGCATCTGGCACGGTCGCCCAATCTGCTCGATCACGTTCTCAGCCGTGACTTCTTCGATGTCCTTCCCGACACCGACGAACTGGAGGCTGATCTGGGCACCGCACTTGATCGCGTCGAACACGAAGAAGAGTTGCTCGACCAGGTCCGTCGCTGGGCCCACGACAGAGAGTTTCAGCTCGGGGTTCAGTTGCTCCGCGGCCTGATCAGCGCCGACCGCGTGAGTTACGCACTCACCCACCTGACCGACGCCGTGCTGCGCCAGCTCATTCCCCGGGTCGAAACCCTCTTCGGGCGGCAGCACGGTCGGATCGCCGGCGGCGGCATATCCGTCATCGCCTTCGGCAAATATGGCGCCGAAGAGCTCAACTTCGGCTCCGATCTCGATCTTGTCTTCGTCTATGATCATGATGAAGACGCAGAGGCCTCGGATGGGCCGAAGCCGCTGGCGATCAGCCAATATTTCATTCGCCTGTCTCAGCGTATCATCACCGCACTCACGTCGATGACGAACGCGGGTCTTCTGTTCGAGATCGACATGCGCCTGCGCCCCTCCGGCAACGCAGGCCCTCTGGCCTGTGATGTCGCAGGTTTCATCCGCTACCAGGAGGAGGATGGCTGGCTCTGGGAACATCTCGCGCTGACACGCGCCCGGGTGGTGCTCGGACCGGAAACACTCAGGACCCAACTGAACAATGCCATCGCGCAGATCCTGACCCGTAGGCGGAGCGCAGGCGACGTGGCCGATGCCGTGGTTGACATGCGCAGCCGCATCACCGCCGAGCACCCGCCCTTTGACCGCTTTGACGTGAAGTATGCGATCGGTGGCTTGATCGACCTTGATTTCGTCGCGCAGTACCTTCAACTGCTTCATGCGCCCGATGATCCCGGCGTGCTGGCCCGTCGCTCCGAAGACGCGTTCTCGATCCTCGCCGGAGATGATCTGATCGACCAGGATGAAGCGCGCGTTCTGATCGGTGCGGGGCGTGTGATGAAGGACGTCCAGACGGCAATTCGTCTCGCCGTGGCGAAACCGACCGCGGAAGACGATCTGCCTCCCGCGCTGCGCGACCTTCTCGTGCGGATCACGGGTGACGGCAATTTTGATATGCTTCGCCATCGCCTCGATACCATGCAGGCGGTCGTGAAGGCTGCGTTCGACACCATCGTCGTGACTCAAACGACGGACTACGAAGGAGAGACCTGATGAGCGGACCCCAGGCCGGCGACACGGCGCCGGATTTCGAAGCCCCCACCGACGGAGGCGGCAGCCTCAAACTCTCCTCGTTGCAAGGCAAGAACGTGATCCTCTATTTCTATCCGAAGGACGACACGCCGGGCTGCACCAAGGAAGCCTGCGGCTTCCGCGACACGATGGAAGACCTGGCAAAATCCGGAACGGTCGTGGTCGGCGTGTCCAAAGACAGCGTCAAACAGCACGACAACTTCAAGGCCAAGTACGACCTCAACTTCAACCTTGTCGCCGATGAAGACGGATCAATCTGTGAAGCCTATGGCGTCTGGGTCGAGAAGAAGAACTACGGACGCACCTACATGGGCCTCGAACGTTCTACCTTCCTGATCGATGCCAAGGGCACGATCAGCGAGGTCTGGCGCAAGGTCCGCGTGAACGGCCATGTCGTGGCGGTCAACGAGGCTGCTGCGGCGCTTCCGTGACAACAGACGTTACGCTGGATGACCTTGCGCGTTCGGTTCTTCACGAATCCGATCCGATTTCCAAGGCAAGGGCGTCACAGGATGCCGCAGCTGTCTGGCGATGCGGTATCGTGAGCGTGGAGCATGGACCGGTCGAAGACCGCCCTGCACGCCCGGATCATCCTGAGCTTGAAGCACCGCAGGCCATGCCGCGGCGGCGTGCCTTGACAACACCGGCAGGTCGGGTCGCGCTGCTGCACGCATTGGCCCATATCGAGTTCAACGCCATCGATCTCGCCTGGGACATCACAGCCCGGTTCCCTGGCCAGCCCGACGCGTTCTATACCGACTGGATTGCGGTCGGTGACGATGAAGCCCGACATTTTCTGTTGCTCCACGACCGCCTCACGGCGCTGGGGTCCCACTATGGCGCCCTGCCCGCCCACGACGGGCTGTGGCAGGCCGCACAGGACACGTCAGACGATCTGCTAGCACGCCTGGCCATCGTGCCGCTCGTTCTGGAGGCCCGGGGCCTCGATGTGACCCCCGCCATGATCGAACGCCTCCGGCAGGTCGGTGATGAAGACAGTGTTGCGGTTTTGGAGGTGATCTATCGCGACGAGGTCGACCACGTCGCATCGGGTTCGCGCTGGTTCAATCATGTCTGTCACACGAGAGGGCTGGAACCAGAAGACACCTGGCGACAGCTTGTCCGCGACCGCTTCAAAGGAAAGCTGAAGCCACCCTTCAACGACCAGGCGCGAAGCAAGGCAGGGCTGATGCCGTCGTTTTATGCCGAGTGGGACACCGGAACTATCCGGTAGGCACAACGCCGCGCACCGGAAAGCAGATGGTCCATCCGCTCAACCTCGACGTCCTTGCCCAGCACATCCCGGAAGACATCGAGCTCGGTTCGCCACAGCCCCTGGCAGAACCGGGCAGCCGCCCAGATAGGGCAATGATTCTCGACCAGCAGAAATGTGCCGTCGTCATCCTGATGCCATTCGGCCATGTAACCTTCGGCACTGCGTTGTTCGACAAGGGCCGTCAGGCGGTGTTCGATCGAAAGCCGGCCGTCGATGTGCTCACGATAGAGCTTGGTCTGGTCGCGCGTTCGCGCGTTGATCAGCTTGTCGAGGCCCTTGGCGCCGAACACACGACGGACGTTCTCAAGCAGCGAGACCGTGAGGTCGGCATGGCTGTCGGGGAACCTGTCGTTGCCGTGCGAGGTGAGCGACCAGTGACGTGCCGGGCGACCGACACCGGAGCGTTCATCGTGATGGGCGACGAGCCCCTCTTCGGCAAGCCGCTTGAGATGCTGGCGAACGCCCATGGGCGTGATACTGAGACGCTCGGCCAGGACCTGCGCGGTCAGCGGGCCCTTTGTCTTGAGCAGGTACAGAATCTGTTCCTGCGAATCACGACGTTCACTCGGCATGGTGCGACTCTGGCCCGCACTGACGCTGCGATCAAGCCGCTTGCGACGGCGAGCGTGCCGCCAGCAGGGCGACGAGCGATATCACGGCAGCCACTGGCAGAAGGTACGCCGGTGAGAGTTGACCCACCTGCCGTTCAATAAGATAAGCCGCCGCCAGAGGTGCGGTACCACCGAACACGGCGAGGCCGATGTTGTACGTGGTCGAGAACGCGCTCATTCGTATGGCCTTCGGGAACAGGAAGGCCATGCGTGTGCCGAAGTTCGCGATATAGGGAGCGAAGATGAGAACAATGCCCAGCTGTCCGAGGAACTCCAGCATGGGGTCATGGTGGTCAATCAGCCAGAACAGCGGGATCGACGTGACGATCCCCAGACCAGCCGAGATCAGTAGGATCTTGTGAATGCCGATCCGGTCGCCGATCCAACCCCAGATCGGAATGAGCACCGCCAGGATCGCCATGTTGATCGTGTTGATCTCAAAGGCGACCGATTCCGTTTCGCCCACAACCGAGAATAGATAGGTCGTGATGTAAACGAACATCAGATAGAAACCGGTGGCATTGAACGCGATGATGCCAATCGCGGTGATCATGGCGCGGCCGTGGTCGCGCAGCGCACCAATCAGCGGAATGGTACTCCGGCCCTCCTGAGACGGCGGCCCTTCATGTTCGAGCCCGCGGCGCATCATGAACCCTAAGACGGCAATCACGACACCAGCCAGGAACGGCAGGCGCCAGCCCCAAGACGCGACCTGGTCGGCATCCAGAACCTTGGTGATCAGGGTCCCCACGGCGGACCCCAGAAGTACGCCGACGACAGCGCCTGAGAAACACAAGCGTCGTGCCAGACTGCGCTTCTTGTCGTGCGCTTCTTCCCGCATGAAGGTCACAGAGCCAGTTAACTCGCCGCCGACAGAAGCGCCCTGCAACAGGCGCAGTAGGATCAGGATCACAGGTGCCAGAACACCAAGGGTGTCATAGGTAGGCATGATACCGATCAGGAAGATCGGCACGGCCATCATCAGGATGGAGATCATCAGGACACGACGGCGGCCCAGAATGTCACCCAGGTGCCCGAGGATCAGGGCACCGATGGGACGACCCATGAAACCGATGGCAAACACACCGAACGACAACACCACCGAGACGGTGGGATCATCGGCCGGAAAGAAGTGTTTGCCGATCGTGGCGGCGAAATAGCCGTAGACCGCGAAGTCGTACCACTCGAGCACATTGCCGGCCATGGCCGTGCGCCTGACGTGAGGATGCTGCGACATCCGTTCTCTGCCTCGTGTGGCCCTTCCCTGTTCTCAGGGCAGAGCGGTGACGCCCCCGTCAACAATCAACTCCGTGCCGGTGATGTACGAAGCGGCATCGGAAAGCAAGAACATCGCCGCATCGGCAATGTCACCGGCAGAACCCAGTCGCCCCAACGGCACGCTTCCTGCGACCGCCTCAGCAAGGCTGGAACTATCACTCCAGCGCTTCTGCATCGGTGTGTGAATGGCGCCCGGCAGGATCGCATTGGAACGGATCCCGTCTCCGGCGAGCTGAATGGCCAGCGACTTCGAAAGCGACAGCAGACCGGCCTTGCTCGCACCATAGGCGTCCTGGGCCTTGGCGTCGCCGCGAAGCGCCTGGATCGACGAGATATGCACCATCGACCCGCCGCCGGCCCGCTTCATCCATGGCACCGCAAACCGGGCCGCCAGCGCCGAACCGGTGAGGTTGATCGCCAGCACCCGGTTCCAGACATCAATATCGACATCGATGAGTGAGTCATCACGGTCAAACCACAGAACGCCAGCAGCGTTGACCAGATCGGTCAGCCCGTTGTTCGCAGACGCGAAACCGTCAACAGCACCATTCAGGAACACCGCATCGGCAACATCACCCTGAGCAACCTCGGCCCCTTCGGGAACCGTTGACGGCTCATGCACATCGACCATCAACACTCGCGCACCGCTCTCACACAGACGCCTGGCAATCTCGCCCCCCATGCCACCGGCTGCTCCAGTCACAACGGCCGACCGGCGCTGACCAGCCGCCATCACGAAGTCTCTTCGCCGGCGTCGTCTTCGCCGCCGATACGGTGGACGAGCGCGGCGCTGATAAAGTCATCCAGATCACCATCAAGCACCGCATCGGTGTTGCTGGTCTCAACCTCGGTCCGCAGGTCCTTCACCATGCGGTAGGGCTGCAGCACGTAGGACCGAATCTGATGGCCCCAGCCGATATCGCTCTTTTCGGCATTCTCGGCCGCGGCCTGCTCCTCGCGTTTGCGTAGTTCGAGTTCATAGATACGCGACTTAAGCATGGTCATCGCTTCTGCCCGGTTGCGATGCTGCGAACGGCTGTTCTGACACTGCACGACAATGCCGGTCGGCATGTGTGTCATGCGGATGGCGCTGTCGGTCTTATTGACGTGCTGGCCACCGGCACCCGAGGCCCGGAAGGTATCAACACGAACATCCTTGTCCTCGACCTCGACATCGATGCTGTCATCGACAACCGGCGAGACGCCCACGCTGGCGAAACTGGTGTGCCTACGCGCCTGCGAGTCATAGGGCGAAATGCGCACCAGCCTGTGAACGCCGCTCTCGGTCTTGGACCAGCCATAGGCGTTGAGTCCGCTGATCTTGATCGTTGCCGATTTGATCCCTGCCTCTTCACCAGGGCTGTGCTCAAGCTCTTCGATCTTGAAGTCGCGGCTGTCGGCCCAGCGCGAGTACATGCGCAGCAGCATCTGGGCCCAATCCTGGCTTTCGGTGCCGCCGGCGCCAGCGTGGACTTCGAGATAACAATCGTTCGCGTCGGCATCGCCCGAGAGCAGGCTTTCGACGCGCAATTTCTCGACGCGTTGGGCAAGGCGCTCAAGTGTCTTGATCACGTCTTCGACCAACTCCTCCTCGCCCTCGCCCTCGAGCTCGGCGAGTTCGGCCAGTTCAATACTGTCGGAAAGTTCTGTCTCAAGATCACGGACACCGCCGATGGACGACATCAGCCGGGTACGTTCGCGCATCAGTGCCTGGGCTTTCTCCGGATCGTTCCAGAGTTCAGGGTCCTGCGCAAGATGCTCAACCTCATCGAGCCTTATGACGGAGTTATCCCAGTCAAAGATGCCTCCGGACCAGGAGGAGGTCGGATTCGATCGTGTCCTTGAAGGCAGCAATTTCAGAACGCATGTCAGACTCCTGTGAACGCGGTGCAGAAACTGGCGTTACACCGCGCCAACGTCAACCGCCAGAAAAGTGATCGGAAGAATTTCGGGTCAGTAGACGCCTGAGATCGAGGCATCGGAACCGTCGATCACTTCATCGGTCGTGATCACAAGACTGTCCGCCCGCTCCTCGGGCTCAGAACCGGGAATGAAAGCTTCGGTGATGATGCGCTCGGTGGCCGTGCCCGGCAGAAGTCCCCGGTCGCCATCGATCCTGACAAGGCGGACACCGGGCGGAATGCGGAACGGCACTACAGGCTCGTGTTCGAGTGCTTCGGTGATAAACGCCTTCCATACGGGAATGGCGACTGACGATCCGGTTTCGCGTTTTCCCAGAGTCTCGGGCTGGTCGAACCCGACATAAACACCCACCGCTAGGTCGGGCGAAAAACCCACGAACCACGCATCACGGTTTTCGTTGGTCGTCCCGGTCTTGCCCGCAAGGGGACGAGCCAGCTCACGGAGGCGCACACCGGTGCCACGCTGCACCACGCCTTCCATGATGTGCACCATCTGATAGGCGGTGCCTGGATCGACGATCTGTTCCCGCAAATCCGGCAACTGTGGCACTTCAAGTACTGCGTCCCAGTCCTCAACCGCACAGCCTTCGCAAAGCCGATCATCGCGCTGCCAGATGGTGTAACCGTCACGATCCTGGATTCGCTCGATCAACGCCGGCTCGACGGACTTGCCGCCGTTCACGATCATGGCGTAGGCCGTGGTCATATCGATCAGCGTGGTTTCGGCCGCCCCCAGAGCCATCGGCAGATAGAACGGCAGGTCAGGTTCAATCACTCCGAAGTCGGCGGCATAGTCGGCCACGACCTGGGGGCCGACGATGATGGCCAGACGCACGGTCATCAGGTTGCGTGATTTTTCGATCCCCATGCGCAACGGCGTGGGTCCATAAAATTCTTCGCTGTAGTTCGCAGGCTTCCAGATGTCCTGCCCTTCACCTGGATCGTAAACGAACGGTGCATCCTCAATCAGCGTGGCGGGCGTCAAGCCGTGGTCGAGAGCGGCCATATAAACGAACGGCTTGAAAGCGGAGCCGGGCTGACGTAAGGCCTGCGTCGCCCGGTTGAACTCGCTTTCGTCAAAGCTGAAGCCGCCCTCCAGGGCAAGGACGCGGCCGGTATGCGGATCCATCGCAACAATGCCACCCGAGACTTCGGGGAACTGGCGCAGCGCATAGATGGGTGAGTCTTCAGGCACATCGCGATCCTCAATCTGGTGTACCGGCTCGACCAGAATCACATCGCCCACATTGAGGACGTCGGACGGGCGGCGGATTGAGGGGCCAAGCTCTTGCTCTTCCAGTTGGACCCGCGCCCAGGTCATGTCTTCGAGCATCAGCAATCCGTTGTCACCGTCGGAGAACCCCAGGACGACAGCTTCGTCGTTCATGCCCAGCACCACTGCCAGGCGCCACGGCGCCAGATCGCCCGGGATGACGACATCGCCCAGCTTTTCGGTCCAGTCGGCCTCAAGCGTGATCGCGCCCACCGGGCCACGCCAGCCACGGCGTCGGTCATAGGCGCTCAAGCCGTCACGCAACGCACTCCGTGCTGCGGTCTGTAGCGCAGGATCAATGGTGGAACGGACATAGAGTCCACCCTCATAGAGCGCATCGTCGCCATAGCGCTCAGCGAGGTCGCGACGAATTTCCTCGGTGGCATAGGCCGAAAGAAGCGGCGCGCGAGAGCCCGAGAGATCGACACTCAGCGGATCGTTCTGCGCCAGCTCGGCCTCTTCAAAGCTGACAAAACCTTCGGCCACCATTCGTTCGATGACCCAGTCCCGTCGCTCGATGGCCGCTTCGGTCCGGTGGACCGGATGGTAGTTGTTCGGTGCCTTGGGCAGGGCCGCAAGGTAGGCGGCTTCCGCAAGCGTGAGCTGATCGAGCGGCTTGTTGAAATAGCTCAGCGCCGCAGACGCCACGCCATAGGAACCAAAGCCGAGGTAGATCTCGTTGAGATAGAGCTCGAGAATTCTGTCCTTGTTGAGCGCGTCCTCGATCCGGAAGGCCAGGATCGCTTCCTTGATCTTGCGTTCGTAGGAGACCTCATTGGTCAGCAGAAAATTCTTGGCGACCTGCTGTGTGATCGTCGAGGCGCCCTGGAGCCTGCGGCCTTCACCCACAGCCTTGAGATTCAGAATCGCGGCACGAAGAATGCCGATGGGGTCGATCCCGCGGTGTTCGTAAAAGTTCTGGTCCTCCGCCGCGATGAAGGCTTCCTTGACGATGTCGGGGATCGCTTCGACAGGAACAAAGACGCGGTTCTCGATCGCAAACTCGGCCATCAGGCTACCGTCGCCGGCGTAGACCCGTGTCGACACCGCCGGTTCGTAATCAACCAGCATCCGGTGATCCGGCAGATCTTTTCCGTAGTGATAGAACGCAAACGCAATCACCGCGCCGACGGCAATCACACTGAGGAATCCCAGCGCGATCAGCGCCATGAAGATGCGCAGCGCCCAGCGTCGCTTTTTCTTACGCGGTTTCACGTCGTCCTGGTTTTTCTCGGCGTTTGCCAAGGGCCGTTTCCTTCAACGTCGCGGGCGGTCAGACCGCTGCCTCAAGCATGTCGTTAGGCGAGCAATATGGCACAGTCGTGACGTCCGATGAGAGCCCTGATTGTGTTCAGGGCGCCCGGTCGGAAAAGTAGATGTCCACCGCATCGACAACGGCACCCATGAAGCGCTCCCGAAAGGCGGGATCGAGCATGTTGCGTTCCTCTTCGGCGTTGGAGAGGAACCCCATCTCCAGCAGCACCGACGGAACATCCGGAGCCTTGAGAACGCGGAAGCCCGCGAAACGATGAGCGTTGCCACGCAAACGCACCGCCTCGTTCAGCGTCGAGGTCAGGACCGTGGCAAACTGCGATGAGGAATTGGTCGTTTCGCGTTGCGCCAGGTCGATCAGAATGTTGGTGGTAACGGGAGCGTAGGCGACGTTGATGAAGTCCACCCCGGCAATTATGTCGACCTTGTTTTCCTTGTCGGCCAAAGCTGCCGCCTCGGAATCCGAAGCCGTTTCCGAAAGCGTGTAGACCCCAGCACCACGAACACTGGAATCATCCAGGGCATCGGCATGGATCGAAATGAAAAGGTCGGCTTCAGCAGCCCTCGCCAGGGCAACCCGATCGCTTAGACGGAGGAACTCGTCGGAATCGCGGGTCAGCACCACGTGATAATCCCCGGTCGCCTCCAGAAGACGCTTCAGGTCGCGTGCTGCGGTCAGCGTCAGATCTTTTTCGAAGGTTCCGCTGGTACCGATCGCACCGGGGTCAACCCCGCCATGCCCCGGATCGATCACAACGATGCGCTTGCGTGGTGCAGGCTTTTCGCCGGGAAGCGGCGGCCTTTCCCAGCCCAGTGACGCCAGCAGCGCTTCGGGCTCGATGAGTGCCTCTTCAACATCGGGTGCCACACGTCCGGGCTCGAGATCGAGCACGAAGCGGTAACCGAAGTCGGCCGACGGCTCCAGAAGAAAGGCTGCACGGACCTGTGCCGACGTGCCTACGTCCAGCACAATGCGCGCCTCACCCTCAAACTCGCCGTAGCGGAACCCTTCGATCATTCCGGTCTCGAGGCGATGGTTGTCGGACGGCAGGTTCCACTGCACCCGGCTCATGTCGACCACGACTCGATCCGGGTTGTGGAGAGTGAATACCTCGAAGGTCACGGCATCAGTCAGATCCAGTACAAACCGTGTGGACTCACCGTTCTCGCCAGCCCGCACGCCAACGACCTCAGGCGTTCCGGCCGCGACAGGGACCGCCGTCACGGCAACCGCAGCCATGACAAGCGCTAGGGTCAACGCGACAAATCGCACGCTGCGGGCGCAACAGAAGGTTGTCGCGCGGACGATCCGCGTACTAAGATAGCTCTGCCGTTGAGTCGTTGCCTTCACAGTTGGCGCTACGCCCTTGAAAGTAATGGTTTTCGTGCGTCATGAGTGAATCACGATTGGCGCCGTTCGGCAAGTCGCGGCTCAAAGCCGCAATGGAAAGGATTACCGTGGCCCTCCGAACCTCCTTCTTCAGCGACACGCTCGACGCCCGCGCCGCCCTACGGCGCGGTCCGGTCGACGTCGCCCGTTGTGCCCATCCGGCGCAGCGCTGGAGCGGTTCACGACCACGCTCAACCACGACGGCGACGGCACGGTGCCAAGGCACCGGAGGCACGCGCGCCGTTCGCGACAAATGGATCCATCATGACCAAACGTATGTTGATCGACGCGGGCCACCGGGAAGAGACCCGTGTGGCCGTTTCGGACGGACGTGACCTTCAGGAATTCGACGTCGAGTCTGCGGTCAAATCGCAGCTCAAAGGAAACATCTACCTCGCCAAGGTAACTCGTGTGGAGCCGTCCCTTCAGGCGGCCTTCATTGAATATGGCGGCAATCGCCATGGCTTTCTGGCCTTCAGCGAGATTCACCCGGACTACTTTCAGATTCCGGTCTCTGACCGCGAGGAACTCGCAGCCGAACAGGCACGACTTGTCGAAGAAGCCAAACGCGAAAGCGAGGACGACGACGACGACGAGGCACAGAGCGACGACCTCGACGACGACGGCAATGACGAGATTGATGACAACGATGACGTCGCCGCCAATGATGATGCGGATGATGACGAAGACTCCGATGGCGAAAGCGGAGCAGACGAGGAAGCCACCCCGGATGCCGTTGACGATTCGGATGAAACGACCGCCGAGGACGAAGCAGGCGAAGAGAAATCCGCCGACAACGCCGATCAAAATGATGACGGCGAAGACGACACGGCTTCCGCCAGCACCGAAGCCGCCGAGCGGCCCAAGTCCCGTTCGTGTCGCCGTCGTTCGCGCCGTCGCAGCAACGGGAACGAGGAAGGTGACGAACGCGCCGAATCCACGATGCATGCCGCCATCCTCAAGCGCGGCTACCGCATCCAGGAAGTAATCAAGCGCCGACAGATTCTGCTGATCCAGGTCGTCAAGGAAGAACGCGGCAACAAGGGTGCAGCGCTCACCACCTATCTCTCAATCGCCGGTCGCTATTGCGTGCTGATGCCCAACACGCCGCGGGGCGGCGGCATCTCGCGCAAGATCGCCGACGCCAAGCAGCGCCGACGCCTGAAAGAGGTCGCTTCGAGTTTGGAGGTTCCGGAGGGGATGGGTCTGATCATCCGGACCGCCGGACAGGGACGGACGAAAGTCGAGATCAAGCGCGATTTCAACAGCCTGTTGAAGCAGTGGGAGGAGATCCGGTCCGACACTCTGCAAGCCACGGCACCATCGCTGATCTACGAAGAAGCAAACATCATCAAGCGGGCGATCCGGGACCTCTACGCAAAGGACATCGACGAGGTTCTGGTCGAAGGCGACGAGGGCTATAAGATGGCCAAGTCCTACATGAAGCTTCTGATGCCGAGCCATGCTGCCCGCGTGAAGCCATACAAAGAGAACACCTCGCTGTTTCATCGCTACGAGGTCGAACGCCAGCTCGACGCGATGCACAGCCCTGTGGTGCAGCTCAAGTCTGGCGGCTACATCGTGATCAACGCCACCGAGGCGCTGGTCGCGATCGATGTGAACTCGGGCCGTTCGACCAAGGAACGCAACATCGAGGAAACGGCGGTCAAAACGAACGTCGAGGCCGCGATCGAGATCGCCCGACAGCTGCGGCTGCGCGACCTTGCAGGGCTCGTTGTCATCGACTTCATCGACATGGACGAGCACCGCAATGAGCGCACCGTGGAACGCAAGTTCAAGGAAGCGGTGAAGGTTGATCGCGCGCGCATTCAGATCGGACGCATCAGCGGCTTCGGCCTGATGGAGCTGTCGCGCCAGCGGCTGCGCCCCAGCCTGCAGGAAGCCCTTTCCCAGCCCTGTGTCCATTGCGGTGGTTCCGGCTACATGCGCTCGACGGAATCGACCGTTCTCCATGTCCTTCGCGGCATTGAGGATGAGGCCCTGAAGGGCCGTGCCGCCGCGATCCGTGTTCTGGTCCCGACCAAAGTGGCGCTCTATGTCCTGAACGAAAAGCGCCAGGCTCTGCTCGATATTGAAGAACGCCAAGGGCTCTCGGTGATCGTGGAACGGGATGACAAACTGATCGCGCCGGAGTTCCGGATCGAGATCATCACACCGTCCGGAAATGAGCCGGTCACCGAAGAGAAACCTGCTGAACCCGGCACCGCGCGCGACGACGACAACCGCCAGTCGGATGGGGAAGAAGGCGAAGGCCGCCGTCGCAAGCGGCGGCGGCGACGGCGCAAGAACCGCAGCGACGAGAGCGAAACCGATACGACGGAGTCGCGTGACGACGATGGAGATGGCGACAGCAATGCATCGTCGGGCGATGACGAAGACGGTGACGGCGAGCGCAAGCGACGCCGGCGCGGCAAGCGCGGCGGACGGCGACGCCGGGGTCGTGAGGAGTCGGAGAAGGAACAGACCGAATCGAACGACGACGCCCCTCAGATGGACAGTGCTGGTGACGACTCCGCGGCCGACAAGGCCCCTCACGACGACGATGCCGAGGAGACTCCCAAACCGCGCCGCCGCCGCAGCCGATCCAAGGCCAAGGTCGAGATCGAGGATGACGCAGGCGAAGAGACCGAAACCGGCACCGATGAGTCGTCAGCGGAGTCCATTCCGGCGGAAGCATCGGAACCGTCAGGCGATGCACCTGAAACCAGGCGGACGCCCGAACCAGAACCGGTTGCCGAAGGCGTCACAACCAAGGTGATTGCGCCTCCATCCGATACCGCAGACGAGCCCGAGCAGACTACGGCCAAGCCCAAAGGTCCGCCCAAAAGGGGCTGGTGGCAGAAAATCTCCGGGTCCGACTGACCGCTGAACACTGACCCGCCCGAATCCTGAACCAGGATTCGGGCGGTGTCCTACCGTACCTTGATCCAGTCACCCAGACGACGCGCAGCCTCTGCCATGTCTTCGGTCGGACCGGAGAACGAGATCCTGACCGAGCGGTGCCCCCGTACAGGATCAAAGTCCAAGCCCGGCGTGATGGCGACCCCCGTGTGATCCAGGATCGCCTTGCAGAAGGCCTGGCTGTCATCGGAGAGGTCTGAGATGTCGGCATAGATGTAAAACGCACCGTCTGCCTGGCTCAGCTTCGTCAGGCCCGCTTTCGGCAAAGCGTCCAGCAGCAGTTCCCGGTTGGCCGTGTAGACAGCGATGTTGGCCTGCAACTCGTCGTGGCAATCGAATGCTGCCACGGCTGCGTGTTGCGACAGCGTCGGCGGCGAGATGAAGAAGTTCTGGGCCAGCCGTTCGATCGGCTTCAACAAATTGTCGGGCACGACCATCCAGCCGATGCGCCAGCCGGTCATCGAGAAGTACTTGGAGAAGCTGTTGATCACCACGGCGTCAGGATTGATTGACGCTACGGTTGTGGCCTCCATGCCGTAGGAGACCCCGTGATAAATCTCATCGGAAATCAGCCGGATGCCGTTGGCGCTGCAATGGGCAGAGAGCGCAGCGAGATCATCACGGGACACCATGGTACCAGTCGGGTTGGAAGGACTCGCAACGATCAGGCCATCAATGGGTTCATCGAGTGCCTCCAGCATCGCAACCGTCGGCTGGAAACGGCTGTTGTGGTCCACCGGTAGGGCGACAGGCTCCAAGCCCAGAGCCATCAGAATGTTGCGGCAACAGGGATAGCCGGGTTCGGCCAGGGCCACCCTGTCTCCAGGGTCGAAACACGCCAGGAGGGACAACAGGAAGCCGCCCGACGACCCGGTCGTCGCAACCACATTCTCGGGTCGGACCGTGACCCCGTAGCTCTGCCTGTAGTGCGACGCGATCGCCTCGCGCAGGGGATCAATGCCCAGCGCCACGGTGTAACCCAGCTTTTCGATGTCAATCGCCCGTTTGGAAGCTTCACGTACGCCCTGCGGCGCCGCAGTTCCTGGCTGACCGACCTCAAGATGCAGAACATCACGACCACTGGCCGTCCGGTCAGCCGCAGCCTGCATCACCTCCATCACCATGAACGCCGGAACAAGCCCGCGCTGTGAAACCTTCAGAGCCATCGGGCGCTGCTAGCCGCCTACGGCCAGACCGAAAGCCCGGGGATCGCTCACCATCGCACAGCTTTCCGAGCCATTGCGCAGGCCGTCGGGACAGAAGATACCGTTGACGCGGCCAAGTTCGGGCACCACCCGCACCTCATGGCCAAGTTCGACCAGTTCTTCAACCACGCGGTCTCCGACCGTCGGCTCCACCACCACAAAATTGGGCTCGCCGGGGTGATATACACGCGGCCGGGCGATCGCCTCAGCCAGGGTCGCGTCGGTCTCGGCGAGTTGGGCCATGACGGTTGCCATGACCGGACCGGAAACCACACCGCCGGAAACCGAGCCGGCGAATACGACCTCGCGCACCGTTTCGTTGACCGCGATCACCGGCAGCAATGAAAGGCCATCGCCACGCGTGTCTCCCGGCGCGGCTGCGAGCAGGATACCAGTCCCCGGCGCCACCCGTCCGTTGCCGAAGAGATTGTTCATGGTCAAGACGCAGGTGACGGCATTGCCGTAGGCATCCACCGCGGTGACGCTGGATGTGGCCGGGCTCTCCATCAGAACCGACGGCGGGGCGGGGAGTTCGAAGAGCGGTGTCGCGTGCTGCGGCGAATAGCTCACCATTAGAAGGTCGTCGAGCTCTCCATCGGGTGCCTCACCGGGCCGCATGGTCCGCGCCACCGATGTCCGCAAAGCCACCTCTGCGATCAGGTGATCGGCACTGCCGTCGCTGAGAGCAGTCACCAGCGCGTTGTCATCCCGCAGCATGTCAAAGGCGTTGAGCGCAGACGCGCCGGAGTCAAATCCCGGGCCTGGTGCATGCACGGTTGCCTCTGCACCATAAATCACCTGGGGCACGCGCGCCTGGTAGGTCTCCTCGGCCCAGACCGGGGCATAGGCGCGCATTTCGTCGAAGGTCAGGGGAATGCCGATAGTCTGGGCCGCTTCGGAAAACTGGCGCGCGGCATAGCCGACATAAAAGTCGCCGGCACCGCGGGTGCGGATGAATGATAACATCCCGCTGAGATCAAGCTGCACCATCTGGTCGCCCTCACCGAGCAGACCTCCGTCCGGAGCACCGAAGACCTTGCGTGCCGCTTCATCCGCCAGAAGGGCCTCGCCAACAAGCTGCAGGTCACGCGCCAGGGCACGCGAGACAGGAACGCCAAAGCGGGCCGCCCGCTCAGCCGGAACGATCAGATCTTGCCAGGCGATCGCACCGGAGTCGGCATGTAGCAAGAACATGCCGCGCACAGATCCGGGGACGGATGTCGGCCTGGTCACGAATGTGTTGGTTGCCGCTACCGGCGCATTGCGGAAATCGATCAGCCGTGCCTGATTGTCGCCTTCATCGTAGTTCATGCAGACGCCGCCGCTCGCCAGCGACGATGTCGAGGGATAACTCACGGCCGCCATGAAGAAATATGCCACAGCCGCATCTGCTGCCGTGCCACCGCGGGCAAGCGCCTCCCGCGCTGCCAGCACGGAGCGTGGGTCGTCGCCTGCCACACCGCCGAAGAAACCTTCAAGGATCGGGGCACCCTGGGTCGGACCGTCGTCGAACCATGTGGTGTCGTACCTTTCGCAGGCGCTCACCATTGCAGCGGCCGACACGATGGCGCCACAATACCGTGCCATGCGCATCGACACGCTCCGCAAACTCACGTCACAAAGTCTGAAGACGCTTCGCATCTCACTCCTGGCGCTTTTCTGCCTCATGCTCGGGATCGGCGGGCCGTGGCAGTCACCCGCCATGGCCCAGTCTGGGCAACTGTCGCTGTTTCGCGACGCTGAGATCGAAGATACCATTCGCCTCTACAGCACGCCACTGTTCGAAGCCGCAGGCATCAACTACGACAACATCGAGATTCATCTCGTCAACGACCGCGTGCTTAATGCCTTTGTGGCTAACGGTCGACACATGTTCCTGTTCAGCGGCCTGCTTATGGAAAGCGAGGACCCAAACATGGTGATCGGCGTCATCGCGCATGAAACCGGGCATCTGGCAGGGGGACATCTGGCTCGCGTTCGCGGCGCCTACGAAAACGCATCGGCCATGGTCCTCTTGTCGACAATCCTCGGTGTCGCGGTCGGCATTCTGGGCGGTGGAGAAGCCGGTGCGGCGATCATCGCGGTCGGCAGCCATCAGGGCGTCAGAAACCTCACCAGCTACACTCGGGCGCAGGAATCCGCTGCCGATCAGGCCGGGTTGCGATATCTCGAAAGCACGGGGCAGTCGGCTTCCGGACTCCGTGACCTCATGGAGAAACTCTCGGAAAGCGAACTCCTGCTGTCGTCGTCATCGGAGATCCCCTACTTCCTGACCCACCCACTCAGCTCCGACCGCGTCGTCACCATCGACGCCCACCTCGCCAATTCGAACTATGCCGACAGACCGTCACCACCCGACCTGGTTGACCGGCAGAAACGCATGGTCGCCAAGCTCTTCGGATTTCTGGAGCTGCCGAGAACGACCTACTTCCGTTACCCCGATGTCAACGAGAGCATCTACTCGCGCTACGCCTGGGCCATCGCAAAATACCAGGAGCGTCTTATGGACGAAGCCCTGGAGTTGATCGATGGCCTGATCACCGAAGAGTCCGACAATCCCTACTTCCAGGAACTCAAAGGCCAGATGCTCTACGAGACCGGTAGCATCGCCGAATCCATCGCGCCCTATCGCGTATCCGTGCGGCTGGCCCCTGATCAGCCACTTTTGCGAATCAGTCTCGCCCGGGCTCTGCTTCAGCTCGATGACACACAAGGCTGGGAAGAGGCTGTTGAACATCTCGAACAGGCCCGTCTTTACGAAGGAGACGACCCCTCGGTCTGGTATCTGCTGGGTGACGCCTATGGCCGGCTCGGCCTGTTGCCACAATCCCATGTCGCTCGGGCCGAGTATCATTTCCTGAGGGCCGAAATGAGCAAGGCGAGCGACTTCGCCACGCGCGCCATTCAGGACCTCGACTACGGCACTCCCGACTGGTTCAAGGCCGACGACATTATCACCGCCGCCGAGCAGGCCCAGGGAGGCTGAGGCACGTTGCCTGCCTCAAGGCCCATGCTATAACCGCCGCAGTGCGGGCCCAGGGCCCCGATCCTAGGAGTAGATTTCGATGGCCGCCTCGGTCTTCATCCTCAACGGACCCAATCTCAACCTACTCGGCGAGCGGGAGCCAGAGATCTATGGCCGCGAAACGCTGGCTGATATCGAGACCAGTGCACGTGACCATGCTGCGTCGCTCGGCATCGAGATTAACTTCCGTCAAAGCAACCACGAAGGTGACCTGATTGACGCGGTTCACGATGCCCGAGGCAAAGCCGCCGCCATCATCGTGAACGCGGGCGGGTTGACGCACACATCGGTCGCCCTGCTCGATGCGCTCAACTCCTTTGACGGTACGGTGGTCGAAGTCCATCTCTCGAACATTCACCGGCGTGAACAATTCCGCCATCATTCCTATGTCGCGGCAGCGTCGGTCGGTTCGATCTGCGGCTTCGGCAGCCATGGCTACATTCTGGCGCTCGACGCCATCCACACTATCCTGGAACGGGCATCCGCATGAGCTCAACGAAGTTTCCCGTCGACGCGGATGCGATCCGCGAACTTGCAAGCCTGCTTGACGAAACCGGCCTGACCGAGATCGAACTGGAGCATGGCGACGCCAAACTGCGTGTTGCCCGCGGCACGGTGGCAACAGCGCAGTCTGTGTCTGCTCCGGCGCCGGTGGCGACCGCTATCCCGGCTTCCGCACCAGCCGCTGCTGAAGCCGATACCGGTCATCCCGGCGCCGTGACATCGCCCATGGTCGGCTCGGTTTATCTGTCGCCGGAACCAGGCGCTGTGCCCTTCGTGAAGGCTGGTGATTCGATTTCTGAAGGCGATACCCTGCTGATCATCGAGGCCATGAAAGTGATGAATCCGATCCGTGCGCCGCGTGGCGGCACGGTCAAAAGCGTGGCAGTCGAGAACGGCGCTCCGGTCGAGTTCGGCCAGTTGCTCATGGTCATCGAGTAAGTGATGGCAGGAGCCCGTCGCTGATGTTCGACAAGGTCCTTATTGCCAACCGCGGCGAAATCGCTCTGCGTATCCACCGCGCCTGTCGCGAGATGGGTATCCGCACGGTTGCGGTGCATTCCGAGATCGATGCCAACGCCATGCACGTCCGGCTGGCCGACGAGAGCGTCTGCATCGGTCCGGCGCCCGCACCGCAGAGTTATCTCAACATCCCCGCCATCGTGGCGGCGGCCGAGATCAGCGGCGCCGAGGCGATCCATCCCGGCTACGGTTTCCTTTCGGAAAATGCCCGTTTCGCCGAGATCGTCGAAGAACACGGCATCACCTTCATCGGACCACGCAGCGAACATATCCGCCTGATGGGTGACAAGCTGGCCGCGCGCGACAAGGCGATCGAGCTTGGGTTGCCGATCGTGCCAGGCTCCGACGGCGCTGTTTCCGAGTCCGCCGAAGCAGCCAGAGTAGCCGCCGAGCTCGGCTATCCCGTGCTCCTGAAGGCAGCGGCCGGCGGCGGCGGGCGCGGTATCACGCTTGTGCGCGACGAGGCCGAACTCACGGGTGCCTTCACGCGCACCCAGCAGGAGGCAGAAGCCGGTTTCGGCGATGGCTCGCTTTACGTCGAGAAGTTTCTGGAGCGGCCGCGTCATATTGAGATTCAAGTCGCCGGCGACGTTCACGGCAACGTCGTTCACCTTGGTGAACGCGACTGCTCGGTTCAGCGTCGTCATCAAAAGGTTGTAGAGGAGGCGCCCAGCCCGGCACTCAACGAGGCCCAGCGCGCCGAGATTGGTGGCCGGGTTGCCGACGCCATGAAGAAGCTCGGTTACAGCAATGTCGGCACCGTTGAGTTTCTCTACGAGAACGGTGCGTTCTACTTCATCGAGATGAACACGCGTCTGCAGGTCGAGCATCCCGTGACCGAGTTTGTCACCGGCATCGACCTTGTCCGCGAACAGATTCAGCTCGCCTCTGGCGCACCACTCAGCTTCACCCAGGACGACATCAAGTTCTCAGGCCATGCCATCGAATGCCGCGTGACGGCCGAGAACGCCAGGACCTTCACACCATCGCCGGGCAAGGTCGGAACCTATCATGCGCCCGGCGGCATGAGCGTGCGCGTCGATTCGGCAGTCTACGCCGGCTATTCCGTGCCACCGTCCTATGACAGCCTGATCGCCAAACTCGTCGTACACGGGCGCAACCGTAACGAGGCCATGATGCGCCTGCGCCGCGCCCTGGAAGAGTTCGTCGTCGACGGCATCGACACCACGATCCCACTTCATCAGGCCTTGATCGCCAATCAGGACTTCGCCAACGGCGACTACGACGTCAAATGGCTCGAACGTCTGCTGGAGAGCGGCCACTGACCGCAGGCCCCTTGTCCGCACCCATCGAACTGACCCCAGATCTTCTACTCAAAGCTTATGCCATTGGGGTTTTTCCTATGGCTGACAGCCGAAATGCCGACGATGTTTTCTGGGTCGAACCGGATTTCCGTGGGATCATTCCCTTCGACCGGTTTCATGCGCCCCGCAGTCTGCGCAAGGTCGTCCGTCAGCAGCGTTTCACCGTCACGGTCGACACGGCCTTTGCAGAGGTCATCGCCGCTTGCGCGGCTTCGGCGCCGGACCGCAACAACACATGGATCAATCCTGAAATTGAAGCCGCCTACATCGGACTGCACCGGGCCGGGCATGCCCACAGTGTCGAATGCTGGCTTAACGGCGAACTCGCGGGCGGCCTTTATGGCGTACGTCTGGCCGGTGCTTTTTTCGGCGAGAGCATGTTCTCGCGTGCGACAGATGCCAGCAAGGTCGCGCTGGTGCATCTGGTTCACCGGCTCAACGCCGGCGGCTTTCGTCTACTCGACACGCAATTCCTGACAGATCACTTGCAGCGCTTCGGAGCCCTGAAAATCCCGCGTGAGAACTACAAGCGCCTTCTGGCTGAGGCACTAGCGGTTCAGGCTGACTTCTACTCGCTCCCCAACGACGGCGAGAGCTCGTTGGCACAGTCAATTACCCAGATGTCGTAGACCGGATGCTCAAGGGCCGAAACGCCGGGACTCGAGGCAAACATCCAGCCTGAGAAGACGGTGACACCCTCACCACCCTGGTAGTCCCTGATCTGCAGGAACGAAGCGCTTTCCGGCGTCTCGTGGGGCGGTGTCTTCTGGCACGATCGGGGCGTCACTTCGAGAGAGCCGAATGCCCCCGTGACACCTATCGGCAAATCAAAGCGAGAGATATGTCCCGTCACCTTATCCATGCCGCCCAGCACAGCGAAGGCATAGGGCTCGAAGGTCTGCTCAGCGCGCACCGGAACGGCCGCCAGAGCCAGCAGGACAATCAGGGTAACAGCACGGGTCACGCGAACGGCTTCTCCAGCGACGCCACAAGATCGTTCAGCACCTTGCGCGTCTGGTCCTCGTCACAGCCCATGACCACAGCATCCTCAAGTGCCTCCTGCGCCATCTCGCGCAGCTCTTCGAGGTTCTCGACGAGCAGGTTGAGCTTGTCGACACAAGACACGGGTTCACCGTCGGGGCCGCGCCATACGTCGGGAAGATAGGAGGTCTGATCGTTCATGCCCCTTTATGTGCGTTGCGATTGCGGCAAACGCAAGGCCGCGGCCTAGTCTGCCGAAACGCCGCCAAACAGCGCGCGCGAGATCACGTCCATCAGATCCACCGCGCCCTGGGTGCGGGAAAAGATGTAACCGTTCTCCGCCATGGAGCCACCGCCGGGCTGGATCGCGATGTAGTTGCCGCCCAGCAGGCTCTCGGAACTGATCGAAAGGAAGCTGTCTTCCGACAGCGAAACCCCGGGCTCGACATTGATCGTGACGAGCGCCTCGTACCAGTCGGGATCAAGCTCCATGGCAGTCACCGAACCGACCTTGATCCCGGCGATCCTGACATCGTCGCCGGTCTCCAGCCCCCCGACCGAGGGAAAAATCGCCTGGTAAGACGAACCGGAGACCTGCGCCACGTCGGCCTTGTTGTAGGCAAAAACAAAAAAGAACGCCGCCACAACCAGAACGGCGGCCCCCACCAGGGTTTCGAAGGATTTTGCGCCCATGATCCCGCCGTCAGCTGTCGGGCTGCCAGGCTTCGTAGTCGCCTGTGGCCGGTGCTCGCTCTCCACCGCGCAGAATATGCCCCTGCGGCAGATAGGCGGCCTTCGTACCCGTCAGATTCGGAAGATGGTCCTTTTCCCAGGGCTTTTCGGGCAACGGCTCGCGGCTGGGCGGTTCAGAGATCGTACGATGCAGCCACGCGTGCCAGTCCGGCGGCACCTTCGACGCCTCGGGCGAGCCCTTGTAGAGCACCCAGCGGCGGCGCAGCCGATCAACCGACACACCCTTCTCGTGGAAGTAGCGGTTGCCAAACTTGTCTTCTCCGACAGGTTCGCCCTTCAGCCAAGTGTAGAGCCGTGTCCCGATGGTCGCCATCACGATTCCCGTAAAATTATTGCCTGAATCGGCCGGCGCATCTTGCCGTCAGCAGCCCCGCCGCGTCCAGTCCCGGAACACTCTTTAGCACAAATCTCAACGTCCGTCCGGTGCCCGCCTTCACGCCTCCGCAACCTTCTTTTGAAAAATTCAATCTCTTTGTATGTCGCGTTAAGACTGTGAACAAAAACAATAAATCTCAAGCCATCCACAGGCCAACCTCAGCCGATGCCTCAACGTCGTGGATTTGCCACAAATCCACATCATGTTGTGTGTGACGGAAGCAGGCACCCAAAATGTGCTTGACACTTCCCCCTACATGTCGCCAACATCACAATTTGTTGCGGGTTGGGATGGCATCTCCACGACATCTGGATTTAACGGGAGCCTTCAGAGGCTCAGAGGTGAGTCCGATTCCGCACAGAAGACAACAACAGCGCCGCTGGCAGGGCGACCGGCGCAAGAGATTGATGGGGATGAAGGGTTATGCGGATTGCGCGCCATTTTACGACCGAGGGCCAGGATGCCTATGAGGGCATCGAGTTTCGCAAGGCGACCAGCGAAATTCGCAATCCGGACGGATCGATCGTGTTCCAGCAGAGGGACATCGATGTCCCCGCCGCGTGGTCACAGGTTGCCTGCGACATCATCGCGCAGAAGTATTTCCGCAAGGCCGGCGTTCCCGACAAGCTGAATCCGGTCAAGGAGAAGGACGTTCCCGAGTGGCTGTGGCGCAAGCAGGCCGCCAAGGACGCGGAGATGGTGGCTGAAGAAGACAGCCGCCAGGTCTTTGATCGTCTCGCCGGCACCTGGACCTATTGGGGCTGGAAGGCCGGCTACTTCGACCAGGAAGAAGACGCCCATGCGTTCTTCGACGAGATGCGCCACATGCTGGCGACACAGGTCGGCGCACCCAACTCGCCGCAGTGGTTCAACACCGGCCTGCACTGGGCCTATGGCGTGGCCGGTCCCGCCCAGGGCCATTACTATGTCAACCATGAAAGCGGCAAGCTGACCCGTTCGACCAACGCCTACGAACATCCCCAGCCCCACGCCTGCTTCATCCAGAGCGTCAACGACGATCTGGTCAACGAGAACGGCATCATGGACCTGTGGGTCCGTGAGGCGCGCCTCTTCAAGTTCGGCTCCGGCACGGGTTCCAACTTCTCCCAGCTTCGCGGCGAGGGTGAAAACCTTTCGGGTGGTGGCAAGTCGTCGGGCCTGATGAGCTTCCTGAAGGTCGGTGACCGGGCGGCAGGTTCAATCAAGTCCGGCGGCACCACCCGCCGTGCGGCCAAGATGGTCGTGGTCGATATCGACCATCCCGACGTCGAGGACTTTATCACCTGGAAGATGGTCGAAGAGCAGAAGGTCGCCGCACTCGTCGCCGGCTCCAAGCTCTGCGAGAAGCACCTCAACGAGGTCATGGCCGCCTGCCACGAAGGCGACCGCCACGACGAGAAGCGCTTCGATCCCAAGAACAACAGCTCGCTGAAGAAGTCCATCCTGGACGCCCGCCGGGTCATGGTGCCCGAGGCCTACATCCAGCGTGTGCTGCAGCTCGCCGAGCAGGGCTTCACCGGCATCGCCTTCCCCAGCTTCGACACCGACTGGGATTCCGAAGCCTACCGCACCGTGTCGGGCCAGAACGCCAACAACACCGTGCGCGTGACCAACGACTTCCTGAACACGGTCGAGAAGGACGGTGACTGGGAGCTGATCCGCCGCACCGACGGCAAGGTCCACAAGACGGTTAAGGCCCGCGAGCTGTGGGAGCAGGTGGCCTATGCCGCCTGGGCCTCGGCTGATCCCGGCATCCAGTACGACACCACGATCAACGAGTGGCACACCTGCCCCGAGTCCGGCCGCATCAACGCGTCGAACCCTTGCTCGGAGTACATGTTTCTCGATGACACCGCGTGCAATCTTGCCTCGCTGAACCTCCAGAAGTTCCGCTCCGAAGACGGCCACTTCAATGTCGAGGCCTTCGAACATGCCGTGCGTCTGTGGACCGTGGTGCTCGAGATCTCCGTCACCATGGCGCAGTTCCCGTCCAAGGAAATCGCGCAGCGTTCCTACGACTTCCGCACCCTGGGCCTGGGCTTCGCCAATCTCGGCGGCTTCCTGATGGCCTCGGGCTACGGTTACGACTGCGCCGAAGGCCGTGCGATCTGCGGTGCCATCAGCGCCATTATGACCGGTGTGGCCTACGCCACGTCGGCCGAGATGTCCGGCGAACTGGGTCCCTTCCCGCGCTACGAGGAAAACGCCGAAGCGATGTTGCGTGTCATGCGCAACCATCGTCAGGCCGCCGTAGGCGGCCAGGACAACTACGAAGGCCTCTCGATGATCCCCGTGGCTATCAATCACGACGATCTGCCTGAGGCTGCCATGGGCGAAGCCGCCATCCGCGCTTGGGACAACGCCGTGGCCCTGGGTGAGAAGTACGGCTACCGCAATGCGCAGTCCACCGTGATCGCGCCCACCGGCACGATCGGCCTGGTGATGGATTGCGACACCACCGGCATCGAGCCCGACTTCGCCCTGGTGAAGTTCAAGAAGCTCGCCGGCGGCGGTTACTTCAAGATCATCAACCGCACGGTGCCGCTGGCACTCAAGACCCTGGGTTACGGCCCGATCCAGATCGAGGAAATGATCTCCTACGCGGTCGGCCATGGCACGCTCGACGGCGCGCGGGGTGTCAACCACGAGGCGCTCGCCGAACGCGGCTTCACGCCGGAGATCATCGAAACGATCGAGCAGGCGCTGGGCAGTGCCTTCGACATCAAGTTCGTGTTCAACAAGTGGACGCTGGGTGCCGAATTCTGCACCAACACGCTGGGCATCGACGCCAAACAGCTCGACAACCCGTCGTTCGACATGCTGCAGGCGATGGGCTTCAGCCGTGAGAACATCGATCTCGCCAACACCTTCTGCTGTGGCGCGATGACGCTGGAAGGTGCCCCGCACCTGCGTGACGAGCATCTCTCGGTGTTCGACTGCGCCAACCCGTGCGGCCGCATCGGCAAGCGTTTCCTGTCGACCGAAAGCCACATCCGCATGATGGCCGCGGGCCAACCGTTCGTCTCCGGCGCGATCTCCAAGACCATCAACATGCCGAACACCGCTTCGGTCACCGAGTGCATGGACGCCTATGAGTTGTCCTGGCGCCTGGGCCTGAAGGCCAACGCGCTCTATCGCGACGGCTCCAAGCTCAGCCAGCCGCTCTCGGCAATCAATCTGGGCGAGTTGGTCGACGATCTCGACGACGCCGAGACCCCGGTTCAGGTCGCCAACGCCGTGGCCGAGAAGATCGTCACCAAGATCGTCAACCATGGCGACCGGGGCGACCGCAAGCGGCTCGACAACCGCCGCCGCGGCTACACCCAGAAGGCCATCGTGGGCGGCCACAAGGTCTACCTGAAGACCGGCGAATACGGCGACGGCAGCCTGGGCGAGATTTTCATCGACATGCACAAGGAAGGTGCCGCCTTCCGCAGCCTGATGAACAACTTTGCCATCGCAGTCTCGATCGGCCTGCAGTATGGCGTGCCGCTCGAGGAGTTCGTGGAGGCCTTCACTTTCACCCGCTTCGAGCCCTCGGGCATGGTCGAAGGCAACGAGACGATCAAGATGTCGACCTCGATCCTCGACTACATCTTCCGTGAGCTGGCGATCAGCTACCTCGCCCGCGACGACCTGGCCCATGTCGAGCCGGCCGACCTCACGCCCGACACCGTGGGCCGCGGTGATGCTAACGAGGAACTGCCCGAAGGCGACGACACGAGCGAGGTCGCCAAGCTGATCCAGCACCTCACCAGCAACGGCTACACCCGTGGCCGCCTCAGGGTGCTGGAAGGCGGCCTGGGCCAGGAAACCGATACCCCGGCCACCGCCGCCGTCACGGGCGAACAGATTGTTGAGACCGAAGCCGCCTTCGGCAACGTCTCGGTCGCCACCGCGGCCGGCGTCGCCATGCCCGCGGCCACCACGACAACGATGGACGAAACACAGGTTGATCCGCGCGCCGAAAAGGTCCTGCAGGCGCGCATGCAAGGTTACGAGGGAGATCCGTGCGGAGATTGCGGAAACCTTACCCTGGTCCGCAACGGGACGTGCCTCAAGTGTGTTACATGTGGCTCGACGAGCGGGTGTTCCTAACCCGCTCAGCCGTTGCAGACGCAGACGGCCGCTGTCTGCACCCGTAGACCGGCCGTTTGCTCATGGTGTGTCCTCCCTGACTTGGGGTGCGCTTCGGCGCACCCCCTTTTTCTTTGGGGGGTACGGGAACCTTTGACTTGATGACGCCTAGTTCACAAACCGCGGCATCACCCGTTCGCTGAACAGGCGCAGGCAGTTCTTTACTTGGTCGAAGCTCAGGCCCGGCACGTTCAGGAACAGCGCCAGGTGGCGACAGCCGAGGTCGTCGCGCAGGCGTTCGATCTTTTTCACGGCCGTTTCAGGCGAACCAACAATGATGAGGTCGTGTTTCATGTTGAACTCGAAGGCGCTGAGTTCCATGTCGCCTTCTTCGAACTCGTCGGGCGTCACCAGGCCCTGGCGCATCCGGTAGATGTTGCCGCTGGCCCATTTGGTCAGCCGCTCGATGCCCGGCCTGGCGGTGGCAATGGCCTCCTCGTCGGTCTCAGCCAGATAGATCGTGCGCATGATCGCCACGTCCTCGCCCACGGCCACGTCGCGACCCCGGGTTTCGCTGGCGACACGGGCATAGGCCTCCCAGTTCTGGCGGATGCGGCCCACGCTGAGGTGCTGGCACATTGTGCCGATGCCCTGGCTGGCGTGCCATTCCACCGAGGGCAAGGATTCCGACATGGCGGTGATCGGCGGGCACGGCGTCTGGTAGGGGCCGGGCTGGATCGACAGCTTCACCACCTCATTGTTCTCATCATGGAAGCGCTCGTCATGCGCCATAGGGTTGGCCTCGGCCCAGCCGGGCGCAGGAAAGGTGTGGAAGCGGCCCTGGTGGCTCCAGGCCTCCTGGGTCAGGGCCTTCATCAGGATCTCGACGTTCTCTTCATAGAGCGCGCGGTTGAGCTCGCGGTCGCGCCGGTCACCGGCCTCGTGGAAGTTCTTGCAGGCCCGGCTGTTGATCCCCGGTGCGATGCCGATATCCACGCGGCCCCTGGTCATATGGTCGAAGGTCGAGATGTCTTCAGCCAGGCGGATCGGGTGCCAGTCGGGCACGATCAGGCCACACTGACCGAAGCGCAGGCGGTCGCTGTAGCGGGCGCAGTCGGCACCGAGCAGCAACGGGTTCGAGCCCGAACGGTACCAGCCGTCCCAGGCGAAGTGATGCTCGGCCAGCCACAGACCGGTGAAGCCCAGCTTGTCGACCAGCTCGACCGTCTCGTGCATCTCGTCGAACAACGTGCCCCAAGGATATGGATTCCCGACATGGTAGAAAAGCGTGCTGTCAAACCGCATCGCGCAGCCCCCGCTGTTGGACGGCGCCAATGTTAAGCGAGGCGGATGCCGGAGGCCAGAGCGGACCATGTTGCACATGCGAAGCGGCTGTGCTGCATTGCAGCAATGCGCACCGTCCGCTCCGTGCCCGACCTGCGCCAGGCTGTCGATGCCTGGCACGCCGACCGCGAAACCGTGGCCGTGGTGCCGACCATGGGCGCGCTGCACGGCGGTCATCTCTCGCTGGTGGCGCTGGCCCGCCAGCGCGCCGACCGGGTGGTGACCACACTCTTCATCAACCCGCGCCAGTTCGGGCCCGCGGAGGATCTCGCACGCTATCCCCGCAACGAGGCCGCAGATGCCGACCTGCTGCGCGAGGCCGGAGTTGACCTGCTCTACGCCCCGGGTCCCGACGCGATGTACCCCGACGGCTTCACGACCACGATTTCGCTCGGCGGCCCGGCCGAGGGGCTGGAGACCGAACACCGGCCCGGCTTCTTTGAAGGCGTCGCCACGGTGGTCGCCAAGCTGCTGCTCCAGGCCGGGGCCGACGATGCCATTTTTGGAGAAAAGGACTACCAGCAGCTGCTGGTCGTGCGCCGCCTGGTCGCCGATCTCAACATCCGCACCACCATCGTCGGAGCACCCACGCTGCGTGAAGCCGACGGCCTCGCGATGTCCTCGCGCAACGCCTATCTCAGCGACGCGGAGCGCCAGCGCGCCGCAACGCTTCATGGCGTGCTGCAGGAGACAGCCCGGGCGCTGGTCTCCGGCACGCGCGCCGCTGACGCCGTCGCCGCAGGGCTGGCCCGGCTGGAAGAGGTGTTTGATACCGTGGACTATCTCGCGCTGCGCGATGCCGCTACGCTGGCCCCGCTCGACACGCTGGACCGCATGCCGTCGGGCTCAGGCCGCCTTCTGGCCGCGGTCCATCTTGGAACAACACGGCTGATCGACAATGTCGCTGTGGACACCTAAGACCGCCATTAAAGGGCACAACAGCAAACGGCCGAGCTCCGGGCTTGATCCACGCGAGCTCCTGGGGCCCAAGGGCGGTGAACCAATCGTTGGGCTCACGGCCTACACCGCGCCCACGGCGCGCTGTCTGGACCGCCATATCGATTTCATGCTGGTCGGTGATTCGCTGGCGATGGTGCTCTACGGCATGGAGACCACACGCACGATCGATCTCGACACCATGATCCGTCACGGCTACGCCGTCTCCCAGGCCGCCTCGAACACCCTGGTCGTGGTCGACATGCCCTTCGGCACCTACGAACACAACCGCCGCATTGCGCTCGAAAACGCCCGCCGGGTGATGGACGAGACCGGCTGCGATGCGATCAAGATGGAAGGTGGGGCCGAGCTTGCGGGCACAGTCACCGCCGCGGTCGATCTCGGCATTCCGGTCATGGGCCATATCGGGCTGATGCCCCAGCGGGTGAAATCAGCGGGCCAGTTCAAGAGCAAGGGCCATTCCGATGTCGCCAGGCGGCGCATCCTGAAGGACGCGCTGGCCATCGCCGAAGCCGGCGCCTTTGCCATCGTGATCGAAGGGGTTGTCGAAACGGTTGCGGCCGAGATCACCAAGGCCACGCCGGTCTCGACCATCGGCATCGGCGCTTCGGCCGCCTGCGACGGCCAGATCCTCGTAACCGAGGACATGACCGGCATGTTCGACACGTTCAAACCGAAGTTCGTGAAGCGCTATGCCGAGCTCGGCAGGCTGATGGAAGAGGCCGTGATCGCCTACGCGTCCGACGTCCGCGCCCGCCGCTTTCCCGGCCCCGAACACACCTTCAAGAAGCGCGCCAAGAAGCCGGCGTCGAAGTAACGCCGGGGGTCAGGCCTTTTCAGCCTTCTCCTGCAGGCGCTTGTCCGCCTCACCCGACAGACGGATGTTGAGCTCGCGCAATTGCTGCGGGGAAACCGTGTTGGGCGCGCCCATCAGAAGGTCCTGGGCCTGCTGGTTCATCGGGAACAGCGTGACCTCGCGGATGTTCGGCTCGTCGGCCAGCAGCATCACGATGCGGTCGATGCCCGGCGCCAGGCCGCCATGGGGCGGACAGCCGTACTGGAAGGCGTTGAACAGCGCACCAAAGCGGTCTTCGACATCCTGGGCCGTATAACCGGCGATCTCGAAGGCCTTCACCATTGTCGCGGGCTCGTGGTTCCGGATGGCGCCGCTGCAGAGCTCCACGCCGTTGCACACGATGTCGTACTGGTAGGCTAGGATCTCGAGCGGATACTTGCTCTCCAGAGCCTCCAAGCCACCCTGGGGCATCGAGAACGGATTGTGGCTGAAGTCGATCTTCTTGGCCTTGTCGTCGTATTCGTACATCGGATAGTCGACGATCCAACAGAAGCGGAAGGCGTCCTTCTCGATGACATCGAGCTCCTCGCCGGCCCGCGTGCGGACCAGACCGGCCAGCCGCTCGGCGTCGCCCTGGGCCGCGCAGGTGAAGAAGACGGCATCGCCGTCGCCGACACCGGCCAGCTCGCGGATCTGCGCCTGTTCGTCCTCGCTCAGGAGTTTGGCAATCGGCCCTTTGCCCGCGCCGCCCTCGAAGATCACGTAAGCGAGGCCCTTGGCCCCGTTCTCCTGGGCAAAGCCGATCATCTTGTCGAAGAAGCTGCGTGGCTTGGCACCGGCACCGGGGGCCGGAATGGCGCACGCCACCGCACCCTTGGCGATTTGCTCGCGGAAGATCTTGAACTCGCTGTTGGCAAACGCTGCCGTCGCATCGGCGTTACGGATCGGATTGCGCAGGTCCGGCTTGTCCGACCCGAACTCCAGCATGGCCTGGGCAAAGGGAATGCGCGGGAACGGCGCCTGCGTCACGGGCCGGTCGGTGAACTCGTCGAACACGCCATGAATCACAGGCTCGATCGCCTCGAATACGTCATCCTGGGTCACGAAGCTCATCTCGACATCGAGCTGGTAGAACTCACCCGGCGAACGGTCGGCGCGCGCGTCCTCGTCGCGGAAACACGGCGCAATCTGGAAGTAGCGGTCGAAGCCCGAGGCCATCACGAGCTGCTTGAACTGCTGCGGTGCCTGCGGCAGCGCATAGAACTCGCCCGGATGCAGGCGACTCGGGACCAGGAAGTCACGTGCCCCCTCGGGGCTCGAGGCGGTCAGGATCGGTGTCTGGAACTCTGTGAAGCCGCCCTCGACCATGCGCGTGCGGATCGAGTGGATGATCTTGGAACGCAGCACGATGTTGCGCTGCATCTCTTCCCGCCGCAGATCCAGAAAGCGGTAGCGCAGACGGACATCCTCGGGATAGTCGACATCGCCGAACACCGGCATCGGCAGCGTCTCGGCGGCCGACAGCACGGAGAATTCGGCAATCCGCACCTCGACATCACCGGTTGGCACGTTGGCGTTCACCGTCTCCGATGAACGAGCCACGACAGGGCCTTCGATGGTCACCACGCTTTCAGGACGCGCGGCCTCGACACCGGGGAACTGCGCGCCGTCGGTCTCGATCACGCACTGGGTCATACCGTAGTGATCGCGCAGATCGATGAACAGCAGGTTGCCGTGATCGCGCTTGCGGTGAACCCAGCCGCTGAGGCGAACGGTCTCGCCGACGTGGTCACGGCGAAGGTCGCCGCAGGTGTGTGTGCGGTAGCGGTGCATGGTCTTGAGCCCAGAAACTTGATGATTGTCCCAGCCCTGCGCCGGGGCGCGCAATCAACGCTCTGGCCCCTGTTTTGTCAAGGTTCCGTTGGCTTTGCCCCCCCTTGAGCCCATCGGCAAAAGCACGTGGACTCACCCGGAAAACCCTGTATGGAACAGGGCTATGACCGTTCTTACAGATTCCGCCCAGGTGGCTCAGTTCTGCGCACGCCTGAAGGGTGAGCCGTTCGTTACCGTCGACACCGAGTTCATGCGCGAACGGACGTACTATTCCCAACTTTGCCTGATCCAGATCGCCGGCGCCCACGAGGCCGCCGCCATCGATCCGCTCGCCGAGGGCATCGATTTGGCACCCGTGCTCGATCTCCTGGCTGATGAGAGCATACTGAAGGTGTTTCACGCCGCCCGGCAGGACCTCGAGATCTTCTTCCATATGACGGGTCAGGTGCCCCATCCTGTGTTCGACACACAGGTTGCGGCCATGGTCTGCGGTTATGGCGATCAGATCGGCTACGAAGCCATCGTGCGTAAGGTCGCCAACAAGCAGATCGACAAGGATTCGCGCTTTACGGACTGGATCCGCCGGCCCCTGAGCGACAAGCAGGTGACCTATGCCCTGGCCGATGTGACTCATCTGCGGACCGTTTATCAGGCGCTCGCCAACCAGCTCGAACAGAACGGCCGCACGGGCTGGATCGAGGAAGAGATGACGGTGCTGACCAGCGCCGATACCTATCGCGTGGACATCGGTCAGGTCTGGCAACGGATCAAGATCAAGGGCCGCAAGCCGCGCCAGATGGCCATTCTGCGCGAGGTTGCCGCGTGGCGGGAGCAAACCGCACAGCGCAAGGACGTGCCGCGCAACCGGATCATCAAGGACGACGCCCTGGTCCAGATCGCGACCCAACAGCCGAAATCGACCGATGAGCTGGGCAGCATTCGCCTGGTGCCCCAGGGATTGTCACGCAGTGACGACGGCAAGGCGCTGGTCGAAGCCGTCGACCGTGCTCTTGCCATCCCGAACGATGGACTACCCAGGCGGGAGTTCAACGGGCGCCCGCCGCCCGACGCGCCTGCTGCGCTGGTCGACCTGATGAAGACCCTGCTGCGGGCCAAGTGCGATATGGAGGGCGTGGCGCCCCGCCTGGTCGCCAATATGGCCGACATCGAGCGTTTCGCGGCCGAAGACAATGCAGAAAGCCCGCTCATGAAAGGCTGGCGTCATGATGTCTTCGGGCGCGACGCCCAACGCCTGAAGGAGGGCAAATTGGCCCTGGCACCCGACGGCGATGTTCTTAAGCTGATTGAAATCTAGACGCCCCTCACCGTTTGTTTTCTCCTTCCACCTCAGGGGTGGAATGTCGCAGAGATCGTCTGCAGCGACAGAGTAAGGGGGTAAACCATGCGTCGTTCCGCATCGCATCTTCTCATGAGTGCTCTGGCCGCATTCGGCCTGAGCACAGGCGCAGCACTGGCGGCCGAGTGCGTCGCCAGGGTCGCCTAAGCGATCACCGTGACCGATCCGGCCGTGTGCAGCGAACTCCACGATGCGGTCCGCAACCCCGGCGGTATGCCTCTTGGCGAATACGAGGACGTCTACAGCCGCTACTTTAACAACTGGTGTCATCGCGACACGTAGTCAGACTGGGTGCGCGACGTCACCGTCCGCGACACCGGTCCCTTCACAGCCATGTTCATCGATGGCGTTTGGCATTCGAAATACAACGGCACCCATTCGCTGGTCGTGATCGGGTACTCGCCCGAGATGCACGCCTGGATGGAAGAAAACCGCGCCCCCGGAGACGACGGTTTCGGCCCCGACATGAGCCCGAGCCCGGACGGTGCGATCATCGTCAAGGAGATGTTCCCGGCACCTGCTAGCCTATGCCGCGACACACCGGTCGAACACTTCTTCCCGACCAGTGGAGCAGCCTTCATGGTGCGCCAGGCCAGCGCTTCGGCTGATGGCTGGTTCTGGGGTTATCAGGGCTGGGCCGAGGCCTATCTCGATTGGCCGGCCGACAACAACAGCAACACCCTGCCTGTCTCCGGACCGGGCGCCTACTGCGTCAACTGCCATGCCTCGGCCCACGACAATGGCACCTTCTCCTCGCTGTCCAACATCACCGGCACGCCCGATAGCGTCGCAATGTTCCTGGACGAGAGCGTCAAGGACATTGCGTTGCAGGATCCGCTCACCGCGCAGACTCCTGCCTTCCATGATGCCATTGTCAGCCCGGTCGCGCCGGCCGGACAACTCACGACGTCGTTCCTGTCGATCTGTTCAGAGGTCAAGGACAACCGTTTGTTGCCCCACGGCCACCTGCCCGAAAGCGACCGCATTGATATTGCACTGTCTCTGGGTGCGGACGACGAGACGGCCATCGACGCGGGATCCGTGGCAGTGGGCGATGATCCTGACTATGCCGACGGCAACGGCATCGACAACCTGATCTACCGTGTCCCGACCGATGATCTCGACCGCACGCCAGCGTCTGTTCGCGTGCAACTCCACTTCCATGCCACGCCGCCCTTCTATTTGCAGGATCGCTTCTGCACAGCCCAGGGCGATGATCGTGACCGGCTCTACTTCATGACCGGGCACTTAACCTCGACGGCACCACCACCGAGGACTGGAAGCTGCTGATTGCCGATACGGGCGAGGTCGCGGTTCCCTAGAGCGTGCCGCGGAAGCTGCCGCCGTCGAGCACGAGGTTCTGGCCCGTGATGTAGCCGGCCTGAGTACTGGCCAGGAAAGCACAGGCCGCGCCGAACTCGGCGGGATCGCCGAAACGCTTGGCGGGGTTGCCCTGGGCCTCGCGTGCCATCGTGTCGTTGAAACTCTCGCCGGGCTGAGCACGGTTGGCCATGGTCTGCTTCAGGCGGTCCGTGTTGAAGGGCCCCGGCAATAGACCGTTGATGGTGACGTTGTGAGCCACCGTCTCCCGTGACAGTCCCGCGCAGAAACCGGTTAATCCGGCGCGGGCGCCGTTCGACAGCCCCAGAATGGGGATCGGCGCCTTCACGGCAGCAGACGTGATGTTGATGATGCGTCCGAACCTGCGTTCGATCATGCCGTCAACCGTTGCCTTGATCAGCATGATGGCGGCCAGCATGTTGGAATCGAGCGCCTTGATCCAATCGTCACGGTCCCAGTCGCGAAAGTCACCCGGCGACGGGCCACCGGCGTTGTTGACCAGAATGTCGGGCTGCGGACAGGCGGCCAACAGCGCCTGCTGGCCCTCAGGCTGTGTCACGTCACAGGCCACCTCACCGACACTGATAGCGGGATAGGAAGTACGGATGGCAGCAGCTGTCGCTGCAACCGTCTCCTCGGTGCGGCCGTTGATCACGACATCGGAACCTTCGGCCGCCAGAGCCTCGGCACAGGCGCGTCCCAGCCCCTTGCTTGAGGCACAGATGATTGCCTTGCGGCCGGCCAGTCCGGTATCCATCGTCAGGTCTCCTCGCCGTCCAGATCGATCTGCGCTGCGTCCAGAACACGGCGCGCCAAGGGCACGGTGATAGCGCGACGCTCGGCCAGCGACAACGCATCGAGCGCTGCAACCGTGGTACCGATCGCAGCGAAGGACCGCTCCATACGGTCCACGAGATAAGAAGTCACGTCATCGGGCACGACAAGCTGGCGATCCAGAAACTGCTTGGCCAGCACGGCGCCAATCAGAGCGTCGTCCGGTTTGCCAATGGCCACCGTCTGCAGAGCAGACAGCCGCGATCGGAGGTCCGGCAGGCTGATGGACCATCGTGCCGGCGCCTCGCGGCCTGTCAGCAGTAGATAACCGCGATCTTCGCGCACAAGGTTGATCAGGTGAAACAAGATGGTCTCGTCGACGCCGCGATCGGCGTCTTCGACGACAAGGCAAGTCCCCTCTCCCTGCCAGGCTTCCAGCACAGCAGAATTCAGAGCCGACGCGGCAAAGGACTGTGCCAAGGTGCGGCGTTGCCAGACATGAGCCAGATGGCTTTTGCCGGATCCCTCTGGACCATGAACCACCAGGACGCGGTTGAACCAGTCGGGCCAGCGGTCGATCCAGGCCACAGCGTCACCGTGGCTCGAAGCGATCAGAAAGGAATCCTCACCCAGAGCCGGGCGATGATCGAATCCGAAGACAAGCTGGCGGGACGCCCTTTCGCTCACAGCGGCAGAATGATCCAGTTGTCACCCTGGGCCGTGAGGCCGAGACCGGCCTGGCGCAGACTGGCGCGAAGTTGACTGAGGGTTCCAACGTAGCGCAGAAGAATCCGTACATGATCGACGGACACGACCAGTGGCGTGGTTTCGTTGAGTGCGGCGGAGCGCGCAAGGCGGTCCCGGATATCGACCCACTCCGCCAGATTGCGGATCGTGATCTCGGCGACCATCACGGCCTCCGGCCCCTCAGGCGCCATGGTGGCCAAGGTCCAGAAGTTGTCGACCGCTACACGGACCTGGGTCACCTGGGCGTCGTAATCCACCAGCCCCGCAACCTCCAGATCGACACTTTTCACCACCGCATCACCGGCCTCTTCGACAAGGTCGCCAGCGTCATCCACAACCTCGGCCACGTCATCGAGAACCGTGGTGTCGATCTCCACCTCATCCTGGACCTGATCGGCCATCGGGTCGGCCTCTTGCTCCAGTGCAGGCAGTGTTCTTGCTGAACCACTGGGAACGATCTGGGCCTCTGGGCCTTCGTACCAGCTGAGTTCCGTCGTACCGCGACCGTCGATTTCAGCGACAAGTACACCATCCGCCTGATAGCGCGACAAAATGGACTGCATCGCGGTCCAGTCACCACCGGTCGCGCCTTCGGTCGTGATCGCCAGCAGATCATCAAGATCGCCGACAGGTGCGACGAGTTCGACGGTCTGAGCCAGCCCACGGCTGCGCTGCCAGGCGGCAAACCACGGGTTACCCTCTTCCCACAGCAGCACAGCCTCGGGCGTGGTCAACACGGGCAGGACCAGCAGAACCGGGCTTGGTGCGTTGGTATGCGGGACGCCGGCCAGCTCAAGCCAGCCCAACACGGCGTCGGCCCGGAAGCGAACGGTAATATCGGCCCGGTAACGACCTGTCGTGATCTTCTCTTCGTCGAACTCAAGACTCTGCACGAAGGTCTCGAGCGTTTCCGTATCCGGCTCTGAGACGAGCGAGGGATCGGACGTGACCATCCGCCTGACCAGACGACGCCAGGCTTCGGCCTGCGCGACGCGGATCGCGACCCGCCGTGCCTCCTGCGCATCACCGGCCGATTCGTCCACCGCGACATTGCGCACGGAGAAAATCTGCCCCGCCGCGAAGCTTTCGGTGGATGAAAATGCGGCCAAAAAGGCCACGAACAGGACCATCAGCGCGGCCCTTCCTGTCTTGGAGACGTCACTCATTGCAAAGCCAAGGTCAATCCTTATGGTGCGGCCACCTTACCAGACGGCTGCAGGGGGAGCGAGGCTGCATGACAGGCCTCACCTACAAAGAAGCAGGGGTCGATATCGACGCCGGCGAGAATCTCGTGGATGCCATCAAGCCGTTGGCCAAAGCCACGGCACGCAGTGGCGCCGATGGTACTCTTGGCGGCTTTGGCGCGCTGTTTGACCTCAAGGCAGCCGGATTCGCCGATCCCATTCTGGTCTCCGGCACGGACGGCGTTGGCACCAAGCTCAAGCTGGCCATCGATGCAGACAAACACGACACCGTCGGGATCGACTGTGTCGCGATGTGCGTCAACGACGTCGTGGTGCAAGGCGCCGAACCACTCTTCTTCCTCGACTATCTCGCCATTGGGGCGATGGATGTGGCGAAGGGTGCCGCCATCATCGGTGGTTTGGCTGAAGGCTGCCGGCTGGCCGGTTGTGCCCTGATCGGTGGTGAGTCGGCTGAGATGCCCGGGCTCTACAGCGGCGGAGACTACGATCTTGCCGGTTTCTGCGTCGGTGCGGTCGAACGCGACGCCATGCTGCCCACCTCGGACATGCAGATCGGCGACGTGCTCCTGGGTCTGGCTTCCAGCGGTGTCCATTCCAACGGCTTCTCGCTGGTTCGCCGCGCGCTTGCGCTGCGCGACACCAAACTCTCGGATCATGCGCCCTTCGCACCCGGTAACACAGTGGCCGACGTACTGCTGGAGCCGACACGGATCTATGTGAAGAGCTGCCTGGCCGCGATCCACACAGGCGGCGTGAAAGGCCTGAGCCACATCACCGGCGGCGGCCTGAGCGAGAACATTCCCCGGGTTCTACCCAACGGTCTGGCAGCCCGACTGCAGGCCGGAAGCTGGCAGGTTCCAGCGATCTTCGGCTGGCTGGCGCGTGGCCATCAGGGCTCGACCATCGCAGAGGCCGAGATGGCGCGGACCTTCAACTGCGGCATCGGCATGGTGCTGGTCGTGGCGGCGGATCGGGCTGATCATCTCACCACCGTGCTGAGCGACCATGGCGAGACCGTGGCGCGGATCGGCGAGCTGGTCGATGCTGGCAGCGGCAGCCAGGTCGTGATCGACGGACTGGATGGAGACTGGCTCTGATGCTGAAGGTCGCAGTCTTCATCTCCGGACGCGGAACCAACCTTCAGGCCCTGATCGACACCTGTGCCGAAGACGACAGCCGGGCCGAGATTGGGCTTGTGCTGTCGAACCGGCCCAACGCCCAGGGGCTGCAGCGGGCCGCAGCAGCGGGCATTCCGACGGTCGTGATCGACCACACTACATTCGACGACCGCGAGAGCTTCGATGCCGCGCTCGATGCCGCCGTGCGCCGCTCCGGTTGCACCATGATCTTCCTGGCGGGCTTTATGCGGATCATGACCGAAGACTTCGTGCGGTCCTGGCGTGACCGCATGGTCAACATTCACCCGTCGCTGTTGCCGTCCTTCCCCGGCATCAACTGCCATGAACGTGCGCTCGAGATGGGCGTGACGATCTCGGGCTGCACGGTGCATTTCGCCCGTCCGGAGCTCGACAGCGGGCCAATCATCCTGCAGGCCGCCGTGCCGGTCCTGCCGGACGACGATGCCGACACCCTGGCCGCCCGCATCCTGGAATCCGAACACCAGATCTACCCCATGGCCCTGAAGCTGATTGCCGCAGGCCGTGTGCGGGTGGTCAACGAGCAGGTCCGCATCCAGGACGCCACGTTGGCCGAGACCGCCCTGATCAACCCGGCAGTGATCTAGCCAGCCCGGCAACTCCCCATCGGCCGCTCAGTAGCCGCGAACGGGATCGACCACGTTGAACAGCGGCTGGCCGGCTTTCAGGCGTTTGAGGTTGTCGGCGAACATCTCCAGCGCCTTGAGCTCCCAACCCTCGAAGGTGGCGCAACTGTGGGGCGTGATCATGACGTCTTCCCTACCCCAGATCGGGTGATCGTCAGGCATCGGTTCGGGATCGAAGACATCGAGCGAGGCGCCCGCGAGATGGCCGCTATCGAGTGCGGCCATCAACTGATCCGCCAACGTGACACCGCCACGCGAGACATCGATCAGGCAGGCCCCAGGTTTCATGGCGGCAAAGGCAGCGCCATCGATGAGGCCGATGGTCGATGGCACCTTGGGCGTGCAGACTGCGACATAGTCGGCCTCGGCCAGAGCCTTATGGAGGCCGTCGGGACCGAACACCTGATCGACATTGTCGGTCGGCTGCGGGTTGGCGCGAGTGCCAACGACGCGGAGCCCGACGGCGTTGCAGAGCTTGGCGATGTCGCGGCCGATATGCCCGAGACCGACGACACAGACCGTCTTGCCCCAGACATGGCCGACGTCCTGCCAGGCCCAGATGTGTTCGGCCTGACGGCGGGCGAACAGCGGGTACTTCAGCGTGAGTGCGATGATCGAACCCAGCACGTGCCAGGCCAGCGCCTCGCTGGCGACACCGGCACCGTTGGTGACCGTGATGGCTTCGGGATCCCATGGGCCGAGATGATCGACGCCGACTCCGCCTACACCCAACCAGCGCAGGCCAGGCACATCGAACACGGCCTCAACCGGATATGGCTTGTCTTCGAAGCGAATGTGGAACTGGACTTCGGGCTCAAATGCCTGGGTCGCCGTGACAAGACCATCGTAGCTGTCGCAGAGGCCGACCTCCACATCCGGCACGAGCTCCAACAGGCGTTCCCGCAAGGGCTCGGGCCGGTCGTTGTGGATCAGGACGCGCATGGCGTCAGGCCGTTCAGCCGACGATTTCGCTGCCGGCGAAGAAGTAGGCGATCTCGATGGCAGCGTTCTCGGGCGAATCAGAGCCATGCACCGAGTTGGCCTCGATCGACTCGGCAAACGCCTTGCGGATCGTGCCTTCGTCAGCATCGGCCGGGTTCGTTGCACCCATGACCTCGCGGTTTTTGAGGACGGCGTTGTCGCCTTCCAAAACCTGAACGACCACCGGACCGGAGGTCATGAATTCGACAAGCGAACCGAAGAACGGACGCTCTTTGTGAACGGCGTAGAAGGTCTCGGCCTGGTTCTGTGTCATGTGGATGCGCTTCTGGCCCACGATGCACAGGCCGGCGTCTTCCAGCATGGCGTTGATCTTACCGGTCAGGTTGCGACGAGTGGCATCGGGCTTGATGATTGAGAACGTGCGTTCGGTCATGGATGGGGATCCGTTGTTCAGGGGTTGATGGCTCGGGAATTCGCGGGCCTTATAGAGCACCGCATCGCGGCGCGTCCACCTTTGGGCGATGCCGTGTTTCACGTGAAACATAACAGGAACACAAGTATGCCCGACTTCTTTCCCGCCGAAGGCGGCTGCCGCTGCGGCGAAGTCCGCTACCGGATCAATAGCGCGCCGATCTTTGTCCATGGCTGTCACTGCACCGACTGCCAGCGGCTTTCCGGCGGCGCCTTTGCCGTGAACGCCATGATCGAGACCGATCAGGTTGAGCTTCTCGAAGGTGAACCTGTCTCCGTCCCCGTGCCAACCCCCAGCGGCAAGGGCCAGAACATCATGCGCTGTCCGACGTGCAACACCGCGGTCTGGAGCTTCTATGGTGGCGCCGGCGACAAGCTGGCCTTCGTACGCGCCGGGACTCTGGACGACACCAGCCACGTCGAACCCGACATTCACATCTTCACCCGCTCGAAACAGCCCTGGGTCACGCTGCCCGAAGGCGAACCGGCGGTCGAGGTCTACTACGACGCCAAGGAGATGATGCCGGCCGAATCGCTGCAGAGAATGGCCGCACTGATGGGCTGACAGTCCCCACCCCGGGGCAGGACCACAAAAATCGACATTCAATGCCATGCGCTGTAGGGCTTGTGGGAGCCTTCCGTGGAGATCGCTGAGCCCGACGCGTGGACGGCCATCGGAATGATGGCCGTTGCGACGCTCCTGACACGGCTGGGTGGCGCTGTTGTGATGGCGCGCGTCGGGTCGTCGCCGCGCATCGAACGGTTTCTGGAAGCGATGTCCTCGTTCGTGCTCGCGGCCATCGTCGCGACTGCCCTGGATCAGGTCGGGCCGCGCGAAGCGCTTGCCGCCGCCGTGGCCGGTATTCTGATGCGCAAATTAAAGGGACCTTTGGTTCCCATGGGCGCGGGCATGGCCTGCGCGGCGCTGTGGACAGCACTGTCCTGAAATCAGGTTCAGCCGTCATTTCCTGCAGAGGAAGCGCATTGGCTATAAGAACCATCTAAGGTAAGCGCGACAAAAGAGCTTACCATGACCGATCACGACCTCTCGCGCACCAACTTCACCGTTGATGTGGCTGCCATGAACCTTCCGGTGCTGGCCGATCACGGCATGACCGTTGTCGAAGGCAGCGGCGAGGTGCGCCACCAGACCCTGAGCGTGAACAAAGAGCTCGGCATCGAGCGTGGTGTGTGGGAAGCCGCCGAGGGTGTGGTCGAAGACACCGAGGCTGACGAGCTGGCCGTGATCATCTCCGGCGATGCAACTATCAAATTCCTGGACGGCAGCGGAGACCCGCTTGAGCTGCGGCCGGGCACCTTCCTGATCCTGCGTGAGGGATCGCGCACCCGCTGGACGGTCCGCAAGCGCCTGCGCAAGGTCTACCAGACGCCCTGGTCCGGCGCCTGACCTCAGACCTCGTCCGGCAAAGGCCTCGTCTGGGCCTGGATCATCGTGCGGTTGACGAGGTACAGGCTGGCGAACAGCAGAATCAGGGCACTCCAGATCCACAGGCTGTGTCGTTCGGCAAAGAACATCATGCCAAAGGCAATCGAGAGCGGCGTTCCGATGAAGGTCCAGGTGGAATAGAACACAGGGCCTTCGAGGCGGATGGTCTCGAGACAGGCGAGCCAGAGCCAGACGTTCAGTACGGAAAAGACCGGGATGACCCACCACACGTGAGCCTGATCACCGAACAGCCAGCCGATCTCACCTGTGAGGGTAGCGGGCGCGGCAAGCATGATCGAGCCCAGTATCATCATCGCCCCGGCACCAACGGCGGAATCGACCTCGGGCGGTTTGTCGAAGTGCATCCAGTTCGACCACAGCGCCCAGCTCACCGGGACCGAGAGTGCGACCAGAACCCAGGGCAACATGTCGGGTGACGGCAGGCTGGACTGGGGCAGCAGGATCAGCAGCAGTCCGGCAATCCCGATCAGCAGCCCGGCAAAGCGCAGGCCCTGGTATCGCTCGATGATCAGGATCAGCGCGATAAGGTAGGTGAGCGCGGGCTCGATGGTGAAAACCATGCCCAGGATGCCGACGGGAATGTTCGCCGCGGCGTAGGTCATGCCGAGATAGGGAATGACGAGGCCGAACACGGCCGCGGCGCCATAGTACCGCATGTGAGCCGCCCGTAGCGGGATCGGCGTGCGCCGTGCGATCAGGGTGAGCCCAAACGCCACGGCCCCGGCCAGGCACTGCCAGAAGATCAGCCCCAGAAACGGCACACCCGCCGTCGTGGCCACCTGCAGCATGCAGAAGAACAACGTGGTGGGCACCGCGATCATCGTGAGCAGAAGGATGCGGCGGGTGATGGCGTTGGAAAGATTCATAATCGGGCCACACCATGCGCCAGCAAGGGATGTGAACTCAACCAGGTAGCGGCACATCGGCCGGCGCCAAAGGCTCCTTGCCGAGGATCATATCGGCGGCCTTTTCGCCGATCATGATGCTGGTGGCGTTAGTGTTGGCGTTGACGATGCTGGGCATGACCGAGGCATCGGCGATGCGCAGGGATTCGATGCCGTGGACCCGGAGTGTGTGGTCGACGACGGCGTCGGCGTCGTGGCCCATTTTGCAGGTTCCGACGAGGTGAAAGTCGCCAGCGACATTGTCGCGCATATAGCTTTCGATCTCGGCGGCACTGGTCACCTGCAGGCCGGGATCCACCTCCCTGATACCGTGGGCCTGCTGGGCGGGCTGGCTGGCGATGTCACGGCCCATCTCGATCGCCCGGGCCATGAGGTTGAGATCGTAGTCGGTGGTCAGAAAACCCGACGTGATCCGAGGGTGATCGTCCGCCCGGTCGGACCGCAGGGTGACCGAGCCGCGTCCTTGCATGCGTGAGGGTCCGATGCAGTAGGTGAATCCGTGTTTGTCTGCGATCACGTCACCGTCGTGGGTCAGCAGCACCGGCAGGAACTGAATCAGGATGTCCGGATGCCTGACCGACGGGTCCGACCGCAGCCAGCCGACGGCCTCGACATTATTGCTGGCGCCCGGACCGGTGTGCGTGCTGAGCCAGCGCGCGCCGGTGTAGAGCATGAGGTCCTTGCGCATGTATTTGCCGAGCGAGACCGGCTTTTTGGTCTGCCACTTCATATAGACCAGCGGATGATCCTGCAGGTTCTTGCCCACGCCCGGCAGGTCGACCGTCACATCGATGCCGAGCGCACGGAGTTCATCGGCCGGGCCGATGCCCGAAAGCATCAGGGTCTGCGGCGATCCAACCGCGCCGCCCGACAGGATGACCTCTCGGGTGGCACGCACGGTCTCGATCTCGCCTCGGGCGTTTCGAATGGTGATGCCAGCCGCACGGTTGCCCTCCACCGCCACCTTCGTGGCCAGCACGCCGGTATCGACCGTGAGGTTCTCACGGCTCCTGTTGGGGTCGAGATAGGCATGGGCGGTGGACGAACGAACGCCCTGTTTGATGTTCATCTGGAAGTGGCCCATGCCTTCCTGATGTTCGCCATTGATGTCGTCGGTGCTGGGGTAGCCGGCCTGGACGCCGGCTTTGAGAAAGGCCTCGTAGAGCGGGCTGGGCAGGTCACCCTTCCGCACATGGACCGGGCCGGAACCGCCGCGCCAGGCATTTTCACCGTCCTGCCAGGTCTCCAGGCGCTTGAAATAGGGCAGCACCTCGCGCCAGGACCAGCCCTGTGCACCTTCCGTGACCCAGCGTTCGAAATCGAGCGCATGGCCGCGGATGAAACACATGCCGTTGATTGAGCTGGACCCACCGAGGACCCGCCCGCGCGGCTGGATAATGCTGCGGTTGTTGAGCGCAGGCTCGGTCTCACCCTGGAACATCCAGTTGAAGGCCGGGAACTGCCAGGTGCTGCCGAAGGCGGCGGGCATGTCGACCCGCCAGTTGTTCAGCAGATTGCCCTTGGCCGGTCCCGCTTCCATGAGAAGGACGGAGACAGACGGATCTTCCGTGAGGCGTGCCGCCAGCGCGCAGCCCGCGCTGCCGCCGCCCATGATGATGTAGTCGTATTCGCGAGTCTGAGTCATGGCTCTGTCCCCTCAGGCGGCAAATGGTGAGGGATGTTCAGCCAATGCATCATTTGATGTCGTTCACGGAGCAGTCTCCGTGTTCGCCTCGGCCTTCTTTTCCCAGCCGCCGCGGTCGGTCTGTTGCCAGTAGGTCAGCGGGTGGCCGGCATCCTTGCGCTCCTTCCAGCGGGAGCGGGCAGAACTCACGGCGAGGTCGTTCTGTCCGTCGAATATGTCGATGACCCTCTCATAGGCCGTGAGATCGGCAACATCGCGGCTGTCTAGCAGGACCAGTAGGTTGGCTTGATTGGCGTTGGCTTCGGAGTCCGTGAGCCAGATCGGCTGACGTTCAGGCGTACCGTTCCGCTCCACGCCGTGGGGAAGGAAGCTGGCGGGATCATAGGTCCACAACAGATCGTTGAGATGGTCGGCGCGCTCGGCAGATTCCGTCAGGACCAGCGCCCGCATGCCGCGCTCGAGCGCCTTTTCCAGCAGCTTCGGCAGGGCGCGCTCCAGCGGCGTGCGCTGCAGGTGGTAGAAGCCAACGTCCGTCATCGCGCTCCGCACTCCGACGGACGAGCAAAGAGGAAAGGACGAAAGAGGAAAGAGGTGGTGGATCGCACGGTCTTGCTTCCCCTCTTTGCTCTTTCCTAACCCTCGTAATGGTCGCTGACGAAGCGGTCAAGCAGACGGACGCCGTAGCCGGTCGCACCCTTGGGCGTGATGGCTTCGTCGGACTTCACCCAGGCGGTGCCAGCGATGTCGAGATGGGCCCAGGAGGTGCCTTCGACAAAGCGCTGCAGCAGGATCGCGCCGGCGGTGGAGCCGGCCTCGCGGCCCTTGCCGACGTTTTTCATATCGGCGATGTCGGAGTTTATGTCCTTGTCGTAGCGCTCACCCAGGGGCAAACGCCAGAGCTCCTCACCGGTATCCTTGCCCGCGGCGACCAGAGCATCGACGAGACCGTCGTCGTTGCTGAAGATGCCGGCCTGATAGGTGCCGAGCGCCACCATCACGGCACCGGTCAGTGTGGCGAGGTCGATGACCTGCTTGGGTTTGAAAGTGGTCACCGTGTAGTAGAGCGCATCGGCCAGCACAAGGCGGCCTTCGGCATCGGTGTTGATGACTTCGATGGTTTGGCCCGACATGGTCGTGACGACGTCACCGGGACGCTGGGCGTTGTGTGACGGCATGTTCTCAACGCACCCGATCACGCCGACCACATTGGCCTTGGCCCCGCGTGCGGCGAGCGCGTGCATCAGGCCGGTGACACAGCCGGCACCGGCCATGTCGAACTTCATCTCCTCCATGCCCGCGCCGGGCTTGAGCGAGATACCGCCGGTGTCGAAGCAGACGCCCTTGCCGACCACGGCAAGCCAGGGATCGCTTTCGGATCCTCCCTGCCACTTCATGGTAACAAGCTGGCTTTCACGCTCGCTGCCCTGACCGACACCGAGCAACGCGCCCATCCCGAGCTCGGCCATCTTGGCCTCGCCCAGGACCTCGACATCGACACCGAGCTTGGAGAGCTCCCCGGCGCGGCGGGCGAACTCTGCAGGGAACAGCGTGTTGGCCGGCTCACTGACAAGATTGCGGGTCAGGAAGACGCCGTCGGCCACATGGTTGAGACGGGCAAGCTTGTCTTCGGCGCCGGCGAGATCGTCAGCGACCAGGGTCACCTGGGTAACCGTGTGACGGTCCTCGTCCTTGAGCTTGGTGCGGTAGTTGTCGAAACGGTAGCTGCGGAGCTTCATGCCGTGGACAAAGTCGCAGACATTGAGTGCGTCCGATGTAGGGACCGCGACATGGCGGGCGCCGACCTTGTTGAGATGGGCACCGACGCCACCGCCCAGGCACTGACGGTCGAGCGGACGGAATGTGCTGTAGTCGCCGGTGCCGACGGTGACAATACGCTCTGCCGCCATGCCTTCCGGTGTCAGAATGTCGATCATCTGGCCCTTCTTGCCCTTGAAGCGGCCGGTATTGAGGGCGCGGGACACGGCACCGCCCGCGGCCTCGTCGACCTTCTGGGCCGCGGGAAACAGCTTGCCGCCCTCTTCGACCGCGACAACGATGGTGTCGGCAGCTTCGGGAATGGCGGTGGCGAGGTCGATCTGCATGGGAGACTCCGGTGACGCAGTGAATGGCGGGGCGCCGACCATAGCCAAATTTCTCAGGGGCCGCCAACGGCCACGATGGCCCGAAGAAGAATAATCCGTGGCCGGAAGACCTGTGGGGGGTTAAGGTCGCCCACGAGTTCACTGAGCTGCCTTTTCTGGGTCTTCACAGCGAGCGGTTTCCTTGCTCTCGGTATGTTGCTTGCCCTTGCCGGACTTCCTGAGTTTCCACGCTACCGAGTACTTCGCCAGGGTGCGTTCACCGTTTTCGGCCTTGCTGGCTTTTACTCGCCCCTCGCGATGATCCTCTGCCTTTTGGTCCTTACAGCAGGTATAGCCGCCGCCGAAGCCCGTCATACAGGCAACGCAACGCAGGATGCCCTGAAACCGGCGCTCCGCCCTGATCGCGTTGCTGTGGCCCTGATACACGGACTCCGCTGATTACAGAGACACGGGCCGGTCACAAAACGGCCACCGCCGACTGTTTTATGACCGTCCATCGCGTATAGTTCCACGCGGTTCCGCGTGGATCCATCACCAACCCGGCGACAAGGTGCGGGCACACGGCGTGCGAGAGCATACGACCTACATCCTGAAGCAGCTTCTGACGACCGCTGCCGGCGTGACGCTGGCGCTGACAGGCGTGGTGTGGCTGAGCCAGTCTCTGCGGTTTCTGGACTTCATCATCAACAAGGGGCTTTCGGTCTTCAGCTTCCTGAGGCTCACCCTGCTGCTGATGCCTTCGGTCCTGACCGTGATCGTGCCGATCGCGACGCTGTGCGCGGTGATCTACATCTACAACAGGCTGCTTTCGGACCGTGAACTGGTGGTGCTGCGGGCCGCCGGCGTGAGCCCATTCGGCCTGGCGCGCCCGGTGATGGCGCTGAGTTTGATCTGCACGGCGATCGGCTTTGCTCTGTCGCTTTACCTGATGCCGGCGGGTTTCCGGGCCTTCAAGGACGAGCAGGTGGTGCTGCGAACCGATTTTTCCCATGTCCTGCTTCAGGAGGGAACGTTCAACAACCTCATGGACGAGCTGACCGTCTATGTCCGAGTGCGTGGCGACGACGGCAAGCTGCGTGGCATCCTGGTTCACGACAGCCGCGATCCCGACATGGCGGTAACGATGATGGCCGAATGGGGCGCGCTGGTCGCCGGCCCCCATGGTCCGCTGTTCATCCTGGGCCAGGGCAATCGGCAGGAGGTCTCGACCGATGATCGCTCGTTGCGCATGCTCTATTTCGACAGCTATGGTCTGGATCTTTCGCCGCTTGCCGAAACACCGGGCGATCGCTACCGGGAGCCCAAGGAACGGTTCCTTAACGAGCTTGTGCGTGAACCGCAGACCGCCAGTGAGGAGCAGCACCGCGATGAGCTTCTGGCAGAGGCGCACCGGCGCATCGTGACACCGTTCAACGCCATGGCCCTGGCCATGATCGGGCTTGCCGCGATGACCGGCGGCCAGTTCGACCGGCGGCGCCAGTGGCCGCGCATCGCCTGGGGTATCTGCGGTGGCCTGGCCTATATCGGGCTGTCGTTCTCGCTGGCTGGACTGATCACCAAGAACCCGCTAGTGCTCGGCCTCTACTATGCCGTGCCGCTGCTTGTGAGCACCCTGGCTTTCTGGCTGATGACCGTGCAGCGCTTTTCCCTGCCCTGGCCCGTACGCGCGCCGGCCGATCTGGCCGAGGCCTGAGGCCCGCCATGCGCATCTCCTTCCTGCTCTCGCGCTACATCGCCAAGCGGTTCCTGGCATCGATCGTGCTGGTGTCCGGTGTCGTGATCGCCGTGGCCTTCCTGATCGACGTGATCAATCTGGGCGACCGGGCCTCATCACGGGATGAGGCGAGCTTCGGGCTGGTGCTGGAGATGGCGCTGCTGCGGGCGCCGTTCCTGTCACTGAAGGTGCTGCCGTTTGCCATGCTGTTCGGCACGATGTTGACCTATGTCTGGCTGACCCGAACCCACGAGCTGGTCGTGAGCCGCGCTTCGGGTGTGTCGGCATGGCAATTTCTGCTGCCCGCACTCACGATTGCCCTGGTGCTGGGCGCCTTCATGATCACAGTGTTCAACCCGCTAGCTTCGGCGATGGTCTCGCGCTTCGAACAGCTTGAAACGCAGTTCCTGCGGGGTCAAAGCAGCCTGCTCGCGGTTTCGCCCGGCGGCCTGTGGCTGCGCGAAGGCGACGGCACGCGGCAATTCGTGATCCATGCTAACCATGTCTCGGCCAGCGGCGGCAATCTGGGCGACGTCATCATCTTCGCCTTCGAGGAAGATGATGTGTTCGTCGAGCGGGTCGATGCCAGACGGGCCGTTCTGAATGACGGATTCTGGTCGCTCGAGGAGGTTATGGTCACCCGGCCCGACGCCACCGTCGACCGTTATGACGTGCTCGAGGTTCCCACCGAGCTGACCGTGCCGCGCATCCAGAACAGCTTCGCTTCGCCCGAGACCATGTCGTTCTGGGAGCTGCCGGCGTTCATCCAGACCATGGAGGACGCCGGGTTTTCGGCGCTGCGCCACAAGATTCACTGGCATGCCATCTTGTCGATCCCTCTGTTGTTGGCCGCGATGGTGCTCGTGGCGGCCACCTTCTCGCTGCGCCTGACCCGGCGGGGCCGGCTGGGCCTGTTTATCCTTGCCGGGCTGGGCACGGGGTTCCTGCTCTACTTCCTGTCGGACATCTCGCTGGCGCTCGGAATGTCGGGCAGCCTGCCACCCATCCTGTCGGCCTGGGCGCCGGCAGCCATCTTCGCCATGATCGGCAGTGCGCTTCTCTTCCATATGGAAGACGGCTGATGGCGTTTCACCGCGCATGGCTTTCCCTGCTTGCCGGCGCCGCGCTGGTGCTGTGGTGGCACTGGCCCGCTCACGCCGTCGACGACCACGTCATCATCATGCAGGCCGATGAGGTGCGGTACGACGATATCAACGGCATCGCCACGGCAACGGGCTCAGTGGAGTTCGTCCACCAGGGGCGCATCCTGCAGGCCGATACCGTGACTTACAACGAATCGGCCGATCTGGTGATCGCTTCGGGCAATGTGGTCCTGGTCGAGCCGACCGGCGAGGTGCTGTTTTCGGATTACGCCGAACTGACCGGCGACATGCGCGAGGGGCTGATCGGCCAGATCCAGATCCTGTTGGGCGAGAACGCCCGGCTCATGGCCAACGGCGGGCGCCGTACAGACGGACGAATCACCGAAATGAGCCGCGCGGTCTACAGCCCTTGTGAACTGTGTGAGGACAGCCTGAATCACGCGCCGTTCTGGCAGGTCAAGGCGCGACGTGTGGTTCATGACCAGTTGCTCCAGGACCTGATCTACTATGACGCCACGCTCGAGCTCTTCGGCATTCCGATCGCCTACACACCCTACCTGCGCCACCCCGACCCCAGCGTCGAGCGGCGCTCGGGCTTTCTTACACCGCAATACGGTTCCAGCAGTGTGCTGGGCTACAACGTCCAGATTCCCTACTACTTCAACCTGGCTCCCAACCGCGACGCCACCTTCGCGCCGATCGTGACCGAAGAAGAAGGCATCATCCTGATGGGCGAGTATCGCGAGCGGACCGAAACCGGCAATTTTCTATTTGATGGTTCCGTCACCTACACCGATGCCCGCAGCAACACCGGTGAGAAAGCAGGCGGCATGGAAGAGCGCTGGTATCTGAAGGGCGAAGGGCTCTGGCAACACGACCCAACCTGGCAGTACGGCTTTGATCTCTACCGCTCGTCAGACGATACCTATCTTTCCAGCTACAATTTTGACGGAGCCGACACGTTGACCTCCGATCTCTACGTCGAAGGTTTCCGTGGACGGTCCTATGCCTCAGCGTTCGGTTATGTCTTCCAAGGATTGCGCCCGGACGATGATCCCGGAGAGATTCCGGTGGTTGCACCACTGTTGAACCACAACCTGGTGACAAATCCGGACAGTGATGGCGCCTACTTCACGCTCGACACCAACGTTCTGGCCCTGACTCGCAACGATGGCACCGACAGCCGCCGATTCTCGACAGAACTGGGCTGGGAACGGCCCTTCTTGACCGATGGCGGCCACCTTTTCACCTATCGTGCCTCCCTGCGCGCTGATGCCTATCAGGTCAACCACGTGGTTGTCGGGAATGGTCGACCGGAGGAATCCGGGTTTGTCGGCCGAATTGTGCCGACGACATCGCTCGAGTGGCATTATCCGCTGGTGCGTGAAAGCGGAACCGTGCAGCAGTTGGTCGAACCCATCGTCATGGCCGTGTTGAGCCCCAATGGCGGCAATCCCGAACGAATTCCCAACGAGGACAGTCAGGACTTCGAATTTGACGAGATCAACCTGTTCAACACAAACAGGTTCCCCGGCCTGGATCGGGTCGAGGGTGGGCTGCGGCTGAACTATGGACTGCGAATGGGCGTGTTCGGTGAAAGCGGCGGCCGAAGCGAGTTCCTGATCGGTCAGAGTTGGCGCGAAAAGAATGACGACACCTTCGGCCCACAGAGTGGCCTAGACGGCCACTTTTCAAACTACGTTGGACGGGTTCTCGTGAGCCCCGTAAGTGAAGTCGACCTGCTTTACCGGTTCCGTATCTCGAACGAAGATCTTAGTTTCCGCCGTTCGGAGTTCGCCCTGGGCCTGGGGCCAGATGATTTACGCCTGAACCTCAGTTACGTGCGTCTTGAGGACGTGGCGGAGAACGTCGTCGATACGACAGATTCCCGTGAACAGTTCACGTTGAATGCACGGGTCGGTTTCTTTGATAAGTGGACCGTCGCGGCGGACTGGCACGAAGATCTCTCCGGCGGCGGCACGATCTCCTATGGCGGCCAACTGACCTATGAGAACGAGTGTATCGTGATCACCGGACGGGGCGAACGCCGCTTCACCGACGATATCGGTATCGACCCGGAAACGGTCATTTTGTTCACGATTCAGCTTAAGACGCTGGGTTGATCCCCTTGTGTCATGAAACCGCCTTGATTTCGGGCCTTCTTCCTCGCATGGTCCGGCCCTTGCAAGATTCGACCCCATGACCCAACGATATCTCTCTCTGGCATCAATCAGCCTCGTCTTCATCCTGGGGGGATGGATCGGTGCGTTCGCACCCAAGGCGCAGGCACAGGATGCCGGCCGAATTGCAGTCGTCGTCAACGAGGATGCCATCACGCTGCTCGATGTTTTCGAGCGCATGGCGATCATTTTTGCGACCACCGGCATTGAGGATTCTCAGGAGGCGCGCCGCAGACTGCTGCCGCAGATCCTCCGTACCCTTGTCGATGAACAGCTGCAGCTTCAGGAAGGACGCCGCAAGGGTCTCGAAGAGGTCATTCTGGATTTCAACGCAGCCTATCGGATTGTCGAGCAGAATCTGGGTCTTGGTCCCGGACAGCTTGAACCGTTTTTTGCGTACAACAATCTGAACCTCGAATCCCTCAATCAGCAGCTGAAGGCCGAGGTGATCTGGTCAGAGCTCGTCGAGCGCCGTTCACGAAACGATGAAATCACTGAAGACGACATCGAAGACGAACTCGACCGCATGCGCGCTGCGGCAAACCAGCCCGCATTCCTGCTGGCCGAGATCTGTCAGGTCGTTGATGACCCGTCGCGCGAACCCGAGATCAAGGCCAATGCCTGGAGGCTGCGGGATGCCATCATGTCGGGCGCCAGTTTTCCCGGCTTGGCGCAGCAGTTTTCGCAGTGCGCAAGTGCCTCGGAAGGCGGTGATCTGGGATGGATCATCGAAAGCCAGCTTTCCGACGAACTCCTCGCGGTCGCACCCGGACTTGAGGTCGGGGAACTGTCCGAACCGATCAAGGTGATCGGCGGATTCACACTGATCCTGATGCGCGAGAAACGCATCGGATTCGATGCCCAGCCGGCCGATGTGCAGTTGACGATGCGCCAGGCGATCTTCCCTGCGACCGCCGACAACAGCGCGGAGGTTCAGGAACGTGCCGCCGTTGCAGCCAGCAGCCTGCGGTCCTGTGACGATCTGGATGTTCTCGGTGAAGCAGACCCGACCCTTCTGGTCGGTTCGTCCATTGAAATTAGGTTGGGCGACCTGCAGGAATCTTTTCAGGAGGCCGTGCGGCCTCTGACCGTCGGCCAAGCCAGCGCACCGGTCGAGACGCAACAGGGCTACCATGTGATTGTTTTGTGTGAACGGACAGAAGTTGAACCCGGTTTGCCATCCACGGATGAAATCGCAGCCATGCTGCGGAGTCAGCAATTCGACCTGATTTCGCGCGGCTACATGCGTGACCTGCGGCGAACGGCCTTCGTGGACATTCGTATATGAGTGGAGCGCCGCTAGCGCTCACGATGGGTGAGCCGGCCGGAATCGGCGGTGAACTCGCACTGAAGGCCTGGCAGACACTCTGTCACGATGGTCCTGTTTTCTTTCTGATCGACGATCCCGACCGGGTCAGAGCACTGGCGGTATCTCTGGCTCTGGACGTACCGGTTTCTGCGATCTCGAAGCCCTCAAAGGCGGCAACTGGGTTTGCGGCCGCCTTGCCGGTGCTGGCAATCGGAGAACCCGTCTCGGCAATCCCGGGCAAGCCGGCTGCGACGACGGCCCGGACGGTGGAGAGTTCAATCCGCCAGGCTGTCTCTCTGACCATGGCGGGTGATGCCTCTGCCGTGATCACCAACCCGATCCAGAAATCCGTTCTTGCGGATGCGGGTTTCGCGTTCCCGGGCCATACCGAGTTCCTCGGCGCCCTGGCTGGACCGGACACACAGACAGTCATGATGCTGGTGGGCGGCGGCTTGAGGGTCGTGCCGGTCACGATTCACGTTCCACTGGCCGATGTGGCGCAACAACTGACATGCGACCTGATCGAGTCGACGGCCATAGTTGCCGCCGAAGCGCTTCAGCGTGACTTCGGGATCGCCTCGCCACGGCTGGCCCTGGCCGGGCTCAATCCCCATGCCGGTGAGGATGGCCTTCTGGGCAAAGAAGAACAGACGGTCATCACCCCCGCAATTCAGAGACTTCGAGCGCGAGGATTCGATGCGACCGGCCCCATCCCGGCCGACGCGATGTTCCACGCGGCCGCGCGACAGAGCTACGACGCTGCAATCTGTATGTACCACGATCAGGCCCTCATCCCGCTCAAGACACTGGCGTTCGACGAAGGCGTCAACACTACGCTGGGCCTGCCGTTTGTCCGGACGTCACCTGATCACGGCACAGCGCTCGACATCGCAGGCAAGGGCATCGCCAAACCGGACAGTCTGATCGCGGCCCTGAAACTTGCCGATCACATGGCGCGGCAGCGGCGGGGGCATGCCTGACCTTTCTTTTCTCCCCAGCCTGCGCACGGTGGCAGACAGCCACGGCCTGCGGGCACGGCGTTCCCTGGGTCAGAACTTCCTGTTCGACGAAAACCTGCTGGATCGTATTGCCGAGCAGACCGGCGACCTCAGCCAGAAGACGGTCATAGAGATCGGGCCCGGGCCGGGCGGGCTGACCCGCGCCATGCTTCGCGCCGGCGCAAACCGGATCATCGCTCTGGAAAAAGACACACGCTGCATCGCAGCCCTGGCAAGCCTGGTTGATGCGGCGGACGGACATCTGCGTGTCGTGGAGGGTGATGCCCTGGATGGCGGCTTTCGTGACCTGGCAGGGAACGCGTCGGTCGTGGTCGGCAATTTGCCATTCAACATCGCGACGGAACTTCTGATGCACCTTCTGGAATCGGATCTGGAACCTGTGCGCATGATCCTGATGTTCCAGAAGGAGGTGGCCAACCGGATTGTGGCCGGTCCCGGCAGCAAGGCATATGGTCGCCTGAGCGTTCTGGTGCAGTGGCAATGTGAGGTCAAAACCTGCTTCGATGTGCCTGCCAGTGCGTTTGTGCCCGCGCCCAAGGTGCAGGCTACGGTGCTTCGCATCACGCCACGCGACACACCGGCGTTCCCGGCCTCCCGAACATCCTTGCAGGCCGTAACATCGGCGGCGTTCGGACAGCGGCGCAAGACGCTTCGCAACTCGCTTTCCAGCGCCTTCGACGATGCCAAGGCCGCGGCAACAAAGGCAGGTCTCGACCCCAACCTGCGCGCCGAGGCGGTTGATCTGGAGGGATTCTGCCGGCTGGCGACGGTTCACGAGCAACTTTTCTCATCAGCAGGTTGAACCGCCAGGGGGCAACAAAGGTGTGGCCATCACAGCAGGAAACCGATATATCCCGCGCCGTTTATCATGTGGGGAACGCCATGCCGCTTGCGGCGATCATTCAGCGACGACGCCTTGCACGAACCGAGCCTCGGTTCCGGTGCTGCGTGGTCTCGTGTGGAGATTCATGGCGAGCCTGATCCTTCAAAGCGCCGGCCACGTTGCCGGACCGAGGCGGACACGGATGACGACCGTCTCAATCCCTTTGGAGTAGATCACAGTGTTTTCCATCATCGAGGAACGGGCGAGCGACCGGACAACGGTCGAAGATCTCGCCAGACTATCTCTGGGCAACCGGCTGACCGACAGCCCGGCAGCCCGCATGCGGACCGGAACCGACCCTGTGCCGGGCCTTTCCATGATCGTTCTTGAGAATGACGAGCTTGTCGGCACCATCCGCTTCTGGCCCCTGCTGATCGGGTCCGGTACCAAGGCGATCCAGCTTGGTCCCATGGCGATACACCCGGATCACCGGGGGCGCGGATTCGCGCGGATGTTGATCCGCTACAGCCTCGACCGCGCCCAGAGCCTGGGTCATCGCATTGCTGTGCTGATCGGCGATCACGCGCTCTATGAGCGTTACGGCTTTGTGCCCGCTCAGCCCTTGGGCATCACCGTGCCCGACATCGAAGACCGCGAACGCCTGCAGGTCCTGGCGCTGGCACCCGGTGCTCTGGACGGCCTGAGCGGAGTGGTGCGTGGAGACACGATCCCCAGCCTGGGCGACGACCGCCTGCTTGCCTGATCAGCCTTCGTCAAGTTCGCGACGGATGGTGTTTACGAAACTGGCCATGCCGACCTGACGTTCCCGGCGGAGACGTTCGCCGTGCAGGATCGAGCGCACACCGGCGACACTGGCATCAATGTCCTGGTTGATCAGGACATAGTCGTAGGCGTCCCAGTGCTCCATCTCGCCGCTGGCCTTGGCCATGCGATGCCGCACGACCTCTTCCGAATCGGACGCCCGGTTGACAAGGCGGCTGTGCAGTTCTTCTGCGGATGTCGGCAGGATAAAGACGGACACGAGGTCACGGTCCATCGCTGCACGAAGCTGTTGGGCACCCTGCCAGTCGACGTCGAACAGGATGTCGTGACTGGCGCTCAAGGCATCCTCCACCGGACCGCGTGGCGTGCCGTAGGAATTGCCAAAGACCGTGGCGTGTTCGAGCAGAGCTGATGCCGCGACCATGGCGTCAAACCTGGCCTGATCAATAAAATGGTAGTCCCTGCCATCGATCTCACCCGGGCGCATGGGCCGGGTCGTCACCGAAACCGACATATCGAGATTGTCATCGTTCTTCAGAAGCCGGCGTGAGATCGTGGTCTTGCCGGCACCGGAAGGCGACGACAGGACCAGCATAAGCCCCCGGCGGTTGACATCCGGCATCGTGACTATTCCACGTTCAGGGCCTGCTCGCGCAGGCGGTCGATGGCGACCTTGAGGTCAAGGCCAATGGCGGTGAGGCCCGTGTCGGACGACTTCGAGCACAGGGTGTTGGCTTCGCGCAGCAACTCCTGGCAAAGGAAACCAAGGCGTCGGCCGGGCGCATCGCCGCCCGACAGCAGATCGCGTACGGCCGCGATATGGGTCCTGAGCCGGTCTATCTCTTCGCGCACGTCGGCGCGGGTCGCCAGCAGCGTGATTTCCTGTGCCAGCTTCTCTTCGGTGACCGGGACCTTGCCCTGGGTGAGTTCGGCGATCTGTGTCTCGAGACGCTCCCGGATCAAGGCGGGCTGCGCCCCGGCGCTCTGCGAGGCTGCCTCAACATGGCCGGTGATCTCGGTGACCAGGGTGTTCAGGAGACCGAGGAGACGGGCCCCTTCCTCTGCGCGCGCTGCCGCCAGAGCGGAACACAACGCTTCCGTATCGGCGCGGATGGCCGCAAGGTTCTCTTCACTGAGATCATCCATCCCCTGGCTACCTGTTTCCAGCACGCCTGGCAGGCGCAGAAGGCCATCGAGCGAGGGCGGATTGATGCCGTCGAGTTCCTGAAGCTCCCGCGCCAGGGCAGCAACACGGACAAAAGCGGCCTGGTTGATGGTGAGGCCCTGCTCGCTCTCCCCCCGACCCAGGTTCAGGCTGAACTGGACGTTGCCGCGGCCCATGTGCTTGCCTGCGGTTTCACGCACGACCGGTTCGAGCTGGTCGAGGCCATGGGGCAGACGGCAGCGGATGTCGAGACCCTTGCCGTTGACGCTGCGCGCCTCCCAAATCCAGGTGAGGCTATCATCGCCGCCCTCGACACGGGCAAATCCGGTCATGCTCTGAAGCGCCAAAACGCTGCCCCGTGGTTGTTGTGAAGAAGACGGTGCGCGGCAAGTAGGCGGCACGTGAAACCCTGTATAACCTTCACGGCCATGAGCCAACAACCCCGCTACACCTGATCACGGGCGCCAGCAGCGGCATCGACGATGCCCTGGCCCGCGCCTATGCCGCCGACGGCATCACAATGTTCCTGGGCGGCCGTCATGCCGAACGGCTGGCAGGGGTGGCCAAGGCCTGCCGCAAAAAGGGAGCGGTGGTTCATGAAACCATCCACGACGTCGTCGATGCTGAAGCCATGACGAATTGGGTGCATCGCTGTGACGGGATTCACCCTCTCGATCTGGTCGTCGCCAACGCCGGTATCTCGGCGGGCACGGGCTTTGCCGGGGAGAGCGCGGAGCAGGTTCGGCGGATCTTCTCGGTGAATGTCGACGGTGCGCTCAACACGGTTCTGCCGGCCGTTCCGGCCATGGTGGAGCGTGGGCGTGGCCAGCTTGCCGTGGTGTCATCGCTAGCGAGCTTCCGGGGGTTCCCCGGCACCCCGGCCCACTGCGTCAGCAAGGCAGCCTTGCGTGTATGGGGCGAAGGCCAATGGGGCTGGCTAGTCCAAAACGGCGCGGGTCTCAGCGTAATCTGCCCGGGCTTTGTGAAAACGCCCATGAGCGACGGCAATCCCTATGGGATGCCGTTCCTGATGGACGCGGAACGCTCGGCGCAGATCATCAAACGAGGCCTGGCGAAGAACCGGGGGCGGATCGCCTATCCCTGGCAGACCTACTGGATGGCGCAGGCCGTCGTCATGATGCCCGTGGCCCTGACAGACCAGATGCTGCGGCGGTTGCCCAACAAACCTTCGGACAACGGCTGAACTCTCGTCAGTTGTTGTTCTGGAGAGCTTTCCAGGCCGCGACGTTGCGGTTGTGCTCGGCCAGGGTCTCCGCGAAGGCATGGCCGCCGGTGCCGTCGGCCACGAAGTAGATGTCGTTGGTGGTGAGGGGCTGAAGCACGGCTTCGAGAGCAGCGCGACCGGGATGGGCGATCGGGCCCGGAGGCAAACCGGCATAGACATAGGTGTTGTAGGGATCGTCGTATTCCCAGTCGGAGCGCAGCAGGGTGCGGCCGAGAGGTTCGAGCCCCTGGGTCAGTGCAAAGATCACCGTGGGATCGGACTGGAGGCGCATGCCACGGTTCAGACGGTTGACGAAGACGCTGGCGACATGGGCGCGTTCGGAGCCGACGCCGGTTTCCTTCTCCAGGATCGAGGCCAGAATGACGGCCTCGGCAGGCGTGGCGATCGGAAGATCGGCCTGGCGCGTCTCCCAGAGCTCGGCTAGCGTGGCGTCCATCGCCACCGTCATGCGACCGAGCACAGCCTGGCGGGTTTCCCCCCGCTCGAACTGGTAGGTCTCGGGCATCACGCTGCCCTGGGGCGGAACGGCTTCGATCTCGCCGGTCAGAATCTCGTTGGCCTCGAGGATCGCGACAATCTCCAGGCTGGTGAGGCCTTCGGGAACCGTAATGCGGTGGGCGACATTGCCGCCGGCGATAAGCTGATCGAGCACGCCGTCGATAGAGACACCGGGTTCGAAGACGTACTCGCCAGCCTTGAGCAGATGAGCCTCGTCGCGCCAGCGGGCACGCCACATCACCATGTCGGCACTGGCAGCCACACCGGTGAGCTCAAGCTCACCGGCGATCGTGGTCACGCTGGTGCCGCTGGGAATGAGAACGGTGACCTCGTCCTGCAACGGGCCGGGCTGGGTCACCTCGCGCTCGAACCAGAGCACACCGATGACACCGGCAGCCGCCACAACGAGAATGAGACTGAGGAGCCGTCCCACAGTTCGGCACCGGCGCGTCAGGGCGCCTTGGCGACGATCAGGGAGGCGTTGGTACCGCCGAACCCAAAGGAGTTCGAAAGCGCCGCACGCACGGTCCGTGCCTTGGCCTCGTTGGGCACGAGGTCGATCCCGTCACAGCCCTCGGAGAGGTTCTCCAGATTACGTGTGGGCGGGCAGAGGTCGTTCTGGACCGCAAGGATCGAGTAGATCGCCTCGACGCTGCCGGCTGCACCGAGGAGATGGCCGATCGACGACTTGGTCGAGGACATGCTCATACCGCCGGCGTCATCGCCAAAAAGGCGCTTGACCGCACCGAACTCAATCTCGTCACCCAGGGGCGTCGAGGTGCCGTGCGCGTTGACATAATCGATGTCGGCAGGCGTGAGCCCTGCACTCTTCATCGCCGCGCGCATGGATCGGAAACCGCCATCGCCATCGGCCGCCGGGGCGGTTATGTGATGCGCATCGCCCGAGAGACCGTACCCGACCACCTCGGCGTAAATCTTCGCGCCACGCTTGCGGGCATGCTCAAGCTCTTCAAGCACGACAATGCCCGCACCCTCGCCCATGACAAAGCCGTCGCGGCCCTGATCCCAGGGGCGCGACGCGCGTTCGGGTTCGTCGTTGTAACCGGTCGACAGAGCACGGGCGGCAGCAAAACCCGCAAGGCCCAACGGACAGACCGCCGCTTCGGCACCACCGGCGACCATGACATCGGCATCGCCGAAGTGGATCAGCCGGGAGGCATCGCCAATGGCGTGCGCGCCGGTCGAGCAGGCCGTGACCACAGAATGGTTGGGCCCCTTGAAGCCATAACGGATGGACACATGGCCGGAGCCGAGGTTGATCAGCGCCGACGGAATGAAGAACGGGCTGACACGCTTGGGCCCGCGGTCACGCATCAGAATCGCGGCCTGTTCGATGGTCTTGAGACCACCAATGCCTGAGCCGATCATGACGCCCGTGCGTTCACGCTCGCCCTCGTCCTCGGGCATCCAGTCGGCATCTTCCACCGCCTGCTGGGCAGCGGCGACCGCATAGATGATGAAATCATCCATCTTGCGGGCTTCCTTGGGCGCCAGATACCGCTCGATATCAAAAGCGCCTTCGGCATCGCCGGTCGGGACCTGGCCCGCGACCTTGGACGGGATGTCCGTGGTGTCGAAGTTGTCGATGGCGCGCAGCCCCGATTCACCTGCGGTGATCCGGGACCAGTTGTGCGCAACACCATCAGCAAGCGGGGTCACCATGCCGAGGCCGGTGACCACCACCCTGCGTGTTTCAGGATTCACCATGTGCTGTCTGGCCGGCCGCAATCACAAGGGATTGCGACGAGAGCCTTCAGTCCGCGTTCTGGTCGATGTAGTCGATGGCATCCTTGACGGTGGCGATCTTCTCGGCGGCATCGTCAGGAATCTCGACGCCGAACTCTTCCTCGAACGCCATCACCAGCTCGACGGTGTCCAGGCTGTCTGCGCCCAGATCGTCGATAAAGCTCGCGCCTTCCGTCACCTTGCCCTCGTCCACGCCAAGGTGATCCACAACGATCTTCTTCACGCGATCAGTTACGTCGCTCATGGCTAAGACACCTCCGATTTTTCAATCAAATCATACAATTAGGGTACGGAACGCCACAATCACGAGACAACGTGAATGCTTGTGCCCCCGACCCACGGTCGAGTTCATGTAACACACTTTCCGAGACATGCGATAGCCGGAAACCGACGATTATCCACGCCTTGGAAACATGCGTCAGATCATCGCCATGCCGCCGTTCACATGGACCGTCTGGCCGGTGACATAAGACGCCTCGTCACTCGCCAGATAGGCGACGGCCGTGGCGACGTCCTCGGACGTACCGAGCCGGCGCAGCGGGATGCGGCCAAGTAGGTTCTCTTTCACGTTGTCGGGCAGGCCGTCGGTCATGGCGGTCTCAATGAAGCCCGGTGCGACGCAGTTCACGGTGATGCCGCGTTCTGCGACCTCCTGGGCAAGCGCCTTGGACATGCCGATCATGCCGGCCTTGGCTGCGGCATAGTTCGCCTGGCCGGGATTGCCGGTGACACCGACCACTGAGGTGATGCCGATGATGCGGCCGTGGCGGCGCTTGAGCATGCCGCGCAGCAGAGCGCGAATGACGCGGAAGCCCGAGGTGAGGTTGAGGTCGAGGATCCGCTGCCAGTCCTCGTCCTTCATGCGCATGGCCAGCGTGTCGGCGGTGATGCCGGCGTTGTTGACCAGAATGTCGACGCCTTCTAGGGCTTCCTCGGCCGCCTTGGCGAGGCCTTCATCGCCTTCGGACGTGCCGAGTTCGGCCACGAGCACCGAGGTCCGGTCTCCCAGCTCGCTGGCCAGCGCATAAAGCGCCTCCTGGCGGCGGCCGGCCAGAGCGACATGCGCGCCCTGGGCATGCAGAGCGCGGGCGATGGCCCCGCCGATTCCGCCGGACGCGCCGGTCACCAGGGCCTTGCGGCCTGTCAGATCAAACATGAAGGTCTCCCCGGTCGTCGATGAAAATCAGAGGGTGTTGAGGAAGGCTTCGACATCGGCCGGTGTTTCGACCGATGTGGCATCAAGATCGCGGTCGATCCGCCTGACCAGACCCGAGAGAACCTTGCCCGTGCCCAGCTCCGCGACCTTGTCGATCTCCTGGTTGCGCACACCGGCGATGCTCTCGCGCCAGCGCACCGTTGCCGTGACCTGCTCCACGAGCAGGCCGCGCAGCGTTTCGGGAACGGATTCAGGCGAGGCCGTGACATTGGCGAGCACGGGCACGACGGGCGCGGAGATCGTGGTGGACTCGAGCGCCTCGGCCATCTTGTCGGCGGCGGGCTGCATCAGAGAACAATGGAAGGGCGCGCTGACCGGCAACATCATGGCGCGCTTAGCCCCTTTCTCCTTGGCCAGTTCGGCAGCCTTCTCAACCGCGGCCTGCGCACCGCTGACGACGATCTGGCCGGGCGAGTTGTCATTGGCCACCGAACAGACGCCGGCGGACGACGCTTCTCCAGCAATGGCGCTGACATCGTCGATTTCCAGGCCCAGCACGGCGGCCATCGCACCTTCACCGACAGGGATGGCGGCCTGCATGGCCTCACCACGCAGGCGCAACAGACGCGCGGTGACATCCAGCGGCAGGGCGCCGGCGGCAACCAGCGCCGAATACTCGCCCAGCGAATGGCCCGCGACCATCGAACACATCCGATCGACCGATTTGCCGCCTTCGGTCTTCAGTACACGGAGGACGGCTATGGACGACGCCATCAGAGCGGGCTGCGCGTTCTGTGTGAGCGTGAGTTCGTCCTCGGGGCCATCGCGCATGAGCGTCGAGAGCTTCTGGCCGAGCGCCTCGTCGACCTCTTCGAAGACCTCGCGGGCGGCGCCGAAGGCCTCGGCCAGCTCGGCTCCCATGCCTGGTTTCTGGCTGCCCTGGCCCGGAAAAACAAACAGTCTCGACATCTCAGGCGATCCCAATCAAAACACGCGGCGATCCGCCGCTGGAAGGACGAGACAAAGAACGTGCGGACGGCTGTGTCAAGCTGCTTGCGCCAGGGATCATTTTGACTATAGTGCGGGCCCTCGCCGACACGACAGTCACGAGTCACGGCTCTTTTTTGCTGCCTGTGGCGTTGTGAAGGTGTCCGAATCAACGAAACCAACGATACAGGGAAGGTTTCATGCCTTTCTACGAAAGCACGTTTATCGTTCGCCCCGATGCCTCGCCCCAGCAGGTGGAAGCCCTGGCCGGTGAGATGGAGGGTATGATCCGCGAACAGGGCGGGCAGGCCCCGAAGACCGAAATCTGGGGCCTGAAGTCACTCGCCTATCGGATAAAAAAGAACCGCAAGGGCCACTACGTTTTCATGAACGTGGACGCGCCGGCCACTGCACTGAGCGAACTGGAGCGCAGCCTGCACTTCAACGAAGACGTGCTGCGTTTCATGTCGATCCGCGTCGAAGAGCTCGAGGAAGATGCCTCGCCGATGATGCGCAACAAGTCAAGCCGCGACGATCGTTCGATCCGCCGCGATGATGACGACAGCAAGGACGGAGAAGACTGATGTCGATGGCCCCTCGCCGCCCCTTCTGGCGCCGCCGCAAGACCTGCCCGTTCTCGGGCCCCAATGCGCCTATGATCGACTACAAGGACGTCAAGCTGCTCCAGCGTTACGTGTCGGAGCGCGGCAAGATTGTCCCCTCCCGCATCACTGCCGTGTCGGCCAAAAAGCAGCGTGAACTGGCCCGCGCCATCAAGCGTGCCCGCTACCTCGCCCTGCTGCCTTACGTCGCACAGTAAGGTCCGGTTGACCGGCTCCGCGTCGGTCTCCCAGCCATGAAAACTCTCTACACCCCACTGGTTGCTCTCGTGGCCGGTGTAATCAGTGCCGTCTTCTTTGTTGTCGGCCTGAGTCACTCGCTGTGGGGCGTGTTCCTGGTGCTGTGTTCGCCACTGCCCATCTACATCGCCGGACTGGGCTGGGGTTCTCTGTCAGCCGGTCTTGCCGGCGTGTTCGCCGTGATGGGCGTGATGGCCTATGGTGATCCGCTGCTAGCGAGCATTTTCAGTGTTGTCTTCATGATGCCCGCCTTCCTCTTGAGCCACCTCGCCGTCCAGCCGATCGGCGGGACTGAGGCGGAGCCCGTCAGGATGCGCGTCTCTGGCCTGGTTCAGGCGCTTTTGATCATCGGCCTTGTCCTCGTCGCGATCACATCGCTCGCGCTGGCATCGACCCAGGCCGGGCTGGTCGGCACGATCCGCAGCAATCTGAGCCTTCTGGCCGAGACCTTCTTCGGAGCCCGCTCGAGCCACGGCCCCGATGCGGTGACCGATGTGACCGACCTCGTGAACTTCTGGGATTCGCTGGTGCTAGGCCTGATTCTGGCGGTGGTGATGGCGGTTCACGCCACCATGGGTGCTCTGGCGCAAGGCCTGGTGCGCAGCGGTGGGTCACCGATCCGCAACGCGCCACCCTTCTGGCAGTTCCGATTGCCGGCCTGGCCGGGCATCCTGGCGGTGGTCCTGGCCGCCGTTGTCATGGGTCTCGACACGGTTTCCGGCGACAGAACCGGCACAAACGCCTTCGTCATCTATCTTTTCACCGGATTCGTACTGGTCTTGTGTGTGGGTTTTCTGCTACAGGGCCTCGCTGTCCTGCACGCGCTGACGCGCGGCATGAGTGCACAGCCCTTTATTCTGGCGGGTGCCTACATGGTGGTGCTCGTCTTCCAGCCGTTTGGCGCCATGGCATTTGCTGCCGTTGGATTTGCCGAACGCTGGGCCAACTTTCGTGAACGGTTCGGTGTCGACGCCGACACCGCAATGGAGGACTAGATGGACGTCGTTCTTTTGGAGCGCATCGACAAGCTGGGCGGTATGGGCGACGTGGTCGCCGTCAAGCCCGGTTACGCGCGCAACTTTCTGATTCCGCAGGGCAAGGCTCTTCGGGCCACAGCCGACAACGTGGAGCGCTTCGAAGCCGAACGTGCCGAGCGTGAGGCCGCCAATGCCGAGAAGCGCAGCGATGCCGAGAAGGCCTCCGAGGGCCTCGAGGGTACCTTCGTCACGCTGATCCGTCAGGCTGCCGACAACCTGCAGCTCTATGGTTCGGTCAAGGCACGCGACATCGTCGACGGCCTGATTGCACAGGGTTTCGCCATCGATCGCCGCAACGTGGTGCTGAGCGAGCCCATCAAGACGCTGGGCCTGCATGAGGTGACCGCGGCGTTGCATCCGGAAGTGAACGTGACCGTGATCGCCAATGTGGCTCGCACCGAAGACGAAGCACAGATCCAGCAGGAGACGGGCAAGGTCGTGGGCCGCATGGAAGAGGAAGAAGAGGAAGCCGCCGAGGCGCCCACGATCAAGGAGCTGGTCGACGAGGAGGTCGCCGAGCGGGTGGCCGAAGAGATCGCCGAACTCGAGGCTGAAGACGATACCGGCGATGATGCCGCTGATGACGGCGCCGCCGAGGAAGCTGCTGTCGAGGATGAGTACGAAACAACCTCGTCCTGACGAGCCTTCCAGGGTCTGATCTGGAACAGGGTTCGAGCGGACACGCCGAACCCTGTTTTTTTAGCCTCAAGACAACACGTTCAAAGCCCATTGAGAGCCGAACGCCGAGGCGGTAAACTTCTTCTTTGGGAATATGTCCGCACGGGAACTGAGCGATGCTTTTGGCAGGCGTGCTCAAGCGATTTGTCTCCGTCGGTCACTTGCGCATGATCGACGCCCACGGCCGCATCCACGATGCGGGAGAATCCGGCACCGAGCCATCGGTGACCGTGCGGCTGCATGACCCCACCCTGCACTGGAAGATCGGCCTTTTGCCAAAAATTGCAGTCGGCGAAGCCTATATGGACGGCACGCTGACCATCGAAGACGGCACCATTGTCGACTTTTTCGAGGTGATCGGCCGAAACCTGCAGAATTTGGAACGTGACGATGCCGTGGGCCGCGCCAGCACCTGGATACGGCGCAACATCACGCGTCCGCTGCAGCAGCACAATCCGGTCAGCCGCGCCCAACGCAACGTCGCCCATCACTACGACCTGTCCGACGATCTGTTCGATCTCTTCCTGGACGATGACCGGCAGTACTCGTGCGCGTACTTCGCAACGCCAAACAGCACGCTAGAACAGGCCCAGGCGGACAAGAAACGCCACATCGGGGCCAAACTGCTGCTGGAACCGGGCCAGCGCGTGCTCGATATCGGATCGGGCTGGGGCGGTATGGGGCTTTATCTGGCCCAGCAGGCCGACGTCGAGGTCGTGGGCGTGACGCTTTCGAAGGAACAGCACGAGGTGTCCAGCCGGCGGGCCCGCGAAGCCGGCCTGGACGACCGGGTGCGGTTTCACCTGCAGGACTACCGCGAACTCGACGGAACCTTCGACCGTATTGTGTCGGTGGGCATGTTCGAGCACGTCGGTGCGCACCACTATCTCGAATTCTTCCGGAAAGTCAGAAGTCTGATGACAGACAACAGCGTCATGCTGCTTCATTCAATTGGACGTTTCGAGGAGCCGGGCAACACCAACGCCTGGCTCAGAAAGTACATTTTCCCCGGCGGCTATACGCCGGCCCTCTCGGAGGTCTTCACACAACTGGAGCGCAGCAACCTGCTCGCAACCGATTTGGAAATCCTGAAGACCCACTATGCCGAGACACTGAAACACTGGCACTGCCGCTTTACCGTGAACCGCGACAAGGTTCGCGAACTCTATGACGAGCGCTTCTGCCGCATGTGGGAGTTCTATCTGCTGGGCTGCGAATCGGTGTTCCGTTACGATGACCAGATGGTGTTCCAGCTTCAGATCGCGAAGAACCGCTATGCCACGCCCGAGACCCGCGACTACATGGTCGACTGGGAACGGACGCACGCATGAGTGACCGCAAGATACGAGGCGCTCCTCTTCCCTTCCCGCAGGCCGGATCGCTCGATCCAGGTACGACAGCCCTGTTCGTGATCGACATGCAGCGGGACTTCTGCGCCGAGGACGGATATATGCACCGCCTGGGCAGCGATCTTGCGCGACTGCGGGCACCGGTCGAACCGATTGCCCGCCTGCTTGCGGTGGCCCGCCAGGCCGGCCTCCACGTTGTGCACACCCGTGAAGGCTATGCACCGGACCTTTCGGACCTCCAGCCCTGGAAAGCGGCGGGGCCGACCAACGAAGCTATCGGCAGCGAGGGGCCGCTGGGCCGCGCTCTGGTGCGCGGCGAACACGGTTGGGATTTCGACGATGCCCTGCTGCCGGCCGACAGCGAGCCGGTCTATGACAAGACCAGCTATGGCGCCTTCGCCACCACGACCCTGGGGGACGACCTGAAGGCGCGGAACATCACCGCAGCACTGATCACCGGGATGACAACGGACTGCTGTGTGACCTCGAGCCTGCGCGAAGCGCTGGATCGGGGGATCGACTGTATGGTGGTGGAAGACTGCGTCGGCGCAGCGAACGAATTGCGCCACAACGCCGCGCTCGACATCGTGCGCCACGCCAGCGGGGTTTTCGGCACCCTGGGCCAGAGCCATCATGTGATCGCGGCGCTGTCCGGCTCTTAGACTTAATCTTCCGATCGCCGACCGATTCGATCAGTCGTTCTGCGCGTCTTCGGCCATGTGCTGGAACAGCCGGTCGGCACGGCGGGCGGCCAGGGCCTGACCGTCTCGTTCCGACCAGCCGTAGATGCCCTTGCCGCTCTTGAGACCGTGGTTTCCGGCACGTACCAGCTCCGTGAGAGCTTCCGGCGGCGTCTTCGAGTCGTCAATCGCCGGGAAGAGGAACTCGGCGAAGGTGTGCAGGATGTCGAGACCACCGAGTTCGGCCGATTCGATAGGCCCGGTGTCGGAATAGAGACGGCCGAGGGTCATCTTGAACGAGTTGTCGATCGCCTCGGCAGAGGCGATGCCATTGGCCCGCATCGACCAGGCCTCGCGCAGCACGGCAAACTGAAGTCGGTTCACGATGAAGCCATCGACATCCTTGTTCATCAGCGCCGGTGTCCGGCCGATCGAGGTGAGAAAATCGCAGGCCCAGGTCACGACCTCGGGAAGCGTCTGCGGTCCGCCGCAGACCTCAACCAGCGGCATGAGCTGTGCGGGGTAGACGAAGTGCATCGCCACTGCGCGCTCGGGGTACGATATGCGGTTGACCATCAGGCTGATCGGCTGGCCACTGGTTGACGCCACAACGATGTCGGCATCGCAGATGGTGTCGAGACGACCGAACACTTCGATCTGAAGATCCCGCTGCGCCGGAACCGCTTCGATGACAAAATCTTCTTTTCCTGCAGCGTTGTAGTCGGTGCCGGTCGTGATCCGATCCAGCAGCGTGGCGGCCTCGTCCTCGCTCGTCAGGCCGCGGTCGACAAAGGCCGCAACATTGACCTCGATGGCCGAGCGCGCACGCGCGAGGCTGTCATCGTTGCGTCCGATGATGCTCACATTTTTGCCGGCACAGGCATAGGCCTAGGCTAGGCCATGCCCTGGCCCATGAGACCGTTGCCGATAATGGCAACATTCGTGACGTCCTGAGGTGCGATCATGACATGCTTCTCTTGTCCCCGACGATGATAGCAGGTTCACCGGCGTGCGGAGCGACAGAGAAGATGCGCTTGGGGCAAACCCGTTCTGCTCCAGACGACACCGTCGCGTGGCAGGCCATCAAGGAAGCCGAGCAGCAGATCGCGGACGACATCCGGGCGCTCGACCATGGGCATGTGGCGCAAGCCGGGCATGCCGGCGTACCGCGCATTGGGGATCTCGTCTGCCATGGCCCGGCTCATCGAGGGGCGTGATCCGGGATCATCTTCCCCCGTGGTGGTGAGCGTGGGGCAGGTGATCGCACCGATCTTGCCGACGACCCAGGGATCGGCCTCAGCGAAGATCTTGTAGGCCGTGAGGAAGTTTTCAGGCGGATTGTCGGCAAATCGCTGGCGGATCCGGGCTTCGGCATCGGGCCGCGCGGCCCGGAACTCTGGCGAGAGCCAACGCTCGAGTGCGGCCTCCATGAGCGCCGATGTCCCCTCGCTTCGGGCCAGAACGATGCGGTCCTGAATCGCCTTCACCTGGTCGGGAGCGCGATCATAAACACCGCTCATGAGTACGAGGCCGGCTAGATCCGCACTGTTGCCGATCGCGAATAGCTGGGAGATCGGCACGCCCATCGAGAATCCGACCAGGGCAAAGCGGCTGAGCCCGAGGCCACTTCGCACGGCATCCAGTTGGTCGGCATAGTCCTTAAGCGTGATGTCAGGCGACGGGAGCGACGTTTCACCATGGCCCAGGGTATCATAGCGAATGACGCGGTAACGGTCGGCGAGGCCGGGAAAGAGATCGTCCCACATGTGGAGATCACAGCCGACACCGTGCACGAGCACGACATCAGGGCCTTCGCCGTCGATCCGGACGCGGGTGTCGCCAAGAGAGAAAGTGTCAGTCATCGACTGCTCTCAGGCCTTTGCAGGAAATGTCGTCGGCAACCAGCGGTGACGCCGCTCGTTCCAGACGGACTGGGTGGGCGGCGGAAATTCGGGATCGGCAAAGGCATCGACGACAACCGCAACCAGGTCCGGCAAACGCGACGGATGCCAGAAAACCATAGAACCGCAGTTCGGACAGAACCGGAAGGTCACGCTGTGCCCACTGTCGGCGACACGCCGATACATCTCTGATTGTCCGGTCACCGCGACATCATGCTGATAAGAAAATGCCGCGACCCCGAAGGCGCTCCGGGTCCTGCGCTGGCAGTCCAGGCAGAGACATTGCGAGATTTTCGACGGTTCGCTGAAGCATCGCACGCTGAGCACGCCACAAGAGCAGGTCGCTGCGCGCATGAACCTCAGCCCTCCTGCTTGATGCCCATCTCTTCCATGTCGGAATAGCGGTTGCCGATGCGGTGGTGTGGGCGGCCCGAGGTCGCGCCGCCCAGGGCAACGACGATCTCATCAGGTCCTGGGGCATCCTGGATCGCGAACTCGAGCGTGATGTAGTAGTCGCGGAAACCGGGATCGTTCTTGTTCATCATGGGAATCTGAATCGACTGTCCGGGCCCCGAGCGGGTGTTGGTGAACGAAAGATAGGACGTGCCCCCCACGGCATCGCGGTACCAGTTGCCGAAGCGCAGGGTGTGGATCAGACCGCTGCCGTGTTCGATTTCACCATTGAGCCCGACGACGGCGGACTTGCCGTAGGCCTCGACGCCATCAGCGCCGCCGCAGGCCTCCAGCACGCGCGGTACGAGCGCTTCGCCCAGCACCGGTGCGGCGGCCAGGATCTCCGGCTTGAGATTCTCGACAAAGCCCCGTCCGGCCCAGGGGTTCTTTACGACGGCAGCAACCGCCACCATCCGCCAGGGTTTCGCAGCGGCTTTGCCGCCCTCGACCAAGGTCTCATCGATATGGGTGACGATCTTGCGAATTTCCGGTGCCATGGTGTTTCCCTGTTCGTGTCGGCGCATAGACCGATGCCCACCCGCTCCTGTCAAGGCCGGTGCACACACCCAATTGCCGCCACATTGCGGGGAGACGATGGACTGTCCCCACATTGCACACAGTTCCCGATGTGATGGGACCCCGACCTCGCCTAAAAGAGAGGATCAACACGCGAGATACAGCACCGCCATGGTCACCGCCGACATCACCGATCTGACGACCGACGACGAAGCTCCGGCCTACCGGTCGATGCCACACAACGAAGAGGCTGAGCAGGCTCTGCTGGGCGCGATTCTGGTCAACAACGACGTGCTGAACCGCGTCGAGGATTTTCTCCGTGGCGAGCACTTCTACATCCCGGTGCATGGCCGGATCTACGATGCGATCCAGCAAGTCATCGAAAAGGCCCAGATTGCCAACCCGATCACGCTGAGGGCGCTGTTCGAAAGCGACGAAGCCCTGGCAGAAGTCGGCGGCGCGGGATACCTCGCGAGACTGGCGGCCAGCGCCGCTACGATTATCAACGCGGCCGAGTACGCCAAGCAGATTCACGAACACTTCCTGCGCCGGGAACTGATCGCGATTGGTGAGGACATGGTGAACGAGGCGTTCGAACATACGGTCGAGCGCGATGCCGAAAGCCAGATCGAAGAGGCCGAAAAGCAGCTCTTCGACCTCGCTGAAACCGGTAACAACAGTGGTGACTTCCGAAGCTTCAAAGAGGTCGCGATTGAAGCGCTGGGCACGATGGAGGCCGCGTACCGGAACGAAGCCGGCATGTCCGGTACGGCAACGGGCCTTTCCGACCTCGACGACCAGCTTGGCGGGTTGCACCGCTCAGATCTGATCATCCTCGCCGCACGCCCCGGCATGGGCAAAACCTCGATTGTCACCAACATCTCGTTCGACATTGCCAAGCGCTACCGCTCCGAAGTCGACCAGAGCGGCACTGCGAGCATTGCCGACGGCGGCGTCGTGGGCATCTTCTCGCTTGAGATGTCGTCGGAACAGCTGATCACGCGTGTGCTGTCCGAAGCCTCAGGCGTGCCGTCAGACCTGCTGCGGCGCGGCAACATCAATCAGAAGGACTTTGAAGCCATTGTGCGGGCAAGCCAGGAGCTGTCGCGTATTCCGCTCTTCATCGACGACACCCCGGCGATTTCGATCCAGGCGCTCCGGACCCGCGCGCGCCGTCTGAAGCGGCAGCATGGCCTGTCGCTGGTGATTGTGGACTATCTCCAGCTTGTGCGCCCGAGCGGCCGTTCGAACAACGACAGCCGTGTCCAAGAGGTCTCGGAGGTGACTCAGGGACTGAAGGCTCTCGCCAAGGAGCTCGACCTGCCCGTGATCGCCTGTTCGCAGCTGAGCCGTGCGGTCGAGCAGCGCGAAGACAAGCGCCCGTTGCTGTCTGACCTGCGTGAATCGGGCTCGATCGAGCAGGACGCCGATATCGTGATGTTCCTCTATCGGGAGGAGTACTATCAGTCGCGCCTGCAGCCCCAGCCCAAGGACGGCGAAAACGACGACAGCGCGAGCTTCCGCGAACGCCTGGAGCAATGGCAGCAGCGCATGGACCGTATTCGCGGCATCACCGAGGTCATCGTCGCCAAGCACCGCCATGGCGCGACCGGCGATGTAAAGCTGTTCTTCAACGCCGCGACGACAGAATACACGGACCTGGAGGCCAGGTATTCCCAGGACGACGTTCCCTATTGAGCGTACCGCCACCCGCCTGACCGTCGATCTGGATGCGTTGGCCGCGAACTGGCGCAGCCTGCGGGCACGCGTGAACGGCGTGGAATGCGCCGGGATCGTGAAGGCCAACGCCTATGGCCTGGGTGCGGACCGAGTCGCACCCGCCTTGTGGCACGCCGGTTGCCGTCGCTTCTTCACGGCCAATCACGACGGTGCCTTGGCGATCCGCAATCTGCTGCCCGATGCCGATGTTTATGTCCTCAACGGACTTCTGGGTGATCCAAAGGATTACATCGAGACCGGCCTGACCCCTGTTCTGAACTGCCTCGGGCAGGTCGAGACCTGGCAGTCCCACGCGCGTCGGGCCCAACGGGCTCTTCCCGCCGTGCTGCATCTTGATACCGGCATGCACCGTCTGGGCCTGCCGCCCGGCGAAGTGGCGCAGCTTCGGGAGCGGCCGGAACTTCTGCGCTCCCTCGATCTCCAGTTCATCATGAGCCATCTGGCCTGCGCCGACGACAGCGACGGCGCCATGAACCGGCGTCAGCTTGCCGCGTTTCATCAGATGAGACGGGGCCTGCCCGAATTTCCAGCGAGCCTGGCAAACTCGTCCGGTATCTTTCTGGGGCCGGACTACCACTTCGACCTGATCCGGCCGGGTTACGCCGTCTATGGCGGCAATCCGACGCCGGGACGGCCCAACCCCATGCAACCCGTGGTGGGACTGTCGGCACAGATCATTCAGATACGAGATGTTGGCCCAGGGGAAACGGTCGGTTACGGCGCCACATACGCGCTCAAGCAGGCTACACGCATCGCCACCATTCCGCTGGGTTATGCCGACGGCTACATGCGTGCCATGAGCAATCAGGCGGCCGCCAGCATCGATGGAGTCGCCGTGCCCGTGGTCGGCCGGGTGTCGATGGACCTCGTGACACTGGACATTGGGGCCCTGCCCGTCGAAAAAGCCCATGTGGGAACCTGGGTCGACCTGATCCGGGGCAACGAGATGCTGGATGATCTGGCGATGCGCGCGGGCACAATCGGATATGAACTGCTGACCGCCCTGGGTGGACGCTATCCGCGCGTCTACAGCGGAGGCGGTGTATCGTGAATCCGCTGGCGGCCATCGGACGCACGTTCCTGGCGTTTCTATCGAGCGCGGGACGCATTGTCATCTTTGCCACCCTAGGACTAATCCATTGTGTGATGCCGCCGTGGTATCCCCGCCTGGTCGCCCGGCAGATCATGGAGATCGGGTACTTTTCGCTGCCGGTGGTGGGCCTCACAGCCGTCTTCACCGGCATGGTTCTCGCCCTGCAGAGCTATACCGGCTTTTCGCGCTTTGAGGCCGAAAGCGCGATTGCGGGGATCGTGGTCCTGTCGGTCACCCGAGAGCTGGGTCCTGTCCTGGCGGGTCTGATGGTCGCGGGCCGCGTGGGCGCGGCCATCGCGGCGGAAATCGGCACCATGCGCGTGACCGAACAGATCGACGCGCTGACCACACTGTCGACCAATCCTTACAAGTATCTTGTGGCGCCTCGCCTGCTGGCAGCGACCCTGACCCTGCCGATCCTCGTGATTGTCGCCGACATCATCGGCGTGATGGGTGGCTATGTGATCTCGATCCACAAGCTGGGTTTCAACCCGACCGTCTATCTCTCCAACACCTTCGATATCCTGCAGCCGATGGATGTGGTCTCGGGCCTTGTGAAGGCTGCGGTGTTCGGGTTCCTGATTGCGCTGATGGGCTGCTATCACGGCTATCACTCCCGGCGCGGCGCCCAGGGTGTGGGCCAGGCCACGACCTATGCCGTCGTGTCCGGCTCGATCCTGATCCTGACCTTCAACTACATCGTTACCGAGATTTTCTTCGCCCAATGACAAAGACCAAGCCCAAAATCCACGTCCGCGGCCTGGCCAAGAGCTTTGGCCGCAAGACCGTGCTGGATGGTGTCGACTTTGATGTCGCCGCAGGCGAATCGCTGGTGATCATCGGCGGCTCGGGCACCGGAAAGTCGGTCTCGATCAAATGTGTCCTGGGTCTGATCGAGCCCGATGCCGGCACGATCGAGATCGACGGCGAGAGCGCGATCGGCCTGCGCGGCCGCGAGCGCGACGCCATGATGGGCAAGTTCGGCATGTTGTTTCAGGGCGGTGCCCTGTTTGACAGCATGAGCGTGTGGGAGAACGTGGCGTTCCGCCTGATGCAGGGCCGCAGCAGCAGCGAGGCACGCGAGGCCGCGGTCGAAACACTCGGCATGGTCGGTCTGGGCGCCGATGTCGCAGACCTGCTTCCGGCGGAGCTTTCCGGCGGCATGATGAAGCGTGTGGCATTGGCGCGTGCCATTGCGGCCCGGCCGGAGATCATCTTTTTTGATGAGCCGACGACCGGTCTCGACCCGATCACAGCCGATGTCATCAACGACCTCATCATTTCGGCGCGCGAAAAGCTCGGCGTGTCCACCGTGTCGATCACCCATGACATGGCGAGCGTTCGCAAAATCGCCGACAAGGTTGCCATGCTCCACGCAGGCAAACTGGTTTGGACCGGCCCCGTGGGCGAGATCGACCACAGCGACAATGCCTTTGTCGACCAGTTCATCAACGGCCGCGCCGAGGGGCCCATTTCGATGGACATCAAGCGCCCGTGAGCGGGTTCGGTGTCCTGTGATGGCTGCGGCGCAATCCCGCTTTGTCTGTCAGGCGTGTGGTGCCGAACATCGCAAATGGGTCGGCCGTTGCGAGACCTGTGGCGAGTGGAACAGCGTGGCCGAAGAGGCCGCGCCGAAATACACCCCCGGCGGCCTGAAAGGCAAACACAAGGGTCGCAAGCTGGCCTTCGAATCGCTGGTCGGTGTGTCCGATCCACCACCGCGTCTGGCGACCTGCATCACGGAACTGGACCGTGTTTTCGGAGGCGGACTGGTTCCCGGATCCGCCCTGCTTCTGGGCGGCGACCCCGGCATCGGAAAATCGACCATTGCGCTGCAGGCGGCCGCACGGCTGTCGAAAGCCGGCGCACGCTGCGTCTATCTCTCGGGCGAAGAGGCGATGGACCAGGTACGGCTCCGAGCACGGCGTCTGGGCCTGGAACATGCACCGCTCGACCTGGCGGCGGCGACCAATGTGCGTGACATCGTGACCAGCCTCAGCGAACAGCGGGCCGATCTGGTGATCGTCGATTCGATCCAGACCATGTATCTCGACAGCTTGGATTCGGCGCCGGGAACCGTGAGCCAGGTGCGTGGCGCAGGCCAGGAACTGATCCGCCATGCCAAGGAAACGGGAACGATCCTGCTGCTGGTCGGCCATGTCACCAAGGAGGGCCAGATCGCCGGGCCTAAGGTGCTGGAACACATGGTCGACACGGTGCTCTATTTCGAGGGCGAGCGCGGACACCAGTTCCGCATTCTGCGTGCCGTGAAGAACCGCTTCGGCCCGACCGATGAGATCGGAGTCTTCGAGATGACCGATCACGGCCTCGACGAAGTGCCCAACCCCTCGGCTCTGTTCCTGGACCGGCGCGACGCCGATGTCGCCGGAACTGTGGTCTTTGCCGGGATCGAGGGCAGCCGGCCGATGCTGATGGAAATCCAGGCGCTGGTGGCGCCCTCCGCGCTGGGAACGCCGCGCCGGGCTGTGGTGGGCTGGGATTCGGCGCGGCTGGCCATGGTTCTGGCGGTGCTCGACACCCGCTGCGGCCTTGCCATGTCGGGCAACGATGTCTATCTCAACGTTGCTGGTGGCTTCAGCATCCGCGAGCCTGCTGCGGATCTTGCGGTTGCAGCCGCCCTGATCTCGTCTCTGGCACAACGGCCCCTGCCTCATGACGGCATCGTCTTCGGCGAGGTTGGCCTGGCCGGCGAGATCAGGCCCGTGAGCCAGGCCAAAGCCCGGATCACCGAGGCCGCCAAACTGGGGTTCCGTCAGGCGATCGTGCCGGTTCTGAGGAGCGGCAAGAGCGTCGGACACGACATGAAGGCACGTGCCATGGGTGAGCTGGGCTCACTTGTGGATCTAATTTTCGGCAACGACGGGCGACGATGAGCGATCTGCCACTGACCATTGCAGACCTGGTGGCCCTGGGAATCATCTCCCTTTCGGGATTCCTGGCCTATTTTCGCGGTGCCGTGCGCGAGTTCTTCTTTCTGGCGACCTGGGGCGGTGCGATTGCCGCCACCGTGTTCCTCTACAGTCATACCCTTCCCTTCGTGACCCGATGGGTCGGCGACGACCCGCTGATTGCGGCTCTTGCCAACACCGCCGGGCTGTTTGTCATCGCCCTGACAGCCATGACCCTGATCTCGATGGTTGCCGTCAAACGGGCCGAGGATTCCAAGCTCAACGTGCTCGACCGTTCCCTTGGATTCGTGTTCGGCCTGATTCGTGGCGTACTGGTGGTCTGCCTGATCTACCTGCTTTACACGCTGATGGCGCCTGTCGAGGAGCATCCGGTCTGGCTGCAGGAGGCCAAGCTGACACCGATTGTGGCCGAGGGAGCCGAGGTCATGCTGGCACTGGTTCCCGAAGAGTGGGGCCTGCATGGCGAGCGTGTGGCCGAACAGCTCAAGGACACCTCAGCGGCAATCGAACCGCTGGTCGACTACGACGATCTGATCAATCCCCAGCCGGAAGGTGCTGAAGCCACCGACGAGTCTGGCAATTCGATAGAAGAAGGGTATAACGACGACGACCGTTCAGCGCTCGATGAGATGATCGGAGCCGACGAGTGAATCGAAGTCTTCCGGCGTGACCCTGTTCCTGCCAAGACACCCGTTCGACGATGACCGCCTGCATGAAGAATGCGGCGTGTTCGGCATCTTCGGCACCAAGGATGCGGCCGCGCATACCGCATTGGGCTTGCACGCCCTGCAGCATCGCGGACAGGAATCGGCCGGAATCGTGGCCTACGACAGCAACCAGTTTCACGTTCACCGCAGCCTGGGGCTGGTCTCGGATGTTTTCGCCAGCGAAGCCGTTATGGACCGGTTGGCCGGGCATGCCGCCATTGGACACAACCGCTATGCCACGACCGGCGGCACGGTGTTGCGCAACGTTCAGCCGATCTTCGTCGAGACCGACATGGGCGGCCTGGCTCTGGCCCACAACGGCAACCTGACCAACGCCCACCAGGTCAAGCAGGACCTGGTCAAGCACGGCGCGATTTTCCAATCCACGGCCGACACAGAGATCATCGTGCATCTGGTGGCACTTTCGACCATGACAGATATGCCGAGCCGGTTGGTTGATGCGCTGAAGCAGGTTGTGGGGGCCTATTCGCTGGTCGCCCTGACCGAAACACAGATGATCGGCGTGCGTGACCCACTGGGTGTACGACCGCTGGTTCTGGGTGAGCTGGACGGCGACTATGTCCTGACTTCGGAGACCTGCGCGCTCGACATCATCGGCGCGACGTTCATTCGCGACATCGAGCCCGGTGAAATGGTGATCGTCGATTCCGACGGTCTGCATTCAATGCACCCATTCCCGAAGGACCAGAAACGGTTCTGCGTCTTCGAGTACATCTACTTCTCGCGGCCTGACAGCCAGGTCGAGGGCCGCAACGCCTATGAGGTGCGCAAGCGCATGGGTGCCGAGTTGGCCCGTGAAAGCGGTGTGCCGGCCGACGTGGTGGTACCCGTGCCTGACTCCGGCGTTCCGGCCGCGCTGGGCTATGCCGAGGAATCCAGCGTGCCCTTCGCCCTGGGCATCATCCGCAACCACTATGTCGGGCGAACCTTCATTCAGCCCAGCCAGCATATTCGCCATCTCGGCGTGAAGCTGAAACACAACGCCAACCGCGGCGAACTGGCAGGCAAGCGGGTCATGCTGCTGGACGATTCGATCGTGCGCGGCACGACCTCGACCAAGATCGTTGCCATGGTGCGCGATGCCGGCGCGACCGAGGTGCACATGCGCATCGCGAGCCCGCCGACGACACACTCGTGCTTCTATGGCGTCGATACACCGTCGCGTGAGGAACTGCTGGCCTCCAGGATGGATGTCGCCGATATGGCCGAGTTCATCGGGGTCGACAGCCTTGCCTTCCTCACCGTCGACGGGCTTTACCGAGCAGCAGGACAGGATGATGGCCGCAATGGTGACCAGCCGCAGTACTGTGACGCGTGTCTGACCGGCGACTACCCCATCAATCTGGTCGACCGCGACGGCGGTTTTGGCGCACGCCAGCTTTCCTTGCTCGACGACCCGAGCTGAACACAGCCATGAGTGAGCCATCCTCAGGACGTCTGACCGGGCGTATCGCCCTGGTGACCGGAGCTTCACGCGGGATCGGAGCGGCCGTGGCACAAGCCTATGGTCGCGAGGGCGCCCAGCTTGTGCTCGTCGCCCGGACCGTTGGCGGCCTTGAAGAGGTCGATGACAAGGTCCGGTCGCAGGGCGGGTTGCCCTCTGTGCTTGTCCCACTTGACCTCGCCGACGGCGAAGGCATCGACCGGATGGGCGGTGCGCTCTACGAACGGTTCGGCAAGCTCGACGTGCTTGTGGGCAATGCCGGCATTCTGGGTTCGCTCACACCGACCGGTCACATCCAGCCCAAGGACTGGCAGCGAGCGCTGGATGTGAATGTCACAGCCAACTGGCGGCTGATACGCAGCCTCGATCCGCTGTTGCGTCAGTCGGAGGCCGGGCGTGCGATCTTCGTGACGACCGCGGCGACACAAAGCAACACGGCCTATTGGACGACCTACACAACAAGCAAGGCCGCTCTGGAGGCCCTGGTGTTGTGCTGGGCTGCGGAACTCAACAAAACCGCTGTACGGGCCAATTTGCTCGATCCCGGCATCATCAGGACCACGATGCGCGCCCGGGCCTTTCCTAGTGAAGATCCGGCGACATTGCCGGCACCGGAGAGCCTCGATGAGGCCTTTCTCCGCCTGGCGCTGCCCGATTGGGAGAAAAACGGCGCGCGTCTGATCGCCGCGGATCTTCTCTGACGTGCGGGATCAGTCCTTGGCGTAAGGGTTCTTGGGGGACTTGAACCGCACGCGCAGCGGGACGCCGGGCAGATCAAAGTCCTCACGTAGCCGATTAACCAGATACCGCTCATAGGCCTTGGGCAGATTGGCCACACGGGTGCCAAACACCGTAAACGTGGGCGGGCGCGTCTTGCCCTGGGTGGCATAACGCAGCTTGACGCGACCGCCGCCTGAGATGGGGGGCGGATGGGTTGCCACAGCATCTTCAAGCCAGCGGTTGAGATCGGCCGTTCCGATACGGCGGTTCCAGCGGCCATAGCTGGAGGACACAGCCGGCATCAGACGGTTCACACCGCGCCCGCTCATGGCCGAGAAGGTGACCAACGGGACTCCACGGACCTGAGGCAACAGTTCCTGCAGGCGCAGCTCCAGCTCGCGCCGAACCTCCTTGTGCTCGCGGACCAGGTCCCACTTGTTAACTGCGACCACGATTCCGCGGCCCTCGCGCTCCACAAGATCAACAATGTTGAGATCCTGCCGGTCAAACGCCTGACTGGCATCGAGCATGACCACCACCACATGGGCAAACTGGATGGTGTTCAGGCTGTCGGCCACCGACATCTTTTCGACGCGCTCGTGCACCCTGGCACGGCGGCGCATCCCGGCGGTGTCGACCAGTTCAATCTGGCGGCCCTCGAAGGTCCAGCGAGCGGCAATGGAATCACGGGTGAGGCCCGGTTCCGGGCCCGTGATCATGCGCTCCTCGCCCAGCAGCCGATTCACGAGAGTGGACTTGCCGACGTTGGGACGCCCGACGATAGCAAGGCGCAACGGCCCCTCGCTCTCGTCAACGTCCGTGTCGTCATGCTGCTCGGAAAAAGGCACCAGAGCCTCGTAGAGATCACCCATGCCGTCACCATGTTCGGCAGAGACCGGAACGGGATCACCGAGGCCAAGAGAGAAGGCATCGTAGAAACCGGCGGCGGCAACAAGAGCCTCGGCCTTGTTCGCAACCAGAATGACGGGCCGCCCGATCCGCCTGAGCTCACGAGCGAAATGCTGGTCATCCGGGGTGACCCCAGCGCGGGCATCGATCACGAACAGCAGCACATCGGCATCAGCGAGGGCGCGGTCGGTCTGAGCGCGCATGCGGTGAGCGATCGAACCGGGTTCGGCCTCTTCAAGGCCCGCTGTATCGATGAGCTGGAAGGTGAGCGGACCGATGCTGCCTTCACCCTCACGGCGGTCACGCGTCACACCGGGGCGCGGATCGACAATAGCCGAGCGCTTGCCTGTGAGGCGGTTGAAGAGAGTCGATTTGCCGACATTCGGCCGACCGACGATGGCGACCGTGAAGGGCATGAGCTAGCGCAGGGCGATGATCTCGCCCGAGTCCTCGATGAAAAGGACAGTGTTGTTGGCCGCGATGGGAGGCAACGGCAAGCCGCTCCCCATATCGACCATCCCAAGAAGGGCGCCGGTATAGGGCGAGATGGCCGCAGCCATGCCGTCTGTTCCGGCGACCAGCAATCGATCTCCGACCAGAATCGGACCGGACCAGTGGATCGGGTCTTCGCGGTCTTCCTCGTCTTCAAACTGCGGCAGAGCGGAGACCCAGCGAATGCGGCCGTCCTGACGGAGCATGCAGACGACCTGACCGTCGAGCGTGACGAGATAGAGGTAATCGCCAGCGACCCAGGGGGTCTGCACGCCACTGATGTCGCGTTCCCAGAGCCGCCCGCCGCTGGCCAGATCAATGGCGACGAGGCGCCCGCTGTGACTGACCGCAAACACAAGACCTCGGTCGATCACCGCACTTCCGTTGATGTCGTTCAGTGCCGCGAGGGAATCCAAGCGCGCGGCATAGGCCAGCGTATCGGACCATACGACGCGGCCGTTCTCGCTGCGGAAGGCGTAGATCTCCCCCGATGAGTAGGTCACCACAACGAAGGATCCTGAAACCGCCGGGCCGCCGCCACCCAGAAGGCCGGCCGTTTCCTCGAGGCCCCTGTGGGTCCAGAGAATTTCACCGGTGTCGGCGTCAAGCGCAAAGAGCTCGTTGTCCGGGGTCACCAGAAAGACCCGGCCCTGGCTCACCGTGGGAGGCGTGCGCAGGGGCGGACCGATCCTGACGCGCCAGTACTCTTGACCCGTCTCGTGGTTGAGCACAATCAGCTCGCCGAAACCCGTCGTGACATAGACGCGGCCGCGATAGAACGCGAGGCCACCGCCCCAGCCGCCGTCGTCCTCGATCTCGGGCGTGATGTCGAAATACCAGAGCTCCTTGCCGGTCTCGGCATCGAAGGCCGTGACCTCTGTGTGGGCATCCAGGGTGAACACACGGCCCAGCGCGACGACCGGCGTTGCAATCAGCTTGCGGAAGCGCCCCTGCCCTTCGCCAATATTACTCGTCCAGAGCTCATCGAGCGGCCCCGGCATCGCGATGTGATGCATGGCCTTATCGATCAGACCGCCAAATTGCGGCCAGTTCGGTGTATCGAGCGGGGGCGGCAGAATGATGGGAGTCTCTGCGATGCCACTGTCGCGGGTGAGTTCTGTCTCAAGCTCCAAAACCGCAATCCGATCACCTTCCAACGGTGGTGGCGGCGGTTCGCCGAGCCAGTCCGGCATGTCACACGCGGCCAGCAATGCCGAGCAGGCGACAACAAGGCAAAAACGCTGGATCATAAAGCGCCGCCGGCGATCACAAGAAGTTCGGCAGCGCGGTTGCGCAACGTGGTCGGCGTGTTGAGGTCGGTCACGATCTCAGCGAACGTGGCGGCCGCCGCCTCCGTATCGCCCGCGCGCAGCTCAAGCAGTCCGCGCATCTCCAGGGCCGAATGACGCCAGGCGCTGTCGAGCAGCGCCCCAATCCGGGAGGACACATTGGCTGGGTCGCCGCCATCGACTAGCAGGATCACGGCGTAAAGCGCCGCGAGATCGCGGTAGCGCTGATCGACCGACATGCCGGCCAGAGTGTCGTAGAGAGCGACCGCTTCATCGAGGTTGCCGCCGTTGGCCAGAATCTGGGCTTCGCGCAGGCCCGCAAGATAGGGGTAACCTTCGTCGCCATCCTTCACGAGACCATCGAAAATCGCTGCGGCATTGTCCGGGTTGCCCAAAAGGGCCTCCCGGTCAGCCTGCCAAAACATGAAGCCGTCGTCGGCAAGCTGGGATTCGCTGTATTCCTTGTAGCCGGTGTAACCCGCCACAATGACAATCACGAGGGTCACCACGCTCACGACGTAACGGCCATAGGTCTTCCAGAGCCTGAGCCATTGCTCGCGCTGGAGGTCTTCTTCGACTTCACGTAACAGCTGGTCGCCGGTATCGGCCACGGTCGTTTACCTTGTTCAGAGAATCGACGCGTAACTTAGCCATGACGGCGGTCTGCGGCAACGCGTCGATGAAAAAGAGCCGCGCTTGCGCAAACCCGCGCCATCACTATGTTTTCACCATGGAAGCGCCGCGATCTTACCGCGAATTCTGGCCGTTTTATGTGCGTGAGCATCTGAATCCGACAACTCGTCTGTTTCACTTCATCGGTACTGCCGGTGTTCTGCTGTTTTTGGCGGCTGCCCTGGCCACGCGGAACGCCTGGTGGCTGCTTGCCATGCCGCTGTGCGGCTACGGATTCGCCTGGGCCGCGCACGCCTTTGTGGAACGCAACGAACCGGCGACCTTCACCCACCCCTTCTGGAGCCTGATCGGCGATTTTCACATGTTCGTCATGATGGCGATGGGCCGTATGTCGGCCGAGGTTGAACGGCATCGCGAGGGTGTCCGGCTCGATGGTCTGAGGAAATGACGTCCATGCCGTCTTCGGCCGGCGAAGGCGGCGACAACACCGGCAAAGGCATCGCCCTGATGATGCTGGCGATGTGCCTGATGGCGTCAATGGACGCCACGGCCAAATGGCTGGTCGAGGATCTCTCCATCGCCCAGATCCTGCTGATCCGCTTCCTGATGTTTCTGGTGGTCGCACTGGCCCTGGCCTCACGACGTGGCCTGAAGGACACCATGCGATCGAAGAAGCCGGGACTGCAGGTGCTGCGCAGCTTGGTCATGCTGGCCGAGATCTATGTCTTCATCTGGGCTTTCAGTCTGCTGCCCCTGGCCGATGTTCACGGGATTGCCGCGGTTTCGCCCCTGATGGCGATGGCGCTTGCCGTGCCGCTGCTGGGCGAGAAGGCCGGCTGGCACCGCTGGGCTGCCGTGACGATCGGATTTATCGGGGTTCTGGTAATCATCCGGCCGGGCTCGGGCGTGATGGGATCGGGCGCCCTGGTCGCGCTGTTCGCAGCGTTTCTGTGGGGCCTGTTCCAGGTCCTGATCCGCAAAGTCGGGCTGGACGACAGTGTGGAGACCACATCGCTCTACACCGCGGTGGTGGCCGTCATTGTGCTTGCGGTGGTCGCACCCTTCATGTGGACGCCGCCCGATACCGAAGCCTGGGGCCTTCTGCTCGCTGTCGGTGTGCTGGGCAGCCTGGGGCACCTGATCCTGTTTCGCGCCCTGCAACTGGCGCCGGCTTCAACGCTGCAGCCGTTCACCTACACGATGGTCCTGTGGGCGACCGTCATGGGATTCCTGATTTTCGGCGACTTTCCCGATGGCTGGACGATCGTCGGCATCGTGATTGTTGTGGCTGGCGGGCTCTATGCTTTCAGCCGGGAGAGCGCCGCATCCCGGCAAGCGCGTTCACGAGCACGGCCGCCATGACGATGCCACCGCCGAGGAATCCCAGGGCCGTGGGAGTCTCTCCGAGGAAGAGCCAGACCCAGAACGGACCCATGATGACTTCGGTCAGCCCCAGCACCATCAGCTCGGCAGCGGGAACGTATTTTGCGCCTGCCGCATAGAGCACCAGTGCAAACGACACCTGGAATGTGCCCATGTAGATGCAGAGCATCAGGTCCTGATCCGAGATCGTGAAGTCGTCAAGCAGGAAGGCCGCAAGCGAGCCGATCAGGATCGACGCCAGCATGACGCCGGGAATCATGTCGCTGTCCTTGCCGCTGCGCAGCGACACGCCGAAGGCGGCAAAAGTGAAGGCCGCGCCGAGTGCGAGGAGGTTGCCGAAAAGGCGTCCTTCGGCAATGCCCTCGCCCATCATGACGCCGACGCCGACCATGGCCGCGATCATGGCAAACCAAGTGGCACGCCGAACCGGTTCGCGCAGGACTATCCACGCCAGAAGCGCTGTGAAAAACGGCTGGGCGCTGATGATGAAAAACACGCTGGCCGCGCGCGTATGGAAAAAAGACGAGATGTAGAAAATGTTGCTGATGGCCAGAAAGAGGCCGGTCGATAGCATGGCACGCTTACCGGTGTCGAAGGCGCGCAGGGCACGGCCGCGGTGTTTGAAGAGCAGCAGGGAAAACAGCACCACGATGGCGACCATCGAGCGGTAGAACTGCACCTCCCACAGCCCGGCCGCCTCCATCGAATTGATGATGACACCGGACTGGCTGATGAAGACGCCGCCCAGAACAACCAGGCCGACACCCTTCAGGTATTGCGGATTACGCGTGATGGAAAACACCCTCGGCTCGAGTGGCCCGACACGCCCCGTGCCAAACCTGCCCCTGCCGGGTACAAAGATCGGGAGCGCAGCGCAACGACTTTCACGAGGACGGTTTCACCGATGACCGGCGACACTGGAGGCAAACGGCCCTGGTTCATGCTGGCCGCGATGAGCGGCATCATGGGCCTGGTGGTGTTTGACGAGACCGTAGTGGGCGTGGCGGACGGCCCGACAGCAGCCCCCTAGCATGGGCGAGGGCGGCCGAAGGGGTGGCAACGAATTGGAACGGCTTTTCTTAGACTTTGGCAAGGGCGACAAGAGCGCCGAAGGTCGTCGCCCTTCGTTCGGTGGCTGATCAGTTGGTTGCCCCTCATCGTCGAGAGCATGATGTTGACAAGGCTCACTATACGGCGAATTCAGGATCGGTTGCTCAAAGAAACTCTTATGCATCTCTTCGTTCATCCTTCATTCTTTTTAAAATTTACTCCCACTCAATCGTCCCCGGCGGCTTTGATGTCACATCGTAGACTACCCGGTTGATCCCTCTCACTTCATTCACGATCCGGTTGGAAACGTGGGCGAGGAAGGTGTGGTCGAAGGGGTAGTAGTCGGCAGTCATGCCGTCGGTGGAGGTAACCGCGCGCAAGGCACAAACGTGGTCGTAGGTGCGTTCGTCGCCCATTACGCCGACGGTCTTCACAGGCAGCAGCACGGCGAAGGCCTGCCAGATGGCGTCGTAGAGGCCGGCCTTGCGCATCTCCTCGATATAGATGGCATCGGCCTTCTGCAGGATCGCGATCTTTTCGGGCGTGATCTCGCCGGGCAGGCGGATGGCGAGGCCCGGGCCCGGGAACGGATGACGACCGACCATGCTCTCGGGCAGGCCAAGCTCGCGACCCAGTTCGCGGACCTCGTCCTTGAAGAGCTCACGCAGGGGCTCGACCAGCTTCATGTTCATGCGTTCGGGCAGACCACCGACATTGTGGTGCGACTTGATCGTGACCGAAGGCCCACCGTGAAAACTGACGCTTTCGATGACATCGGGATAGAGCGTGCCCTGGCCGAGGAACTCCGCACCGCCGATCTTGTTGGCCTCGACCTCGAAGACATCGATGAAGGTAGCACCGATGATCTTGCGCTTCTGTTCGGGATCGGTGACGCCGGCCAGCTTGCCCAGGAAGAGCTCCGACGCGTCATGGACGACCAGCGGGATGTTGTAGTTGCCGCGAAACAGGTCTTCGACCTGCCGGGCCTCGTCCATGCGCAGCAGGCCGTGATCGACAAAGACGCAGTTGAGCTGGTCGCCGATGGCTTCGTGCAGAAGCAGAGCAGCTACAGAACTGTCGACACCTCCCGAAAGGCCGAGGATAACCTTGCCGTCTTTTACCTGATCGCGGATCGCGGTGACCGCCTGGTCGCGGAAGGCGGCCATGGTCCAGTCGCCGGCAAGGCCTGCGACCTTGTGCACGAAGTTCGCCAGCAGCTTACCGCCGTCGGGCGTGTGGACGACCTCGGGGTGGAACTGCACGGCATAGATGCGCTTCTCGTCGTTCGCGATGGCGGCATAGGGCGAACCGTCCGACGTACCGACGACACGAAAACCCTGAGGAATGGCGGTGATGCAGTCGCCGTGACTCATCCAGACCTGGTGACGCTCACCGGCCTTCCAGACACCGTCGAACAGAATGCAATCGTCCTGGATATCGAGGAAGGCGCGGCCGAATTCACGGTGTTCGGAGGTTTCCACCGCACCACCGAGCTGTGCGCATAACGTCTGCTCGCCATAACAGATGCCCATGATGGGAACATCGGCCTCGAACACGGCCTGCGGTGCACTGGGGGCGGTCTCCCAGGTGGTCGAGGCGGGCGAGCCCGACAGGATGATGGCGCGCGGGTTGAAAGCGCGGATGCGTTCGTCATCAACCGTGCAGGGCAGAACCTCGCAAAAGACTCCGGCCTCGCGGACCCGGCGCGCGATGAGCTGGGTGACCTGCGAGCCAAAATCGAGAATCAGGACCTGGTCGGTATGCGGTGTTGTGGTCATGGTCAACTCTCGCGCAAGCAACATGAAAGGGTTCCCATCCCCCAGTGCGGGGGAGGGTCGGGGAGTGGGGGAGCCCGGAGGGCTTCCCGCGCAGTCTGCAGCACCGGGCGTCGATGTGGCCGCGCCGCATACCCCCCATCCTGGCCTTCCCACGCAAGGGGGGAAGGAAAAGAAATGGACCGTACAAAAATCCGCTCATTCGGGCGGACCCTTGAGCTCGACGGTGTTACCGTCGGGGTCGGTGATGTAGATCGAGGGGCCGAAGCCGTCGGCACCGTAGCGGCGGCCGGATTCGGGAACGTCGACCCCTTGGGCCATGAGGTGGGCGGCAATGGCGGCCTCGTCCCAGGGCTCCACGCGCAGGCAGACGTGATCCATGTTGTGGCCTTCTCTGCTGGGCGCGGCGCCACCCATCGCACCGAGCTTGCTGTCGACCGGGACGAGGTCGATCAGAGCCTGACCAGCGCGCATCTGGTAGAGGCCGAATTCGGACAGCTCGCGCTCCAGAACGCAGCCGAGCACATCGCGCCAGAAGGCGATGGCGCGGTCGATGTCGGCGACACGCAGAACGATGTGGTCGATGTTGCGGAAAGCGATGGGGTGGCTCATGGCGTGCTCCAGCCATAGGCGAGTTCGTCGAGCATAATGCCCGCGAATGGTGCGGTGCGCCTTGCGATCACGCGGCCGCCCATGGCTTCATAGAAGAACCGCGTGGGGTTGGCTTCGACGACCCAGAGCATGAAGCTGGCGAGCCCCTTTGCCGCCATAGTGTCGCGCAGCCAGGTGAAGAGTCTCCGGCCCAGGCCCTGGCTGTGCCAGTCGCTGAGCAGGTAGAGCGTGTAGATCTCCCCGGCCCAGCCGCCGCCCGAAGGCTGCTCATCGGCGCGGGTGGGGCCGCAGCTTCCGAAACCGACTACCCCGGCAACGGGATCAACAGCCACCACCGTGCTGTCGCCATGGGGTGTGAGCAGGCGCTTCCAGAACGCCGTGCGGCCCGCGATGTCGAGGCCCAGGAGGTAGCTGTCGGGAAGCACGCCGGAATAGGTCGTGCGCCAGCTTTTGACGTGAACGCCCGCAATGGCGGCGGCGTCCTCGTGTCGGGCAGACCATAACTCCACCAATCTCATCGATCCGTTTGGTAGTTAGGCGCGTCGCGGGCGATCGAGACGTCGTGGACATGGCTTTCGCGCAGGCCCGCGTTGGTCAGGCGCACGAACTGGCAGGTGGTGCGCATGCCCGTGAGATCAGCGTTGCCGGTGTAACCCATGGACGACCGCAGGCCGCCGACCAGCTGGTGCACGATGTGATGCACCGGGCCCTTGTAGGGCACGCGGCCTTCGATGCCTTCGGGCACCATCTTCACGACATCGGAAATGTCCTGCTGGAAGTAGCGGTCGGCCGAGCCGCGGGCCATCGCACCCAGCGAGCCCATGCCGCGGTATTGCTTGTACGACCGGCCGCCCATCAGGAAGACCTCGCCGGGCGCCTCGTCGGTGCCGGCCAGGAGCGAGCCGATCATGGCGACATTGGCCCCGCCAGCGACGGCCTTGGCGAGATCGCCGGAATACTTGATGCCGCCGTCGGCCACGATGGGGGTCGTTGACTTCGCGGCCTCCTCGGCAACATCCATGATCGCAGTGAGCTGCGGCACACCGACACCGGCGACCACGCGCGTGGTGCAAATCGAGCCCGGCCCGATGCCGACCTTGATGGCGTCAGCGCCGTTGTCGATCAGGATGCGCGCACCTTCGGCGGTGGCGACATTGCCCGCGATGACCTGGGTGTAGTTCGACTGTTTCTTGATCCGCGCCACGGCATCGATCACGCCCTGACTGTGACCATGGGCCGTGTCGACCACGACAACATCGACACCGGCATCGATCACGGCCTCGGCCCGGGCAAAGCCGTCCTCACCCACGCCGGTCGCGGCGCCGCAGCGCAGGCGGCCCTGCTCGTCCTTGCAGGCGTCGGGATGAGCCTGGGCCTTTTCGATGTCCTTGACCGTGATCAGACCGATACAGCGGTGATCGCCGTCAACCACCAGAACTTTTTCAATGCGATGCTGATGCAGCAGGCGGCGGGCCTCGTCACGCTGCACACCCTCACGCACCGTCACCAGGCCTTCCGATGTCATGAGCTCGCGGACCGGCTGACGGCGGTTGCTGGCGAAACGCACATCACGATTGGTGAGGATGCCAACCAGCCTCTCGCTGCCGAGCTCGACCACAGGAATGCCGGAAATGCTGTTGGTCGCCATCATGTCGAGCGCCTCAGACAGCGGCGCGTCGGGGCCGATGGTGAGCGGGTTCACCACCATGCCGGATTCGAACTTTTTGACGCGGGTCACCTCCCGGGCCTGTTCTTCGACCGACATGTTCTTGTGAATGACGCCGAGGCCGCCGTTTTGCGCCATGGCAATCGCCATGGGCGCCTCGGTCACCGTGTCCATGGCGGCCGACAGAAGCGGAATACGAAGCTCGATCGAGGCGGTGAGGCGCGTGGCCGTGCTGACGCTGTTCGGCAGCACCTGCGAGTACGCCGGAACCAGGGAAACGTCGTCGAAAGTGAGGGCTTCCCGGATCGTCATGTGTCACCTGGCATGTTTCAAGTGACGCGATCCTCTATCACCGAAGGGGATGTGTGTCCAAGCGCGTTTGACCCCAAGATGTGCATATCTGGGTTGCGGTGGTTTTTTGTTGGTTGAGTCTCAGCCGCCGACCTTCGCTCCGCTCATTGTTGTTTGTTCTATCAACCGCCGGGCGCGTGCTCCGCATGCTTGGCTTTCGGGCCTGATCGGCCCGCCGGCACATTCGTGCCGGTCGACGGCCGCAGCAATACGGAAAGCCGGGATCCCGATCAGGCAATCTCTGGCGTTTCGTGCTGGCCGAGATCCCGATAGACGCTGCGCGGCTTCCGGGATGACACGACAAAGTGTGTCTGGGCAGGCCGAAAGAGGGTCTGCGACTGAAGCTTATCGACCAAAAAACAAACGGGGCGGCCCGAAGACCGCCCCGCTGCAAAGACCATGAAGGCAGGATCAGAACCCGGCCTTGACCTCTTCGTACATCTCCTGGAGTTCAGGCTCGTTTTGGATCGTCGCCTGGAAGATGCCGGACTTGATGTAGCCCTCAACGTCATCAGGCGGCAGGCCGCGCATGGTGAGCTCCTCGGTGGAGAAGGCCTTGTAGGTCTCTTGGTTGGAGTGACCCATGCCGTAGCTCTCGACCCAGAAGTGGCCGGTGTTCGGCGCCAGGAAGGCGTCGATCAGGTCATAGGCACGGTCGACCTTGGCTTCGTCCGCGAAGGACATCAGCGAGATACCGCAGGTCCAGGTCATCGGGCCTTCCTTCGGATTCATGAAGGCAACCGGAATGTCCTGCTGCAGCAGGTTCAGCGGCGTGGAGTTCCACGAGGCCGCGGCGATCAGCTCACCCGAGGCCAACGCCTGCTCCCAGCTCGTCACATCGTTGGTGTAGTAACGCAGCAGCGGACGCTGGGCGACCATGAGGTTTTTGGTCACCTCGACCTCTTCGGCCGTCATGTTGAACGGGTCGGGCGCACCGGAATAGATCGCGGCGACCATCACACCGTCGATCAAGCTGTCGATCATCGACAGGCGACCGGCGTACTTGGGATCCCACAGGATGCCCCAGGTGTGGTTCTCCGGATCGACGTACTCGGGCGCCAGATCGGTCCGGAACGTGACGGAGGTCAGGCCCCACCAGGCGCAGACCATCATCTGGTTATCGCCGATGCGCATGTCCGGCACAGACTGCAGGGCCGGGATCACGCTGTCCCAGTGCTCAAGACGGCTGGTGTCGATCGGCTGCAGGAAGCCCAGATCGTTCCACTTCTGCACCTTGTAGGAGCACGGCATGGTGACGTCGGGCTGGAAGCCGGCGATCATCTTCGCCTCGGCCTCTTCCTCGTCACCCCAGAGCGAGAAGTTCGGCGATTCGCCGTACTTATCGATGTAGTTCTGGTGCATTTCGGGAACTTCGTAGCCGGCCCAGGTGAAGCACACGGGGTCGGCGTCACCTGCGGCCTGCGCCTTGCGGCTTGCCATCGGCGCCACGGTTGAGACCAGGCCGACAGAGGCCAGACCGGCCTTGAACTCACGGCGGCTCAGACGGCCCATCTTGTAGTTGTCGAGAAAGCGCTCAACGTCGCGTTTGGATTCCATTGATTGTTCCTCCCTTATGAAGACAAACGAGGACATGCCGGGCATGCCCCGTGCGAATCGCCCCCATGATTATCATCGAGATCCGCGATCCGCCTCTGCAGAGAATTATAGAGCCTGTCTGGCGTGTGACAACGTCACAGATTGGGCTCACCATAACCGCGAAAGCCTGTGGCGACGACATAGATTTCGCGCGAATCCTGCCTGCTGGCCTCAGGTTTGACATGGACGGTCTTTGCAAAGTCCTTCTTGAGCGCGGCGAGCAGGACATCGTCGGCTCCACCGCGCAGAACCTTGGCGATGAAGGCACCTCCGGGCGCCAAAAGGTGTGCAGCGACGGAATAGGCGGCTTCAGCCAGCGCCATCGTGCGCAGATGATCGGTGCTGCGGTGGCCGGTGGCTGAGGCCGCCATGTCGGACATGACCAGGTCGGCCTGATCCGCCAGCATGCGCCGGATGGCGTCCTGCATCGCCGGTTCGGTGGCATCACCCAGCAGAATCTCGACACCGGGGATGGGTTCCATCTCCAGGAGATCGATGGCGACCACGGGCGCACCTTCGACCCGTGCTGCGGCGATTTGCGACCAGCCGCCCGGTGCAGCGCCCAGATCGACGACACGACAACCCGGTTTGAGCAGGCGGAAGCGCTCGTCGAGCTGGATAAGCTTGTAGGTGGCGCGGGAGCGGTAGCCCTCCTCTTTCGCCCCGGCGACGTAGGGGTCGTTGAGCTGACGCTGCAACCAACGGGTCGACGACGCCTTGCGGCGCTTCGCTGTCTTCACACGCCGCTTGAGACCACGGCCCGGCGGTCTGCCGGAGCCTTTGCGTCCACTCACTGCGCTGCCTGGACTGCTTGCTGCGAGCCCGACTTCTGCGCATGGGCTGGCTGATTGACACAGTCTTCGGACATCATCCCCAGCAGCACCCCTTCACGGAGCCCACGATCCGCTACACTCAGACGGGTCACGGGCCATGTTTGCAGAACGGCATCCAGGATGGCGGCACCGGCCACCACGAGGTCGGCCCGATTGCGCCCGACACAGGGAACCAGCGCACGTTCCGCGACTGTCATCGCACGCAAGCTGCTCGTCACGGCATCGAGCTCGTCGGTGGCGATCACCATGCCATCGACCTGATTGCGATCGTATTGTGGAAGATCGAGGTGAATGGCGGCGAGCGTGGTCACCGTGCCGGAGGTGCCGATCATCTGGACGTCATCGTCTTCGAGATGCCGTGCCATCGCATGTTGAGCCTCAAAGGGCTCAATGAGGCCGGCAATGCTGTCGACCATGCGCTGGTAACGGGTCTCGTCGATCGGCCCGGTCTCGAATCGCTCGGCCAGGGTCACGACACCACAGGGCAGCGATACCCAGGCATCAAGCGTGCTCTCGCCATCCTCACCGATACGGAGCCACGAGAGCTCCGTGCTGCCGCCGCCGATATCCAGCACGGCGGCCCGGCGCGCCCAGGGCTCGATCAGAGGCCGACACCCGACAAAGGCCAGATGAACCTCTTCCTCGGGCGAAATGATCTCGAAGATGATGCCGGTCTCGGCCTCGACACGCTCCAGAAAGCTGGTGCCGTTGACGGCGCGGCGGCAGGCTTCGGTGGCAATGCAGCGGGCACGGTCGACACCGCGCTTGCGCATCTTGCCCGCGCACACATGAAGCGCTGCAATCGTGCGCTCGATGGCAGCGTTGGAAAGTTCGCCGCGGCTGTGCAGGCCTTCGCCCAGACGGACGATGCGGGAGAAGGCATCGATGACCCGGAAGCCGTTCCGCGTCGGTCGGGCAACCAGCAACCGGCAGTTGTTGGTTCCGAGATCAATGGCCGCATAGGTATGCAGTGCGTCACGGCGGGCCGTTCGCCCGCTGCGTCGCTTTCGTCCGCTCCCATACAAACCCACGACCACAGCTTGACCTCATCAATCTCCCTTCATCTCTAGCCCGGATTGGCGTGGAAGGGAAACCATCGGGAATGAGGGGTATCAGGACAGACGCTGGCCGAATTTGCGCTTGGCCAGACAGTGGGTCAATTAGCCGCGAGTCAGGCCGCTGTTCGGTTCAAGTCTGAGATAATCGGCCGCTTCAGGTGCGCTGGGGTAACGGCTTGCCGGAGACAAGTTGCGAGTCGTCTGTCGGCCGAGAGGGACGCCGGCCACATACGGATTCCGCTCCATGTCCGTGGGTTGGTCGGGACGCAGGAGCAACGAGATAGCTTCGACGCCTAACGACTGAAACACCATGGCGGTCTCCTCGCTGGAATGGAGAGAGACACTTTATCGCGAATCATTCTTATTTTCAACTATGTTTGATGCTCGGCTATCACCTGAAGAAAGGCGTCGGCAAAACGCTTGAGCTTGGACGCACCAACACCGTGAACCTGCCCGAAGGCCTCCCGCGACTCCGGCCTGGTGGCGGCCAGCTCAACAAGCGTCGCGTCGTGAAACACGACATAGGGCGGCACGCCGCGTTCACGGGCGAGTTCGAGGCGCAGATCCTTGAGCGCCTGCAGGAGTGTGAGATCACCTTGGGCCACGGCCACTTCGTCCCGTGACGCGCGACGCTCACGAACCCGGCGGTTCGGCTTCACCGTATCGAGCCGCAGGCTGATGGTCTCGCCCCCCTCGCCCATCGACCGGCCGCGTGCCGTGGTGCGCAGACCTCCATAGCCCCCGACATCGACCTCCAGAACATGGGCCGCGACGAGCTGCCGGATGACCGAACGCCAGGCCGCAGGCTTGAGTTCGACACCGGTGCCGTAGACATCGAGGTTCTCATGGTGGAACTGCGTCACCTTCTCAGTCGCCTTGCCGACAAGGACGTCGACGATATGGGCCACACCGAACCGCTCTCCGGTCGCCAGCACGACGTCGACCGCGCTCCGGGCCCAGACGGTGCCGTCGCTCATGGTTGGCGGGTCGAGGCAGATATCGCAGTTGCCGCAGGATTTTGACGCCTCGCCGAAGTAGGCGAGCAACGCCCGGCGACGACATTCGGAGGCTTCACAATAAGCCACCAGGGCGTCGAGCCTGCGGTGGTCGACCCGCTTTCGCTCTTCGGATGCGTCGCTGTCCTCGATGAAATGCCGGCGCATGCGTATGTCATCGAGGCCATAGAACATCGCCGCGTCAGATGGATCCCCGTCGCGGCCGGCGCGGCCCAGCTCCTGGTAATAGGCTTCGACCGAGCCGGGCAGATCGATATGGGCAACATATCGCACGTCGGGTTTGTCGATCCCCATGCCGAAGGCGATGGTCGCGGCCATCACGATATCAGGCTCGCTGAGAAATTTCTCCAGCAGGCGGCGGCGCGTGTCGGGGTCGAGCCCGGCATGATAGGCGAGCGCGGTGTGCCCGGCCTCGCAGAGCTGGGCGGCCGTTTCCTCGGTCTTTTTGCGCGAGAGGCAGTAGACAATACCGCACTGGCCCTTGCGCTCTTCGACAAACGACAGGAGTTGCTGTCGCACGGACGCCTTGGGCGTGACGGCAAGGCGAATGTTGGGCCGGTCGAACCCGGCGACGAACACACGCGCCTCACGACCGAAGAGGCGACGGGTAATGTCGTCACGGGTCACCGTGTCGGCGGTCGCCGTGAAAGCAGCCAGCGTGACATCCTGGAACACGTCACTGAGCCCGACCAGCGCCTCGTACTCCGGACGGAAGCTATGGCCCCACTGGGAGATGCAGTGGGCCTCGTCGACCACGATCATGGTCAACGGCATACGCTTGAGTGCATCAAGCATGCGCTCGGTCATCAGCCGCTCCGGCGACATGTAGAGCAATGTGACCCGGCCAGCGGCGACCGCCCGCCAGGTCTCGACATTGTCTGCGCGCGAACGCGAGGAGTTGATCGTGTCGGCCGCGACACCGGCCAGACGCAGCGCGGCGACCTGGTTCTGCATCAGGGCCACAAGCGGCGAGACAACGATGGTGAACCCGCCCCGAATTAACGCAGGAACCTGGAAACACAGTGACTTGCCCGCCCCGGTCGGCATGATGACCAGGGCATCACCGCCTTCGATCAGACAATCGACCACGGGCTCCTGGCCGGGCCGGAATCCATCGAAACCGAAGGTGCTGTGCAGGACGGCATGTTTGTCGCCGCCAACAGCGGGCGTCGCGGCGGATGGGTCCAGCGTGTCGAGAAGGTCGGTCAAAGCGGGGTGACCATAGGCCGCAGGCCGCATCACGCATACCCGGCTCTGTTGACAGAATCACGGCCACTCGGCATAAGGCGCGCCTTCGCGTACGCTAGACGCGCGCGGCCCCTGCTGGGGGATAGTTTAACGGTAGAACCTTCGGCTCTGACCCGAATAGTCCTGGTTCGAATCCAGGTCCCCCAGCCAA
>PBNE01000022.1 GCA_002722885.1 Rhodospirillaceae bacterium
ACATCACGATGGATGTGGAGCTGATCGCGCCGATCGCGATGGACGAGGGCCTGCGCTTCGCCATCCGTGAAGGCGGTCGCACCGTCGGAGCCGGCGTCGTCGCCGAAATCATCGAGTAAGGACTGAGGTTCCCTAGGAGTGTAGCTCAACTGGTAGAGCACCGGTCTCCAAAACCGGGGGCTGCGGGTTCAAGTCCTGCCACTCCTGCCAGTCAATCCCGGTCAAGGGTGGGGCGCTGTGTCCCACCGGCCGGCAGATACGAAAGCAGAGGCCACTGATGGCGAAGGTGTCGCCCGCCGAATACGTCCGGCAAGTCCGGCTTGAGGCGATCAAGAAGGTGACCTGGCCCACCCCGCGTGAGGCCGGTGTCACCACCTTGACGGTGTTCACCATGATTGTCCTGATGGCGTTGTTTTTCTTTGTGATCGACCAGATCTTCGCTGAAGTGATCCAGTTGATCCTAGGTTTGGGTGGGTAGCCGCATATGGCACAGCGCTGGTACATCGTTCACTGCTACTCGGGCTTCGAGAAGAAGGTCGCGCAGTCGGTGATGGAGCAGGCCGAGAACCAGGGCATGGGCGACATGTTCGACAATGTTCTGGTGCCCTCCGAAGAGGTCGTCGAAATGCGGGCCGGCAAGAAGGTCTCGTCGGAGCGCAAGTTCTTTCCGGGCTATGTGCTTGTCCGGATGGAGATGACCGACGAAAGCTGGCACCTGGTGCGCAACACGCCGAAGGTCACCGGTTTCCTGGGTTCGGGCAACAAGCCGATGCCGATCCCGGACTATGAAGCCGAGCGCGTGATGAGTCAGGTGCAGGAAGGTGTCGAGCGGCCGCGCCCGTCGATCCTGTTCGAGGTTGGCGAAACCGTGCGTGTTGCCGACGGACCGTTCACGTCGTTCAACGGAACGGTGCAGGAAGTCGATGAGGAGCGTGCGCGTCTGAAGGTCGCGGTGTCGATCTTCGGCCGAGCGACGCCGGTGGAGCTGGAATACACGCAGGTCGAAAAGAACTGAGATCAATTTGAGACCCAAGCCGCTTCGGTGAGGGTCAGATAAGTGGACGTTTCGAGATGGCGAAGAAGATTGCAGGTTACATCAAGCTGACGGTGCCCGCGGGCGCTGCCAACCCGTCGCCGCCGATCGGCCCGGCGCTGGGTCAGCGCGGCCTGAACATCATGGAGTTCTGCAAGGCGTTCAACGCGTCGACCCAGAACTTCGATCAGGGCACGCCGATCCCGACCGTGATTACGGCTTATGCCGACCGCACCTTCACCTTCGCGACCAAGACGCCGCCGGCGTCCTGGTTCATCCAGAAGGCGGCAAAGCTGCAGAAGGGTGGTTCGACCCCGGGCCGTGATGTCGCGGGATCGATCAAGATGGATCAGGTGCGCGAGATCGCCGAAGCCAAGATGGTCGACCTGAACGCAAACGATATTGACGCCGCCGCCAAGATCATCGCCGGAACGGCGCGGTCGATGGGCGTCGAGGTGATGGAGTAAAAAATGGCCAAGACCGGTAAACGCATGTCGAGCGCGCTCGAGAACTTCGACCGTGACAAAGACTACAGCCTTGATGAAGCCGTCTCCGCGGTGAAGGGCGCTGCAACGGCCAAGTTCGATGAGACGATCGAGGTTGTGCTGAACCTGAACGTTGATCCCCGTCACGCGGACCAGATGGTCCGTGGTGTGGTGAGCCTGCCGCATGGCACGGGGCGCTCGGTTCGTGTTGCGGTCTTTGCTAAGGATGCGAAGGCTGACGAAGCGCGCGAAGCCGGCGCCGACGTGGTGGGCGCCGAAGACCTGGCCGACCAGATCCAGAAGGGCGAGATCGATTTCGATCGCTGCATTGCCACACCGGACATGATGCCGGTGGTGGGCCGACTGGGTAAAATCCTCGGCCCGCGCGGCATGATGCCGAACCCGAAGCTGGGCACGGTGACCCCCGACGTTGCCGGCGCTGTGACCGCCACCAAGGCCGGTCAGGTCGAGTACCGCGTCGAGAAGGCCGGAATCATTCATGCCGGTGTCGGCAAGGCCAGCTTTTCCGAAGAGCAGATTCAGGAGAATGTCCGCACGCTGGTGGACGCCGTGCTGAAGGCCAAGCCGCAAGCGGTGAAGGGTACTTATATGAAGCGTGCTACGCTGAGCTCGACCATGGGTCCGGGCGTACGCATGGATCCGCAGAGTTTCACGGCCGCGTAAGCGACTGCGAAGACGGGCGGCACTGCCGTCCGGCGGTACGGAGACGTATCGCAACCCCCTGTCCGAGATTGCCGGTGTCCTTCGGGACGTAATGGAAAAGAACCGCCGGCATGAGACGGGAGAAGCGCCTGAGCCAGAGCCCCTGTGGGCTAGGGTTCGGGTTGGACTTCCGGGGCAGGACTTGAACGTTCGGTTCATGGTGAGCCGGACAGGTGCTGAACCGGTTCGATGCGGGCAAACCGGCCCCATCGTCCCGATCTGACGGAGGTGATCCGTGGAACGGTCCAGGAAGGAAAAGATCGTCAACGACATGCATGACGCGTTTGATGGCGCGGAAATTGTGGTCGTGACGCACAACAACGGTCTGACGGTCGCAGAGGCAACCGAACTGCGTCGCTCAATGCGCGACGTGGGCGCAAGCTTCCGCGTCACGAAGAACCGTCTGGCGCTTCGTGCGCTGGATGGCACGACCTATGAGGGTCTTCGCGACCTCTTCACAGGACCGACTGCCGTCGCCACATCGGATGATCCGGTGGCCGCCGCCAAGGCAACGATCGATTACGCCAAGAAGAACGACAGGCTTGTCGTGATTGGCGGTGCCATGGGCGAAACGCTGCTGGATGCTGATGGCGTCAAACAACTGGCGTCGCTGCCGTCACTCGACGAGCTGCGCGCCAAGCTGGTGGGTCTTTTGCAGACCCCGGCGACGCAAGTTGCCGGTGTGTTGCAGGCACCCGCCGGACAGCTTGCCCGCGTATTCTCCGCCTATGGCGAGAGCGGCGCGGAAGGCTGAGCCGGTTTCAGACATCATCTATCCAACCCAAGAAACGTGACCCTGGAGTAAGAGACAATGGCCGATCTGGAAAAGTTGGTTGACGAGCTTTCCTCGCTGACCGTCATGGAAGCCGCTGAGCTTTCGAAGATGCTGGAAGAGAAGTGGGGCGTGAGCGCCGCTGCTCCCGTCGCGGTTGCCGCCGCGCCCGGCGCCGGTGGTGGCGATGCCGCTGCTGCTGAAGAGAAGACCGAGTTTGACGTCGTGCTTGCCGGTTTTGGCGACAACAAGATTGCCGTCATCAAGGAAGTGCGCGGCATCACGGGCCTGGGCCTCAAGGAGGCCAAGGATCTCGTCGAAGGCGCGCCCAAGCCGGTCAAGGAGGGCGTCAACAAGGACGAAGCCGAAGAGCTCAAGAAGAAGCTCGAAGAAGCCGGCGCGTCCGTGGAGGTCAAATAACGTGTGGTTCGTGCGCCGCGCCCCTCGGGAGCGCGGCGGCATGGAGCGCATGACGTCATAGGCGCGGCCGCTGGCGCCGGGTGAAAAATCCGGTGCCAGCAGTGGCGCCCTTGGCCTCTGAGGAAGAAAATGACGCCCGTTGGCGTGCACCGTTAGTGCCCGGTTGGCCGGGAATCCGCAGGTTACTGCGGAGGATGACTTGAAAACAGAGGTAATGGCATGGCTCAGGACATGAACGAACGTTTCCGCAGGCGCCGTGACTTCGGCAGCATTGCTCAGGTGATCGCAATGCCGAACCTGATCGACGTGCAGCGTGCTTCCTATGATCAGTTCCTGCAGCACGAGATCATGGACGCGCAGCGCACCGAAGAGGGCCTGCAGGGTGTGTTCAAGTCCGTCTTCCCGATCCGCGACTTTTCGAACCGCGCCGAACTCCATTTCGTGCGCTACCAGTTCGAAGAGCCCAAGTACGATGTTGACGAGTGCCAGCAGCGGGGTATGACCTACGCCGCACCGCTGAAGGTGACGTTGCAGCTCTGGATCTTCGACGTTGACGAAGAGATCAAGAAGCGCGACGTGCGCGACATCAAGGAACAGGACGTCTACATGGGCGACATGCCGCTCATGACTGACAAGGGCACGTTCATCGTGAACGGCACCGAGCGCGTGATCGTTTCACAGATGCACCGTTCGCCGGGCGTCTTCTTTGATCATGACAAGGGCAAGACCCACTCGTCGGGCAAGTTCCTGTTTGCCGCCCGTGTGATTCCCTACCGCGGTTCCTGGCTGGACTTCGAGTTCGACGCCAAGGACATCGTTCATGTCCGTATCGACCGCCGGCGCAAGCTGCCCGCGACCGTGATCCTGCGCGCGCTGGGTCTGTCGACCGATGAAATCCTGGCGACGTTCTATGACAACGTCACCTGCAAGAAGGAAAAGAACGGCTGGCGTGTGCCGTTCGATCCCAAGCGTGCCCTGGGCACCAAGCTGGCCGGCGATCTGATCAATGCCAAGGATGGCAAGGTTGCCGCCAAGGCCGGCACCAAGCTGACCCGCCTGCAGCTCAAGAAGCTGGAGGAGGCCGGGCTCAAGGAGCAGCTGGTCGACGACGAAGCGATGTACGGCCGCTATCTGGCCAATGACATCGTTGATATGTCGAACGGCCTGGTGACCGCAGAGGCCGGTGACGAGATTGATGAGGAGCTCCTGGAGAAGCTCGTCGAGGCCGGCGTCAAGCAGATCGTCACGCTCGATATCGACCACGTGAATGTGGGCCCCTACATCCGCAACACGCTGGCTGTCGACAAGAGCTCGAACCGTGAAGAGGCGCTGTTCGAGATCTATCGTGTGATGCGTCCCGGTGAGCCGCCGACAATCGACACCGCCGAGACCCTGTTCAAGGGCCTGTTCTTCGATTCCGAGCGTTACGATCTTTCGGCCGTCGGCCGCGTGAAGATGAACGCACGCCTTGGCCTGGAGCATGATGAGTCGCTCCACGTGCTGACCCGTGACGACATCACGGAAGTCCTGAAGACCCTGGTGGAGCTGAAGGACGGCAAGGGCGACATCGACGACATCGACCATCTCGGCAATCGCCGTGTGCGTTCGGTCGGCGAGCTGCTCGAGAACCAGTACCGCATGGGCCTGCTGCGCATGGAGCGTGCGATCCGTGAGCGCATGAGCCTGGTCGAACTCGACAGTGTCATGCCTCATGACCTGATCAACGCCAAGCCGGCTGCTGCCGCTGTGCGCGAGTTCTTCGGTTCGTCCCAGCTGTCGCAGTTCATGGACCAGACCAACCCGCTGTCAGAAGTGACTCACAAGCGTCGTCTTTCGGCGCTTGGCCCGGGCGGTCTGACCCGCGAGCGTGCCGGCTTCGAGGTGCGCGACGTGCATCCGACGCACTACGGCCGCATCTGTCCGATTGAGACGCCGGAAGGCCCGAATATCGGTCTGATCAACAGCCTGGCGACCTTCGCCCGCGTCAACAAGTACGGCTTCATCGAAAGCCCGTACCGTCGCGTCGAAAACGGCAAGGTGACGCCCGAGGTCATCTACATGACCGCGATGCAGGAGAGCCACCACACGATCGCGCAGGCGAACGCGTTGCTCGACGACAAGGGTAAGTTCACCGAAGACCTGATCTCGGCCCGCCAGAACGGCGAGTTCCTGATGGCAACGCCTGATATGATCGACATGATCGACGTCTCGCCCAAGCAGCTTGTTTCGGTCGCCGCGGCGCTGATCCCGTTCCTCGAGAACGACGACGCCAACCGCGCCCTGATGGGGTCGAACATGCAGCGCCAGGCGGTGCCGCTGGTTCGCGCCGAGGCTCCGCTGGTGGGCACGGGCATGGAAGAGGTTGTGGCCCGCGACTCCGGTTCGACCATTGTTGCCCGTCGCGGTGGCGTGATCGACCAGGTCGACGCCGAGCGTATCGTTGTTCGTGTCAACGATGGTGAGGCCAAGGATACTCTCGGCGTGGATATCTACACCTTGGCGAAGTTCCAGCGCTCCAACCAGAACACGTGCATCACCCAGCGTCCGCTGGTGAATGTCGGCCAGATGGTCGAGAAGGGTGACATCCTGGGCGATGGTCCTTCGACGGACCGTGGCGAGCTGGCCCTGGGCCGCAACGTGCTCTGCGCGTTCATGCCGTGGAACGGTTACAATTTCGAGGACTCGATCCTGATCTCCGAACGCATCGTGAAGGACGATGTGTTCACGTCGATCCATATCGAGGAGTTCGAGATCATGGCCCGTGACACCAAGCTGGGTCAGGAAGAGATCACGCGCGATATCCCGAACGTGGGTGAAGAAGCGCTGAAGAACCTCGACGAGGCCGGCATTGTCTACATCGGTGCCGAGGTCGAGGCCGGCGACATCCTGGTCGGCAAGATCACGCCGAAGGGTGAAAGCCCGATGACGCCGGAAGAGAAGCTTCTGCGCGCCATCTTCGGCGAAAAGGCGTCTGACGTCCGTGACACCTCGCTCAAAGTTCCGCCGGGCGTTCACGGCACGATCGTAGAGGTGCGTGTGTTCTCCCGTCGTGGTGTCGACAAGGACGAGCGCGCCATGGCTATCGAGCGTGACGAGATCGAGCGCCTTGCGAAGGACCGTGACGACGAGCGTGCGATCATTGAACGCAATATCTACTCGATCCTGCGTTCGCTGATCGACGGCAAGAAGATCTCCAAGGGTCCGAAAGGCATCAAGGCCGGTGAAAAGGTCAGTGATGAGAGCCTTGAGCCGCTGAGCCGCGGCCAGTGGTGGCAGATTGTTGTCGACGACGACAAGACCATGGCCTCGGTCGAAGAGCTCAAGGCGCATTTCGACAGCGCCACGGCCGAGATCGAGCACCGCTTCGAGAACAAGGTCGAGAAGCTTCAGACCGGCGACGAACTGCCGCCGGGCGTGCTTAAGATGGTCAAGGTCTTCGTGGCCGTGAAGCGCAAGCTGCAGGCAGGCGACAAGATGGCAGGCCGTCACGGCAACAAGGGTGTCATCAGCCGTATCGTGCCTGTAGAAGACATGCCCTATCTGGAAGATGGCACCCCGGTTGACGTGGTGCTCAACCCTCTGGGCGTGCCGAGCCGCATGAACGTTGGTCAGATTCTGGAAACCCATCTGGGCTGGGCCTCTGCCGGTATTGGCAAAAAGGTCGGGCGTATGCTGGACAGCATCCAGAGTGGTTTGGCGATCGACGGCGACAAGGCCTCGACCGTGCCGGAACTGCGCAAGGTGCTGACAAAGGCCTATGGCGAGAGCGGACGTTCGGGCCCGGTCGGCAGCATGGACGATGCTGAGCTTCTGGAGGTCGCGAGCGATCTCAGGACCGGCGTTCCGGTGGCCACCCCGGTGTTCGACGGTGCGCACGAGCAGGGCATTTCCGACCTGCTGGAGCTCGCCGGGCTGAGCCGCAGTGGTCAGGAGATTTTGATCGACGGCCGTACGGGTGATCCTTTCGACCGTCCTGTGACCGTGGGTTATCTCTATGTCCTGAAGCTGCACCATCTGGTGGACGACAAGATCCATGCGCGTTCCATCGGCCCGTACAGCCTGGTCACCCAGCAGCCGCTGGGCGGCAAGGCGCAGTTTGGCGGCCAGCGCTTCGGCGAGATGGAGGTCTGGGCGCTCCAGGCCTATGGCGCGGCCTATACGCTGCAGGAAATGCTGACGGTGAAGTCCGACGACGTGGCCGGACGTACCCGTGTTTATGAATCGATCGTAAAGGGCGATCACCACTTCGAGGCGGGCATCCCAGAGAGCTTCAACGTTCTCGTCAAGGAGATGCAGGCGCTGGGTCTGAACGTCGAGCTGGAACAGGTGAACTGAATTCCATCCGACGACCGGACCCAACACAACGCTTTGAAGGATAGAGGAGAAACGGCATGAACGAGTTGATGCGCATCTTCGGCCAGGTGACAGGCCCGCAGAGCTTCGACCATATCAAGATCTCGGTCGCCAGCCCGGAGAAGATTCGGTCTTGGTCCTATGGCGAGGTCAAGAAGCCGGAGACGATCAACTATCGGACCTTCAAGCCGGAGCGGGACGGCCTGTTCTGTGCCCGTATTTTCGGCCCGATCAAGGACTACGAGTGCCTGTGCGGCAAGTACAAGCGCATGAAGTTCAAGGGCATCGTGTGCGAGAAGTGCGGCGTTGAGGTCATCAAGTCCTCGGTTCGCCGCGAGCGTATGGGGCACATCGAACTCGCTGCGCCGGTTGCCCATATCTGGTTCCTGAAGTCCCTGCCGAGCCGTATCGGTCTGCTGCTCGACATGACGCTCAAGGAGCTGGAGCGCGTCCTGTACTTCGAACAGTACATCGTTTCCGATCCCGGCCTGACTCCGCTCGAAGAGGGCCAGACCCTCACCGAAGAGCAGTACTACGAAGCGCGTGACGAGTATGGCGATGATGCCTTCACGGCCGGCATCGGCGCGGAAGCAGTGCGCGACATGCTATCGAAGATCGACCTTGAGGCCGATCGCGAGTTCCTGCGCGAGGAACTGGCCGAGACGAACTCGGAAGCGAAGCGCAAGAAGATCGTCAAGCGCCTGAAGCTGATCGAGACGTTCCTTGAGTCCGGCAACCGTCCCGAGTGGATGATCCTGGAAGTCATTCCGGTGATCCCGCCCGAGCTGCGCCCGCTGGTCCCGCTCGACGGCGGACGTTTCGCAACGTCGGACCTCAACGATCTCTATCGCCGCGTGATCAACCGCAACAACCGCCTCAAGCGTCTGATCGAGCTGCGTGCGCCCGACATCATCGTGCGTAACGAAAAGCGCATGCTGCAGGAGTCCGTAGACGCCCTGTTCGACAACGGCCGCCGCGGTCGTGTGATCACGGGTGCGAACAAGCGTCCGCTGCGTTCGCTGTCGGACATGCTGAAGGGCAAGCAGGGCCGCTTCCGTCAGAACCTTCTGGGCAAACGCGTCGACTACTCCGGCCGTTCGGTCATCGTGGTGGGCCCGGAGTTGAAGCTCCACCAGTGCGGTCTGCCCAAGAAGATGGCGCTGGAGCTGTTCAAGCCGTTCATCTATTCGAAGCTCGAAATCTACGGCAAAGCGCCGACCATCAAGGCGGCCAAGCGTCTGGTCGAGAAGGAGCGCCCCGAGGTCTGGGACATTCTCGAAGAGGTCATCCGCGAGCATCCAGTTCTGTTGAACCGGGCGCCGACGCTGCATCGTCTGGGCATTCAGGCGTTCGAACCGACCCTGGTGGAAGGCAAGGCGATCCAGCTTCATCCGCTGGTCTGCACCGCGTTCAACGCCGATTTCGACGGTGACCAGATGGCCGTGCACGTGCCGCTTTCTATCGAGAGCCAGCTCGAAGCGCGCGTTCTGATGATGTCGACCAACAACATCCTGAGCCCCGCGAACGGCAAGCCGATTATCGTGCCGTCGCAGGATATCGTTCTGGGTCTCTACGATCTCTCGCTGGAGATCGAGGGTGAGCCGGGCGAGGGCATGGTGTTCCGTGGTGTCGGTGAGATCGAACACGCCCTGCATGTCGGCGCGGTGTCGATGCACACCAAGATCCGCTGCCGCTACCACGGTGTCGATGAGGAGGGCGAGGAGAAGTCCTGGGTCGTCGATGCCACGCCGGGCCGCATGCTGCTGTCGCAGATTCTGCCCAAGAACAAGGCGCTGCCGTTCGACATCATCAACCGAATCCTCACCAAACGTGAGATTTCGGAGGTGATCGATGCGGTCTACCGCCACTGCGGTCAGAAAGAGACCGTGCTGTTCTGCGACCGGATCATGGCGCTTGGCTTCAAGCATGCCTGCAACTCCGGCATTTCCTTCGGCAAGGACGACATGGTCATTCCGGAAGCCAAGGAAGAGCTCGTCAGGGAGACGCAGGATCGTGTCCGTGAGTACGAGCAGCAGTACATGGACGGCGTCATCACGCAGGGCGAGAAGTACAACAAGGTGATCGATGCCTGGTCGCACTGCACTGACAAGGTTGCCGATGCTCTGATGGCCGGACTTTCCAGCACCGACGAGATCGATGACGAGACTGGTCGCCGCAAGCGCCTGAACGCCATTTACATGATGGCGCATTCCGGTGCCCGTGGTTCGCCGGCGCAGATCAAGCAGCTTGCCGGCATGCGCGGCCTGATGGCCAAGCCGTCCGGTGAGATCATCGAGACGCCGATCATTGCCAACTTCAAGGAAGGTCTGTCCGTGGGTGAGTACTTCAACTCGACCCATGGTGCCCGAAAGGGCCTGGCCGATACGGCGCTCAAGACGGCAAACTCGGGTTACCTGACCCGTCGCCTGGTCGACGTTGCGCAGGATTGCGTGATTGTCGAGGAGGACTGCGGCACGGAAGAGGGGCTCGTGATCGAGGCCGTCGTTCAGGGCTCCGAGGAGATCGTGTCGCTCGCTGAGCGCGCCCTGGGCCGCTATCTGCTCGACGACATTACCGACCTGTCGACCGACGAGGTGCTGATCGAGGCCAACACGATGGTCGAAGAGAAGCACATGGAGACGATCACCGAGTCCGGTGTCGAGCGTATCCGCATCCGGTCGGTTCTGACCTGTCAGAGCGACATTGGCGTCTGCGCGCGGTGTTACGGCCGTGACCTCGCACGCGGCACGACGGTCAACATGGGTGAAGCGGTGGGTGTCATCGCGGCCCAGTCGATCGGCGAGCCGGGCACGCAGCTTACGATGCGGACCTTCCACATCGGCGGCACCGCCCAGCGTGGTGCGGAATCGTCGTCAATCGACACGCCAGCCGAAGGCACTGTGAAGATCATGAACTCGCAGCTCGTCGAGGACAGCGATGGCAACACCATCGTCCTGGTGCGCAACTGTGAGCTTCTGGTGGTCGATAACAGTGATCGGGAGCGTGCGCGCTACCGTCTGCCCTATGGTGCGCGTCTGCTGGTCAAGGACGGTCAGAAGGTCGAGCGTGGCGACACGCTGGTCCGCTGGGATCCTTACAACCTGCCGATCATCGCCGACAAGCCGGGCCAGATCGCCTTCCTTGATCTGGTCGAGGGGCTCTCACTGCGTGAAATCACCGATGAGACTAGTGGCATGTCAAATCAGGTGGTGATCGACTGGCGCCAGCAGCCCCGCGGTACTGGTCTGCGTCCGCGTGTTGCCATTTTTGATGCCGATTCGAAGCCCGAGGACAGCGAACCCGGTTCGGTCTTCGAGCTCAGCGTCGATGCGGTCCTGTCGGTCGACAACGGTCAGCAGATCACGCCCGGTGACATCATCGCACGTGTGCCGCGTGACTCGATCACGAACAGCGACATCACCGGCGGTCTGCCGCGTGTGGCCGAGCTGTTCGAGGCACGCAAGCCGAAGGATCACCAGATCATCGCCGAAGGCGACGGCTTCGTGGAGTTCGGCAAGGACTACAAGAACAAGCGCCGTGTGGCCGTGACCTCCGAGGATGGCGAGCATCGCCAGGAGTATCTGCTGCCGAAGGGCAAGCATATTGCGGTCAACGACGGCGACTATGTCCGCCGTGGCGATCCGCTGATCGACGGCAGCCCGGTGCCACACGATATCCTCCGCGTGATGGGCGTCGAGGCTCTCGCCAACTATCTGGTCGACGAGATCCAGAGCGTCTACCGCCTGCAGGGTGTGCGTATCAACGACAAGCACATCGAGGTCATCTGTCGCCAGATGCTGCAGAAGGTCGAGATCGATAAGCCCGGCGACACCACCTTCCTGGTGGGCGAGCAGGTTGATCGTCGTGAGTTCGATATCGTGAATGCCAAGGCAGAGGAGGAGGGCCGGGCGCCGGCCACATCCATCCCGGTCCTGCAGGGCATCACCAAGGCGAGCCTGCAGACCCAGTCGTTCATCTCCGCAGCGTCGTTCCAGGAGACCACGCGTGTCCTGACCGAAGCTTCTGTGGCGGGCAAGATGGACGATCTGATGGGCCTGAAGGAGAACGTGATCGTCGGACGCCTGATCCCGGCGGGCACGGGCCGTGTGGTCCATCGCCTGCGCAAGATTGAGGGACTCGACGAGCCCATGCCGATCGAGGCGGAAAGCGAGGAGGCCGCTGCGGTCGATCTACTTCCCGAGCCGAGCGGTGAAGAGGCTCAGATCGCCTGAAATCAGGCCTGAATTCCGGTTTTGTTCCGGGTCGTGAGGCCATCACCGGGAACGCCCGGAAATCGGCGGTTTTTTTGCGATTTCCGGTGTTGACCCGGTAAGGGGCCCTGACTATAGTCCCGCGCTCTTGGATCGGGGCGATTCGTTTGATCGCCGGGTCGCAAGAACGAACGACAACGACACGACACGTTCGACCGTGGGTTTCCACCTGGGAACCTCTTGGTCGGGCCATCGTGTCTTGTTCTATGTCTGACGAGGTTTGTTGAATGCCTACCGTGAACCAGCTGATCCGCAAGTCGCGGAAGCCGCGCCGCGCGCGCAACAAGGTCCCCGCTCTGGAGGGTTGCCCCCAGAAGCGTGGTGTTTGCACGCGCGTCTACACGACGACCCCGAAGAAGCCGAACTCGGCACTTCGTAAGGTTGCCCGTGTGCGCCTGACCAATGGCTTCGAAGTGACGAGCTACATCGGTGGTGAAGGTCACAACCTGCAGGAGCATTCGGTTGTGATGATCCGCGGTGGCCGCGTGAAGGACCTTCCGGGCGTTCGTTACCACATCGTTCGCGGAACGCTCGACACCCAGGGTGTCTCGAGCCGACGCCAGGGCCGTTCGAAATACGGCGCCAAGCGTCCGAAGTAAGGGGGAGAGCGATGTCACGCCGCCGTGCTGCAGAAAAACGCGAAGTCCTACCCGACGCCCTTCATGGCGATACGGTGCTGACAAAGTTCATCAACAGCCTGATGTTTGACGGTAAGAAGGCCGTCGCTGAAGGTATCGTTTACGGTGCACTGGATGTGATCCGCGACAAGACGGGTCAGGATCCGGTAGGCCTCTTTCATCAGGCCCTGGGCAATGTGAAGCCCGCGGTCGAGGTGCGTTCCCGCCGTGTTGGTGGTGCAACCTATCAGGTTCCCGTGGAAGTCCGTTCGGACCGGCAGCAGGCTCTGGCCATTCGTTGGCTGATTACCGCCGCCCGCGCCCGTTCAGAGACAACCATGGTGAGCCGCCTTTCCGGAGAACTCATGGATGCGTCGCAACAGCGTGGCGCGGCCGTGAAGAAACGCGAGGACACCCATCGGATGGCAGACGCGAACAAGGCGTTTTCCCACTACCGCTGGTAATCCCCGCGCTGGTAACCCGGGGTCCCATGAGGCCCCAAGGACGAGCGAGACATGGCACGTACGCATCCCATTGAGCGTTATCGCAACATCGGCATCATGGCCCACATTGATGCCGGCAAGACTACAACAACCGAACGAATCCTCTACTACACCGGCCGGTCCCATAAGATCGGTGAGGTTCATGAAGGCACGGCCACCATGGACTGGATGGAGCAGGAGCAGGAGCGCGGCATCACCATCACGTCGGCGGCCACCACGGCCAACTGGCGCGATTGCCGTGTGAACATCATCGACACTCCGGGCCACGTGGACTTCACCATTGAAGTCGAGCGTAGCCTGCGTGTTCTCGACGGTGCCGTCGCCGTGTTCGATGCCGTGTCGGGTGTTGAGCCCCAGTCCGAGACTGTCTGGCGTCAGGCTGACAAGTACGGCGTGCCGCGCATGTGCTTCGTCAACAAGATGGACCGTATCGGCGCCGACTTCTTCCGCTGCGTCGACATGATAGAGGATCGTTTCGGTGTTACCGCCGTGGTGACCCAGCTCCCGATCGGTGCTGAGGCCGACTTCAAGGGTGTGGTCGACCTCGTGAAGATGAAAGCCATCATCTGGCACGACGACAGCCTGGGCGCGAAGTTCGACGAAGTCGACATTCCCGCCGAACTCCAGGACCAGGCCGACGAGTACCGTATGAAGCTGGTTGAGTCTGCGGTTGAGCTCGATGACGAGGCGATGGAAGCCTATCTTGAGGGCACCGAGCCGAGCGACGACACGCTTCGCACCTGCATCCGCAAGGGTACGCTGAACCATAAATTCGTTCCGGTCCTGCTGGGCACGGCGTTCAAGAATAAGGGTGTCCAGCCGCTTCTGGATGCCGTGGTGGATTACCTCCCGTCGCCGGTTGAGGTTTCCGCCATCCGCGGCATCAACGCTAAGACTGAAGAAGAAGAGGTTCGCGAGAGCGACGACAGCCAGCCGTTCGCGGCCCTGGCGTTCAAGGTCATGGCCGACAAGTACGTCGGCACGTTGACCTTCGCGCGTATCTACTCCGGTGTCCTGAAGTCGGGCGACCAGCTGCTCAACACGGTCAAGGACTCGCGCCAGCGCGTTGGCCGCATGCTGCTGATGCATGCCAACAGCCGTGAAGACATTCAGGAAGCCCGCGCCGGTGATATCGTTGCGCTGTGCGGTCTGAAGGCAACGACGACCGGTGACACGGTCTGTGATCCGAACAATCCGATCATTCTTGAGCGCATGGAGTTCCCCGATCCCGTGATCGAGGTTGCCGTGGAGCCCAAGACCAAGGCCGACCACGACAAGATGGGCGTTGCTCTGGGGCGCCTGGCCGAGGAAGACCCGTCGTTCCGTGTGGCGACCGATCATGAGTCCGGTCAGACCATCATCAAGGGCATGGGTGAACTTCACCTCGACATTCTCGTCGACCGCATGAAGCGCGAGTTCGGCGTCGAGGCCAATGTCGGTGCTCCGCAGGTCGCCTATCGTGAGACGATCACGAAGGCCTACGATATCGATTACACCCACAAGAAGCAGACTGGTGGTTCCGGTCAGTTCGCGCGGGTCAAGATCGTGTTCGAGCCGGCCGAGACCGGCTCGGGTTACGAGTTCGAGAACACCGTGACCGGCGGTAACGTACCGCGCGAGTACATCCCCTCGGTGCAGCAGGGTATCGGCATCGCGAGCGAAACCGGCGTGATTGCAGGCTTCCCGATGATAGACTTCAAGGCGACGCTGTATGACGGCGCCTACCATGATGTCGATTCGAGCGCGATGGCGTTCGACATCGCCGCCCGCGCCGCGTTCCGCGAAGGCATCGCCAAGGCCGGCCCGCAGCTCCTGGAGCCTGTGATGAAGGTCGAGGTGGTGACGCCGGACGAATACATGGGTGACATCATCGGCGACCTGAACAGCCGCCGCGGCCAGATCCGGGGCATGGAGCCGCGCGGTAACGCGCAGGTCGTCAATGCCAAGGTGCCGTTGGGCTCAATGTTTGGATACGTCAACGACCTGCGCTCGATGACCCAGGGTCGTGCGACCTACTCGATGCATTTCGACTGCTATGAGCCGGTGCCGCAGATGATTTCCGAAGAACTCAAGGCGAGCATGGCCTGACGGCCCTGATCACCATTCAACAACAACTCACGACCGACGGATAAGAGCGATGTCGAAGGAAAAATTTGAGCGTACGAAGCCGCATGCGAACATTGGCACTGTTGGTCACGTTGACCACGGCAAGACGACGCTGACGGCAGCGATCACGAAGA
>PBNE01000023.1 GCA_002722885.1 Rhodospirillaceae bacterium
ACATCACGATGGATGTGGAGCTGATCGCGCCGATCGCGATGGACGAGGGCCTGCGCTTCGCCATCCGTGAAGGCGGTCGCACCGTCGGAGCCGGCGTCGTCGCCGAAATCATCGAGTAAATCCGAACGCGCTAAGCAGACGGGATAACAGGAGAAGCATCATGGCGGGTCAAAACATCCGCATTCGGCTGAAGGCCTTCGATCACAGGCTGCTTGACCAGTCGACGAACGAGATCGTCGGCACGGCCAGGCGGACGGGCGCCCAGGTGCGTGGACCGATCCCTCTGCCGACGCGTATCGAGAAGCTCACCGTTCTTCGCGGTCCTCACATCGATAAGGAATCGCGCGAACAGTTCGAAATCAGGACCCACAAGCGCTTGATCGACATCGTCGAACCCACCCCGCAGACCGTTGACGCTTTGATGAAGCTCGACCTTGCGGCTGGTGTCGACGTCGAGATCAAGCTCTGAGGAACGACCGATGCGTACCGGTATGATCGCCAAGAAAGTCGGCATGAGCCGCATCTTCACCGGAGAGGGGGGGCATATTCCCGTCACGGTGCTGCAGGTGCATGGTAACCACGTTGTGGGCCAGCGCACGGCAGAGACGGATGGCTATGTCGCCCTGCAGATCGGCACTGGCCCTGCCAAGGTGAAGCACCTGAATCGCGCCCAGCGCGGTCAGTTCGCCAAAGCCGGTGTTGAGCCCCAGCGCAAGGTTGCAGAGTTCCGCGTGAGCGACGATGCAGTCCTGCCCGTGGGCGCCCAAATCTCCGTCGAACACTTCGTCGCCGGCCAGATGGTTGACGTCACAGGGACTTCGAAGGGTAAAGGTTTCGCCGGCGCCATGAAGCGTCACAACTTCGGTGGCATGCGTGCGAGCCACGGTGTTTCGGTTTCGCATCGTGCCCATGGTTCGACCGGCAACAGCCAGGATCCGGGCAAGGTGTGGAAGGGCAAGAAAATGGCCGGCCACATGGGTGCCGAGCGTGTCACCACGCAGAACCTGGAAGTCGTAGCCACGGACACTGAAAACAGCCTGATCATGATCAAGGGCAGCATTCCCGGCGCTAAGGAAGGCTGGGTGATGCTGACCGACGCTGTTAAGGCGAAGACTCCGGACGATCTGCCGTTTCCTGCAGCCCTGATCGAGGGCGCAGTCCCCGAGGCGCCGGCTGAAGAAGCCCCAGCCGAGGAAGCTGCTGACGACGAGGCCCCGGTTGCAGAGGTTGAATATGCCCCCGCCGCAGAGGCTGAGGAGTCCGGGGAGGACAAGTCGTGAAGACCGATGTTTTAACACTCGACAACAAGAAGACCGGTTCCGTCGACCTGTCGGATGATGTGTTCGGTCTTCCTGCACGCACCGACATCCTGGCCCGTGTGATCAACTGGCAGCTGGCCAAGCGCCGCTCCGGTATGCACACGACCAAGTCGACCAGCGACGTTGTGGGCACGACCCACCGTGTCGGCCGCCAGAAGGGCGGTGGTACTGCGCGTCACGGCAGCCGGAAGACCAATATCTTCCGGGGTGGTGCTGTGGCACACGGTCCGGTCCAGCGCAGCCACGGCTTCAAGCTGCCCAAGCGAATTCGCGCCCTGGGTCTGAAGACAGCTCTTTCGGTCAAGCAGGCCGAAGGTAAGCTGGTGGTTCTGGAGAGTGCTGAGCTCGACGGCGGCAAGACCAAGGATCTGGTTTCGCGCCTCACGGCCATGGGTATCGAGAGCGCTCTGGTCGTTGACGGCTCGGCCGTGAACGAGAACTTCAAGCGTGCTGCTTCGAACATCCCCGGCATCGACGTGCTGCCGACCGCCGGTGCCAATGTTTACGACATCGTTCGTCGTGACACGCTGGTGCTGACCAAGGACGCCGTTACAGCCCTTGAGGAGAGGCTCAAATGAGTCTGTTGAAGAGCTACGACATCATTCGCAGCCCCATCATCACCGAAAAGTCGACGATGGGGGCCTTGCACAACCAGGTGACGTTCCGTGTGGATCGCCGCGCTTCCAAGCCGGAGATCAAGCAGGCTGTCGAGGAGTTGTTCAAGGTGAAGGTGACCGCCGTGAACACCCTGAACCAGCAGGGAAAGACGAAGCGTTTCCGGGGCCGTATGGGCCGCCGTAATGCAGTCAAGAAAGCAATCGTGACGCTGGCTGAAGGCCACACGATCGACGTCACGACGGGAGTGTAAGATGGCGCTGAAACCCCATAAGCCGGTTACGCCGGGGCGGAGGGGCCTGGTTCAGGTCGACCGCTCGCACCTTTATAAGGGCAAGCCGGTCAAGGATCTGACCGAGGGGCTGAAGAAGAAGGGCGGACGCAACGTCCATGGCCGCATCACGATGCGTCACCGTGGCGGTGGTCATAAGCGCCGTTACCGTTTGATCGACTTCAAGCGCCGCAAGTTCGATGTTGTCGCCACGGTTGAGCGTCTCGAATACGACCCGAACCGTTCCGCCTATCTCGCACTCCTCAACTACGAGGATGGTGAGCAGGCCTACATCCTGGCGCCGCAGCGTGTGCAACCTGGCGACAAGATTGTGGCGGGCGAGCGTGTGGATATCCGCCCCGGCAATGCGATGCCTCTGGAGAATATTCCGGTCGGTACGATCATCCACAACATCGAGATGAAGTCCAAGGGTGGCGGCAAGATCGCCCGCTCGGCCGGAAACTACGCCCAGCTCATAGGTAAGGATCAGGGTTATGCCCAGCTCCGCCTGAGCTCCGGCGAGATGCGCATGGTGCGTGGTGAGTGCATGGCGACGATCGGTGCCGTCTCGAACCCTGACCATCAGAACCGCAAGCTCGGCAAGGCCGGCCGCAAGCGCTGGATGGGCAAACGCCCCAGCGTCCGTGGCGTGGTTATGAACCCGATTGATCATCCGCACGGCGGTGGTGAAGGCCGTACCAGCGGTGGCCGCCATCCGGTGACCCCCTGGGGCAAACCCACCAAGGGTGCGCGGACCCGCACGAAGAAGGCGAGCGACAAGCTGATCATCGCGCGTCGTCATCGCAAGAAGCGCTAGGAGGACCTGTAGTGTCTCGTTCTGTCTGGAAAGGTCCGTTTGTGGACGGTTATCTGCTCAAGAAGGCAGAGGCTGTTCGTGAATCCGGGCGCAAGGAAGTGATCAAGACCTGGTCACGCCGTTCGACGATCATGCCCCAGTTCGTGGGGCTGACGTTTGGCGTCTACAACGGTCAAAAGCACCTGCCGGTGCTGGTCACCGAAAATATGGTCGGTCACAAGTTCGGCGAGTTCTCGCCGACCCGTAACTACTACGGCCACGCCGCCGACAAGAAGGCGAAGAGGGGCTAAGGGTCATGGGTAAGCGTAGTCTGGAGCGTCAGCTCCCCGACAACGAGGTTCGCGCGATGGCGCGTTCGCTGCGGACTAGTTCGCAGAAGCTCAACCTCGTTGCCGAACAGATCCGGGGTAAGCCGGTCGCCAAGGCCCTGTCCGAGTTGACCTTCTCCAAGCGCCGCATTGCCGGCGATGTGAAGAAGGTTTTGCAGTCGGCCATCGCCAACGCGGAAAACAATCACGGTCTGGATGTGGACCGTCTCGTGGTGGCGTGCGCCACCGTGGGCCCGAGCCTGAAGATGCGCCGGTTCCGCCCGGCGGGTCGTGGCCGTATCCACCCCTACCGCAAGGATTTCAGCAATCTCGAAATTATCGTTCGGGAAGCTGCGGAGAGCGAGGACTGATGGGACACAAGGTTAACCCGATCGGGCTGCGGCTCGGCATCAACCGCACGTGGGATTCCCGCTGGTATGCCGATGGTCCGGACTATGCGCGTCAGCTGCATGAAGACCTCGCGATCCGCGAGTATGTTCATGCCCAGCTGGGCCAGGCCGGCATCAGCAAGGTTGTCATCGAACGCCAGGCCACAAAGGTCCGCGTTTCGATCCACACGGCGCGTCCCGGTGTTGTCATCGGCAAGCGCGGTGCCGACATTGAGAAGCTGAAGCAGGCGCTGCAGGCGATGACGTCGTCGGAAGTGACCGTGAACATCGTCGAGATTCGCAAGCCGGAGATCGACGCCACGCTGGTCGCCGAAAACGTCGCACAACAGCTTGAGCGTCGTATCTCGTTCCGTCGCGCGATGAAGCGCGCGGTGCAGTCGGCTATGCGTCTGGGCGCTGAGGGCATCCGGATCAATGTCGGTGGCCGTCTCGGCGGTGCTGAGATTGCTCGTGTCGAGTGGTACCGCGAAGGCCGTGTGCCGCTTCACACGCTCCGCGCAGACATCGACTTCGGCCGTGTCACCGCTCAGACGGCGTATGGCGCGATCGGCATCAAGGTCTGGGTCTTCAAGGGTGAGATCTACGGGCACGATCCGCTGGCTCATGAGAGCCGAGAAACCGAAGCCCAGGGCGGTCAGGCACGCGCCTGACCGGAGGATTTGAGAGATGTTGTCACCAAAACGCACCAAGTTCCGCAAGGCGCACAAGGGTCGTATCCACGGCACCGCCAAGGGCTACACAACTCTGAACTTCGGCTCCTATGGCATGAAGTCTCAGGCTCCCGGTCGTATCACGGCGCGTCAGATCGAAGCGGCTCGCCGCGCAATCACGCGTTACATGAAGCGTGCCGGCCGCGTGTGGGTCACGGTTTTCCCCGATGTCCCGGTGTCGACCAAGCCTGCCGAAGTTCGCATGGGTAAGGGCAAGGGTTCGCCCGAGTACTGGATGTGCCGTGTGAAGCCGGGCCGTGTGATGTTCGAACTGGATGGTGTGGACGAGGATATCGCCCGTGAAGCCATCCGTCTGGGCGCGGCGAAGCTGCCGATCCCGGTCAAATTCATTCAGCGTATGCACTAAAGGGGGAATGGTTCGATGAAGTCCGCCGATGTTCGCGCAATGAGTCCCGACCAGATGAAGGACGAGTTGCTAACGCTGAAGAAGGAGCTGTTCAACCTGCGTTTCCAGCAGGCTGGCGGCACCTTGGAAAACACCGCTCGCATGCGGCAGGTTCGCCGTGACATTGCGCGCATTCAGACCATCCAGGGCCAGAGCGCCCCGGCTGCGTCCTAAGGGAAGAGTACTATGCCGCGTCGTACCATGCAGGGTGTTGTTACCAGCAAATCCGGCGACAAGACCGTTGTGGTCAACGTCGAGCGCCTGATGAAGCACCCGATCTACAAGAAGACCATCCGCCGTTCGAAGCGTTATCACGCCCACGACGAGGGCAACGCCGTGAAGGTGGGCGACATGGTTCGTATTAAGGAGTGTGCTCCGATCTCCAAGCTGAAGTGCTGGATGGTCGTGGGCGACGAAGCCTGAACGGGCTCATAGGGACCAGGAACGATGATTCAGCAAGAAACCAATCTCGACGTCGCGGATAACTCCGGCGCTCGCCGCGTCCAGTGCATCAAGGTGCTGGGCGGCTCCAAGCGCAAGACCGCCAGCGTCGGTGACGTGATCGTGGTTTCGGTCAAGGAAGCCGCGCCCGGACAGCGTGTGAAGAAGGGCGAGGTGGCCCGCGCCGTGATCGTGCGTACGGCCAAGGAGATTCGTCGCGCCGACGGCAGCGCCCTGCGCTTCGACCGTAACGCTGCGGTCATCATCAACAAGCAGAACGAGCCGGTGGGAACCCGCATCTTCGGCCCGGTGACGCGTGAACTGCGTGGCCGGAACTTCATGAAGATCATCTCGCTGGCCCCGGAGGTTCTCTGACCATGGCTGCCAAGATCAAGAAAGGCGACCGCGTTGTGGTCCTTTCCGGCCGTGACCGTGGCCGTGAAGGCGACGTGCTGAAGCTGTTGCCGGGCGAGAACCGGGCAATCGTGAACGGCGTCAACATGGCGCGCCGTCACACCAAACCCACACAGCAGAGCACAGGCGGAATCGAGGACAAAGAACTCTCGATCCATCTTTCGAACCTGGCGATTGCGGATCCCAAGGACGGCAAGCCGACCCGTGTCGGTTTCCAGACGCTCGATGATGGCCGCAAAGTTCGTGTTGCGCGCCGCTCGGGCGAAATCATTGACACCTGAACGGGACGTTTGAAATGGCAACCGCAAGGCTCAGGGAGCAGTACACGGCGACGGTTCGACCGGCGCTGATGGAGCAGTTCGGATATTCGAACATCCATGCGACCCCAAAGATCGACAAGATCGTCCTGAACATGGGCGTTGGTGACGCGATCACCGACTCCAAGCAGGTCGATGGCGCCGTGAACGAGCTGACCCTGATCGCCGGCCAGAAAGCCGTCGTGACCCACGCCAAGAAGTCGATTGCGAACTTCAAGCTGCGTGAGGGCATGCCAATCGGCGCCAAGGTCACGCTGCGTGGCACCAGGATGTACGAATTCCTGGACCGGCTGGTGAACATTGCCCTGCCGCGCGTCCGCGACTTCCGCGGTGTGAGTGGCAAGAGCTTTGACGGCCGTGGCAACTACGCCATGGGTCTGAAGGAACAGATCGTGTTTCCGGAGATCGACTACGATCAGGTGAGCAACATCCGGGGGCTCGATATCGTGATATGTACGACGGCGAAGACCAATGAGGAGGCTTATGCCCTGCTCGACGGTTTTCAGATGCCGTTCATCAAGAACTGAACGACGCGGTTCGAAGGGAAACGACATGGCCAAGAAGAGCGCCATCGAGAAGAACAACCGGCGCAAGCGCCTGGTGCAGAAGTATGCTGCCAAGCGTGCCGCTCTGCTCGAGATCGCGAACAATCGCGAGCTGCCGATGGAGGAGCGTTTCAAAGCGCGCCTGGATCTTGCCAAATTGCCGCGCAACTCGGCAAAGATTCGTGTACGCAACCGTTGCGGCGTCACCGGACGCCCGCGTGGCTATCACCGCAAGTTCAACATGTCACGCGTCTCGCTGCGCGAACTGGCGTCCGACGGGATGATCCCCGGCCTCGTCAAGTCGAGCTGGTAAGGGAGGGCGCTCTATGTCGATGACCGATCCCTTGGGCGATATGCTCGCCCGCATCAACAACGGACACATGCGCCGCAAGGCCCAGGTGAACTGCCCGGCGTCCAAGCTGAAGGAGAATGTTCTCTCCGTGCTGAAACGCGAAGGTTACATCCGGGACTTCCGCCGCAACGGCCAGGAATCGCCGAAGCCTGAGCTCGTGATCGAGCTCAAGTACTACGAAGGCGAGCCCGTGATCCGCGAAATTGGCCGTGTCTCCAAGCCCGGCCGCCGCGTGTATTCCGGTGTCCGCGACATGCCGAACGTCTATGGCGGTCTGGGTGTCACCATCGTTTCGACGCCGCAGGGTGTCATGACCGACCACGAGGCCCGTGCCGCCAATCTTGGTGGCGAGGTCTTGTGCAAAGTGTTCTGACGAACGCCGGAACACTGGGGAAAGAAACATGTCACGTATAGGCAAGAATTCCGTCGCCATTCCCTCGGGGGTCGAGATCTCCGTCGCGGCCGATCATGTCGAGGTGAAAGGCAAGAACGGTACGCTGCGTCATCACATCTTGCCCGACGTCACCGTGAAAACGGAAGACGGAGAGGTCGTGGTGACGCCGAACTCGAACTCCAAGCAGGCCCGTGCTCTTTGGGGCACGACGCGCGCCAACATCCAGACCATGGTGACCGGCGTAACCGAAGGCTTCAAACGTGAGTTGGAGATCCAGGGCGTCGGCTATCGCGCGCAGATGCAGGGCAAAACCCTGAAGCTGCAGCTCGGCTACAGCCATGACGTAGAGTTCCCGGTGCCCGAAGGCATCACCATCGAATGCCCGAGCCAGACCGAGGTGATCGTGTCCGGCACGGACAAGCAACGTGTGGGCCAGGTGGCCTCCAACATACGCGGCTGGCGGCCGCCCGAGCCCTACAAGGGCAAAGGCATCCGCTACAAGGATGAGTATGTGCTGCGCAAAGAAGGCAAGAAGAAGTAGGACGCGCCATGAAGACCGCAAAAGACATGCATCTGCGGCGCAAGGCCCGCGTCCGTCGTCAGCTCAAGCTGAGGACGGGAGCCAAGCCGCGCCTTTCCGTGTTCCGATCCGGGCGGCATATCTATGCCCAGGTGATCGACGATGCGGCATCGCACACCCTGGCGGCTGCTTCGTCGCTGGAAGCCGATGTTCGTGGCGGCGACAAGGCCGGTACCAATGTCGACACGGCTGCGAAGGTGGGCAAGGCGATCGCCGAGCGCGCGAGCGCGGCGGGCGTGAGCGAGGTCGTCTTTGACCGCAGTGGTTACCGTTATCACGGCCGGGTCAAAGCCCTGGCGGAGGCTGCCCGTGAGGGCGGTCTGAAATTCTAGGCCGGCTGGCGGCAGGAAAAGGACAAGAACATGGCAATGGCAGGTCGCGAGCAGCGCGGTGGTGGTCGTACCGACCGCGGTGGACGCAACGACCGTGGCGGACGCCGCGGAGTGGGCAGCGATGACGGCAACGAGTTTCTTGAGAAGCTCGTCAGCATCAATCGTGTCGCCAAGGTGGTGAAGGGTGGCCGTCGCTTCGGCTTTGCGGCGCTCGTCGTCGTGGGCGACCAGAAGGGTCGTGTCGGCCACGGTGCCGGCAAGGCGCGCGAGGTCCCCGAGGCCATTCGCAAGGCGACGGAGCAGGCCAAGCGCAACATGATCCGAGTGCCGCTTCGCGAGGGACGGACGCTGCATCATGATGTGAAGGGCCGCTTCGGTGCGGGCCGCGTGGTTCTCCGCACAGCCCCTCCGGGTACCGGTGTGATTGCCGGTGGTCCGATGCGTGCCGTGTTCGAGGCGCTTGGTGCTCAGGATGTAGTCTGCAAGTCGACCGGCAGTGCCAACCCCTACAACATGGTAAAGGCGACCTTCGAGGCCCTTGGCCAGACGATGTCGCCGCGTGCGGTTGCCGCGAAGCGAAACAAAAAGGTTGCCGAGGTTCTGGGTCGAGGGCCCGAGTACGCGGCGGAGGAGTAATCCATGGCCAAGAAGGATAGTGGCGGCAAGCGTCTGCGTGTGACGCAGATTGGCAGCCCGATCGGCCGGCCGAAGGATCAGCGTCAGACGCTGGTGGGCCTGGGCCTGAACAAAATGCATCGCACACGCGAGCTGGAGGACACTCCCTCGGTGCGCGGCATGATCAACAAGGTGCACCACCTGGTGCGTTGGGAAGAAGTCTGATCGAACGATCAGACGGGATGAAACCGTCATGAAGCTGAACGACATTCGCGACAACAGCGGCGCAACGCACGCCAAGAAGCGCCGTGGCCGTGGTATCGGCTCAGGCCTGGGCAAGACCGGTGGTCGTGGCCACAAGGGTCAGAAGTCCCGCTCGGGCGTGGCCGTCTCCAACTTCGAAGGCGGTCAGATGCCGATCTATCGGCGCCTGCCGATGCGTGGTTTCCAGAATCCGAACCGGCGCGATTATGTCGCGGTCAATGTCGAGCGTGTGCAGCAGGCGATTGATGCCGGCAAGCTCGACGCCAAGGCCCCGATCGACGCTGCTGCCCTGAAGGCTGCCAGCGTGATCAAGCGGATCCGTGACGGTGTCCGTCTTCTGGGCCGTGGCGAGCTCTCGGCCAAGATCGACATCACGGTCGCGGGCGCCAGCAAGGGTGCGGTGGCTGCGGTTGAGAAGGTCGGCGGTTCAGTCACGATGACTGGTGCCAAGCCCGCCGCCGAAGAGAGCGCCGAGTAAGGACACAACCCACTCATGGCATCCCAAGCCGAACAGTTCGCCAGCAATCTCAATCTTGGAGCATTTGGCAAGGCGACCGAACTCAAGAAGCGCCTGTGGTTCACCCTGGGCGCTTTGATTGTCTATCGGCTGGGCACCTATATTCCGATTCCGGGCATCGACCCGCAGATCCTGGATGACATCTTCAACCAGCAGGCCGGTGGCATCATCGACCTGTTCAACATCTTCTCTGGTGGCGCTCTTGAGCGCATGACGATCTTTGCCCTGAACGTCATGCCCTACATTTCTGCGTCGATCATCATGCAGTTGATGACGGCGGTGTCACCCAAGTTGGACCAGCTCAAGAAAGAGGGTGAGTCCGGCCGCAAGAAGATGAACCAATACACACGCTACCTCACGGTTCTGCTGTGTGTGGTGCAGGGATACGGCATCTCGGTGGGGCTGGAGAGTGGGCTAGTCACCAGCGGGGGTACGTCGGCTGTGATCGATCCCGGCATGTTCTTCCGCTTCACGACCGTGGTGACGCTGCTGGGCGGGACGATGTTCCTGCTGTGGCTGGGTGAGCAGGTCACGCAGCGTGGTGTGGGCAACGGTGTGTCGCTGATCATCTTCGCGGGCATTGTGGCATCCTTCCCGGGCGCTCTCGCCCAGTTGCTGGAGCAGGGACGTGTCGGTGCTCTTTCGGCCTTCACGATCATGGCGATCCTGATTGGCGCTGCTCTCCTGATCTACTGGATCGTCTGGATGGAGCGGGCCCAGCGCCGGATCATCGTTCAGTACCCGAAGCGACAGGTCGGCAACCGCATGTTCGGTGGCGAAAGCTCGCATCTTCCGCTCAAGCTGAACACGGCCGGCGTGATCCCCGCGATTTTCGCGAGCTCGATCCTGTTGATGCCCGCGACCTTCGCCAGCTTCTCAGCGGCCGGCTCCGATTCTGGTTTCATGACCGAGGTCTCGCGGCTTTTGGGGCGCGGTGAGCCGCTCTATCTTCTGATTTTCGGCTCGGCAATCGTGTTCTTCTGCTTCTTTTACACGGCCGTGGTGTTCAATCCCGCCGACACAGCCGACAATCTGCGCAAGAACGGTGGCTTTGTTCCAGGAATCCGGCCCGGCAAGAACACGGCCGATTATCTCGACTATGTGCTGACACGCCTCACAACGATCGGCGCGATCTATCTGACGATTGTCTGCGTGATCCCGGAGTATCTGATCGGTTCCTTGAATCTCCCGATCCTGATGGGCGGCACATCGCTTTTGATCTGTGTGACCGTCACGATGGATACCGTGGCCCAGATTCAGTCCCACCTGCTGGCGCATCAGTACGAAGGTCTGATCAAGAAGGCCAAGCTGAAGGGGCGGCGTCGATGAAACTGATTCTTCTGGGACCTCCGGGTGCAGGCAAGGGCACACAAGCGCGCCGCCTGATGGACGCCCATGGTATCCCGCAGCTTTCGACCGGCGACATGCTCCGTGCGGCCGTGGCCGAAGGCACGCCGCTGGGCAAGATGGCCAAGGAGGTCATGGATCACGGCGATCTCGTCTCCGACGATATTATTGTCGGCATGATCGCCGAGCGGATCGACCGGCCCGATTGCTCCAATGGTTTCATTTTGGACGGGTTCCCGCGTTCCGATGCGCAGGCGGGCGCCCTCGACAGTATGCTGGCCGAACGCGGCTTGGCGCTCGATCATGTGATCGAAATGAAGGTGATCGACGACGTTCTGGTCGAGCGAATCACCGGACGTTACACCTGCGCCAACTGTGGAGCGGGTTACCACGACACGTTTCAGCAGCCCCGAAAGATCGGTGTCTGCGACGAATGCGACGGCACGGAGTTCAAACGCCGGGCCGACGACAACGAAGAGACGGTGCGATCCCGTCTGGACGTCTACCACGACCAGACCGCACCGTTGCTTCCCTATTATCGCGCAAAAGGTGTGCTCCGCGAAGTCGACGGCATGGCCGATATCGACGACGTGACAGCCCAGCTTGGTGCGGTTTTCAACGGCGGAAATTAAGGGCCTGAGGATGATTGACTCAGGTCTTTCCAACCCTATAATCCGCCGCCCATCCCGGAGGCCTGTGTGGTTTGCCGGCCCTTTGTCTTTGCCTAAGGAGCAGGTGCCTTGGCGCGCATTGCTGGTGTAAATATCCCGACCTCGAAGCGGGTCGAAATCGCGTTGACCTACATCCACGGAATTGGTCACACGAAGGCCCGTGAAATCTGTGCAACCGCCCAGATTCCGCAGGATCGCCGCGTGAACGAGCTGACCGATGCCGAGGTCTCGCAGATCCGTGAGGTCATCGACGGCGGCTATTCGGTGGAAGGCGATCTTCGCCGCGAAGTCGCGATGAACATCAAGCGGTTGATGGATCTCGGTTGCAACCGAGGCATTCGTCACCGTAAGGGCCTGCCTGTGCGCGGCCAGAACACCCACAACAATGCGCGGACCCGCAAGGGTAAGGCGCGGCCGATCGCTGGCAAGAAGAAGTAGGGCGTAAGAGATGGCACGCGAAGCAAACCGCGTCAGGCGGCGCGAGAAGAAGAACATCACATCGGGCGTGGCTCATGTGAATGCTTCCTTCAACAACACGATGATCACGATTTCCGATGCCCAGGGCAACGCGATCTCGTGGTCGTCGGCTGGCTCCATGGGCTTCAAGGGTTCGCGCAAGTCGACCCCTTATGCCGCGCAGATGGCTGCGGAGGACGCAGGCCGCAAAGCGCAGGAGCACGGCATGCAGGTCCTGGAAGTTTTCGTGAAAGGTCCTGGTTCGGGGCGCGAATCCGCGCTGCGTGCCTTGTCGGCCGTCGGGTTCCAGATCACGGCCATCCAGGACGTGACTCCGATCCCACACAACGGCTGCCGGCCGCGCAAGCGCCGCCGCGTCTAGCACCAGCCGGCGCGAGCCTTCGCGCCACTTAAGGTGCATTTGAAGTGATCCCGGCTGTTGAGCCGGCACGCGCCGCCCCCGCGGCGCCTGAAACGATGAGGTCGATGGCGACATGAACAGAAACTGGCAAGCGCTGATCAAACCGAACAAGCTGCAGATCGAGCCCGGTATCGATGGCTCGCGCGAAGCGACGATCGTCGCCGAGCCGCTCGAGCGCGGTTTCGGCCTGACTTTGGGCAATGCCCTGCGTCGCGTGCTCCTGTCGTCGCTGCAGGGCGCTGCGGTGACGTCGATCCGTATCAACAACGTGCTGCACGAGTTCTCCTCGATCGCCGGTGTCCATGAGGACGTGACCGACATCGTGCTGAACGTGAAGGCGCTTGCGCTGAACTGCCACAGCGAAGGCACCAAACGCATGTCGCTGAAGGCCAAGGGCCCGGGTGCGGTGACCGCTTCGATGATCGAGGCCGGTGCCGACATCGATATCCTGGATCCCGACCACGTGATCTGCACGCTGGACTCCGATGCCGAGCTCAACATGGAGTTCACCGTCGAGCTGGGCGCCGGTTACGTCCCGGCTGCACAGAACCGTCCTGAAGATGCGCCGATCGGTCTGATTCCGGTCGATGCGATCTACAGCCCGGTGCGCAAGGTGGCCTACAAGGTTGAGAACAGCCGTGTCGGTCAGGTGACTGACTACGACAAGCTGTCCATGACGGTCGAGACCAACGGCGCCGTGTCGCCGGAAGATGCCGTGGCTCTGGCCTCGCGCATTCTCCAGGACCAGCTTCAGCTCTTCGTGAATTTCGAGGAGCCCGAGGTTCGTGTCGAGCCGACCGAAGCGGTGGAGCCGGAATTCAATCCGCATCTCCTGCGCAAGGTCGAGGAGCTCGAGCTCAGCGTACGTTCGGCCAACTGCCTGAAGAACGACAACATCGTTTACATCGGTGATCTGGTTCAGAAGACCGAGGCCGAGATGCTGCGGACGCCTAACTTCGGCCGCAAGTCGCTCAACGAGATCAAGGATGTTCTGGCGCAGATGGGTCTGCATCTGGGCATGAAGCTTCCGAACTGGCCGCCTGAGAACATCGAAGACTTGGCGCGTCGCCTGGAAGATCCCTTTAACTGAGGCATTGCTCGCCTCGGGGGCGGGCACCGAGAAGAGAGAGACGTCGTCATGCGACATCGTTATTCCGGCCGGAAGCTTGGCCGCACCAGCACCCACCGCAAAGCCCTGCTCAAGAACATGGCCCAGGCGTTGATCAAGCACGAACAGATCAAGACCACGCTGCCCAAGGCCAAGGAGCTTTCTCCCTATGTGGAAAAGCTCGTGACGCTGGGCAAGCGCGGCGATCTCCACGCACGCCGCCAGGCTTTTGCCCACCTGCGCGACAACGCCATGGTCGATAAGCTCTTCGACACCCTGGCCGAGCGTTATGCCGACCGCAGCGGCGGCTACACCCGCGTGATGAAGGTCGGTTTCCGCCACGGTGACGCCGCCGATATGGCGATCATCGAATTCGTCGACCGCGACGAGGACGCCAAGGGCCAGGATTCGGGTCCCGTGCTGACCGATGACGACGATGATTTTGAGGAGCAGGCTGCGTAACCAGCCAACCTCTACCGAGTTTCAATGGGCGGCCCTCGGGCCGCCCTTTTCTTTGGACCTGTTCAATCCCGGGTGACGGGACGCGGAGGCTCGCCAGTCCGTGGTGACGATGTATGGTGGAGGCCATGAACACGCTGTTCGAATCACAGGCCCCGCGGCCTTTGGCTGACAGGCTGCGCCCGGCCCGGCTGGAGGAGGTCGTGGGCCAGGACCATCTGCTTGGGGCAGCCGGGCCGATCGGGCGCATGGTGGCACAGGGGCGCATGGCGTCGATGCTGCTTTGGGGCCCGCCCGGCGCGGGCAAGACCACGATTGCGCGGCTGCTGGCTGAAAAGACGGATCTGGTCTTCGAGCCGGTCTCGGCCGTGTTTGCCGGCGTGGCCGATCTTCGCAAAGTCTTCGAACGGGCCCAGGCACGGCGCAAGGACGGTCTCGGGACCCTGCTGTTCGTCGATGAGATCCACCGCTTCAATAAGGCCCAGCAGGATGCGCTGCTGCCGTTCGTGGAGGACGGTACGGTCGTGCTGGTCGGCGCGACGACCGAGAACCCCTCATTCGAGGTCAATGCGGCACTGACTTCGCGCTGCCAGGTCATGGTCCTGAACCGGTTGAGCGATGAGGCGCTGGATGAACTGCTGCAGCGGGCTGAAGCCCTGCTACAGCGCAAGCTTCCGCTGGATGATGATGCGCGCGGTGCGCTAGCCGGCATGGCCGACGGCGATGGCCGTTTTCTGCTCAACATTACCGAGGAATTGCTGTTGCTGGAGGCCTCGGAGCCGCTCAACCGCGAGCAGCTTGCCGAAGTCGTACAGCGCCGGGTGCCGGTCTACGACAAGGCCGATGAGGGCCACTACAACCTGATCAGTGCGTTGCACAAGTCTGTGCGTGGCTCGGACCCGGACGCGGCACTCTACTGGCTCGCGCGCATGTTCGCCGCGGGCGAGGACCCGCTCTATATCGCCCGCCGCGTCGTGCGTATGGCAATCGAGGACATCGGTATGGCTGATCCGGCGGCCCTGGCCCAGTCCATCGCCGCCAAGGACACCTATGACTTCCTGGGATCGCCCGAAGGCGAACTGGCGATTGCGCAGGCCGTGGTTTACTGCGCGACCGCACCCAAATCGAACGCGGCCTATGTCGCGTTCAAGGCGGCCATACGCAGCGCCAAGGAAAGCGGCAGCCTGACACCGCCCAAGATCATCCTGAACGCCCCCACGCGCATGATGAAGGACATGAGTTATGGTGCCGGCTACGATTACGACCATGACGCGCCGGACGCGTTCTCGGGCCAGAACTACTTCCCTGACGAAATGGGACGCCAGCAGTACTACCGTCCAGTCGAACGCGGCTTCGAGCGCGAGATCACCAAACGGCTGGAGTACTGGGCAAAACTGCGCGACAAGCGCGGTCAAAGTGTGGATTGATCGATGCTGAAGATGCTTGTCTTTGTTGCCATGGGTGGCGCGCTGGGTGCGATGGGACGTTACCTCACAGTGGCTGGGGTTACGGCGCTGATGGGGCACGGTTTTCCTTTCGGCACGCTGGTGGTCAACGTCGTGGGCTCGTTCATTCTGGGTGCGCTGACCGAAACGATGACGCTTTCGTGGTCGGTGTCGCAGGAGGTGAGGGCACTGCTGGTCGTGGGCATGCTTGGGGCCTTCACGACCTTCTCGACGTTTTCGCTGGATGTAATCCTGCAGATCGAGCGCGGCCAGATTGTGCCGGCGGTGATCTATATTCTGTCTTCGGTGGCACTCTCCGTGCTGGCGCTGTTTGCCGGTTTGCGCCTGATGCGCGTGGTTCTGACATGAGTGGGGTGCGCCATGTAACGGTGCGTTCAAGTGATAGCGACATGCGGCTCGACCGTTGGTTTCACCGCGAATTTCCGCATGTCGGCCATGGTCGGCTCTCAAAACTGTTGCGGACCGGACAGATCAGGCTCGACGGCAAGCGCTGCAAAGCCGGTGACCGGCTGGACGGCGGGCAGGTTCTGCGCCTTCCGCCACTGCCGGAGGCCGAAGCCGTGCCGCGAGAGCAGACACGGCAGACCTGGGCGCCCAGCGTGGCCGACATCGATGATCTTTTGGATTGCCTGATCCACCGTGATGAGTCGGTGTTGGCGCTCGACAAACCTGCAGGGCTAGCAGTTCAGGGCGGCACGGCGACCGAACGCCATCTCGATGCTATGCTCGACGGGTTGCGCTTCGATGCGGACGAACGTCCTCGGCTGGTGCACCGGTTGGACCGCGACACCAGTGGCGTCTTGCTGCTGGCACGCACCGCGAAGGCGGCGAGGGCTCTGCAACGCAGCTTCAAGAGCCGTGAGGCGACCAAGACTTACTGGGCGCTTGTCGCGGGGCGCCCCGAGCGCATGGAAGGACGGATCGTGTTGCCGCTGCTGAAGAAGGGCGGCAAGGGCAGCGAACGGGTCCAGGTCGACCACGAAGAGGGCCAGCGGGCCGAAACCCTGATGCGGGTGATCGACACCGCAGGCGAGAGGGCCGCCTGGCTCGAGCTTCAACCGCTGACAGGCCGCACGCATCAGTTGCGCGCTCACTGCACTGCGTTGGGCAACCCCATTCTGGGTGACGGCAAGTATGGCGGGCGGGCGTCCTTCCTCGACAAGGATGCGATCAGTCGCAGGATGCACCTCCATGCCCGGTCGATCTGCCTGCCGCATCCCGGCGGCGGGACGCTGGAGGTCACGGCCGACCTTCCCGACGATCTCCGGAAAAGCTGGGATTTCTTCGGGTTTTCGCCCTCAGAGTCATCATGAAAACCGTTCGCCTGGTGCTTTTTGATTGTGACGGTACGCTCGTCGACAGTCAGCACAGCATCTGCACGGCGATGAACCGGGCCTTTGAGTTGCAGGGGCTCAGGCCGCCACGTCCGGCCGACACGCTCGGGGTCGTCGGCCTGTCCCTCGATGTTGCGATTCGCCGGTTGGCCCCGGAGCTTGATGACACAACGCTCGCTACGGTTGAGCAGGACTACAAGGCGATGTTTTTTACGCTGCGTCAGCAGGGCGGCGGCGAGGGCCGGGAACCGCTTTATCCCGGCATGGCGGCGCTTGTCCTCAGGCTGGCCGAGGCCGGCTGTGTTCTGGGCATAGCCACGGGCAAAAGCCGGCGCGGCTTGCAGCATGTGCTTGATCTCAATGATCTTGCCGGGTTCATGACGACCTTACAGACCCCGGATAATGCGCCGGGCAAGCCTCATCCGGGGATGGTGCTTCAGGCGATGGATGAGGTCGGTGCGACGCCCGAGAGCACGGTTGTGGTGGGTGACACCACCTATGACATTGAGATGGCCCTGGCGGCACGAGCCCATGCCATCGGTGTGTCCTGGGGTTATCATCCCGTCGAAGCCCTGGAATCGATCGGTCCCCGTGCCGTCGTGGATGACGCCGAAGCGCTGCAACGGGCGATCGACGCGGCATGGGGTTGAGATGAAGCGTTTCTACAAGGAAACATCCACCGCAAAGCAGGATGGTGGCTTTGTCGTGCTGCTGGACGATCGGCCGGTCAAGACGCCCAAGCGCGCCATTCTGGCCCTCCCGACTCAGGCACTGGCTGATGCTGTTGCCCGGGAATGGGCGGAGCAGGGCGAGGAGATCGATCCAGGCTCGATGGTGCTGATGCGCCTTGCGACCACCGCGATTGACCGCGTGTCGTACGAGCGCACGGCAATCGAGGATGATCTGGCGGCCTATGGCGGCTCGGACCTTTTGTGTTACCGCACCCAGAGCCCGGTTGAACTGGCCGAACGACAGGCGGAGGTCTGGCAGCCTCTGCTGGACTGGGCCGCGGCGCGCCATGATGCGCTATTGGCCGTCACGACGGGACTTGTGGCGGTGGAGCAGCCGGCCACGGCCCGAGAGGCGCTTCGCCGTGCGCTGGAGGCGTTGGACGACTACGAACTGATGGCAGCCCACACTTTCACCGTGGCAACCGGCTCGCTGGTGATCGCCCTGGCGGTTCTGGCCGGCGAGATCGAAGGTGAGAAGGCGTTTGAGGCCGGCGCTCTCGACGATCTTTACGGCATGGAGGTCTGGGGTGAGGACAAGGAGGGCAGGGAGCGGCTGGAAGGCCTGAAAAACACCATTCTGGCGGCCGAACGGATGCTGGCGCTGTTGCGCACAGGATAGAAAGGGTTCTCTTGCTGGCGGCGAAACCAGCGGATAGAACCGGTTGCGACAATAAAACACTGAGGAAACGGGGCGCCCATGCAGGTAATTGGCGAACTCGAAAAGCGCCGCGAGCTGGCTCGGCTGGGTGGCGGTGAGCGGCGGATCGAAAGCCAGCATGGCAAAGGCAAGCTGACTGCCCGCGAGCGCCTTGAACTGTTGCTCGACGAGGGCTCGTTCGAGGAATGGGACATGTTCGTCGAGCACCGCTGTGCCGATTTCGGCATGGAAGCCCAGAAAGTGCCCGGTGACGGCGTCGTGACGGGCTGGGGAACGGTGAACGGCCGCCTGGTCTTTGTGTTCAGCCAGGATTTCACCGTGTTTGGCGGTTCACTTTCCGAATCCCATGCCTGCAAGATCTGCAAGATCATGGAACGCGCCATGCAGGTGGGCGCACCGGTGATCGGGCTTAACGATAGCGGCGGCGCGCGCATTCAGGAAGGCGTGGATTCCCTGGCCGGCTATGCAGAGGTCTTCCAGCGCAACGTGCTTGCTTCCGGCGTTGTGCCGCAGATTTCAGTGATCATGGGGCCCTGCGCCGGTGGTGCGGTCTATTCGCCCGCCATGACCGATTTCATCTTCATGGTGAAGGACACCTCCTACATGTTCGTGACGGGCCCCGATGTGGTGAAAACCGTCACCCATGAGGTCGTCACGCACGAGGAACTGGGCGGTGCGGTCACCCACACGTCCAAATCCGGTGTGGCCGATCTGGCCTTCGAGCATGATGTCGATGCCCTGGCCGAAGTGCGCCGCTTCATCGACTTCCTGCCCGCCTCGAACCGCGAAAAGGCACCGGTTCTAGAGACCCAGGACCCGGTCGACCGACCTGAACCGTCGCTCGACAACCTGATCCCGGCCAATCCTAACAAGCCCTATGACGTTAAGGAGCTGATCGGGAAGGTGGTTGACGAGGGCCATTTCTACGAATTGCAGCCGACCTATGCCGGGAACATCGTGATCGGTTTTGCCCGGATGGAAGGGTGCACGGTGGGCATTGTCGCCAACCAGCCCATGGTCCTGGCCGGGTGCCTGGATATCGATGCGTCCAAGAAGGCCGCGCGGTTCGTTCGCTTCTGTGACTGCTTCAACATCCCGATCGTGACCTTTGTCGACGTCCCGGGCTTTCTGCCAGGCACGGACCAGGAATACGGCGGGATCATCAAGCATGGTGCGAAGCTGTTGTTCGCATTCGCCGAGGCGACGGTGCCCAAAGTCACCTGTATCACGCGCAAAGCCTACGGTGGAGCCTATGACGTGATGGCCTCCAAGCACCTCAGAGGCGATGTGAACTACGCCTGGCCGACAGCCGAAATCGCGGTGATGGGCTCGAAGGGGGCGGTGGAGATCATCTTCCGTGCCGATATCGGCGATGACGAAAAGATCGAGGCACGCACGGAGGAGTACAAGGAGCGGTTCGCGAACCCCTTCGTGGCAGCCCAGCGGGGCTTCATCGACGAGGGGATCATGCCGTGCAACACCCGGCGCCGGCTCTGCGGCGCCCTGCGGATGCTGCGGGGAAAAGAACTCCAGAATCCCTGGAAGAAACACGATAATATACCGCTTTGAGAAAAAGTTAGATAAATATGTTCAACAAAATTCTCATTGCGAATCGTGGCGAAATCGCCTGCAGGATCATCAAGACGTGCCGGCGCATGGGCATTAGCACGGTGGCGGTCTATTCCGAAGCGGATGAGGGCGGACTGCACGTCCGCATGGCGGATGAGGCCGTGCTCCTGGGGGCGCCGCCGCCGGGCGAAAGTTACCTGCAGATCGAGAAGATCGCCCAGGCGATCCGCGACACCGGCGCTGAAGCGGTGCATCCGGGGTTCGGCTTCCTGTCGGAGAATTCTCACTTCGTCGAAGCTGTTGAGGCCGCAGGCGCGGTATTCATCGGGCCGCCGGTCAATGCCGTGGCGGCGATGGGCGACAAGATCGAATCCAAGAAAATCGCCGAGAAGGCCGGGGTCAACATCATCCCCGGCGTGATGGCTGAGATCGACGACCCCGAAGAGGCGGTTAAGATCGCCCAGCAGATCGGCTATCCCGTCATGGTCAAGGCTGCGGCGGGCGGTGGTGGCAAGGGGATGCGTGTCGTCAATTCGGACGACGAGGCGCGCGACGGGTTCCGCGCCGCGCGTTCGGAGGCGGAAACATCGTTTGGAGACGGCCGGATCTTCCTCGAGAAGTTCATCGAGAATCCGCGCCATATCGAAATCCAGCTCATGGCCGACGGCCACAACAACGTGGTCTGGCTAAACGAGCGTGAATGCTCGATCCAGCGGCGCCATCAGAAGGTCATCGAAGAGGCGCCGAGCCCTCTGATGGATCCTGAGACCCGTGCGGCTATGGGCGAGCAGGCCTGCGCCCTAGCACGCGCCGTGAATTACAAATCGGCCGGCACCGTCGAGTTCGTATCAGATCAGAGCAAAAACTTTTACTTCCTGGAAATGAATACAAGATTGCAGGTTGAGCACCCGGTCACCGAGATGATCACCGGGCTCGATCTGGTCGAACAGATGATCCGCGTTGCGGCCGGTGAGAAGCTGGCTTTTTCGCAGGTGGATGTCGGTATCGACGGCTGGGCGATGGAGGCCCGCATCTATGCCGAGGATCCGCTGCGCGGTTTCCTGCCCTCGATCGGTCGTTTGTCCCGTTACCGTGCGCCTGAAGAGAGCGAGGCTGTGCGCATCGACAGCGGCGTGGAGGAAGGCTCCGATGTGTCGATGTTCTACGACCCGATGATCGCCAAACTGATTGTTCATGGCGAGGATCGCGCTGCTGCGGTGTTGGCGATGCGCAGTGCTCTCGACAGCTTCGAAGTCCGCGGTGTGCGCCACAACATCGATTTTCTGACCGCAATCATGCGTGAGGATCGTTTCCAGGACGGTGCTCTGACCACGGCGTTTGTCGACGAAACCTGGCCAGACGGCTTTGCCGGTGCCGAGTTGGGTGATCGGGAGCAGACTGTTCTGGCGGGTGTCGCGCTTCTGGCGCATGTCACCGTGCTGGCCCGTGATCGCAGCATTTCGGGCAGCTTGAACGGCCCCGCAGGTATCCCGGGGCGCTGGATGGTGCAGTTCGGCGCCCAGGGCCATATCCACGCCTGTGTTGCCTTGTGCGACGGCGGGCTCACGATGCAGGTGGGCGACCGCACCGTAGAAGTCTGCGGTGACTGGCGGCCCGGCCAGACCCTGTTTGGAGGCACCGTGGGCGGTGAACCGGTGATTGTTCAGGTCGAACGGCAGGGAACCCGTTGGGCCTTGTCCCATGCCGGTGTCAGCCTGGTCGCCACCTGTCTGTCCGAAAAAGCGGAAACCCTGCTTGCCCGTATGCCGGAGCGTGTGCCGGCTGACATGTCGTCGATGGTGCTTTCACCCATGCCGGGCATGATCGTTGATGTGCTGGTTGCCGAAGGCGACGACGTTGAGGCAGGGCAGGGGCTCGCGATCGTTGATGCCATGAAAATGGAAAATGTTCTTCGTGCCGAGCGCGCAGGCACCATCGGCACCATCCATGTCACTAAGGGCGCTTCGGTGGCCGTCGATCAGCTCCTGATCGAGTTCGCATCGTAATCTGAGACACAGACGGGCGCTTCCCGGCCTGTTTCAAAGCATCCAAAGCCCAAGTAGTCTTGGGATGCGGGGCTCATGTTGGCCAGATTGGCCTGTCCCCATCATGGTGATGTCTCAACGGGCGGAGAGCAGCGCTTTTGACCGCACCCGGCTCCAATGATGCGCAACACCGACCTTCCCCGAGCCGGACGACGATGCTCGCCCGCATGACGTTCTGGTTGGCCGCCGGCGGCCCGGCCGTTTTGATGGCGATCGGCGTGGTCGGCACCGCGATGGGGTAGCCGCTGGCACTGATCTTTGCCGTCATCGGAGCACTGAGTGGTTGGAGGCTCTGGCGCCTTCGCGAGAGGCAGGCGCCAACGCCTTCTGCGCGATCTTCGGGCGACAGGACGTTTTTACGCAACGTCGACCAACTCCCGGCTGCTGTCTGGATCGAGGACTTGAGCCCGGCACGCGAGCTTATCAGGCGCGCATTCGCCGAAGGCGGAGATGATCCGGCGGCATGGCTCGATAACCAGACGGAGTTCCGATACCAGACAAGCGCGGCGATGCGTGTCCTGCACTGCAATCAGGCCGCGATGGACCTCTACAAGGCCCCCTCGGTTGAGTCACTTTACGAGCCTGATTTCGAATCCTTTGTAATGCGCGACAGCGGTGAGGCGATCCTCACCATCCTGCGCTCGTTCTGGGACGGCTCCAGCACAGCGGCATTCTACGGTATCGACCAGTTGGTCCTGGATGGCTCGCACATCAGCGTCAGAACACTGGCCGGTCACGAAGAAACCTGGTCGCGGGTCATGCTGGTCGAAACCGACATGACCAGTGAGATTGAGGCCAATCGTGACCTCGAGCGATCCGAGCGACGGCATCGGCAACTACTGAATCAGATGCCCTATGCCGTCTGGCTGGACGACATGGAGCGCGCCTTCGAAGTGTTCGGCCAGGCCGACAGTGCCCTGACCCGGCGGTATCAGGACACGGGTCTGGGGTTGCCGCTGGCCACGGCTGTCGTCCGGCTTCATAGTGGCGACCTTATGATGCGGAGTCGGCCTGGCAAAGGCACGACGGTCATCGCCCGTTTCCCACCGGATCAGACAATGCACCATCGTTCCAATGACAGCAGAGTGGCTGATGCGTGATGACTGACCGCCGTGCCGTGCATGTCTCCATCACCGGCAGGGTGCAGGGTGTCTGGTACCGCGCCTGGACCGCCGAAGAGGCCAGTGATCTGGGGATCGACGGTTGGGTGCGCAATCGCAGGGATGGCACCGTCGAGGCGGTCTTTGCGGGCGTGCGGAAGGATGTTGAGACGATGCTGATGCTGTGCCGCAGCGGTCCGCCTCTGGCCTGGGTGGATCGCCTCCACATCGAAGAGTATGCTGATGACGTGGGCACCGGGTTCGAGCAGCGGCAGACGATCTAATCAGGGCGCTTTGTGGGGAGGCATGGCGTCGATGAAGGTTGTGCGCATGACGTCCTCGAGATCGCCACGTGAGACGTCGAGACCCAGCCTCCTAAGCGATGTCACACCGTGTTCGCGAATGCCGCAGGGCACGATGCCGTCGAAATGGCTGAGATCAGGATCGCGGTTGATGCTGATGCCGTAAAACGTGATCCATCGCCGCACACGCACGCCGATGGCCGCGATCTTGTCTTCCTGGCCGTCCTTTCCCACAACCCAGACGCCCACCCGGTCTTGGCGCCGTTCTCCGCGAACGCCAAAGTGGGCAAGCGTGGCGATAATCCAGTTTTCCAGGCCTTCGACATAGCGGTGCACATCACGCCCTCGCCGGGTCAGGTCAACCATGACGTAAGCGATCTGCTGGCCAGGGCCGTGATAGGTGAAGCGTCCTCCGCGGCCCGTCCGATAGACCGGAATATCGTGCGCGGACAGAAGCTCGTCATCCGGCGCGCTGGTGCCCGCTGTGTAGACCGCAGGATGCTCCAGCAGCCAGACGGTCTCCGGCATATCGGAAGCGTGCATCCCGGCGACAGTGCTCTCCATGGCGGCAACCGCATCGGGGTAGGGGACTGGCCGGCCCGTGGACTTCCAGACGAGAGTCTCCATAACGCTCCGTGTATGGGCGTTCTGCGCCCTTGCGAGGGGGCCTGATCTTAGCTATACGGGCGCGTCTTTCCACCCTGAGCGGTCGTGGCGGAATTGGTAGACGCGCAGCGTTGAGGGCGCTGTGGGCGAAAGCCCGTGGAAGTTCGAGTCTTCTCGACCGCACCATATTTTCTGAAGAGCGCCGCTGGCATCTGGCCGCGGCGTTTGCTGTTTCAGGACAACGTCACTTGCTGGTCCTGGTTGATCATGGCAAGTCGGATGGACATTCATGACGCTAGAAGAAAGCTGACCTGAATCCAGACCGGCCTAGAGGGTTGTGGAGAGACTGATTGCGCCGAACTGATCGGGGTCATCCTGACCGTCGAATTGCTTAGTTCGAAGGATGTGGGTAAAGGTCAGGCGAATGTGCCCCCAGGTGACCGCGGCGCCTGTCTGCAACTCGCTGACAAAGACGCGCCGTGAAACGCTGTGACTGTCCGCGAAGGTGTTTCCGTCGAGAAAGATGTTGTGCGCCACTGCTCGGCCTTCGACGCCAGCGAACAGGTACCAGCCAAGATCGTCCCAGTCACCGGGCAGAAAGTATCCGGTTCCGGCGATTCCAGGGCCGATACGCGGTGCTCCATAGTCGTCCTGCAGATCCTGACCCAGGCGGACCTCGCCACCGACGCCGCCATAGGTGAACACATTGCCCAGTGCCAACGTGGCACGAGGTGCATAGTCCCATTGCAACCCAAGTGCACTGAGATCGATAGGATCGGAGCGGCACTGCTTTTCGTAGAAGAGATTGATGGCCGGTTCATTGGAGAGCTGATGATCCCAACCGTTGGGTCGGGGGGCGGCGATGACCTCATGGAACCAGACCTGAGTCTCTTCGGCATAGGATTGAGGTCCGACGATGCCCAGGGACAGGGAGGCGCGGTCGAGCCAGTTCTGGTTGACCGACACCAGCCCGATGTCGGCGCGAAGCCATCCGGCGTAGGGCCGGTCATCGACCAGGAGATTGGTGCTGCGAATGTCGTCCGGCGTGAACATGCTCTGCGCGATGGCGAGGCCCCAGCGCATGTCGGCTCCGACATGGTAGCCCGGGATCCAGTCTGCCGCCTCGATCACGAGGTCCGGAACGTCGTTGGCGCCGCTCAGGTAGGAAGCCTGCATGCCATGGCTGTACTGTCCATCATCGTTGGAAACGAAAAAATCGTTCTCCGCCTGAAGCGTGACAATTGGTCCCGGCTCGTCAGCAGCAGCCGCGCCGGTCACGGCAGTTAGCAGGGCAGAGGCCAACAGGCCTGAAGCGGCGCGGAGGTTCACGGGAGCCTTCCTTCCATGGCGTTTGCAAAGAGCGACGCCAGGTTGTCGATATTCAACGGGACGGGGTTGGTCCCGGCTGTCGGATCATTGACGGCCTGAGCCACGATCGTGTCGGTCCTGGCGTTGTCGACGCCAATATCGGCCAAAGTGTGTTCAATGCCGATCGCCTGACGCAACGCGAGAACCCAGCCCATCACTGCATCAAAATCGCTGCCCGGCAGATCGAGGTAGCGAGCGAGCTGCGCATAGCGATCAGCCACGGCGTCGCGGTTGAAGGCCATGACATATGGCATCACCACCGCATTGGTCCGGCCATGGTGCGTATTGAACAACGCGCCGATGGGATGGGAGAGCGAATGAATGGCTCCCAGACCCTTCTGAAAGGCTGTCGCACCCATCGTGGCTGCGACCTGCATATGACCGCGTGCGTCAAGGTTGCCGCCGTCGCCGACGGCCACCGGAAGCCAGTCCTTGACCAGGCGCATGCCCTCTAGGGCGATGCCGTCAGCCATCGGGTGATAGCCCGGGGCACTGAAGGCCTCCAGGCAATGCGCGAGAGCATCCATGCCGGTCCAGGCGGTGATGTTGGCGGGTAGGCCGACGGTCAGGGCCGGATCTTCGATTACGATGCCCGGCAGCATCCTGGGGTGATAGAGGATCTTCTTGGTCTGGTCGGATTCATCGACGATCACCGAGGCGCGGCCGACTTCCGAGCCGGTCCCCGATGTGGTGGGCACCGCAACAATGGGAAGTATTGTGTCGCTGTCGGCCAGCGTCCAGTTGTCGCCGCGATCTTCGAAATCGAACATGGATCGGGTCTGTCCTGCCATGAAGGCAATCGTTTTGCCGGCGTCCATGGCGCTGCCGCCACCGAACACAATCACGCCGTCATGCCCACCGGACCGGAGAACCTCGAGGCCGCGATCGACATCACTGCCCACCGGATTGGCCTGGATATCGGAAAAAACTACTGTAGGCAGGCCGGCAGCGTCGTTGGCTGCAACAGCATCTGAAATCATGGGCAGGCCGGCGATGCCGGGGTCGGTCACGGTCAGAGGTCGCGTGATTCCAACAGAACGGCAGGATTCCGCCAGTTCCGAAATGCGGCCCACGCCGAAGCGCATGGCGGTCGGATAACTCCAGTTGGCGGCGGGCAGGGTAGCGGTGGTCATGGTGAGGCCTCTTGTTGCTGACGACGGAACACCGTTTGCCCCGCCCCACGGCCAGATGCAAGATGGCCAGATCTCCCAGCAACCCGTGTGAATGCGCCGTGGCACAGCTGCCTGTCATCTTCGACTGTGATCCGGGCAAGGACGATGCCTTTGCCCTTTTGCTCGCCCTGGCGGTTCCCGACGCTTTGGACGTCACGGCCGTTGCTGGCAATGTTCCGCTGCGCCATGCCGCCCGCAATGCGCGGCGCATTGTTGACGCTTCTGGGCGTGGTGACGTCCCGGTTTACGCTGGATGCTCGCGGCCCATCCTGCATGAGCTGTTCACGGCCGAAGAAACGCACGGTCTTGATGGGCTGGGCGGTTCGGGGCTGCCGGAATCGATGCATGCGGTTGAGGACGATCATGCGATCACCGCCCTAATATGAATCCTCGAACGGAGCCCGTCACCTCTTACCATTGCTGCGATTGGCCTCCTGACAAATCTGGCGATGCTGTTCATCGCTCGACCTGATCTCGTCGGAAAGATCGGCCATCTGGCCATCATGGGCGGCGCAACGGGTCGTGGAAACGTTGCAGACCATGCGGAGTTCAACATCCATGTTGATCCCCACGCCGCGAAGGTCGTGATGTCTGCTGGTGCTCCCATCACCCTTGCCACGCTGGACACCACAAAAAACCTACGCCCGCCGCAGTCCTGGTTTGACGCTATGGCTGAGACCGGGGGACGCCGGCCCGCGCGCTCGCGGGAATGTGGCACGAAGCGCCGGTTGCGCTCTACGACGTGGCTGTGACTGGTCTTCTTCTTTGGCCCGAACTGTTCACCACAGAGCCGTGCACGATTGATGTCTGCCTCGACAAACGTGCGATCGGACGCACTCTTGTGGCGCCCAAGGTATCAGGGACAAACCGTCTCTTGACAAGGGCCGACGTCGATACCTTCCTGAACAACATTAAGACAGTGATGACAAGATAATATAATAAAAACAATAAATTAGATAAAATACTAAGACAAAAACAAAGATCATGCAACGCGATCCGACGGTTCCTGTCCTGCGAAAAAGGCATCGAGATTGTCGAGAGCGCGGAATCCCATGGCATCGCGTGTTGCCATGGTCGCACTGCCCAGGTGGGGCAGTAGAAATGCGTTCGTGAGATCCCGATAACCCGGATGAATGTTGGGCTCACCGTCATAGACATCGAGGCCGGCTGCAAAGAGTTTACCGGACGTGAGTGCTGAGATCAGGGCCTCGTCGTCGACCACGTTGCCGCGCGCGGTGTTCACGACAATCGCACCGTCGGGAAGTTTCGCGATGGTCTCCGCGTTCAGGATCTTCAGGGTGTCGGGCGTTGAGGGGCAATGGATCGAGAGCACGTCGCTCACCGCAAGCATGCTGTCGAGATCGGCATGGAAGATCGCACCATGTTCCAGGACTGGATCGAGCTTCGAGCGGTTGTGATAGTGGACCTCCATCTCGAAACCTGCGGCACGGCGCGCCAGAGCCTGGCCGATGCGACCCATACCCAGAATGCCCAGCCTGTTGCCGGTCACATGGACTCCGCGCATGGCCGTCGGTGCCCATGCCCCCCAGGTCGCTTTGCGCACCATGCACTCGCCCTCGTAGGCGCGGCGGGCGGCGCCCAGAAGCAGCAGCATGGCGATGTCAGCGGTAGCATCCGTGAGCACATCCGGCGTGTTGGTGACGACAATGCCACGTTCCTGCGCAGCGTTGATGTCGATGTGCTCGTAGCCGACGGAGAAGGTGGCGATCACCTTCACGGAATCATCCAGCCGCGCGATGACATCGGCGGTGACCTTGTCGGTCGGGCACGGCAGCAGGGCCGCTGCTCCACGGCAGCCTTCAACCAACTGGTTGGCGTCGGGTAGGTGATCGTCGCTGTTCAGGCGCGGCTCATAGTTGGCCCGCAAGCGGTCTTCCACGGCATCGGGAAGGGTCCGTGTCACGAAAACGACGGGTTTGCTCGACATCATTTGATCCTTTGGCGTCCGCAACGGATTGATTCCGGTGCGCGGCGCGTACTTAATGGATGCGATGACTATGCGCAAAACCTTCGTTGCACTGGCTTCCGCCACCACGGTTGCGGTCGGTGCCTTTACCTCGGCCGGTGCGGCTGAACTCCTGGCCCATCGAGCGGTGTATGAGATGAGCCTGGGCGAAAACGATCAACAGACCGGATTGCTCGATGTCCGCGGCGGGCTGCTTCTGGAAGTCGAAGATCGCTGCGAGACCTGGACGGTGCGCCAGAAGCTGGCCATGCAGGTCACCCGCGACGACGGCGTGTTCTCAACGACATCGACGTTCGATTCATACGAAGCCAAGGACGGCACCTGGTACCGTTTCGACGATGAGACCTTCCACGAACCCGGACGCCATGAGGTGTCGTCCGGAGAGGCGACCGTGGCCGACGAAACCCGATCAGGCCGCATAGCCATCGAAGACCCCGAACCTTCGCGCCACAACATGCCCGATGAGGCTATGTTTCCCATGGTGCACATGGTCGACCTCCTGGAACGGGCGGCAGATGGTGAACGTTTCATGAGCCACATCGTCTTTGACGGGACTGAAGGCGCCGTTGTCTACGACATCACCACGTTGGTCGGGCAGCCGGTCGAGAGTAATGGTATGAACGCTTGGCCGATGCATCTGGCCTTCTTCGAACATGAAGGCACCGAAGATCAGCCCACGGTCGAGATTTCAGTTCTGTTGCGCGATGACGGTGTGGCCGAAGAAATCACCTATGACTACGGTGATTTCTCGATCGAACTGGCGATGCTTGAGTTCGAAGAGATCGCCGGCAGCGGTTGCTGACTTTCATGGGCCATTCCGGCCTTCCGGCCACAGCCATGCCGCCCCACGCACTCCACTGGAATCGCCGTGCCGGGCCGGCACCAACCTAGTGTCGACACTATCGGAGAAGACTTGATCTGGCCAAAGCTGTGGGACGTTCCGGTAGAGCCGTGTGAGATTTGAGAGTCCGCCGCCCAGTACGATCACATCAGGGTCGACGATGTTGATTATGCCTGCGAGCGATTTGGCCAAACGCCGCTCGTAACGGTCCAACGTGCTCAGGGCGCCGCCGTGTCCTTCCTGCGCCGATCTGACGATCATATCCGCATCGACGGCCTCGCCGGTGTGGCGTGCATGGTCGCGGGTCATGCCGGGTCCGGAGAGAAACGTCTCTATGCAGCCATGGCGACCGCAGAAGCATGCTGGCCCCGGACGTTCATCGTCGTTAGGCGAAGGCAAGGGGATGTGGCCCCACTCGCCGCCGATGCGGTTGCGCCCTTCAACGATATCGCCGCCGACCACCAACCCGCCGCCGACACCTGTTCCCAGGATGACGCCGAACACGACAGGGGCTCCGGCGGCGGCTCCATCGGAGGCTTCCGACAGGGCAAAACAGTTCGCATCGTTAGCGACGCGTACCTTCAGACCGCTGGCCTGCTCCAGGTCGCCGGGCAGATCGCTGCCATTGAGCCAGGTCGAATTGGCATTGCGAACGTTGTTGGTTATCGGTGAAAGAGAGCCCGGCATGCCGACCCCGAACCGCCCGATCCGCATGTCTGACTGCTGTCCCAGACGTTCAACCAGACCCACAATGGCATCGACGGTGCCCCAGTAGTTGTTCTGTGGTGTTGCGATGCGATGTCGTGTCACCTCGGTGCCGTCGTCTGCCAGCAGCAGTCCCTCGACCTTGGTGCCGCCCAGATCGATCCCGATCCTCATGCCGGCGTAGTCTCCGTGTGCCGGTCGAGGTGATCTTCGATGAACGCGCAGATTTCCGGCCAGTCCCGCGCTCTGAAATGGCTGGCCTCGGCCGGCCCCAAAAGGTCGCCCAGACGCGGGTTGCTGATGAAGTGGATCCGAACGACGTGATCGGCGATTTCAGCTACCTCGCGGTGATGGGTTGGTGAATCGTCGATGAAAAACACCGGCGCTGTGGTTTGCCCGGAAAGATGGGCCACGGCGTCGGCCTTCGAGCCTTCATTGGAAATGATCGGAAAAGACATGCCGTGGTCTTGCAGAGCGGCCGCCCTGGCAGGGCGTTGGGGATGTGGCAGGTTGCTCAGAACAACGATCTGCATGCGCAGGCTGAGCTGTTGCAGCATGGCCGGGGCATGGTCGACCACATCCATGCTTCGCGTGTGCTGTTCGAAGTAGGACATCAGAAGAGTGCGCACATCGGGGTTGGGCAGCGGCTCGCCTGTTTTCCGTGCCAGGATGTTGCCGTTGAGCCGGAATGACTCCCAGTTGAAGAGAGCATCGTTTGCGTGGAGATGCCGTTCGAATCCGCGCATGAAGGCAAACAGCACTTCATCGGCATCGGTGATCAGAAGAGGGCGATCCGAGGTGATCGACACCTTCGAAAGCTGGGTTTCGAGGGCATGGTCGCCCGATTTTTCATCGATATGTGCCGACATGAACCAATCTGCGATCTTCTGTGGCTACGAATGGCCTTGAAACCTATGCTAAAAGGGCTTGGACACAAGCCCGTTACTTTGGGATAGCGGGTGATCGACGACATGCAGACAGTAAATCGACCCGTGGGAAGCGCGACGCTGGGATTGACCGGATTCGGCGCGAGGAACAACGATGGCCAAGACCGTCCTGATTGTTGAAGACAACGAGCTCAACATGAAGCTCTTCAACGATCTTCTCGACGCCAATGGATCTAGCGTTCTGCAGGCCTTCAACGGTGAGTCCGCTTTTACGCTGGCCAAGGAACATCATCCCGACCTGGTCATCATGGATGTGCAGCTGCCCGGAGCCTCGGGTCTTGAGGTCACGCAGTGGCTGAAGGCCGAGGACTCGACCAAGGACATCCCCGTCGTTGCGGTGACGGCACTGGCGATGAAGGGCGATGAAGAGGAGGCGCTCAGCGTTGGCTGTGATGCCTACATTGCTAAACCGATCTCGGTGCACCAGCTCCTCGACACCGTGAAGCAGTTCCTGGGCTAGAGGTGGCGATCATTCCATGACCGGTCGCATCCTTGTCGTCGACGACCAGCCGCTGAACGTCAAGCTGCTTGAAGCCAAGCTGATCAGTGAGTACTACGACGTGCTCACTGCCAATGGCGGCGCCGCGGCGGTCCGACTGGCGACCGATGAAAGGCCGGATCTCATTCTGCTCGACGTGATGATGCCGGATATGGACGGCTATGAGGTCTGCCGTGTGCTGCGTGAGCAGCCTGAGACCATGCATATTCCGATCGTCATGGTGACCACGCTGTCCGACAGCGCTGACCGGGTTCTGGGACTCGAAGCCGGGGCGGATGACTTTCTGACCAAGCCGGTCGACGATCTCGCACTGTTTGCGCGAGTCCGGTCGCTGCTGCGTTTCAAAGTCACGTTCGATGAACTGCGCCTGCGTTTTGGTGTTTATGAGACCGCACAGCTCGATGCTATCGCTCCGGTCTGGAAGGAGCCGCTGCTCAACAGCCGGATTCTTTTGCTCGAGGATTTTGATTCCCGGGCGCGGATGATCGACAAGGCGCTCGGCAAAAACCACGTGATCGTTGCGGTCGACGACGAAAAGGAATGCTACGAGATTGCGGAAGCGGGCGATTGCGACGCAGTGATTGTCAGCCTGAGCCTTGATTCGATCGATGGCTTGCGCGTCGTTTCGCAGCTCCGCAGTCGGCCGAAAACACGCATGCTGCCGATACTGGTACTGGTGGAAGAGGGGGAGCTGGAGAGGCTCGCCAAGGCGCTCGACCTCGGGGGGACCGACTACGTGATGTCGCCGATCGACCGCAACGAGCTTATTGCGCGCACAAGGATGCAGGTCCGGCGCAAGCGCTATCAGGACCGGCTGCGCAGCAATCTTGAAGACAGTGTGTCGATGGCCGCCATCGATGAGCTCACACGCCTGCACAACCGCCGCTATCTTGGAACGTATCTGAACCGTGAGTTCGATCGGGCGAGGGAAGGTGAGAAGGCGCTGTCGCTGGTGGTGCTGGACGTTGACCACTTCAAAAACGTGAATGACACCCACGGTCATGCGGTGGGTGACGAGGTTCTCATCGAGCTGGCGCGCCGCATGAAGCTTTTGACCCGGTCGAGCGACCTTCCCGCGCGTTATGGGGGCGACGAGTTTGTCGTGGTGATGCCCGGCACCGACCCCAAGGTCGCGCAGACCGTTGCAGAACGGCTCCGCCAGGGTGTTGCCGATGGACCGTTCAAACTATCGCGCAGCGATGTCGAACTCGACCTGACGATCAGTGTGGGTGTCGCCAATTTCGACTCCTCGGTCGAGAACCCTGATGACCTCTTCCGCCGGGCCGACGAGGCTCTCTACAAGGCGAAGAACGGTGGCCGTAACCGGGTCGTCTGCGCAGCCTAGAGACCCCGGATGACAGCTCGATAGTGATGGCATCGAGGCTGTCGCCCTCAAAACCGAAACCGATGACCCAGGTGAAACCGTAGAGACCTACCGCCAGTGAATTTGGGCGCTCTGCCGGCGGGACGTAGAGAAACCACACACACGTAAGCGCGTCGGCACTCGATGGCCGGCACTCCCGAATGTTGGTGGCGTCATCGACTGTGTCGCCTCGGCGCTGTTCGAGCGTTCCCACGTCGGCTTGCACGCGGGCAAACCAACCCGACACGTCTGTCCGGGAGCTTCCCGGTTGCAGCCATCTCTCGAGGTCGGCATGAATGGCGGCTGTGGCGAGGGTCGGATTCTGAAGTGCGAGGGATGTCGCAGGCTCGAAGTCGTACGCCCGAGGTTCCAGTTCGACGAGAGCGAACACGAAAACAGCCGTCAATGCGGCGAGGGCCGCCGGCAAGCTTACTTGAGCTTGGTTTCCTTGAAGAGGACGTGCTTGCGGGCTACCGGGTCGTACTTGCGGAACGACATCTTCTCGGTCTGGGTGCGCGGATTTTTCTTGGTCACGTAGTAGTAACCGGTGTCCGCAGTGCTCTCGAGCTTCACGAGAATGGTGGTTGGCTTGGCCATGGCAGTCGGGTCCTTGAAGGGAGGCCGGAAGATAGCGATGGCGCGGCCGCTGTCAAGCCTCAGTCGCCTTTGCCACGCGCCAATCTGCTACGTCTGGTGGCCTGTCGATATGTGGCGAACAGGCCGTAGATCAGAACGACCGTCAACAGCGATGCCGGGAAACCCGAAGGGCCGGCTTCTTCCATGGCGGTTCCCACGATCAGAGGTCCGACCATGCCGCCAATTCCGAAGAACAGAGAGAAGACCGCATTGGCTGCGACAAGCTCGACCGCCTTAAACCGTTCGCCCAGCAGCGTGATGCCAACCGTGAAGATTGCCCCCATGGTGCCACCCCACAACGAGACGACGGACCACAGTGCCAGCCCCTGAAGTGACCACCATGGTTTCGTGCCGCCTTCGATCAGGAAGGGGAAGGCGACAAGCGCCAGAGCCAGGGTGAAGACACAACCGACGAGTAGCCAGCCGCGATCTACCTTGTCGGCCAGCCAGCCCGCCGGATACTGGAAGAAGATGGCGCCCAGCGATCCGACCCAGATCACGGCATATCCGATCTCCCGGAACTGCTGGCCGAGGATGTCCATGGTGTAGAGGTGAGCGAAGGATTGCATGCCTCCCTCGAGCACGCCGAACATGGCGGAGGACAGAAGCACGGTCGGTGCCAACAGGAACACGACCAGAAGTTTCCCGATGTTGCTGGCGCGGCCGGCGTCGTTGGTGATATCGACGTCGATCTTTCTTGCTGGCATCAGCAGAGTTGTCGCGATCCCGACTGCCACGAGACCACAGAGGAAAGGCCAGAAGGTCTCGGGGTCGAGCTGCGAGCCGATAATCGGGCCCACCGCCCATCCGGCCATGCCGATGGTGCTGTAGACACCGAGCCAACGACCACGCACCCTGTCGTCGAGGATCTGATTGATCCAGGTGTCGCCGGCCGTGAACAGCAGCGAGTTACCGATACCGAGGAAGAACCGGACCACGAACCAGGCTTCAAAGCTGCGCGTGATCGGCAGAAGGATGAGCATGGATGCCACCAGGCCGAGGCCCAGCACGATGGCGCGGAAGAAACCCAGGCGGGGAATGATGACTGTGGCGAAGAGCGCGACCACCACGATGCCGGCGAACTGCGCGGCCGCATTGATGCTGATTTCAGTCTCGCTGTAGCCGTGATTGCGCAGGGATTCCGAAAGGATCGGCCAGGTCAGTGAGCTTGTCGTCGAGACGACCGCCAACGCTCCGATCAGCGCAATCAGGCAGGTCAGCCTGTCTTGGGACGACAGGACTGTCTCAGACATAGTCGATTTTCTGCCGGTTCCTGATGTAGTGCAGGAAGGGGACGGCGGTCTGTTTCCGGCCCCGATGACGGTCCTGCCAGCGGTCTCGGGCCTGGTTCAGAACAAACTCTGTGACATCGACGATCGGCAGGCGATGAGCTTTATCAAGGGGAAGCCAGTGCAGATCCTCGAGTTCACCGTCCTGAATCAACTCGCCCCGGGCGTCGTTGGCATCGACCAGGAAGAAGCGTGTGTTGAAGCGCTTGTGCGACATCGTGGGCGTCAGTGCGCGGGCGATGTAGTCCATGCGACCGAGGTCGGGTAGGGCACCGGCCGACCGTAGTGCCTGCCAATAGGGGGTATCGGGTGCGCCATCGAGCTCGTGTTCGGATGCGTCGCGGGCGATGAGATAGCCGGTTTCCTCGTGAGTTTCACGCAATCCGGCGAGGGGGATCGAAAGCGTTGAGGCTCCTGGCACATGACGGTTCAGCAGAGCTTCGGCATCGCGTTGGAGCGCGACACCCTTCGGCGCACGATGATCCTCCGGATCAACCCGCCCGCCGGGAAAGACATAGATGTTCGGAAGGAAACTGGCACGCTTGCGCCGACGCCCCATCAGCACTTCGGTCTTGTCGGCGTTCCCGCGAATCAGAACGACGCTGGCAGCGTCGCGTGGACGGACGACCTTAGGACTTTCGCTGCTCATGGAAACTACCTGACGGGATCAGAACGTCACAGGCGGTGATGCTGGCCGCTGGTTGTGGTGAAGTAAAGCCGCGTGGTCAGTCTGTGCTCAGAATGTCTCGGCCTGCGTCTGTCAGGCGGCAGACAAGCCAGTCCGGCTTGATCGGGTTGGCGATCCAGGGTTCGGCCCAACCCTTCTGCATGCAGCTCTTGATCGTGCGTGGATCAATCTCCCGGCCTTCTTCGTCGAACAAGGGAAGCTTGCCACCCGCCTGATCCAGACCTCTGACGAGCCAGCGGCGCTGGACTGCTGTCGGACGTGACTGTTCGCTGCGTGGCTCGGAACGAGCCGCCGTCTGTGTCGCCATGATGGCCCCCTTGTCTGCCGCAACCTTCGTTGCGTGCGGCCGCGGAGTGTAGGCCGAAATCGTCCGCCGTGCCAGATGAGCCGCTAGCGTTTGCGTTTCCGCTTGTGTTTCTTGTACTGCGAGGATTTCTTCGGGCGTCCGGTCGGTGCCCGTTGTCGCTTGCTCTCGACGCCCCCTTCAACGAGATCGAAACCCACCGTGGCCGCCACCGCATCGGCTTCGACCAGCTTCACGGTCACAGAATCACCCAGCCGATAAGCCACGCCATCCCCTTCGAGCGACTGGGTCCGGTCGTTCACGCGGAAGGGACCGCCCGGAAGGCGCCGTGCCGGCAGGAGCCCGTCGGCCTCGATGGTGTGAATGCGGACGAAAACACCGAAGCGGCCGGTCCCGACGATGCGTCCGGTCATCGTCTGGCCCAGGCGGTCGGCCATGTAGCCGGCCATGTATCGATCCATCGCACTGCGTTCGGCCTTCATGGCACGCCGCTCGGTGGCCGTGATGTGCACACCGGTCTTGTCGAAACCGGTTGCTGCATCTTCGGGAAGTGCGCCGGCCCCCAGCCGCAGGGAACGGATCAGGGCGCGGTGGACAAGAATGTCGGCATAGCGCCTGATCGGCGAGGTGAAATGGGCGTAGGTTTCCAGGCCCAACCCGAAATGCCCAATGTTCTCGGGGCTGTACAGGGCCTGAGACTGGGTGCGCAGAACCGCTTCGTTGACCGCATCCTTGTGTTCGGTTTCGGCCGCGCGCTTGAGGACCTGCGCAAAGTCACCGGGCCTGAGCTGTGGCGTCTTGCGCAGCGACAGCCCCAGGCTGGTGACGTACTCGCGCAGACCCTCCGCTTTTTCGGGCGTCGGCTGATCGTGAATGCGGTACATGACGGGCATGCGGTTTTCTTCAAGCTGTCGCGCCGCAGCGACATTGGCTGCGATCATCAGCTCTTCGATCAGCTTGTGGCTGTGGTGGCGTTCGCGCAGTGAGATTTCGGAGATGCGGCCGTCGTCGCCAAACGCGACCTGGCGTTCGGGCCGGTCGATGTCGAGAGCGCCGCGCTCGACCCGCGCGCTTAGAAGCGATCCATAGACACCATAGAGATGCTCGATCTGACCTTCGGGTACACGTTCGGAGGTTTCGCAGGGCTGGCGCTGATGATGGGCTTCAACCTGGTCATAAGTCAGGCGGGCGGCTGACCGCATGAGGCCGCGTACGAAGCGCCAGCGGTTGAGAATGCCGTCGTCGCTGATCCAGAGATGGACAGCCATGCAAGCGCGGTCTTCATTAGGCCGTAGCGAGCAGAGGTCGTTGGAAAGGCGCTCGGGCAGCATCGGCACGACACGATCAGGGAAATAGACCGAGTTGCCGCGGCGGTAAGCCGAGCGGTCCAGGTCTCCGCCGGGCCGGACGTAGTGAGCGACGTCGGCGATGGCGACAATCGCATGCCAGGCGGCGCCGTGTTCGGACGTCGGCTCAGCGAAGACGGCATCGTCAAAGTCGCGGGCGTCGGCACCGTCGATGGTGATCAGAGGAATCTGCCGTAGGTCGGTGCGCTTGCCTGGCTCCGTGACCGGTTCGGCAGCCCGTGCCTCTTCCATCGCACCATCGGGAAAGCGGATTGGAATGCCATGGGTTGCGATGGCGATCAGGCTGATGGTGTCAGTGTCGTCCCAGGTTCCCAAGCGGCGCACGACCCGGGCCGGAACGGGGCCGAATCGTCGCGTCGACATGGGTTCGGCAAGCACGAGGTCACCGTCGTCCAGTTCTAGCCCGGACGGAACCTCCGCACGGTAGTCGTGCGCCTGCTTCCGGTCGGTCGACTGGATGCGGCCTCCTGTCGGGGTCTGCTTGTAGATTCCAACGACCTGCTGGCTGTCGGTGTCGAGCAGACGGCGGACACGGCCCTGGTAGGTGCCGTTCGGCAGGTGACGTATCTGGACAATCGCGCGTTCGCCCAGCCCGGGCGCGGGCAGGGGCTTGCGGCCAGTGTGGGGCACCAGCGCGATCTGCGGTGCGGGTCGGTCGCCCTGCCAAATGACCGGTTCGGCGATGGCGTTGCCTTCGTCGTCGAGTTCGATGACCTCGACCATGGTTTCCGACGGCAGGTCACCGGTGAGCTCCAGACATCTCCCTGCGGAGCGGCCGATCTGGCCTTCCTTCTTGAGGTCACGCAGGAGCTGGTTGAGTTCGGCGCGCCGGTGACTGCCGGTCACCCCGAAGGCGCGCGCAATCTCGCGCTTGCCGACACGGCCGGGATTGTCGGCAATGAACGCGAGCAGCTGATCGCGTGTGGGAAGAGACGTGTCGTCAGGCTTCCGGGTTGTCATCGGATGCGCCCTCAGGCGCGCTCTTCTTCGCCATCTTCTTCTTCGGACCTGCCTTCTTTTTGGCCGCAGCCTTTTTCGGCGTGGCCTTCTTGCCGGATTTTGCTTCCTTTTTCTTGGTCAGAAGCTCCAGCGCCATCTCCATCGTGACGTCCTCGGGCTCCATGCCTTTGGGCAGCGAGGCGAAGGTTCGCTTGTGTGCGATGTACGGCCCGTAACGGCCCTTCTTCACCTCGACCGGTGACTTGTCGTCGGGATGCGTGCCCAGTTCCTTCAGAACAAGGGCAGCACGGCCACGCCCGCTGCCACGCGCAATCTTCTCGGCGATCAGGGTCACGGCCCGATTCAGGCCGATGGTGAGGACATCCTCGTCCTTCGGAATTGAGGTGTAGCCCTTGCCGTGTTTCAGGTAGGGGCCGAAGCGGCCGATGCCGGCCAATACCGGCTCACTGTCATCTGGATGCTTGCCGACTTCGCGCGGCAGGGAGAGCAGACGCAGCGCGAGTTCCAGATCTATCGCATCAAGCGCAGTGCCCTTCGGTACGGCGATCCGTGGCGGCTTGGCCTTTTCCTCAGACTCGCCCTTCTGGAGGTAGGGTCCGTAGGGGCCACGACGCAGGGTCACGGCAAGGCCGGTCTCCGGATCATCACCGAGGTGTTTGGCCCCCCCGTCTTCACCGGCCGCGGCATCCTCGTCTTCGCTCGCCACGAGCTGGCGGGTGAACTTGCAGTCGGGGTAGTTAGAACAGCCGACAAAGGCGCCGAACTTGCCAAGTTTGAGGCCCAGGGTGCCGTCCTTGCAGGCGCGGCAGCGGCGGAGGTCTTCGCCGCCCGTGCCCTTGCGGAAGATATGGTCTTCCAGGGTCTTCTCGATTTCTTCGAGAACCTTCGGGCGCTCCAGTTCACCGGCTTCCTGAACGGCCAGATGGAAGGCTTCCCAGAAGTCGCGCAACACGACCTTCCAGTTGATGTCGCCGTTGGAAACGCGGTCGAGCTCCTGTTCGAGTTCAGCAGTGAAACCGTACTCGACATAGTTCGGAAAGAAGGCTTCCAGGAACGCAATAACCAGGCGGCCACGGTCCTGCGGCAGGAATCGCTTTTTGTCGAGGATGACATACTCGCGGTCCTGCAGCACGCCGATGATCGAGGCGTAGGTCGAGGGCCGGCCGATGCCGAGCTCCTCCATGCGCTTGACCAGGCTCGCTTCCGAGTAACGCGGCGGCGGTTCGGTGAAATGCTGGTCTGGGCGCACTTCGCCGACCTTGAGGGACTCGCCTTCCTGCACATCCGGCAGGCGGCGCTCTTTGTCGTCATCTTCGTCGCTGGGATCATCGCGGTCTTCGCGATAGAGCTTCATGAAGCCGTCGAACGCCACCACGGAGCCTGTCGCGCGCAACACGACGTCCTTGGATGACGCGGCGATATCCACCCCAACCTGGTCGAGCAGCGCCTGGGCCATCTGGCTGGCCAAGGCGCGCTTCCAGATCAGCTCGTAGAGGCGGGCACCATCCTCATCGAGATAGGCCGCCATCTCCTTGGGCGTGCGCTCGAACGCGGTCGGGCGCACGGCTTCATGGGCTTCCTGCGCATTGCGTGTAGATGAGTTGAAGGTCCGGGCCTTCTCGGGAAGGTAACGGTCACCGAACTCGCTGCGGATGAGCTGACGTGCGCCGTCGAGTGCGGTCTGCGACAACGCGACACTATCGGTTCGCATATAGGTGATCAGGCCGGTAGTCTCGCCGCCGAGGTCGATGCCTTCGTAGAGCTTCTGGGCAACCTGCATGGTCCGCCGTGCACCGAAGCCCAGCTTGCGCGAGGCTTCCTGCTGCAAGGTCGAGGTGATGAAGGGCGGGTTGGGATTGCGTTTGACCTGCTTGCGCTCGACCGATGCCACGCTGAACGAGCCTTCCCGGACGCGGCGTGCTGCGGCTTCGCCTCGCGAGCGATCAGAGAGGGCGAACTTGTCGAGTTTGGTGCCGTCCAGCTGGGTCAGGCGCGCCACGGCCTTGCCGCCGGCGTCCTTCAGGAAGTCGGCGTCGACCGTCCAGTACTCCTGCGGAACAAAGGCCTCGATCTCCGCCTCACGGGCGCAGATCAGGCGTAGGGCGACGGACTGGACACGGCCTGCCGAGCGGCTGCCCGGCAGTTTGCGCCACAGCACCGGCGACAGGTTGAAACCCACGAGATAGTCGAGGGCGCGGCGGGCCTGCTGCGCGTTGACGAGATCCATGTCGATCTCACGCGGCTGGGCCATAGCCTCACGGACCGCATCGCGAGTGATCTCGTGGAACACGACGCGGCTGACGCTGCGGTCCTTGATGATGTTCTTTTCTTTTAGCCAGTTCAGGACATGCCACGAGATCGCTTCACCCTCGCGGTCTGGATCGGTCGCGAGAACAAGGCTGTCGGCGCCGTGCAGGGCGTCGGCGATTGCCTTAAGGGGCTTCTTCGCCTTGTCGCCGGTCTCGTAGATCATCTCGAAATCCTTGTCCGGGATGACCGAGCCGTCCTTGGGCGGCAAATCACTCACATGGCCATAGCTCGCGAGCACGGTGACATCGTCGCCGAGATACTTCTCGATCGTCTTGGCCTTGGCTGGCGACTCGACGACTACGACCTGCATGCTTCGCCTCTGGAATGACTCAAGTGACTGATACGAAAGCCGAAAATCAGGTCGATATCAGGGCAATCTTGTTGCCAGGATGCCGCTCGATCCGGCCTGCCAACTCCAGCTCCAAAAAGAGAATCTGGGCTTCGGCGGGGGTTACTTGGCACCGGCGTACCAGTTCGTCAACCTCGACAGGATCGGCGCCAAGCGCTGAAACCAACCGTCCGCGGTTGTGCTGAGGCGGCTCATCCACAGCTAGATCCGGCGCATCAAGAGGCGGTTCTGGCGGTGTGTCCGAGGTCGATTTCGAGATCATCCGGCCCGGTGTTTCCAGGGCCTCGATGATGTCATCGACGCTCTGGATCAGTGCTGCGCCGTCGCGAATGAGGGCGGTTGGTCCCGCGTGCTTTGGGGTCCTGTAGCGAGCCGGGTGCAGCGAAGACATCACGGCCGTTTTCGGCGGCGAGCCGAGCTGTGATCAATGCGCCGGATCGTTCGTTGGCCTCGACGACAAGCGTGCCGGACGCCAGTCCGGCAACAATCCTATTGCGGCGGGGAAAATGGCCGGCCCGTGGCTTGAGTCCCAGGGGCTGGTCGCTCACCAATGCGCCACGTGTGGCCACGTCCCGATGCGGGCCTTCGTTCTCGGGTGGGTAAACAACATTGATGCCGCCGGCAACATTGATGCTGCCGGCCAGCACAGCCACCGTTCCGTTTTCGATGGCTCCACGGTGGGCGGCGGTGTCGATGCCGCGGGCCAGCCCGGATGTCACGACGAAGCCGGCTTCGCCCAGATCTCGCGTCAGCGTTTCGGCAAACCGTCGGCCTGACGCCGAGGCGTTTCGCGAGCGGACAATCGCGATCTGCTGTTCCTTCGAGAGGTCTGCGTTGCCGTGGACCGCAATGACCGAAGGCGGGTCATAGATTTATGCGAGGTCTGGCGGATAGCCGGGTTCACGCAACACCAGACATCGGGCGCCCAGCCGTTCCAGTTCGTCCAGCTCGGCCTAGATGGGTCCAGATTGAGGGATCACCACATCCTTCAGGCGTCCGCCACGAGCGGCTAGCTCGGGCAGGGCATTGAGCACAGCCTCGGCGGAACCGAAGCGGCGGATCAGGGTCTGATAGGTTCGGGGGCCGACGGTCTCGGCACGGGCAAGGCGCAGATGCGCGATGAGGCCCGCTGTCATGCCTTCTCGCCGATCTTCGATTCCTCGCCGCGTGCCAGCCTCACCATGTTGGAGCGATGGGCAAACAGTGTCAGCACGGCGAGGATCGCAACAGTCTGAACGTATTGGATATCATGTGTAAAATACCAAACATAAATAATTGAAAATAAAGATGAAATTATACTTCCTAATGACACGTAACGTGTCGCCAGGACGATCACAAACCATGTCGCGAACCCGGCCAGACCGACAGGCCAGGCGATGCTCAAAAGGGCGCCGAGACCAGTCGCAATACCCTTGCCGCCCTTGAAGCGTAGCCACACCGGGAACATGTGGCCGACCAGCACGACAACCGAAGCGATAACAACAAAGTCGGGGCCGCCGAACTCATGGGCCAGCAGGACGGCGAGCGCGCCCTTGCCCGCGTCGAGGAGCAGCGTGAGGGCGGCGAGATCCTTGCGCCCGGTACGCAGGACGTTGGTTGCGCCGGTGCTGCCGGACCCGATGGTGCGGATGTCACCCTGGCCTGCCAGCCGGGTCAGGACCAGGCCGAATGGGATCGAACCGATCAGATAGGCTGCCAATGCGCATGCTGCGTAGGGCCACAGGAAGGGCAGGGCGTCGAGGGTGATGATGCGATCATCGAACACGAGCGGGGTTCCGGTCAGCCAACGAGAGCCATGGTGTCACGGGGACGCCTGGTTAGGAAAGATGGAAGACGGTGCGGCCGCTCACGACGGTGCGCGTAGCACGTCCCTGAAGGGGACGGCCCTCGAAGGGTGAGTTCTTGGACTTGCTCTGGAAGGCTTTGATGTCGACACGCCAGGGTTTGTCCATGTCGAACAGCACGAGATCGGCCGGGGCGTCTTTTTCCAGGCGTCCCGCTTCGAGGCCCAGAAGGTCAGCGGGGGCCGAGGTCACGGTCGCCAGTGCACGGGTCAGGGACATATGGCCGTTGTGCACCATCTCCAGCACCAGAGGCAGCATGGTCTCCAAACCGACGATCCCGAAGGCCGCCTGCACGAAGGGCTGGCGCTTGCTGTCCTGATCGTGGGGCGCATGGTCGGAAACGATGGCGTCGACCGTACCGTCCTTCACCGCCTCGACAAGCGCCTGCCTGTCGTCTTCGGCGCGCAGAGGTGGGCGGACCTTGGCGAAAGTCAGGTAATCGCCCACCGCGTTTTCGTTGAGCGCCAGGTAGTGCGGTGCGGTGTCAGCGGTGACCTTGAGGCCGCGAGCCTTGGCGTCACGGACCAGCCCGATACTCTCGATTGTCGTGATGTGCGCGAGATGGAGCCGTCCGCCGGTCATCTCGGCGAGCCGGATGTCACGCGCGACCATGATGGCCTCGCTTTCGGCCGGCATGCCGGGCAGTCCCAGACGGGTCGAAACCTCACCACTGTTCATGGCACCTGAGCCCGAAAGGTTCATCTCCTCGGCATGATGAATGAACAGGGCGTTGAAAATCGTGCCGTAGGACAGGGCCCTGCGCAGCACGTTGGCGTTCATGATGGTGTGCAGGCCATCGGAGAAGGCCACGGCGCCAGCCTCGGAGAGAAGGCCGATCTCGGTGAGTTGCTCGCCCTTGCGGTCCTTGGTGATCGCTGCGATGGGGTGGACGCGCACCAGCGAGGTCTCGCGGGCGCGGCGCTCGATGAAATGGACCAGCGAAACATCATCGATCGTGGGGTCGGTGCTGGGCATACAGGCAATTGTGGTGATGCCGCCCACGGCTGCAGACCGGCTGCCGGTATGGATCGTTTCCTGATGCTCGAAGCCCGGCTCCCGCAGGTGTGCGCGCATGTCGACGAGTCCCGGGGCCAGCACCTGGCCCGCCGCATCAATCACCTCGATGTCGTTAGCGAGGCCATCGGTGGTGATGTGGCTGCCGAGATCGGCGATGCGTTCGCCGTCGGTCAGCAGCCCGCCTGTTTCATCGCGCGTACTGGCCGGATCGACCAGCCGTGCGTTCACATAGGCAACGCGACCGGCCTTCTGTTTTTTGACCGAAAGATCCGCGATCACCGGGGTCACTGGTTGTGCTCCGGGTCATCGAGATTGTTGGCCAGAACCTCCATGCAGGCCTGACGAACCGCCACGCCCATCTCGACCTGATCGAGGATGACGCTGCGGTTGATGTCGTCGGCCACTTCGCTGTCGATCTCGATGCCGCGGTTCATCGGGCCCGGATGCATGATCAGGGCATCGGGCTTGGCGACCGCCAGCTTGTCGTAGTCGAGGCCGTAGAACTGGAAGTACTCGCGTTCGCTCGGCACAAAACTGCCCTGCATCCGCTCAGTCTGAAGACGCAGCATCATGACGATGTCGACGTCCTTCAGGCCTTCACGCATGTCATGATGGACTTCAACGCCGTAGCGGTCGGCCTTGGTCGGCAACAGGGTCGGCGGGGCAACCAGCCGCACCCGCACACCCATTGTGTTGAAGAGCAGAATGTTCGACCGCGCGACCCGGCTGTGGGCGATATCCCCGCAAATGGCGACGGTGAGGCCCGAAAGTCGGCCGAGGCGGCGGCGGATGGTCAGAGCGTCGAGCAGGGCCTGAGTCGGGTGTTCATGGCTGCCGTCGCCGGCGTTGATGACGGCCGCGTTGACCGCGTTGGCCAGAAGCTTCACCGCGCCACTGTCGGGATGACGCACCACCAGGACATCCGGGTGCATCGCGTTGAGCGTCGCAGCGGTGTCGATCAGGGTCTCGCCCTTTTTGATCGCGCTGGTCGTGGGCGACATGTTGATGACATCGGCACCCAGACGTTTCCCGGCCAGCTCGAAGGACGTGCGTGTCCGGGTTGAGCTTTCGAAGAACATATTAATCTGGGTGCGGCCGCGCAGGGTGTTCTGTTTCTTCTCAGCACGCCGGTTCAGCGAGACGTAGCCATCGGCCAAATCGAGCAGATGCTTGATGTCATCGGGGAATAAATCCTCGATGCCAAGCAGGTGGCGATGGGTGAAATCGGAGGGCGAAGGATCAGCGGTCATGCTGAAGCCGAGTTCTTAAACGAGGTATGTCGATCCGTCACGCCAAAATCGCCAGCATGACCGGCATGGTGAGGATGGCTGCCGCCGTCGTGCCAGTGATGATGCCTGCCATCAACTCTGCGTTTCCGCCCAGTTGACGGGCCAGAACGTAGGCCGCGGGCGAACAGGGCAGGGCGGCGAAGAGCACCACGACACCCTGTGCATAACCTTCGACCCCGAACAGGGTGCAAAGCACGGCGGAGAGAACCGGCAGCAATAGCAGCTTGATCACGCTGGCACCTGTGATGATGCGCCGACCAAGACGCAGGCTCTCAAGATGCAACGCTGCACCGACTGAAATAAGACCGAAACCGAGGGCCGCATCGCCCAGGATGGTGAGCGTGTTGTCGAGCACCAGGGGCAGGCGCAGGCCGAGTAGATTGAGGCTGATACCACCGACACAGGCCACGATGATCGGGTTGGTGATCACCGCGCGGAGGACGGACGCCAGCGGTGCGGCATCCTGACCCGCGTAGCGAGCGAGAACGCCGGTGCTGATGACGTTTACTGTGGGAATGTAGACCGCGAGGAGAAGGGCAAAGAGCGCGAGGCCGTCGGCGCCATAGAGGGCATAGGCGGCCGCAAGTCCGGCATAGCTGTTAAAACGGATCGACCCCATCAGAAAGGACGGGAAGTCCGGCCCCTTCATCGCAAGCCGGGTACGCAGGGCGATCAGAACGAGTGCCATGACGACAGCGGGAATGACGAGAGCCAGGATCGCGCTGGTCACCTCGTTGCCGGGCAGGTCCGTCGTCATCAGGCGGTGGACCAGCAGGGAGGGGAACAGCACAAAGTAGGTTAGCCGTTCGACCGTGCGCCAAAAGCTGACATCCCGCGCCAGCCAGTGACGCAGGCCGATGCCGAGCGCGATCACGAGAAAGATGGGCGTGAGGGCCGAGAACGTCGCCAGCATCGATGTCAGCCGCCCTGCCGGGCCAGATCGAGGACGTTCTGCAGGATGATAGCGGCGGCCATGCTGTCGACCTTGGGGGCCTGCTGTTTTTTGGTCAGCCCCCGTTCCTGCATCATGGTTTCGGCTTCGAAGCTGCTGAGGCGTTCGTCCCACAGCAGGACCGGAAGCCCGAGCGCACGGATCAGGTTGTTGCCCATTTGGCGTGCCGCCTGGGCGCGCGGTCCTTCGCTGTCATCCATATTGAGCGGGTAACCCAACACGATGCCGGTGATGGTGCGTTCTTCGGCGATGGCTTGCAGGCGTTCGGCATCCCGGCTCCACTTTGTACGCCTGATGGTTTCGAGTGGGGTGGTAATCAGGCGCGTGGTATCGCTGGTGGCGACGCCGATAGTGCGGGTTCCCGGGTCGAGTCCGAGCAGACTTCCTGAGGGAGAAAGACGCAACAGGTCTTCCAGCACCCGGACAGGCTTGTCGCCCTTTGGGGCCGGTGTTAGGTTCGCGCGCTCCGGGTCACTCTCGGTCACAATTTTCCAAGCCGTTTCAATGAGTTGCGGCAGGGGACATTGTCATATGTCGCTCGATAAAGCCACTGTTGCGCGCATCTCACGCCTTGCGCGCATCGCCACCACGGATGAAGAGCAGGACCGCCTGGCGGGTGAGCTCTCCGGTATCCTCGATTGGGTCGAACAACTGGGCGAGGTCGACACCGACAACGTCGAGCCGATGACCAGTGTTGTCGAGGTGATTCTGAAGTCCCGAGAGGATGTCGTCACAGACGGCGGCCGCGCCGATGACATTGTCAGGAACGCGCCGAAATCCGCCCAGAACTTCTTTGTCGTGCCGAAGGTGGTGGAATGAGCGCGCTCACCGATCTCACGATTGCCGAGGCGCGCGACCTGCTTGCTAGCGGCGAAACCTCGTCAAAGGAGCTGACCGAAGCCCAGATCGGCGCGGTGGAATCGCATCGGGAACTCAACGCCTACATCACCGAGACGCCGGAAGCGGCGCTGGAGATGGCCACGGCATCCGATGTGCGCCGCGCCTCGGGTGAGGCAGGCAAGCTCGAGGGCATCCCAGTTGCCATCAAGGACTTGTTCTGTACGAAAGATGTGCTGACCACGGCGGGCTCGCACGTCCTGGACGGCTTCCACCCGTTCTATGAGTCGACGGTCACCACCAACATGTTCGCCGAAGGTGCGGTCATGTTGGGCAAGACGAACCTCGACGAGTTCGCCATGGGTTCGGCCAACCTCACGAGCTACTACGGCGGCGCAATCAACCCCTGGCGTGCGAAGGACGACAACCGTCGTCTGGTGCCCGGCGGATCATCCGGCGGATCGGCTTCTGCCGTTGCAGGGCGGCTGGCGCTCGGGGCAACGGGAACGGACACCGGCGGCTCAATCCGCCAGCCTGCGGCCTTCACGGGTATTGTCGGCCTGAAGCCGACCTACGGGCGCTGCTCCCGCTGGGGCATCGTGGCCTTTGCCTCGTCACTCGATCAGGCGGGACCGATGACACGCTCGGTGCGTGATGCCGCGATCATGCTGGGCGCAATGTCCGGTCATGATCCCAAGGACTCGACCTCGGCCGATGTCACCGTGCCCGATTTCGAAGAGGGCCTCGATGCGGGCGTCAAAGGCATGACGATTGGCATTCCGAAGGAGTACCGGGTCGACAGCATGCCTGATGAGATCGAGGCCCTGTGGCAGCAGGGCATTCGCTGGCTCGAAGAGCAGGGTGTGAAGACTATCGAAATCAGCCTGCCGCACACGAAGTATGCGCTGCCGGTGTATTATGTGGTTGCGCCCGCTGAGGCGTCGTCGAACCTGGCCCGCTATGACGGCGTGAAGTTCGGCCTGCGCGTCGATGGCGATGACCTCACCGAGATGTATGAACAGACCCGATCCCAGGGCTTCGGCGCGGAGGTCAAGCGCCGTGTGCTAATCGGCACCTATGTGCTGTCGGCCGGTTACTACGATGCCTATTATCTGAAGGCCCAGAAAGTGCGCACAAGAATCGCCGATGATTTCCGGGAAGCCTGGCAGTCGGTCGATGCAATCCTGACGCCCGCGACCCCGTCCGCGGCGTTCAGTGCTGATGACCCGCCGACCGATCCCGTGGCGATGTATCTCAACGACGTCTTCACCGTGCCGGTGAACCTAGCCGGGCTTCCCGGGCTTTCCGTGCCTGCCGGCCTAACGGCCGACGGGCTGCCGCTTGGTCTGCAGATTATAGGCAAGGCGTTCGATGAACAGACCGTCCTGCGTGTCGGCCGCGCCCTGGAAGAGGCTGCCGGTTTTGACGCCCGTCCGGAGGGGTACTGAGCCATGGCAGCCACGATTGAAGGAGTAACCGGTACCTGGGAATACGTCATCGGTCTTGAGGTTCACGCCCAGATCATTTCGAACTCAAAGCTGTTTTCTGGCGCATCGGCTGCCTTCGGTGCCGAACCCAATGCCCACGTTTCGTCGGTCGACGCCGGCATGCCGGGCATGCTGCCGGTGATCAACCTGGCCTGTATCGAGCAGGCTGTGAAGACCGGTCTGGCGATCAACGGCACGGTCAACACATACTCCGTGTTCGACCGGAAGAACTACTTCTATCCCGATCTGCCGCAGGGCTATCAGATCTCGCAGTATCTGCAGCCCGTCGTGTCCGGCGGCTTCATCGATATCGATCTCGAAGACGGTGAGACCAAGCGGATCGGGATCGAGCGCCTGCACGTCGAGCAGGATGCCGGCAAGAGCATGCACGACCAGGACCCTTTGAGCTCCTATGTCGATCTCAACCGTTCGGGTGTGGGGCTGATGGAAATCGTGTCCCAGCCCGACATGCGTTCGCCCGAGGAAGCGGCCGATTACGTGCGCAAGCTGCGCACCATCGTGCGTTACGCCGGCACCTGTGACGGCAACATGCAGGAAGGCTCGATGCGGGTGGATGCCAACGTCTCCGTGCGCAAGCCCGGCGGCGAGCTGGGCACCCGCTGCGAGATCAAGAACCTCAATTCCGTGCGCTTCCTGCAGCGGGCGATCGAGTTCGAGGCCACGCGCCAGATCGACATTCTCGAAGCCGGTGGCTCGATCGATCAGGAAACCCGCCTGTTCGACGTCGGGCGTAACGAGACTCGCAGCATGCGCAGCAAGGAAGAGGCGCATGATTATCGCTACTTCCCCGACCCGGACCTGCTGCCGTTGCGGATCGAGCAGAGCTGGATCGATGGTATTGCGGCCCAGATTCCTGAACTGCCCGCCGCCAAGCGGGACAGGTTTATGAGCGAGTTCGGTCTTTCGGCCTATGACGCAGGTGTGCTCGTGGCCGAGCAGGAGAACGCGGATTTCTACGAGGCCGTGGCCGAAGGTCGTGACAAGAAGCTCGCGGCGAACTGGGTCATCTCCGAACTCTTCGGCCAGCTCAACAAAGCCGGCAAGGGTGTTGAAGGCAGCCCCGTCAGCGCCGACGCGTTGGGTGAACTGATCGATCTGATTACCGATGACACAATCTCGGGCCGCATCGCCAAGGACGTTTTTGCCGACATGTTCGAGACCGGCAAGGGGGCTGCCGCGATCGTTGAAGAGAAGGGCCTCAAGCAGGTCACCGACACCGGCGCGATCGAAGCGGTGATCGATGAGGTCATGGCGCGCGAGACCGAGAAGGTCGCCGAGTACCGTGGCGGCAAGGACAAGCTCTTCGGCTTCTTCATCGGCCAGGTCATGAAGGCCTCGGGCGGCAAGGTCAATCCGAAGGCAGTGAACGAGATTCTGCGCAAGAAACTCCATGGCTGACGCCGGCGGCTGGCATGCCGACACCCAGCTTGCTCAGGCCATGGGCTGGCTGGAAGAGACGACGGGCGGCCTGGCGCCGTCGATTCAGGCGGCGACGACCTTCGTGCGCGGCCCGGAACTCAGGTCCGATGAAGGACTCTGGTACAGCCGGCCCGACAATCCCTGCTACTGGCAGGTCGAAGCGTTGATCGCTGAACTTGAGCATGGCGAAGCCGCCATGGTGACGGGCTCGGGCTCGGCCTCGATGGCCATGGTATTCGAGGCGCTGGAGACTGGTGACCACGTGGTCATGCCTGACCACGGTTACGGCGGCATCCACTACCTGATCAACGACATGGCCAATGCATGGGGCATTTCCATCGATACCTATGCAACCGGTCATGCCGAGGCGATGGCAGCGGTACTGCGGCCGGGCCAGACGAAAGTGGTCTGGGTCGAAACGCCATCAAACCCAGAGATAGTGGTGGTCGACGTCGACCGGTTCTCTGAAATCGCGCACGAGGCAGGTGCCCTTGTCGTGGTGGACAGCACGTTCTGTCCGCCGCCGATCAGCCGTCCGCTCGATCACGGCGCCGACATTGTGCTGCATTCGGGTACGAAGTTTCTAAACGGTCACAGCGATGTGGTCTGCGGAACCATCGCGACCCGGCGCAAGGATGCGTTCTGGCACCGGCTCGACCGGATGCGCATGCGGTCCGGCGCTATGCTGGGACCATTCGAGACCTGGCTGCTGCTGCGCGGCTTGCGCACGCTGCACCTTAGGATGGAAAAGGCCCAGGCCAACGCGGAGGTCGTGGCGGGGTTTCTGGAACAGCACCCCGGCGTGTCGCGGGTCTTCTACCCCGGGCTTACCGGCCACGGCACCCATGCCGAAGCCAAACGCCAGATGGCCGGCTTCGGGGCGATGGTCTCGTTCGATGTGATGGGCGATCAGGACGATGCGCTGGCAGTCTACCACGCCACGAGGGTTTTCAAGAGCGCGACATCGTTGGGCGGACCGGAAAGTCTGGTGGAGCATCGCAAGAGCTCCGATGGCTATGAATCACCGGTGCCACCGAACCAGCTCCGGTTGTCGATCGGACTGGAAGACGCTGATGACCTCGTGGCTGACCTCGATGCGGCTCTGGCCGGTGATGCCGTGAACCGGCCTCTGGGGACGGCGACGAAGCTGGCCCAGGGGCTCGGATGGACCGGCGCGGATCACAAGGGGGTCGTGCTGCCGATCCATATGGCAACGACCTATGCAACCGACCCCGCGGCCTATGGCAAACCCTATGCCTATGGCCGCGACCAGAACCCGACCTACGAACAGCCCGAAGCCGTGATTGCCGATATGGAAGGCGGGGCCGAGGCGCGGGTCTTTGCCTCCGGCATGGCCGCCACTTCGGCGGTGTTTCAGGCGCTGAAGTCGGGTGACCACGTGGTGATGCAGGAGACGCTCTACTGGGCCCTGCGCGGCCTGATGGCGGAGGTCGTCGAGCCCTGGGGAATCCGTGTGAGCTGGTTCCCGACTGGTGATCTCGATGCCCTGCAGGCTGCCGTGGAGCCGAGCGTGACGAAGGTCGTCTGGCTTGAGACCCCGGCCAATCCGACCATGACCGTGACCGACATCGCGTCCGCCACGGCGATCGCGCGCAAGGCCGGTGCGGTGAGCGTGGTCGACAGCACCTTCGCGACGCCGCTGATCACCAAGCCGCTCGAGCTGGGCGCTGACATCGTCATGCATTCGGGCACCAAGTACCTCAACGGGCACAGTGATGTTCTGTGCGGGGTTCTGGTCACACGCGAGGTCACACCTTTCTGGGAACATATCTGCCACCTGCGCCACATGACCGGTGCAGTCATGGGGCCGTTCGAGGCCTTCCTGCTAATGCGCGGTCTGCGCACGCTCCATCTGCGTGTCGCCCGGTGCTGTGAGAATGCGAAGGCGCTCGCGATCTGGCTCGACAGTCACCCGGCCGTCGATCAGGTGCTCTATCCCGGTCTTCCAGGCTTTCCCGGACACAATCTGGCCGGAGCGCAGATGACGGGCGGCTTCGGGGGCATGCTCTCGGTCCGCATCAAAGGTGGTGAGGCGGCGGCCCGTCGTGTCTGGGCGCGTTTCAAGGTGTTCAAGATCGCGACCTCACTGGGTGGTGTCGAAAGCCTCGTCGAACATCGTGCCACGGTTGAGGGCCCCGAAAGCCCTGTACCAACCGATCTGCTACGCTTTTCGGTCGGGGTCGAGTATATTGACGACCTGCGGGCCGACCTCGGCCAGGCGTTGCAAGACGCCTGAGCTTGGGACCTGATGGGCCGTGTCCTCTCTGCCGATTGCCGATGATAACCCGATCACCCTGATCCGCTTTCAGGTGGTGACCGTGTGCCTGATCGCGGTTAACGTTGTTGTGTTCGGCGGCCAGTCTCTGCTCGACGACCAGAGCACATGGGAGCTCTGGGCTAGCTTCGGCGTGATCCCGGTGGTCCTAAACGATGAGATGAGTCTGCCGCCTGATCTTGATGTGATCCCGGCGTGGGCGACCCTGCTGACCTCCATGTTCCTCCACAGCGGTATCTATCATCTGGGCGGCAACATGCTGTTTCTCTGGATCTTTGGCGACAACGTCGAGGATGCCATGGGCCACACGCGCTTCCTTCTCTTCTTCGTAGCCTGTGGCGTTTTGGCGGGGCTGACGCAGGCCTTTGTCGATCCGGATTCGCTGGCTCCCGTAATCGGCGCCAGCGGCGCCATCGCTGGTGTTCTCGGGGCCTATCTCATGCTGCATCCGCGCCGGCGCATGATCGTTCTCGTCCTGCGTATGATCCCGATCCGGCTCCATGTCGGCCTGGTCCTGATCTTCTGGGGCCTGTTTCAGGTCGGCTCGGCCTTCGTGCTGAATGGCGATCCCGACAACGATACGGCCTGGTGGGCGTACATCGGCGGCTTCATCGCCGGGATGGTGCTCGTTGTGGTCTTCAAACGCTGGTCCGTTCCTTTATTCGATATGGATTTAGTTTCTGAGAAGAAAGATAAGAAAGAAAGGGTAAGTTATTGATAAAGCTTTTTACTTCGCCAACTCCGAATGGTCGCAAGGTGTCGATCATGCTTGAGGAAATCGCGCTGCCCTATGAGGTGCATCGGGTCGATATTGGGGCTGACGAACAGTTCAGGCCGGAGTTTCTGGCGATCAGTCCGAATAACAAGATCCCCGCAATTGTCGATCCCGACGGACCCGGCGGTGCCCCGATTAGCCTGTTCGAATCAGGCGCAATCCTGATCTATCTCGCCGAGAAGACCGGCAAGCTGATTCCGACGGAGTCGCGTGCCCGCTACGAGGTGTTGCAATGGCTGATGTTCCAGATGGCCGGCGTGGGGCCGATGTTCGGCCAGGCCAATCATTTCATCAAGTTCGCCAGGGAAGACGTACCCTATGGCAAGAAGCGCTATCGCGATGAGGCGATGCGCTTGCTGGGTGTGATGAACCGGCGGCTGGCCGAACACGATTACCTGGCGGGCGACTATTCGATTGCAGATGTCGCCACCTGGCCCTGGGTGATGCGGGCTGAATGGTACGATACCGACTGGAGCCAATTTCCCAACACCAGGCGCTGGTACGACACTATTGGAGCCCGCGAGGCAGTGAAGCGAGGCACGGACGTGCCCTCGTGAGCGTGTTGGCGCGAGCCTCGGTGCAGCGCGTGCAGGCGGCGCTGGAGAACGCGGACAGCACGGCGCGTGTGATCGAACTCGCGGAGACTGCGCGCTCGGCCGAGGATGCGGCCACCTCGGTGGCGTGTGCACTCGGCCAGATCGTCAAATCGCTAGTCTTTGCCATTGACGGAGCGCCCGTTATGGCTCTGGTCGCCGCCAAGCTGCTGCCGGAGGTTCTGGGAATTCCTGGCAAGGTCGGTCGGGGCGATGCGGACGCGGTGAAGGCCGTGACCGGCTTTTCAATCGGTGGCGCGCTGCCACTCGCCCACGCCAGCCCGCTGCCTATTGCCATCGATGCCGGCCTGCAGCGTTACGAGATGATCTATGCGGCGGTCGGTCATCCTCATTGTGTCTTTCCCGAATCGCCTGCGGCACTGGTGCGCATGACCGGAGGAATTCTGTCCGACAACCTTGGAGAACCGGCCGATGGCTGACTTCGACGGCTTCGTGACCTTCGTCCACACGCCGGATCTGGACCGTGCTGCGCAGTTCTATGGCGACAGCCTTGGCTTGCCGCGTGTTCTTGATGAAGGCCCTGCGAAAACCTACCGCGTTTCGAATCAGGGTTTTCTCGGCGTTTGCATCGAGAGTGACAGCCCCCGCCGCCGCGTGCCCGAAGGCGTGTGCCTGACACTGGTGACCGACGATGTCGACGGCGTTTATCGGCGGCTGACCGAGCGCGGCGTCAGGAAAGAAGGCGCACCGCACGCCCTGCCGCAGTTCGGGGTCTACATCTTATTAGTCAAGGATCCGGACGGACACACGATCGAGGTGCAGCGCTTCGAGAACCCGGCCTGTAAGGGGTGACATGCGCCACACGCGTTGACGGGGCCAAGCGACCTCTTTAGAAGCGGCGGCGGAGAGGTGGCCGAGTGGTCGAAGGCGCTCCCCTGCTAAGGGAGTATGGGTCAAAAGCCCATCGAGGGTTCGAATCCCTCTCTCTCCGCCATTGTTTTTTGAGGACACCCCCCCAAGGGGTGTCCTCAAAAAATATGGACGAAGTGTTGCGGGATTCGTCGTTTCCA